>NZ_JXBW01000009.1 GCF_001447355.1 Alicyclobacillus tolerans | reverse complement strand
GCAAAAGGCTCACACTTTATTTCGTTGGCCTAGGTGGACTCGATGGTCTGATGCTCACCATACTGCAGTCGTTTCACGCAATTCCGGTCGATCACGCTCATTTGCCCGTGAATTGGCCGGCAATATTGCTGCAGCTCATGGGAATGGTGATGGTCCTTGGCGTAGAGATTGCCTTACCTGTGCTGGCCGCACTTTTTTTAAGCGACGTGACCTTCGCGTTTCTGTCCCGAGCGGTTCCCCAAATGAATGTGTTCGTCGTTGGGCTACCAGTTAAGTTGTTCGCTGGGTTGGCGATGTTCGCCATCGTCATGCCAGGAACAGTCTATCTATTTAATCAGGTTTTTATCTTCTTGTTTCGTGAGATGCAATCGTTCATGCAGGTTTTGGGGGGATGACGGTGCGCGTAATGCAATTGCAGAGGTTTGCCGAAGAGCGCACCGAACGCGCCACGCCCAGGCGGCGCGAAGAGGCGCGAAAAGAGGGGCGTGTTGCAAAAAGCCCGGAATTGACGTCCGCGATCGCGCTCGCAGCGCTTTTGGTTGCTTTGCGCGTCGTTGGACCGATGGTCTGGGGACAATGGGAGAACATTTTTCAACTCGATTTTTCGACATCGCCTCCCAAGACGTGGACTACGGGTACAGTCGAGCAACTTTTGGTCGAGCAGATGATGAGTGCGTTGAAGGCCTTGGCTCCCATTGTCGGTACGGCCCTCGTCATGGGGGTAGCTGTTGCAGTCATGCAGGTGCGTCCGATGCTCACCGTAAAGCAACTGATCCCAGATTTTTCACGCCTTCTCCCTACTGCCGGCGTGAAGCGGTTGTTCAGTGCTTCTTCGCTCGTCGAACTCGGAAAGTCGCTCTCTAAACTCGTGATCGTGGGAGCATTAAGCTATTCCTCTATCTCCCGCATGGCCGGGGAAATCCGAGGATACGACGACACGGACGTGATGTCCATTCCATCTGTCGTCGGTTCCCTTGTCTTTCAGCTGGGAATTCGTATCGCGGTTGCGATGGTTCTCCTCGCTGCACTCGACTTTGCGTATCAGCGCTACGCATTTGAAAAAAGTTTGCGGATGACCAAACAGGAAGTCAAAGATGAATGGAAAGATACAGAAGGCAATCCTCAAATCAAATCGACAATACGTAAACGAGCGAGGCAAATCGCGATGCGTCGCATGATGCAGGCGGTTCCCAAGGCCGATGTCGTCGTCACCAACCCTACGCACTTTGCGATCGCGCTCAGGTATGACGGTGCAACGATGACCGCTCCCGAAGTGGTCGCCAAGGGAGCAGACGCGTTGGCTCAGCGGATTAAGGTAGTAGCGTCAGAATCGGGCGTACCCATGGTTGAGAATAAGCCCCTTGCGCAGTCGTTGTATCGAATGGTCGATATTGGCGAACAGGTGCCTGCCGAGTTGTATCAGGCAGTTGCGGAAGTGCTGGCGTACGTCTATAGAATGCGCGCTACCGGGCGGAGGTGATGACGATGGCGAAATGGGTGAAACGCACTGATCTGATTGTGATGATCTTTGTACTCTTCATGATTGTCATGATTGTTATTCCTGTTCCGAAACCGCTACTCGATGTTCTGATTATCTTAAACATCTTTCTTTCCATGACGATTCTACTTGTTGCAATGAGCGCCAAGGAACCGCTGGAGTTTTCCGTGTTTCCGTCGATGTTATTAATCACAACGCTTTATAGATTGTCGCTCAATATTTCGACGACCAGGCTGATTCTCGGCCAAGGTGATGCTGGTAGCGTCATCAATACTTTCGGCAACTTTGTCATCGGTCAGAATCCAATTGTCGGCTTTATCGTGTTTCTTATCATCATCATCGTGCAGTTTATCGTCATTACCCGCGGCGCGGAGCGCGTAGCGGAAGTGGCGGCACGTTTCACGTTGGATGCGATGCCCGGTAAACAGATTGCTATCGATGCAGATTTGAACGCAGGTTTGATCAACGAGCAAGAGGCAAGGCAGCGGCGTCAGAACATCGAGCGTGAGGCCGACTTTTATGGCGCAATGGACGGTGCGTCCAAGTTTGTCAAAGGTGATGCGATCGCGTCCATTCTTATTGTCGCGATTAACATTGTCGCTGGATTTATCATTGCTGTGGCGATGAAGCACGAGCCGTTTACAAGTGCTTTACACACCTACACCATGTTGTCGGTCGGTGACGGGTTGGTCAGTCAAATACCTGCGTTGCTTTTATCGACCGCGACCGGGTTGATGGTCTCTCGCGCAGTCTCTGATGGCAATATGGGCGATGACGTGGTGCGCCAAGTTTTTGGGTATTCGCGAGCACTGTACATTGTTTCGGGTGCGATTTTGTTGCTCGGGATTGTTACGCCCATCGGGATTTTGCCGGTCTTGCCGATCTCAGGTGGCGCGACGCTTATGGCCAGGCGTTTGCAGGCAAATCGGCGACGCGTCGAAACGAAGGAGAAAGAGGCCAAAGCGCGCGCAGAGCGTGCGGAAACGAAGAAGCCGGAAAACGTATATCAGCTGCTCACGGTCGAGCCTGTTGAATTTGAGTTTGGATATGGCATTATTCCGCTCGTCGATGCCAAACAGGGTGGCGATTTGATGGAACGTGTCGTCATGATTCGACGACAGTTGGCCATCGAATTGGGAATGGTTTTGCCGATGATTCGCATGCGTGACAACGTTCAACTGAAACCGACACAGTACGTCATCAAATTAAAAGGTGTTCAGGTCGCAGAGGGCGAAATTTTAATTGGACACTGGTTGGCGTTAAGTCCTGGCTTGGACAACCCTAACGTACAGGGAATTCCGACGAAGGATCCGACCTTCGGGTTGCCTGCGCTGTGGGTCAACGGCCAGATGAAAATCCAAGCCGAAGCCAGCGGTTATACCGTAGTCGACGCGCCGTCGGTGATCGCCACTCATCTGACTGAGGTCTTGCGCAAGCACGCACATGAGTTGCTCGGTCGGCAAGAGACCAAGGCGTTGCTGGATCATCTTAAAACAAACCACGCTGCAGTGGTCGAAGACGTGTATCCGAGTACGTTATCACTTGGGCAGATACAAAACGTCTTAAGCAATCTTCTGGAAGAAGGAGTATCTATTCGAGATCTCGTTACAATTCTTGAGACCTTGGCCGATGCCGGTCGGCAGACGCAAGATATTGATGTCCTGACCGAGCGCGTACGCCAAGCGCTTGGGCGCCAAATCTGTCATCAGTTCGCTGCGCCCAATGAACCACTGACTGTTCTGACGCTTGCCGCAGAGGTTGAGGGTGAAATTCAACAGGCGCTTGTCGATCACGGCGGGGGAACATTCATCGGCATGGAACCGTCTCGTTCGCAGATGGTGTTCCGCAAAATTCAGGAAGAGATGACGCGCCTGCAGAGTATGGGGAAATCCCCTATCTTGGTCGTCCATCCGCGTTTGCGTTTGCCGTTCCGTCGTTGGATCAATCGCTACATTCCGGATTTGCCTGTGTTGTCTTTTAGCGAGCTCGACCCGAGCGTTCAGATACAAAGTGGGGGCGTGGTGAACCTGACATGATTGTTCGACGGTATGTGGTCAAGGATATGCCAGAAGCCGTTGTCTCGATTCGCAAAGAATTAGGTAAAGACGCGGTCATTTTGAGCACGAAGAAAATTCGTGTGCGCAAGTGGTTAGGATTGCGCTGGCAAACTAGGATTGAGGTTACCGCCGCCGCGGGATCTGACATTCCGCTCGCGCAGCAGGTCGTTATAGAAAGGCGCAACGCCACAGGCACGGACCCGGTCCCGCGGGTGCAGAATGAAAATACACAAGGTCTGGCGCCAGACGCTATGGCCTTTACCGCGAGTATGCGACAGGCTGCGGCGGCGTACCAAAGCAGTGAAAGTAAACGTGAATATCAGAATGTGGAACGATCCATGGACTTATCTGTGGTGCTTCAAGAACTTGCTGCGCTAAAAACTTTACTTGCCGAACGCCGTGAACCAGCACTCACAGCATCTGACACTGAGGGGCGAACACTTGAAGTATCCTTGCAAGCCTATTTAGAAGAAGAAGGGATCCAACGGCAGCACGGCAAGCGTTGGGCACAAACAATGCTCAAAGCTTATCCCCATGTCTCGTCATTGGCGGAAGCATTGCCTTTCCTTGCGCGCGTCATTATATCGGACCTTGCGGAGCTGTCGCAGCCTGCCCCGATTCGCAAAGAGAGCAGGGTGGTCGCCTTTATAGGTCCCACTGGCGTAGGTAAGACGACAACCATCGCGAAAATTGCCGCTTTGCATGTACTCGCAGGGCAACGTAGGGTGGGACTTTTAACGACAGATACGTTTCGTATCGCTGCCGTTCAACAACTGCAAACCTATGCCGAAATCCTCAACGTTCCATTGGCTGTTGCCGATGGCGATGGCGATGGCGAGTTGTCGGCGGCATTGGCGGAATTGGAAGCATGTGACTTAATTCTGGTCGATACCGCTGGGCGCAACTTTCGCAAGCAAGAAGTGATCGAATCAACGCGTCGACTGTTGCGGTCAGTAGAGCCCGACGAAGTGGTTCTTGTACTCGCGCTGACGAGTAAGGCATCGGATTGCCGACGTGTCGCCGAACTGTGTAAGCCGCTCGGTGTGGATAAGCTGGTGTTTACAAAGCTCGATGAGACGCAGTCCGTTGGCGTCATCCCAGACCTCGTGGCAACCTTTGAGACTCCGGTTGCCTGTGTGACAACTGGTCAAAACGTGCCGGATGACATCGATATCATCTCTATCGAACAGCTGTTGAGCCGTTGGCAGGGAGGTGAGGGAGATGGCTGATCAAGCCTCCAGGTTGCGTAAACAAATGGAATTCTGGCGGCCATTACCCGAATCTACCGCCATGCCAGCGATGAATGACTTGTCACGCCCCGCCGTTCAGCCAGCGCGCGTGATCGCCGTTGCAAGCGGCAAGGGCGGTGTTGGCAAGTCCAACTTTTGTGTCAATTTTGGCCTTGCCTTAGTACAGCGTGGCCTACGCGTCGTCGTCATCGATGCGGATGTCGGGTTTGCGAATGTCGAAGTGTTGTTAAATATCGCGCCTGCATACAGCCTGCTCGATCTGCTTGAGAACCGCCGCTTGGAGGATATCGTCGAACAATCCCCTTACGGTTTGTCGTTTGTGTCAGGTGGGAGTGGCTTGTTCAAGGAGTCGATCTTTGACCACCCGGAAGCCGACCGCTTGATGCGCGATTTGCAAACACTGTGTAGCCTGTACGATGTCGTATTGTTCGACTGTGCTGCAGGTGCGGATTCTATGATTCGCCGAATCGCCGCCACGTGTGATGACTTCGTTATGGTCGTCACGCCGGAACCGACTTCGCTAACCGACAGTTATTCGTTGCTCAAGTGGCTGGCCGGGGCCGGCGTTTCCGTCTCGCCCAAAGTGGTGGTCAATCGCGTGCACTCGCTGGCGGAGGGTCATGAGACCACGCAGCGTTTGCAGCTTGCGGCGGGGAAATTCCTCGCGATTGAGGTTGCCAGTTTAGGATATGTGATGGACGACAGCGCGATTGTACAGGCCGTCATGCGTCAGGTGCCGCTCATGATTCACAGCGCCAACAGTCGAGCAGCTTTGTGTTATCGACAGATTGCGGATCGCTATTTGCAACTGAAAACCGGCGACGTGCCTCGGAGTTCGACGGGGCTAGGATTTTTTGAACGGCTTTTTGCTGTTCGCCGAAGGTGGCCATTTCGCGGCGGTGATCAAGGTGGCTGACAATGTGCACACGCTTATCCTGGTTGGCGCCTCCACGGGCGGTCCGAAAGCACTCACTGAACTGTTCGCGCATCTGCCCTGCTTCCCTGGTGTGGCGTGTTGCGTGGTGCAACACATGCCTGCCGGTTTTACATACAACCTAGCGAAAAGGTTAAACGATCTCTCTGCGTGGCGCGTCGCGGAAGGTGTAGACGGTGGCGTGATTGAGGCCGGAGGGGCATATGTAGCCCCTGGTGGCTGTCAGATGCGAATCGAAGAGTCGGGAGCGGCGTTGCGGATGTCTGTGCAGAGGGAAGTCGGCGGGCATCTGCATCAACCGTCGGTCGATGTGTTGTTTGCATCGGCTGTAGCGCTTTCCTATAAGGTTAGGCTATTTGGTGTGATTTTGACGGGGATGGGTCGGGACGGCGCCGTCGGGCTCAAGGCGATTCGCGAACGAGGTGGCTTTACGATAGCGGAGGGGCCTGAGACAGCAACAATTTACGGAATGCCACGTGCGGCCTGGGAATCCGGTGCTGCAGCAGTTCGTCTCCCACTGCATGAAATTCCCGCCTGCTTAATTGAGCAAGTCCACTTTGCTAATGGTCGTTGAACAGGGAGGAACGAGGGTGGATATCAGTCAATATCTTGATTCGTTTTTAGCAGAGTCTGAAGACAATCTGGCGACACTCGATGATCTTTGCCTCGCCTTAGAACGCGATGGCGCAAGCGATGATACACTGGCCGCGATGTTCCGCGCTGCCCACACCCTTAAGGGCATGAGCGCGACTATGGGATTTATGGCAATGGCTGATTTGACGCATCACATGGAAGACGCATTGGGCCACATACGCAACCATCCAACGGAGTTTCAACCTTCGGTCGTCGATACGTTGTTGGCTGCCATCGACGCTTTGACCGCCAATCTCGATCAGATTCGCGACCGTGGATCTGAAGAAGGGATCGATCACGGTGCCATCTTACAGCGCCTGGCAGCCGTCGTCGAAGGTCAGAATTCCAACTCTGAGGAGCGGTCAAAGGAGGCGGGTCCGCCGGCGGCCTTTCGGGATCGAGTGGCGGAAATCCTGCGTTCCGGGCGCGAACCGCTGGTGATCCAAGTCGCCTTTGCCCCGGAGTGCACGATGAAGGCTGTGCGGTTGCTGATGGTCGAGCGTGCCGTTGAGTCGTTTGGCGAGTGCGCTGCGGTCTATCCGGATGTGCAAGCGCTCGAAGCGGATGCTGATGCGTCAACGGCGTATCTTGCCATGTTGGTTGCACATGAAGATGCAGACGCACTACTTACGGCCATTCGAGAGGTCTCAGAGATTGCGGCGGCCATGGTCGTCGAGTTGGAAAGCATCGTATCGGCGAGTGGTGAGCGCGAAATAAACCAAGCACGTCAGGAGACGGCTGCGACGGCTGCGGTCGCCACAGCCAACGAAACGCCCGCGAACCGTCCGGCTGCACCAAGTACCGGCGGCAAAGTGCGAGATCAAACGTTGCGCGTACCGGTGTCGCGGATCGATGAGTTTATGAACGTGTTAAGCGAACTTGTCATTGCCAAAACACGTCTGGAATTGTTGGCGCAACATGGGGATCATGCATTGCGCGAAGTGACAGAGCAAATCGCTCGGTTGACCAGTTCATTGCAAGACGGCGTGATGCAAATGCGCATGATGCCAGTGGAATCGCTCTTTCAACGTTTTCCTCGCATGATGCGCGATTTGCAAAAAACGTTAGGCCGTGAGTTTGAGTTTGTTATGACTGGCTTAGAGACGGAGATGGACCGTACGGTCATGGACGAAATGGGCGAGGCTCTGGTACACCTCTTGCGTAACGCGGCCGACCATGGTCTCGAGCCTCCAGAAGTGCGTGAACGGAATGGGAAACCGCGCAAAGGTACGATTCGCTTGTCCGCTTATGCCAGTGGCGGACACGTATATCTGGAAGTCGCAGACGATGGGGCAGGTATTGATCGCGATCGCGTACTCAATTCAGCCATTGGCAAGGGCTTGGTCGACGAGCGCAGCGCTCAGAATTGGACGGATGCGCAGGTGTACGACTTGCTGTTTGCGTCTGGTTTTAGCACAGCCGAGAAAGTATCCGACATCTCGGGGCGAGGCGTTGGACTTGACGCCGTGCGTGGCAAAGTGGAGTCCCTTGGCGGCGATATCCGCGTGGGATCTGTGCCAGGGCAGGGAACGACGTTTGTGATTGAATTGCCATTGACCTTGGCCATTTTACCGGCAATGCTTGTTCAGCTTGACAACTATATCTATGCAATTCCAACAGGCAGTGTCGAAGAGGTGGCAAGGCTGTCAGCTGAAGACATCGACTCGATACAAGAGCAACCGGTGTATCGCTACCGCGATGGGGTTGTACCGATTGTCGATCTCGGCGATCGGTTCTTCGACGCCCCCTGCCGCGGAGACTATCCGTGGAATGCTGTGATTTGCAAAGAGGGTAAGCGCCGCCTCGCCTTGATTGTCGATGACATTGTTGATGAATTGGAAATTGTAAACAAACCCTTGGGGCGGTATTTAGAACAAGTCGAGATGTTTTCTGGTGCGACCATCCTCGGAGATGGCCGTGTGGCGCTCATCATCGATGTTCGCCAACTATTTTGATCGATGGGAGAGTTGAGAAACCATGGCTCAGCAGTATGTTGTAATGAAGATGGGAAAAGAGTTGTACGGAGCTCCTGTCATGCAGGTTGTCTCTGTTGAGCGAATGATGGATATCACACCCGTTCCGAGGACGCTTCCGTTCATCAAAGGCGTCGTCAATCTGCGGGGTACGGTCACTCCTGTCATCGATTTGCGTGAACGGGTGGGATTGTCGGCAACAGAGCGGTTGGATTCGGACGCTATGCGCATTGTCATTGTCGAAGTCGATGCGATGTTGGTCGGCATGATTGTCGATAGCGTGGAAGATGTCGTGACGGTCGATGAATCTCAGGTGTCGGCGCCGCCAGAAGTCGTTGGGGGATTGCGTGCTGTTTATTTGCACGGCGTGGCTCAGCTTGATGAAAGGCTGCTCGTCTTGCTCAACGTGAACCGCATTTTGTCCGACGTGGAAGTTGATCAACTACGCGAAGTGGAAAAGCGGGTTCACGGATGAGACGATTGCATGTCGATCCAGTGACGCTGGATGCTTTGCGGGAATTTGGGAATATCGGTGCGGGGCATGCAGCGACGGCTCTGTCAACGCTTTTGAGCGGACGGGTCAAGATGTCTGTAACGGATGCACGACTTTGTCCATTTTCGGAAATCGTCGACGTGGTTGGGGGCGGAGAAACCATTGTCGCAGCCGTGTTCATTCGAATATTTGGCACGATTTCTGGAAATATGTTTGTGCTGATGTCATTGCCAAGTGCGGATCGGTTGTTGGAGCGGTTGCTGCCGGCTCCGAGAAAAGCTCAGGAGTACACAGAGTTAGAGCAATCCGCGATCGCGGAAGTCGGCAATATCCTGTCGGGTGCCTACGTCGCAGCGATTTCGGATCTGTGTGGGATTTCGCTGAACCAATCCATTCCTGCGGTCGCGATCGACATGGCGGCGGCTCTCTTGGATATTGGCCTGATGATGAGCGGCGACGAGGAGAATCAGGCGATTCTCATCAGTACGTCTCTGGTCCACGACGGCAATAACATCGATGCATACTTCTTTCTCTTGCCGGATCTCGACGGAACAGAGGTATTACTCGATATTCTGCGAGGGAAAATACGGCATGGTTGACGAGAAGGAACAGATTCGCATCGGGATCGCAGAAGGGGCTATTTTAGCGACTCCCGGGACGTTGATGACGGCAGGCCTCGGCTCATGCGTGGGATTGGTTATCTATGATGAT
The DNA here is from genome assembly GCF_001447355.1 of Alicyclobacillus tolerans. GTDB lineage: Bacteria > Bacillota > Bacilli > Alicyclobacillales > Alicyclobacillaceae > Alicyclobacillus > Alicyclobacillus aegles. Next base: position 112,035 of record NZ_JXBW01000009.1, on the reverse strand, counting down.
TCGCGTCTGTTGGCGGGGATGGTGCACATCATGCTGCCAGAGAGCCCACACGGACGGCCATCTCACCCGCAAAAGTACGCCGACACTGGGATCGCGTGGTTATACGAAAGGTTGATGGAGCACGGGGCGAGCCACGCACATTTGCGCGCGAAGTATGCCGGGGGATCCCAGATGTTTCAGGCGTTACAAATGGAAGCCTTGAGAATTGGCGAGCGCAATGTTCGAGCAGTGACCATGCATTTGGAGCGCCTGCGCATCCCTGTAGCCGGTGCTGATGTTGGGGGGAACGTCGGCCGTACCGTATGGTTTGAGTTGCCTTCCCGGCGCTATCTCATCCGCACCGCACGCGGCGATGAACGTCAAATATAGCTGACGAGTAACTATCAATTGAAAGGAGGCTGCCATCTGATCGAGACGGTTATACTAGCCATTGTCTGCGTGATACTTGTACTCATTCTATATGTTGTGACGGGCGGTTGGCGCAAATATCGCGGGGTGCGCGGCTTTTTTCAGTGGATTCGCGAAGGTATGACGACGTCAAACGGCTTTGCGTCGGGAGCATCGCGGCGAAAGACAGGTGAACATTCGTCGTCTGCAGATGCCGGCGTAGCGGAGGCTATTGCGGTACTACGTGATATGTACACAGAATTCGACGAGAAGTATCACGACTTGGCCAAGCGGATAGATCAGCTGGAGCAAATGTTAGGGACATGGATGCATGACCAGCCTTCCGTCGTAAAAACTCTCGATGAAGTATCCGCAGCCAATAGTACGGAAGCGATGGGTACCGAGCAGGAAACGATCGATGAAGGGAACAGTCTTAGGGTTACCTCTGACTCAGGTTCAGAGGCTGTGTATTTCTCCATTCTGGATATGTTAAATTCGGGTGCTACGTACGCACAGATTCGTGCGCAACTTGGCGTTACCGACGAGCAGATTGAGGTCGTGAAATCCTTACTGGCCGGCGGTCCGTCACAACGCAAAGACTAGTGTTTGCAACTGGTTGCCGAATTTTGCGGAACTGTGCTATATTATTCAGCAGTGCAATGGCCCACTTACGTGGAGTACACACGAGCGACGACACATGGTCAGGTGCCCCGTGTTAAGGGTTGGCTGTGTGAATGAGTTGTTCGGCGGCCAAACACAAAGGAGGAAGTTAGCTTGGCGATTATTTCAATGAAACAATTGCTGGAGGCCGGAGTCCATTTCGGTCACCAAACTCGTCGATGGAATCCAAAAATGGCGCGTTACATTTTTACTGAACGCAATGGGATATACATCATTGACCTGCAAAAGACGGTTCGTAAAGTCGAGGAAGCGTACAACTTTGTTCGCGAACTTGCAGCTTCCGGCGAAACCATTCTTTTTGTGGGTACGAAGAAGCAAGCACAAGAAGCTGTTAAAGAAGAAGCCGAGCGCTGCAACATGTTTTATGTGAACCAGCGCTGGCTCGGGGGAACGCTCACGAACTTTAATACCATTCAAAAGCGGATCCGCAGGTTGCAAGAGCTAGAGCGGATGGAGCAGGATGGAACGTTTGATGTGCTTCCCAAGAAGGAAGTTATTCTTTTGAAAAAAGAAGCGGAGCGCCTCGAAAAATTCCTCGGCGGCATTAAAGGCATGACGAAGATGCCAGGGGCGATGTTCGTGATCGACCCGCGCAAGGAACGCATCGCGGTTGCTGAGGCTCATAAATTAGGGATTCCAATCGTGGCCATTGTCGATACGAATTGCGATCCAGACGAAATTGACTATGTCATTCCTGGCAATGACGACGCGATTCGTGCTGTTCGCCTGTTGACCGGAAAGATGGCTGATGCGGTGCTGGAAGGTACGCAAGGAGAAGAAACCACCGCGTGATGCAACGAGAAGGGTGGCGGGTGCATGGCGCTCTCGTCACCTTTTTTGTGTCGGCATTGGCTCTACACATAGTCCGGCATCGCGTACAATTCGCTTGTCGGTATTCTCGGAGAATTTAGGAGGAAATTGCGGATATGGCAGAAATCACAGCAGCTATGGTAAAAGAACTTCGTGAGAAGACGGGCGCGGGCATGATGGACTGCAAAAAGGCACTGACCGAGGCGGACGGAAACATGGAACGCGCAATGGAAGTGCTCCGTGAACGCGGCTTGGCTTCTGCGGCGAAAAAGGCTGGACGAGTTGCTGCAGAAGGGATCGTCGAGTCCTATATTCACGGCGGTGGACGGATTGGCGTTCTGGTCGAGGTCAACTGCGAAACGGACTTCGTTGCCAAGAACGACGATTTCCGCACATTCGTAAAGGATATTGCGATGCATATCGCGGCGGCAAACCCGCTGTACGTTCGACGCGAGGAAGTGCCAGCCGAGGTGGTTCAAAAGGAACGTGAGATTCTGCGGGCTCAGACGCTCAACGAAGGACGTCCGGAAAACATCGTAGACAAGATTGTCGACGGGCGAATCGATAAATTCTTCAAAGAGAATTGCCTGATGGAACAAATGTTTGTAAAAGATCCTGACAAGTCGATCGAGACGTTGCTGAAGGAGAAAATTGCAACCATTGGTGAGAACATTTCTATTCGGCGCTTTGCTCGTTTCGTCGTCGGGGAAGGTATTGAAAAACAGGAGTCAAACTTCGTAGAAGAAGTCATGGCGCAAGTTCGTCAATGAACGATCAAGAGCGAGGGGACACATGGGTGTTCCCTCGCGTTCCGTCTGGTAGCAACATCCTAGAAGACAATGGAGGGGCGCGCGTGACGACACCGAAGTATCGGCGTATCGTGTTGAAAATTAGCGGTGAGGCACTGGCGGGCGACCATGGTTTTGGTATCGATCCCGCTGTGATTCGCAACATTGCGCGTCAAATTACAGAGGTTGCGCAATTACATGTACAAATCGCCGTTGTGGTAGGTGCAGGTAACATCTGGCGAGGGGCGGCCGGGAGCCAGATGGGTATGGATCGTGCCACGGCTGATTATATGGGGATGCTGGCGACGGTTATGAATGCGTTGGCTCTTCAGGATGCGCTTGAAAAAATGGGCGTGGCAACACGCGTTCAAAGTTCGATTCATATGTCTGAAGTAGCCGAACCCTATATTCGCCGGCGAGCGATTCGCCATTTGGAAAAAGGCCGTGTCGTCATCTTTGCCGGGGGGACGGGCAACCCGTTTTTCTCCACAGATACAACTGCGGCGTTGCGCGCTGCCGAGATCGAAGCAGAAGTTATTCTGATGGCCAAGAATGGTGTGGACGGTGTTTATACGGCAGACCCGCAAAAGGATCCGACGGCGACCAAATATTCGGAGCTCGACTTCATGCAGGTCTTGAACGAGGGGTTGGGGGTTATGGATTCGACCGCGGCCTCGCTATGTATGGACAATGATATTCCTTTGTTGGTCTTTGCGCTGAATGAGGAAGGTAATATTCGGCGCGCAGTGCTTGGTGAGAAGATTGGCACGATTGTCGGAAAGGGTGACACGAATGCGTGAACAATTGATTTCGAGCGTGCAGGAGCGCATGGATAAGGCGGTTCAAAATCTCCGTCGCGAATTTGCGTCGGTACGTGCTGGCCGAGCCACACCAGCCATGCTGGATAAGGTGCTGGTGGATTACTACGGTTCGCAAATGCCGGTCAATCAAGTGGCCAGTGTGACCACGCCGGAGCCGCGCCTGCTCGTGATTTCTCCCTGGGAGAAATCGATGCTCAGCGAGATCGAAAAGGCGATTCAAAAATCCGACTTGGGTTTGAACCCTTCGAACGACGGGACCGTCATTCGATTAACCGTACCTGCGCTCACAGAGGAGCGCCGACAGGAACTTGTGAAGCAGGTTCGAAAGTTGGCGGAGGAAGCACGTGTAGCGATTCGCAACGTCCGCCGTGACGGAAACGATGAATTGAAGAAACTGGAGAAAAACGGTGATATTTCCGAAGACGAGGTTCGTCGTCTGATGGACAAGATTCAACAAATTACGGATAAGTGTATTGCACAGGTCGACAGTCTGTTGGAAGATAAGGAGAAGGACGTGACGCAGGTCTAAAGTCCGACGTTGCTGAGGGGGATGCCAGACTTGTTTAAAAGTTTTGGGCGCGGTCAAAGAACCAGTGCAACCACAGTCGAGCATCCGGCGCTCCAGGTCAAACCGAGGCACATTGGCATTATCATGGATGGTAATGGCCGTTGGGCCAAGAAGCGAGGATTGCCCCGTATGGCTGGACACCATGCGGGCATGCTGGCGATGCGTGAGGCCATACGAGCGTGTGACGATTTTGGAATTGAATGTGTTACGTTATATGCGTTCTCAACCGAAAATTGGAAGAGGCCGGTTGCCGAAGTGGAGTATTTAATGCGCCTGCCGGAACAGTTTTTTCGAAATGAGATCGATGAATTGATCAAACGAGGTGTCAAGATTCGGTTCCTAGGCGACACTTCGCGGCTACCTTCTTATACGCAGGAAACGGTTCGCACCTCGATGCAGCGAACCGAGCACAACACCGGCATGACGGTGAACTTTGCGCTGAATTATGGCGGGCGAACGGAACTGATGTCGGCCATTGAGCGGTACGCGAAGGAAGTTGCCGAGGGGCGTGCGACGGTAGGTGACCTGACGGAAGCGAAGTTTGATCGTTACCTCGATACGGCGGGCTTACCTCCTCTCGACCTGATTATACGAACAAGCGGTGAAATCCGTCTGAGCAACTTCTTGCTTTGGCAAGCGGCGTACGCGGAATTATGGTTCACAGAAGTGCTGTGGCCAGATTTCACACGGGATGATCTGTTCCAGGCAATTTCCGATTATGGAAAGCGCAAACGCCGTTTTGGCGCCATCGAGTAGGTGTCCGCTTATGTTGAAGCAGCGGGTTATCACAGCTGTGATCGCAGGTTTAGTTGTGTTGTTCGTGTTACTCTTTGGCGGTACAATCGGCTGGCGCTGGCTGGTGTGGATGTGCACCGTGGCCGGCGTCGTCGAGTTTTCTGTGATGTTTGGACGTCGTTGGTATGGCCCTCCCACTGTGTTTGGAGCTCTGCTCGTCACTTTGATCGAGTGGTTTCCACACGCATTGTATCACCCGTTTCTACTGTACCTAATTGTTGCAATTGTTTTTGCTGTCCCGGTTTTCACGAGAAGCCCTGCTGATTTGAAGCCGTTTTCGATGCTGGTGTTTGGGGCTTTGTACATCGGAGCGGGTGGCTTTGCACTCGTCGGGATTCGAGAGCTTCCGGTGGGTTGGTTCTGGCTATGGCTTTTCTTGATTGCAATATGGATGTCCGATACGGCCGCGTATTTCGTTGGTAGGTTTTTAGGCGGCCCAAAATTACTGCCTGCCATCAGTCCGGGAAAGACCATCAGTGGGATGATCGGCGGAATTGTTGGAGCGGCGGTTGGGGCATGTGTGTTTGGGTGGATTGCCCATCCGATGCATGTCGGTATGTATGCGTTACTCGGTGCGCTCATATCCGTAACCGGACAGCTGGGCGATTTAATAGAAAGTGCCTACAAGCGATCCGCTGGTGTAAAGGATTCTGGCAAGTTGCTCCCGGGGCACGGGGGGCTATTGGATCGGATCGACAGCTTACTGTTTGCAGCGCCGTTCGCACTGTGGATGGTCGAGATTGGTTTGCATGGATGGTTCGGCGTTTGACCGGTTCGACAGGCGGAGGTTGATTGGGTATGACATATGTAACAGTTTTAGGGAGTACTGGGACGATTGGAACTCGCACCCTTGCGGTGCTTTCCGCATTGGGGGATACATATCAGGTGGCCGGACTTGCCGCAGGCCACAACGTCGAATTATTGGCAGAGCAAATCCGTCGTTTTCATCCACAGATTGTCGCAGTTGCGGACGACGATGCAAGGCAGCGATTGCTTGCACTTTTGAACACAGCGGATGCGCCTGAGGTACTTGTCGGTGACGAGGGGTTGCTTGCTTGCGCAATTACGCCTGCGCAGGTGGTTGTCAATGCCGTGATGGGCGCCCGAGGTATTCTGCCGGCCATGGCCGTCGTGCGCCGGGGTGCGCGCCTGGCGCTTGCGAACAAAGAATGTCTGGTCGCCGCAGGGACTTTCATCATGCGCGAAGCGATCGCGGCAAACGCTGAGATCGTACCTGTTGACAGTGAGCACTGTGCTTTGCACCAATGTATGCAGAGTGGCCGGCCTTCGGAGGTCCGACGCTGGATTTTAACAGCTTCGGGTGGACCATTTCGGACATGGCCCCGCGAGCGTTTGGCATCCGTGACGGTCGCGGATGCTCTGAAACATCCCAACTGGAACATGGGTAAGAAGATCACGGTCGACAGTGCGACGATGATGAATAAAGGGCTGGAAGTCATTGAAGCGCATCATTTGTTTGTCGCGCCATATGATAAGATAGCTGTGCTTGTACACCCTGAGAGCATCGTGCATTCACTTGTCGAGTATGAAGATGGTTCACTCATGGCGCAGTTGGCAACGCACGACATGCGATTGCCCATCCAATATGCCGTGACATATCCGGAGCGCGTTGATCTGTCGTGGCCAAGGCTCGACCTTGCCGAAATTGGTCGGCTGACCTTTGAGGAGCCTGATTTCGAGAAGTTTCCCGCTCTTCGGTTGGCGATGGATGCGGGACGTGCCGGCGGTTATGCGCCTTGTGTCTTGAACGCCGCGAACGAGGTGGCTGTAGACGCGTTTTTGCGAAACCAGATTTCATATTCGCGGATCGCGTCACTTGTTGCGGATGTACTCGACGATTTGCATTCAGGATCACCGTCGTCCATTGATGACGTTTTGCACATGGATGGACTGGCACGGGAACGAGCGCGACTCTTATTGACGAAGGGTTGATGACGGATTGCCAATCGTAGCGCACCTCGAATTCTATCTGGAGGCGGCTGTCGCCATCGTTTTGGTTTTTGCCGTCTGTATCACGCTGCACGAGTTTGGGCATTTTTATGTGGCGAAGAAATGCGGTGTGGCGGTTCCGGTATTTGCTATTGGCTTTGGCCCGAAGTTGTGCCGGTTCAAGCGTGGTGGCACAGAGTACTCGGTGCGCCTGTTTCCGCTTGGCGGTTTCGTGCAAATGGCCGGCGAGGCACCTCAGGAAGCTTGGTTTCCCGTAGGGCAACCTGTTGCCTTTCGTGTCAATGAGTTTGGCGAAATTGTTGCGCTTGGTGATGTCAAGGATTTGCCTGAAGCCGAGGTGGGGACGGTACGCAAAGCCGATTTGACAGATGCTCTTGAAATGACCATTCAGACAGCGCAAGGGGTGCGCACGTATCCTGTTCGCCCGTACGCGCGCGTAATGCTCAATGCACGTTCGTCCGTGCCGATTGTCGAAAAGCATGAACAAGTTGTGGGAAAACCATTGTGGCAGCGGGCCGCTATCATTCTGGCGGGACCTGTAATGAATTTGCTTTTGGCTGGTTTCCTGTTTTCTGCCGTCAACACGTACACAGGTGTACCGACGACGACAATCGGGACGGTCGAATCACACATGCCGGCACAGGCAGCCGGGTTACGTGTCGGGGATCGGATTGCCCAGGTTGATAATCAGCCGATCCACTCGTGGGGCGATCTGGTGAACGCCGTGGGGCGCAACGGCTATCGCAACGGACGCTATCGCAACGGACAGCCACAACCACTTCACGTCGTTGCCGTGCGTAACGGAGTGGCGCAAGATGTAACGGTTACGCCGAAGGTGGTTGACGGGACACCGATTATTGGAATTGACGCGCAAGTATCACATAATCCCGTGCACACGGTGCCTGCTGGTTTCTCGGCCTTGGGTCGCGATATTGCACTTACCGTACACGGCTATGTCGGTCTCTTTGTGCACCATCAATTCCAAACATTGTCCGGTCCGGTTGGTATTGCACATGTGATTACACAGCAGCTGCGGTTTGGTTTTTGGAATGTCGTTGCCGTGGCAGGTGCGTTAAGTCTTGGTTTAGGGTTGTTTAATCTGCTTCCCATTCCGGCACTAGACGGTGGACGATTGCTTTTCATGGTTATTGAGTTGATTCGAGGAAGGCGTGTCGACCCTGAAAAAGAAGGTTTTGTTCATTTCGTCGGTTTCGCATTGGTGATGCTCTTCGCTGTCGTGATCACATACCGCGATGTAACGCATCTTTTTTAAGGAATGCTTTTCTTTAACCATAAAAACAGGGACGAGCGTGTCGCCCCTGTTTTGCGTTTCTTTGAATTACTTAGGTGCACAGGAGGGCCTGTTAGATGTCTGCTGTCTTAGATCAATCGCCGTCAGATCGTGCACTTGAGCGGGTAAAGCGCGTGCGTGTCGACGTGGCAGGGCGACGTGTGCGGATCGAAGTTGCGAATCCTCTATGCTCAAACGCACTGAACGAGGTCGATGGCAGGCGTTTTGCATCGGAACTCTCACAGTATTACCTTGATCTTTACCACCTGCGCGAGATTTGCAGTGAACATTTTCGAGAGGCTTGTACTTGTGAGTGGAACGTGGGTGTCGTGGATCATCTACTATCTTCCAATGAACTGCAAATGATAACGAAGCTTTTATGCGATGGTTATAGTCGCAAGGAACCCGTTGCAGGAAAGCTATTGTGTCAAGCGCAGGTGATTGCTCGGACAGAGCAGCAAAACGGGCAGGTCGAATTGCGCTTTGCAGCCCAGGCTGTGGTGGACAAGCTCACGCAGAAGGACGTGATCGGCTGGTTAACGCGTGAATGCCGAGAGGTGTTTGGGCTTTCTCTCTCTTTTACATTGCATGTGAGCCGTGAAAGTGAAGAGGAGCTTGCAGAATTGCGATCGCGCTTGCAGGCGGAAGAGGAAGAACGAGTTCAGCAGTTACTTGCGGAAGAGGAAACGCGAATCCGAGCACGAGAAACGGAGGAGCGGTCCGGCAATAAATCAGGACGCGATGCCGGTGCAGAAAGTGTCGAGCCATTAGTCGTTGGACAAATGTACCCGGATCCGGAACCTATTCCTATACGTGAGATTGTTGACGAAATGCGCAGAGCCTCCATTGTTGGTCGCGTATTTCGTCACGAACGTCGCACTTTGGCGAGTGGTAGAACGCTTATTCAGTTTAACATTACCGATTTCACCGATTCCATTTCGGCGAAAATGTTTGTTCAACACGAGAAAGACTTGGCTGCGCTTGAGACGTTCGGGGACGGCGTGTGGGTAAAGTTGCAAGGACAGGTTCAGTTTGATACGTATGCGAAAGAGATCGTCTTCATGGCACAGGCAATGCGCCCCGAAGCGGCTCCTGTGCGGCGGGACGAGGCGGAGGACAAGCGGATCGAGTTGCATGCACATACGGTCATGTCTGCGCAAGATGGGGTTGTCAGCGCGGCGGATCTTGTGCGTCGCGCGGCAGCGTGGGGGCATCCGGCGATTGCGATTACCGATCACGGCGGCGTGCAATCCTTTCCTGAGGCTTATGGAGCGGCTAAAAAACAAGGAATCCGGCTTTTGCTTGGGGTTGAGGCGTACGTTGTTGACGACGGTGGTTTAGTGGTGTATCGCGAACGTGAGCAGCCGTTCACGGATGAGACGACCTTCGTTGTGTTTGATACGGAGACGACGGGGTTGAATGCGCGTGAGGACACGCTGATAGAAATTGCGGCAGTAAAAGTACGCGGCGGGGAAATCGTCGATACATACGCGTCGCTGATCGACCCGGAACGTCCGCTCTCACCGAAGATCACAGAGTTGACCGGTATATCCAATGACATGGTTAAGGGTCAGCCCAAACTCGCGGACGTTCTAGCGAAATTTCGCGAGTTTGTGCAAGGGTCGATTTTAGTAGCACATAACGCCGAATTCGATGTTGGCTTTTTGAACCAGTGTGCGGAACGGCTCGGCATGCCTGCTTGGGAAGAGCCAGTCATCGATACGCTTGCTTTGGCTCGCGCCCTATTTCCGGGTGAGAAGAACTATAAGCTCAAGACGTTGACACAGAAGTTTTCTGTAGAATTGATCAATCACCACCGTGCATTGGCGGATTCGGAAGCGACGGCGAAAGTTTTCTTGCATATGTTGAAGGATTGCAAGGAGCGCGGACTTGTCAATCTCTCGCATCTGAATCAATTGCGGGGCCAGGTCGATATCGCGCGCGTGCGGCCATTTCACGCAACCATTTTGGTGCGCAATCGCGACGGCTTGCGCAACCTTTACCGGCTTGTGTCGATGGCGAATACGGAATATCTGCATCGCATTCCTCGTTTGCCCAAAAGTGTACTGGCGCAATTTCGCGAAGGGTTGCTCATCGGTACGGCCTGTCGGCAAGGGGAGCTTATTGAGTCGTTTATTCGTGGTAAATCCATCGATGAAATTGAGGCATTGTGCGAGTTTTACGATTATCTAGAAATTCAACCGCCCAGTCACTACGAGCCGCTGATCCGCGATGAGGTGTTGCCGTCGTTTGAACATGTTCGCGAGTTACTGCGACAAATCGTCGATATGGGAAAACGCCTAAACAAGCCTGTTGTGGCAACTGGTGACGTGCATTTTCTGGACGAACATGATCATGTTTATCGAGAGATTTTTTTGCAGTCTCAGAAACTGGATACCAAGCAACCGCCGCTGTATTTTCGGACAACCGATGAAATGTTGGCAGAGTTCTCGTTCCTCGGCGAAGATGACGCTCGCTCCGTTGTGATCGATCAACCACAAGCCGTGGCGCAACTTTGTGAGGACGTTAAACCGATTCCCGACGATCTTCACACACCCGTGATCGAAGGTGCGGAAGAGGAGATTCGAACGCTATCGTACCGCAAAGCTACGGCGATTTATGGAAGCCCACTGCCGGAAATCGTTGAAAAGCGACTCGAGAAGGAGCTTCATTCGATCATTTCGAACGGCTTTTCGGTCATTTATCTTATTGCGCACAAGCTCGTGACCAAGTCGCTGACGGACGGATATTTGGTAGGCAGCCGAGGATCGGTCGGTTCCTCGCTGGTTGCCACAATGACAGACATTACGGAGGTTAATCCGTTGCCTCCGCATTACGTCTGTCCCAACTGCCAGTACAGCGAATTTTTCCTGCAAGGCGAGTATGGGTCCGGCTTCGATTTGCCCGAAAAAGCCTGCCCGCGTTGTGGCTCATCGTTGCGCAAGGATGGGCAGGATATCCCCTTCGAGACGTTTTTGGGTTTCGATGGCGATAAAGTTCCGGATATCGATCTCAACTTTTCTGGAGAATATCAGCCGCGTGCTCACCGCTATACGGAGGAGCTATTTGGCAAGGATTACGTCTTTCGCGCTGGCACCATTTCTGTGGTTGCGGAAAAAACGGCGTATGGGTATGTTCGCAAGTACGCGGAGGAAAAGGGACTCGTTCTGCGCAATGCCGAGATCGAGCGGCTGGTTCAGGGATGTACGGGTGTCAAGCGCACGACGGGCCAACACCCCGGCGGCCAGGTGGTCGTCCCAAATTACGTCGAGATATACGACTTCACGCCAATTCAGTATCCGGCTGACGACCGGAGTGCAGAGACGTTCACAACGCACTTCGATTACCACTCAGGGCTTGAGAACTGTCTGCTGAAGTTGGATATTCTCGGCCATGACGATCCGACCGTGATTCGTATGTTGCAGGACTTAACCGGTGTTGACCCGAAGACTATCCCACTCGATGATCCAGACGTGCTCGCACTTTTCCGTGGTACGGAACCGCTTGGCGTGACGCCGGAAGAGATCAGATCTGTTACGGGAACGTATGCGATTCCCGAATTTGGGACGCGTTTTGTGCGTCAAATGCTTGAGGATACGAGGCCAACAACGTTTTCAGAACTGGTTCGCATCTCCGGCCTTTCCCACGGTACAGACGTGTGGTTGAACAATGCCCAGGCGTTAATTCGGGAAGGCATCGCAACGCTTTCCGAAGTCATCTGTGCCCGCGACGACATCATGATTTATCTGATTCAGAAAGGTCTCGATCCCGCTCGGGCATTTAAGATCATGGAGGGTATCCGCAAAGGTAAAGGTGTCAAGCCGGAAGACGAGGCATACATGCGTGAGCACAACGTGCCAGATTGGTACATCGAGTCTGGAAAGAAAATTAAGTATATGTTTCCGAAGGCTCACGCAGCGGCGTATGTGTTGATGGCCGTGCGGATCGCATGGTTCAAAGTGCATTATCCGCTGGCATTCTACGCAACGTACTTCACCGTTCGCGCGGATGACTTCGACATTGCCCTCATGACGAAGGGACGAGACGCCATTTTGGCGAAGATCGACGAGATCGAGAGCAAGGGGAATGCGGCCTTACCGAAGGAGAAGAGCTTCGTCACGGTCTTGGAAGTGGCTTTGGAGATGGTTGCGCGCGGTTACAGATTCCTGCCAGTCAATCTGTACAAATCGGATGCAACTCGCTTTTTGATCGACGAGCGCGAGCAAGCGCTCATACCGCCGTTTGTTGCCATATCCGGAGTGGGCGAGACGGCTGCACGGAATTTGTACGAAGCGGCGCAGCAAGGCGAGTTTCTCTCACTCGAAGATTTGCAGACTCGTGGTCGCGTCTCCAAGACTGTCGTCGATCTACTTACCGAGCTTGGGTGTCTTGAAGGTTTGCCTGAGACCAATCAACTTTCGCTGTTTTAGGAGGTCTACGCATGGCGATTCGAAAACTGGAACACACAGGTGTCATGGTCAACAATTTAGAGGAATCCATTGATTTCTATACGCGTATTCTCGGTATGGAACTCAAAGGGATTCTCCAACACAATCAGCCTGGGATGCGCCTTGCATTTCTGTCCTTCCCTGGTCAAACGGCCGAATTGGAATTGATTGAAGGCTATCCAGTCACCGTATCGCCAGAAGGTCAGGTGCACCACTTGGCATTTACAGTGGACGATATCGAGGCGGAGGCTGAGCGCTTGCGAGCGCTTGGTGTGTCGTTCATCGAACCGGAAATTACCACGTTGCGCAATCGGGCACGCTATATTTTCTTTGCCGGTCCAAACGGCGAACAGCTCGAGCTCTTTCAGCCCGGCACTGAGGCTTAATCGGCCGGGTATAGGCGGACGGGAGGTTCAAGATGCGACTTTATTACCTTGGCCCCGAAGGAACGCACAGCCATGAAGCATCCGCACTTGCGGCCCAACAATTGATCCTGGCGTCTGCGGAATTGTGCCCACTGCCTACGTTTTCCGATGTACTAGCGGCTTGTTTTGCATCACCACCGGGAGAAGCATTTGCGTGTGTCCCAATTGAGAACAGCATTCAGGGATCTGTGTGGCAGGTCTGGGACGAGGTCATGCGGGCGTGTAGTATGGCGCCTTCGCAAGCGTCGCCCACGTGGGGGATTTTGGCCGCTGTCACGCAGCCTATACATCAGTTTGCTATTTATCAGGAAGGGACCGATCCGCTTCAGGTCACCACTGTTCTCTCGCATCCGCAGGCGTTGGCTCAGTGCGCACAAACGCTGAAGGCGCGGTATCCAAACGCCGTACCGTCAACCGTATCGAGTACAGCGGAAGCAGTGAGGCAGGTGGCCATGCAGCCTGCCAAGTCAGCGGTTGCCATCGGCAGCCGTCGTGCGGCCGCAGTTTATGGCCTTGCGTACGATGAAGCTCCGCTTGAGGATCATCAAGGAAATGTCACACGTTTTGCTGTGATTGGTCCGCGGGAAGCGAGCCTGCCCAAGCCGACTGCGCTTGAATGGACAGACGAGACCGCATCTTTGTGTCTGCGCGGAGTGCCGCATCGACCAGGAGGATTGGTGGGTGCTCTGCAGGCGTTTGCAGCGGCGAATTTAAATCTGACGCGTCTCGAGTCGCGACCGGTGGGCGACCAGCTTGGCCACTACGTCTATTATTTGGATGTGTCTGTGGTAGGACTGTGCGACGAGGGTCAATTGTCTCTGCAGCATGTGGTCGAGGAGCTTGCGACACATGGTACAGAAGTGATTTCTTTAGGTGTGTATCCGGTATATCGCAATCCGGGATAACGGGGATTATCAACATCAGGGCGTCCATCGGGCGCCCTGTTTTGTTAGCGAAGCAAAATGCTTGGCATGCGGACGGCACGCAGATTCCAGGCCACCGTGGCAAGGGGAGCCAAACACAGCACCGCAATGCACACGAAGTAGGGCAGACTGCCCGCCGTGAACCCGAAGATAGAAACATATAAAAACAATCCAATACGGGCTGCCGAATAGAGCGCTTCGCGGACAATGAATCCAGTTGCGATATTATCAAACAGCTGACCGACTGCATCAAACTGCTGGGCGTTGACCTGGCTGAAAAAGAGAGGGTTCGCCAGGCTGACGACGACGTTAAAAGCGATGAGTAGGTGCGATCCATGCATGAACAACAAAGCGCTACCAATCGTTGCTGCGGCGCCACCCATCCACGCAAAATTCTGGCGGACCGCATCCGATTTTGCGCGAATCCCATAACCAATGACCAGATTGACGACAAGTGAAAGCAAGGCGTACAAGGTATTCAGCCAACCGGCTCCCAAAATCCCACTGCCATACGAGTAGGTCAATACGCCAGCCGCGAAGTTGACGAAGTACGTGTAGAGGCTACACGTGAGCACGGCGATGGCAAAAGTACCGAGCCCAAAGCCCAGCAGTCGACGGCGAGGTGGAGTTGGCACAGCGGGAACATCCGCCGTACGCGTGAACGCCAAGCGTGGGAACGGCCGCGCCAATGCAAAAATGGCCGCAAACATCGCGATCACGACGGTGAACATCGCCGTGTAGCCAAAGGCATGAATGACGGTCGCAGAAAGTGTCGGCATGGCTGCGGCGATACAACTGGTTGCCAAGTTGAAGCGAGCAATTGTCTGACCGCGCTCACCGGCATTCGAGAACTGGAACAAAACCAGATTATACCCCATATAGTAGAATCCCGAGGCAATACCCATCATCGCAGCGACAACGAGATCCAGCACCAGGATGCCGTGCGGAATGATCATGAGTAGCGCGATGGCGCCAATGCCCCAGAGTGCCCCAAACATGATGTTGCGCTTCGTCGAAGATTTGCTGATCACGCCCCCAACGATAAACGCGCCGATCCAAAATACATACATCACCACGTTATATAACGCCGTCACGCGTAGGGAAGAAAACCCCTGATAGATGTAAATGTTGATAAACAGGTTCGAAAATTGCGAGCAAAGATAGAACAACATGTTGCAAATGGATAGGCGAATGATGGGCTTCAAGGACGTCGACGCTCCCATCGAAAAATGGACGGCGGGAAAACCGACATCCCGCCGTCTTCCTCATTTTATCATGCTTCTTGGCGTGTGCGCCGCTGCGCCTTTTCACGCTCACTCTTGTTCAAGATCCGCTTGCGTAGGCGAATAGCCTGTGGTGTGACCTCGCACAGTTCGTCGTCTTCTATATAGGTGATGGATTCTTCCAGCGACAGGGTGCGGGCGGCCTTCAGGCGGACGGTTTCGTCTTTCGTGGCCGAACGGATATTGGTCTGGTGTTTAGCCTTGGTCACATTGACCGTCAGATCGTTTTCGCGCGTGTGTTCGCCGACAATCATGCCTTCGTATACTGGCGTTCCGGGCGTGATGAACATGACGCCGCGGTCCTCGAGATTGCCTAGCGCGTACGCTGTGGCTTCACCCGTGTCCATTGAGACCAAGACACCCTGCCTGCGTGTCGTGATTGAACCGCGCCACGGGCCATATTCATGGAAGCGGTGGTGCATCGTTCCGTAACCCTTCGTCATGGTGAGGAATTCCGTGCGGAAGCCAATCAGTCCGCGCGTCGGAACATGGAACACCAGGCGCGTCATATCTCCTTGACCGGTCGGTTCCAGGCTTACCATTTCGCCTTTGCGCAAGCCGAGGGATTCAATTACGGACCCGACGGCATCTGATGGCACGTCCGCAACGAACTCTTCAATAGGCTCCATTTTCTGGCCGTCGATCTCCTTGACGATGACATGCGGCTTCGAGACCGCTAATTCATAGCCTTCTCGACGCATAGTTTCGATCAAGATAGATAGGTGAAGTTCACCACGGCTTGCTACGAGAAACACGTCGGCGTCTTCTGTCTCCTGTACGCGCAGGCTGACATCGGACTCTAGCTCTTGGAAAAGTCGCTCACGCAACTTGCGTGACGTCACGTGCGTGCCTTCCCGCCCCGCGAACGGGCTGTCGTTGACGCGAAACGTCATTTCCAAAGTCGGTTCGTCAATCCTTAGCAACGGTAATGGATCTGCATTTGCCGGATCAGCAACGGTTTCCCCCACCATAATTTCAGGAATTCCGGCAACCGCCACAATATCGCCTGCAAATGCTTCATTCACTTCGATCCGCCGCAAACCCTGATGGGCAAACAGCTTCTGGATGCGCTTTTGGACGACGGTACCGTCGCGTTGGATGAGGGCGACGGTTTCACCTTGACGCAGGACGCCGCGTGCAATGCGGCCAATGCCGATGCGTCCCAAATATTCATTGTAATCAAGCATCGTGACTTGCCATTGTAGGGGTCCCGAAACGTCGACGCCAGGCGCTGGAATGTGTTCAATAATGGCGTGGAACAACGGTTCCATATTCGTCCCTGGCACACCCGGGTCGTCCGTCGCAGTACCGAGTATTGCAGATGTGTAGACGACGGGAAATTCGAGTTGATCTTCATTGGCGCCGAGATCGATAAACAAGTCCAGTACTTCATCGATGACTTCGGCTGGGCGAGCGTTGGGTCGATCCATCTTATTGACCACGACCACGGGTACAAGTCCGGCAGCGAGGGCCTTTTCAAGTACAAAACGCGTTTGTGGCATGACGCCTTCAAACGCATCGACGACGAGCAATACGCCGTCGACCATCTTGACGATGCGCTCGACTTCGCCGCTGAAGTCTGCGTGACCAGGTGTATCGACGAGGTTGATGCGGTAATCTTTATAAGGTATGGATGTGGTTTTGGCGAGAATCGTGATGCCGCGTTCGCGCTCGAGGTCGTTGGAGTCGAGCGCCCGCTCGTGAATCTGCTCATTGTCGCGGAAGAGTCCCGACTGTTTAAGCAGTTGGTCAACCAGGCTTGTCTTGCCGTGGTCGACGTGCGCGACAATCGCCACGTTCCGCATCCGAGTTACATCGGTTTGCATGGTGTCCTCCTTGCACTGACTTTGCGCTAAACACGATAGCACGAAGGCTCCGCGATTACAACGCAGTTGGCGATTGGCCGCGTTTGCAGGGAGCTTTCATAGGTGGTATAATGCATGTGTTAGGCTTCGTATACCGTGTACGGACAAGAGTGGGGCTATTTCCCACTCTTTGATTTATGCTAGGCACTTTTTGGCGTACGCGTGGCGATGGCAAGATGACCGAGCCCGAGCTTGGGGAGGATGGCACGTGGCGAAAGAGCGTGTGACGGACATAGTCGAGCGTTTGGTGTTGCCGATTGTGGAGAAAGAGCAAGTTGAATTGGTCGACGTGGAATTTAAAAAAGAAGGCGCCAATTGGTATCTGCGAGTGTTCATTGATAAGCCTGGCGGCGTGGACATCGATGACTGCAGCCGCGTGAGTGAGCAACTGTCAGAGCAGTTGGACATCGTCGATCCGATTCCCGAATCGTATTTTCTTGAGGTCTCGTCGCCTGGGGCAGAGCGCCCCTTGAAGAAACCGGCAGACTTTGAGCGAGCAATCGGTGAACATGTCTATGTTTCGCTATACGAGCCCATCGACGGATCCAAGTCGTTCGAAGGCACACTTCTTTCATACGACGGCGAGCAGTTGGAACTCGACGTACGTGTGAAAACGAGAAGTCGTAAGGTCACCGTTCCGCTCGCCAAGGTGGCGCTGGCGCGTCTGGCCGTCGAATTATGAGCGCTATCGCCGGGATGGGGCAGCCAGGGCCGGCGTGCGTGAGATTAATGCAAGGGGGAGGTTCCCTTCTATGAACGTTGATTTTCTGGACGCGCTGGAGCAACTCGCCCGCGAGAAGGGCATTGATAAAGAAGTTCTGTTGGAGGCCATTGAAGCAGCACTTATTTCTGGTTATAAGCGCAATTTTAACTCTGCAGGCAACGTCCGGGTAGATATTCATCGTGATACTGGCGAAGTTCGCGTCTTCGCACGAAAAACGGTGGTCGAGGAACCGGAAGACACACGCACGGAGATTTCACTCGATGCGGCTAGAGATATCAATCCGAGTTATCAATTGGGAGATGTCGTCGAAATCGAGGTGACCCCGCGCGACTTTGGGCGGATCGCCGCTCAGACGGCCAAGCAAGTGGTGACGCAACGGATCCGCGAAGCGGAACGTTCGGTCATCTATGGAAAGTTCGCTGATCGCGAAGAAGAAGTCGTGAGTGGCATCGTCAGTCGCATCGAACCGCGTGTCGCGTATATCGACCTCGGAGATACGGAGGCTGTCATGCCTCAATCGGAGCAGATGCCGACCGATAAATTGCACTTGGGAGACCGTGTCAAAGTGTTCATCGCACGGGTCGAACGAACGACGAAGGGACCACAAATTGTCGTGTCAAGAAGTCACCCGGGGCTGTTAAAGCGGCTCTTCGAATTGGAAGTGCCTGAGATTTATGACGGCGTCGTCGAAATCAAAGCCGTGTCGCGCGAGGCCGGATATCGCTCGAAGATCGCAGTCCACTCGCGCAACCCTGAGGTCGATCCGATTGGCGCGTGCGTAGGCACGCGTGGCGGCCGTGTACAGTCTGTCGTGAATGAACTCAATGGCGAAAAGATCGATATCGTTGAGTGGAGCGAGGATCCAGCGACATTTGTCGCCAATGCGCTGTCTCCTGCCAAAGTTGTCGATGTACAGATCTTTGAGGCTGAAAAAGTGGCAAGGACCATCGTCCCCGATTACCAACTGTCGCTTGCGATCGGCAAAGAGGGGCAGAATGCGCGCTTGGCCGCTCGCTTAACCGGTTGGAAGATCGACATTAAGAGCGAGTCACAGGTGTCGGGTGAGGACTTGTTTACAAACCTCGACGAGGACGCGGAAAGTGATGACAACGCAGTCGGCACGCTTGCTGACGATTGGCTGAACGAACCTTAAGCGGTACGGGGCAGGGGGAGGATGGCATGAACAAGGTGCGGAAAGTGCCTTTGCGCAAATGTGTCGGTTGCCAGGAGATGAAACCGAAGCGTGAACTTGTGCGGGTGGTGCACACGCCTGAAGGTGAAGTGCGCGTCGATCCGACCGGCAAGCAGAACGGGCGCGGTGCCTATCTCTGCCCGCAGCCAAGCTGCTTACAAACGGCTCAGAAAAGGCGTTCATTGGAGCGCATGTTGAAGACGAGTATTCCTGACCAGGTGTATCAAGCTTTGGCGGAAAAGATGCGGGAGGTCGCGGGCGGTGCCTGATGCGGCAGCTGTGTTGTCACTACTCGGCATGGCGCGGCGCGCGCGAGTCGCGATCGACGGCCAGGATCGGATTCTTGCGGCGATTTCGAGTAGGCAGGCAAAGCTGGTGATTGTAGCGGTCGATGCCGGCTTGAACGGACGTAAAAAAATGTTTGACAAGACGTCGTATTATCGCGTGCCGATTGTTGAATTTGGCGACAAGGCGGAGTTGGGCAAGGCGATTGGGCGTAGAGAAGCTGCAGCTATCGCGATTGTCGAGGATGGCTTTGCGAGTAAGTTGCGGTCGCGGATTGGGGAAACCCTCGGAGGTGGAGCGTTTGACGAAAATTCGAGTGTATGAGTACGCAAAGAAAATGAACATGTCAAGCAAAGAGATATTGACCATTTTGGGACGGCTTGATGTGCCAGTGGCCAATCATATGAGCGTCATGGATGACGACATGATCCGCAAGGTTGAAAGCTTTTTTGCCGATGTGAAAAAACGTGCGGCAGAGCGTCGGGCACAGGAAGCTGAAAAGGAGATTCGTGAGCGGCAACACAAGCGCCGCGAAGAGCAACCAGAAGCGGAGGTCGCAAAGGCAGAAGTGCGGCCGGAGCGCACCGCTGACGCAAATCGTACGCCTGGCGGCCGCCGGGATGTCGATGCAGCGGGTCGCGAGGATGCGAGAAACCGAGGGCGGCGCGATGACCGCCGCGTGGAAGGCCGCGAGGACAGCCGGGCCGAGCATCGCAGTGATAATCGAAACGGGCAGCGGGACGAGCGCGCTGGGTTCCGCAACGACAATCGCGACAATCGGAATCGGCAGCAGGGCGGCAACTTTGGCCATCGCGGTCCTCGCCAAGCCGATGGGACAAGTGGGAATCGGCCGGGTATGAATGGTCAAAACAGTCGCGATGGCCGTAACTACGGAAGTCGTGATGGCAATCGCGATGGCGGGCGTTTTGGTCAGAGCCAGGGTCAAGGTGGATTCGGCAACCGCGGTGGGCGCGATAACGGGCGCTTCGGCGGCGGACAGGGGCGCCCGGCCGGCGGTCAGAGCGGACGTTTCGGTGGTCAAGGCGGCGGACGACCTGGAGGAGGACGGCCAGCGGCAGCTGCGATTGCTCCCGCGCAAACGAAGCCGACCGCGCCCGGTAGTTTGCGTAAGGACAAAGATAAGAAGGATCGCCAGGGTTTCGCGCGGCACGAGGAATTTAATGAGACAAAGCTGCAGCGCTCCAAGCGCCGTGCTAACGGCAAGGGGCAAGCCAAGCCATTGCCAACAGAAGTGACCGTCGAAGGAGCGATGAGCGTCGGCGACTTTGCGAAACTGTTGCAGCGCGAGCCGGCTGAACTCATTAAAAAGCTACTTCTCCTCGGTGTCATGGCAACCATCAACCAGGAAATCGATACGGACACCATGGAGCTCATCGCCTCCGACTTTGGTGTCACGCTGCACGTTGTTGAGCCCGTCGACGAAGAGGCATTGGACATGCTGGTGGAAGAGGACGATCCGGCGTCGCTCGTGCCTCGGCCACCCGTGGTGACCATCATGGGGCACGTCGATCACGGCAAAACGACCTTGCTAGACGCAATTCGTGAAAGCAAGGTGACAGCCACGGAGTCCGGCGGTATCACGCAGCATATTGGGGCTTATCAGGTCGAGATTGCAGACCGTCAAATCACGTTCCTGGATACGCCAGGGCACGAGGCATTCACGACGATGCGCGCGCGCGGGGCGCAGGTGACCGATATCACCATTCTCGTCGTGGCTGCAGATGATGGTGTCATGCCGCAGACTGTCGAGGCCATCAACCACGCAAAGGCGGCCAACGTGCCGATTGTGGTTGCGGTGAACAAGATCGATAAACCGGATGCAAATCCGGATCGCGTGAAACAGGAGTTGACGCAGTACGGCCTAGTACCGGAAGAATGGGGCGGAGATACCATCTTTGCACCTATCTCCGCGCTGAAGCGACAAGGTTTGGAAGAACTTCTTGAGATGGTTCTGCTCGTCGCGGACGTACAAGAGCTTAAGGCAAATCCGGAAGGGCGGCCGCGAGGCACGGTTATCGAGGCAAAGCTCGATCGCGGTCGCGGACCGGTGGCAACAGTGCTCGTGCAAAACGGAACGCTCAAAGTCGGAGACATTGTCGTGGCCGGTACGACGTACGGGCGCGTGCGTGCCATGGTCAACGATACCGGTCGGCGCTTGAAGACGGCTGGACCGTCGACGCCTGTTGAGATTCAGGGACTCAATGGCGTTCCGTCAGCAGGGGATCAGTTTGTCGTGTACGACGACGAGCGGGGTGCACGCAACCTCGTGGAAAAGCGCATGAGCCGCGAAAAGCAAGAGCAAATGCAAAACACGGCTCGCGTGACACTGGACGATTTGTATCGCCAGATTCAAGAGGGCAATGTCGCCGAATTGAACGTGATCGTCAAGGCCGATGTTCAGGGTTCGGTCGAAGCCTTGGTTCAGTCCATTGAAAAAATTGACGTTTCCGGCGTGCGTGTGCGTGTGATTCACAAGGGCGCAGGTGGCATCACGGAGTCCGACGTCGCCCTGGCGTCCGCGTCAAACGCCATTATCATCGGTTTCCACGTGCGGCCGGACGCGAATACCAAGCGAATCGCTGAACAGGAAAAAGTTGATATTCGACTCTATCGCGTGATTTACGATGTCATGTCCGAATTGGAGTCGGCCATGAAGGGCATGTTGGCGCCTGAGTACAAGGAAGTCGTGCTTGGTCACGCGGAAGTTCGCGAGACGTTTAACATCTCCAAGGTCGGCACGGTTGCCGGTTGCTATGTGACCGATGGCAAAATGACGCGCGATGCAGAGGCGCGCTTGGTACGCGACGGAATTGTCGTGTATGAGGGCAAACTGGATTCGTTGAAACGATTCAAAGACGATGTGCGCGAGGTCGCCACAGGCTTCGAATGCGGCATTACTTTGGAGAAGTTCAACGATATCAAGGTTGGCGACGTGATCGAGGCATTTACGATGGAGGCCGTCAAGCGTGCCTGACCATTGACCCTCGGGCGCGAGTGCTGCCGGTGGAGGTGTATCCCGCGTGTCTCGAATTCGGGTACAAAAAGTCGCGGAACAGATGAAAAAGGAATTGGCCGAAATCGTGCGAACGAGCGTCAAGGATCCACGTGTTGGGTTTGCGACCATTACGCACGTCGAGGTGTCTGGCGATTTGCAACACGCAAAGGTGCTTGTCAGCGTGCTTGGTTCTCAGGAAGAAAAGGATGGCACGCTCGCTGCCCTTACGAAGGCCGCTGGCTTTATTCGCGGCGAGATCGCACGGAGGCTCCATATGCGTGTTGCACCGGAGCTTCTGTTCCGACTGGATGAGTCTGGGGAATATAGTGATCGGATTGAACGGGTACTAAAGACGATTCATGACGGCGAGGATGGCGGATCGGCAGGCGAGTAACGATTGAATGTGGGGAGGACGAGGCATGGAGCAGTGGCAACCTGTACCTCGACAGAAGGTGGCCGTGTTGGAGGTCGCCAAGGCTATAGCCGCGGACGATGACTGGCTCATTGTCACGCACGAACGGCCAGATGGCGATGCGCTGGGAAGCGCCTTAGCCATGGCGCACATTCTACAGGCCCTGGGTAAGCGTTGGACGTTTGTCGTGGGAGAGGTTGTCCCTGCGCGTTTTCGTTTTCTGCCGATGTTTGATCAGATTCGTCAGCTTGCCGAACTACCTGTTCGAACATTTCATCGCGTGATCGCCGTCGACTGTGCGGACGAATTGCGCTTTGCTTCAGTTGCATCTGCGATCGCGCCGGATGCGTGTATTCTGAACATCGACCACCACCAGACCAATCCACATTACGGTGCGGTCGCGTGCATCGACGCGGAGGCCGCTGCCACTTGCGAAGTGATTTTTCACATTGCGCACGCGCTTGGCGTACCGCTTGCGATCGATCTTGCCAAGTGCCTGTATACGGGGATTCTCACGGACACAGGTGGTTTTAGTTACCCGAACACAACGCGAGAAGTTCACGAAATTGCCGCTGAGTTGCTGGCCAGTGGAGTTCGGCCCTACGATATTGCGGAACCTGCGTTGGAGGCGCGAACGTTGGAACAAATGCGGTTATTGCAGACCGCTTTGCGGGACATGGTCATCGCGGATGATGGCCGCTACGCCTTTATCATGGTAAGTCAGCAGATGCTCGCCGAGGCGCGCGCCAATGAAGACGATGTCGAAGGGTTGGTCGGATTTGCGCGATCCGTTGAGACGGTCGAGGTTGGCGTGTTGTTGCGCGAGCGGCCCGACGGCATGATCAAGGCCAGCCTGCGTTCCAAGCGCCTTGTCGACGTTGCGCAAATTGCGCAGCAGTTTGGCGGCGGCGGCCACGCCCGGGCGGCTGGATGCAATCTACCCGGGCCGCTCGCCGAGGCGAAAGCGAATGTCGAGCGAGCCGTGCAGTTGGCGTTGAAGGAAGTGTGAGTATGAGCGATACAGCAAATGGCGTGTTGCTCGTCGACAAACCTGTCGGGCCGACTTCACATGACGTGGTCGGCAAGGTGCGGCGTAAGCTTGGCACACGCAAGGTCGGTCATGCCGGCACGCTCGATCCCGCTGCAAGTGGGTTGCTTATGATCTGTGTAGGCAATGCCACAAGACTCTTGGAGTATTTCACAAGCGTCGATAAGTCGTACACGGGGACGGTTGTATTTGGCATTGGTACGGACACGGACGATGCCGCAGGAAGTGTGACACGGCAAGCTTCCGCGGCCCATTTGACGTTTGCCGATGTCCGCAAGGCGGCAGAGGCGTTCCTTGGCGTGACCATGCAGACCGTACCGGCGTATTCTGCTGTGCACATCGACGGTGTGCGTGCTTACGAACTGGCACGGAAAGGTGAGACGGTGGCATTGCCGGAGCGAGAAATTCACGTTTCGCATTTCGAACTGGCCGACTTTCGCGCCGAAGGTGAATGCTGTTCGGCTTCCTTTTCCGTCACGTGTTCCAAAGGCACCTATGTGCGAGCACTATGCCGCGATCTCGGCGAGCGGTTGGGCGTTCCTGCTCACATGGCTACTTTGCGGCGCACGGCGGTTGGCTCGGCACGTCTTGCTGACGCGGTTGCACTCGAGGCGTGGCTCGCATGTGAAAATCCCGAGGCATTTTTGCACGATCCGTTGCTTTATCTCGACGGGTACCCGATTTGGCACCCATCCGCGGGCGTTTTATCGCGATTGGCCAATGGGCAGACCGTGCGCTGTATGGACGAGCTGTCCGGGGCTGAGGCGGGTCAGATCGTGCTGATTGTGCATGCAGGTGCCATTGCAGCCGTAGGTGAGGTGCAGTCTTTAGAGCCGACGCTGATTCGCCCGAAGAAGGTGTTTTGGAAGAAGGGATAACATGCTGTTTCACGAGATCCACGGGATGCCCCCTGCCAGTGAGGTCCCACAGGTACTTGCCATCGGCAAATTTGATGGTGTACATATTGGGCATCAGGCTATCCTCGACGCTGCGCGCAGAGCGGCGGGGATGGGCGAAAGGCTTGCTGTGCTCAGTTTTGAGCCACATCCAACCTACGCGTTGACAGGAAATCCGGAGTATCTGCGAACACTCACGCCACGTGCAGAAAAAGTGCGCTTGCTTGCGGAGTTGGGTGTGGGAGCTTATTATGTGGCGCAGTTTAATCGAGCATTTCGATCTTTGACTCCCGACGCATTTGTCCATACGTATTTACCGGCTCTTGGGGTTCGACATGTCGTGGTGGGTGACGATTTTCGCTTTGGGCAGGGTGGTAGTGGCACGACCGATGTGTTGCGCAAACTCGCCCAGTCCTTGGATATCGGCGTCACTGTTGTCCCCCCTGTCGTCGAGAGCGGGCACAAGGTCGGGAGTTCACAGATACGCGCGCATTTGGCTGCCGGTCGCGTCGAGGCCGCGGAGGCATTGCTTGGCCGGCCATACGCTTTGACCGGAACCGTGGTGCATGGGGACAAACGAGGACGGCTTATTGGCTTTCCTACCGCAAATCTTGGCGGAATAGACGAGTATGTGATGCCTGCATCAGGAGTGTACGCTGTGTCTGTGGCGTTACTGGATGAAGGTGCGCCGTCGGAGTCGATTTGGTTCGGCGTCCTGAATGCGGGGGTGCGTCCCACAGTTGAGGGGACGACCTTTCGGCTTGAAGTTCATCTGTTAGGGTTTAGCGGCGATTTATACGGGAGACAATGTCGAGTATCGTTCCTGCGCCGAATCCGCGATGAACGGAAATTTGCTGGGTTGGACGAGTTGAAGGCACAAATTGCACGCGACTGCGATGTGACGCGCCAGTTGTTAGGGGTGTCTCAGACACATGTGGGCGAGTAGCGGGCGAGAGATGAAGCACTTTGTCTAGACTCAACTGTAGTCGATAGTTTGATTTTGTGCTATGCTATGATTTGTGTGTCATACACGATGAACTGCATCGCGGATCAGGAGGATACCTCCGACCTGTTCTTCGTTGCAGGGATGAAAGGAATAGGAGGACAACATCATGTTGGACGCAGAAGCAAAAAAGCAGATTGTTGAAAAGTACAAGGTTCATGAAACGGATACCGGATCTCCGGAAGTCCAGATTGCGATTCTCACAGAGCGCATCAACTATCTTACAGAGCACTTCCGCACACACAAGAAGGATCATCATTCGCGCCGTGGGCTTTACAAGATGATTGGTCGGCGTCGCAACCTGTTGAATTATCTTCGTAAAAAAGACATCAACCGGTATCGCGAACTGATTCAGTCGCTTGGACTGCGCAGGTAAGGGAGAGGCGGGCTTCGGCCCGCTTCTTTTGCATGGGAACTGAAGTTTTCCCACGAAAGGTGCTCATACATAACAGATCGAATAACCTCGGCGGTATAGGAGGTAGGTGAACCATGGTGGTTCGTCATGAATTTGAAGTGGGTGGCCGCCGCTTTATCTTGGAAACCGGTAAGTTGGCCAAGCAGGCGACGGCTGCCGTGAATGTGCAATACGGCGAGACGGTGGTTCTGGCGACGGTGACGGCATCGAAAGAGCCCAAAGACCTCGACTTTTTCCCGCTCACAGTCAACTATGAAGAACGGCTTTATGCAGTTGGCAAAATTCCCGGCGGGTTTATCAAACGTGAGGGGCGTCCAAGTGAAAAAGCCATTTTGGCCTCGCGCTTGATCGACCGTCCCATTCGCCCATTATTTCCCGATGGTTTTCGCAACGATGTTCAAGTCGTCGATATTGTGATGTCGGTCGATCAGGATTGTGCACCGGAAATTGCGGCGATGATTGGCACGTCCGCCTCGTTGACCATTTCTGACATTCCGTTTAACGGCCCGATTGGCGGCGTGATCGTCGGATTAGTGGATGGCGAGTTTGTCATCAATCCGACTGTAGCGCAGGCGGAAAAGAGTGATTTACACCTGGTGCTCGCTGGTACAAAGGACGCCATTGTCATGGTGGAAGCCGGGGCGGACGAGGTGCCTGAAGACACGGTACTCGAGGCTGTGTTATTTGGTCACAAGGTCATTGGTCAGATTTGCGATGAAATCCTCGCGTTTGCTGAGAAGGTGGGAGTCGTCAAGCGCGAGGTGCAACTGCATCAGGTGGATCCGGAACTGAACCAGGCTGTGCGTCAATACGCGACCGAACGTGTCAACGTCGCGGTGCGCAATCCGGACAAGCTCGCGCGCGAAGAAGCGCTGTCGAACTTGAACGAGGAGGTACAAGCGCACTTTGCCGAAGCGTTTCCGGAGCGAGAGGCCGAGATCGCCGAGATTATGCACGATATTCTCAAAGAGGAAGTGCGGCGGGCGATTTTACAGGAAGGTATTCGGCCAGACGGGCGTAAGTTAGACGAAATTCGGCCGATTAGTTGCGAAGTCGGACTGTTGCCGCGTACGCACGGATCAGCCCTGTTCACGCGTGGGCAGACACAGGCGTTGTCGGTATGTACGCTCGGCGCAATGGGTGACGAGCAGATGCTCGACGGCCTTGAGGTGGAAAAGTCGAATCGCTATATGCACCATTACAACTTTCCGCCATTCAGTGTCGGTGAGGCCAAACCGCTGCGTGCGCCAAGCCGTCGCGACATCGGTCACGGCGCACTCGGAGAACGGGCGCTTGATCCGGTCATTCCTTCTCCGGAAGAGTTTCCATATGCGATCCGCGTGGTCTCGGAAATTCTGGAGTCGAATGGCTCGACCTCGCAAGCCAGCATCTGCGGCAGCACCATGGCCTTAATGGACGCCGGGGTCCCCATCAAGGCGCCCGTCGCCGGCATCGCCATGGGTCTTGTCAAAGAGGGCGACCAAGTGGCGATTTTAACCGATATTCAGGGCATTGAAGACCATTTGGGCGACATGGACTTTAAGGTGGCGGGAACGGCCAAGGGTGTGACAGCTCTGCAGATGGACATCAAGATCAGTGGCATTGACCGCCATATTCTTGAGCGCGCGCTCCAACAAGCTCATGATGGACGTATGTTCATCCTTGGCAAGATGATGCAGGCAATCGCGCAGCCGCGTTCCGATCTTTCCAAGTTTGCACCGCGTGTCATAACGGTTCGTATCAATCCAGATAAGATACGTGATGTCATTGGCCCAGGCGGACGCGTGATCAATAAGATTATCGAGGAGACCGGCGTCAAAATTGACATCGAGCAGGACGGGCGCGTATTCATCCACAGCATGGATGGCGGGCAGGCTGACAAGGCGCGCGATATGATTCAGAACATCGTGCGTGAGGTCGAAGTCGGCGCGACGTATGTCGGCAAAGTGACGCGCGTTGAAAAATACGGTGCATTCGTCGAGATACTTCCTGGCAAAGAGGGACTTGTTCATATCTCGCAACTCGACATCAATCGTGTGGCGAAAGTCGAAGATGTTTGCCAGGTGGGCGATCCGATCACGGTTAAGGTCACCGAGATCGACAATCAGGGACGTATCAATCTTTCGCGCAAAGAGGTCTTGAAAGCTCAACAAGGTGGCCTGGTGGCAAGTCCGTCAGAGCGAACTTGATTCGCTTTGTGAGTCTTTCCGCGCAATTTGAGGCACCCTATCCCTGTTATGACAGTGGAGGGGTGTGTATGAAGCGAGTTTTGATTTGGGCGGCGAGTGCTTGTGCCGTGTTGTGTGGAACCGCAGGGCTCGTCCATGCAACCCATCGGCATGACGGTGGCCAAGCGGGCCAGACACATGCACAGCGGCAAACGCTGCCGACCAAATCCTTGACCGAACAACTGCAAGATGATCATCGTGACATGGGCGTGCCGCCGGTCGATGCCCGCACTGACCGGGTTTGGCACGCCATTCCTGGTTTGTGCGGATGGCGACTGGATGTGGCAGAAAGCGAGCGCGCGACGCGCACGGCGACAGATGGTAAACGGCATCTCGTGTGGCGGCTTGTGCCTCCGCGCGTACGGCTCTCCATGTTGCCGGCGGATCCCATCTATCGTGGTCCGGACACGGAAAAGTCAGTCGCACTCATGGTCAACGTATCTTGGGGCGAGGAATATATACCAGCCATGTTATCTGCGTTTAAACGCGCAAACGTCAAGGCGACATTTTTTATTGACGGAAAGTGGGCATCGGCACATCCCGACTTGTTGCGCAAGATAGCGGCAGACGGCCATGCTATTGGCTCACATGGCAGCGGCCATCCTGATTTTCGCAAGCTGTCCACAGCCGCGCTAGCGCGTCAGGTCGACGGAACGAACGATGTGATCGCGCGAATTATTGGTAGACGACCAAGGTTGATCGCGCCGCCGGCGGGATCGTACGACGACCGGCTGGTCAATATGGCCCACGAACGAGGTATGTACACGATTCTCTGGACTACAGACACGGTCGATTGGCGGCGCCCACCGGCTCAGATGATCGTCGATCGCGTGAAACGCGGAATGGCTCCGGGCGCTCTTGTCCTCATGCATCCTACGCAGAGCACGGTGGAAGCGCTCCCGCAGATTTTACACATGCTGTCCGTCGCTGGTTTTCACACAAAAACGGTCGAAGACGTCGTCGACGAGCGCCCGGCGATGATGCCGCCTTCCATCTTGAGCCCTGTCCCAACGGTTTGATATAGTGGGGCTACTGTGCATGTAGGTTCGGGTAGGATGAGGAGGCTTTTTCTTTGACATATCGAGTACAACTCGACAACGGTTTGCGCATTGTCGGTGAAGAAATTGATTCTATTCGCTCGGTCAGTTTAGGCATTTGGGTGCGAACCGGCTCGCGGTATGAGGCACCATCCGAGAATGGGATCAGCCATTTTCTTGAGCACATGTTCTTCAAAGGTACCCATCGTTACAGCGCGAAGGACCTGGCGCACCTGTTTGACGATCTCGGTGGCCAAATCAATGCGTTTACTGCGAAAGAATATACTTGCTTTTACGCGCGTGTTCTCGATGAGCACTTCGCGATTGCCCTCGACACCTTGGCAGATATGTTGCTGGGATCGACGTTTGCACCAGTTGAAATTGAAAAAGAAAAGCGCGTTGTTATTGAAGAGATTCACATGTACGAGGACACCCCGGACGAACTGGTCATGGATCTGATTGCAGACGGCGTCTATGGGAACCACCCTCTTGGCTACACCATCCTTGGACGCGAGGAGAATCTACAGCGGTTTACGCGTGAAGATTTACTGAGTTACGTGGGCCGCCATTATCAGCCAGCCAACATGGTCATCGCGGTTGCCGGGCACGTCGATCAAGCGGTGGTCGTGCGTGAAGTCGAACGCTTGTTTGGCGACATGGCAAGGGCTGGAGAAGACCCTTGCAAGTTGTCGGTACCGCCGTTTCACCGCGGTGTCACAGTACGCGAAAAGGACATCGAACAGGTTCACATCTGCTTGGCCTCGCCGGGCTATCCCGCGGGGCGAGATGAGCTGTATCCGCTCCTTTTGCTCAACAATATGCTGGGAGGTACGCAGTCTTCCAGGCTGTTCCAAGAAATCCGGGAAGAGCGTGGCATGGCGTATTCTGTCTACTCGTTTCACACGGGGTATCAGGACGCCGGGATGTTTGGGGTTTATGTTGGCACCTCGCCAGAGACGGCGGAACAGGTCTTGGAACTCGTGCAGTCAGTGTGTGACGGCATGTGGCAGTCGAAGCTGACAAACGAAGAACTTGAGAAGGCGAAGCGGCAGGTCAAAGGTGCACTGATGCTCGGGTTGGAAAGTTCGGGCAGCCGCATGAGTCGAATCGCCAAAAACGAATTGCTCTTGGGTCGCGATGTGCCTATCGAGGAGACGATTGCCGGTATCGAAGCCGTGACGCCGGAAGCCGTTCAAGCGGTCGCCAAGCAGGTGCTGAGTTCAGGTTTTGCTGTCGCTGCGGTCGGACCGCTGGCAGGCATCGATCTCGAGGGATCTGTGAAGGTGTGTGCGTCGTCGTGACTCATTGGTTGGATGTGAATATTCAAGTCGTATCGCCTCTCTTTCGCGATGAGTACATGCCGCAGTATGCGTCTGCGGGGGCGGCGGGCATGGATCTGCGGGCTTGCTTGGATGGACCTGTCGAATTTCGACCCGGTACACATTTGCGCGTTCCCACGGGTATCGCCATTGGTCTGCCCCGGCAGGACGTCGTAGCGCTCGTCTACGCGCGCAGCGGTTGGGCGGCCAAACATGGCATTGCCCTAACCAACGGCGTTGGCGTGATCGACAGTGATTATACAGGCGAGATTCAGGTGTTATTGAGTCACCACGGCGACAGCACGGTCGTGATCGAGCCCGGAGATCGCATTGCCCAGTTGGTCGTGGCGCCGATTTACGTTGTCCATTGGCGACGGGTCGAATCGTTGGCGGCGACAGAGCGCGGGGAAGGTGGCTTTGGCTCAACTGGAACGCGTTAGATAAACCAGACAACAGCGGCTTCATGGGGCGCCGCCTGCTGGGAATGACCCGGCGGGCGGCGTTTTTCGTAAGCCGCCGTTTCACCCTCTTGGGCGATGGCACATAAGCTATGGCACGTGTATGGAGGGGTGAAGGCCAGATGCTCACAGGAAAGCATCTCGTGTTTGTCGGCGGCGACGCTCGACAACTTGAGGTGATTGCACAATTGACTGACAACGATGCAAGCGCCACGCTCATCGGATTCCCAGATCTGCAACGGACGTTCGCGGACACGACAGTGAGCGAGTTGTCGGAGAACATATTTGCCAATGCCGACGCACTCGTGCTGCCGGTGGCCGGGATGGAGAACGACGGGCGGGTCGATACGAAATTTGCCCCAGAACCCGTCATGTTGACCGAGGCGCATTTTCAGGCGATGCGCCCCGGCACGTATGTATTTACGGGCATTGCACGGCGCGTCCTTGGCGAGTGGTGTGAACGCTATTCTTTGCAACTGGTCAAGTTGATGGAGCTCGACGAGGTCGCGATTCTCAATTCCATACCGACGGCGGAAGGTGCCATTGCCATTGCCATGCAGGAGACGGATATCACGCTGCATGGCGCAAAGACAGTCGTGCTCGGATTTGGCCGCTGTGGTCAGACATTGGCACACAAGCTGCATGCAATGGGCGCGATCGTCCACGTTTGTGCACAGCACCAACACGAGCTCGCGCGCATTCACGAGCGCTCGCTGATTCCTGTCCCCATTAAGCATATCGATCACGCCGTGCACGACGCGGACATCGTGTTTAACACCATTCCCGCGATGGTACTCCCTGCCGCAGTGCTGAAATATATGCGGCGCGACGCGGTGATTATCGATATCGCTTCCAAGCCGGGCGGCACTGATTTTCGCTATGCGGAGCGCCGCGGTATTAAGGCGTTGTTGGCACCGAGTCTACCCGGGCTGGTCGCGCCGAAGACTGCGGGTCGCATCATTGCGGCGTCGATCTCGCGAATTCTCGCGGACAGTGACGACTTGGATTACGAGGAGGAAGAACTGTGGACTTAAAGGGCAAGACCATTGGATTTGGCGTTACAGGCAGCCATTGTACCTATGAAGAGATTTTCCCGGAAGTTAAGCGTCTCGTCGACTTGGGCGCAAACGTCATCCCGGTATTTTCGCACAATGTGCTCGAAACAAGCACGCGCTTCGGTGAAGCAGGCGAATGGGCAAAGAAAATTGAGGAGGCGGCGGGCAATGAGGCGATTGTCAGCATCCCACAGGCCGAGCCGCTTGGCCCCGCAAAGACCCTGGACGCGATGCTCATTGCTCCGTGCACAGCGAGCACGCTAAGCCGCATGGCGCAGGCGAATACCGACTCGCCGGTGTTGATGGCAGCCAAGGCAACCCTGCGCAACGGCAGACCCGTCGTGATCGCGATTTCAACGAATGACGGACTGGGTTTAAGCATGTACAATATAGCTCGGTTGATGAATGCGAAAAACATCTATTTTGTTCCGTTTGGTCAGGATGCACCGCATGTTAAAATGAATTCACTTGTGTCGTTAATGACGTTGATTCCGGATGCCATCGCGGCCGCACTCGACGGCCGGCAATTGCAACCCGTACTGATTGAGCGGTGGCGCGAAGCTCGTCCGTCGTAATGGAGAGCGCCCCTTTTCGCTCATTCAAGTGGCCTTGAGTTGAACCGCTCCGGAAAGCTATCACCAGAAAAGGGGCTGTGTCATGAAGAAGAAGGAACGATATCGCTTTGCGGTCCTCGGGGCAACCGGCGCTGTGGGACGTCGCATGTTGTCGACATTGGAGCGGCGCAACGTCCCTGTTGAGGATATCAAGTTGCTCGCTTCGCCGCGTTCGGCTGGCCAGCGCTTGGCTTTTCGCGGTCAGGAAATCGAAGTCGAAGCGGTGGCGCCTGATTCGTTTGCAGATGTCGATATTGCGCTATTTAGCGCGGGAGCAGCGGCGAGTGAGCAATATGCGCCCGAAGCCGTCAAGCGTGGAGCCATCGTGATCGATAACAGTTCAGCCTACCGCATGCATGATGAGGTTCCACTGGTTGTGCCAGAGGTCAATGCGCACGCGCTGGATGCGCACAAAAGTATCATCGCCAATCCAAACTGCTCGACCATTCAGTTAATGGTTGCGCTCCATAGTTTGCGCGAATTCGGGTTGGAACACGTTGTGATTTCCACGTATCAGGCCGTTAGCGGAATGGGGCAAACCGCCGTCGACGCACTGCTCGAAGAGGTGGACGCGTTTCGTGCGGGAGATGCGCGCAAACAAACTGTTTTTCCTGTGGTGAAGCAGGATACGCATTATCCGATGGCGTTTAATGTGCTTCCGCAATGTGATATCTTTCTCGACAACGGATATACCAAAGAGGAAATGAAATTGGTCAACGAGTCGCGCAAGATTCTCGAGTTGCCGGATCTGCGCGTCAGTCCGACGGCAGTGCGCGTTCCCGTGTTATACGGCCATGCCGAGTCTGTCGCGGTTCGCTTTACGCAGCCGGTGACGCCCGACGTGGCCCGGGAGAGAATGCGCAAAGCAGAAAATCTGATTGTGGTTGACGATCCGGCTACGTATGCGTATCCGCATCCGCGCATGGCTGAGGATACGGGCGAGACCTATGTCGGTCGCATCCGTCAGGACTTAGGTGATCCACATACGCTGCTGTTCTTTGTTGTCGCTGATAATTTGCTCAAAGGTGCGGCCTGGAACGCCGTGCAGATTGCGGAAGCGTTGATTGCTCGGGCAAACTGAGTTTGGACCCGAATGGGGGAGTCGAAACGCTGTGAAGATTGTGGTACAGAAGTTCGGCGGTACGTCGGTCGCGACGCCTGAGTCGCGGCGCGCCGCATATCGCCACATTGAGCAGGCGAAGGCGGACGGATATGCCGTCGTCGTGGTCGTCTCCGCCATGGGACGGCGTGGGGATCCTTACGCGACCGATTCGTTGCTGAGCCTGTTGGAAAGTTCAGAAGCGAGCGCCGCTCCTGCCAATTTGCGCGAGCGCGATATGTTGATGGCGTGTGGTGAGATCATCTCAGCGGTCGTTTTTGCCCAGGAACTTCGCGCACGCGGCCACAAGGTACGCGCAATGACCGGTGCGCAAGCGGGAATTCTCACTTCTTCTGATTTTGGCAACGCACGCATTCTCGATGTGCGCACCGATGCCTTGCACAAGGCGTTGGCGGACGGCGAAATCGCAATTGTGGCAGGATTTCAGGGCGCGGATGAAGATGGCGACGTGACGACGCTTGGACGGGGCGGCAGCGATACGACGGCAACCGCTCTCGGCGTCGCTCTGCACGCGGAAGTGGTGGACATTTTCACCGACGTGTCCGGCATCATGACGGCTGATCCGCGGATTGTCGATGATGCGCGCCAATTGGCGCAAGTGACGTATACCGAAATCTGCAACATGGCCTATCAAGGCGCGAAGGTGATTCATCCGCGCGCTGTGGAATTGGCAATGCAGGGGAATGTGCCAATTCGCGTGCGCAGTACCATGTCGGACGACCCGGGCACCTTGGTGACGCAGGCGGCTCGCCGTTTGGAACATTCCAGCGTGTTCGATCAGTCGGTGACAGGGATTGCGCACACGCCAAACGTTGCACAGATCGTCGTTCGGGGCGAGGGAATTGGGAGTTCGTCTATCTTTCAATTGATGGCCGAGCATCAGATTTCGCTCGACTTTATCTCAGTGACGCCGACTGAGGTGGCGTTCACCGTTCCGGATGGGCTGGCGGATACGGCTGTCCACCATTTATCGCAACTAGGTTATCGATCCCAGGTGCGTCGCGGTTGCGCAAAGGTGTCTGCAGTAGGTGCAGGCATGATGGGAGTACCTGGCGTGATGGCGCGGATTGTCGACGCCTTGGCAAGCTCGGGCATTGACATTTTGCAGTCGGCAGACTCGCATACGACCATTTGGGTGCTTGTGGACGGTTCCCAAATGGCTGATGCGGTGCGGGCTTTGCATCGGGCTTTTCAACTGGCGGAGGTATAACCGAACAGGAGAGAGCGATATGGATTTTGGTAGCTTAATCACGGCGATGGTGACGCCCTTTGATACATCAGGGGCCTTGAACGAAGGAGCGCTCAAACCGCTGGTCGATCACCTGATCGAAACGGGGACGACGGCCATCGTAGCCGTAGGGACAACAGGCGAATCACCAACCTTGTCCCATACCGAAAAGTTAAGAGTATTTGATGCCACGTTGCGCGCGGTCGATGGTCGCATCCCAGTCATCGCGGGCACAGGTACAAATTCGACGAAGGATTCCGTGGAATTGACACTCGAGGCGGCGCGTTTAGGCGTGCAAGGTGTACTTCTGGTAGCGCCGTATTACAATCGACCTTCACAAGACGGGCTCTATGCGCACTTTGCCACGATTGCCGAGTCGACGACTTTGCCTGTCATGATTTACAATGTCCCGGGCCGCACTGGGGTCAATATCCAAGCGGAGACGGCCCTGCAGCTGGCAGAAATCCCGAACATTGTCGCCTTGAAAGAGGCAAGTGGCGATTTCACGCAAATTCTGCACATCGCTGCGGAGAAGCCTGACGATTTTCTGCTCTATAGCGGTGATGATAAGTTTACGTTGCCCATGTTAAGTATCGGGGCCGCGGGCGTTGTCAGCGTTGCAAGCCACGTGGTTGGCAAGCAAATTCGCACGATGATGGATTTGTTTTGGCAGGGACAGACAGATGAAGCTGCATACTGGAGCGGACGTTTGTTGCCCATCTTTGAGGCGATGTTTGCCACCGCGAGTCCGGCGCCGGTCAAAGAGGCTTTGTCTGTTGTCGGTATGGATGTCGGCTCTGTTCGGGCTCCACTGCTACCGGCCTCTGCGGCGTTACGCGAACATCTGGTCACACTCCTTAATGGTCTTGGTGTCATCTAAATAGTATGGCCTTCGCATCCAACAGGCGGCTCTGGGAATATCCCGGGCCGCCTGTTGCCATCTTAGCGGGCAAAGGGACGTGTGGGTTGTTCGGCTTGCGTTCCCCAGGTATAATGAATGCGATAGTGACATGTGCGGCCTTCTCGACTTGGTGTTCGTTTGTCATCCGCGGTACATCGGTGCGTACGAACACAAGATGAACGAAGCGAAACGAATTGCGCGACAGCTGAGGGAACGGAACGGTTCAGTCTGTCCGCTTTCGACTAGGCACAATATGGCACGGCGTGTGGACGAAGCGCTTTCGCGAAGGATTCTGCCTACACAGCAGGGACGAGCTGTTAAGCGGTTTGCTTTGTTCGCGGTGTGTGCTTGTCGCTTGAATTGGAAAGTTTTGTGATGGAGGTGCCGAATGGCTAAAAACAGATCGAGACTCTCGATTATCCCGCTGGGTGGAGTTGGGGAAATCGGGAAGAATATGACCCTATATTGGTACGGCAATGACATGATCATTGTCGATGCAGGATTGAAGTTTCCAGATGAGGATATGCTCGGTATCGATATTGTGATCCCAGACATTACGTTCTTGGTGGAAAATCGCGATAAAATCCGGGGTATTTTCCTGACACACGGACATGAAGATCACATCGGAGGCCTGCCCTATGTGTTGCGGGAAATCAATGTTCCTGTGTACAGCACGCGACTCACGCTCGGGCTCGTCGAGCACAAGTTGCGCGAGCATGGGTTAAATGACTCCGCGAAGTTAGTCGCCATCGATGGCAACTCGAATATTCAAATCGGCGATTTTACGATCTCGGCCTTTTACGTGAACCACAGCATTCCGGATACCGTCGGTTTCGCCATCGAAACCCCGGAAGGCGTTGTGATTCATACAGGCGATTTCAAATTTGATCAAACGCCAGTCGACGGTCGTCAGGCGGACGTGCACAAACTGGCGGCGTGGGGGGCCAAAGGCGTACTTGCGTTGGTTGGTGACAGCACCAATGCGGAGCGACCCGGGTATACGCCGTCGGAACTCAGCGTCGGCGCGAAAATCGACGAGATAATTGCCCAGGCGCCAGGGCGTGTTATTATGTCGACGTTTGCCTCCAATATTCATCGTCTGCAACTCATGATTCGGGCTGCTGAAAAGTACGGTCGACGTGTGGCGGTGGTTGGCCGTAGTATGGTCAACAACATCCAGACTTCGCTACAACTCGGATATTTGGAGGCGATGCCGGAGACGTTGATCGATGCGGACGATGTCAACAAAATGGATCCGTCCAAGCTTGTGATCCTTTCGACTGGCAGCCAAGGCGAGCCCATGTCGGCTTTGACGCGAATGGCTCGCGCTGCACATCGCAAAATCGAGATCGTACCAGGTGATACCGTCGTTTTGGCGAGTTCGCCGATCCCTGGCAATGAAAAGTATGTGGCGCGCACGATTGATCAACTGTTCCGCGCTGGGGCCAATGTCATTTATCGCGGCGTGCACGCATCGGGCCACGGTAGCCAGGAAGAGTTGAAATGGATGTTGCAACTTGTGCGGCCCAAATACTTCTTGCCGGTACACGGTGAGTTCCGTATGCAGCGCACACATGCCGATCTCGCCATTCAACTCGGGGTCGACCCGGATCATATCTTCATAACAGAATTAGGCGATGTCGTGGAGTTTGAGGATGGACGCGCTCGTCTCGGAGGCAAGGTACCCGCTGGCACCGTGATGATCGACGGGCTTGGTGTCGGCGATGTGGGGAATATTGTATTGCGTGATCGCAAACTGCTGTCTCAGGATGGGATTCTGGTTGTCGTAGTGACGTTGTCCAAGGCGACTGGACACATTTTGTCAGGGCCTGATATCATTTCACGCGGATTTGTGTATGTTCGCGAGTCAGAGGCATTGCTCGATGAGGCGAACAAGTTGGTTGAAACGACGCTGGCCAAACTGGTCTCCGACAATGTGAGCGAGTGGTCTTCGTTGAAAACGGCGGTTCGTGATGCGTTGGGTCGATACCTGTTCGAACAAACGCGGCGCCGTCCGATGATCCTGCCGATTATAATGGAGGCTTAATGTTTAACCGCCACAAGTGCATGAGCGGCTACCCACCAGATGGATGGGTAGCCGTTTTCGTATTTGGACGGCGCGTATCGGTTTTTGCGTCAGGGTCGATACTACATCGGCAGAGAGGAGTAGGGTGCGATGAAAAGGCAAGGAAAAGCTGCTTACGATGCAATCATGAGCACAGGCGGACGCCCACCCGTACGAACCGAGCCGCTTTTGCAGGATGCGGAGGAAGAAGCGCAAAGCTCGCAAAGCGAGAATATTTCCGCACTGGGTGTGACGAGTCCAGCAACGGCGCCGGACAGTGACATTTTCTGCTTGACCATCATCGGTCAGATCGAAGGCCACATGGTGTTACCTCCCCAAAACAAGACGACGAAGTACGAGCACGTGATTCCACAGCTTGTGGCGGTGGAAGAAAGTGATAAAATTGACGGCTTGCTTCTTATCCTGAATACGGTGGGCGGAGATGTCGAAGCGGGTCTTGCAATCGCCGAGTTGGTGGCTTCGCTGAGCAAACCGTCGGTGTCCATCGTGCTTGGGGGTGGGCACTCGATCGGCGTTCCCATCGCGGTCAGTGCGAACTACACGTTTATCGC
Organism: Alicyclobacillus tolerans; assembly: GCF_001447355.1. GTDB lineage: Bacteria > Bacillota > Bacilli > Alicyclobacillales > Alicyclobacillaceae > Alicyclobacillus > Alicyclobacillus aegles. The sequence continues at coordinate 73,391 of NZ_JXBW01000009.1, read as the reverse complement.
CGAATCCGCAAGTATGACCATCCATCCTGTTCGTTTGAATGGATTGGTGATCGGCGTACAGCAGTCCTTTGAGTACCTTGAAAAAATGCAGGATCGCGTGACGCGCTTCGTCGTCGAACACTCGCGAATCACAGAAGACGTATTTCGTTCGCTCATGTTAAATACGGGTGAAATGGCGAAGGACATCGGAACCACGGTGATTGGCCGCGACGCGGTCAAGTATGGACTCTGTGATGAAGTTGGCGGGCTGGGGCAGGCGATGCACAAGTTGCGCGAACTCATCCAGGAACGCAAAGCCTCCCAAGTCGTGACGGGGGTGGTTCAATAATGCATTGGACAACGCTGTCCGACGCTGAAATCTTTGCGGGCTGGAACGAACCCCCTCAGGTGTCATATGAAGAGGCCGTCGTAGGACAAGCGCGTCTGATCATAGCGCGCCAGTCCAATGGGAAAGCCGTGATCGAGCGATTGATCAGCCCCTATGCGAGCGATTATTTGCGACCGGACTGGCAGCCAGGTATGCCCTTTTACGGTTGAACAGGCAGGAAAATGCCGACGTAGCCACGAATCTTCAGTCTGAGGAAAGGGCTGGTGGGGTTCGTGGCACGCAAACAACAACAGAAAAATGTCCTCAAGTACGAGGTCACCGGTCTCGCTATGTTGACGGGATGCGCCTTGGCGCTTGGACGCCTTGGTTATGTCGGCCAATTTTTGGCTGCTGTGAGCATTTATTTAGCTGGTAGTTGGTACTTTTTAATTCCCATCCTCGTAGGTTACGCAGCCATCTACATGATGGTTCGTAGGTCGCGTTTTGTATGGGATAGTCGGCATCTTGGCTTGCTTATTTTATTGTTATGTATTCTTGCGCTCATCGAAATGAATTTTTACTCCAATCTTGCTGATCAAGGGTTGCAGAATCACTTTCTTGCAAGCGAGTGGACGGCCCTGCAAGAATTGCGCGGCTACATCTTCGCACCGACGACTGGTACTCCGCCAAGCGCCGGCGGAGGCTTGGTGGGGTTTTTCATATTTTATCTTCTTCACATGTTGTTTAACTCGCCGCAAACCTATGAGATTGGTCCTCGGCTCGTGATTGTCGCAGGGGGATTGATTGGCATCGCACTGGTTTTGCAGATTTCCCTCGTGAGCGCTATTGGCAAGGGGTCTCGCTTTACGGAGCGCGCGCTTGACGGCCTGTGGCAGACCGTCAAGCGGCAAACCGGGGCCGTCTTTCAGGCGGAGAAAGACGAGCAGCCGGAAATTGAAGAAGAGGCTCCGCGTCGCCGTCGGCGGCCCACCATCGTGATCGATGGTGAGGTCTATGAAAACCATGCAGGCGCAACAGAGCCTGTTGCGGCGACTGCCGACGCGGGTGAAAGGGACGTCCCGCCGCCCGTCATCCACGACTTTGCCGCGCGGGCGAGACAACATGCGATGGATATTATGAATGCTCCTCAGCAGGAAGCATTCGACGATGGTCAGGATGCTCTTGTGGAAACGGCGGACAAGGGATTGGTCGTGCGTTTTCCTGATGCGGTAACTGCACCAAAAAAGCCGATTTCGCCGCCGGCTCGGGAACATTCGGCGATGCCTGAGTACGAAGTGGGGCCAATGGTCCATGACGACAACTACCAACTGCCGCCACTCACTTTGTTCGACATGCCGGCAGCCCCGCCATCGGGCTTTTCGTCGGCCGGTGCGCACGAAAATGCGCAAAAGCTACAGGCGACCTTACAGTCGTTTGGCGTGCAGGCGACAGTTGTGGAGATCAATCGTGGACCTACGGTAACGCGGTATGAATTGCAACCGGCCGCGGGCGTCAAGGTCTCGCGCATCGTTGGCTTAACCGATGATATTGCGCTTGCGCTGGCAGCTCGCGACATTCGAATGGAAGCCCCGGTTCCGGGCAAGTCCGTGATCGGTATTGAAGTGCCCAACGATGAGGTCGCAATCGTCTCTTTGCGCGAGGTTTTACAGTCGCCCGAATTTCAAAAGTCGTCCGCCAAACTTGCGCTGGCACTCGGCAGGGATATTACGGGTGCACCGATCGTAGGCGACCTGCAAAAGATGCCGCACCTCTTGGTCGCAGGGGCTACAGGATCTGGTAAGAGTGTTTGTATTAACGGCATGATTGCCTCGATACTGATGCGGGCAAAACCGCATGAAGTCAAGCTGTTGATGATCGACCCCAAAATGGTGGAACTCAGCGGCTACAATGGCATTCCACATCTTCTGGCACCTGTTGTGATCGACCCGCGCAAAGCTGCTTTTGCTCTAAAAAAAGTCGTGCAGGAAATGGAGAATCGCTATCAGTTGATGGCGGAGCGGGGGGCACGCGATATTGAACGCTACAATCATTTGTTGCGCGAAGAAGGGCTCGAGCCTCTGCCGTACATTGTCGTGATTGTGGACGAGCTCGCGGACCTGATGATGGTGGCTCCGGGTGATGTCGAAGACGCCATCTGTCGGATTGCACAGATGGCTCGTGCGGCAGGAATTCACTTGATCGTAGCGACACAGCGGCCGTCGGTCGACGTCATTACAGGTCTCATCAAAGCGAATATCCCGAGCCGTATCGCGTTTGCAGTGTCATCAATGGCCGACTCGCGGACGATTCTTGACGGGGGTGGCGCCGAAAAATTGCTTGGGCGAGGCGATATGCTCTACCTGCCAGTCGGTGCAGCAAAAGCGACACGCGTTCAAGGTGCGTTCGTGTCGGAATTGGAAATCGAACGTCTGGTCGAATACGTAAAGAACCAGCAACAAGCTGTTTACACGGTGGATTTGAACACCGGAGCCGAGGAATCGGAGCCTGCCGAAGATGGACCGGAACTGGACAGCTTGTTCATGGACGCCGTCGATCTCGTGGTCGATTTGGGACAGGCTTCTGTGTCAATGTTGCAACGTCGATTCCGCATTGGATACTCACGGGCGGCAAGAATTGTCGATCAAATGGAGCAAAGTGGTATTGTAGGCCCGTTTGAGGGGAGCAAGCCGCGTGAAGTTTTGATCTCTAAAGAACAGTGGTTGCAGGCCAAAGCGTCTTTCACACGTCCACAGGAAGGCTGAGCCCGGTCAGCATACTTGTCCTTTCCCGTCCATATATGTAGTTGTAGCAGTTTTGATGGGGCGAGGAGAGGACGTCAAAATGGCGGGTAAAAGTGTGTGGTGGGGCGCGACGGCGCTTGCGGTCGCGCTTCTGGCAGGCTACGCGCTGACGCAGAATCGGTTGTTGCCAAGAACGAGCGGAGCGTCGTCTGTCCCTGTCGCGGCGGGGAGAACGACAGCGGATACGGCGCCGACAGATGCGATGGTGAATACGGTGACGTCGGCTTTGGCAAACGTCAGTGGTCTCTATGATATGGCGATTCTTCCTGATGGGCTCGGCGATAATCGTTTTGTCGTGTCGGCGATGGTCGATGTGAGTGGGCAAAACGGAGCCATTCCTCCGTCTGGCACAGCGGACACGGCCATGCGGTCGCTGGTTAATGCGTTCTTTCGCGATGTGTATTCTCTTTCGGAGCCAATTAGTGAAGCAGAAATCACATTTACAGAGGACGGAACGCTCGTTGGCACCGCAGGGTTGGGAAAAGAAGCGTATGATTCACTGGCCACATCGACGATGAACGGCGATCTCGCCTCCGCACTCGCGTCCTCTCCCCAGCGCGATGCGAGTTCGACGGATGAGAAGTGGCTCGAGTTGAAGCCGGAAAACTAGACAAGTGCGGCGAAGGCGGCGCCTGTTACGGGCGCCGCCTTGGTGTTGCACCATACATGAATCGTTGCGTGATAGAAATTCGCTCGCGTCGAAAAGCACGCATCAGAGCGCGAACCAACGGCTCATGGCCCGTTCGCAAAAGCGTCTCGACGATGGTTTGTAACGTAAACGACTCATCGAGACAGTCTTGCACTTGCGGGTTGTCATCCAAGTAATATAACCACCGTTCGTCGTAGAAGCTCCCACGCTGTTCTCGATACGCTTCTGAATAGAGATGGTAGATATCGAACGTCGTGTTGAGTTGATCTAGATAAAACTCAAGTTGGTACAATGCCTTCGCGACTGAGAGATGTTCACCATGCATATAGGCCAATGGGATTCATCCTTTCATACACATTATGTAAGACGGAAAACGTAAAGGCAAGCACGGATTGAAACAGGTACAATGGTGTCTATGAGTGTGAGCATATGTCGAGCTCGCCGGGATTTGCATAGGAGTTGACAACCGGTTTGAAACGGCTGTATCTGGGTTCCTTACTCTGTTTCAGTTTTGCCCTCGCGGGCTGCGGTGCACCGGATTTGAGTGCTATGCAACCGCAAGTTCAGAAGTCGGCCGCAATTGTCGTCGACGTAGACAACCCACCGTTTGGCGCCAATGCCACCACAGTGGCAGAGGGTGGAAGTTTGTCAACGGAAGTCTTGCACGCAACTGCCGGAGATATGTTGACGCAGGTAGATCAAATCCTCGCCAATCAGGGTGTCAATGGCGTTGTCATTGCAGTTCACTCCGCAAACTCGATACTTCAATCTGTTGCGCAACTTGCACGCCAACATCCAAATGTTCGATTTGTCGTTGTCAGTGATTGGCCGGCTACCTTGCCACAGTTGGCCAACCTAAGTGCGCTCGCCATGGATCCCGATACCATTGCCTATGCCATAGGCTATTTAGTAGGGGTCAACATGAATGAGCTCGTCGCGAAATCAACATCGACGTACGGTTATGCTGGACAACCCAAAATTGGATATTTGCCTTCGTCCGCGCCGAGTGATGAACAAAAGGCATTTTTCGCGGGTCTTTACCAAAGTGATCCCGCAGCAAACGTGATTCCGCTGGTTTCGCTCAACGGACCCGGTTTTCCTATTCTTTATCCAACTGTGTCCGTCGCAGTCGTTGGCAACCAGCCAAGTGCGGCTCAACTCGCTGCGATATCGGCACAAACGGCGACAGTCTATTCCTTTGCCCAGTCTTTTACGGGAACAACCCCTGCCATTGGCCCTGGGCATCTGGCATCCTCGCGCGTTCGGGATGCACTGGCCCAATTGCAGGCAAAGTCGTGGGGCTCCGGCCAGCAATCCGTGGTGGATCTGAGTTCGGTCTCGCTCAATACAGCTGTGGTGCCCGCCTCGGTTGTCCTAGCCTGGGCGAAATTTGAGGTGGATGCAGAGCAGACGGCAAGTTCCTGGCAAGCCCAATTTGCCGCGCTGCCTCCAGCCACGCGCGCGCAGTTGGCGAACGAGTTCGGATTATCGTGAGGTACGGCAAAGCTGAAAGGAGCCGAAATCGGTGGCAGAGTATTATTTTCAGTATCAAATTAAGCGGGATCGGCCAGGGCTCCTTGGCGACATCTCGTCCCTGCTTGGCATGCTTGGCGTGAACATCGTACAATTATCGGGTGTTTCGGAGTTTGGCCGGGGGTTTTTAATTCGAGTCGATCGCCCGGATATTCTCGATGTCTTGACGACGATGCTTCATTCGATGGAAGACATCGAAGTGACCGCGCTACGCGAACCGACTTTGCGCGATAGGTTGGCCTTGCGCCACGGGCGTTTTATCGAACGAAGTGATACGGAAAAGCGAACGTATCGTTTTGTCCGCGATGAACTTGGTGTGCTGGTCGACTTTTTGGGCGAGTTGTTAAAGCGTCCTGGCAAACAGGTCATCGGCGTACGGGGACAGCCGCGCGTCGGAAAGACGGAAGCTGTCGTCGCGGCAAGTGTTTATGCGAATAAACGGTGGTTGTTCGTTTCTTCCACACTTCTTAAGCAGACCATCATGCGCGAACTCCCGTCGAACGAGTTTTTATCGGATCAATTCGTGTATATTATTGATGGTGCTGTATCGGTTTTGCGCGGCGGGGAAGATCATCTGCAATGTGTGGACGAAATTCTTCGCATGAAAGCTCCCATCGTGATCGAGCATCCTGACGTATTTGTAAAACGCTCGCGATATACTTGGGATCTATTCGACTTGATCATTGAACTGCGGCGCGAGCCTCAAGAGGAATTGCGATATGATATGGTGGAAGACGATCCGTCAACCTGGACAAATCAGTGAAGAGTGGACAAGGGAGGACGACCCGTGCAGGAACTTGGCCAGATTCTGCGTTCAAAAAGAGAATCTCTTGGGTTGACGCTGGATGATATCGAAGAGCGGACGAAAATCCGAAAGCGATACGTCGAGGCGCTTGAAGACGGGGATTGGAGCGTCTTGCCTGGTCGGGTATACGCGCGCGGGTTCGTTCGCACGTATGCAGAAGTGTTAGGGCTCGATGGCGTCGAACTGTTGCAGCGATACGTCGATGGCCGGGAAAGTGGATCGGCCCATGAAACCGTGCGCCCGCCTTCGCCAGATGCGCAGAAGCGCGAGCCGGGCTCCGTGGAGACGGAGCGCAAACCGGCCGCGAAGATGGTCGAACCGCGTTCACTCAACGAGTTTCAGCGCAGCCGTCCGCGGGCTGACCGCACCACCAGTCAGCCAAAGCGCGATCGCGCTCGGCCTTCCGGGGCTTGGATTGGACAAGGTGCACTGATCCTTGCGGCGTTTATCGTCATTGGTGGGGCGTATGTTCTTATTCACGATCATCGCGGGGCCAAAGGTTCGACGAAAGAGCCTGTAAAGACGGCGAGCAAACCGCAGACGACCGTCCATCGTCAACAGTCCAACAGTGTCACAGGCAATACAGTGAACAGCACTGGCAACACGGCGGCGTCGAAGCCTGTAAAACCAGCCCCTGCCGTGCAAATCGTCGCGGAGCCATACGCCAATGGAGCTTATACATATAAGGTTTTGCATGTCACGCACCTGCAGGTGGATGTTCAGGTCGTATCCGGGCAACTATGGATGAGTGCAACCACAGATGGAGCCAATGTCGATCCAAACGATCTGTTGAATGCTGGTCAATCCAAGACGTTTTCGGCCAATCAGAACGTCACGATTCATCTGGGACACGTGCAGGGTGTGCAGTTGTCTGTAAATGGACATCCGGTTGCTTTGCCTAATATCAATTGGGCCCCTGTCATTGTGTTGCAACGACAGGGTTAATGTGAAATTTGATGAAGGAGCGGTACCATGGCAAAAGAAGCGTCTTTCGACATCGTATCCAAGGTCGATCTGCAAGAGGTCACCAACGCCGTCGACCAAGCGCGCCGCGAAATCGAGACGCGGTTCGACTTTAAGGGAAGTAAGAGTGAGATTCGCTTGGAAGATGGGCAGTTGGCGCTGCTTTCGGACGACGAGTACAAACTCTCGCAAGTATATGATGTGTTGCAGACCAAATTGGTGAAGCGAAATGTGTCCTTGAAGGCGTTGAAGCCAGGCAAGGTCGAACCGGCCGCCGGAGGAACTGTTCGACAGACGGTTGCGTTGGCACAAGGCATCGACGCGGATGTAGCAAAGCGCATCACAAAGTTGATCAAGGATTCAAAAATCAAGGTACAGGCGCAGATTCAAGGAGACCAGGTGCGGGTGTCCGGCAAAAGTCGGGACGATCTGCAGGCGGTCATCCAGATGCTTCGCGAAGCCGATTTGGATATTCCTCTGCAGTTTACGAATTACCGCTGACGCGCCGTGGATACGCCGCCGGTAAGCGGCATCGACGCGGAGCAGAGGAGCGTGGGCGTTTGAATCTGGCGAATCGAATTACTTTGGCCAGGATTTTTCTGGTCCCCGTCGTTTGTGTGATCTTGCTTTTGCACTACAATTTTGGGTCGTTCACGCTGAATGGACAGACAACCACGGGCGGAGAAGTTATCGCAGCGTTTATTTTCGTAGTGGCTGCTGCGACGGACGGCTTGGACGGATACATCGCGCGCAAACAGCAAATGGTCACGAATTTTGGTAAGTTTCTCGATCCGCTGGCCGATAAGTTGCTCGTCTCGGCCGTGCTCATCAGTTTGGTGCAGATGCAACGCTTGCCCGCATGGGTCGCCATTGTCATCATCAGTCGCGAATTTGCCGTGACAGGCCTCCGGTTGATCGCGGCCGCTGAGGGTGTCGTGATCGCTGCGAGCAAATTTGCCAAGTGGAAGACTGTCACGCAAATGGTCGGCATGGTCTTGCTTATGGTCAACAATTTTCCGTTTTCGGCCGTACATGTTCCGGCCGCGGATATCATGCTTTATGTCATGGTGGCGATGACCGTGTTGTCGGGTCTCGATTACTTTTTGAAAAACAAGCAGATGATCCAGACGCCGCACGCATCGTGATCGGTGAACCAACTGTTTGCGCAGACCGTCATTAAAGATGGGGATGGTGGACATGTCGAATGACTGCCGCGCCGAATTGCTGGCGGTAGGTACCGAAATTCTCCTTGGTCAAATTCACAACGCACATGCGCAGTTCATTTCGCAGGAGCTTGCCAAACACGGACTGTACGTGTACCATCACGGTGCAGTGGGAGACAATGAAGCGCGCATTGTCGACGCTTTTGCGACGGCGGCCCAGCGCTCTAACGTCGTCATTGCCACGGGCGGGCTTGGACCGACAGGTGATGATTTGACCAAAGAGGCGCTCGCTCGTTTTCTCGAGCGCAACCTGGTGATGTCGGAGGAGGCTCTGGCTGACATCGTGCAGTATTTTGCACGCAGACAGCGGCCGATGCCGGAACAGAATCGTAAACAGGCGTTGTGTATCGAAGGTGGGCAGTGGCTCCCGAATCCAAATGGGACGGCGCCAGGTCAGTATATTTTCGATCGCGGTGTTCACTTTTTCCTCCTGCCGGGCCCTCCTCTTGAGATGCGCCCCATGCTGCGGGATCATGTCATTCCACGACTCGTCGAACGATTCGGCGGCGAGCGTAAGTTGGTTTCCCGAATGTTACACTTCTGTGGTATCGGCGAGTCGGATGTCGACGCTCAAATTGCCGATCTCACCTCTGGAGATAACCCGACGGTTGCTCCGTATGCCGGAGAAGGCGAGATGCTTTTGCGGATCACAGCGACGGCCGACACGGAGGAGGCCGCGCGCAAGCTGATCGAACCGGTCGAAGCGGAGATCCGTAGCCGCTTCCAACCGTTTATTTATGGGGAGGATGACGATTCGCTGCCGTCCGTCGTGATCGGGCGACTGCGCAAACAAGGGCGAACGCTCGCGGTGGCGGAAAGTTGTACGGGCGGTATGCTGGCTGAACTGCTAACGGACATTCCGGGTAGTTCAGAGGCCTTTGTCGGGGGCGTCGTCGCGTACGCCAATCAGGTAAAAGAGCGCCTCCTCGGCGTAGACGCCGACACGCTGGCGCAAGACGGAGCGGTGTCCGAAGCGACGGCCAAGGAGATGGCGGAAGGTGTTCGCCGTGCCTTGGGGTCCGACTTTGGCGTTGGTATCACAGGCATCGCCGGGCCCGGCGGTGGTACAGAAGAGAAACCGGTCGGACTGGTGTATGTTGCGGTTGCAGACAATCGCGAGACGCGCGTCTATCGTTTACAGTTGCGCGGTTCACGAGCACAAATTCGGGCGCGCAGCTGCAAGCAGGCATGTTGGCGCCTCCTGCAGTTGATAGATGACCATATGTAGAGATTTGTCGAAGAAAGGTTGAGAGCATGTCTTTGTTTGAAGAGTTCGGTTTACATCGCCGCGTGTTGCAGGCGATTCACGATATGGGGTTCGAAGCGCCGTCGCCGATTCAGGCGGCGTGCATCCCCATTGTGATGGAAGGTGTCGACGTGATCGGACAGGCCCAGACCGGTACAGGTAAGACCGCCGCGTTTGGTATTCCGCTCGTCGAAATGATGACTCCCGATCCGCATGTGCAAGCCATTGTGCTCACTCCGACGCGCGAGCTTGCCATTCAAGTGGCTGGCGAGATCCGAAAGATTGCTAAGTACAAGCGGGTGCGTTCGGTTCCGATTTACGGTGGGCAATCAATTGGTCACCAGATTCGGGCCCTTAAACAGGGTGTTCACATCGTGATTGGCACACCAGGCCGCGTATTGGATCACATTCGTCGCGGTACCTTGCAGCTTGGTCAAGTGCGCATGGTCGTGCTCGACGAAGCGGATGAGATGTTAGATATGGGCTTTATTGACGATATTGAAGCGATTTTGCGAGAGACTCCAGAGGAACGGCAAACCTTGCTGTTCTCCGCGACATTTCCGAGCGAAGTCAAGCGGCTATCCGGACGATATATGCGCGACCCGCGTCACGTGACGGTCAACCGTGGCGAAGTGACGGTTCCGCGGATCGACCAGATTTGTTACAAAGTGCTGGATCGCAATAAGCTGGAAAGCCTGTGCAGAATTGTCGACAGCGAAGAAATCCAGCTTGGCATCATTTTCTGCCGAACGAAGCGGGGTGTCGACGATCTGGTCGAGGCGTTGCTGGCACGCGGCTACATGGCAGACGGTTTACACGGCGATTTAAGCCAGGCTCAGCGCGATCGCGTCATGCGCAGATTCCGGCGCAATGAAATCGAGTTGCTCGTGGCGACCGACGTAGCGGCGCGCGGTCTTGACGTCGACGATGTCACACACGTCGTCAACTACGATATCCCACAGGATCCAGAGTCGTATGTGCACCGCATTGGTCGTACAGGACGTGCTGGCAAGCACGGTTTGGCAATCACCTTGGTCACACCGCGCGAGTATAAGCTTTTGAAACAGATCGAGCGCGAGACGAAGGTGACCATGGATGTGCGTGACGTTCCGTCACTGGAAGACGTCGCGGAACGCCAGGCGGAGATGTGGCGCAACCGCGTGCTGGACGTTCTGCGCGAAGGTGGCCTCGGTCAGTACCGGGCGATCCTCGGCGGTTTGGTGGACGAGCACGACCCCATCGACATTGCCTCTGCCCTGTTAAAGTTATTGACTTCGGGTGATGGAACACGTGCAGAAGGAGATGACTACGATTTTGGCGATACGGGCGCACGGCCGGGCATGGTTCGCTTCTTTGTCAACATTGGGCGCACCGCGCGCATGAGCCCGGCGGATTTTGTCCGTGCCATTTCGGAAGAGGCTGGGGTTCCCGGTGAAGCCGTTGGGCGGATCGATATGTTTGAGAAGTTTACGTTTATCGAAGTAGAGCAAGACAGTGCTCCCTTTGTTTACGAGGCATTGCGTCAGAGTCGTATCAATGGTACGCGCGTCAATTTGGAGCCGGCAAAGCCGCGGGCAAGTCGGCGTTGATAGCGGTGCATGGCGGCCGTCGAGCAGCCCTTATATGGGGCGGCTCGACGGCTTTTTGATGAAGCTGTCGCTACGTGCGTGGAGAAAATATTTTCACCAATGGCGAACAGGTGTTTGCATTTCTATCAGTCACTGATACAATAATGTCAAAGGAAAGGCGCGAGGGATCGCGAACTAGTTTGATATTCACCGCCGGTTACCGGCTTTGAGGATGGTGTGAGATGGGAGATAAACGGGCGGCTTTAGAAATGGCCCTCAAGCAGATCGAAAAGCAATTCGGTAAAGGATCCATCATGCGGCTGGGCGAGGCGTCTGCTTCGATGAATGTAGAGACGGTTCCAACAGGGTCCATCGCGCTCGATATCGCGCTTGGAGTCGGTGGTTTGCCACGGGGACGAATTATTGAAATTTATGGGCCAGAGTCGTCGGGTAAGACCACCGTAGCTCTGCATACGGTTGCCGAGGTTCAAAAACTCGGTGGACAAGCTGCGTTTATTGATGCTGAACACGCGCTTGATCCAGTCTATGCGCAGAAGCTCGGCGTGAATATCGATGAATTGCTCATCTCGCAACCAGATACGGGGGAGCAGGCGCTTGAAATTGCGGAAGCTCTCGTCCGCAGTGGTGCCGTTGATGTGATCGTCGTCGACTCTGTGGCAGCCTTGGTTCCAAAAAATGAATTAGAGGGCGACATGGGGGACTCGCACGTCGGCCTGCAGGCCCGTTTGATGTCCCAGGCTTTGCGCAAACTCGCGGGAGCCATCAGCAAGTCGAAGACCATCGCCATCTTCATTAACCAAATTCGCGAAAAGGTTGGCGTCATGTTTGGCAATCCAGAGACAACGACGGGTGGTCGAGCGTTGAAGTTCTACGCCTCGGTTCGTCTCGAAGTACGCCGTGCGGAAGCCATTAAGCAAGGGAACGACGTCGTTGGCTCCCGCACCCGCATCAAGGTCGTGAAAAACAAAGTGGCACCTCCGTTTCGCCAAGCTGATGTCGATATCATGTTCGGTGAGGGAATTTCCCGGGAAGGTAGTTTAATCGACATCGCGACAGAAATCGACATCATCCAAAAGAGTGGGGCCTGGTATTCGTATAACGAGGAAAGGCTCGGTCAGGGGCGCGAAAACGCGAAACTGTTCTTAAAGGATCATCCTGAGCTCGCTGCGCAGATCGAAATGGCCGTCCGTGAGTATTATCATGTAACGGGTGCTAAGCCTATCCAATCGCTCGAAGCAGATGCAGAGGATGTAGGCGAAGATGAATTTGAGTTCGATACACTCTAAAGAAAACACATTTGATAGCATTGTGGGTCGTGAACCAGCTGGCGGCAAGTCTGCCAGTCTGGTTCGCGTGCATTTTCAACAAGCCGCCTCACTCGTCATCGCTGTAACCGATTGGGTCGATCTCGGTCTAAAATTAGGTATGAATGTCGACAGCGTTCTTTATGCGGAATTGGGAATGCGGGCAACAGATGCCGAGGTCGAACAAAAGGCTTTGTCGTACTTGACCGGGCGCGTCAAAACCGCTCAGCAAGTCTATCACTATCTCATGCGCAAAGGATGTCCGGAAGATGCAGTTGAGCGCGTGATGAGAAGGCTTTACGACAGAGGGATTGTCGACGATGAAGCCTATGCTGCGATGTTCGTCGAGGCTGCAGCGGACAAAGTGGGCCAACGCCAGATTTGGATGCGTCTAAGGCAACGAGGAGTGCCTTCGGAGATTGCCCGTATGACAATTGTCAAGACCGTATCGGAAGAAGCACAACTGACAGCGGCCTCCCAATATGCGTTGAAATACTTGCGGCGTCGCGGTGTTATGAATGAGCAGAAGGACAGGTTGCGCTTAATTTCGTATCTACAACAAAAGGGGTTCACCGCGGAAATCGCCCGCAAGGCAGCAAGTGCGATGGAACATACTGATGACAGTCCGTCAACGCCCTTTTCTTGACACCGTTCTGGCAGAACACGTACAATGAAAGTGCGTATCATGTACGGCCTCTAGCTCGAACACGTCATTGTTGACGCGAACGGTTGATCGTCGACCGGAGCAGGGAGGCATAGCCTTGGGCGTTCCCGTTTGGCTGTTTGTAGTCGTCATAGTTGTTTGCTTAGCGATTGGACTTGCGATTGGTTATTTCGTTCGGCGGATGATGGCCGAGTCGAAAATCGGCACTGCTGAAGCGCGTGCATTGCAGATTATAGAATCGGCTCAACGCGATGTGGAAGCTCGCCGAAAAGAAGCGGTTTTGGAAGCAAAAGAAGAGACGCACCGCATCCGCCTGGAGGCGGAGAAGGAGCTTCGCGAACGGCGCAATGAGATTCAACGGATGGAGCGGCGCATCCTCCAAAAGGAAGAGTCGCTGGATCGAAAGTTGGAGTTGCAAGAGCAGAAAGCTGAAGAATTGCGTCGTGAGGAACAGTCTGTACAAGCGTTGCGTGAGGAAATTGAAGCGTTACGTCAGGAACAGGTCCGTGAGTTGGAACGCGTCTCTGGATTGACCAGGGAAAGTGCGCGACAACTGATTCTCGACCAGGTTGAACGCGAGACGCGGCACGATGCCGCTATGCTAGTCAAACAGATTGAGCAGGAAGCGAAGCGCGAAGCGGACAGGCGTGCTCGCGATATCGTCGCCAATGCAGTTCAGCGTTGTGCGGCGGATCACGCGTCCGAAATCACGGTGTCCGTCGTGACGTTGCCCAATGACGAAATGAAGGGTCGCATCATCGGACGGGAAGGTCGGAACATTCGTACACTTGAGACCTTAACGGGTATCGATTTAATTATCGACGATACGCCGGAAGCGGTCATCCTTTCCGGTTTCGATCCGATTCGCCGTGAAATTGCCAAAGTGGCTTTGGAGCGATTGGTTGCCGATGGTCGTATTCATCCTGCTCGTATTGAGGAAATGGTCGAACGAGCTCGGCGCGATGTTGACGAGTTGATTCGCGAGCAGGGCGAGCAGGCGACGTTTGATACGAATGTTCATGGTTTGCATCCGGATTTAGTGAAACTTCTGGGTCGGCTTCGTTTCCGCACCAGCTACGGCCAGAATGTGCTCAAACATTCTGTTGAAGTGGCGCATCTGGCCGGCATGATGGCCGCCGAGCTTGGGTTGGACGTAGCACTGGCTAGGCGCGGCGGTTTGTTGCACGACATTGGCAAGGCTGTGACTCATGAAGTGGAAGGTTCTCATGTCGAAATCGGTGTCGATTTGGCGCGCCGATATAAGGAGCACCCAATTGTCATCAACTGTATTGCGGCGCACCACGGCGATGTGGAGTTCTCGTCGCCTATCTCGGTGATCGTCGCGGCCGCGGACGCGATCTCGGCAGCTCGTCCGGGAGCGCGCCGCGAGACGCTGGAGATTTACATGAAGCGTCTGGAGAAACTTGAGCATATTGCGGAGTCGTTTGCCGGGGTGGAGAAGAGCTATGCCATCCAGGCAGGTCGTGAGATTCGTATCATCGTGAAACCAGAATTGGTCGACGATGCTGAGTCCGCCCTTGTGGCGAAAGAAATTTCGAAGAAGATCGAGAATGAGCTCGATTATCCTGGTCAGATTAAGGTGACTGTTATTCGAGAAACTAGAGCCGTTGAATACGCAAAATAGGGTAGCCGTCGGCTACTCTATTTTTTTACGGTACGAGAGTGGCAATCAGGGAAAGGAAAGTGCAATGAACATTTTATTTCTAGGGGATATTGTTGGTGAACCCGGGCGGCGCTGTGCACGTGAGATTTTGGACGAACTTCTCGTGGAGTTACGGCCCGATCTTGTCATCGCCAATGCGGAAAACGCGACACGGGGAAAGGGATTATCCCGAAAATCCGCAGAAGAGTTGTACGACGCCGGCATTGAAATTTTAACAATGGGCAATCACACTTGGGATCAGCGACAAATTTTTGAGTTTATCGACGATGATAGGCGGATTGTGCGCCCGCTCAACTATCCCGCGCGGACACCGGGAAGGGGATTTACCATCTGTCGCGTTCAACAGGTCGACGTGCTGATAGTGAACGTCATGGGACGCACATTTTTGAGCCAGTTGAATTGTCCGTTCGACGCATTGGATGAGGTTCTTGCCGCACATCCACAGATACGCCATGTCATTGTCGACGTCCACGCAGAGACGACATCTGAAAAGTTGGCTATTGGCTGGGCGTTTGCTGGGCGCGTGTCAGCCGTGATCGGAACGCATACGCATGTACCCACTGCTGACGCAAGGGTGCTCCCTGGCGGGACAGCGTATATCACGGACGTTGGGATGGTGGGCCCGCGCGATGGGATTCTCGGGATGCGAAGAGACCCCGTGATAGAGCGCATGCGTACGCATTTGCCCAGCCGTTTTGAAGTGGCAGACGGCCCGCGCCAATTTTGCGCCGTGTCCATCGAACTGGGCGACGATGGTCGAGCGAGGTCGATCACGCCGATTTACCGCGAGTTGGCATAAGGTGACTTCTTCGTCATTCCGCATGTCGGTTTGCACTGTCCGTTGGCATAAAGCGGGGAGTGCCGAATATCGTATAGTGTCCTACTGCCGACGGGGGATAGAGGAGGTCATTTCATCGTGGATGTATTAAAAGTCTCGGCAAAGTCCAATCCGAATTCCGTTGCGGGGGCTTTGGCAGGGGTGTTGCGCGAGCAAGGCGCGGCTGAAATCCAGGCTATCGGAGCGGGTGCATTGAATCAAGCGGTGAAAGCCGTCGCTATCGCACGCGGTTTTGTCGCGCCAAGCGGCGTCGATTTGATTTGTATACCGGCTTTTACAGACATCCAGATCGACGGTGAAGATCGCACGGCCATTCGGCTGCTGGTCGAGCCGCGATAGGAGAAGCCTGGCACCAGAGAGGGGACTTACGCGTTGAATCGAATACCTGTGGCCGACGCGCACGTCGACGTCTTGATGAAATTGCTCAATCCCGACATTCGATTCCACTGCGATCATCCAGAGCTTGCAGCCAATTATGCGTCTCTTCAACAAGGCGGCGTCGCGACTCAGGTGTTCGCGCTGTTTGTCGAGCCCAAATGGGACCCAGCTACGCAGTTGTACGCGGTGCTGCGCGAGATCGATGCCTTCTACGAGCAAATTGCGTCATTGGCTAGCATCCGGGCCATACGAACGCGCGAGGACTTGCGCATGGCCCGTCAGCAACAGCAGTTGGCGGCTTTACTGTCGCTCGAAGGGGCTGGATGCTTGCGCGGCAGTGTCGAAGTGCTGCGCATTCTTCATCACCTGGGCGTGCGAGGCGTCGGCCTGACCTGGAACGACGCAAATGAATTGGCTGACGGTTGCGGCGAACTCCGCGGTGGCGGCCTGACGCGTGCCGGTCGCGATGTGCTACGAGAGATGCAGCATCTGTCGATGTGGATCGATCTCGCCCATCTGCACGACGCCGGCGTGCGCGATGTCCTGCGCCTGACGGATGGACCGGTGATGGCCTCGCATGCGAACGCTCGCGCTGTGCATGCCCATCGTCGCAATTTAACGGACGATACCATCCGGGAAATCATCCGCCGTCAAGGGTGGATTGGATTGACCTTTGAGGCGCGTTTTGTCGCGGACGGCCAGGTGCGAATCGACGATGTATTTCGCCACCTGGATCATATCTTGGAGTTGGGCGGTCAGCACCACGTTGGGTTTGGCTCCGACTTCGATGGCACGTCAAACGACATTGTGGGCTTGACGGCGAGCCGGGATTATGCGCCGTTTGCACAGCGAGTGCTCGACAGATATGGGCGCGAACTCGGTAGCGCCGTTCTGTTTGGCAACTTTGAGGCGTTTTTACAGCGACAATTGCCGCCGTGAACCTTTCATGAAATGACGAATATTGCAGGCAAAGAAGCTGTTCCATGGTTGGAACGGCTTTTTGTCGTTCCTCAAGGCGATTTGGGTGGGCTTTTTAGGCGATTGCCCAATTTACAATGCCAATGCCCTGGCCATGCGCACCTCTTTGGGCAAGCGCATACGATGTGCTGTGGTTGCGGATGGGCGAAAGCACCTTCCATCGGAGAACGGCACGGCGTTCACCACAGCTTTCCGCCTCGCATACCGATAGACCATCAGCTCCGGGCGCAAACGACCGACGTCGCCCGGGGACGCACAGAGGAGGTTGCCGCATGGTGCTCTCAAGTAAGGACCTCAGCTACCGTGAAATCATGGCGAACGCGGTCTGTGGCCGGGGCAATAAATATGCGCAGACGACGTACACTGTACGTCCGACGCACCGGCCCAGCACAATTGGCGGTTGCTGGGTGATGAACCACGTGTACGAAGCCGAGTTGGTTGGCGATTATGTCGAAGTTCGTGGCCGCTTTGATATCAACGTATGGTACTCGTACAACAACAATTCGGACACCGCGATCGCGAAAGAGACCGTCACCTATGTCGAACAAATTGCTTTGCGTGATGTAGACGACGAATGTGTGCGTGACTCGCGGGAAGTTCGTGTACACGTCGTACAAAGTCCGAATTGCCTGGATGCGACCTTGACCGGGAACGGGTCGGAAGTGTTGGTTCGCGTCGAAAAGGAGTTAGGCGTTGAAATTATCGGCCAAACGAAGTTGTGCGTCATCACAGCCGACTTGGCCGAGAAAAAAGACGTGGATTTCTTTGAGGAAGAAAGCGTGCTGGAAGAAGTCGAGATCGAAGACTGAAGCCGTGCGTTTCGAAAAAAATGGGGCGACGTGTCGCCCCATTCTTCCGTCTAGGGCCTGGGGGTGAAGCGGATGGAGAGCAAGAAACGCATCGTCCTGGCATTATACGTGGATGGCCCCATTGCGAAAAATCGGTTGTTTGGCGAACAGACGAAGATGTTTGAGGAACTAACTACATATGGTGACGATTGCGGTGTCACGGTGATCGTCCTCACGCCGGGCGATTTCGCTTCACGCCGCGGCTTTCGCTACCAATCCGGACGCTGGGTGCGTGTGTCAGGTATCGACCCTGACATCGTACTGCGTAGATCGGGGGTATTTACGCACAAACCTGTTTCGGCTGCGCGCGAGTTAACGGAGTTGCGAAGGAGTGGGTTACTGCACACCCTACCGCGACAAAGTGGGAACAAGTGGAGTTTGTACAGTTGGCTGAGTCGCGATCCGCTTGTGCGTTGTCACCTGCCACGCACGACACTTTGCACGAGCGGTAAACAGCTGTACGCGGCGCTGCAGTCGCGCATGGACGTCTACGTGAAACCGCCAGGCGGCTCACGAGGAGTCTCCATCTATCACCTTGAGCGTCGGGGACGCGATGTGGTCGCTACATGGGAACGCCGCCTTGTTGACCGGACGCTGGATCAAGTCAGCTCGGAGTTTCGCCCAGAAACGGAGACCATCACGCGATGCTTGCGCAATGAGGCAGCCTGCTTGACCTTTTGGCAGGAAACTGGATTGCGTCGCGCCATCGTCCAAGATGCGGTGCAACTGCCGCGCAAGGATGGTGCGCCGTATGACTTTCGCTGGTTGGTTTGTGACAGCGAAGATCCGGTGATTGTGGCACGCGTCGGCAGGATGGGCAGGCGTGGTGCGGTGACCACCAACATTCACACAGGTGGGCAGGCGGTTTCTGCGAAGGATCTGGTCGAACTTGCCGTGGGGACCAAGCAGAGCGATGCGGTTCTCCGCACCATGGACGAGGTAGCCACTCGCATTGCGCAAAGGTTGGGCGCACGTCACGGCCCGTTCGCAGAGGTCGGGATCGATCTCGCCGTGACCGAACAGGCCGATGTTTTCGTGTTTGAAGTCAACCCTACGCCCGGTAGGCGCATGTTGCGTGTACTGGATGCAGATTTGCACCGTCTGTCACTCGAATCGCTCATTGAATATGTTATCAAAGCCGCACGGCGTCGCGGCCAAAGTGCGGGAAGGGAGTCGTGAGCGATGAATGGCAAACGAGCGCAGGTGCAAATTCAAACGTTTGACAGTTCGGAGGCCGTGATTCGGACACATCCTTCGTTTGGATGCCAGAGCACACAAATGGAATGCGCCTACGGCGGGCGTAAACTGACGGTGCGCTTGGTGCCAGATGCTCGTATCCCCGTCGACACCCTCGCGGTTAGCAAAACAGCCGCCCGAAGGCTTCGCTTAGCGGCCGACGGGTGGACGTTTTACGCCACCGTTTCGGACAGTCAAATTCGGCTTGGCCCGCTTATTGGGATTCTCGCCAGCCCGCGCTGGGACAAGGCAAAACAGACGCTACGGCCAAGCGGGCAACTCGAGGGGCTGCGTAGAATGGTCGAGATTGCCGAGGAGCAAGGAGCCCGCTGCTTCCTATTTCATCTCACTGACATAGACTTGTCAAAGGGAAATGTGACGGGTTATACGCTCGTTGATGGCAAGTGGGTGCGTCGGCCGTTCCCGCTCCCCGATGTCATTTACGATCAGCTGGTATCGCGCAAAATCGAACGCGATCCGAAGTTGCAAGAAAAGCGGGCCGCGCTTTCCAAAAAATATGGCAACAAGTTTTTCAACGACGGCTTCTTCGATAAATGGGAGGTGTACGAGTGGTTGCAGGACTCCGACGTTTCCAGCCACGTTCCGGAGACGATTCGGCATCGTACATGGCGTGAAGCCATCGCGTTTGTCAACCGCCACTCGATGACCTTTTTAAAACCGCTACATGGCAGTCTCGGACTTGGCATCGCCCGCTTTGTCAAGGCTCGCGACGGCAGCGTAACTTACGAGTTAAAGCAAAGTGCACGTTCGGTGGTGCGTGGCAAAGGGGCTTCCGCAGCGGAGGTCCTCGAGGCGTTTCGCACGCGTTTGCGTCGACGGCCGTATATTTGGCAACAGGGCCTTGCACTCGCTACTTATAAAGGCCGTCCTGTCGACATTCGCATTCTTATGCAGCGGGATGAGAGTGGCGAGTGGAAGCGCACCAAGATGTTTGCACGCGTGGCGAAGTCGGGCGATTTTACGTCGAACCTGACCACTGGCGGCGATGCGATGACGGTTGACGCGGCGTTTTCCGAATGCCTGCCGAGTGCGGCGGATCGCAGACGGGCAAAGGCGCAGATTCGACGTTTGGCAAAAGAGGTAGCCGCCGCAGTGGAGGCAGGCTCGGGTCGCACATTTGGCGAACTTGGCATCGACCTTGGCATTGATCAACAGGGGAAGGCCTGGATCATCGAAGTCAACTCGAAACCTCGAAAGGCGCCTCGGTCGGAGAAGGGAAGGCAGGACTTGGTCGATCTATCGTTTCGACGTCCCATTGGCTACGCGATCTATCTGGCGCAGCAATCGTCTTAAGGCGGTCGTTCGCGCAAAAGGGGGGAGTAGACCATGGCATACTACCTGCTCCACAACAACCAGCCCTCTGCCAAACGTTTGATTGCTCACGTGCCCGAGCTCACGCGCTACGTAGCGAGCAATCGCGTGACAGACCGGGATGTGCTCCTGCGCTGGGGAGCCGTCGACGAGAGCGATCCGGTGCAAGGAGCCGTGCTAAACAGCAAAGACGCCATTGCCCGAGTCGCGTCGCGAGCGCAGATGGCCAAGTTTTTGCGACGCGTTGGCGTGCGCGTTGCGGCCCGTACGAATCGCGAAGGGATGCCCGCCTCGTTTGGCCGGCAGTATCGGATCCCTTTGTTTGACTTCGAGCCGCTTGGCTGTTTCCGTTCAGACTCTGGCGTCAATTGGACGCAGACGCGCATTTCTCGCATTCATGCCTCTTTCGACGAAATTTCACTCGATGCGGACAATCAAACCAAGCGCGCGACATACTTAGCGACGCGCACGATGCATGCGCTTGGACTGGATTTCGGCCTTGTCAGTATCGGTGTTTCGGATAAAGGTTTGCTGCAAGTGCTGGACGTGAGTGCGACGCCTATCTTGGAAGGGCGTTTACTGGAATTGTACCGCGATGCCGTCACGCGGTTTGTCGAACGTGAAGAACAGGCGCGCCGCGGTGGCACGACAAACCTTGTGTTAGGTACAGACGTCGAGGTGATGTTACGCAATGCGCAAGGGAAAATGGTTCTGGCTAGCAACTATTTTCCGCGTCGCGGGCGGATTGGGTGTGACGACCGGAGCGTCAATTTCGATGGCAAGCGGTTGCCATTGATGGAGTTGCGTCCTGCACCTGATTCGCATCCGAACGGATTGATCTTGAATTTGCGAGCGACCATGCGCGAGGCGAGCGAGAAAATCAACCGCGCGAACGTGGAGTGGCGCGCTGGCAGCATGCCATTTCGTCCGTATTGCACAGGCGGCCACATCCATTTTTCCGGCGTGCCACTTTCGAGCCGCCTCGTGAAGGCGCTCGATCACTATGTTGGGTTGCCACTTATGGCGGTGGAAGATCGCACCAGAGCAGGATGGCGGCGTCCTAAATACGGATTTCTCGGCGACGTGCGGCGCAAGGATTACGGGGGATTTGAGTACAGAACGCCGGCCAGTTTTGTGTGTAGTCAAACGGCCACGGTGGCGGCCTACCACCTGGCGCATATGGTCGCCTTACATTACCGCGATCTGCCGTTGTTCGATCTCTATTCTCCGCAGACACAGGTGGCCTTCTACAATGGGCAATTGCCAACCTTGCGCCCGCTTATCCTGCGCAACATCGAGGCATTGCGGATGCACAGCGCCTACGCCCAGTATCGGGAATATGTAGAACCACTGTTCGCGATGGTCGAAGCAGGGCAGACGTGGGACGAAACGCGAGATGTCCGGCGCGAGTGGGATGTACCTTTGGTGCGTACGACACCGGCAAAACGCCGGCTGCGCAAGGCTCGTTGAGCAGGCTTAGGTAGACACCAGTGCAGGGAAATGAGGTTCAAGCCGTGAGTAAAGAGATGAATGCGGAACTGATTTGGTTTCGTCAACATGGCGCCGTTACGCCGGCTGTCTACGTGGGCAACAGGCGTCCGCCATTCAAAGGTGCGTGGCCGGCGTCTGCCAAGTTCGCGCATGTCGACGGCAGATGGCCCATCCTGCAATCACTGCCAGAAGGCATCGTCTATCGAGCGCCAACGAGGCTTGCGACGAGTGGTCGAGACGTTCATATCGTCGGCGAAGTGTACGCGATTTTGGCCGGCGAGGGGAAAGACGGCTTTGCCGGGGCGCGCCTCAATTTTCGCGATGTGATTGAGGCAGGGCGCAAGGCGGGAGTCTTCGTATACGTCGTCCCGACCACAGGCGTCCGTTTGCATGCCCAGTGGCAAGGCTATGTCCGGTTGGGCTATCAAAGGTGGATTGCTTTGCCTGTGCCGCGCCCACAGGCAGTGTACAATCGCATTCCCACCCGCGCGTTGGAGGGGCGAGCAAGTACTGTTCGGGCTCGGCAGACGCTCGCGGAATTGGCAATCCCAATGTACAATCCGTCGTATTTTCACAAGTCGCACATCTATGACATGATCCGACGTCATGGCTTGGATGGCAATCTTCCCGACACGCGTGGCCGGCTGACCCGAGACGCGCTTGTGGCGATGTGCAGGCGCCATCAGGCGGTATATCTAAAACCTGCCGGTGGCAGCGTGGGTCATGGGATGATGCGCATTGATACAATGCCTCACGGATATACCGTTGCTGTGTTGAAAGATGGGCGGACATCTCATTTTACCGCGGCGGGAGACGACGAACTCTGGCGGCTCGTCCAGCGTGAGAAGGTGCGAGGCCAATATGTCCTGCAGGAAGCGATCCGGTTGCTCGAAGTCGACGAAAAACCCTGTGACTTTCGCGTACTACTCCAAAAGAGCGCAGTCACTTGGCGCGTCGTTGGCTACGGCGTGCGCGTAAGTGGCAAAGGACGGATCACGACGCACGTGCCTAACGGGGGTTCGATTGCCAACGCCAAAACTGTGCTCAGGCAGGCGTTTGGCGCCGATGCCCCGCAGGTCGAGGCAGAATTGGAGGCATTTGTCCTGCGGGCCGCACAGGCAATCGACACCGAGTATGGTGGCCGGCTCGGCGAGATGTCGATGGATATCGGTATCGATCCAACAGGTAAGCCGTGGTTTTTTGAGGCGAATGCAAAACCCATGAAGTTTGACGAACCACAGATTCGATCCGCTTCGTTGACAGGCGTGATCGACCGGTTGCGTTACCTGGCCGGCCACAATTGAAACAACGCCCGCTCACACGAGCGGCCAGGGCAGCGCAAAGCGGCGCTTGCCTTTCGTGATGGAGCGCAGTTGGTGAAACGGTATATAATGCCACTTGCTGTCATACACCAGGATGGCTTGATGAGCGCGGATGATTTTGTCGATATCCGGAAAATCGCTCGCGTATGATAACTTGTCTGGCGCGACGATGGCACCGTCAAACCGCTCTTCCTGATACGACGTATACACTTCGAACGTTGGGATATTCAGCTTGTCCGACATTGCAATTCCTCCAAATACCGTGTGAGACGCTTTACTGCTTATGGTATCATGTAGGGATAGATGTGCAATGACAACCGAATATACTTCGGACGGAGTGTTGAACGGTGGAAAATTTGATTAAATTGGCACGCGAAGGGCGCCTGGAGCAGGGGCTGGGTCTCACGTTTGGGCAGACACACAGGCCAAATCAGGCGCAGCGCGTGTCGTATGACATAGAGGAACTTACAAAGAAGTATCGTGTGGGCAGCAAAGCCGACGGTTCGCCGTACCGCTTTCAGATCTTGACCTATGGCTGCCAGATGAACGAGCACGATACGGAGGTCATGGCCGGGCTTTTAACGGCTATGGGTTATGAGGCGGCGTCATCTGAGGCGGACGCCGACTTTATCTTGTTTAATACCTGTGCTGTGCGCGAAAACGCGGAGGACAAGGTGTTCGGCGAAATTGGCCGCCTCCGCCCTTTGAAAAACCGCAACCCTGAGTTGCTGTTTGGCCTCTGTGGCTGTATGGCACAGGAGGCGGGCGTGCAGAAGATGGTCCGCGAAAAGTTCCCTTGGGTCGATCTCGTCTTTGGAACGCATAACATCCATCGCTTGCCTGCTCTTTTGCATGCCGCGAAGGCGTCGACAGAGACAGTGATGGAGGTCTGGGACAAGGCGCCGGAAACGGTCGAAGACTGGCCGAAGTTGCGCAAGGATAGCATTCGCGCCTGGGTAAATATCCAGTATGGTTGCAACAAGTTCTGCACGTATTGCATCGTTCCTTATACTCGCGGTGTCGAACGCAGCCGTTTGCCAGAGGACATCGTCGCAGAAGTTGAGCAATTGGTTGCTGAAGGATTTCGCGAAATCACACTGCTTGGCCAAAATGTCAATGACTATGGCGTCGATCTTGGTACCGTCAACTTTGCGCAACTGTTGCGCCGGGTCAACGAAATTCCGGGCATTGACCGCATACGGTTCACCACCTCGAATCCATGGAATTTTACGGACGAATTGATTGAGGCGATTGCGGAATCGGAGCACGTTGCGGAGCACATTCATCTGCCTGTGCAGTCAGGCAATAACGAAATTCTCCGCCGCATGAATCGGTCACACACGCGCGAGTACTATCTCAAGCTCGTGGACAAAATTCGTGCCAAAATTCCGAACGTGTCGTTAACGACCGACATCATCGTCGGCTTTCCTGGGGAAACCGAAGCGCATTTCCAAGACACATTGGCTTTGGTGCGCGAGGTCGAATTCGACAATGCGTTTACGTTCATCTATTCGCCGCGCGAGAATACACCGGCTGCCAACTTCCCGGACAGTGCCACAGAGGCTGAGAAGAAAGATCGGTTGCGGCGTTTAAACGAGGTACAGTACGAAATCAGCTTGCGCCACAATCAGGCGCTGCAAGGCAAAATCGTCGACGTGTTGGTCGAAGGCGAGAGCCGCACCAACCGCGACGTGTTGTCGGGGCGCACGCGCGGCAACCGTTTGGTGCTGTTTCCTGGGGACTTGTCGTTGCGCGGTCAACATGTGCAGGTGGAAATCACGGAGCCACAGACGTTTTTGCTCAAGGGTAGGTTGGTGCAAGCAAAAGAGGTGGTATCGTGAGCGTGGTGGAAAAGGACACGAACCGCGTGCTGCTGCTTGCTAAGGCGGATGCCATTGCAGCCGCCATTGCCGGTTCGGAGGAAGCCCAGTCGTTCTGGCAAGCCCGCGCAAAGATGGAGCGCCATGTCGAGGCGCAGAAGCTGTTCGACGAGCTGAAGCGCAAAACGAATGCCCTTTTGACCCTGAAGGATCGACTAGGCGAGGAACACGAGAAGTATCAGAGGATGAAGGCAGAGACGGACGCGTTGTGGGACAGGCTGGCAGACATTCCGGTCGCCCTTCAATACAAGGCGGCACAGGACGAACTCAATGGCTTGCTTCAGGAGATCACGCTAATCATGTTGGCGCGTTTGCGGGAGCAACTTCCGGTTGAGCGCGGGCCGCGCCAGTGTGGATCCGGCGGGTGTTCCAGCGGGGGTTGTGGCGGATCGTGTGGTGGGCACTGATGTTGGCAGGCGCTGAATTGTCCACGGGGGGAAGCTAGATGAGCCTGACGCCGATGATGCGTCAATATCAGGAGATCAAGGCAACGCTCGAGGACACGTTGCTGATGTTTCGACTTGGCGACTTTTATGAACTGTTTTTTGAAGACGCCGTTGTCGCGAGCCGGGCGCTTGATATCACGCTCACGGGACGCGACGCGGGGGAAGCCGGGCGAATTCCGATGTGCGGAGTTCCGTATCACGCGTTGGAGTCATATTTGGAGCGCCTCATTGACCAAGGTTTTCGCGTGGCCATCTGCGAGCAGGTTGAGGATCCAAAGACGGCCAAAGGCCTCGTACAGCGGGAGATTGTTCGCATCGTCACGCCTGGAACGGCGTTGGCCAATGAACAGGCAAACCGCTTCCTCGCGTCCTTTGTTGCGGCGGGAGACAAAGTAGGGCTTTGTTTTGTCGATGTGGGCACCGGCGAGGTGCTCTTTGGCGAAGGTGGCTGCGGGGAGTGCGTCGAGCAGTTGCGCCGCCTTGCGCCCATTGAACTGCTTATGGCACAGGACGCAGAAATGCCTGAGCCGCTCGCACGTTATGTTTCGGAAGAACAGGTCGTGCTCACGCGGCGCCAGGAAGGGGCCAAGGGGTACCTTGAAAAACAATACCTCGTCGGGCAGCCGGAGGTCTTGGGCATAGACACAACCTCCCCGGCACGTGCCGCCTGTGATATGGCATTAGCCTACATTGAAGAGACGCAGAAGACACAGCTTGCACACCTGCAGGCGCCACGGCCTTTGTTCGAACCGGATCACATGCTGTTGACGCAGGCGGCCATTCTTCATCTCGAGTTGACAGCCACCGCGCGCGATCGCGCCCGCAAAGGCTCGCTGCTCGATTTGCTTGATGAGACGGCTACTGCGGCTGGCAGCCGCATGTTAAAGGCGTGGTTAGAGCGCCCGCTTTGTAAGCGGGCGGACATCGAAGCCCGTCACGACGCGGTCGATTATTTCTATCAAGACTTCATTCTGCGCGAGGAAGTGCGCGAGGCGTTGCGCGGTATCCACGATATGGCGCGGCTATTGGCGCGCTTTTCGTTCGGCAGTGCAAATGCGCGCGATTTGCTCGCGCTTGCGCAGTCGCTGAGAGCCGCCCGTCAAGTCGTGGACATCGTTCGGACAACGGCAGCGCCAAGCCTTCTGGTGCGAATTGTCGACGCCTTACCGGATTTGGCTCCCCTTTATGAGGACGCGTTTATCCAACTGGTTGACGATCCACCTGCGACGATACGGGATGGCGGCATGTTTCGCGACGGTGTTCACGCTGAACTCGACAGATTGCGCTCTCTGCAGTCGTCCGGTCGTGCTTGGCTACGCGAGCTTGAACAGACAGAGCGCGAACGCACGGGCATTAAATCGTTGAAGGTCGGCTATAACAAAGTGTTCGGCTATTACATCGAGGTGTCGAAGGCGAATTTGGCCAGTGTGCCAGCCGAGTACGAGCGCAGACAGACGCTGGCCGCCGCAGAGCGATTCGTGTTGCCGGCACTGAAAGAGCGCGAAGCGGAAATCGTCTCGGCGCAAGAGCGAGCGGTTGCGTATGAAGAAGGGCTGTTTCGGTCGTTCTGTGATCGCGTTCTGGCTGCAAGCGCGGGGATTCAACAGTGGGCGGAGGCCATCGCGCAGATTGACGTTTTGGCGACTTTCGCGCATGTCGCAAATAAGCGCCGCTACGTGCGACCTGAGATGGTCGACGACGTCGGCATCGAGATCGAAGCGGGGCGACATCCTGTCGTCGAAGCTCATGTCGGCGCGGATTTCGTGCCAAACGACACGTTGCTTACGCCTGATGAACATATCATCTTGCTCACGGGACCGAATATGGGCGGTAAGAGCACCTATATGCGACAAACGGCCGTCATTTGCGCGATCGCGCAAATGGGTGGCTTTGTACCCGCGACGCGAGCCCGCATCGGCATCGTTGACAAGCTGTTCACGCGCATCGGGGCGTCGGACGATCTCGGTCGTGGACAAAGCACATTTATGGTGGAAATGACGGAGTTGGCTGAAATTTTGCGCCTTGCCACAGGGCGAAGTCTGGTTCTCCTCGATGAAATCGGCCGCGGTACGTCGACTTACGATGGCCTCTCAATCGCTGAGGCCGTGCTCGAGGATTTGGCAACGCGATCGGATCGCCCACTGACGATGTTTGCTACGCATTACCACGAGTTAACCGCATTTTCGGAGCCGTTTGCCTGTGTTCGTAATCAGTCGTTGGCGGTCGAGGAGACCGGTAGTGGCATCCGTTTCTTGCACACGGTGATGATGCGTCCGTCCGATCGCAGCTATGGCATTCAGGTGGCTCGTCTTGCCGGTTTGCCAAAGCATGTCATCGACAGGGCACAAGAGTTGTTGCTCGCGCGCGAGCATGCACAAGTCGATGTCCCCCATAGCGTGCGAGAAACTGCTGCAACGGCTGCAATAGATCCGCCTGCAGCCCAACATGAGGATCGCCTTTCGGGTGGCGACATTTCCGATCTCGCCTTGTTTGCAGGTCCGTACCGCGCGTTTGTCGAGTGGCTTGCAGGACAAGATGTGATGCGTATGACCCCGCTCGATGCGATGAATGAGTTCTACCGGGCGATTGAGAAAGCGAGGGAGCTCGTTTCGTGGGACACATCCAACTGATGTCCGCTGCGCTCGCCAACCAAATTGCGGCTGGCGAGGTCGTGGTGCGCCCTGCTTCGTGTGTCAAGGAATTGATTGAAAACAGTCTCGATGCTGGGGCGCGAGCGATTCAGGTGCATCTGCGGGAAGGCGGGATTGCGGAGATCGTCGTGATCGACGACGGTCAAGGCATGGACGAGCAGGACGCTGCTTTGGCGTTTCGCAGGCATGCGACGAGCAAAGTCTATGAGCCGCGCGATCTCGTCCGTATCCGCACGCTTGGATTTCGCGGGGAGGCGCTGGCGTCCATTGCGGCCGTGGCACGCGTCCGCTTGACGACGCGCGCAGTTGGAGCCGAAACGGCTGTGCGCGTAGCCGTCGACGGGGGTGAGATGGGACCGCTGGAAAAGGTCGGTGCACCTGTGGGTACGCGCATTGAAGTACGCGATTTGTTTTATAACACGCCGGCCAGGTTGAAGTACTTGCGCACCGTGCAGACGGAACAGGCGAGATCCGTGGAAGTCGTGCAGCAGGCGGCTTTGTCGCGAGCCGATGTTGCGTTTTCCTGCCAAACAGAGCATCATATTTTGTTTCAGACGCCTGGCAATGGGGATGTGCGGGCGGTGCTTGCCGCGTTGTACGGCGTCGGCGAGGCCAAGCAGATGCTCGATGTGCATGCGGCGTCAAACGATTATCGCGTTTACGGGGTGATTGGACGCCCGACGCAAGCCCGCTCCTCCCGAGGTTACGCGCATCTTTTTGTCAACGGTCGTCCCATCCGCCACCCGGGCATTCATCAGGCAGTCGTTCAAGGCTATCAAAATCGTCTCATGGTGGGCAAACATCCGATGTATGCGCTATACATCGAGATGGATCCGAGCCTGGTCGACGTCAACGTTCACCCGCACAAGGCAGAGGTCCGCTTTAGTGAGGAGCCGGACGTGACGCGGTTGGTCAGCCAGGCTGTGGCTACAGCACTTGACGGCACCTTGCTTGCCGCGACGGTTCGCACTCGGCAACCGCAGGTGACATCTGTTCAGCCACTGGCGTTAGACTGGCGGGGTGCAAGGGATGCGCAGGCGGCACCGGCAAGGTCGTCCCAGACGCCTGTACAGAGTGAAAAGGCGGTTCGCGAAGGCTTGACGGAAGTGTATCGTCCGAATGAGTCTGCGTCGAAATCTGGATTCCCAGGCCAAGCGAAGGACCAAGTCGGAGATCCACTTGCGCATGAGGAACCTGGTGCGGATGTAACAAATCCGCATGAGACGATTCGCGACGAGCGGCCGACAGAATGGTCTTTACGCCCCATTGGGCAGGCACTAGGAATGTACATACTCGCAGACGACGGGGAATCGCTGTATATCATCGATCAGCACGCGGCTCACGAGCGCGTGCTATACGAAGATTTTTTGCAGAAATTGCGCGATCGTGGAGTCTTTGCGATGCCTTTGTTGGCGCCTCTCGAATTGACCTTACCACCGGTCGCGTTCGAGCGGGCTATGGAGGTACAACAAGAACTTGCCAACATGGGATTGACATACGAGCCGTTTGGCGCGCAGCAGGTTGTTGTTCGGGCTGTTCCAGACATATGGCAGGGACTCGATGTGCAACGTTTGGCTGTCGAGGTATTTGACGACCTAAAGGCGCTGCAGGGAGACGGTGTAATCGAACGGATGCGCCTATCTGTCGCGACGCGCGCATGTAAAGCGGCGATTAAGGCCAACTGGACGCTATCGCAGCCAGAAATGGAGGCGCTCTGCAGATCCTTGGTCAAATGCCAAGATCCGTTTCATTGCCCGCATGGGCGCCCCATTTTTGTGCGAATGACCAACGGGGAATTGGAACGTGCATTTCGGAGGATTGTCTGATGGCGGTCTCGGATACGGAGTTGATAGCGCAGGCGGTTGTGACCACGCCTCGCGACCCGGTTCTTTGGCAGGTCGCCAGAGCTACAGAGCTTGCCCGGATATTTCGGCTTCCATATGTGAAGCGCGGGGATAGCAGCCTGGACCAGTTGCTAGAACGGTTTTCGGCCGTAGTCGCGGTTGCGGATCCGGTGCGCATCCACATGCGGGGCTCGTCGCATGCGCTGTTTTTTCACCCGAGTATGGCAGCTCAGCGACTGGATCGACGCCGTCGCCGCGGTGAACCAGACCGGCTGTTACGCGTGGCAGGCGTACAGCCGGGCGACGTGATCGTCGATGGCACGTTGGGACTCGCCAGCGATGCCATCGTCTTCGCCGATGCTGTTGGAATGAACGGCCACGTCGTGGGCATTGAGCAATCGGCACTGGTGGCAAGACTCATGCAGGCCGTACAGCACTGTGGATGCAAGGCGTACCCCGAGGCGGCCGATTTGTTGCGGCGGATCGAGGTGCTGGAGTGTGACCATCTCACTTGGCTGCGGGAGCAGCCTGACGACAGTGTCGACGTGGTGTACTTCGATCCCATGTTTCGACAGCCGACCGCGGATTCGCCGTCGATCGCGCCGCTTCGCCAGGCGGCGTCGCCACAGCCATTGCGCGATGAGGTCATCAGCGAGGCGCGTCGCGTCGCTCGGCGTGCGGTGGTGGTCAAGGAACGGCCGCAGTCCGGGGTATTTGAACAGTTTGGGCTGACGCCGGATCGACCTCGTGGGCAGTTCGCGTACGGCGTGTGGAGGAAGTACATATGAAGCTCATTTCCATCGTTTGTATTGTAGGGCCAACGGCAATTGGCAAGAGTGATCTCGCGGTTGCGGTGGCTAAGCGGTATGGTGGGGAGGTGGTTTCGGCCGACTCCATGCAGGTGTACCGCGGTATGGATATCGGCACGGCCAAGCTGACAAAGGCGGAGATGGACGGTGTTGTGCACCACCTCATTGACATCGTGGATCCGGCGGACAAGTACACAGCGGCGCGCTGGAAACATGCGGCCGATGCGGTTATCTTAGACATTGCAGGGCGCGGTCACCTGCCTGTCGTCTGTGGCGGAACAGGCCTTTATATTCGTGCTCTTACAGACGATCTCGATTTTGTCGACGCGCCAGAGACGGACGAAATCCGCGCATATTGGCAACAATATTTGGTCGAACACGGCCCAAGGGCTCTTTATGAGGTACTGCAGCAACGTGATCCAGCGCGCGCCGAGCAGTTACACCCAAACGACGTCAAACGCGTCATTCGTGCTCTCGAGGTGGCAGATGCTGCTGATGCCCCCATGTCTGCAAACTATGACTGGTCTGTCCGTGGCGGACGTTATCGCACATTGCTCATCGGCCTCACCATGGAGCGGGACGCATTATACCGACGCGTCGATCAGCGCGTGTTGCACATGTGGCAAGCCGGGCTTCCAAACGAGGTACGGCGCCTTTTGGCATCAGGCCTTTCGCCGAGTGCCACCTCGCTACAGGCTATTGGCTACAAAGAAGTGGTTGCCATGCTGGCCGGCGAAGTTGGCGAACTGGAGACGATTGCGACCATCCAACGCAATACCAGGCGCTTTGTTAAGCGGCAGTTGTCCTGGTTCCGCCGCGATCCGCGGGTGGTTTGGTTCAAGAAGACGGAATCTGGCGACTTTGCATCGGGTGAAGGGACGCGATTATGGACCACGATTGACGACTTTTTGAAGGAGAATTCACAATCTCCCCCGAATACATAATAGACCTGCAGAATGGAGTGTGAACGAACGATGTCCAAAACCCCATTGAATATTCAAGATACATTTTTGAACCAGGTGCGCAAAGATCGCATTCCTGTGATTGTGTATCTCGTAAATGGCTTTCAAATCCGTGGTATCGTCCGGGCGTTTGACAATTTTACGATTGTTGTCGAGGCGGATGGCAAGCAACAGATGATCTACAAGCATGCTATCTCCACGTTCATTCCGATGCGCCAAGTGACTTTGACGCAAGCTGAACCGGCTGCCGATGGGGATGCGGGGAACGCCTGATGCTCCATGAGCCGTGAAAGTGAATTCTTTGTCGATGAGGTGGTTGACAAAGGAGGCCTTTCTGTGCTAACTTAATATCTGTCGCCACGGTGCCAGCGTAGCTCAGTAGGTAGAGCAACTGACTTGTAATCAGTAGGTCGCGGGTTCGATTCCTGTCGCTGGCTCCAGTTTTGGAGGGATACCAAAGTGGCCAAATGGGGCGGACTGTAAATCCGTTGCGGAATGCTTCGAAGGTTCGAATCCTTCTCCCTCCACCAAGTCTATAGGGGCGTAGTTCAGTTGGTAGAACGGCGGTCTCCAAAACCGCATGTCGTGGGTTCGAATCCTGCCGCCCCTGCCAATTCCATTTGGGGGTATAGCTCAGCTGGGAGAGCACCTGCCTTGCAAGCAGGGGGTCGTCGGTTCGAATCCGTCTACCTCCACCAAATGTTCCTCGATAGCTCAGCGGTAGAGCATCCGGCTGTTAACCGGAGGGTCGTAGGTTCGAATCCTACTGGGGGAGCCATTTTTATGTGTTGGTCCCATAGCTCAGTTGGCAGAGCGCATCCATGGTAAGGTTGAGGTCACCAGTTCAAGCCTGGTTGGGAGCTCCAGTGCGGGCGTTTAGCTCAGTTGGGAGAGCATCTGCCTTACAAGCAGAGGGTCGGCGGTTCGAGCCCGTCAACGCCCATCATACAGAAATGTTGAAATCCCCTGTTCAAGATAACGGGTTCCGTTTTGGAGTAGAAAATTAGAAATGTCACACACTAATGGCGAATAATTGTCAAGTAAATGGCGTGCCAATTGGCACGCCATTTGTCTATATACATTTGCCCATTCTCCACATTACATGCTGATGTTGTTCTTCTCGGATTTTTGTGAGTCCGCATTTTTCATAAAATCTGATTGCGATTTCGTTCGTCGGTGAAACACGCAAATGATATTCATTTATTCCATGTCGTCGAAAAACATCTTCAGCGTAGGCGGTAAGTTGTTTACCGCACCCTTTTCCTCGTAACTCTGGGATGAGATAGAACAGATTAACAAATCCAATACATTTTCCTTCAAATTCCTTCGGGTGCATCGCAATTTGCCCCACAATACGTCCTTCGTCTTCAAGCATGACGTGCCCCTCTGGGAATTCCTTGATTCGTTCAGAAATCAACTCAACGTACTTTGCTCGTCCAAGTTATATTCATGACCAAAGCTAACGCGAAAAGCATCTTTGAGGAAACGAACAAAATTTTCTCGGTCAGATGTTGCATCCATCGTTCTAAATTTTAGTGACATGCTGCCACACGAAGTAGTCCTTCATGTCGAGGTATTTGTGCCCCGGCTGCCACTTCTCGTCAATCTCCATGAGTAAAGCTCCAATCAGACGGATGACGGAATCTCGGTTTGGGTAGATTCGAATGACTCGATCCCTCCTGCGTATTTCCTCGTTAAGACGTTCCATTCCATTGGTTGTTCGCAGACGCTTCCTGTAGCGCTCTGGTAAAGAGAGCACTGCCGTAATGTCGTCAAACCCGTTTTCAAGCACCTGGATAGCTTTAGGAGCCTTTTCGCTGTAGTCCGATACAACTTGGTTCATCAGCGGCCGTGCGGTTTCGACTTCAGGTGCATCCAGTATAGAGCGTACTTTGCCGTACAGTTCGTCATGCAAATTCTTCGGTGTGGCGTGCAAGAAATTACGCATGAAGTGAGTCTGGCTTAGCTGCCACGTTGCACCCTGGAATTGCATTTGCAGAGCCCTTACAAGCCCACTGCACCCTGGAATTGCGTTTGCAGAGCCCTTACAAGCCCACCGTGGCTGGCTGGGACGAAAATATCCACCCCTCTCAGATCTCGGCTCTTGAGCCAGGAGAAGAATTCAGACCAGCTAGCCTCAGACTCGCTGTCCCCAAGCATAATGCCAAGGATTTCACGATACCCATCTTCGTTGACCCCGGTCGCAATCATGGCTGCTCGTGAGCGAACCCGACCTTCCTCCCGAATCTTCAGAACGATTGCATCGACCAGCACGAATGGGTATCGCTTTTCTCTTAGGTTGCGCTCATTCCACGCCTGTACAATAGGGTCAAGTCGTTTACACAGATCTGACACTGTAGATTTTGAGAACTCCGCACCACAGAGTTCCTCTGTAATCGCCGTGATTTTTCTTGTGGATACCCCGTTAAACACCATTTCCACAAGCGCTAACAACAGAGCCTGCTCACTGCGTTGGTAACGCGCAAACAACTCCGTGGAAAAGCTCCCATTACGCAGACTCGGGACACGTAAGGTGAGGGTCCCTACACGGGTTGTCAGTGGGTGGGGACGGGTTCCATTCCGGTAGCCCTTTCGTTCCTCCGAACGTTCATACGGCTCCGCCTGAAGCTGCTCAGAAGCCTGCGCCTTCAGAACTTGATTCAGAACCTGCTCCAGCAACTGCGATATCCCCTTATCCCCAGTAAATAACCCTTTCAAAACTTCGTCATCCACGGTAATGTTGTACTGTGCCATTCTCGCATTCCTCCCAGTAGATAGGTTCTCAGCAAACTCATTCTACCAAAGAGGGACGAGGTGGCACTTTTTACATTATGTCACCCAGTCGGCCGCTTGAATTTGATGAGAAAATAGAGGCTCTCCAATTTTCATCCGCCTCTTGTGCCCAACCGGGCATGGCGGTTTACACCAATTATACGGACTCAACTATCACATAGGCAGTTGTCTATGTAGATGGTTGTGCATATCGCAAAGGATAGGTCCGTGCATATAATCGACTATGTCGCTGTCGTCTGGAGGGAGACTCGTGGTACAACCGATGCAATCGCAGCAGTCCTGGCGACGCGCGGAAGAATCCGCGCGGCATGGATTGTTCGTATTCTTAATTCTCCTTACGTTGGCCAACCTCGACATCATGGCACGCTCAACGCGCCGTGAACAAGAGAATGCGACAAAAGAATGGGTGGCCTGGGGTGTGGTCTTTGTCCTTCTAGCGTTTTTCATCATTGTCCCGGAACAAGAACAGATTCAGGCTAGGGTGGCGGCGGCTGGACGCTAAGCCAGGCGCCTAATACCCGTACATAAAATGTCCTTCGAAATGGCATGGATAAGATCCGAGAACGTCATTTGGAGGAATATGTGATATGCAGCAGTATGTCGAACCGGCTCCGACGCAACCTGTCAGTCGTAATCTGCAGGACAACGTCAATTACATTAATCAGTTGCTTGGCATCGGCACCACATGGGACATCATGGCCAAGCCGTTCCGCTACGGCAAACTCAATATGATGTCGTATGTGACAAACGGCTTTTTCCTCACGATGAACGTCGTCCTGATCCTCGACAGTTTTCATAAATGTGTCGAAGAATTTGAACGGCAACATGAGGGCGAGGACTACACGATTGAGGACCTTGTTTTTTACTTGAACACGCATATCGACTTTGTGCAGGTTCAAGTTATTGACCAGATGTCGGACGCGGTGCGATTCATTTTATCGGGGCCGTTGGTCACGTTTATCGATGGTTACGATAAGGTGTTGAATATCGACACCCGCGTCTATCCGATGCGCAGCATTTCACCGCCGATGATCGAGCGCGTTGTCCGGGGCAACCACGACGGGTTTACGGAAACGATGCTGATGAACACGACACTCATCCGGCGCCGTCTGCGCGACCCAAGACTGCGCAACGAACTGTACCAGATTGGTGATCGCGGGCAGACGGACGTCAGTTTGATGTATATCAAGGATGTTGCGGACGAGGATACGGTGGCTTCGATTCGCGAGCTCATTCGCGGAGTTAAGACAGGCGGTATGATGATGGGGGAACAACAGTTGGTCGACTTGATCGGCAAGGTCAAGTGGAACCCATATCCCATTGTCCGTTACACGGAACGTCCAGATGTCGCAGCGACTGCACTTCTTGAGGGACAAGTTTGTATTGTCGTCGATACGACGGC
The DNA here is from genome assembly GCF_001447355.1 of Alicyclobacillus tolerans. Taxonomy (GTDB): domain Bacteria; phylum Bacillota; class Bacilli; order Alicyclobacillales; family Alicyclobacillaceae; genus Alicyclobacillus; species Alicyclobacillus aegles. The sequence goes on along the minus strand of NZ_JXBW01000009.1, from coordinate 37,413 downwards.
GGAAGTCATCATTGCGCCAACGACGTTCTTCCAGCACATTCAGCATCCTCAGGAGTATCACTCTTTCCCGCTCGTCGGTACCTATTTACGTTGGGTGATCGCAATTGCGGTGTTCATGAGTATCTTTTTGCCTGGCGTGTTTTTGTTGGCGAACCAACACCCAGGAATCCTTCCGCATTGGGCGCTGTTCTTTATGGCGACTCGAAACGATCCGATTCCGTTATGGGCCGAATTGCTATTGGCGGAGTTCTCGCTCGACGTCTTACGGTTTGCCGTCCTCAATACGCCTGTGACGATGTCGTCGGCCATCGGCATTGTGTCGGCATTATTGTTCGGCCAATTTGCCACCACGATCCACTTGTTGCAACCGGAAGTTCTGGTGTACATGGGCTTTGTCATGATCGCGCAGTATGCGACGACCTCGTTTGAACTGGCATCGGCCAACCAATTGTCACGGTTGTGGATCATGTTATGGACGGCGGTGCTCAACTGGGGTGGATTTATTATTGGTACGGTTACGTGGCTGGCTTTGCTCCTGTTCACGAAGTCGTTTGGCAAGCCGTACTTATGGCCGTTGATTCCGTTCCGCTGGAAGAATGGTCTGCGCGACCTCGTTGTCAGGTGGCCCAGTCAAGATCTTGCAGGTGTACCCGAAATCCTCAAACGCAAGCGCGGGCGTTTGAAATAATACAAAACGGCGGGGCTGTGTAAGCCTCGCCGTTTTTAAGTACTGGAAGATTTAAAACATTCGTTTGACAGCCGATAGATGGTTATACCAATACGATCCGGGAGCGACGCTGAGATAGCCTACTTTCGCAAGCCCTCCGCCACATTGAATCATTTGGCCGTTGCCGACATAAATGCCGATGTGCCCGCCGTCGTTAAAGCACAATAGGTCACCTGGCTGCATGTCGGAAATGGGAACAGGTGTGCCGACCGACTGATATTGCTTTATAGATGACGTCGTAAACGAGTATCCCAGCGCGTGATGGTACACATACTCTGCGAAGTTGGAGCAGTCAAACCCATATTGTCCGCGATCTTCGTTGTGATCAAGCCGATAGGGAGTGCCCAATTTGCTTTGTGCAACTTGCAATATTGCGGCAAATTTCGCGGCGTTGGACGCCGTGATGGGGGCAATCGGCGTAATTGAGGGATCAAGCGTCACGCCAGGTGGCAAGGAGAAAATAACTTGATTCACTTGCTTCGTGTAGTAGGAGGTTGTCGTGATATACCCGGTTTTTCCGTCCGGAGCCTGTACATGATACCAATAGCGATTGCCACCAGCAAGAAGCTTTAATTCTGTGCCTACAGGTTCCAACTGAATGCGGCCAGAATAGAGCCTCGGCTGTCGAATGATATAAGCACTATGCAGAACTTGCACAGCGGGTTGTGTCACGCTTTGTCCACCGCTGGTGGGGCTGCCTCCAACGCCTGCCGACGTGTTTGCCATAGCTACGGAACTGCCCAGCGACAGAGCTGCACATGCGGCGACAATGGATGCAGATACGGCTTTAAGCTTCATGCCAAGTGCCTCCCTCTATCTTTGGTCTGGTATTCGATGAACGGGATGGAAAGTCAACAGTCCCATTCCAGTAACGGATCTCATGGATTCATTTTGGTATTCTGAGATCTCGTTTCCTTTCCGATCATAGCATGCGTATAACTTTCATGGGATATATAAATGGTAGAATAGGAGGGAATGTGAGGATCAATTTCCTTGCGGCGTTTCCGTGATGTTTCCAGGCAGGGCGTCGTGATGGTGATGTTCCAAACAAAATTCGGTATAGTGGTCATGATGGATAGCCTTTGGAGGTGGCGTGCTTGATTCTTGTGACGGGAGCAGCTGGGTATATCGGATCGCACACATGCGTCTCGCTGTTAAATGCAGGCTACGACATTGTCGCGATCGACAACTTTGCCAACAGCAAGCCGGAAGCTCTTTCGCGTGTGCAGGAGATCACCGGCAAGACGTTTTCCGTACATAGTGTGGACATGCTTAATCAGGAGGATTTGGATGCCGTCTTTGCTGAGAGCAACATTGAAGCGGTCATTCATTTTGCAGGTCTCAAGGCGGTCGGCGAATCGGTTGCACAACCTCTGCGCTACTACGAAAACAATCTTGTGAGTACCATCAATCTGTGCAAGTCGATGCAAAAACATGGGGTCAAAAAGATTGTTTTCAGTTCCTCTGCGACCGTATACGGTGCGCAAGAACAAGTTCCGTTGCGCGAAGACATGCCAATTGCGCCTGTCAATCCGTACGGGCAGACGAAGGCGATGATCGAGCAAATTTTGCGCGATTTGGCTGTTGCGGACGAGCAATTTGGTGCGGCACTGCTTCGGTATTTTAATCCTGTGGGTGCGCATGCCAGCGGTCGTATCGGGGAGGACCCACAAGGAATTCCGAACAACCTCGTACCCTATGTCGCGCAGGTTGCCGTCGGTAAACGTGCGGAATTGACCGTTCATGGTGGCGATTACGATACACCTGATGGGACAGGAATTCGCGATTACATTCACGTGATGGACCTGGCGGATGGGCACGTGAAAGCCTTGGCTTGGGTGATGAACCATACCGGTGCGGAGGCTTTCAACCTGGGTACGGGCAAAGGTTCAAGCGTTCTTGAAGTCGTCCACGCGTTTGAACAGGCGTCCGGGGTGCGCATTCCTTACCATATCGGACCGCGGCGGCCAGGAGATGCGGCGCGCAGCTTTGCCGATCCGACAAAGGCACAGCGGATCCTCGGTTGGCAAGCCACGAAATCACTGGCCGATATGTGTGCGGACACTTGGCATTGGCAAAGCCAAAACCCTAACGGGTACGGCGAATAAGTCCCGCTGGTCCTCAGGTAAGAAAGGGCATGCGCCCCATGGCATATGCCAACAGAGGCCCGATAAACGGAATTTTGACGAGCTGCTCCGGGCGTGCGATCCGCAAGTATACCGCGACGATAAAGTATACGAGGATACCGACGATCCCGGAGCAAGCGACTTGCATCCAGGGCGTGGCAAAGCGGAATGCATGCTGGATTTCGTGGATGGGAATCGACGCGGCCGCAGCAGCAATCAGCATTTTTCCGATATTCGTGAAGTTGATCCACAAGGTCACATAGCGGCGGACACACAAAATGCTCAGCATGCAGCTGACGATCCCGCTAATCGCCACGGCGGTTGCCACACCGTAAATGCCGTCGTGCGCGATCGCGACGAAATAATAGATGCCTGCGATCCGGATCGAACTTGTCACGACGGAGATAAGAGTCGAGACGGCAGCTTTGTTTAGTCCTTGCAGAACGGCTGAAAGAGGGTCGAGCACGTACAAAAACGCGCATGTCGGCGCCAGGTAGGCAAGAAGTTCACCAGCGAGGTGATCGCGATAAATGGTGAGCGCAGCGTCGTGCCCGGCGAGCATGAAGAACATCATCGCTGGAAATGCAATGAATGCCGTGGCTTGCACAGCTTGATTCAAACGACGCGTCACCAGCCGTTCGTCCCGCAACGCGGCGGCTTCGGAGACCGCGGGTATGACGACGGACGAAATGGCCGAGGAGAGCACGGTTGGCAAGAACAAAAGCTCCATTGCCATCGCAAACGCACCGTACAACGTCGTTGCACTTGTCTTGGCAATTCCAGACGCAGCAAAGGCGGCGTACATAACAGCCGGCTCCGCGGCAAATGCCACAATGCCAATGACGTTGGTCATCGTCGTCGGGGCTGCAACGGCAGCGAGATCGCGAACGACGCCATCTGCTTTGCCCACGGTTGACGACGGCAACCGCCCATCCCGGGGTGTGAGTGCATGTCGATCGCGGCGTATGTATTTCCAGAGCATGAACAGGTAGCCGGCTGTTTCGCCGAGGCCTGCCCCCATCATAATCCCCAGTGCCCCGTAGGCAATTCCGTAATGATTCAACCAAATGACAAGTGGGATGGTCGCCGCTGTTCGAACCGCCGTTTCGACGACCCACGCCGCAGCTGGCGGCGTCTGGTTTTGAATCCCCATGTAATACCCAGCCATCACCGAGGATAAACAAACGACCGGGATCCGAAACATCGCGCCAATGAATGCAGGGATTGCGCGGGCATCCAACCAATGGCGTCCGATATCGGGCGCGATCGCCAGCGCGGCAATGCAAACGCTCGTCGACAGGATGAGCACCGTAACGTTGGCTATTCGCCACGCTCTACGGGCTTTCCCGTAACGCCCGAGCGCCAGGTTCTCGGCAATGACTTTCGAGAGAGCAGGTGGCAGAGCGAACGTCGAGATCGTGAGAAGAAAGAAGAACAGCGGGTTGATGGTTTGAAACAGTCCAAACCCTTGAGCCCCCAACTGTCTGGCGATGACAATCTGAATGGTCATCGCCATTGCCTTGGTCGCGACGCCTGCTGCGGCCATCACGACAGCGCCTTGGAGAAACGACTGTTTTGGCATAGCTATCCCTTCAATCGCTCTAGATTGCATAGATAGGGTATGTCCGAAGGCGCGGACAAAGACCACAAGAACATATTTTCACCTGCCACAAGCCCATATGGATGGACAGTCTGAGCATAGCCAGGTTCTTGAAGTGAATTTGAAGCAGGTGCTTTAGTTTACCCGGTAGATACCAGACAGAAGCCGCCCACAGGGGTGGCTTTGATTTCGGGAGATTTACTGGGGGTAAGTCTTTATGCAACGAACAAAGTGGGTTGTAGCGAGCATAAGTCTCGGCTTGTTACTTGCCGCAACGGGCTGTGCTACGGATATGGCGGCAGACAGGGCAGGGGAGGCCGATATTCATCCGAAAGTCAGCACGGTGTCAGATGTGCCGAACAGTACCGAAACCACTGGCGACGAAACCCATGCGACCGCTGCGACACAACAAGGTGGCTCGACAGCGCCTTCTTCGGCCGATGAGCAGAGTATGTTATATAACACGCACAAACCGCCGCAAGTGTACGGCATGCGCAAATTCCCGTATCCGTACCAGGCCATGCTGGCCATCTCGTCGGATGCGGATAGCGAAACGCTGCGCAAGTTCAATTTGGTGCACGAATTTATCAACACGACGCAGATGACGCCGCTTGGCCGGGGACTCGGTCTCGACTTTGCCGATTCATTTTTTATGTACAACGGCAACAATGAGCCAGGTTACGTCGATATCAACCACGAGCCGATGGCTGACGAATTGTCATATTTCAAAGGCGTATCGGACAAACCCTATGCGGCGAGTATTATCAATCACTACATTCATGTCGGCTGGATTGATACCATGCACACCTATGGCGATTTCAGCAGGGTCAATCCGCACCAGACCTTGTTCACGCGGCAGTTGGCTGAACAGGCCATAGAGGCGTTGAAGGCTAACGGCGATGTCATTACCGTGTGGACCGATCACGGCAACAAGTCTAACGTAGATAATTTCGGGAACTACGGTAAGTCTACGTTTTATTCGTATCAACAAGGCGCCAATCCGTGGTCCAAGTATTATCATACAGACTTGACCATTCCCTATGGCATTCGATTTGTGTGGCCGGACTCATCGAGCGATGAGTTTGGCATGAAGTCGATGATTTATCCGTTGATGTTGCCAGATGGACAACGGGTATGGGGATTTTGGCGGTACACGAACGTCGGGTATACCAAAAAGGGAGACCCGGAGTGGGACTGGACGCCATTCAATCTTGACGAGCAGTTGACGCCCGCGCATTTTGCGCAGATTGAGCGGGAGCACGAGTACTCCATTGTAGCTCAACATTTGTCGGGAACGAATTATCCTGGCGTTCTCCCGAAAAGTGCGGTCGAAGCGCTGCGCCTGTTGGCGGCACAATACCACAAAGGGAAAATTCTGGTCACGCGTACCAGCCGCTTGTTGACCTATAATGTGGCGCAGCAGTACGTCTGGTACGACGTCACGTACGGGCAGGGAAAGGCCTACATTCATATTCGAGCCATTCTCGATCCGGTCTTTGGGAAATATGTTCCCACTATCGATGAGATTCGTGGTCTGACATTCTATACGTCCAATCCAGCCGAAACGGTGCTTGAGATTGGCAACACGCCAGTACCTGCGCGGTTCGTACAGGACAACCACAGTGATGGCGTCCACCCAAGCGTGGCCATTACATGGTGGCCGGTCGACACGACCAACTACGCAGAAACGGCGCCAGGCGTGAAATAACTCCATTTATTCGCGATAAGGTAAAAAGGCTCGGGAAGGCGTGCATGGGCTTCCAGGGCCTTTTTCATATGGGCGATCACCCATCTTTCACTTCGCGCATAGGTTGTCGAAGCGGTGACCACAATCATCACAACGACGGAATGCGGGGTGGTCCTTACATGAGATTGACAAATGGCAATCGGCCACAGCCTCCCAATTGGAAGTCTGCACATGGCGTGATCGAACAGTATGAGCGCGGACAAATCGCGTTATCAGAAGCACTACAACAGCTCACTGGTGAACCGGTGCCGCCACAAGGCGGCCGTGAACCGGCCATCGAAAAAGAAAGGCTGCAATCGCTGCTCGCGGAGTTGGACGAATTGATTGGTCTTGATGAAGTAAAACGCGTCGTCCGCGAAATCTTTGCTTTTGTCTATATTCAACAGTTGCGCACGCGGCAGCATTTAAAAGCTGAACCTGTGGTACTTCATATGGTGTTCTTCGGCAACCCCGGAACTGGGAAGACGACCGTTGCTCGCATTTTGGCACGCTTGTTCCACGAGTGTGGGCTGTTGGCCGAAGGCCATCTTGTGGAGGTGGAGCGTGCAGATTTGGTCGGTGAATACATCGGCCATACGGCGCAAAAGACGCGTGAGTTGATCAAGAAGGCGCTCGGGGGCGTTTTGTTTATCGACGAGGCGTATTCGTTAGCACGGGGGGGAGAGAAAGATTTTGGCCGTGAGGCCATCGACTGTTTGGTTAAGACGATGGTTGAAATGTCGCGTGTTTCACCACGGCGCAGATCTTGCGTGCAAGCCGCGGGTGCACGTTTGCTCCTCGCGGCTTGCTACACACCGTGTTTTATTGAAGTTCGGCGTTCACGTACTGGACTAACGCATCCGCACTCACGATGGTCTTGATTTGTTGGACAAAGTCTTCATGCATCAACTTGCGGGCTAGCTTGGACAAGATTTTTAGGTGTTCACCCGCCGCATCTGCCGGTACGAGAATGACAAACAACGTGTCCACCGGAGCGCCGTCGAGGCTGTTCCAGTGAACGGGATTCGCCAATCGTGCAAACAGTAGTGTTGGCTCTTTTACCGCGGTCGATTTTCCATGGGGAATGGCGATGCCTTTGCCAAAGCCGGTTGTCCCTTCTTTCTCGCGATCCAAGACGGCTTGGACGACGGCGTTGGCATCTCCAATCCGCCCTGTACTAGCCGCCACGGCTACCACTTTGCGAATGGCGTCCTCCTGGCCGTCCGCTGTCACGTTATAAAGCACATGTTGTGAATCTAACATATAGTTTCATTCCTTTCCCGTTCAGTATAAAAATTTCAAAACGAAGATCAGAGGGTCGAGGTCAAAATGGCGGTTAAGGCTCGTACCGCTTCTTCTTCATCTTGTCCATCTGCCTTGACGAGCACTTGCGTACCTTTGGCAACGGCAAGGCTTAAAATCCCAAGAATGCTTTTACCATCCACGCTTTTGTCCCCTACCTGCAAAGAAATATGCGAAGAGAAGCGCTGTGCGGCGCTGACGAACTCCGAGGCTGGACGCGCGTGTAAGCCCGACTCCAACTGGACAACAACACTTTGTTCCTTCACCGTGCAAGTCACCCTCATTTCAGTTGATCATTCATGTGCGCGAGTGTGCGCGAATGCGCAGTTATTTGGTTCAACCGCGCAATGTGTCGACTTTTGACTATAAAGCGTTTTCAACATCTCCAACAAACCATTGACACAATCAAATTCTACACCATATAATGAGCGCATTCAATAGAATATGAGCAAATATACTCACGCGTCATGACGGTTTGTGCTTGAAATGGAGGTGAATCCGTTGTTCGCCGATGAGCGAAAGGCCCAAATTGCCGCGTATGTGCAAACCCATAAGAGCGTCACGGTGTCGATGCTGGCTCAGATGTTGGCGACGTCAGAATCGACCATTCGCCGAGATCTGCAGGAACTTGAGGAACATGGCCACCTTCGCCGCACGCACGGCGGCGCTATCGCTGTGGAAGTCGCTTCCTTTGAACCGACTTGGCAGGAGAAACATGTGCGGCATGCGCAGGAGAAGGTACGCATCGCGCGCTGTGCGATAAAGCGGATCGCTCCTGGGCAGACAGTTCTGCTCGATGGCGGCACGACGACCTATCAAATTGCAAAACAGTTGTCTATCGACGGTGTAACCGTTATCACCAACAGCATCGATATTGCCGCGGAGCTCTCCATGCGGCCTGGCGTTCATCTCGTCGTTCTTGGTGGCGAATTTCGCAACACGACTGGCGCGCTGGTCGGCCCGTTCACTGAACAAATGCTGTCTGGTGTGCACGTCGATATTGCCTTCATCGGTGCCAACGGCGTGGATCCGACTGGCATTACAACACCCAACACGCTGGAGGCAGCGACCAAGCGCGCGATGGTGGCATGTGCACAGACCGTGTGCGTTGTGGCGGATAGTAGCAAATTTGGTCAGGTCAGCTTTGTCCGAGTTTGCGAATGGAAGGACGTCGATGTTCTATACAGCGATGCGCCTCTTCACGATCCGGAGTTGGCTGGTGTTCTACAAAGAAACGACGTCATCTACGCCTATGATGCGCAGGACGCCGAGTGATAAGGGAGACAGCTATGAGTGATAGAACATGCACCCGGGTTGCATCTGATGTTCCTGTTTTGACCGTAACCATCAATCCAGCGATCGACGTTTTCATTCATGTCGATGAACTTGCGGCGGGAACGCTTCATCGTGTGCCAGCGCCAATCCAGCAGGTCGGAGGCAAAGGGATTAACGTGTCCCGCACGTTGCATGCCCTAGGTCAGGCGAGCATAAGCCTCGGATTCGTCGGTGGCGCACGAGGGGACTGGCTCGAAGCACAACTTGCCGATATGGTAACCGAATTTACGCACATACGTGAACAAACGCGCATGAATGTGAAAGTGATTGAAACGGACGGTCGCTTAACTGAGTTTAACAGTCCAGCCCCCGCCATTGCAGATAGCGAGTGGCAGTCGTTTCGTCACACCCTGCAACGTCACTTGCCGCACGCGAAATGGCTGGCGCTGTGTGGCAACGTACCAGATACCGTCGATCCGGCTTTTTATCGCGACGCAATTCGTCTGGCTGCCGACCATGGGGTGCGCTGTGTCCTTGACGCCAGTGGTGAGGCCTTGCGCTTGGGCGTGACGGCGAAGCCATTTTTGGTCAAGCCCAATCTTGTCGAACTAGCGGAATTGACAGGTCATGAGGTGATTGAGCCAGAGGATGCAATGGACGGTGCGATGCAATTGGTGCGCACCGGGATTGACCTTGTTGTCGTTTCGATGGGTGGGGATGGCTTGATTGCTGCGACTGCCAAGGAACAGTGGGTCGCGCGTGTACCGAGCGTGCCGGTCGTATCATCCGTGGGTGCGGGCGACGCCGTTGTAGCTGGACTTTTATACGGTTTATCTCAATATTCGTCGCTTCGCGAAGCCGTTCGCTTTGCGGCCGCGGTGGGAACTGCAAAGGTGACCTGCGAAGGAACGAGCAATCCTTCGCGCGATGAAATCGATCACATTTTCCGCGATGTTGAAGTCGCGGCATGGAGGGGCTAAACATGGCAAAAATCGTGGCCATAACTGCTTGTCCGACAGGGATTGCGCACACGTTCATGGCGCAGGAAGCGTTGTTACAGGCTGGTAAGAAGAACAACGTCGAGGTGCGGGTCGAAACACAAGGTGCGAGCGGATCGGAAGACACGCTGACGGCTGCTGAGATCGCTGCGGCGGATGCTGTGATCATCGCGGCGGACAAAAAGGTGGAACTAGATAGGTTTGTCGGCAAGCGTATGTTGCAAACGTCCGTTTCGGCGGCCATTAAGGAGCCCGAAACGCTACTCGTTCAGGCTTTGGATGCGCCGGTCTATGGCGATGCGACACAGTCGTATATGGACGACATCGCTGCCCAAAAGGCCGCCAAAAATCAAGGTACTCCGGCTGTTTACCGCCACTTGATGAACGGGGTATCCAGCATGTTGCCGCTCGTCATCGCCGGCGGCATCTATATCGCATTGTCCACCGCCATTGATATCAACGGTAAAGCTTCGCTCGCAGTGGCGTTTGACAATATCGGCGGGGGTTCGGCCTTTAAGCTGTTCGTTCCCATTCTCGCAGCATTCATCGCACAATCGATCGGCGATCGCGCCGCTTTTGCATCTGGCTTGGTCGGCGGTTGGATAGGCACCCAGGGCTTGATGTACAACGCCGGACCAAACGCCAGTGCAGGCTATCTTGGTGGCATCATCGCCGGTTTTTTGGCTGGTTATGTGACGGTTGGGATACGCAAATGGATTCGCGTTCCACGGACTTTCGAGGGCATTAAAACCGTGCTCATTACGCCGGTGCTGTCGGTTGGTATCGTGGGTCTGCTCATGATTTACGTGCTGGGGCACCCTATCGCGGCGTTGATGAGCGCTATCTCCAACGGATTGACGCACATTGGTGCGAGCGGATCGATTGGACTGGGATTGTTGCTTGGTTTAATGATGGCGTTTGACATGGGTGGTCCGTTCAATAAGGTCGCTTACTTCTTTGCCGTAGGGTTGCTTGGAACACATACGGTCGAATCGGAGATGATTATGGCTGCCGTGATGGGCGCTGGCATGGTACCGCCGTTGGCCATGGCTCTCTCGACGTTTATCGCTAAACACAAATACACGCAAGAAGAACGTGACGCCGGTAAAGCGGCCATTATTCTTGGCGCATGTTTTATTACTGAGGGTGCGATTCCATTTGCCACGAAGGATCCACTTCGCGTGATCCCGTCCATCATGGTTGGGTCCGCGGTGACTGGTGCCTTGGCCATGCTCTTCCGCGTGACCAATCCTGCCCCGCACGGCGGCGTGTTCGTCTTCCCGCTGATTGGCCACTGGTATCTGTTCATCCTTGCCATCTTGATTGGCGTCGTGGTGGCCGGGTTGCTCGTGACTGCGCTCAAACGTCCGATCGCGCAGGCCGCGTAAGGAGGTTACGCCGTCTAGCGCACATGTCGCGCCTTCGTCGTGAGACCATAATATGCACGTCCCCGCCGGTTGACGGCGGGGATTTTTTCATCTCAGAGCGATCGCGCTGGTGCGATCGTTCTCATGGGGTGGGCCACCTGCTCGAAAGGCCATGAATGACGCGTTGCGCCTCTTGCATGACCTCCGAGATAATGTCGGCCACAAAATGCTCCGTGGCGAGCCGCACTCCCTGTCCCGCCCACATCGACATGTAATCGGTCATGCCGAACTCGGCGGCGCGTTTGCGGATTTCCTGTGTCATGTAATGCTGTATCGGATACGGGGGAATCGATGCATCGTAGGTGGCCAATTGTTCCATCCATTTTGTGCGAATGCCTCGCGCAAGCTTACCCGAGTATGCCCTTGTGACGTCCGTGTCCGTTTCGATGGCTTGTTTCACACGCTCTTGGTACAGTGGATGGGCGCCGCTCTCCGGCGAGGCGAGAAACGCCGTTCCCATTTGCACGGCAGCCGCGCCGAGTGCAAGTGCCGCCGCCAAACCGCGTCCGTCCATGACACCACCTGCAGCGATGACGGGAAGCGACACCGCATCAACCACTTGTGGGATCAACGCAAAGCTTCCGATAAGAGGCTCTTTGGCATAGGGAAGAAATGTGCCGCGGTGGCCGCCGGCTTCCGCACCTTGTACGACAATTGCGCTTGTGCCTGCGCGTTCAAGTTCCAGCGCTTCTTCTACCGTGGTGGCCGTGCCAAGGGTCAAAATCCCCTGCTGTTTACAAGCATCCATCACTGCAGGAGCGGGTACTCCGAATGTGAAGCTAAATACAGGAACGCCTTCTTCGAGCACCACTTGCAGTTGGTCTTCAAATCGTGGCGGTTCCGGCACAGTATCGCTCATCGCGTCAAGGCCAAGCCGCGTGCGGATTGGGGCGAGAATTTCACGCATCTGTTTGAGATCGGCGGTATCTGAAGCATTTGCTTTCGGAATGAATAGGTTGACGGCAAACGGCCTGTTCGTGCGCGATTTTACGTGTCGAATCTGCTGTCGCAAAGCATCGGGTGACAAATAGCCCCCACCAATTGTGCCAAGCGCACCGCTGTTGGCAGCGGCGGCCACCATCTCCGGCGTGGTGACGCCAGCCATGCCGGCTTGGACGATGGGCAAGGGCACACCTATTAATTGCGTAAAAGCTGTCTGCAAGCATGCCACCTCCAAGATTGGAACTACGTCAAGTATACGGTTTTGCGCGCGGTGCGTGGAAAGTTGGAAAAGCGGATGCTCATACGCTCCACCAGAGGAGCGTGAAGCGTATGCGTAAAGACCTTCATCGACTGCAGGTGATTGCACACGGGAGTGGCCACGGCAAATCGTTGACAGATGTGCTCTGGGATCTGTCAGGTGTCATTTCAGATGTGGCGCACAAGGCGGATGTGGCGTATGGCGAAGCCAGAATCAGTACTTGCAAAGAAATGCCCGATGAAACGGTCGGCGATCAGTCATGATCAGTCTGCGCATCGACAAGTCCTTCACGAATCCCTTTCAGGGCGATGATATCGAGCGTCTGCAAACGCGCATCAAGGCAATCATCTACGCTCGTGTGTCGACGCATGGTCAGGCGCGCGACGGCTATTCGCTCGAGTCCCAGGTCGAGATGTGCGCCGCCTTGGCCAAGGAGCAACTTCACGTGGCGGAGGATGAACTTATCGCCGTGATCGAAGCTGGGGACAAAGGCGATGATCCCAATCGTCCCGCGCTCAACTTTGCTCTGTGGCTCGTCGACAAGGGCATTGGTCGCACTTTTATTTGTTTACACCCGGACCGCTTTGCGCGCGCCCTCCATTTACAACTTGTGGTGGCCGATAGAGTCTGGAGCGCGGGGTACGACCTGCACTTCGTCGAGACGGACGAAGTCGACCCGAACAATCCAGAATCGATGTTGCTGTTCAACTTGCAAGGTGCCATCGCACAGTACAATAAAGCTAAAATTCTGGCGAACTCCAGACGCGGCCGGCGGCAAAAGGTGAAGAACGGGAAAATTCCTGGACTCAGGCGGATTTACGGTTACACCTTCGATAAAGAAGCTGACACGTTGCGGGAACATCCGGACGAGAAGGCCGTTTATTTGATGATGGTGGATTGGCTACTCAACGGGAAAGATGGTGTGGACATGAGTTTATCCGCGATCGCGCGGGAGTTGTCACTTCTCTCCATACCTGCTCCCAATGGCGACGTGTGGTATCAGGCCACGGTCAGTCGGATCCTTAAAAATCCGGTCTACATGGGCACATTTTATTACGGTAAGACGGAGTATAAGCAACACAAAGGGCGGATCGAGGTTGTCAAGCGGCCTATGTGCGAGTGGCTAGCGGTCAGCGTGCCGGCGTTTATCGACGAAGCCACGTATGCGGCGATGCAGGCAAAGATGAACCGTCTTAGGCACGCAAATCGTGGTTCAAGACCGCAAATACCCTCGTTACTCAAAGGTAAAGTGCGCTGTGGCCGATGCGGTGGTGCAGTTGTCACGGGTGCGCCGTCGCGCAGTAAGAGGACGGGCGAGGTGACCCATCGCTATTATGTATGCAGCGGGAAAAGCCGGAAAGTCTACGAGGTCGGGACAGGGCGGGAGATGCATCGATGCAGAGGCCGCAATTGGCGGCAGGACGTGATCGATCGGTGTGTGTGGAGATATCTAGTGCACGTGATTCACGGTGCCGACGACGTATTGCAAGAGATTTTGGCCGATCGCGGCGATCCCGACGAGTGGGAAGCGCGTTTTAAGGAACGGGCGCTGGTCGAAGCATCGCTTCGTGAGAAACACGATGAGCGTCATCGCTGGATTCAATTGCGCGTGCGTGGGCGAATCTCCGACATGGAATTGGACGCGGCTTTGCCGCCCCTCGAACAGGATATCAAACGCCTATCGCGGCGGCTTCACGACCTGGAAGATGCTCTGGCCCGCTTGCAAGATATGCGACAACAAGCTCGCGATGTGGCATCGTCCGTGGCCAACGTAAAGCGGTATATCGCGCAGGAACTCACCGATCACGAACGCCGGAAGTTGGTGAACAGGCTGGTTGAACGGGTCGTTCTACATGATGACGCGATCGAAATCATTACCGCCTGGGACTGCCCCCGGACTATTGTTTTTCAACCATCGTGAAGGGCATGGAGGACTACAAAAACCAGTTCATCACGATTCTTGCGGGATACGAGCGAGAGATGAAGTGGTTTTTGTCGACGAACCCAGGGCTGCCCAGTCGGTTTCCTATTCACATTCACTTTCCGGACTATGATGCCAACGCTCTCCTTGCGATCGCGAAGCAGGCCTTGGGCAAGCGGCAATATCGGCTCACGGCCGATGCAGAAGCTAGGCTTCACCAGCACATCCGCGAGGCCCTGACGAGTGCCCGTGCCGAACCGTTCAGCAATGCACGATGGGTGCGCAACCTCGTCGAACAGGCAGTGCGTCGACAAGCCGTGCGCCTGTTTGCGGAAAAACACCCGCGCCGCGACGATTTGATGGTGCTCCAGGCGGCGGACTTTGCGGAGGTGGGCGTGCGATGAGCGGTGATATGCTGGTGGTCGGCCGTGTCAACGCAGGCAAAACGTCGATTTGTTTGCGCCTTGCCCGCCATCTCGGCCTGCGTGAATTGGCCTGGGTCGTCGAGCGCACGGACGGTGTCCGTGAACGTAGGAGAATGCCGATGTCGGAGGCCAACGCACTGTTGTCGTCAGAGGAGGAACATCGTACCCGGGCCTTACAGACGCTGTTATTGTCCGTGCCGAAAGGCAAAGGCGAGCACGTGGTGCGCATTGCTGACAGCGCCGGGCTGACCGAAGGTTTACATGCCGATGAAACGGTACGACGGGCCATGGGTCAAACGCTTCGCGCGCTGGTGGCCGCCAAAGGAGTGTTGCACGTGGTGGACGCCGCAGCCGTCGGGCGTGCGTTGACGTTGTCGCAAACGGCGCCGTTTCACACGCTCGATGAGCAGATGGTCGCCATCGGCCGGACGAAAGCGCAATATCTCATCCTCGCCAACAAAATGGATTTGCCGCTTGCGAAAGACGGGTATCGGTGGTTGATGGAGCATTGCGGCCCCATTCGCGTGCTTCCTGTCTCGGCGCGAGAAGGATCCGGCTTTCATGAGGTGAAGCGATATGTTTGGCGACTGGCTTGACCTTTTGCGCGCGGGGGCGGCGTTGTTGTTCGCAGGCGCGGCGGTCAAGTGGATGGACGACGCCCTAGATGTCGAATACGACATATGCCAAGGGAAGCGGACGCTCGCGGCTCGCTTTGGCAGAGCGACCCTGCCCTATTGCATGGTGCTGTTTGGCGTGGGCATGGCCTTTGATCTGCACGCGGCCCTGGCATGCTTTTTTGGCAGCTATGCCGCAGGCATGTTTGCGCGCCCGACGGAGCGTTTGCAGACGCGCCTTCCGGCCTGGGCCGAAATTGGTTGCGCCATCGCGCTCGCCACGGCGCTGCTCGGTTGGAGGTCAGCGCTGTGGGGATTGACCATGATGTGCGCCGTCGACTGGTTGGACGATGTGATGGATCGCTATAAAGACGCGGAAAGCGGCCAATTCAATACCGTCGTCCGCTTCGGCCTGGTCGAAATGCTGCTTGCGCTGTTGGGTGCGCTTTGTATCGCCTTGTATGCCAACGTGACCTGGACCATCCTGTCCTTCATTGTGCTTGCGCTATTGACCATCCTGTCAGAGATGACGACCGTGCGAATTCTGACGGATGAACGGGAGGAGGCTTCCGACCTATGGTCGCATTTGTGATGTTGGGCGTTTTCCTGTTTGTGCTTGCCGCCGCCTTTCACGTGGGGCGGCGACTTGGTTTAGCACAAGGGAGGCGGCAGGCGGCTGCCGAAGTACCACTGAAGCTGCGCGCGAAATTTCAACTTGAACAGCGCTGTCCGATTTGCGATGATGAGCAAAGATATCCAATTCTTTCATCGCGGAAGCGAGGGTGACGTTTGACAGAACAGCGAGATCGCGTCATTTTGGTCATGTGTCAAACGGGTAGAGAGTCGGAGGACCGTTTTTCGTACCGAAAGGATGAGTTAAAGGGGCTGTGTGAGGCTGCCGGTGCTGACGTCATCGGTGTGGTGACACAAAAACGGCCTGCGGTGGATCCCAGGACGCTCGTGGGCGAAGGCAAGGTTTTCGAGTTGGTCGACTTGGTGGAACGCAGCGAGGCGACCTTGGTTGTTGCAGATCGTGAGCTTTCCCCGGCACAAGTGCGCAATTTGGAACGATACTTGCCGTGCCGCGTGATCGACCGCACGCAACTGATTCTCGATATTTTCGCTCGCCGCGCCGTCACGCGCGAAGGGCGCGTCCAGGTGGAAATGGCACAGCTTTCTTATCTATTGCCACGGTTGACGGGGCGTGGTGCCGAGATGTCGCGGCTTGGCGGTGGTATCGGTACGCGCGGACCCGGTGAAACCAAGTTGGAACTCGATAGACGCCGCATTCGCACGCGATTGGCGGGGCTGCGGCGAGAACTTGAGGCCATTGCGCGACAACGAGCGACCGCGCGCGATAAGCGATTGCGCGAAGTGCCGACAGTCGCGCTGGTTGGTTATACAAATGCCGGGAAGACCACGTTGCAGGCCCGCTGGGTCGCCGACAAAGGCGGCGGCGGGACCATCGCCGGTGAAAATCGGCTGTTTGACACGCTCGATCCGGCCGCGCGTCAGGTGCGCACGCGTTTGGGCCATCCATACGTCGTCATTGACACGGTGGGCTTTGTGGAAAATCTGCCACATCACTTGGTCGAGGCGTTTCGGTCGACACTTGAAGAAGCCCGCCATGCCGACGTGATCGTGGTGGTCGTCGACGCGGGTCACGCTCCTTCGGCTCATCTGGCGACAACGCGCCGCGTGCTTGCCGATCTCGGAGCTTTGGACAAGCCCATCATCACATTTTTCAATAAAGTCGACACGGTTGCAGAGCCGCCAGGACCGGACGTCGCTGCACTGGCTTCCTTATATGGAAGTGCTCGGCATGGGGATCTCGATGAACTCTACCATGCAGTCGAGCGGCAGCTTGAATTGGATGAAGTGCATGTGACGATACATGCCCGCGAAGACGACACGCAGTGGCAATCGCTGCTCAGAGGCGGGCGGATTGAGCACGCAGAGACGACGGCCTCTGGCGAATGGCGGATGACGGCGGTAACGAGCCGCAAGCAAGCGCATCTTTGGCAACAAATGCAGCAAGATGGGAGCGAACATGACAATCGACATCCTTAAATATATTGAAGTTTGTAAGCGTGATATAGAGCCGGGGCAACGCGAGTTGGAGCGCATTGCCCTCACCAACCAAGAGCGCGTGCTCGAGGCGTTCTGGCGCCATCGCGTCGCACAGACCGATCTCGCTGGATCGACCGGGTATGGTTTGTCTGACGTGGGACGCGACAAGTTTGAGGCGATGTTCGCCGAGGTGTTTGGTGCGCAGGCAGGTCTCGTGCGGCCACAGATCGTATCGGGCACGCATGCCATCAGCCTTGCGATGTATGGGTTGCTGCGACCAGGCGATGAACTGATTTACGCCACAGGTATGCCGTACGACACACTGCATAGCGCGCTGGGCTTGCGCCCTGCGCCCGGATCGTTACAGGAGTGGGGCGTGCACGTGAACGTTGTCGATCTGTTGCCGGATGGGGGCATCAATGTCGCAGGCGTGATCGAACGTTGTAACGAGCGAACCAAGTTGGTGATGTTCCAACGTTCGCGCGGCTATTCGTTGCGGCGGTCGTTTACGATTTCCGAATTGGCGGATGCGTTTGCACGGCTAAAGGCGGCTCGACCTAAGGTATACATAGGCGTCGACAACTGTTATGGCGAGTTCGTCGAGGTACAGGAACCTTGCCATGTCGGGGCTGATCTGGCGATGGGCTCGCTCATCAAGAATCCTGGTGCGGGTATTGCGCCCACAGGCGGCTATGTCGTCGGGCGCGCCGATGCCATAGAGCAGGTGGCGGCACGTCTTGTTGCCCCAGGTACAGCGGCGGAGTATGGACCGACAGGTCCGTATTTGCTGACGATGTATCAGGCGCTCTTCCTAGCTCCGCATATCGTCATGCAAGCGGTGAAAGGATCGCGGCTGTTGGCGAGGGCCTTGTCTGGACTCGGGTATCGCGTGACACCGACCTTCAATACGCCGCGCACCGATCTCATCCTATCAATTGAATTTGGCGATCCGGCTCCGCTATTGGCGTTTTGTCGCGCGATCCAAAGCGCCGCGCCCATCGATGCCCACGTACGCCCTGAACCGGATGCGATGGCCGGATACGCGGACGAGATCGTGATGGCTGCAGGCACATTCATTCAAGGAGCCTCACTGGAATTATCGGCAGACGCGCCTATCCGACCGCCTTATATCGCGTATGTGCAAGGCGGGTTGACGTATGAGCACGTCGAGATCGCCCTGCGCCGCGTGTTAGATCAAATTGTACCCAATCTACGTTAAAGAATGTGACATGACGGATTGTCGGTTTCTTGTCGGCGTGCTACGATGAGTAGCAACAGGTTTTGTGGATGGGGGGCGCGCGCCGTGGAATTGGAAGATCGCCGACAGCTGCCGTTGTTTTCGATTGGCACCGTGCAAAAGTTGACCGGGTTGAGTGCGCGTCAGATACGGTACTATGAGGAGCACGATCTGATCCATCCCGCCCGGACGGCCGGCAAACAGCGCCAGTTTTCCTTTGCCGATGTCGAGCGATTGATGCTCATTCGGCAGTGGCTGGACGAGGGGCACAACATGGCTGGTGTGAAGCGTAACTTTGCGGAGCAAGAGCGCAAACAAAAGACAGCGAGGACCATGCCAAAGCAGGACGTCTCCGACGCGGAAGTTTACAAATGGTTAGAACGCGAACTTATTGATCGTCAGGGATATGGTGAATTTCAAGGCGATCTATCGCGATTTTACCGCAATCGCTAGCGCTCTGGTGCGGTTGCAACGGACGATAGGGGGAATTGTATGCGCAAAGAATACAGTAAAGAAGAAATTTTGCAATACGCGGAAGCGAATAACGTTCGATACGTACGGCTTCAGTTCACGGATCTTTTGGGTATTGTCAAAAATGTGGAAATTCCTGTAGATCAATTGCCCAAAGCGCTCAATAACCGCATGATGTTCGACGGATCGTCCATTCAGGGCTTTGTTCGCATCGAAGAGTCGGATATGTATTTGGCCCCCGATCTGTCGACTTGGCTCGTCTTTCCCTGGGAGACGCCTCAGGGCAGGGTGGCGCGTCTGATCTGCGACGTGTATCAGCCAGATGGCACACCGTTTCCGGGAGATCCGCGTTCGGTGCTCAAACGCGTCTATGCGCGAGCGCAGGAAATGGGGTTTTCAGCGTTCAACGTCGGCCCCGAGCCGGAGTTTTTCTTGTTTAAATTGGACGAGAAGGGCAAGCC
Source organism: Alicyclobacillus tolerans (assembly GCF_001447355.1). Lineage (GTDB taxonomy): Bacteria > Bacillota > Bacilli > Alicyclobacillales > Alicyclobacillaceae > Alicyclobacillus > Alicyclobacillus aegles. The sequence continues at coordinate 17,832 of NZ_JXBW01000009.1, read as the reverse complement.
GACACAAGACTTAAACGATGAAGGCGGCTATTTCGATTGGGCGCCGGTCGATCTTGGCGAAAACTGCCGTCGCGATATTGTTGTCACGCTTGAAAATATGGGTTTTGAAATCGAGGCGTCTCATCATGAAGTCGCGCCTGGACAACATGAAATCGACTTTCGGTATGCCAATGCGGTCGAAGCGGCTGACAATATCGCGACGTTTCGCCTCGTAGTCAAAACGGTCGCTCGTCAACACGGTTTGCATGCCACGTTTATGCCGAAGCCGCTATACGGAATCAACGGCTCCGGTATGCACACGCACCTGTCTTTATTCCGCGACCATCAAAACGCCTTTTACGATCCGGATGACGACATGGGCCTCAGTGAGACGGCGCGCTTTTTTTTGGCGGGGGTTCTCGAACACGCACGTGGATTTACAGCAATCTGTAACCCAACTGTCAATTCATACAAGCGGCTGGTGCCTGGGTATGAAGCCCCAAGTTACATCGCGTGGAGCGGCAAGAACCGGTCGCCCCTCGTCCGCGTTCCGGCCGCGCGCGGACAGTCGACGCGACTCGAAGTACGCAGTCCGGACCCGTCGTGTAATCCGTATTTGGCGATTGCGTCTTTGTTGGCGGCAGGTCTGGACGGCATTGAGCGGCAGTTGGAATTGCCACCACCGGTCAATCGCAATATCTACATGATGACCGAATCGGAGAAAGAGGAAGCCGGGATTCGCAGTTTGCCAGCCAATCTCAGCGATGCGCTCGATGCGCTTATGCGGGACGAAGTTTTGGTCGAGGCGCTCGGTCATCATGTGTTGTTGCATTTCATTGAAGCAAAGCGGATCGAGTGGAATATGTTCCGAACGCAGGTCACGGAGTGGGAACGCGAGCAATATCTCACGTTATATTGAATTTTGGGTGGGCAGGGACACGTGCCGTTGTGCGGCGTCCTTGCCCACTTTTATGATCGTCAGCGGTGCATTTCGAGCCTTGCTTCGTCATCGACCCAAGTTAAAGGGGGCGATGCCCTGCAGGGCGAACCTCAGCTTTACGGCCTGGGTGGCGCAGTCGATGCGCGAAACACAATTTCCGAGTTAAGCACAATTCGCGTGGACATTTTGCGTACGCCGTCGATTCGTTCGAGCAAAAGCTGTGCCCCGAGAGAACCAAAATTATACGTGGGCTGTACGGCAGCTGTCAAAATGGAGTCAACGGAGGCGAGATCGTCCGTATTGCCAAAGCTGACAATACTTACGTCATCGGGCACACGGATACCAAAGTGATGTAAGGCGCGCACGATGTGTGCGTATTGAAACATGTTCGAGACGAACATCGCCGTCGGAGGCTTGGCTGCGGTAAATAACGCCTCGACAAAGGACACATCCATGTCCCGCGTCATAGAAGCCTGAAAGATCATATCGTCGTGGATGGGAATGCCATGGCGGGTGAGTGCATCTTTGTATCCGTCCAAGCGCTCGCGGCTCGCGGCGTTGTGCAAAGGCCCGACGACCGCGGCAATGCGTCGATGCCCAAGTTCGATAAGATGCTCGACTAGTTTCGCTGATGTCGGCCGCATGTCTCCCTTGACCAGATCTGTGTCGACCCCTTCGACATCGCGATCGATCAAAACGAAGGGAATGTGATGTTGCTCGAGTAGGCGTAGATTCGCCACCGATGGATCGCCAACGGGAACGATGAGAACACCTGCAATGCGATAATCCAGGCACATCTGCATATATTCGCGTTCTTTCTCCAAACTTTCGTCGGTGTTGGCTAAGAGCATGCGAAATCCGTGCTTTCGCGCGACATCCTCCATACCGCGCGCGATGAAGGTGAAGAAAGGATTCGTGATATCCGGCACGACCAACACAAGCGTCGAAGTTTGTACAAGAGGGCTCGCTGCCGATTTGGGTTCGTAGCCGACCTCCTGCATGGCTTGCAGGACGCGCTGACGTGTGGCGGCTTTCACGTAACCTGTGTTGTTGATGACGCGCGAGACGGTCATGATGGAAACGTCCGCCTTCCGCGCAACGTCCGCCATGGTAGGCATGTGATGTTCACCTCCTGAAGTGGTCAGAAGCCTTCGTATGAATGTGTTAATTATAACATGTTGACACTACATTTTCTAGCGCCGTATACTGCAAATGTACAAAGATTTGATGCAGTTCTGGGATGCTAAATCCGAAAGCGTTGATGTCATTCTATCATGTTAATCTATCAGTTATTTAACTTGAAAAGGCGCGATCGCTGATAGATTCGCATAGGGAGCTGAGAGGAGGCGAAGCGGCGATGGTGAAGAAAGCGCTTCATCTTGCTCCTGATGACGATGTGGCTATCGCTGTCGAACCGCTTGCTGTCGGCGATACGATAGCTTGGGAAAATCACGTGATCGAGGTGCAGGAGCCGATTGGACGCGGACATAAGGTTGCCGTCCGTGCCATTGCACAAGGGGAACGCGTGTACAAATACGGATTCCCGATTGGCGTTGCCACAAGAGACATCCCGCGTGGCACATGGGTACACGTGCACAATGTGCGCACCGCATTATCGGGGAAGCTCGAATATGCGTATCAACCGGATTTTGTAACAGGGGTGCAACAGGAACACCCTGTCATGCCAACGTCCTTTCGTGGTTATGTGCGCGAAAATGGGCAGGCAGGAACGCGAAATGAAATTTGGATTATCAATACCGTCGGTTGCGTGAACAAGGTGGCCGAGCGGCTCGCCGCGCTGGCGGACGCGCGCTGGCGCGGGCAGGGAATCGATGGCGTCTACCATTTTCCGCACCCGTATGGGTGTTCACAACTGGGCGACGATCTCCGTTATACGCAGTCGCTGCTTGCCGGTTTAGTCCGTCACCCGAATGCGGCGGGCATACTCATTGTCGGGCTTGGCTGTGAAAATAACAGGATCGAAAGTTTTCGATCCGCACTTTCCGATGTGCCGCCAGAAAAATTGCGGTTCCTGGAGTTGCAGGCGACAGCGGACGAATTTGAGGTCGGCATGTCGCTCATTGCAGAACTCGTTCAATACGCCTCACATTACAAGCGCGAGGAGACGTCGGTCGCAAAGCTCAAGATTGGATTGAAATGCGGCGGATCGGACGGCTTTTCAGGGATGACGGCCAATCCACTGGTCGGGCGTGTGGCAGATTGGGTGACGCTTCACGGCGGCACAGCTCTGTTGACCGAGGTGCCGGAGATGTTTGGCGCGGAGACCATCTTGATGCAACGTGCAGAAAATGAGAAGGTCTTCGAGCAGATCGTCGACCTGATCAATCGTTGGAAGGATTATTACCAACGCCACGGGCAGCCGATTTACGAGAATCCGTCGCCCGGCAACAAGGATGGCGGTATCACGACGTTGGAAGAAAAGTCGCTCGGTTGCGTCCAAAAAGGTGGGCGTACAGCCAAGGTGGTGGATGTCGTCGCATACGGTCAAAGTGCGCAAAAGCCTGGACTGAATCTCGTCGAAGCACCGGGCAACGACATGGTATCTGTGAGTGCGTTGGCTGCGGCAGGTGCGCAATTGGTACTGTTCACGACCGGACGAGGGACGCCGCTAGGAGGGCCCGTACCCACGATGAAAATCGCCACGAATAGCGATCTCGCTGGGCAAAAACCAGGCTGGATCGATTTCGATGCGGGTCGTCTGACAGACGGGGTGCCATTCGACGACTTGGCCTTGCAACTGTATGAACACGTGATTCGCGTGGCGTCAGGAGAAGATCTGGCACGAAATGAACGCAATGGATACCGCGAGATCGCCATCTTCAAAGATGGTGTGACTCTGTAATGAAAACGGCCCATGGAAAGCGAAGGGAGTTTATGCACATGTACTTGGTGAAGGGCAATCGCGATTTCGGGTATGTCGATTTGGTACCTGCGGCAAACGGTGCGGGCTTGAAATGGATTTCGCTTGGCTTATTGCGTCTGCAACCGGGTGCTTCGTATCGTGGAAAACTCGATGGACGCGAAGCAGTCCTCGTGTTATTGCATGGAACGTGCAAGGTACAGGTAGCAGGCCAAGATTTTGGCCCATACACGCGACAAAACGTCTTTGCCGAGCGGGCTACGGCTGTGTATGTGCCAGTTGACGGCGATTATATCGTGACCAACGCGGGGGAAGGCATTTTAGAGGTTGCGGTATGCCAAGCGGTCGCTGAAGAGTCGCACGAGCCGTTCGCCGTTCTTCCGGAGCATGTGGAGACCAAATCCGTCGGCGAAGCAAATTTCCGCCGGGATGTTCACGATATTGTCGTCAAGCAGGCGGAAGGCAAGGTACACCGGATTATCGTCGGCGAAACGTTCAATCCGCCGGGCAACTGGTCCAGCTACCCGCCACACAAGCACGATGAGTACATTCCCGGCGTCGAGGCGTGCATGGAGGAAATCTATTACTATCAATGCGATCCAGAAAATGGGTTTGGTATGCAGTCGATCTACACCAGCGACGGGGCTGTCGATGAGACATTTCGCGTTCAGCATGGCGACGCATTCCTGATCCCACGTGGATATCACCCGGTCTGTGCCGCGGGAGGTTACCAACTTTACTATCTGTGGCTGATGGCCGGTCCGATCGACCGGACGATGATTCCACACGACGATCCTAACCACGCGTGGGTGCGCGAGAGACATTGGTCGTGACGATACCACGTACGCGGAGAAAGAGGATGGCCACATGCGACCTTTGACGCAGGAAGTGTTATCGAGCCAACCTGATCTGGCACCGGCTTGGAATGCCTTGCAATCTGTGCCTGAACGCATACTGCAAATTGGTGAGGGCGTGTTTCTGCGCGGATTCGCCGACTGGTTGATCGATCGTCTAAACGCAGCCGGTTCATCTGTCGGCCGGATCGTCATTGCGGCTCCTCGGCCTACCGGTGCCCGTAATATTGAACGCTTTCGCAAACAGGACGGTTTGTACACCGTCCTCCTCCGCGGTATGGAGGATGGACGCACCGTCGACCGACAGGAAGTTGTGTCTTCCATCTCGCGAGCCATTGATCCGCATCTTCAGTGGAATGACTTCCTTGCCTGTGCTCGTCAACGCGAGATCGATGTTGTGATTTCGAATACGACAGAACTTGGCATTCAATATGCGCCACAGCAATACGCAGTGGGCCAGGTGCCGGCGACTTATCCAGCCAAACTCGCTGCTTATTTGTATGAACGCTATCAGGCGTTTGGGGGCGATCCGAAGGCGGGCGTGACCATCTTGCCGTGCGAGTTGATCGACGACAATGGTACGCGCTTGCGCGAGATCGTGATCCGCCATAGCCAGGAATGGGGATTGCCAGCAGCGTTCGTCGAATGGGTGAGGCTGCACAATGTATTTTGCAACACCCTTGTCGACCGCATTGTCACACCGTTTACGCCGGAGGCCGACGGTGCTCCGGAGCTTCCCTACACAGATGAACTTGCGGTCGTCGCCGAACCGTTTCACATGTGGGCGATTGAAGGTGGCGATCATCTTCGTGCACGCTGGCCGTTTGCCGAGCTTGGTTTGTCGGTGTATTTCGTTCCTCGCATCGAGGACTATCGCCTGCAAAAAGTGCGTGTTCTCAACGGTGCGCATACGGCCATGGCTTGTTTGGGGCTGCTCGCCGAAAAGCAGACTGTCCTTGATGTGATGTCGGATCGGGTGTTGCACGCATTCGTCGAACGCCTCATTTGGTCGGAAATTGTACCGACGGTTACCCCTCAGGTTGGCGATGAAGAGGTGCTTCGAAGATTTGCCAAAGACGTGATTGACCGTTTCAACAATCCATTTCTGCGACACGCGTTGACGTCCATTGCGAACAATTCGCTCGCGAAGGCGCGCATCCGCCTTGTGCCCACCATCGTCGAATATGCGGCTCGTCACCGGATGAGCCCACCGTTGGCAGCGGCGGCTATCGCGCTGTTGTGCTACGCCTGCCACCCGTCCTGCGCACAAGAGGCTATGGATGACCCATTGCGCAGTCGGTTACAGGAGATCTGGGTCAGCGAAACGGAGGCAAATTTGGCTGGGACAGTGACACAGTTGTTGAAAGCCTTCGATGTCTGGGGATGCGATCTCGCCGTGTTGCCGGGAATGACCGACATGGTCCAGGACGTGATACGTCTTGTCCAGAACCGGGGCGTGGTGCAAGCGATTGCTGATTGGCTCCAGAGTACGCCAGTGTCTGAACCGATGAGGAGGTGATGCGGTCCGCACGTAAAGTGATTCTGTACTCTGCGCTTGACGGGCCGCAGTCAACACCACCAGGATGAACAACCGGCGGTCTCGGAATGGATGTTTCGAAGATTATAGAAAGGGGACTTGTACACGCATGCAAACGAATGCGTCACCATCAGATGCAGGTACGGCAAAACTCGGGTTTGTCGTCGCCGTTGTCGTGATCGCGTCGCTGGGCGGGCTGTTATTTGGCTATGATACAGGCGTGATCGCAGGGGCAAATGAGTTTTTGAAGACAGAGTTTCACATGGGTGCAGGTATGACCGGCTTGGTGTCGAGCAGTATCGATCTCGGCGCGATGCTCGGCGTGCTCATTGCAGGCTATTTGGGAGATAAAATCGGAAGGAAGAAAGCGCTTTCCGTCGCGGGTCTTATTTTCATCGTTTGCAGCATTCTCACGGCGCTTGCGACAAACGTCGCGGAATTGGTGATCGGTCGCTTCATTGGTGGCGTCGGTATCGGACTTGCGTCACTGCTATCGCCTTTGTATATCGCGGAGATAGCACCGCCGAGAATTCGCGGGCGGCTTGTCGGGTCCAATCAGTTGGCCATTGTGTCTGGCATCTTCATTGTTTATTTCATCAATGCCGCTATCGTCAGTTCGCACACCGATGCGTGGAATCAGACGACAGGTTGGCGTTGGATGTTCGGGATGGGAGCCATACCGGCAGTTTTGTTCTTCCTGCTCTTGTTCTTTGTTCCGGAAAGTCCGCGTTTCCTCATGGCCCGCGGCCGTGAGCAACAAGCAATAGCCATTCTGGAGCGCGTAAATGGGCGCGAGCAGGCCCGAGTGGATGCTAAGGCAATCCGCGACTCCATCGACATGGTGCCTGACTCTCTGTTCCGCGAATTGTCGCGTCCCGGCATTCGCAAGGCTCTGTTTGTCGGCGTTCTACTTGCCATTTTCCAACAGTTCACCGGTACCAACGCCGTTGGCTATTACGCCCCTATGATCTTTAAGGCGGCCGGTGCTGGTACGAACGCATCGTTCTACGACACCGTGTGGATTGGTGCCATCAAAGTTATTTTCGTTATCGTGCTGATGCTTATTGTCGACCGCGTCGGCCGCAAGCGTTTGCTTGTCTGGAACGGTGGGTTTATGGCACTGTTCCTTGTCATCCTTGGCATCGCGTTCTCGTTGCCGCACATGCTAACATGGTTGGTGTTAGGCTTAACGTTCCTTCATACCATCGCGTATGAGCTGTCATGGGGTGGCGGCGTTTGGATTGTTCTATCTGAAATTTATCCGACTGCGATTCGTGGAAGAGCGATGTCCATTGCTTCCTTTGCTCTCTGGTTTGCAACCTATCTGGTGGCGCAGTTCTTCCCAATCCTCTTACAGGCAATCGGCGGTACCTGGACATTTTGGATTTTTGCCGTTTTCTGCATCGCTATGGCGGTGTTCATGAAGAAAGTGGTGCCCGAGACGAGCAACAAGTCGATGGAGAAGATTCAGACGGACTGGATTCAGGCAGGTAGCTCGGATTCGACGCCCAATTCGATTTAAATGCTCTTCTAAAGAAAACTGGTGGGTGGCAACAGGATGCCCCCACCAGTTTTTTAAGACTAGCGGATATACCGGAATACACCGACAACTTTTCCGAGAATCGTCACATAGTCGTAGTACAAGGGAGCCATGTGCTTGTTTTCCGGTTGCAGCCGAACTCGTCCACCCTCCCGGTAAAACCGCTTGACGGTCGCCTCGTCTTCCTCCGTCATGGCCACGACAATATCGCCGTTTACCGCGCTAGCCTGGCGTCTAACGATGACCAGATCTCCGTCTTGAATGCCGGCTTCAATCATCGATTCACCGACAATTTGCAGTACGAAAACCTCATCGTCTTTTACCATGTCTCGCGGCAACGGAAGGTATCCTTGCACATCCTCGATGGCCGTGATAGGCAAGCCAGCCGTGACGTGTCCGACGATAGGGGCAAATACGGGAGCTTCATCGGTGGCATTCTGGGTTGTATCTGGCGAGACCTCGTCATGTGAAATCAACTCGAGTGCTCGAGGTTTCGTCGGATCTCGCCGCAAATATCCCTTTTGTTGCAGGCGCTCCAAGTGGCCATGCACAGTGGAACTGGAAGCAAGCCCGACAGCCTCGCCAATCTCGCGAACCGACGGAGGATATCCTTTTTCCCTTACATTTTTGCGGATAAATTCAAGAATCGCTCGTTGTCGCGAGGTCAGTTGGCTCACCGTCCACACTCCCCATGCCTAGATTTGCCTTTATCGTATCACAGGATGGGGAATGTGGCAAACGTTTGTTCGCACCGAGGGGATTAGACGAGGCCAAGGTCGGCTAAAGCATCGGCGACGCCTCCTAAGATTGCGCTCGAAGTCACGCATTTGGCGACCTCTTTCACGTCGTCAGTGGCATTGCCCATCGCGTACGAGTAACCCAAGGTGCGGAACATGCCGACGTCGTTGCCGCCGTCGCCGATGTGCACCGCTTCCTCTGGGGAAATGCCAAGATAGTCGAGGAGGCGGAGGGCGCCAATCGACTTATCGGATTTTCGCCGCTGGAAATCGACGGCTTGCTCGTGCCAGCGATAGATATAACAAGCGGGGAACTCCTGTTCAAAGATGGCGTCCCACTCGTGCGTCATAAATGCATTAATTTGAAAGACGCCGATGTCTTGTACCCGATCCGCCAACGTCGGTTCGTAGGAGATGGGCGGGAAGTCATATGAAGCCAGCACAGGCAGGTATTCATCGGGCAGTGGTTCGAGGGAAAGTGCGTGATCATGCGTGTGCACGATGGTGAAGATGTTGCGCTCGCGCGCCTTCTTGAGGATCCCTGTGACGACATCTACGTCAAACGGCATCGCGAACAACTCGCGATTACCCGCCTTCACAAGGCCGCCATTAAAATAAATCCCATAGGGAATATGCAATGCCTCTTGAATGTGTTGTGCGTGGATGACGCTGCGTCCCGTGCAAACGGCGACAGGGATATTGCTCTTTAGCAATTCAGCGACGGCAGCGGCGCTCCGTGGCACAATCTCGCCGTTGACGTACAATGTCCCGTCGATATCGAGAAATACCATTTTCACGTGTTGTCCGGTCTTCACCTTGGACGCCTCCCATCTGTCAGCCGCGTCACCAAAATCGATCAGTCGGACTCTCATTATACACAATCTTGGCACTCGATAGGCACGTCCACCAAAAAAGGGGCCAATTGATTCCGATCCGCCCCTCCGCTATGATAGCCATATTGAAGACATGCAGGAGGAAACGTATGCGAGCGACAATGGACGCCCTTGTATCACTGGCAAAACGGCGAGGTTTTATCTTTCCAGGCTCCGAAATTTATGGCGGTCTTGCGAACACGTGGGATTACGGTCCACTTGGTGCCCAAATGAAGCACAATATCAAGCGCGCCTGGTGGCGCCACTTTATTGAACAAAATCCGTATAACGTGGGCCTCGATTCGGCTATTCTCATGAACCGACAGGTTTGGGTCGCATCCGGTCACGTCGAGAACTTCCACGATCCGATGATCGACTGTCGGCAGTGTAAGTCGCGCTTTCGTGCGGACAAGCTAATTGAAGAGGCTGCCGCCGCGCGCGGCGAGGAAGTGGTTGTCGACGGCCTTCCGTTTGCAGAGATGGAGAAGCTGGTGGAGCAATATCAAATCGTGTGCCCGGAGTGCGGCGCGCAGGATTTTACCGGCATTCGCCAGTTCAATATGATGTTCAAGACATACCAAGGCGTGACGGAAGACGCATCCAATGAGGTGTATTTGCGCCCCGAGACGGCACAAGGTATCTTCGTCAATTTTAAAAATGTACAGCGCACCATGCGCCGAAAACTGCCGTTCGGAATCGGGCAATTCGGCAAAAGCTTTCGCAATGAAATCACGCCCGGCAATTTCACCTTCCGCACGCGCGAATTCGAGCAGATGGAGCTAGAGTTTTTCTGCGCCCCTGACGAAGATATGAAGTGGTTCGCGTACTGGCGTCAATACTGCTACGACTGGCTTGTGTCGTTGGGCCTACGCACGGAGAATCTGCGTTTTCGCGACCACGAAAAAGAACAGCTGTCGCACTACAGCAAGGCGACGACGGACATCGAATACCAGTTTCCGTTCGGTTGGGGCGAGTTGCTCGGCGTGGCGGATCGGACAGATTACGACCTAAGGGCGCATGCAACGAGTTCTGGCGAGAACATGACCGTTCAGGAAGAAGGGCAGGAGCCATTTATTCCGTACTGTATCGAACCGGCCATCGGCGCCGATCGCCTGTTCCTTGCGATTTTCGCCGACGCGTATGACGAGGAAGAGGTCGGCGAAAACGATACACGCGTCGTCTTGCGCCTGCATCCGAAGCTTGCTCCGTATCAGGCGGCCGTTTTTCCGCTATCTAAAAAGCTCGGTGAACGAGCTGAAGCCCTGTATCGCGACCTAGCCAAGCTTTACAGCGTCGACTATGACGAAGCCGGCTCCATTGGCAAGCGATATCGGCGTCACGATGAAATCGGTACGCCGTTCTGTATCACATACGATTTCGAATCCGAAACGGATCACGCAGTGACCATACGCCATCGCGATTCGATGGAACAAGAGCGCGTGCCGATGGCGAACGTAGAAGCGTGGTTGGCAAATCATATCGGCAAATCTGCTCCATGGTGATGAATTTCGCACATGTATGGCTGCGACTGGATTGGGGGACTCTGCAAACGGGGGTGGCGACTGATGTCAGGTCAGCATACGGACAACCACAACGATCATTTTGCTTTCGTCGGTGCACTGGAGCAAAATCACCACTTTGAGTCGTTGGTCGAGCGTCGTAATCACATGATGAGCACGCGCATCGACGCCGTGGTTCCGTGGAAGCAGTACCACCGGGCGAACATTCCTCATGGCAAGAGGCAATCAAACGGTTGATGACAGGTCCACACACCCAAGAGGGCGATCCACGACGGATCGCCCTCTATGTATGTCATGACATTGTTCATCTGAACGTATATGCGACTCGTTTTGGCGTATCTGGAATGCAAACGCCCTCCAAAATCTGAGGACAAGCTGGTACTATAAAGGAAGGCATTGTCGTGGGGTTCGCTCCCTGCCCGTCTTGACGGGAGGGGGTGAGGTTGTGAGCGTGGCGAATGCGTTGTCGTTGATGATCCAATTTGGGTCGTTTATCGTCGCGTTGCTGTCGCTCGTCGTCACCGTGGTTCTTGCCCTAAAACGCAAGTAACCGCCCCCACTGTTTGGCCTCTGGGGCGGCGGTTACTGACCCATCATGTACCGATTGGGCAGGGACGACGCCCAAGGCGCCGATGCCCGAGCCGGAGGTCCCCGCCTTCGGCTCTTTTTCATGTTTAGTCTAACACATGACAAATATACGTCAATCCATGCGCCTAGGCACTTGTCGAAAAACCTGTGTCTGAACTTCTCAACTTATGCTACAATATCGGAAATTGTTGCGCGAGAATGTGAGTGGAGAGAGACATGACATTCGAACTGGAACGGGTGTTGGCGGAGAGAATCGTCATCTTGGATGGCGCCATGGGCACGATGATCCAACAGGCAAACCTGCATCCTCATGACTTCGGGGGCGCGGCCTACGACGGCTGCAATGAATATTTAAATATAACTCGCCCGGACTTCATCCGAGGCATTCACTTGGCATATCTGGAGGCCGGGGCTGATGTCATCGAGACGAATTCGTTTGGCAGCACGCCGCTCGTCTTGTCCGAATATGGGCTTGCCGAGCAGGCGTTTGCCATCAGCAAGCGGGCGGCAGAACTCGCACGCGAAGCGGCGGATGCCCTGACGACCGCAGAATGGCCCCGGTTCGTCGCCGGATCGATGGGACCGACGACGAGGGAGCGACGACGAGGAGCCTGTCGGTGACTGGCGGTGCAACGTTCGATGAACTCGTCGACAGTTACCGCGTACAGGCATTGGGGCTGATGGCGGGCGGTTGCGACTTTTTGATGATCGAAACCGCGCAGGACATGCTCAACGTCAAGGCCGCCGGGCGTGCTATCGAGCTGGCGGCCCGCGAGTTAAAGCGCACAATTCCCGTCATGGTCAGCGGTACCATCGAGGCGATGGGGACGACCCTGGCCGGCCAAAATATCGAGGCCTTTTATTTGTCGGTCGAGCACTTGCGTCCGTTCGCCATCGGGATGAATTGTGCAACGGGACCCGAGTTAATGCGCGATCACATGCGGGCGCTCGCCGGGCTCGCGTCGTGCGCCGTCAGTTGCCATCCGAACGCAGGCTTGCCAGACGAAGAAGGACGCTATTTGGAAACGCCGTTTGCGTTCGCCAAGAAGATGGCAGACTTCGCCCATGAGGGTTGGCTGAATATGGCGGGCGGTTGCTGTGGAACGACGCCCGATCACATTCGCGAATTGCGCAGGCAGTTGTCTGGGCTTAGTCCGCGCCAGGCCGTGCCTATGCACGTGCACGCAGTCGCAGGTATGGAGGCGCTGTTGTTGCAAGATGACGCGCGACCGGTCATCGTCGGGGAGCGAACCAATGTGATTGGATCGCGCAAATTTCGCAAGCTCATCGCGGATGGCGATTACGACGCTGCGGCCGAGATCGCACGCGTGCAGGTTCGGGCTGGCGCGCAAGTGGTGGACATCTGTTTGGCAGATCCGGACCGCGACGAGATGGCGGACATGTTGCAATTGATCCCGCTCGCGGTGCGCAAGGTGAAGGTACCCATGATGATTGATTCGACCGATCCGGCGGTCGTCGAGAGCGCCTTAAAACATATTCAGGGCAAGGCCATCATCAATTCGACGAATCTGGAGGACGGCGAACCTAGATTGGCTCGTTACGCGGAGTTGGCGCGCGCTTATGGTGCGGCGCTCGTCGTCGGCACCATCGACGAACGCGGCATGGCCGTGACGCGCGAACGTAAAGTCGAGATCGCCAAGCGTGCCGTTTCGTTACTGACCGAGCGCTACGGTTTGCGCAAGCAGGACATTTTGATCGATCCGCTGACATTCCCGGTCGGCACGGGCGATGAGAAGTACATTGGTTCGGCGGAGGAGACGGTTGAGGCAATTCGCATGTTGCGTGAGCAGTTGCCGGAGTGTCCGACCATCTTGGGAATTAGCAACGTGTCGTTCGGGTTGCCACCGGCTGGGCGCGAAGTGCTCAACGCCGCTTTCTTGTACCACTGTACTCGTGCAGGTTTGGGCTATGCCATCGTCAACAGCGAACGCTTGGAACGATATGCTTCGATTCCAGAAGATGAGCGCGATCTCTGCGATCGACTGCTGTTTGCGACGAGCGACGAGCTTGTCGCCGAATTCACTGCAAGGTTTCGGGAGAAACGCGTGGCAGTCAAAGCGGCAAAGGAATCGTTGTCGCTTGAAGAGCGGATTGCCTCGTACGTAGTCGAGGGGTCGAAAGATGGTTTGTTTGCCGATCTCGACCAGGCACTTGCACGTTACGCCCCGCTCGACATTATCAATGGGCCACTGATGGACGGCATGAACGAGGTTGGCCGTCTCTTTAACAACAATGAGCTGATTGTCGCAGAAGTGTTGCAAAGCGCCGAAGTGATGAAGGCGGCCGTCTCATATCTCGAGCCGCACATGGAAAAGTCCGACGTCCAGGCGAAAGGCAGACTGGTGTTGGCGACGGTGAAGGGCGACGTGCACGATATCGGCAAAAACTTGGTCGAGATCATTCTCGCCAACAACGGGTTTGAGGTGATCAACCTCGGCATCAAGGTGCCGCCAGAGCAGTTGATTCAGGCGATTCGCGAACACAAGCCCGACATGGTGGGACTCTCTGGACTGCTCGTTAAATCGGCACAACAAATGGTCGTAACGGCGGAGGACTTTGCCCACGCCGGCATCGACATCCCGCTGTTGGTGGGTGGTGCGGCATTGACGAAAAAGTTCACGCTAACGAAAATTGCAGACAAATATACGGGTCCCGTCATTTACGCGAAAGATGCGATGGAAGGACTCGATATAGCCAATCAATTGGTAAGTGCGCAACGCGATCAACTCATTAACCGCGTGGCCGAAGAGCGTAAGGCTTTTGCCGACATAGCGGGAGGGCGTGTGAGCAGCCAGGCGTCGTCACAGGTGCATAGGCGTTCCGGTATTCGCCGCGACGCACCAATCTACTTGCCCCCCGATTTAGATCGACACGTGTTGCGCGACTATCCGCTCAAGCTATTGCGTCCATACTTAAATCTGCAAATGCTCCTAGGAAAACACCTAGGACTGACAGGCAATGTCGAAAAGCGGATCGCCAACAAGGACAGGCAAGCCATAGAGCTGTTGCAGATGGTGGAAGAGATTTTGCAGGATGCAGAGGTGCAGCAACTTGTCCGCGCCCACGCGGTGTACCAGTTTATGCCCGCGGTGGCCGACGGCGACGAGATCGTCGTTTTTGATCGCGATGGCAAGTCGGAGCGGGCACGCATCGCGTTTCCGCGGCAGGCCAAAGACCCATATCTCTGTGTAGCAGACTTTGTGCGCCCTCAGGGAAGTGGCACAGATTATCTTGCCATGTTTGCCTTGACGACCGGAGGGGCCATTCGCGCCGAGTCGGAACGCTTAAAGGCGGAGGGTAGCTATTTACGCGCGCATGCCCTGCAGGCCATCGCTTTGGAGCTTGCGGAGGCTTTTGCGGAACGTCTACATCAACAACTTCGCGACATGTGGGGATTCCCCGATCCGATGTCGATGACGATGCGAGAACGGTTTATCGCGCGTTACCAGGGCATTCGCGTGTCGTTTGGATATCCGGCATGTCCGGATTTGGAACAGCAGCAGATTTTGTTCTCACTGCTGAAACCGGAGGATATCGGCATGGCCTTGACCGACGGCTTCATGATGGATCCAGAAGCGTCTGTGTCGGCGCTCGTGTTTAGTCATCCGGAGGCGCGCTATTTTAACGTGGAAGCCGATTCATCGGCTGGATGAAGGGAGACAGCGGGATGCCATCAGGCGGTTGGGAGACATGGGCGAAAGTTCCTCGCGAGTTGGCGGTCGTCGGTGGCCGTTACGTCATCTTCGATGGGGCGATGGCGACCTATTTACACCAGTGTGGGGTACCGATCCGCGTCTGCGCGGAAGAATTGAATTTGTCGAAGCCACGGCTCGTCGAGCAAATTCATCGTGCATATGTTGAGGCCGGTGCAACGGTCGTGCAAACGAACACCTTCGCCGCGAATCGCCTCGATCTCGCGCGCCATGGGCTCGACGCCCAAACCGTAGCCATCAACGAGCAAGCCGTCCTCACGGCGCGCGCAGCTGTGGCGAATCGTGCCAGCGTCTATGGCACAATGGGTCCAGCAGCTGGCGGCACCCGTTACGGTGCACTATTGACGGCCGATGAGCGATCTCGCTTAAGCCAGGTGTACGAGGAGCAGGCTTTGGCCTTGATCGAAGCGGGCGTCGACGGCATCGTGCTTGAAACGTTCCCAGATCTTGAAGAACTACTGTTGGCCCTTCGGGTTGTCCGTGTCATGGCGCCGCAATTGCCGATTGTAGCCAACCTCTCACCAGAAGAAGTCGGTGTTACGCGCGACGGGGTATTGTTGACGAAGGCCTTTGCGACATTGCGAGAAGCTGGGGCGTCTGTTGTCGGCCTGAACTGCCGGCTTGGCCCATACGGCATTCTGCGCTCGTTTGAGCAAATCGTGTTCGACGATGGCCCTTATGCCGCGGTGCCAAACGGAGGGATTTTGCACCGGAGCGAATCGGAAGGCTTGGCCTATACGGGCGATGTCGACGACTTTGCCCGTGTCATGTCCGACATTGCCCGGCTCGGTGTACGCTGGCTTGGGGGTTGCTGCGGGACGACTCCCGAGCACATCCATAAACTGGTCCTCGCACTGCAAGCGCAGAATAGCGGAGAGACTTGGGCGGAACCGCCTCAAAAGCCATCGTCCATACACGTGGTAGCGGACTATCGGCGCGACGAGATGGAGGGTGTGGGCGCGGAAACTCCGCTAGGGCCGTCGATCGTCGACACGCTAAAGGAGAGGACCGCCGTCATTGTCGAGCTCGATCCGCCAAAGCATCTATCGGCCACGCGGTTTTTAGCCGGTGCCACGGCGCTGTCCGAAGCTGGTGCGGATATGATCACGATGGCGGACAACTCGCTTGGTTCTGTCCGCATATCAAATATGGCTTTGGCGAGTGTGCTCAAACAGCGCGGCATCGAACCGCTCGTACACGTGACCTGCCGCGATCGCAATCTCATTGGGCAGCAGTCACATCTCATGGGATTGCACGTGCTCGGCGTTCGCAACATTTTACTGATTACAGGGGATCCGTCACGCTATGGCGACTTGCCCGGCGCAACCAGCGTCTATGACGTCTCGTCGATGGATTTGACGAAAATGGTGCGCAAGCTGAACGATGGCGTAGGCTTCTCCGGCAAACCGTTGCAGCGCCCGGCGCAGTTCGTGATCGGCACTGCGTTTAACCCCCATGTTCACAACTTCGCCAAGGCGGTCGATCGCTTGCGGCGCAAAGTCGAAGCTGGGGCGGACTTTGTGATGACACAACCGGTGTACGATCCGGCCTTGATGGAGCAGATTGCCGAAGCGACAAGAGATTTGGGCGTCCCGATTCTGATTGGTATCATGCCGTTGACCAGCGCCCGTAATGCCGAGTTTATTCACCATCAGGTACCTGGTATCTCTATTCCTGCCGAAGTTTTGTCGCGTATGCGGGAGACGGCCCCTGAAGAAGCTCAAGAGGTGGGGGTGGAGATCGCAAAATCATTGGTGGATCGCGCCCTTACCTGTTATCGGGGGATTTATTTGGTGACGCCGTTTCTTAAGTTTGAGATTACGGTGCGCCTTACGGCCTACATTCGCGAGCGTACGGCAACCGCTGTGGCGTCGGCGGCGCGACGCGAATGATAAAGCTGGATGGAACCCGTTCGCGATCTATTTCTCCTATACACCGTGTTTGTACACCGCACGTCGTTGCACCTGTCTTCGCATTCGGATAGGGTAAAGGAGGCAGCAGACTTTCGTTCTGAAGTGAGGTCGGATTATGCGAAGGTTCGGTGTAATAACCATCTTGTGTGCCGCTTTGGCGCTTGGCACGGTCTCGGGCTGCGGGACCGCCGGCGCCGCAAACCAGTCTGGCGGCGCCAAGGTGGTGCGGAATCAGGTTCATCCGCTTGTTTTTCAAAATAGGACAAGCGATAACATCATTGCTCCTGACGCCAAGTTAGACCCGCAGCCAGTCGAAGGCCCCCTGTATAAGGATGTCCTTGTGCTGCAAGCCAATGGCAAGTCGGCGCATCTTGACGTTGCCCACGGCCCACTTCTGTTTGTCGCCTATTGGTGCCCCCATTGCCAGCGCACACTTCAACTGTTGACCAAGTTGCAATCGCAACTTAAACAAATTCCAACCTTGGTCGCCGTCGGATATCCGAGTGGCGCAACACTGGCTGACGCGGTTCGTATTGATCGCGCCGAACGAGCACAGCTACACCTAGCTAACTTTCCTACATACTACATGCTCACACCAAATGCCGGTGATAAGTACGTCCCACTGGGATATCCCACGCTCGTGTACCGTCAAGGTGGACAGACCTTCAGCCTTTTTGGTGAGCATACGTCTGCAATCTGGAAACAAGTATTATCTTGAGCCTTTTGCAGAATGGCCG
>NZ_JXBW01000008.1 GCF_001447355.1 Alicyclobacillus tolerans | reverse complement strand
CGGCCCCTCTAGGTGAATGCCAAGGATCTGTGCACCACCATGAAAGCGGCCTGCGCTACGCTTTGCCACATGGATCACCCGGTCAAGGTCAGCTATTTGTGATGTCAGCGTTGTGGGAAGCCAACCTGTCGTTCCGTGCCTGGCATGGAATCGGCTAATGGCCTCGATGGCGTGAATGGTGCCATCCATCACCTCGTAGCCGTCCCCTCCGTGAATATGTATGTCAATAAAACCAGGTAAAATCCATTGATTGTTTGCATCGAACACCGTGATGGAACGGTCAGCAAAAGTGCGCGAAAAGCTTTCTTCTTGTCCCATTTCGCGAATCACGCCTTGTTCAACATAAATGTATCCGCCGTCACAAATGGAATCTTCACGAACCAGCCTTCCATTGCGAATGACAAATGTGGCTGTTGTCCGATCCACGTGTATCGACCGCTTTGCATTCAATTCATCCAACTTATATTGTCGCATACAGAATGTATCTTGCAATCCAATGGGATCTTCCACCCGAAGAAGAAAGGAACACCTTTGGAGCACATAGCGAGGAGAGAAGGGGCGCGATGACCCCATTATCATTTTACCCCTCGATAAGCGTCCGTACAAAGCACCTTGTCTTGACTGAGGATGGGAAGCATCTGCCGTGGAATTTCTTCGGTTTTCATGCTCGGCATACCCAAGAAACCGTACGCGCCGTGCGATCACGGAGTATCAGCACGGGTACTTGTTCTTAGCTACGCCCACGCTTATGACTTCCTTGCCGTGTTTGAGTGGGGTATCGACCAACCGCTTTACAAAGCTCTTCACGGCGGAAGGGCAGGGTATTTCTTGTTCCTAAAGTGACTCCCTTTGACGAGCCAGGCGAAGCTGCTCCAGCAACAGGTTGACCTGCTTTTTCAACTCCGCATTCTCACGCTCCAGCGCCTCGTAACAAGGAAGGGGAAATAAGTTCGAAAGAGAGTATGACCAAAGGATTTTCATCAGTGAATATGCTTGTTAGTTCCTCGGCAATTCCTTGATCGTTAACTCTCGAACATAATACAGATCTCATAGTAATCAGATCACTGACATCTTCCAAAACAGACAAAGTTCCATATATACCATTCTTGAGCAGGGATGTTTCATCTGTCCGCACACCACAAACTCTAAATTTTCCATTCAGTCCAATGGAATAATATTGGAAGGTTTTCGATGGTTTAACTTGGTAGATATTTATCCGATCAGTTGGTATACCATCACGAACTTCCTTAATTGGGAAATTAGTAGAAAATGAAACGGACAGATCTATTTCCGTTTTAAGATTTGGAATATAGATTTCCATCGTTGTTTCACCAAATCCCTAGAAGATGTGTTTCAAATACAATCCAAGCTATTGAGACTCCGTACCACAATGATTTGGATACTTCTGATTTGTCTGTACCAACAAATTTAACTAAAAACCATGTAGCGACCTTAATACCGAGATACCCAATGATTATGGAGATTAGTGAAACAACTAATAAACGAAGCAACTTGTTCCCTCCTTCAGAGGCACGTAAGGTAAGGCAAAAAGCTAATTACCCCACCAACCCATATTTTGACCGAAATGATCTACAAAATCACCTGCATATGCTACGGCTGCCCCTGCAGCAGCAGGAGCGGCCGCGGATACAACACCTACACCAACTTCTCCAACTGCAACGGCGCCACCGTCAATTGCGACAGCATCAAAGACGCCTGCGTTTCTTGCTGCATTAATGGAACTCGCCATTTTCCCGCCACCCGTAACAGCAGCGGCAATACCACTTGCAACACTTACAGCATCATGATTCGTTTGATGAAATGCCTTTACTGCGGAACTCCACCAACTCACGTTTTTTCAACTCCATTCATAAAGATTGTTTTGTTGATATTTACGTTCTAATACATAATATACCATTGTGTAAACATAATGTAAATAGGGCTGCTGAAAGATGATCAAGTCCTAAATGTGGTGTAAATTCGCCCCCAAGTAGATATGGAATTATGTCAACTTATCTCGCTGATCTTTGAGCCCTGATTTGCCCGTTTCTGTTGTTCTTCACGCCACACCAAGTAGTCCTTCATGTCGAGATATTTGTGCCCCGTTGTCCATGCTTCGTCTATCACCATGAGTAGAGCGCCGATCAGGCGAATGGCTGATTCGCGGTTCGGGAAGATGGTGTGCGTAAAATAGCGCACACCTCGCTTAAAACGTAGATTTCTGAGATGATTCCCCCATGATCAACCAGGGAGGGAATCATTGTGTCAAGCGCAGAACGGGCCAGTTTGAGAGAATCATGGCAGGCACGGGTGGCAGCATTTCGTGCCAGTGGGCTCATCGCCGCGAAATGG
Organism: Alicyclobacillus tolerans; assembly: GCF_001447355.1. Lineage (GTDB taxonomy): Bacteria > Bacillota > Bacilli > Alicyclobacillales > Alicyclobacillaceae > Alicyclobacillus > Alicyclobacillus aegles. Next base: position 125,323 of record NZ_JXBW01000008.1, on the reverse strand, counting down.
TGCGCCGAGAATCAGGTCACCGAAAGTCGGCTTTGGTACTGGGTTGCAAGTTTCGGGCCGAACAACAAGAGAAATCGTCATCATGAACGAGTTTGGTGTAACTTTGAAAGGAATGCAAGATGGGTACGATGTGACGCCTACGGCGAACTGAAGTCTTGTTCCGTACGGCAAATCAAGGTGGAATGCTCAATTGCCATTCATCGAAATAAAATTTGGTATTAAGTCAAGAAAGTGGACACCCCAAACAGAGAATTTCTGAAGATTCCACATACGAAACTCTCACCGTAGCTATGCGGTGTTTCTCGACAGCATCTGGTAATACGCCGGCTGCAGGCTTCTCCCGTTGATAAGCTTGCTCCAACGCATCCATGACGAGATCCTTGGTCATCCTCGCTCCAGCTTTCCATCCAACGATTTTGCGGGTATACAAATCCATGACACTGGCCACGTATAACCATCCCTCCTCGGTCCAGACATACGTAATGTCCGACATCCAAACCTGATTGGGACGCTGTGCTCGAAACGTCTGATTGAGTACATTCTCGTGCACTGGATGATTGTGTTTCGAGTTCGTCGTCGCCTTGTATTTGCGCACTGTACGGCTCTTCAATCCGCATTCGCACATGATCTGGGCGACCGTTTTCTGGCTCACCCGTATGCCTTCATGACGCAGTATTTGAGTAATCTTTGGACTCCCGTACAAGCGCCGAGAGGATAGAAAGATTGCATGAATGCGCTGTGTGACTTTGCGTCGCCATTGCTTACGCGCGCTATCCGGACGCTTCAGCCATGCATAGTAGCCGCTTCGATAAACCTGAAGCACTTTGCACATCCTCTGAACCGAAAACTCGAAGCGCGGTGTTCATAGATGAACTGGTACCTTACTTCCGGTCCTTGCTGAAGATGCGCAGCGCTTTTTTAAGATCTCATTCTCCTCCCTCAACTCACGGTTCTCGCGCTCCAAATCGCGCGCCGCCTTGGCTTCCGGTTTTAAGTTTCCACTGCCCACAAATGGGTTATTCGGATCGTCCTTGTATCTAGCAATCCACCCGTACAGCGTCTTCTCGGAAATACCGAGATCACGCGCTACCTGGGACGCTACTCGCCCCTCCTCCAGAACCAGCTTGACTGTGTTCAGCTTAAAATCGTTGTCATACTTATTCGCCATATGTAGACACCTCGAATCGATTTACTTATTTTCACATTCTCAGTTCGTTGTGTCCACCATTTAAGCCTAACACCATATCTCGATATAGAGGCGTATTGGGTATGGAGAGAACAGCAAGCAGCATCCGCGCAAACCGCAAAGGCGCACACGCTGCGGGGATAACGGGAGGAGCTGTGGTGCGGTGAACACCGCAGGTGAAAGCTTTGCCCCTTCGTTCCTTATCAACGACCGGCGAAGCCCCTCTTGATGGTGATGACGACGGACATATTTGATTTTCCGAAGCAAAGCCGTCAAAGGCGGCACGTCGAAACACAGCAAATTCTACATGTAGACGCAATTTACACACAAATTTGAACTTGACCATATATTGGTTTAATTTATACTATTTTTAGGGGGCACTTAAGATGATTTCCGGGGTGGCGTGAGATTATGAGCCTATGGAACAGTCTTGTAAACGCATTTCATCAAACTAATCACGATACCGTTAATGTTGCTAGTCGAATAGGCGCAGGAATCGCATCTGTTTCTAAGGCAACTAGTGTCGTTAGAGGTGCCTCTGAGGAAGGCGTATTTGCTTCTGCCGTAATTGAGGGTGGAGCCGGAGCTGCTGTTAGAATTGGAGCAGGGGTGATTGGTGCCGCTGCGCCAGAGATAGCAGGAGCTGCAATTGGTGGTGCCGCGGTTGGATACGTAGCGGATTTCGTTGATCATTTTGGTCAGAATATGGGCTGGTGGAAAAATTAATAATCAGCCAAGTGCCCCCATTCATAAACAAAAAGATAGGTGAGCAGCAAAGACATGAATAAGATACCTCATTTTTTAATTCTTACTTTAGTAATACTTTTTATGTGCATGCTGATGACTCAATTAATGACTTGGATACTAGTCAAGGTTTTTCGTCGTTCTCGTGAAGACGCATTCAGATCTATGAAATATTCTATGCTGGCTGTTGGAATCTTTCTCGAAATCCACACCATTATAGAGGTGTTTTTTTAGGCATGTATATCACTATCCCTCATCTACGCCGTGTGAATTCACTTCACGTTGCTTTTGATGTGTTTGACAGAATGGATACACGTGATACTACTTACAACACTGATAATGATTGCTATTGGGTTGATGAACCAAATGAGTATAAATTCTATTTACTAATTGTCAACCAAAGATTTTTGTTGAGTGATCCATTGACATCTGTTTATGTTGCCTTGCGGAATGACGTATTCGCAACCGTTGAGCGTACTATCGATACAAACCATGGAGTCTCAATTTACTCCACGATTTGTTCAAGGGTTGATCAATTAGGTTACGCAGCAGGGGAAACGAGATTATTTAGTGACGAGAATCCAATAGTCATTTTGTCGTTTGAAATCCATAGTTGGGATAAGAAGACACATAATGCCGTTGTCTTTGTGGAATGGAGTTACAATAACGAGCCTTACTGGATAACTTCTAAGCCAGTACGCTTCTCAGGAAGCGCTGTCTCTCATTGCGCTTTACGTCTGACTAAAGATGTACCTGCTGGGGAATGGACGTGCTCTGTATATCTGGGTCATGACTTGCATGCGGTCCACAATTTCTCGTTTGTAAGAAATAATATGACTGCGTTGCCGACGTTGTTCGACTCACGTGTTTAGACGAAATTCGTGGTGTTGAGCGAATTGCGGAATCTCGGTTCGGGAAGATGACAACCACGTCGCCTACGAATTCCCCGATTCAGCCGTTCCAACAAATTCGTTGTAAGCGTCAACTCGACCACGACTTGCTCGTGGCATCGCAATCATGAAAAAGCCACGCCATCAATCTGACATGTCAATGGCCAATTGGCTTTCGTCTCTATTCTCCATTGACACCTTGTGGAGACGACTAGAGAACAGGTTGGACCCGTATTTGTACCTGAAGTACTGTTCGAGCGGCTGCCCAACATCCAGACTGATGACGGACGGCGATGGATGACTTACTACCGTGGTCCAACTACCTGCCGGACGGAACCCGCCGGCTCTCTGGCGAGGTTGCGAGTCATGCGCGAATTTGGTGCAACTTTGACAGGAATGCAAGATGGGTACGATTTGACGCTTACGGCGAACTGAAGTCTTGTTCCGTACGGCAAATCAAGGGCGGAATGCTCAAGTGCCATTCATCGAACGAAATTTATATTCACGCTCACAAGGCAATACTTTTCACCGCCGAGACCCTTGTCCAGTAGATAGCCTGGGAACAAAAAACAGCGGGCGAAGGAGATTGCACACACGGCCAAGTGATTCGCAATCTGCTCTGCATCCGCTGTCGTACCAGCCGCTCGATTAAATGAACAAGGCTCGTTCGTGATCGATCTTGACACACCAGCAAATACGTTTTGCAAGAGTCCTGCGGAAGTTTTGGCCAACAAAGCTGGAATTAATGTGGTTAGAACTCACTAATACCCAGTTACTGAGAGTAACTCACCCAGTTACTGAGAGTAACTCATTTTCCCCTTAGGTAGAGACACACGTTACCACCACAGGCCCCACAGAACATAGATGATCAAAAACGATGCGGCCCAACGGCCCCATCCCCAGCCGTAACCGGCTCCATACCCGCCACGGCCATAACCGGGGTAGCCACCAGCCCCATATCCCCCCCACGCCAATGCTATATCCAAACGCTTAACTTCATCTGGATCAAGCGTTTCACTGGCGAGTTGCGGAGGAATGTACCTTCTTGGCGATAAGATAATGGCCTGCTCCCCTGTCACGCGCTCAATGATCCCCTCGTGATATCCGTAGGGTGTCATAAAGCGCACATATTGTCCAACGTGGCGCAAACACTCTGCTCTCGAACACATGCTGATGCCCTCCCCTTCACGCAACACACGACGCGACTTTCGTGTCATCCACCATTAGTAAACCGGCGTTGTCGTGCAGGTTGTGGTGTAGTAAGGCACTAGCAAAATAAAGAGTACAAAGATAATGAGAAATACAACCGCCCAACGAGTGTAGCCACCGAGCGCACCGCCATCATACATGTTGCTTCCCTCCTGCCATGCAAAATATAAAATCCGAATGTAACCACGAGCCTGACGCATCATCTTGCCCGCAACGCATTTCCAGGTACACGCATCACCACGCCAGCAAATAGGCATGCCCGCGCCTTACGAATGGGCGCCTGCAAAGTCAAAGCTTCTTTTTGCCTCCTCGTTTCACGACGTGATGTACAAGTATGTGTGCGATGAACCTTTTGCATCGGTATTTGCCGCACAGGCATTCGCACAGCCGCTAGGTCTTGGTAACGCGCATATTGATTTTTCTATTGCACATTTACCCGATGCTCGTTAGAAAAGGGGATCATACACTACTCTGAGGTTCTGGAGGTGATGATGTTGAACATTGGCATGCTATTTCGATGGGGCTCTGTTCTGATGAACATGGTTCAGGATCCAAACATCCATCTACTAGCCCGAGGAGCGTGGACAGGTATACGAAAACTGCGGGGGGCCATGGAGCCGGGTGTTCCGTCGCATCCCATGGCTGGAACCCCAAACACATCTGGTACACAAGGGTTTTCGTATGGTTTGGGAAGTCCGCTTAGCCCCAATCGCTTATCCGACCAGGATGCTTTGAAAGGCTCCGGATCCGTCCCAAGTCTGAAAGGCCCCTTTAAGACTGGACCCAGCGAAGCCGAAATCAAACAGTTACTGCGAGATCCAAGGGTGCAGCAATTCCTAAGCGAAAATCCCCAGATGCGTCGCATGATTGAAGAAGCCTCCAAGCGATCGCATAAGGGACAGCGCGGGGGCAAGCTGGTGCCGAAACTGTTCGGTAAACCGCGGCAAGTGGAGTCGCCTGCCAAAGGGTTTAACGAACCATTCCCGTTTCCGTGGATGCAACAAAGACCAACAGTCCCTGCAAACCCGTCACGATATCCCAATTCACAAATACGAAAGCGAAGGCCTTGAACCCATTCGCATGACACGCTTCAGGCTTGAAGGGAGAAGCGATATGAAGCGAAACCTATACGTTGCGCTCGGGGACTCCATCACCGCCGGGTACGGTGCGCCCCATCCACATGCGACATTTGTCTATCAGGTCTCGCAATTTGCACACGAACAGGGACTTGCAGACCATACCATGATCGTTGCCCAAAACGGATGGACGAGCGGAGATCTGTGGAAAGCCGTTAACGTTATCGGTGAGGCGGTTTGGAAACAGACAAATATGATCACGTTGATGACAGGTGGCAATGACTTGCGACGCCTGTTACGGCGTTTCTATCTCCCAATATCGGGGCCAGCCATTACCCCAGCCGTCATCGATCGCGTGAGCGCGGAATTCACCTACAACATGAACTTATTATGTAATTTCATCTACAAACGTAACATTCCGTACGTGATTGTCACCACCGTATACAACCCCATACCACATTTTCCGATTGCGGTTGCCGCTTTTGATAGGCTAAACACCGTGATACGCAAGCTTGCCGAAGCGTACCGGTTTACGGTCAGCGACGTGTTCGCAGGATTTCAAAACCGCGAACATCAATTGATTGAAGGTTACCGCAATGGAAAGTTCGAGGATCTGGCCTTACCTTTTCGTCGCCCAATTCACCCAAATCATGCCGGACATGCGCGAATCGCCGAAGTCATCAAAAAGTCGTTGCGCAGCATGGCTCCGCCTCTGCCGTAACACGTTATGGGTCACTGGCATCTATACATATACAAGGGGTTGAGCGCGATGGCAAGAGACATCTACGTGGCGATTGGCGATACTGTTACAGCGGGACAGGGAGCGAGCCATCCGGGACTCGGGTTCGTACAGCATGTCAGCAAATATTTACGTGATCAATCGTTCGCGCAGCGCACAGTCATCATGGCCCTTCCAGGTCTTACGGCTAAACGACTGTTTCAACTCGTAGCGACGACCAGAGTCAATCTGTGGGACGACGTCAATCTTATTACTGTTTGTTTTGGTAGCGCCGACCTACTTCGACTGTTGCGACCGGCCGTTCGCAGCTCCCATACACATGCCCGCCCACCGCGGAGTGTGTTAAAACACGCGGACGAGTTTGGCTATCATACGGATCAATTGTTTCGTCTCATTCGCGAGAAACAGGTACCACATGTGCTCGTTACAACATTGTATAACCCGCTGCCTGGGTTTGCGCCCGCCCGTGAGTTTGTCGAAGGAATGAACAGTATCATTTACGACTGTGCTAGTTACTATAAATTCCCTGTCGTTGATTTGGAAAAGGGGTTTGCCCATAACGAGGCGTATCTAATTGACGGGTACCGCACTGGAAGTGTCCTAGACTTGATGAATCCTTTGCGCAAGCCGATTCTGCCTAACAACGCAGGGCATAAGCTGATTGCACATCTGATCACCCAACGTCTCAGCCAATTGTTGACCAAAAAGAAGCAAAGCCAAAAGTCGGGAACCAATCGGCCGGGAAAACTTCGCAGGCGCTTAACAACGTGAACTGAGAGGAAGGCTTGGTGCACGCCGAAGCCGAAACAGACCACACACCATATCACAATGTCCGATGCAACGATGACCTCGCATCGACGGTATACCCTCGACTATATCGCATCCTATTGCTCCAGTTGCACGTATGAACGCCCCGAAAGTATATCCTGCCATATGTATAATCTTGACTCCATACACAATTTCACAATAAGACTACCACAAGCCTTGCGTTGCGTGTCATTCTCAGAGATGTATGCAGTCCACAGCAGGCTTGCAAAAGGAATGGGCGGCTACACAGCGTCTTACATAGCCATGTAGCCATCCAACGCAAATCTTTCAAGATAGTACTGACACTCCTTCGCCAATGCCGTGATCGACAAACAAGCGAAGAGAGGTGTGACGAGTCCCTGCCCAAACGAAAGTTGGCCAGTGATTCGTGAACATAAGAAGCAATGCCTACTGTATGGTTACCACCACCAGCCGGCCAGCCCCCACAAGACGTAGATGATGAGGAAGGAAACCGCCCAGCGGCCCCAACCCCACCCCCAGCCACCATATCCTCCGCCAAAGCCGCCGTATCCGGCTCCTGGAGCACCTCCCCATTGTGCTAGGGCCAGGTCCAACCTCTGCAACTCGTCATCACTGACATTGGCACTGGCGAACTCAGTAGGGATATATTTGCGTGGCGAAAGGATGATGGCTGAGTCTTGGGTAACCCGTTCGACAAATCCCACGTGATACCCATATTTGGTTCGAAAGCCAACCATCTTTCCGATATACCGCTCACAATCCGCTTTTGTACACACGTCCGCAACCTCCTTTGTTCCACAACTTGCATTACATATGGAGTTATGGACGACCATCAGCCCGTCATCAGTACACCGGTGTTGTTGTGCAAGTTGTAACGTAATTAGGAACGAGGAGGAAGAACAACACGAAGATAATCAGAAACACAACCGCCCACCTTGTGTAGCCACCAAATGCACCGTACATGTGTCACACCCCTTTCCCTTGCGGCATGCTTTACGTTACGTGACTTTGACTGCTCATCGCTATCGGCAACCGCCTGAACAAGCGTGCCTATTTTCGTAGAAGCTTTGATAGCTCAAACAAGAGGACGTATGTTCACGCATGCCGCTCTTGCCGATGTGACGTCAACCCGCGATGGTTGATTTCCGTTTGGTGTGTCGCTTGTAAAGACAAAAACAGCTCTGCTAGGTCATTTCCCAGCAGAGCTGCAATTCAAAACCAGCGTTCTTTATGAACACCTGCCTGAAGGCTTATCTCGTGCAATGCAGGCGGTGAAACATACGGACGTACTCTAAAGACATTACGCTTGCACGCTGCCATGCGCTGAAGCGAGCCCCAAAGCCTCGGCAGTCATAGCCTGAATGGAGCGCATCAAATCCGGATTTTCATTTAACGCTTCGCCATAAGACGGAATCATTTCGCGAATTTTTGGCTCCCAGTCGGGTAGCTTATCCGGGAAGCACTTTCTGATGACATCCATCATGATGGAAACGACGACCGAAGCTCCGGGCGATGCCCCAAGCAATGCCGCCACTGAACCATCCGACGCACTGACAACTTCCGTACCAAATTGAAGCGTGCCTCGTGGATTGCTCTTAATGACCTGCACGCGTTGCCCCGCCACAATTAAGCTCCAATCCTCATTGCGGGCTGTGGGTACAAACTCACGCAACTCATTCATACGTTGGTTTTTTGTCAACATCAATTGCTTGATCAAATACCATGTAAGACCGGCATTTTTCAGTCCGGCGGCAAGGAGCGTGGTGAAGTTGTGTGGCTTTACGGACTTCAGCAAGTCCAACATTGAGCCGGTCTTCAAGAACTTTGGTGAGAATCCGGCAAACGGCCCGAACAACAGGTACTCGCGGTTGTTAATCACCCGCGTATCCAGATGCGGAACCGACATCGGCGGCGCGCCAACAGGCGCCTTGCCATACACCTTCGCGCGGTGTTCTTTGACGACATCTGGATTTTCACAGACCATGAAGAGCCCGCTGACCGGAAATCCACCAATCCCCTTCCCCTCGAGAATGCCGGACTTTTGCAACAAATGCAGGCTCCATCCACCTGCGCCAATGAATACAAAGCGAGCACTATGCTGTTCGATCGCGCCTGTCTTGGTATCACGCACATCTAGATTCCAATAGCCATCGCTCGTTCGCCGCAAATTCTGAACCTGTTTGTTACACTGAATGTTTACCCCGTTCTTCTCTAAATAGGAGAACAACAGACGCGTCAGAGCACCAAAATTCACATCTGTGCCAGAACCGATCCAGGTAGCTGCAATGGGTTTGTCCGCCGATCGATCCTTCATCATCAAGGGAATCCACTCGGACAATTGCTGCGGATCATCCGAATACTCCATTCCTTGAAACAGTGGATGCTCTGACAACAAGGAAAATCGCTTTCGTAAAAAAGCGACATTGGCATCCCCTTGAACAAAGCTCATGTGGGGAACAGGCACGATGAAGTCGCGCGGATTCTCGATGATGCCTTGGTTCACCAAATACGACCAAAACTGCCTTGAGACCAGAAACTGTTCATTGACGTGTATCGCTTTACTGATATCGATCGATCCGTCGGGACGCTCCACGGTATAATTGAGCTCACACAAAGCTGAGTGACCCGTGCCTGCGTTATTCCACTCATTTGAGCTCTCGACAGCAATTTGATCCAGACGCTCAAAGACACTGATAGTCCAGTCGGGAGCCAACTGTTGAAGCAACGTGCCTAACGTGGCACTCATGATGCCGGCACCGATCAACACAACATCTGATCTGTTTTGTACTTCCATCCGGGTCCCCATCCTTATAGCCATTAACCTTTATTTCGGAGATTGACGCAATAAAGTTACATTCAAACATGGATATTAGATTGAAAGCATAAAAACGGGCTGTCGAAGATTCAGCAACGTTCGACAACCCCTATAGTATAAATCATAACAATCCAATTGGCTAACCGACTTACATATTTCACATATCCAAAGTAAGAAGATCATTTGCGCGATCGCGACAGGATGGACACGGTCAGAAGGACACAAAGGCCACCACAGATAGACAACGGGCCCATTTGAACATGAAGTACGGTCAGAGCCAAGATGGCCGCCGAAAGCGGCTCTCCGCAAGCGAGCAAACTCGCCTCAGCAGGCTCAATGTATTGCAGGCTTACCATGTATAGGTAAAAGGCAAGTAATGTGCCAAAGAGTACAACAAATGCGACTAATCCCCATGCCCCAATCGGCAAGGTCGGCATCGTTTGGGGGCGCACAGTAGCGACGCTCATCATCACCCCGCCAACAAGCATTCCCCATCCTGTCGTTGCCGCGGCACCAAATTGCGCGAGAAGACGTTGCGGATAAATAGAGTAAAACGCGACCGCGAATGCGGAAGCTAGTCCCCAAACCACCGCAAGAGGTGCTATCGACAAGCTCGTGACGCGCCCGTCCGTAACGAGGAGGGCCGACCCAACAAGCGCCAGTGCCAGGCAAATAAATTGAGTGCCTGAAGGTAGTCGTCGACTCCGAAAGGCACTATAGGCGACGATGACGAGCGGGCTTAGATACTGCAGGATGGTCGCTGTCGCCGCATTGCCATAGCCGATGGCCGCAAAGTATGTGTATTGCACACCCAGCAAACCAACAAGGCCGAACACCAACATTCCGGCGGCGGATCGCAGATTGCGCCACGGGGCAAACACGCTCGCCCATCCTTCGCGCAAGCCAACGATGACGACTAGCAAAAAACCGGCGATGGTCATGCGTACGGCGACGAGCCAGCCTGGGGCAACGCCGTGACGCTGAAAGAGAACTTGCGCCGCGGTGCCAGAAACGCCCCACAAAACCGCGCCGAGCAAGGCAAGAAACAGGCCTTTTAAGCGTTTGAACCTGTTTGCGTCGGATACGACGTCCGGCTGTAAGGACGTCTGCGTCGTTAATTCTGACAACAAAATCCCCCCTGTTTTTCTCATTCCAGAACGCACTTCACCGAATGATGAAGCGATGATATATCTTTGTGGTACACTCGTTGCCAAAGACAATGTACGCACTTTCCAAGAAAGGGGCACACGTTATGGCAACCAAGCGCCATCCATCCCTGCAGCCGCTCTCCCGCCACCACCACCATGCACTCGTCGTGGCTTTGCATCTGATTAAACAGGAACTGCCCAGCGACGAACTGCGCGCAGAACTTGAGCGCTTTTGGCACAATGGAGGCCAAGAGCATTTCCGCGAAGAGGAAGAAGTGCTTTTACCGGCCTACGCGAAACACGCGCCACTCAACAGACCCGAAATTGTGCAGTTACTCCTGGAACACGTTCAGGTGCGCAGCATGGTCAGCCAAATCTGTGACGAGCACCGCGATGACGTGATGCAAGAACTGGGTAAGTTGTTGCAAAGTCATGTTCGCAATGAGGAACAAGTCGTATTTCCCATGATTGAAGCCGCCCTCAGCGAACCGGAACTGGAGCGACTGGCGCCGTATTTCGCGGAACACTACCCAGGATAATGTACTTTATCGTTACAGAACCCGGAATACGGGATGCAGTGGAAAAAAACGCACTGGGATTGGGGCAACAAGGTCTCGCAGACTGTCCGCTATCATTTCCATGCCAGCTTCTTCGCTCTGCTGATGGCCGATGATCACCATCGCTTTGGCGTGCCCCATCGCCACAGCGTCGCGCACATACTCTGCCGTCTCCCATTCCGGTCCTTCGCCTACAATAATCACGTCGAGATCGGCTTGCCGCAAATAGGGAATGGCGGCCGCCCCGCCGCCGCGGTATCCCGGCAACAAGCCTGCGCGGCGACATATTAGCGTCGGGTGACCCACGACGCGTACTTGTGAAAGACAAAAGGCCTTTTTGATTTGGTTTATAAGCTGTCCCAATGAAATGGGCGATAATTGCACAATGGGAGCGTCGAAGGAAGTACGATAACCATCGCCCATCATGTCACGCCAACCGAGCCTTTTGGCCATCCCCTGAACAATCCAGTCGGGACGAGTTCGGTGAGGACGGTCGTGCAATCTATACACCGCCAAATTATTCTTCACAATATATTCCAGCTTTTCAGCATACACCGGATCTTGGCTTAGTTCCCCCGAACCGCCCATATGCTGATAGAACAACCCTTCGTGCGAAATGATGAGATTAGCCTCCTGCTGTACTGCATCTTGAAGCACCTCGTACGATGCGATAAACGTGACAGCCACGCCGTGTACCAAATCGTCCATATCGCCAAACACGAGTTGATCCACCGTCTCGCATTCGCCATTGGACCACGGCATTATGAATTCCAGGTGATGCACAATATCGCGTACAGTCGTCATGATGACTCCCCCAGACTTTAGCTTACATCAACTCCTGCTTGGGGAGGAATACCTTGTTGCGAAGAAAACGGCATGTTTACTATCCTCGGCGAGTCTTTCGCAGACCTTTGCAATCCCCAAGAACAAAAAAACCACCCGACCGCTTGGTCGAGTGCAATAAAGGCGGCGTTATATCCGCCCTCTGGAGACACCTTGATTGTCGCAGACCACAACGTTTGCTTCATCGCCCATCTGTACGATTTTCCGATAGTCCTTCCAGACTAACTTCATGAGTGTCCATTTGCGCATCACAAGCGTTTAGTCATCAACCAAGTGTTGCTTTGCGGCCTTCCTACTTCCACGAATCCGAGTCGCTGATAAAAGCGCAACGCTCGTTCGTTGTTCGTTTGGACACACAGTTGCAAGGTGTTGCAGCCGAGCCGTCTCCCCTCCCCTTCCAGCCATGCCAGGATCGCTCGGCCTCGCTGTCTGCCCTGCTGCTCCCGCCGTAGGACGATTGTGTGCAGGTGCAAGCGCCTTCCCTGCCGCGCGTAGGATACAAAGCCCAAAAGGCGACCGCCTTCATCCTGTATCGCCAGCGGGATCGCTCCGCCAGTAAACAAATCTTGAGGCGTTACGCGGCGGCCCCAAGCCTCGAGAAGGATGGGATCCATCTCCTTTGCGACCAATTGTACAAGCTCGGTCTGATCCACCTTTGCAGCCGGAACGAGGAGCATTTCCGCGACCCGAATCGGCTGTTGCTCATCTGCGGATCGCGTGATCACTTCTGCCACGCCATCCCTCACGATCACGGTATCTTCGACGTGCACGCTCAAGTCGCCATGCATCGTGACATCCGCCCACCCGTTGTCGGCACGACGTGCGTAGCGGCTGACCTGCGCAATCACCGGTTCAATGGCCAAGACCATCCCTTCGCGCAAGCGGGGTCCTAAACCAGGCGGCCCAAAGTTAGGAAGCCACGGATCCTCATGCAAACTTATTCCAGTACCGTGTCCGACGGCCTTGTGGATGATGCGCATGCCAGAGTGTTTGACCATCTCGCCGATGGCATGCGAAATGTCCGAACATCTACCCCCGGCCTTTGCATGCTGGATTCCCGCCGCTAAAGCTGCCTCCGCGACTTCCAGCATCCTACGCGCTTCGCGTGTGCCATCCCCTACCACGTACGATCGCGCGGCATCGGTGATCCAGCCGTCGACTGCGACGGCGATGTCAACTTTGACGAGATCCCCAGACTGTAATCTGTACGCCCCCGGCACGCTATGCCCTATCTCGCTGTTCACCGACACGCAAATTTCGCCCGGAAAGCCGTGCACACCCTTGATGGCCGACTTCGCCCCAGCAAGCCGCATCGCAGCGACGGCAACTTCCTCTAAATCGCCCGTCGTGATCCCGGATTGTATGGCCTTGGCGACTGCGCGATGGACCTCGGCATTGGCCCGCCCGCAAGTGCGCAACGCATCCAGCTCACCATCTGTACGCACCTCAATCATCTTTGCACTCTCCTCTCCCAGCATCGATACGCTAGCCCGCACATGTGTGCAACAGCCGTTGGCATAGGTGGACGCTTGGTCAAACGTCATACCTGCTGCATTGTATAGAGATCGATAGAGATGACAGGATGGAGGAACCGATGTGGCCATAAAATCGATTTTGCAAGGGGATATCCCTGAACTGCGCCAGGCCTCACAGCCCGTCACGCAATTTGACGACCAACTTGCCGAGCTTGTCAGGGACCTTATCGATACGCTCGAAGCGCACCGCGGGCTTGGGTTGTCCGCACCGCAAATCGGTTGTTTACAGAACGTCTTCGTGACAGACGCCGGCGATGGCGTGAAGATATTCGTCAACCCCACGCTACACGAACCCAGCGGGTACGCAAAAGCATACGAATCGTGCCTCAGTTTTCCCGATCACGCCTTATGCATTGAACGCCCCACGCGGGTGATCGTGCGTGCTCAGGACATCCATGGCACGCCCTTCGAACTGGAAGCTTCCGGTCTTTTGGCACGCATCGTCTGTCACGAGTACGATCATCTGCAAGGTGTGCTGTTCATCGATTATTTAAGCGAGGAAGAGTTGTTCGAACAACTTCTGGCAAACGCTTACGTCGTCGACGATGAAGAAGATGAAGAGATGGCGATGTCAACCGCGGCGCAGGCAGCAGCGGGCACAGGCGACGCAACCAGCCCGAGCGCCGAAGAAGAGCTGCGTCAAGAGCGGCAAATGATTGTCGACATGCTCGCGGAAGTGTCTTGGAAATTGGCGCTTGCCATCGATATGCTGCGAGAGGACGCGAGTGGTTGGACGGACGGCGTCAACTGGCACGGGTTGCAGAAGGCAAGTGAAACGCTGGAAGACACATTCGCTGGCTTATCGGAACGCCTGGCCACGGACGCAACGCCGCACAGATAGGTCCTCTGATGCGCGGGACACGCGCGTCTCGTTATGCTATCATTACAGTCGATCACACATGGATGCCACTAGGGGAGCGCTTGCTGAGACGGAGTGCGGCTCCGGACCCTTAGCACCTGATCTGGGTAATACCAGCGTAGGAAAGTGGCTCGCTGCGCGGATCGATCCGCCGACTGCGCCGTTTTTCCCCTTGTTGGCCTCCACCCTGAAGGAGGCTGGATGATGCATTTTTCCACAGAACTCTACGAGGCATCGCGGCCGATTTTTGCGGCCACGCTCGCACATCCTTTCTTGCAAGGCATTGCGCAAGGCGAATTGCCGCGCGACGCCATTGTGCGCTACGTACAACAGGATGAACTTTACTTAAACACATACTGCCGCGTCTACGCCAAAGCGCTTGCCTGCGCAGACACAGACGAACATATGCGCGATTTTTACGATCGCGTTGGACTACTGCTGGAAGGTGAACACGAGGCGCACGACAATCTCCTGCAGGTTGCGGCGGTACGCCCGGATCAACGCGGCACAAGTGCCGAAAAACTTCCCACCCTGCACCATTACGAAAGCCATTTGCTCGCCGTCGCGGCGACTTCCGATTTCGGTGCCATCATCGCCGCCATCCTACCTTGCCACTGGCTGTACGTCGATCTCGCGCACAACATTGTGAACAAGGTGCAACCCGGCCCCGACCATCCGTTTTCAACGTGGCTCTCCTTTTACGCAAGCGACGACATGAAAGCCAGTCTAGACCGCTTGCTGAACATGCTTGATCGGGGGGCCGCCATCGCCAATGAAGAAGCCAAGGCGTTCATGCGCACGGCTTACATGACAAGCTGTTATTTGGAATACCGCTTCTTCGATATGGCTTACCGCGGCGAGTCATGGTTGCCCGCAAATAGCACACTGGTCAGTGGCGGGCGTGATTGCGATGTTTAAAACGAACGCTGGGCACATTGCGCGCATGCTGACCATCGCTGGTTCGGATTCCGGCGGTGGCGCAGGCATTCAGGCTGACTTGAAGACGGCCCATCAGTTTGCCGTATATGGGATGTCCGCCATCACAGCCATCACGGCTCAGAACACGCTCGGCGTACAAGGCGTCTTCCCACTTTCTCCAGATGCCATCTTGCAACAGCTGACGTCCATCGCCGACGATCTCGGGTTCGACGCCGTAAAGACCGGCATGTTGGGCAACGCCGCTGCGATTTACACCATCGCATCGTTCCTGTCAGAGCGGGCGACTTGTCCAATTGTCGTCGATCCGGTGATGGTGGCGAAAGGTGGCACTCCATTGCTCGATCCGGCCGATGTCAAGGCCGTGATCGAGCACTTGTTGCCTGTAGCAACCATCATCACGCCCAACGCCCCAGAAGCGTCAGCATTGACTGGCATTGACGTGCAATCGCTCGCGGACTGCAAGGCTGCAGCCGTGCGCATTGCCGAGCACGGGCCGCAGATGGTGGTGGTCAAGGGTGGACACATTGCGACAGACATCGCTGAACGCGAGCTCTCCGTCGACGTGGTGTATGCGAACGGTACATTTACGTATTTTGCCGCGCCGCGCTTGCAAACCACCAAGACACACGGCACAGGATGTACGTTTTCATCCGCGATCGCGTCCTGTTTAGCACGCGGCATGGAACCGTTGGCGGCCATCGCCGCGGCCAAGGCGTTTATTCACCGGGCCATTCTGGAAGCCCGCAATTGGGATGTAGGCCACGGACACGGGCCAACGGATCATTCCGTGCAACCAGTCTTCACAGCCAATATCGCGCCGGGCATGTTTTATCTGTTCGACGGCGATCAGTGGCTGGAACGTAACGATATCGCGTGACCGCAGGGTGGTCCGCTAGAGAGGATGGTATATAGCATGAGTATCGGATCGTGGTTGACACGCGTGCGCGATCAGCGCCCGCTGGTGCACAACATCACCAACTTGGTCGTCACCAACGTGGCGGCCAACACATTGCTGGCCCTCGGTGCGTCGCCTGTCATGGCGTATGCACATGAAGAGGTCGCCGATATGGCTAGCATCGCCAAGTCGCTCGCGCTCAACCTTGGCACGCTCGATCCCGAGATTGTCGTCGCCATGCGGTTGGCCAGCACGGCCGCCAATCGCACCGGCGTCCCCATTGTGCTCGATCCGGTGGGTGCCGGAGCGACTCCCTACCGTACACGAGCGGCCAACGAGATCATCGATGGCCATCAACTTGCCATCTTGCGAGGCAACGCATCAGAAATTGGTATTTTAACAGGTGCAGGCGGCTCGGTCGTCGGTGTCGACGCGGGTCAGGCGAGCGAGTATCTGATCGATGCAATGCGCGCGTTTGCCTCTGCGCACCAAACCGTCGTCGTCGCCACCGGCCCGCGCGATCTTGTCACAGACGGACAAACGGTTTGGGAATTGGCCAACGGGCACCCGCTGCTCGCCGCCATTACCGGCTCTGGCTGTTCTTTGACCGCGGTCATCGGCGCATTCGTCGGCACCGTTGACACGTGTGACCTGCACCTGTACGCCGAAGCCGCAATCGCTGCCGTGACATGCTTCAACGTCGCTGCCGAACGCGCGGCCACTCGCGCAGACGGGCCAAGCAGCTTTCAAGTTGCACTACTCGACGCCCTATACCACATCACGCCCGATGAGATCGACAAAGCTGCGCAGGTGCGCACCTTATAAGGAGGACCGCGATGATAGACATACGGGATGACTGGAAGAGCAAGCTGGCCGTTTACGCGATCACGGACGATCGCGAAGATACAAAGAGCCTTCTTGCCGCCGTCGAGGCTGCACTGGCGGGCGGTGCAACCGCGATTCAACTGCGCCGTAAACGCGACGATGGCGGTCCGATGTTGCGGCTCGGCCTCGAAATTCGGCGTCTGACGCGAGAAGCGGGAGCGCTCTATATCGTGAACGATCGCGTGGACATTGCATTACTCACGGAAGCAGATGGCATTCATGTCGGGCAGACCGATATTCCCTGCAAGCGGGTGCGCGAACTGGCACCGGACAAGCTCATCGGCTTATCGGCGCGCACGACCGCCGAGGCCTTAGAGGCGGAACGTGACGGCGCAGATTATGTCGGAGTCGGCGCCGTCTTTCCCACGACGACCAAGGCGGACGCAATCCACAGCGGGATCGACACACTGCGCGCTATTGCGGGCACAAGTTCCATTCCCGTCGTCGCCATCGGCGGCATCGACATTGCACGAGCTCCGCAAGTCTTGGCGGCTGGAGCAGACGGGCTCGCCGTCGTTTCGGCAATCATGTCGGCTCCGTCGCCACGCGATGCCGCTCGGGCATTTGCCTCTCTCTACCGAGAATCAGATCGATCGCGATGACCATGCCAAATATTCGAACGCCGTTTGCCTGAGAAGTGAAACAAACGTAAAAGGCGGCTGTTCTAGATGATGATCCTGGTACCCATCATCTGAACAGCCGCCTGTTCGTTCACGTTGTGAACATGCTGCATTCTCACGCGTGCGTGCGCGACGCCTCAGGAAACACTTTCTTCATCTTGAGCCGAGTGGGATTCAAAATATTCTTTGCCCTTTAACTTCACCTCCGGCAGGAAGAAGGTGCCGATGAAGCTTAGAATGGCAAACACCAACCCCACCTCAAATAGGTGCTGAATGCCAAAAGTCAACGACGTCTTGATAGCATCCATCAACTGCAAATACATATGGTGCCCTGCCGCACCGAATTTGTTAAATTCCCGCGCAATGGACGTTTGTGCCTGCGACGTGAGCAGGGACTGCGGATTAAGGCCAGCAAGTTTACTTTTGAACGCCGTCAGCGACGCCGGCAACGATTCGCTCAGTTTATGACTGAACGCCTTGTTGAGGATCGAGCCAAAGATGGGCGATGCGATTACGCCCGCGAGCGAACTGACAAACTGTTGCGTCGAGTTGACCGTGCCCATCATCTTGTAGGGGAAAGCGTTTTGTACGGCCATGTTCATTAACGGCATCAACGAGCCAATACCAAGGCCAATCACGACCATGTTGACCATGACCGTGCCCCACGTCGTGTGAAGGTTCATTTGATTCAGCAGAATCGAGCCCACGACAATGACCGCTCCACTCAACCAGGCGAGATAGCGGTAGCGCCCGGTCTTCGACATCACCTGGCCAGACACCATGCTTCCCACGATAAAGCCACCCATCATCGGCGTCATGACCCAACCGCTGTTCTGCGCGTTTAAACCGATGACACCTTGAACATAAATCGGCAGGAACATCAAGCTGCCAAACATCGTCATGCCGACAAACATGCCGAGAATCAGAGACGTGCTAAAAATCCTGTTTTTAAAGAGAGACGGTGCGAGCAGCGGATCAGCAGCTTTGCGTTCCCACAACACAAACAACACGAGCACCGCCGCGCCGCCAAGTAGCAGGGCCAAGGTCGGCGCCGACCCCCACGCGTATTTCGTACCTGCCCAGGTGAAGCCGAGCAGCATGGGAATCAACCCAATGGTGAGTACCATCGCCCCCAGCCAATCGACCTGCACGCGCGCTTCGGAACGAACCCTTGGCAGCGCGGCGATCACGCCGACGATGGCAAGTACAGCAAACGGCAAGTTAATATAAAACACCCAGCGCCACGACAAGCTGTCGGTGATCCAGCCACCGAGCGCAGGACCCACGATGCTCGAAATACCAAACACCGCCATCATTACGCCCATCCATTTCGCGCGCTCCTGCGGCGAAAAGATGTCGCCAACGGTGGCCCGCGGCATGCTCATCATCGCACCTGCGCCGATGCCTTGAAATGCACGAGCAAAAACCAGTTCCGTCATCGTGTGCGCCATGCCCGAAACCGCGGAACCAACGCCAAACATGATGAGACCAAACAGGTAGAATGGCTTGCGCCCGAACACATCCGACAACTTTCCGTAAATCGGAACCGTGATTGAAGACGTGATCATATACGCGGTGAACACCCATGAGTACAGGCTAAAACCCTTTAAGTCGCCGATAATGGTCGGCATGGCGGTCGAGACGACGGTCTGGTCCATAGATGAAAAAAACATCGTCAACAAAACCGTGGCAAACGCCCACCATTTTCGTTGACCCGTAATTTGATTCGTCGTTTGCACAGCGGCGGCTGTCTGCGACATCCATTAGGCCCCCTCTGCCGATTCTTGAATAATGCGGTCGACATCGACCTTCGCCGCAATTTGCGCGAGCGATTCCAACGTGCCAATACATGCGGACAACTCGCCCACATCCAATTGACCCAAACAGTGGCGAAACAAGTTTCGCCATACGCGCTCAACCTGCTTTAACTTCGCCTCGCCCGCCGCCGTCAGTTCGATCACGACGACGCGCCGATCTTCTTGATCGCGCAGGCGAGTCACAAGTCCATGGCTCTCTAAACGGTCCAGCATGACGGTAATGGCACTTGGTGTGACCTCCATCTTCTCGGCCAACTGTGAAACCTTGCAACGGCCTTCCTCCTGGATGACGTGCAAAGTGAAAAATTGGCCGGCAGTCAATCCGACATGCATGCGGTGGACCAGATGCGGCCCGAGATGGTGTGCCAAGACCGATAATGACCGGTCAAATCGCTCCGTCAATGTGTCAATATCCTCTGCCATCGATGAAGTCCTCCACATCCTTTACGAGATACATGTTCAACCCTTAAAATGTTTATATCAATTAACATTTATACTATATAAACAGGTACTACGCGCGTCAAGCCGGAATATTAAATTCATTAAAGATTCACGATGAAAATTGACGTTCAGACATCTTTAGACCATGGTAAGATACGGATACCGAAGGCGAATAGAGTGGAGGCGAAGGCATGGAGTATCAGATTCATGGCACGACAATGCAAACACTCGAAGTTCACTTGCGGCCTGGAGAATCGGTGTTCTCAGAGGCTGGCTGTCTACTGAGCATGAGCCCAAACACGCACATGGAAACGAAATCGCCCGGCGGTCTCGGTGGCATGTTTCGGCGAGCATTTAGTGGCAACAGCTTATTTCTCAACTATTTTCGGGCGACGCGTGAGGACTCTACCGTCCAGTTTACAACTCGTATGCCAGGGCATATCCTGCCGCTTCACCTGCGCAATTACGGCCGCGTGATCGCACAGCGCCATGCGTTTTTATGTGCGGAAGAACACATCGACTTTGGCATCGAAGCGACCCTGAACATCGGGCGTCTGCTCGGCGGCAACGGGCTCGTGTTCACGTATCTCGATGGCAATGGCACCGGCTTTTTATCCATCGATGGCGAAGTCATTGAGCGCGATCTCGCCCGCGGCGAAAGCCTGCTAGTCCACCCGGGTCACATCGCCGCGTTCACGTCGTCCATCGACTACCGCGTGCAGGTGATGCAGGGTGTCAGCAACATGTTGTTCGGTGGCGACGGAGTCTTCCTGGTGCAGTTGACCGGGCCCGGGCGCGTCTGGATGCATTCGCTCACGGTCCACAATCTCGTGCATATCATTCAGGAATATTGGGATTCAGGACAAAATTGATGCAAACAAAATCTGTTTTCTCGCGCATGATCCTGATCAGGCATGCGCCGACGGCAGAAAACGCCCGCCACATCCTCATCGGCCGCACGGATCCGCCTTTATCGACCGCAGGCGAGCAACTGGCAGAGCGAGTGGCGACGGCGCTGGCGGATTTGTCGATAACGGCAATTTGGTCGAGCCCGCGATTGCGCGCGCGACAGACGGCAAACGCAATCGCTAAGCGACTTGCGCTCGACGAAGTGCAAATCGATGAACGCCTTGCCGAGATCGACCTTGGGGTTGTCGACGGCATGTCCGTCTGGGATGCATACGAACGGTATCGACCTTGGTTTGAAGCATCGTTCGTCGAGGATGACAAGGACTTTGCGTTTCCGGGTGGGGAATGTTGGAGCCATGCGGCGGATCGGTTTCATAAAGGGTTGTTGGATGCCGCAGAGCATGCTTCTGCGCAAACGATATGCGTCGTGACGCATGGGGCCGTGCTGGGATTGTTTCACGCCCGCCTCGCCGGCGTGCCATTCGCTCGCTTTCGCACGTATCAACCGCAGCACGCCAGCATTTCTGAGCTCGTCCTTCATCCGGGCGACTGCACATGGGACATCGTGCGCTGGAATGACACACGTCACATCGCCGACCCTACCTAAAACGGGGCGTTTTACCCCCAGACGAACCTTGCAAAGAAGACGCCGTGATGGTGCATCGCTAACGCCACAAGTCCGATGCACCATTCGCCGCTCTCGACGAGTGCACCGTAGACGTCGCCTGTGGCGCCGCCAAACCGACGCTTTGCAAAGCGGATGGACCAGGCCGTGAGGACCGCTTGCGCACCCATGCAAACAACAGCAGGAAACCATCGGCAAACAAACAACGTCGCCGCAATGCTACCTAGCGTGATGAGCGTCACAGCACGAACGCGAAGCCGCTGTGCAAACAGTGCGCCAAGCCCGCTCGGCCTCGCGGCGGGGATTGCGACAATACCCCAAAGAAGCGCGACCCGGC
Source organism: Alicyclobacillus tolerans (assembly GCF_001447355.1). Lineage (GTDB taxonomy): Bacteria > Bacillota > Bacilli > Alicyclobacillales > Alicyclobacillaceae > Alicyclobacillus > Alicyclobacillus aegles. Next base: position 103,465 of record NZ_JXBW01000008.1, on the reverse strand, counting down.
TCCAGACCGGCGCGAGCCACAGGATCAACCAGTTCGATCCGCCAAGCCCATACGCCCCAAGCCACTTGCCCAGGAATAACAGCACCGCGGCAATCGCCCCCATCGCGCCGACACGGCTGTCCTTCATCACCGCGAGTGCCGCATCGCCGCGGGATCGGCTCCCCAACGCATCTGCGACGTCCAGCAAACCGTCCACGTGCAAAAAACCGGTGAGCATGCCCTGGGCAACAACCGCCAACAGGCTCGCAAGCAAAGACCCGCCTAGCCAGAAGCCGGCGCGATTGGCCAACCACGCCAGGCCGCCGATTACACATCCCACAAATGGCAACCAATATGCGGACTTGGCCAACTCGTCCGGAGTCGGTGAGCGTTTAAGCTCAGGCGTAGGCAAAATCGTAAAAAACGACCAAGCTAACGCAAAAGTCCTCCCTAACAGTTGCAAGCTGACGTCCCCTTTCAAAGGACCCTCGCACCTGGGAGCGCCTTGAGATCGACTGCAATCCCACTTGTGACGAGAAACACTTGCTCTGCGGCACGCGCAAACGCCTGATTCATCCAACCGAGCCAATCGCGGTACAACCGCGTCTCTGGATCCGCAGGCACAATGCCGAGACCAATTTCATTCGTTACGGCGATACAGGTGGCACTAGATGCGGCCAAGGTTTCAACTAAATCTGTGAGCTTGTCCCAAAAACCCGCTTCGTCTACCTTCGCCTGAAACATCCAATTCGCGAGCAACAGGGTCAAACAGTCGATCAGATAGACATCGGCTTGTGCTGCGCGCACGACGGCCGCTGGATTACACGGCTCTTCCACAGTGCGCCAGCGCCGATCGCGCGCGGCTCGATGGCGCTTGATCCGCTCCGCCATTTCGTCATCAAACGCCTCAGCTGTTGCGACAAAGATGACCTTGGCGCCGGAGTTGGCATGATGGTCAGCCAGCATCTCGGCAAATCGGCTCTTCCCGCTACGCGCGCCGCCGGTGACCAAAATTAAGCTCATGACTCTTCCCTTTCCTCTCCATCCTTGACAGGCAGACAGCCCATAACACTCAGACGTGGATCACCTGTGAATGGATCGGCAAAACGTCGCACACCAATGTGAAAGACTCGCTGCACAAGCTCTGTCTGAAACACTTCGTCGCGTGGTCCAAATGCCACGACAGCACCGTGATCAAGCACGATGCAAGCATCGCAAAAACGCATGGCAAACTCTAAATGATGAATAGCGAGGACGATGAGTCGCCCATCCGCTGCGAGACCACGTAGACGCGATAGGATGTCCAGTTGGTAAAACACATCGAGATTGGCAATTGGCTCATCGAGTAAAAACACGGGCGAAGCCTGTGCCAAACAGCGGGCAATCCCTGCCCGTTGCCGCTCTCCCCCCGATATCTGAGCAAGTGGCACATCGAGCAGGCGCTCGAGGCCCATTTGAGCGACGGCGGCCATGACGGCCTCGCGCCGCGACGCGCCCTGTGCCCAGGCGGATTCCCGACTATACCTTCCCATTTCCACAAATTCGCGCACGGTAAACGGGATGTCGTCGCCAATCAACTGCGGCAGATACGCGATGTGTTGAGCACGCCAGCGCGGCGACTGACTCGCGATGGGCAGCTCTGCCACCAGCACTTGGCCCGACGTCGGTGCGATGAGGCCTGCCATCAGGCGCAGAAGCGTCGATTTCCCTGCCCCATTGGGTCCAATCACACCGACGACTTGGCCGAGCTCAAGCGCGATGGACATCGGTTGCAACACCGGACGATACGCAGCAGCGTCTAATCGCACGCCAACCATCGCGCTCATCTCCTTTGCCAATTGCGGCCATGCTGAAATAATAGGAAGAGAAAGAATGGCGCACCGAGACACGACGTGACGATGCCCACGTTGAGCTCGACCGGCGCGACCACCGTGCGCGCAACGAGATCGGATAGTGCGAGTAAAGTGGCGCCGCCGAGCGCACAGGCCGGAATTAAGTGGCGATGGCGAGGCCCGACCAGGTAGCGGAGGACGTGTGGAACGATGAGGCCTACAAACGAGATGACGCCTGTTGTACTCACGGATACCCCGACGATCAGCGCACACAGCCCGAGCGCGATTTGTTTGACCCGCTGCACGGCGACGCCGACGCCCTCTGCGTGTTCTTCGCCGGTTACCATGATGTCCAATGCCCACGCCAAGGCCATAAAGACAGGCAAGACAATGCCGTCGACGATGGTGAGAATGCACGTCTCGCGCCAATTGCTGCCGTCGAGTCCGCCAAATAGCCAGAACATCATCTGCTCCATCGTCTGCAGCGGCGACATGTCGAGAATGGCCGTGATGATGGCGCTGCACAGCGAACCAACGGCGACGCCCGCGAGGAGCAACGCGTAGAGATTCGTCCGCCGCCCGAAGGTCGCTAAGCGGTAGATGAGGACGACGACCGCCAGGCCGCAGATAAACGATCCGGCGGGTGTCACCCACAGCCATCTGCTGGACCACCCGAAGGCAATCGTCAGCACGGCGCCAAGGGCGCCGCCGCTCGAAACACCAATCACCCCGGGATCGGACATCGGGTTCTTAAAAATCGCCTGCAGCACGCAACCGGCGACGGCAAGCGCCGCCCCCACGAGCAGCGCGACCAACAAGCGAGGCCAGCGAATGGCGCCGACGACAATCGCGTCGAGCGACCGATGGCCGCTCGCATACGCAATGGTATCAGCCGGGATGTGCCAAAACGGGATGTAGACAGGGCCAATCCCGATTTCGAGCGCGACGGCGACGCACAAGGCCAGCACGAGCGACGCGAACGCGAGCCGCCGCCGACGCCTCATGAAAGTACCCGAACAGCAGGAACGTGCGCGTTCGGGTGGATGACCTTGGCCACGTCGTACACGCCTTTCACGACATACTGCGATACGGATGATAAGTCGGCGCTGTCGATGGCGTAGAGATGGTGCTCACGCACGGCTGCAACCGACTGCAGGGCGGGATCGGACGCCAGTTTTTTGAGGAACGCGGCGTCGTCGCTCGAATCGATGATCACGCTGGGATTGAGCTTGACAATCTCCTCGTCGGTGATTTTTGCCCAGCCGTTTAAGCTGGCGGCGGCGTTCTTCCCACCCGCCATGCGGATGATGTCGTTGACCGTCGTGCCTTGCCCGGCGGCGTAGCCGTACGAACTGTAGTCGAGCACAGAGGGACGACCGTATGGCGCCACCGCATGCTCGATGCTTGCGATGTTGCGGTTCATATTGTTCACGATGGCCTGGGCCTTTTGCGGCTCCCCTACCAGCTTGCCAATCACGCCGATGTTGTGCTCAATCATGGCCACCGACGTGAAGTCGTTGAACTCATAGACCGGGACGCCAGCGCTGCGGATCTGGCTCACCACTTTTTGTGGTGCATACGAAGCCATGAGCACCAGGTCGGGATTGACGGCGAGCGCCTGCTCAGCGTCGTCACCGCTCCACTGGTGAATGCCTTTGACGAGCGATGTGACGTCCGAATACGTGGCGTCGCTGGAGAGGTTGGTCACGAGTGAAATGCGCGATTTCGGCACGAGCGATACCAAAATCTCGTCGGTTCCCTCGGTGCCGGACACGATGTGCATCGGCTCTTTCTGAATGGTGACCTTGGTTCCGGTGTCGTCGGTCAGCGTGATTGGAAACGAAGCGGAGCTGGATGCGGCGGCGGTGTTGGTCGCCTGCGCCGTGTTGGCGCCCGATCCGCTCGCGGCCGTACCGCACCCGGTCAGTGCCGCAACCGCAGCCAGTGCGGTCGTCCAGATTGCCCAGCTTGTCTTTTGTCTCATAAAAAAATGGACCCCCATTCATCTGGAGCGTCCCTTGCGAGAAAGTTGCCTGTGTCCGTCGTACACGCCTCTCTAGACGCGCATGTCGAAACAAACCTTTCCTCGAAGGTTGGCTCGTAAGCAGCTAGGCAGGTCTCCTGGCTCACAGGTTCGTGTCGCATCCTTCCCACCCTACGGCAGTGGATTGCAATACGTGCCTCGTAGCAAAGGCGCCTATCCTGTTCACAGTGGCGGGACCGCACCGGATTTACACCGGTTTCCCTATTCTCTTCGCTTCGCGCGAAGCACCTAGCGGCTGGTTCAGTACGCCTTTCATCCTAGTCAGCGGCGGCCCTGCTGTCAATCCTCTTGTGGGCGATCGCGGCGCGAACGCGGATCGCGAAAGACTGGTGGGCTATTCAAGTAGTCGATGTCGTCCACGTGCATGCGGGCATTAACGGCCCGGGCAAGGACAAAGAGCAGGTCTGACAGCCGATTTAAATACCGCAGTACCGCGCCTGGGACCTCCTCGAACTCGGCCAAACGGACAACCTGACGCTCTGCTCGGCGCACCACTGTGCAGGCGACGTGCAGGGTTGCCGCTGGTTGCGAGCCCTGCCGGAGGACAAACTTGTCCAACTTATCTGCCTCTGCTTGGTATGTATCGATGTATGGTTCAAGCACTGACGCCGCATCTTCAGGCGTGCGCAGCACATAGGCAGTCGCGGACTTTGGTGCGGCCAAATCGGCTCCGACGTCCCACAAGCGCTGCTGGATGGCAAAGAGTAGCTCGCGGATATCCGCAAACTGTGGATCGACAAGCTGGCTTGAGGCCAAGCCAAGAAAGGCCCCGGCCTCGTCCACGGTACCGTATGCTTCGACGCGCAAATCGCTTTTGCGCCTCCGCTCGCCGCCGATCAGCGCTGTCGTACCGAGATCGCCCCCGCGCGTGTATAATCTCATCGTATATTCTCCTTCCATAGTTTTGCCCAGCCATTAAGAAAGACAATTTCATCAATGTCGATGCGATTGCGCCAACCGACCCTCTGCAAGATGGGTTCGTCCGCAAAATGAGGCGTATAGCCCAGCGAAAGCAAGGCAACGGGATCGACGTGTTCAGGAATACCTAAGAGGGTTCGCAAATCCTTCTTTTCATACATCGATACCCAGCCCATACCTATCCCTTCCGCACGCGCGGCCAACCACATGTTCTCAATGGCACAGGCAGTCGACATCAGGTCGGTTTCAGGAATCGTGTTGCGCCCGAGTACGACGGGTCCGCCCCGCGTCGGGTCGTTGGTGACGCAAATGGTCCACGGCGCCTCGCGCAATCCCTCTACCTTTAGCCGCAAATAGTAGTCCCTCTGCTCATCTGGAAATTTCTCACCGGCACGGACGCGTTCGCGTTCGACGAGCTCGGCGAGTTCGAAAAGCAGCTGTTTGTCGCGAATCGCAATGAAGTTCCAAGGTTGCATATAGCCAACCGACGGCCCTTGATGCCCGGCTTCCAAAATGCGCCGCACGACCGTGACAGGCACGGGATCGGGCAAAAACACGCGAACGTCGCGCCTTGTGGCAATCGCTTTGTACACCGCCTTGCGCTCGGCATCGTCAAAGTCCACAGCGACCGGCGGCATCTCGCGCCTTGTATCTGCATCGTTGAATACAAGATGGCCTTCATCTTTAGGCAGATCGCCGGCAAACGGATTGGAGACGCGCGCGTCGGCAAACGTCGCTGTTTCCGCCATGATTTCACACCCTGCTTTGATCAGCGGCCAAGCCATCATGGCCCCCGTTCCTTCACCGACGCGCAGGCGCATATCGAGCATAGGCGTCTTTCCAAGCGCGGACAAAATCCGGCCATGCGCCGGTTCAGGCGAACGATGGCCGGCAATGAGATACGCGCTCGTCTGGGGCCGCAGACGCGTTGCCCACAGTGCGCAAACGCCTGCGAGCAATCCGTCGAGCAAAACGGCCACGCCCGATGCGCTGGCTTGTAAGATGGCTCCCGCCATCGCGGCCAGCTCAAAGCCACCCAGTTGTGCCATCCCGGCTAACCAGTATGCGTCGCTATCCGGCTCGTAGGCCTGACTGGCGCCCTGCCAGAGCGCACACGCTCGCTCAACGGCATCGCGCTTGCTCGCGACCGCTTCGTCGGCGATGCCCGTACCTGGCCCGACCACCTCCTGTGCGTCGAGACCCAGCAACCATGCGGCAAGCGCGCTGGCCGCCGTCGTATTGCCAATTCCCATTTCACCAAGAATCAGCAAATCCATGCCATGTTCCTCAATGGCTCGTAACGCGGCCTTCATGCCAATTGCAAGCGCTTGTCCACACTGCTCTTCGGTCATCGCCGGGCCGGACGTAAAGTCGGACGTGCCAAGCCCAACTTTCTCGACGTGCACGCGTGGATGGCGCGGCTTGCGCAATACCCCGACGTCGTAGACGTCGAGAGCAACGCCCATGTTGCGAGCCATCACCGAAGACACGCTGGTGCCCATCGCGATGTTGACCACCATCTCTTCCGTCACATGCTGGCCGTAGCGCGAAATAGAGCGATTCGATGCGACACCGTGATCAGCGGCGAATAACAGGAAATGCGGCCGGCTCACGGATGGAATCGCTCGGCCTTGGATGGCGGCGAGATCGCATAAGATGGGTTCGAGCAAACCGAGACTTCCAACCGGCTTGGTCAATTGATTTAATCGATCCTGTGCTCTGGCATACGCCTTTGGGTCGACCGGGCGCGGATCAGGAAATTGCAAAGGGCCGTCCACCGCTGTCATCTCCTTCATCGTGCGCATTCACTTGTCTCAGATGTAACAGAACTGGCGGCAATCTGCAATGGATGGAGGGTTTCGCCACGAGTGGTCGAAGATTCTGGCGACGGCAAAGAAAAGTTACTCACATTCAGTAGGAGACGTTGAAAGAATTGTGGTACAATATCGTTAGGAGATGATCGTCATGGGCAACCATGAGCAGATATGCCCGCGCTTCGAGTCGGCTTTCGCCCTTTTGGGCAAGCGCTGGACCGGGCTCATCATACGGGTTCTTTTGCAGGGTCCGAAACGATTTAAGGATATCTCGGAAATGATCCCGAACATGAGTGATCGAATGCTTGCCGAGAGGTTTAAGGAACTTGAAAAGGCGGGCATTTTGATTCGTCACGTGTACCCGGAAACACCGGTGCGCATCGAATACGAGTTGACACCCAAAGGCAAGGCACTCCGCCCTGTGATGGATGCGGTGCAACAGTGGGGCGACGAATGGGTGACCCCGGAGGAGTGTCAAGAACTCACGTCGAAATTGAGTCGCTGAGACCAATACAGCGATGGAAGGCTGTCATCCAACGGGTATCCTTGGTGACAGCCTCATTTACGTGTATAGGAACATACTCCTCTTATGCGCACAAACAACCGTTCAGTCGGTAGTAAGGAGTGGAGACGATGGCCGAATACAAAATCCCGGAGCGCCTGCAGGTTCTCGGCGTCGATATAGAGAAATCGGAACTCCCTTATCATCAAAAGCGCGTCGCCGTCACCAAAGAATTTACGTTCGATGCGGCACACCATCTGCACGCGTACGACGGCAAGTGTACGAACTTGCACGGCCACACCTATCGGCTGGTCGTGACCGTCAGCGGCTTCGTCAATGCCATTGGCATCGTGATCGACTTCGGCGAATTAAAGCAGATATATCGCGATGTCATTGAGCGCAAGCTGGATCACCAATATCTGAATGAAGTGCTGCCAAAGATGAACACGACCGCCGAAAACATGGTCGTATGGATCTGGGAACAATTTGAGGCGGCCTTGGCCCAGTATGATGCTTACCGCGGCCTTCGTTTGGAGCAAATTGAACTTTTCGAGACGCCGACGAGTAAAGCAACGCTCAAGCGGGAGTGGATGATATGACTGGAAGCTCCGCTGGCACAACGGTTCGGCGTAACGTCGACTGGCACGTACAATACGAGCAGGCCCGCAAGGGCGATTGGCGATCCAGTCGCTTACCGATGGTTGAGATTTTCGAAACGGTGGAGGGCGAAGGTACGCGCGCAGGGTATCCTACCGTCTTTGTGCGCGTCTTTCACTGTAACCTGCGTTGTACCTGGTGCGACACACCCTACAGCTATGCCCCTGCCAAGCCGGAATTCGAAGCGTCGATTGGCGAGATCGTAGACCGCGTGGATCGGTTCGGCTGGCATCAGGTCTGCCTAACTGGCGGGGAACCGCTGATTCATCGGCACAAATCCCAGTTGCTCATCGACGCCATCGCGAGCCTGCCACAAATCGAGGACTTACATGTCGAGACCAACGGCGCGATCGACGTCCGGCCATTTGCAGCCCTGCGCGAGCAGTCTCCCGAATTGGCGGCAAAGCTGCGATTTATCGTCGATTACAAACTCCCGTCAAGCGGCGAACAGGCGCAGATGGTGCACGAACACCTGGCTGCCCTCTCGGATCGGGATGAAGTGAAATTCGTGATTGCGGACGATCACGACTTTGACACAGCCGTCTCTGTCTTGGCGGCCTATCCAACCAAGGCTCAGGTCCTATTCAGCCCTGTTTGGGAGTCGATGCCTCCTCATGAACTGGTCAACCGGATACTGCAACACCGACTCTCACGGGTCAAGCTGAATCTACAAATACACAAAGTCATTTGGGATCCGAATCAGCGCGGCGTATGAACTTATGCGGCAGGGGGATATGAAAAATGGCGGTTGTGGCGTTTGATGCCTATGGAACACTGTTTGATATAAGTGATTTGGCGGATGTTGCGCGCCCCTGGTTTGCGGACCAACCCGCCGCCGATGCATTTTACCAACGTTGGCGACAGCTTCATCTCGAGTTTGCGTGGCAATCGGCATTGGCTGAGCAGTATCGCGATTTCGATCAACTCGCAAAACAATCCCTCTACGCCGCACTCGCCGAGCATGAGATGGTGCGGACAGATGCCGATGCGGTCGCCCAACAGCTACTTAAACACATGCAAAAAGTTCCTGTGTACCCTGATGTCAAGCCGACACTTCATCAATTGGGCAATTACAAAACGGCCGTTTTATCCAATGGAACCCTGCGCTCTCTACAAGCCTTGGCCGTTGCAAACGATGTTTTATTTTCGTTCGATTTCATCCTCAGCGTCGATCCCATTCGCACCTATAAACCGTCGCGCAAGGCTTATGCCCTTGTACAATCGGCCTTAGGCTGCGAGAAGCGGGAAGTTCTCTTTGTCTCAAGCAACAGTTGGGATATCGCCGGTGCGAAAGCGTACGGATTTCGCACGTGTTGGTGCAATCGAAGTCAAGCGCCATATATATCGCCCGGACAAAAGCCGGATTACGTGATCGCAACGCTTGCTGAGTTGCCTGCCATCCTGGCCGAATCATGATGTTGTATCACGGTGAAAAGGGGCCGAACCCAATGTTCAGCCCCTTTTGCAAACCCAATCTAATTACACACGACCAGCAAGGTTTTGCTCAGCAAATGCGACCAGGCGTTTCGTGATCTCGCCGCCGACCGAGCCGTTTTGGCGCGATGTCGTTTCGGCGCCCAAGTTGACACCAAACTCGGAAGCAATTTCGTACTTCATTTGCTCCAAAGCCTTCTCTGCTTGCGGAATCAACTTGCTGTTGTTATTGTTGTTGGCCATCGTCATTTACCTCCTTGTGGTGTGGTGATGATGACAGTTGTATTGTGACCCCATAGCTACGATCTATGCCACATTTATCATTCCTAATAATCCATTAATACCCACATTCATCCTGCTGAATCGACTTCCGGCAGCCATACGCTTATCATGATACTGACTGAAATCAAAGCGGAAGAGGATGAACACATGGAACGAAGCGAGCGGCTCGGTATTCTCGATCTCGGTTCCAACTCGTGCCGGATGTCGCTATTTGATACGTTTGCAGACACGACGTATCGTCCTGTTTATGAAGTCAAACAAAATGTACGTCTCGCGGAGGGCCTTTCAAATGACGGCAGTTTGACTGACGAAAGTCTGTCACGAGCCATCTATTGTCTGAAACGATTCGTCCGCGTTGGAAAATTGTATGGAGTCACTCGGTGGCTTGCCGTCGCCACCGCTGCGGTTCGCCAAGCCGATAACCGCGAATATGCGCTCTCGTTGCTGGAGCATGAAACCGGCGTTCCATTTCGCGTCTTAACTGGGGACGAGGAAGCCCGCTACGGATACTTAGGCGTGATCAATACCGTCGCCCTAAACGATGCGTTAATCTTTGACATTGGTGGTGCCAGCAGCGAATTGTGCCTTGTGCGCAATCGTCAACTGCTGAACGCCATCAGTATCCCCTATGGGGCACTCAATCTCCGTGAAATGTATGGCACCCTTGGCGAGCAGGGAGCTGTCGAACGGGCTTACGCAGTCGTAACGGAGGCGTTAGAAGACGTTGTATGGTTGGCAAACGCCTGTGCGTTGCCGCTCATCGGCCTTGGCGGAACCGCCCGCGCCATGGCCAAACTTCATATGGGAGATACGGGCGCTGAATGGACACGGCTACATGGCTATTCGTTCCCCGCTTCTTACACAAGTGGAAAGCTGCGCGAGCTGCAGGCCATGAGTGTGAATAAACGGCGTAAAATTAAAGGTATTGCCAAACACCGAGCGGAAATTATCACGTCCGGGATGGCAATATTACAAGCTATTATCGATCACGTACGCCCCGCCACCATTCATATCAGTCGCAACGGCATTCGCGAAGGGTTGCTTTTCGAAGCACTGCTTGCCGAAGCCCAAACGCCTGTCGTCGGCTCCGTGTTGGCGCACAGCGTGGGCAACTTGCAAAGGCAGTTCGAGGTGGATCGCAATATTGCCGCCATCGTGACGACCGCCGCCCTGCGACTATTTGATGTCATGCAGCCTGATGCGGATCTGAATCAAGAAGACAGAATGATTTTATGGACCGCTGCTCAAATTGAAGGTGCAGGTACATATATACATCCGGAACATGCGGCGGATCACGCCGCTTACCTTGTGCAATCGACGTACTTGTATGGCTTGTCCAACGAACAATGGGCCAGGGTTGGACATGTGGTAAGCGGAAAAACGCCCGATCCACGTTGCGCGAAGCTCTCCGTATTGCTTCGACTTGCGCGCTGGCTAACGTTAGAACTCGGCGTTCCCCTCACGGATATCGGATGGGTCACACAGCCCCGTCAATTGTCCATCGCTGGCGGTGCAGATCTCTGCCTGATTGCACCAGATACTGCAGACGCGAAAGTCGTGGAGGATGCACAACGGCTGTTCGGGGTCACGCTTCACTTCTCGCAAGCCTCATCATAAAGAAAGACAAAACGGCCCAGGTCTGCCGGAAACGCTCCGACAGCTTGGGCCATCATATGATCCCCATGTATCGCGATTCACTCACCCTGCACACCCAACGGAGTTTTGCGTTTTTCCTTCAAAAAGATCCAAACGCCAAGCAACAAGCCGACAAGAACAGTCGCGAGTGCGGTCCACTGTGCGGCGTCCCAGCCAAAGATACCCCGTGGTGAGTCCCCGCGAAGTATCTCGAGAAAGAATCGGCATATGTTATACACGACCAAGTAATACACGAACGGGAACCCGAGCGGCCAACCCTTCTTGCGCTGCAATATGACAAACAAAAGGGCCAAGAGCACAATATCAACTTGTCCCTCCCAAATGACCGCAGGCCATAGGGGTTGGTGTCCATATTGCTCATACGCCAAGGTTCCGGGTGGGAATAACACGCCAAAGCCTTGGTGAGTCGGCGCACCAAAGGCACTTCCGTTCATAAAGTCTGCGTCACGACCAATGCTCTGCCCCAGCAAAATGCCTGGTGTCGCAATATCGGCAAAGTGCAAAAAGCTCTGCCGCTTTCGCCATAAGTAGATGATGGACGCCGCTAGCGCACCCGCAATACCGCCCTGGATAGACAGGCCTCCGTGCCAAACCTGTAGAATCTGACCCGGATGTGACGCGTAATAGCCGAAGTCGAAGAAAAATACTTGCCAAAACCGGGCTCCCACGACACCGCCGATGAGACACAGCGGTGCGAGCGCCCACCAATGCTCGGAATCCCCAGGATTTCCCCGAACCTTGGCTAAATAAAGCGTGATGCCGAGTCCGAGTAGAAACGCCAGTGCAAAAATTGTGCTGTAAGAGCGAACCGGAAATGCACCAATGTGAAACCAATACGAATGCACGCTTGCCACATCCTTTGTTCGAGTTAGTCACTCGTACCAATTTCCGTAGCCAGCGTACATGGATTCGCACCGCCCAGTCAACTCGTGGTCGTGCGATCCGTAAACTGGACGACGTGAAACCTTCTACGATACTGGAGGGGAAGTATACGTTTTTCGATATACGTGTGTTCTCCTGAGACACGAGGAGCAAATCCAATCTGCCTATCGTCGTTCGCGACAGTTCCGAGCTGGTTGCGCATCGCCGCCACCAAATGAAGATCCAGCAACTGACTGATGCGAATGACCCGCTCGTCTAACAGATTACCTGTTTCCTCTGCGGTCTCAACCATCTTTTTGCGCAGATATTCAACCAAATCTGTGGTGTTGCCCGCGCAGGCCATGAAATTCCCCCCACCCAAGTGACACAAAACCAACGTTCAACATTATACGACGTTTTGTCGTGTGAGGGGAAAAATAGTTGGAACAAAAACGTGACAAGATTGTCGAACAAAGTCGATCCGAAAGGGATTTCGTGAAATCGGATTGGATAGCTAAAGGTTATCCACGAACAAGCCGAACGATCGCAGCGACAATCGCACTGGCGACCATCGGATCGATATATTGTGACAGCAAATCGCGTCGTAAAAACCGATGTTGTAACAGGTACTTACGGACTGTCGACAACAGGCCAAAAGCGAGGACAAAGAATCCCAATACACACGCAATTTTGACAGAATCGCCAACCACGCGCGCGATCCCCCATGTGGTTGCGGAGCATAGCAATGCCGTCACCACGCGAATCCACCAGACCATGACGACACACTCCTTGCAAATGAGATGATCGCGCTGTCATTGATGCTTACGACTTCGCCACGCGCTGTCGAATACGCCCGCTCAGGTCGTACGGTGTCTCTTGGTATACGCAGTAATTCAGCCAGTTCGCAAACAAGAGATTGGCGTGGCCGCGCCACCGATTCAACGGCTCACGCCGCGGATCGTCCAATGGGTAATAGTTGTATGGCACATCGATTTCCAATCCTCGTTCGATGTCCCTTTGGTATTCTTCGGCTAGCGTTATAGCGTCGTACTCCGGATGTCCGGTGACAAAAATCTGACGAGCATCCGGGGTGGCGATAAGAAAGGCACCGGCATCGGCTGACTCGGCGAGGATATCGAGCCCTTTGACGCGCCGAATATCGTCCGGCCGCACTTCTGTATGGCGCGAGTGCGGCGCCAGAAACACGTCGTCAAAACCTCGCGTCAAGTTACATCGAACGTTGACGACGTGTTCGAAAATCCCGAACGTCTTGCGCTCCAGCGCGTATTTCGGAAGTCCATAATGTCTATATAACCCCGCCTGCGCGGCCCAGCAAATATGCAGCGTCGAGGTCACCGCACCCTTGGTCCAGTCGAGAATTTCACAAAGCTCTGGCCAATACGTCACTTCTTCAAACGGCAAGTGTTCAACAGGTGCTCCCGTGATGATCATCCCGTCATATGCCTGTTGTTCCACTTCATCAAAAGTCTGATAAAACGCCTCAAGGTGCTCCGTCGAAGTATTTTTCGCAACATGGGATCGCATGCGCAACAACGTGACTTCCACCTGCAGCGGCGAGTTACCGAGCAAACGCAATAACTGCGTCTCGGTGACTTCCTTGCGCGGCATGAGATTTAAAATCAAGATCTTGAGCGGGCGAATGTCCTGCGTATAAGCTCGTTCTTCGCCCATAACAAAAATATGTTCAGACTGCAAAATTTCTTTCGCAGGTAAGTGGTCCGGAATCTTGATTGGCACGTCGAAGCCACCTCTCATCTGAGTTTGCCTTGATTCGAAAAACATCAGAATCGGACAAATTCCGCAATGGTATCAGTGTAGCATAAATCGCCCCGTCTCACCTTGCGCCCAAAACACTCGGGACACTCGCACAGGACTTCAGTTCAATGCATTCTATGGTGATGACTTCGCGATTAGGAGGATGTGTACGCGTGGCAAGTGAATTTCCGTGGATGTTTGACGCAGAGCATGGGCGTAGCGAATCACCGTCACATACTGCAAAACAGGAGAGTCATGCAATCTTGGAGCCATCCTCACCATCTGCCTCCGACCCCGTAACACCCATTGCGCCTATGCCACCGTTCTCGTTCGACGACCCCGACAGCTCGCCCGCGGAGGTAGTCTTTCACACACCGCAGATGCCTTCGGCCCCACCGATGGCGACGGGCTTCGAGGCGCCGGGCGTGCAATATGAGGTAGTGGAAGAAAAGGTCGAGATCGAGGAAATATGGTTTAAACCCCATCCGCACCATCAGTGCCTGAACATCTGCGAGTACGTGAAAGACTGCATGCTGCATTGTGAGCGGGCCCTGCATATGCTCATGTGCCAACCCGACGCCCCGCTGCGCAGGCGACAACTGGCCCTATTACAGGACATGGTTGACGTATCGCTGATGACCACACGCGTTATCGCTCGCAAGAGTCCGTTGATGAAATCGGCACTACTCTATTGCGCAAAAGTATGTCGTACGTGCGCAGACGAGTGTGCGAGCTATGCGGACCCCGTCTCGCAGTCTGCAAAACAGTGTTGCCTACGTTGCGCGGACGCCTGCGAAAAGTTTATCGCGGGATACACGTGGATGTAGCCGAAGGTTGAAGACTGAGTGAATCCAACCGCCCCCCTTTGTCGACATGCTAACCAGCGCGTCCGCATAGGTTGTACAGAGGGGGTGCTCGCGGGTGCTCATCGCCATGGTAGTGCCGATCGCGCTGATTGAAACGTGGCTCATATGGAAGCGGATTGGCGCAAGCGCCGACGCGGACGCCGTCGTCTCTCGCGACATCGCAAACAGCGTGTTGATGCGACTGACGTTTGCGACGCAACTGATTGTCGAACTCTTGGTCCACAATAAAACGGTGGGCGGGATCGCAGCCTGCGTAGCGGGCGTCAGCGCCGGCTTGTTGACGATGCGATCCGCCCACCTCGAGGCGTTTTCCGAGCTTGCGATGAACGTGTTTATGGGCGTATCCATGGGCATTTTTCTAGTCGGGTCCCTACCACGTCACATCACCATTTTACTGATTACACCCGTGCTCGGATCGAGCGTATTCACGTGGTTGCACGTCGTTATGCGGAAACGTCTCGCTTCGTAAAGGACAACCAAGATATGGCGAGAAAAACGACATAGTACACGATGAGTACGATGATAGAAAACGATAGAGTCATGTTCGGCAAAGGCGACATATCGTTCTCAAAGTACGGTGCGAGGTTCCAGTTTGCAAACAAGACAAACCGATCCCACGCATAGCTGCGCAACACTTCTGTGATGACCGGGCCAAAGAGGACCAGAAACACCGAGAGTGCAATCGCCACCACAGAACTGCGAAATAGTGTAGAAATCATAAAGGCTAACGTCGACGTCAAGAGTAGCGGAATGGCCAGATATGCGTACGTTCGCACACTTTCTGAAGAAGCCGGGATCGACACGGCGTGTCCGCCGTACGAAAGTAGGTATGGTTCACCCGCTCCCGAAAAGCCAAAGACAAGGCCGCCGACAAGCCATGCGACGAAGACGGTGAACACGAGAAGTGTAAAACTGAACGAAAGAACGGACAGATACTTGCTAAGGAGTATTTTCCATCGGCGGTGTGGCCGAATAAGCAAAAGTTTGACGGTACCGCCTGCAAATTCCCCGCCGACAATGTCACCGGCGACAATCGATGCAAACACGATAACAAGATAGACGGCACGGCCCATACTATCCATGAACATCCAAACTGTTTCCTTGTCATGCAACTGAACGGCCGTATGATGTTTTAAGGCGGCCCCTAATATCGCAATGGCCGGAATAGCAGCGAAAAATATCCAAGTTCTCGCCCGACGATAGATTTTCACGTGTTCATTGCAGATGAGACCCATCATGCTTTGTCTCCACCTCCCGTCATTTCTAAGAATCGATCTTCCAACGTCTGCGTAACGATACGCACTTCAAAGACCGGTATATCCGATTGCACCAGCAATTGATGAACGCGTGGGATGACATCCCGCGGGAGTTTCATTTCAATGCCGCCATCGACTACGGCGAGATCCGCCATGCCATCCACGCGTCCGATCAGGGCCGTCTTTGCTTCCTGCCCACACTCAGTCTCGACAAATAGGCGCACCAGTCCATCTGTTCCAGCCGCAACCATCTGGTCGATCCGCCCGACGCTGACAAGCCTCCCCTGTTGGATGACGGCGACGCGATCGCACATTAATTCCATCTCGCTGAGCAAGTGACTGGACACAACGACAGCTACGCCTTCCTCGCGAGCCAAACGTCGCAGATGATCGCGCAACTCGCGAATACCTGCCGGATCGAGCCCATTTGTAGGTTCATCCAAAATTAACACAGATGGGCGATGCAAAAGCGCTTGTGCGAGGCCGAGACGCTGGCGCATGCCTAACGAATATTGACGGACTTTGTCGTGAATGCGCTCGGACAGTCCGACAAACTCCACGACTTCATCGATTCGCCGCGGCTCAATCCCCGGCGTCATGCGCGCAAATTGCCGTAAATTCTGATACCCAGACAAGTACTTGTACATCTCAGGATTCTCGACAATCGCACCCACTTGGCGGATGGCTTGTCCATAGTCGCGCACGATGTCGTGCCCCGCAATTTCGACCGTTCCTGAGGTCATGCGGATGAGACCGACCATCATCCGAATGGTTGTGGTCTTTCCCGCTCCGTTTGGACCAAGCAGACCAAATACCTCGCCGGAAGGAATGTCGAACGTCAGGTTGTCGACAATCGTCTTTTGGCCAATCCGTTTGGTGAGCCCTCGCAATACGATGGCGTTTGGCATGCAGCCCCTCCTCAAAGACAAATCCATGGTATCGGCTTACGTTCATGGAAAAACTCCACAAACCCTATTGTTTGCCGATCACCATGGATTTTGTCAATAGCCGAACGAGAATGTGGCCTGTCCAGCAACGCCATTTCCTACTCTTCTTCGACCTTTACGCGTCGGGTATGCGGGCGCATACTCCAATAAAGAAAGGCCACAACAACGGAAGCAACGGCGATAAATAAAGACGTATATTGATTGCGAGCCAAGATATCGACCAACAAATAGCTGACGAGTAACGATGTCACAGGAGACACAATCCAAGTCTTCAGAATGCGCGTAACCACGCCTTGCCGCCAAATGTCCGACCCGACATGAGATTGACCCACGCCAAAAATGGCCATTGTCGTCGCCTGTGTCTGCGGCACAGGTAAACCAAGAATCGAAGCAACCAGAACCAGCGTCGCACTCGTAAAGGAAACCACAATGCCTTGCATCAGCGACAATTTCGTAATCTTTTTCGCATTTGTATCTAAGACTTTGCTACCGAGCGTCAAAGCGCCCAGGGAAACGAAGAGGGCTCCCCAATACAATCCTGCGTGTACCGTAAGAATTCCAGATGCCACCATTGGTCCAACCGCGTTCGCCACGTTGTTCATCCCCGCCGAAAACGCCTCATAACATCCGGCCAAAACCAGCACGGCGATGAGGACTGGCACCATTCCCTTTACGTTGCGCAACAAACGTGGCTCTACGTGGCGAACCAGAATCCCTAACATAAATGCGATACACATCGCGATAAACGGCATCACCAGCCAGACGGCGATGATGAATAGCAGGTGTGCGTAATACACGTGGCCCATTGCGAGACCCGCACCGACGACCGCGCCCACGGTTACCTCACTCGTGGACAACGGGACGCCAAACAGGTTGGATCCAAACAAGGTAAGACAAGCTGCACCCAGAATGATGACGGTGATCTCAACCGTGATCACGTGCGAAGGAACAATGCCGCTACCGATGGTTTTGACCACGCTTCCCCCGCCAATCACCGCACCGAGAAACGCCGCCATGGCAACCAGCAGCAACGCAACCCACTTTTTACGCACTGCGCCAGCCCCATATGCCGCACCCATCGACGCGGCTGTACCGCTTGCCCCAATGTTGGCGGCAAAGAACAAGGCGATCAGCCAAGCTGCTATAACCATGGACATCCCTCTTGACGTACCTTCATGGTACCCAAATCATCATAAGTCCTAAGCGAAAAACACATTAAACCAAATAGAAAAGTCGGATTTAGAGCAGTGTAGCATACTGAAGATGCGGTTGCAATTGTCGCTTGTCCTAAGTTTCTGCGCCGCAACGCCAAGCGCTGCGGCGATCCCATCAAGGTCCGTCCTGCCAACCGTCAAAGGGCCTACTTGTCACGACGGAGGTGATCTCGTTGTGATCACCTACAAACACGACACTCGCGGTAAAGTCCTCCCATTCGCTTTCGTCGATCCAAGCTAGTGATAGGACAATGGCTTGATCGCCCGGCTGAAAGTGGCGGGCCGGCGGGCCGTTCAGGCAGACAACACCGCTGTTCTCCTGGCCTTCAATCGCATAGGTTTGCCAGATAACACCGTTCTCGAGGCTCGTGATTTGCACCATTTCGTAAGGTCGAATGCGAGCGGCTCGCATCAAAGCCGGATCCAGCGTGATGCTTCCCATGTAATTGAGATCTGCCTGCGTGACGCGAACACGGTGAAGCTTACCTTTGCACACTTTCCTCAGCACGCAAATCGCCTCCTCCCCACATCCGCAGACGTGGTGTTCGATTCAGCATATTGTTTGCGTGCTTGTTCATATGTTCCAAGTTACGCGCTGGTATCCGCAGTTCCGCCGCCACCAGAACCTTGGTTCGCAGTGTCTCCGGCCCCCGGATCCTGCCACTCGATGGGCCCCGTGCCAAAGGTTTCGATGAAATCGTCAAAGAGAAGTTCTCCAGCCAGTTCGTGTCCAGCCTCGTTCGGATGCCAACTGTCGCCGTAATATTGCTGCCAAGTCTGACCGTGCGCGGCCATATACACAGACATGTCGTGGTTTAAATCGATGAAATAAATGTTTGGGTTGTCAAAAGAGCTCGCCTGTTGCTGTTCCAGAGCGATGTAATTCTCCACTTCGGCGTGATTGTACGTGGCTGTGGCCTTGGTCACAGGCGACGTCACAAAGATCACCACAGCATTCGCCGCAAGCGCTTCCTGAATCTCGTCGTGTATGGCTTGGCTAAACGCGGCCATCGGAGTCTTGTCAAACACATCATTAAGCAAGCCCCAAGAAATGACGACAATCTGAGGCTTATCCTCGGCCAGCCAGGTCGCATACTTGCCACTCTTGTCCAATCCCACCGGCGATCCGCCCACCACCGTACGATCATCATACGCATACTGCGTATCGGTCGAATTCGAAAGTGCCGCAAACGCGCGCTTTAGATAACTATCGTTGTTCGGATCTTTCCACCCGTGTGCCATGGATCCGCCGATAATCATCACCTTTTGGGTGGTCAGTTGGCTGGATAATTGCCCTGTAGGCGTCGCCGCCAGCACGTTGGCGGAGCGGTTTTGCAAGGTTCCAATACACCAACCGCCGACCATCAGCATGGCCCCACTGATGACCAGGCCCGCCCCGCGCCACAGACGTCGCCATGCCTGACGTCGTGTGGCATCTACCCCCCGCATGTGCTCCTCCTCGCGATCCGCCATCGCTGTCACCCTTTCGAGCTCTGCCACGTGGAAAGGTCCGAATTGCCTTTCATCCAGCTCGCTTGATCAAATCTCCTTTCGCTATGTATATCAAAAATTCCTTGAAGCGAATTCGAAAAATGCGGCAAACGCCAATCTCAATGCACAGTTTTGTGTGCGTCGCAATTCACTTCGTCGATCACGTTGCGAATCACTGCATCATCGACTGTATCGTCGTCGTACGTGATGACCGCAATTTCATCCGAGAGGTCGACGTCGAAGTTGCGTACGCCCGCAACGGCGTGTAAGGCCACCGATACGCGATTGGCACAAAGTGGACATGTTGCAGATTGCAGCGTGATCGTTGAAATAGCCATGGAAAGAACACCCCTTCCGCAGATGTACGGATAGCATCCCCATGCGACGGTGGGCGTTATGCCTAGGACGAGCAGACACATACCATCAACACGCATAACCTTCCAGAATTATACACATGCTAAAGGCGCACCTATGGATAAGGGTGGTATCGCATGGGATGGTTCAAACAACTGACAGAGCGCTGGTCGTTTACCAATCCGGTACACGGCCGCTATGCCCCACACATACCAAATTTCAGGGACTTCCCTGACTATACAGGCAAGCTGGACGAGACGCTTGACTACCTTGCCCGGACACTCGGCGTAAGCGACGACTATGTCGTTCGCATGATTGAGGTTCAAGGGGTTTCGGGAGCGTTGATTTTCTATTCGAGTATCTGCGACAAGCGTGCGGTGGAAGACACGCTGCGCTCGATTCATTCGCACCGCTTCCCCCGCCGCATGCCAAAGAACTTGTCTCAATATTTGATCGAACACGTGCTCATCGGCTCCGACGCCATTTTCATGGTCAATATGTTCGAACTGCGCGAAGCCGTAGCATCGGGCAAGCTGGTTTTGTTGTTTGACCAACACAAACCGGCCGTCGTCATCAGCGCGAAAGCAGTGGAGCATCGCACCCCAGAACAGCCTACGGTTGAAAGTGCATCGCGCGGATCGCAGGTTGCCTTTGTTGAAAATATCGACATCAATCTGGGCATGATTCGGCAACTGCTGAGCTCCGATACCTTGGTCATTAAGCGCTGGACCATCGGCGTTCGCTCGCATCATACTGTGGCCCTGGCATTCATTCGGGACGTCGCCAACCCGGTCTTGGTCGATACCGTCATGAAGCGCTTGGAAAGTATTCATATCGACCACATCAGCAACTCGGCTGCCATCGAGCAGCGCATTAGCGATCATCCTTGGTCACTGTTCAATCTGACGCGGGTGACGACGCGCGTGGATAGCGTCTGCCGCGAATTAAACCAAGGAAAGGTGGTCGTGATTGTCGACGGCGACCCCACCGTACTCCTTGCACCTGCGACGTTTCAGGACTTTTTCCAAACCGAAGAGGATTACGTGCACTCTTGGTGGGAAGGGACATTTATTCGCTGGCTGCGCATCATTGCGTTTGTCCTAGCCGTGTGGCTTCCCGCACTCTATATCTCATTTGCCGACTTCAGCCCGGAACTGTTGCCCAAGACCATGGCGTTACAAATCGCGCAATCGCGGCAAGGCGTGCCGTTTCCCGCCGTCATGGAAGTCATCATCATGCAAACGGTCGTCGAGATTTTGCGAGAAGCGACCCTACGCATGCCGAAACAGATGGGCCAGACCATCAGCATTGTCGGCGGCTTGGTCGTCGGTCAGGCGTCTGTTGAAGCGGGCATTGTCAGTAACATTCTGATCATCGTGGTCGCGCTGACTGCGGTCAGCATCTTCGTGACTCCCAGTTATGAATTCACCGTCATGATTCGCCTGGGCGGCTGGATCATGATTTTAGCGGCTACGCTGCTTGGATTTTATGGGGTCGTGCTCGTCACCATCTGGGCCTTGTATGAAATCTGCAACTTAAAGTCTTTTGGTGTGCCATATGTCGATCCTTTAGGGGGCGATTATGTCAAAGACGTCTTTGTCGATGGCTTGATCCGTCTGCCCATCACGGTGATGGACAAGCGCACAAAGCACTTGCATCCGTTCGACGCAACCGGCGATACGGATCTGGTGGTGCCCATCCCCCATCCGCAGCTTGAGAAATGGCCGCCACCGCCCACCACCCCAAAGCGTAGGCGAAGGTGGTGGCAACGTCAGCCATGAAACGACTGTGGCCTGTGCTGCTCCTCGTCCTTTTTGGTGTGACAGGATGCGGCGATTACCAAAAAATTAACGAGCGCTCGCAAATCATTGGCATCGGTGTCGATCCAGTGCCAGGGCGCGACGACATGCTGGCGTTCACACTGCAGATACCGAATTTAGAAAAACCTGCGTCGGAAAACATGAACCTTGGTACAGACGGCAGGCAAGGTGGAGAATCGCAGGCGTATAAAAACTTTTATGTCGAAGCGACTTCGTTGCAATCCGCACTCGCTCGGGCACAGACGACCTATGACAAATCGTTTTTTCTTGGCAACATGGAATCCATTGTTTTACAGTCAGGACTGAGCGAACAAGCGGTGATGCGCGTCACGGAGCAGATGATGCGGGACGAGTCGCTTGACAAGCTTGCCGTAATCGTCGCAACATCGTCATCAGCGCGCTCCGTCTTGGAAGCCAACACCAGTTCTCCACCCGCCACCTATATCGAATCGATGTGGACGCGAGCCATCCCGCAACGCGGCTTCACGGCGCCGACGCGCCTGTGGGAATTTTGGCGAGACGCCGAGTTGATTGGCCGTGAACCGCACATGCCCCTCGTCGAAAGTCTGGACAACAGCATCAAGGTCGGTGGAACGCTGGCCTTTCAAGGATATCGACCGGTTGGAGCGCTCACGCCTGATGATACGGTTTTTTACAACTTGCTCGCTCACGATATCCATGCCTTGGCCCTGAACATCCCGGATGGCGACAAATCTTTTGACATTAAAAATGCGTCGAGCCACTCGAATTTCTATGTCACAAATGACCATGGCGGGCTGACCCTGCACGATGTGATCCATGTAAGCGCAGACCTCGCGTCTTCTGAAGGACTTGGCGAACGCCCCATTACGAACGCCGAGAGTGAGCGGTACGAAGACGCCATCGAATCCTACGTCAAGGCGAATGCACTAAATGTGCTGAAAAGACTACAGGAGAATCAAACAGATATTGTTGGATTTGGCTTTTGGTATATGATTAAGCATCCGAAAGCGGCGTTTCTCGTGCGCGATCACTGGGGTGACATGTTTAGCCATGCGCGTCTCGACGTGCAAGCTCATTGCACCATTTCCCGCGAGGGCAACCTCATATGACAGGAGGTAAACACTTGACCAAGGTAACCCTTTCTAAGTACCAAGCCATCGCGCTTTCTTCATCAAGTTACCTGCCTGTCATGTTCTGGTTTTACCCAAGCGTTGCTGTACACTACGCGCTGCTCGACGCACAGTGGGCAGTTCTCGCTGTGGTGCTGATCGGCGTTTGGGTCAATTGGATGCATGGCAAGTTTAATGACCGCTTCCCGAATATGACAGGGGCAGATCCAGCCATCCTGCTGTTCGGAAAGCCCTTGGGCAAACTGATTGTCATCAGCTATATGCCAGTCTACATTCTGTTTGTGGCACTTAGTCTATATTTCGCAATTAGTTTGATGAAGTACTTTTTCCCGCACACGCCTCGCTATATCCTTGGCGCCGCGATGATGCTCGTCAGTTGGCGTGGGGCTTGGTGCGGGATCGAGGCGCTTGGCCGCACGGCCGCCATTGTTCATCCTTTGACCTTTGCTGGCATTATTGCGGCGTTTACAGCCATTTTGTTTCAAGCGAAGCATCCGATGATCCCGCTTACGATGGCAAGCCCGAAGGCGACCGCCATCGCAACCTATCATCTGCTGCCGCTTTATCTCGGTGTGGATCTCATTCTCATCTTGAGTCCATATTACGCACACAAAAACAAGGTCAGCGCATGGTACCCAGTATACGGATCTATCGCCAGCGGCATCATCGTACTCTTGGTTTTCTTTTCAATCGTCATGAACCTCGGCTGGTCCCCTGTGGAACGGCTGGCCTATCCTGTCCAAGTGGTAATTCAGCTCATCCGCATGCGTGGCTTTTTGGTCGAACGCTTAGGGATTGTGATTATCATCCTATCGGTCGCGTTCACCACGCTTTTTATCAGCAATCATATCTGGGGCATTTCGACGACCATTGCTCGGATCTTTGGCCAGTCTGATCACAAGTTTAAGCCGTTCACCTTGTTCGTTGCGCCGTGTGTGTATACCATCAGCATGATTGTGCAGTCGACCGTCGAAGCGCGCTCGCTCGTATACAACATTCTGACCCCGGTGACTTGGCTGCTTGTGGTCATTATTCCGACCGTCAAGCTCGTCACGTCGTATGTACGAAACATCCGTACCGATGACCGAGAAGAAGGCCCGAAACAAATCAAGCAGCCAAGTCGCAGGTACCAGCGGCTTCAGCGCCGTGCCAAAGGAAAAGTGTAACGATGTTACTGCGCTAAGCCCAACAACGTTTGAAAATCGGCATCACTAAGCTCAATACTGACGGCCGCCATGTTCTCTTCCAAATGTGCGACAGATGATGTTCCGGGAATCGGAAGCATGACAGGCGAGCGCTTCAGTAACCAGGCTAAAGCCAATTGGGATGGTTTGGCCTGCAACCGCGTGGCGATCTCGTCAAGGGGTCCGCCCGCTTTCGCAAGCTGGCCAGTCGCCAGTGGAAACCACGGGATGAATGCAATCTGATTCGCCTCGCAGTACTGTAAAACCGGCTCGGCATCGCGTTTTACAAGGTTATACAGATTCTGCACAGATACGATTTTGGCAATCTTGCTGGCGGCTTCAATTTGCTCCACACTCACTTCGCTTAAACCGATGTGGCGAATCTTCCCCTCGTCTTGCAATAGCTTTAACTCGCCGATTTGCTCTTCCAGAGGAACCTTGGGATCGATTCGGTGCAGTTGTAACAGATCAATTCGCTCAACCCCTAGATGGCGCAAGCTTAAATGGACCTGTTGTCGTAAATATTCGGGTCGTCCGACTGGGCGCCAATCGTCCGGACCGGAGCGGGTAAGTCCCGCCTTTGTGGCGATGACGAGGTTATCCGGGTACGGGTGTAACGCCTTGCGAATCAACATTTCGGACACAAACGGTCCGTAGGCGTCAGCTGTATCAATAAACGTGACATCGAGTTCCACCGCGCGGCGCAGGACTCTTACAGCTTCATCAGGATCGCGAGGATCTCCCCAAACCCCTGGGCCTGTCAATTGCATAGCGCCGTACCCGAGACGATGCACAGTCAAATCGCCGCCGATGGTCAACGACCCAGATCGCTTCGCGGACATCGTTTCATTGGTCATGTGTATTCCTCCACGTCTCTTACAAATGTTTAGTTCTCCACACTCAGTTTAACCTGTCCAAATGAAAACGCCAAAATGCTTGCAGCGACCTGGCACGTACGAATTTCGTGTGCGTGCTTTTCGGCTAACGCCCGTCATGTTCTATGTACGATACGGTTGATGCCTGTGGCAAAAGCGCTGACTGTGTCACAAGTGAGCGTGGTGGACTGTCCATTCTCTGCGCATCAAAATCAGGAATGTTAGGAGGAAAGTGCTTGGTCTTGCGCGTAGTCGCCGCATTGTATAAACAAAGCCAAACGACAGCGGCCGTCGGTACGTGTCGATGTCATCGTGATCGGGGGAAATTACGGGAACCGTCGGGGGTGTGATTATCCGGGGCGACGATGCCGCAAGAGACTCCACCAATGCGACGTCGCGCCCCCTTTGTATTAGGCCCGTTGGAACAGCTGTACCTGCACAAGGAAGGAGTCTGGCATTTCTTGCTTGGCAAACGCCTCTGCTTCTTTTGCACTTCCAAGGGGGGGCGTGAGAACGATTTTCGGCTTCTTGGCAATCACTTCGTACATCGTCTTATATGCAAACACCTTGTATACGCTCATCATGCTATGCTCGCCTCCTGAATTCCATCTTTCATATGTAGTGTATTCCGGAGGCGTTGTGCACTCAATCGAAAAAACGTCGATTGTATGCGCTAGCATCAGAATGTTGTACGAAACGTTAGGCTAACGAAACCGCTTGCCCTAACGAAATAGCCACTCAGTCGTTCCACCCCACTTTGCGATCCAGATTATGAATGGCATCGACAAAACGCACTGTACCCGTTTTCGCACGCATCACAATCGACTGTGTACGGGCACGGCCGTTCGCAAGGAACCGCACACCATGCAATAGCGATCCTTCCGTTACACCCGTAGCCGAGAAAATGGCATCGTCACCTGCAACCATGTCATCCAACATGAATACGTGATCCACATCCGTGATTCCCATGTCCAGACAGCGCTGACGCTGCTCTTCATTCTCGGGAAGCAGGCGCCCCTGCATCTCCCCACCCAGACATTTCAGGGCACACGCGGCCAGGACCCCTTCCGGAGCGCCGCCCGCCCCCAGCAAGATATCCACTCCGCTTTCCGGAAACGCCGTTTGTATGGCAGCGGCCACATCGCCGCTCGGAATGAGCTTGATCCGGGCACCAGCCGCCCGCACTTGCTCAATGAGTTCCGCGTGCCGGGGCCTGTCCAAAATGACAGCAACGACCTGTGACACAGGCTTATGATTGGCCTTTGCAACAGCCTCCAGATTTTCACGAACGCTCTGTTCCATATGTACGCGTCCCTTGGCACTTGGTCCAACGACAAGCTTATCCATGTACATATCCGGTGCATGGAGCAGGTTCCCGCGCGGCGCAATCGCGACGACGGTCATCGCGTCCGTCTGACCACTGGCGACGACCTCTGTCCCTTCCAACGGATCTACCGCAACGTCGACGATGGGAGGCACGCCAGTACCCAGTCGCTCACCGATGTACAGCATAGGGGCTTCATCCATTTCCCCCTCGCCAATGACGACGGTTCCGTCCATCGAGACGGTGTCAAACATCTTTCGCATCGCTTCGGTCGCCGCTCTGTCTGCTTCCATCTTGTTGCCCCGCCCCATCCAGTGCGCGCTCTTAAGCGCCGCCAGTTCAGTTACGCGGACAATTTCCATCGCCAATTCGCGTTCCATGTCACATCCACCTCTTTACTTTCCAACACCCCCAGTATCATCTTCACGACGACCGACTATGCGAACAATTGCCGAATCTATTCTTCTATATCTTGCATTCGCGGAATCCCTATAGTGAAATGAACATGAGCTGTATGACCGTGTGCAGTTGGCGTACCGCCGTTTTCTTTGGCAAGGAGGCATTTCGATGCAACCGACGGACGAAGATTCATCACTGCCATTTCCTTGGCGTTATGTTTCGGCATTTCTCATTTGCGTTGCCTTGACCGGACTCGCCATTTTGATTGCGAACGAACTTCATATGCCTCATGCTGTTACCGTCGTTATCATCCTTGGCATGGCACTGGTGCAAGTCATTCTTCAACTTACATTGTTGTTGCACGCCAGTTTCAAAGACGAGCGCTGGGTGCGCTTGGCCGCCCTCCTTGGCGGCACATTTATCGCCGTCGTCGTCGTTAGCTTTACCTATTTGGTGATGACCTTTCGAAGCGGCGTTTCATGACGAGGAAGGGGATTTGCATGATTCGACTGCGTGGCCATCACTTGCTGTGTCTGCTCGGATATCGGGGCATGGGCTACTCGCAGGACTACGTAAGTAACATGACACAAATCTATGAAACTTTGCGCAAAAATCCAGAGACGCGTATCCGATTGGTGGCCGGCCCAGACGATTTGTGCGCGCGATTTCCAGTTGACAAACCGTACCACTGTCAAAATGCAAGTGTCCACAGGCGCGATGCAGCCGTATTGGCTCGCCTTGGGCTCAAGCCTAGTGGTTGGGCAACCTGGTCCGAAATCCAAGAACGCATCGCCCAGCGCGTGGAGTCCCATGACATTCACGGGTTATGCAAAACGTGTTCCTGGCGCACCTATGGCGTTTGTGAAGAAGGTATCGTGTTAGTTCGGTCAGGCCGCCCTTTGCCCCCTGCACCGCCAGTCGACTAAGCGGCGGTCTGATCATTCCTTATTCTGTCGCAACGCTTGGCTTTTGGGCAACCGGTAGCAGAATCGTTACGGTCGTCCCTTGCCCGATGGTGCTCTGCACGGAGAGGCGACCGCCGTGCTCTGCAACAATTCTCTGACTCACCATCATACCTAGACCCGTCCCTTGCTCCTTCGTCGTAAAAAACGGCTCCCCGATATGCTTCAACTTCTCCGGTGGGATGCCAACTCCCTCGTCGACAAAGTCGATTTGCACGTGACCATCGCGCCGCTTCGCCACGACGCGCAAAGTTCCGCCGCGCTCCATCGCTTCGATCCCGTTGCGAACAATATTGATGAAAACCTGTTTCAATTGATTGGGTTCACACGTAATCTGTGGCAAGTCGTCACGAAAGGTTGTCTCGATCACGACGTTGTGAATAATCGCCTGTGGGCTCATGAACGAAACAATTTCCTGTAACAGCAAATCGACATCTTCGGTCGAATAATGAACCTGTTGCGGCTTCGCGAGCATGAGCAGTTCGCCCAAAATGAGCTCCATGCGCCCGACTTCGCCTTTCATAATTTCAAGATATCGCTTGTTATTTCCTTTTGATTTGCGGTGCATCAAGTCAATAAACCCTTTTAGGGCCGTGAGCGGGTTGCGAATCTCGTGGGCAATGCCAGCCGCCAATTGACCGACGGCCGCCAACTTTTCAGACCGCTCCAACAGCTCCCGAGACGTTTCCAATGCCAACTCCTGCTCTTTGCGAGCCGTAATATCTTGAGCCACGCCGAAAAAGCGGACAGGCCGGCCGTCGGCATCCATATCCGTTTGACCCAGGGCCGAAATATGCCGGATTTCACCGCGCCCAGTAAGAATCCGGAACTCAATTTCATACAATTGCCCATAAAGCGACTCTTGCACCGCTTGATGAACTGCCGTTCGATCCTCTTCCACAACGGTTTGTAAAAAGGCTTCGTACGTGCCAGCAAATTCTCTTGGGTTCATATCCCAAATGACAAACATCTCATCGGACCATACGAGGTGATCGTGTCGCACATCGAGTTCCCAGTAGCCCGAACGAGCCAGTTGATGTGCTTGCTTCAGATTGTCTCGGCTGCGCTGTAACTCATGTTCTTGTGCCAGCTTGTCCGTGATGTCCCGAAACGTCATCACAGCTCCGACAATCTCGCCAGCCTCGTTGATCGGCGTGATGGAATATTCGACGGGGATGGGCGCGTGCCCATCGTCACATCGCTGAAACCATGCTCTGCAGTCCGTGATCACCTGGCCGGCTTCGAGTGTAGAAGCAAACAGGTCGTGCCTCTGCCGTCCCAAAAACCCTGTTACGGAAGCAAACGGCCTGCCAATCATGTCCTTAATGCCGAGCCCCAGGATGTTTGCCGCAGCTGGATTGGCGAAAATGATACACTGTTGCGGATCAATGCCGATAATCCCTTCACTGGCCGCATTTAATATCCACTCGTATTTCCGCTTTATCGCCGCCAGTTCTTCATCCGCAAGCCGCTCATCGGTCACATCGCGACCAATTCCGATGACACCCGCAATCCGACCGTGCGCATTGCGTTGTACGCTCAGGGTCACCTCAAACCAACGGTAACGGCCACTCTTATGGCGAATACGCAGCGTAATTCGCTTGTGAGTAGCCCCTTGCTCCAGCGCCTTGATGGCTTCGTCCCAGATATCCCGGTCTTCTGGGTGTGAAAACGGTTCAATTGTTTGCCCCAACACTTCTTCGCATGTATATCCTAAAATATGTGAAACGGATGGCGAGACATACTCGCAAATCCCCGTTGACGTGCAATATGTAATGACATCTTGTGAATTATGTGAAATGATATCGAATAATTGCTTGATCCGCCGCGCACGCCTGCGCGGGGAATCTCCCGGCCACTCAGTCATGGCAACCACCCGCGTTCCGCAACCGAACGGATGTTGCCAAGAAGAGCCGACAGGCGCATTTAGTGCCTTTCGGCTCAAGTCAGCAACAAACCGATTCCGTGCAATGCATCTCTATCTATTCTACTTGTTGTATCATACGTGGCGAAACGCAGATTCGCAACGACCAGTGAATGTCAAAATGCCCGTGCATACTGCTTTGGCACATTTAGCTCTACACCCAGTGCCTGTGCCGCGTGAATCGGCCAGTATGGATCCCGAAGCAGGCCGCGCCCGATGGCGACGAGATCAGCATCA
The DNA here is from genome assembly GCF_001447355.1 of Alicyclobacillus tolerans. Taxonomy (GTDB): domain Bacteria; phylum Bacillota; class Bacilli; order Alicyclobacillales; family Alicyclobacillaceae; genus Alicyclobacillus; species Alicyclobacillus aegles. The sequence goes on along the minus strand of NZ_JXBW01000008.1, from coordinate 73,745 downwards.
CCGCTGGCGATGACGGACTCGGCCAAGGCGTACTCGTCGAGCATACCCACGGCAATAACGGGCACGTCAAGCGCCTCCTTGATTTGGCGTGCAAACGGTACCTGATAGCCCGGATAGTTACCAGGTTTGCGCTTGCCCGGCCGACCCTCGCCGCCAGAGCTGACATGCACGACGTCGACCCCAGCCTCACGATAACGACGGCACAGCTCGATAGCGTGATCGATCCCGTAACCGCCATCGACGTATTCGACTGCCGAGATGCGAATCAAAAGCGGCATATTGCTTGGCATTTCGCTTTTGACCGCCTGGATGACTTCGACGCCGAAGCGGGCGAGGTCTTGTCCGTATTCATCAGAACGGCGATTGGTCACAGGCGATTGGAACTGATGAATGAGATAACCGTGTGCGCCGTGTAGCTCAATCGTGTCAAATCCAGCGGCCACGGCCCGCTTTGCCGCTTGGCCAAACCGTTCGACCATGCGCTTGACCTCGTCTGTCGACAATTCACGGGGCACCTTGTACTGTGGTCCCTCAAATGCAATTGCGGATGGCGCCACAGGCGTTGCTGCATCCTCGGCTTTACGTCCCGCATGTGCAATTTGCACGCCGATTTTGGCGCCATAACCGTGGCAGGCGTCAACAATGCGCGCAAACGGCGCAATGTGATCATCCGACCAAAGCCCGAGATCAAAGTCGCTGATCCGACCATCCGGCTCGACGTCTGTCATCTCGATAATGACCAGTGCGGCCCCGCCAATCGCCCGACTCGTATAGTGTGTGTAATGCCAGTCATTCGGTTTACCGTCTTTAGCCGTCACTGAGTATTGGCACATTGGCGCCATGACAATCCGGTTTTTTAGCTCAAGACTTCCCACCGTAAACGGCGTAAACAGGTGTGCCATCGTCCACCGCTCCCCATCTCCAAAAATCGCACCCAAGCGGGCCTTTCACCCTCATGGTGCCCTAAAGCGCGCCCAGGCATCAAACTATCGTCTATTTACTTACTACTTTTTTTATAGCACATTCGCAAAGGCCATGCAAAAATCCACGTTGGGTAGGTCTCCAAGAAGGGGCCCCGACCGGCTTAACGAACTGGAAACGAGGCCGTCACCTGTGTGCCCACACCCCAATCGGCAGGGCTCGCGATGCTCATCTCGCCGCTATGTGCTTCGACGATCCACTTCGCGATCGCAAGGCCAAGCCCCGCGCCAACTGTCGCGCGAGATGGATCAGCCTGATAAAACCGTTCCCATACGCGCGACAAGTGTTCTGGAGCAATGCCCGATCCGGTGTCTTTCACGACGAGCAAAGCACGGTTGCGGTGCCGTAACACTTCGATCACGATACGTCCCCCTTCCGGGGTGAACGACAAGGCGTTGTCAAGAACAATGGCGAACCATTGCCGTAGCCGCTCAGGATCCGCCTGAAGCTGTACGGACGCCAACGCGCCGGTCAGAATGTGCACGCCGTGGGCACGGGCGAGATCGACAAAACGCTTCTCTGCTTCCCTGGCGAGAACGTCCAACTGAACTTCGCGCATTTGCAGCCATGCATGTCCGGAGTCTGCTCGCGCCAAGGTCAGTAAATCGCCAACCAACTTTTGCAATCGCCGCGTTTCGCGATCGAGCGCGGCCAATGTTTCTCCCATTTCTTCGACGGTCGCCGACGGATTGCGAAACATCCGCTCGACGTGAAGTTGCACAATGGAAAGGGGTGTTCGCAGCTCGTGTGAAGCGTTGGCAACAAACTGCTGTTGGCGGGTCCAAGCCCGCGAAATGGGCGCTAACGCTCGATTGGCCAAAAAGATACCGATGGCTGCAGCAAGTCCGGCAAAACCGATGATGCTCACTTCCATGACCTTCGCCATATGGCGCAAAAAGGCGACGTCCATCGTGCGGTTATAGAGAAGGTAGACAGCCTTTACGGGTTGACCATGGTATACGATCGGCGATGTAGGGTAAACCGCTTGAAGGAGAAATGGCGTGTTGTCGAGCGAAACTGCGCGCAATCGATTCGACGCGGGGAACGCAAACAGTTGTTTGAGTTCCGTGTTGGACAGACTGCCAGCGGGCGTCTGAACAACCGCCTGCCCTGCGGTCCCTTGTAACACGTAAACCATGTGTTGGTCGCGCGTTTCCCGCTCTTCCTCATCGAGCGAAGTCGGGGGCGGATCATGCTCCGGTGCGGGATTCGACTTCGGCTTGGCACGATGCATAGGACTGCCATCGATTTCATCGTGATCGCCAAAAATTTGGTCGTTATGGTGCGCGAGCATTTGCGTAGCGGCTGAGTTCACTGCCTGGGCTTCGAGTGACCATAAGCGCTGGGCCATGACGCGATCCACGACCCATGCAAACAACACGAGAATGCCGATAAACGCGAGGGTATACAACGCAACGAGTTGCCATGCGGTCTTCCTGAACACGGTCACGACTCACTCCAGATATAGCCGACATTGCGAATGGTGCGAATGCGCTTGTCCAGGTCAAACGGCTTCAACTTTTTACGCACGTAATGTATATACAAATCGACAGTCGATTCGCTCGTCTCTGCATCGTGTCCCCAAAGGCGATACGAAATTCGCTCGCGCGTGAGAATTTCACCTTGATGCAACAAGAGATATTCGAGCAAATCGAATTCTTTGTCTGTCAGAACAAGTGGCGTATCCTCATACACGGCCTCTTTGGCTGCTGGATTAAGCACGAGATAACCACTTCTCACCGTCATATCAGCGCCAACATCGCGATTGCGTCGAAGCAGCGCCCGCAGACGGGCGAGCAACTCTTCCGTGGCGAACGGTTTCGCCAGATAGTCGTCCGCCCCCGCATTCAGGCCAACCACACGATCATCGACATCCCCGCGCGCGGTGAGAAACAGCACGGGCACAAAAATCTGTTGCAGGCGCAATTGCTTGACCAGCTCGATCCCGTTGAGTCCGGGTAACATGATGTCGACAATGAGCACGTCGTAGACGGCCGATTCTGCAAAATAAAGTCCATCGTCGCCAGTCTCCGCGACGTCGACTTGATACGCCGCCTCTTCCAAGATTTTTGCAACAATGGCACGCAGACCGGGATCGTCCTCGATTAACAAGACTCGCATATGTACTACACATCCTTATGCCCATTCCATCGATGACATTGGTCTATTACATTACCCAAAGAAACTTGAAATTGAATTTGCTCCTGATACTCGGTGGGGTGACAAGACCGTATGAGTAAACGTGAGTCTGGGACCCCGGAACACCGGACAACCGCCCGCCCTATGATGATACGGAACGTATATCAATCACTCATCAAGGAGGAGCTATCATGGATGAAAGCGCCCGGTCAGCAGCGCAGCATTCCCTCGCCATGCATGAAACACTGGAATTACATGAACTTCTCGCCATGAAATCGAATCGCCTAGCGCAAGACAAACGAACCGTAGCAAAAATTACTGATCCGCAATTGCGAGACATGTATCTTACATGCATTCAGGTTACGACGAAACAGATTCAGGAGTTGGCTGCACTTCTCGAACAATACTCGATACAGCGGAGGTCCTAATCATGGAGCGTTCTTACCGAGATGCCATATACGCCGGTAGCCTTCTTGGTTACGCCAAGGCGGCTGTGCGCAACACGTCAGCCGCGATCACCGAGACAGCCACACCCGCTGTCCGGCAAGTGCTCAACCGACATTTGCAACAAGCCATTGAACTCCACGAGCAAATCTTCAACTATATGCTTCAACATGATTTATACCCAGCATACGACGTGGAAAAGATCATTGAACACGATATTCGCAACGCAAAGTCTGCGATAGCTATGCCGATTCGTTCACGGCAACCGTGAAGCGGTTTACCAAGACTATCCCCCACGCAAGTTGGGGGTTCTACATACACTCCACGCCGTTATCCATTTTCATCCAAGGAATGTTCAAACCATTTTTCAATGTTACTGTGAGATTATAAACATAGATCTATGAAATTTTTCGCTTCTGCAACGGACTGCACTGCATAGAAAGGAGCATCCGTCCACGTGCTCGCAACGATTGAACACATGTTTCCTGCTACGATTCATCCAATGGTCGTTCATTTCACGATTGCCATTACGTATCTTGCAACACTTGCAGGCCTTATTGGGCTTATACGCCGCAAGTCTGATTTCTGGCCTACATCGTTTTTGTATCTGCTTGGTCTAGGTATCCTTGCCACCATCGCTGCAGGTGTCGCGGGTGTGATCAGTGAATCCTACATTCGTCACATCTCACCGACAGTTGCACCCATGTTCCATCGTCACAAGGAGTACGGCGTGTTAACAGGTGTCGCACTCATCATCGCCTTCGTGGCGCAATGGCTGCTTGGCTTACGGAAACAACGAGTGGCTATGATTGGCTTCATCGCGTCGCTCGTCGCCACGGTACTCGTCAGCCTCGCCGGGCACCTGGGAGGAACGCTTGTTTATCACGATGCGTTTGGTATCGCATAAACATAAGCATGTCACTGGTCGTCACTTGAAAATGTGGATCCCTTTATGATCCGTTGGATTTCCCATATTCCATCGTTGTTGAAATGAGTTATCCATAAGGTTACAGAATGTCCATTTCCAAATGTTAAAACCTCGTAGGTCTTCAATGTAGAGAAATCTGATGCCACCCTACCACCCCCAATATACTGGCGAAGGGCATTAAAGTCTGTGCGAGTGAATGTATTCCTTGTTAGGGGTGTCATCAGTTGTTGTGCCTTTTCCGGTTGGTCACTAACGATTGCTTGTTCAAACATCAAGGACACGCTGGTTGGACTCGTTGGCCTCATTACGCTTGACCTCAATGGGTAGTCAACGAACCAAAAACCCCCAGCGCCAATAAGGACACCCAATAATACCCATCCGACATTTTTCAATTGCCACCACTCCCACACTCATGTACTCAAAGTGCAATACATATGTGACATTGGACTTGAAAGAAGACGCATGCCCACTTACAGAATTGAATAAAGCAAAAACCGCGCTCAGGCTCGGTGTAAAATCAAGCGTAGCGCGGTTCATGATGATGTATGTGCGATATAGGGTACGAAGAAGTAAGCCTGTAAGCCGAGTTCTGTACTCCTGTGCTACAAACGGCACGCGCGCGGCGGCCTCGCACGTATGGAGCAGCAATCATCTATCTAGGCCGACTGTTGCCAGTCGGCTCAAGCGACCAACCCGAGTGCGTGGCGGGCCACCACATCAGCACTCCTATCCGGTCTTGCTCCAGGTGGGGTTTACCTAGCCAATCCGTCTCCGGACTGCTGGTGCGCTCTTACCGCACCGTTGCATCCTTGCCTGTGCCTGTAACAGGCCATCGGCGGTCTTCATTTCTGTGGCACTTTCCCTGAGATCGCTCTCGCCGGACGTTATCCGGCACCCTGCCCTGCGGAGCTCGGACTTTCCTCCCGTGCTGCCTTTCGGCCATGCACCGGCGATTGCCCAGCTTACTTCCTCGCTTGAAACCTCTCATAGTATACTCCGGTCGGCGCACACTGACAACCACACACCATAAAGTTACAATTCACAGCCAGCGCCATGGATCAACGGCAACAGGTGCCGTCTTCACGGTAACACGACTGCCTAGCGCGGCCTGTAACCGTGTTGCAACCACCTCGCATACCGGTGCTTCCAACGCCGCGTGAGGTATATCGATCACGGCAATACCATCGTGCACTGCATCGGCCGCCTGATGATGTGAGATGTCCGCCGTGACCAACACGTCCGCCCCCGCCATCAAAGCCTTGCCTATCCAACCACTGCCCGATCCGCCAAGTACCGCTACGGTTTTGACACTCCGTCCCGGATCTCCCGCGTAACGCACGTGAGGAAGGCCAAATGCAAGACGAGCGCGATCGGCAAACTCAGCAAGGGTCTGTGCAACCGACAGTTGTCCGATGCGCCCGATTCCAAAGGAAGCCCCAGGCAAAGCGAGATCGAACACGTCGTAGGCGACTTCTTCATAGGGATGCACAGCCAACATGGCAGAAACCACATCTTCTAGGAGGTGCTCTGGCACGACCGTCTCCAGACGCACTTCCGAGACCAGCTCCATTTCCCCTGCCTCACCAATGTATGGATGCGTCCCATCGCCAGGCACAAACGAACCCGTTCCTGGCGCAGCAAACGTACAGTAAGAGTAATTCCCGATGTGCCCAGCTCCTTTGTCGCAAAGCGCCTGCCGTACAGCCTCGACGCTCGCTGCAGGCGTGTAAACGACCAACTTCTTGAGTCGAGTTCGGTACGTGATATCGAGCGGCTCTTGATCGACAAGATCAAGCCTTTTTGCGATCACGTCATTGACTCCTCCTGGCGCCACATCGAGGTTGGTATGAGCCGCGAAGACGGAGATACGATGCGCCACGAGCTCCGCGATGGCTCGTTGCCGCGGCTGCGACCAGTCGACTTGCGAAAGCGGTCGATACAGCGGTGCGTGATGAGTGACCACCATGTCGACGCCTTCTGCAACCGCACGAGTGACCAGTTCGGGAGTCACCTCCAAAGCTACCCAAAGGCGTTTGACGATGGCGTTTGGGTCTCCAAGCTGCAGTCCGATTCGGTCATCCGCCAGTGCCAAGTGTTTCGGTGCAATCCGCTCCATCTCCCGTATGACGTCAGAAACGCGTATATCCATCACGTACTTTCCTCCATCTGTTGAAGCCACGATTCCAACATGCGTATGGAATGGCTTAGCTGAAGCTGCTTATCTCTGTTATCCGAAGCCTCGGCAGGCAATCTCGACAACACCCAACGTAAGCGCTCAAGATCCATCGAGGCCCGCCGTGGGGCGAGTGGGTGGCCCAAGCGGACAATCATCGGCCCGTACGTGTACAAAAAGTGACGAGCTGCGGCCGCTGAAACTTCTGTCAAAAACTTCGGCAATGCAGCCGATGCATACGCGGGATCTAGATCATCCTTCGGCTCCGCCGCAATGATTTCATACAGCTTGTCCCCTTCGGCGACCAATGTTTCGGCCACGATGTGAAAACCGAGTTCGTACAATGTCGAGCGTACCAAGTGTCCCGCGTTCATCGGCTGCAGTACGATGCGCTTGGCCGCTTTTGCGACAGGCTCACCCGCCCGCAGCAGCTGCGCATGGACATGACCACCAATGCCAGCGGATACGATCACGTCGGCCTCCCCTTGTTCGATGGGCGCAAGGCCGTCGCCATGGCGCAACGAGATTTGCGTGGTCAGGCGATGGAAAGCGACGTTGGTCCGGGCGCGATCGAGCGGGCCCGTGCGCAAATCGGTTGCAATCGCCCTTTGAGCCAACGCGTGCTCAATGGCGTAAATCGGTAAATTGGCGTGATCCGTGCCGATATCGGCCAACACTGCACATGGCAAGGCATAGTCCGCAACTTGTTGCAGTCGCGGTGACAAACGTAATTCAGACATACTCCACTCCAGTTTCGACGATCTGCCGGATCGTCACGAATTCCAAAACGGCGCTTCGCGTCCTCGTAAAGTATATTGGATATGCGCGAATACCTCACGCGTCGCGGCGCGAAATTCCTGACGGCTTGATGGCGCTCCGCACCCACTCGCTTCGATGCCGAGAGTGCGCGCGACCGCCAGCGCGCGCGGCAAGTGATAATCGGACGTAACGATGACGGCAGTCCGATACCGCAATCTTTCCATCAAGGCCTGGCTGTTCTTCAAGTTTTCCCATGTGTTGCTGGACCAGCGCTCCTCGTGAATCAACTGTGGCGGTACACCATTCATGATCAAAAACCGCTTCATGGACGACGATTCGCTCACCGTCTCGTCATCGCCGCGACCACCGCTCACGATAAACGCCCGAATATAACCATGTCGGTAGAGGTGTAGTGCCGCGCGCAACCGAGATAAAAGTGGCTTACTCGGGCGGTAGCCATCCGTATACGCACCCAACACGATACCGACGTCGCTCGGCACCGGACGCTCGCGCAAACCCTCGCGACGCAAATGTTGTGCAAACCGCTCTATAAAGATCGAAGTGCCGCACAGTGCGATCACGACCGCAAACAGCGCGAACAGAATCCAGACGAGCACACCACTCACCGCCTCGCGAGGTGAACATGACAAAGTCTCCCTTCCACCATACGCAGAGGGGTGTCTCTCTAGACCGAACGGCAAGCTTGAAATGCAAAACAGGCTGTTCCCCGGTCAAGACGGGATATAAACAGCCTGTTGATCTGCATGTAGCTTACAAACTCATTCCAGGAAATCCTTCAACCGCTTGCTGCGACTTGGATGCCGCAGTTTGCGGAGTGCTTTCGCTTCGATCTGGCGGATGCGTTCACGCGTAACGCCAAACACCTTGCCGACTTCTTCGAGCGTTCGTGTACGGCCGTCATCTAATCCGAAACGCAGGCGCAAAACATTTTCTTCGCGTTCCGTCAACGTATCGAGAACATCTTCCAATTGTTCTTTCAACAATTCATAAGCAGCGGCATCCGCCGGTGCAGGGGCTTCGTCATCCGGGATAAAGTCGCCTAGGTGAGAATCGTCCTCCTCACCGATAGGCGTTTCCAGGGAGACAGGCTCTTGAGCAATCTTTTGAATCTCCCGCACCTTATCAGGAGTCAGGTCCATCTCTGCGGCAATTTCCTCTGCAGTAGGTTCTCGCCCGAGTTCCTGCAGCAATTGGCGCGAAACGCGAATCAATTTATTGATGGTCTCGACCATATGCACGGGAATGCGGATGGTTCGTGCCTGGTCGGCAATCGCACGCGTGATGGCCTGGCGTATCCACCATGTCGCATATGTGCTGAACTTATAGCCCTTGCGGTAGTCAAATTTTTCAACCGCTTTGATCAAGCCTAAGTTGCCCTCCTGAATGAGGTCGAGGAACAACATACCGCGCCCTACGTAGCGCTTTGCAATGCTTACGACAAGACGGAGATTGGCTTCGGCCAACCGGCGTTTTGCCTCTTCGTCGCCGGCTTCAATTCGCTTTGCCAATTCAATTTCTTCTTGGGCCGACAAAAGTGGTACGCGGCCAATTTCTTTTAGATACATGCGAACCGGATCGGAAATCTTGACACCAGGGGGCATGGAAAGATCATGCAAATCATAATCCTCTTCGCCGCCGTCCTGTTGGCTCGGATCCCCGTCGCGCTCGTTTACGACATCGATACCTTGTTCTGCAAGCTGTTCAAAAAAATCGTCCAAGGCATCCGTGTCTTGATCAAACTGCGCCAATCGGTCCGAAATTTCTTCATATGTCAACGAGCCTTGCTTTTTCCCTAGCTCCACCAGTTGCTGTTTTGCAGCCTGAAGGGTCAGTCCCTGATCTTCCTCGCGGACTTCATCTTTTGCCTTCGCCATAGTTCCCCGCCTCCTTTACCCCAAGGTCACTCCGCGTGAATCGCTCGGGGCTGCTTCAATGTTGCAATCTGGTCCTGGATCTGTTCCACTTGCAACTTTATCTCTGTGGATCTTTCTTCATCGCCGCCAGCTTCCGCTTCAATCCATTGACGAAGCAGGCTTCTGTGCAGCTGCTCAAGCCGATGCAATTCTAACGCACGCAGATAATCGTCCAACAAGGCCGTGGAAAACTCGGGCACTTCGTAAAAGAACAATGACGAGGCAAAGTGAGCCAACGACTCATCCTCCAGTTGATCTACGAAGGCAGACGGCGAACCGTCCGGATTCTCCAAACGCCATGCGTACAAATTGGATAACAAGGCAGTCTGCAACGGCTCAGCCAATTCGGTGAGCCCCTTCTCCATCAGATACTCGGCTGCCTCACGACTAAACAGCACTGCCTGCAATAGCCTCATACTCGCCTGTTGATCCGCGCGCGCCAGCGGCTGTGCCACCGTCTTCGAACCGCTCGTTTCCCGTCCGAAAGTACGACGCCTAGATTGTTTCGAGAAGGTTCGCAGTTCCTCCTTCAATGTTTCGACAGAGAGGTTAAATTCCTGTGACAAATTTCGCAACTCGTACTCCTGCTCGACCGGCGTCGCCCGTTCGGCAAGAATCTTCAACGCCTGACGAACAAACTCGGTCCGCCCGACGGCACTCACCAACTGTGCGCCTTGTCTCAATTCATCGAGCAAAAATTGCACGACCGACAGTGTGTTCCGGTTCAACAAACGTGCAAATGCCGTAGCGCCGTTCGCTCGAATGTATTCATCCGGATCCATGCCATCTGGTATTCGCAACACGAGCGGTGAGATACCGACGCCCTCCAGAATGTCGATTGCCCGCACGGTCGCCTTGCGTCCCGCCTGGTCTCCGTCGTACGCGATCACGACTTTGTCACAGTCTGCCTTGAGCAGATGCGCCTGCTCCTCGGTCAACGACGTCCCCAAGGTCGCCACGCCATGTTCGATGCCTGCCTGCTGTACCGCAATGACGTCCATATAGCCTTCGAGCAACAGTGCCTGCTTCTCTTTGCGGATGGCCTTGCGCGCAAGATGGTAATGAAACAACAACTGACTCTTGTGAAACAGTTCATACTCGGGCGAGTTCAAGTACTTGGGCTTTACGCCTTCATCCATCGCTCTCCCGCCAAACGCGACAACCCGCCCTTTGCGATCCGCAATAGGGATCATGACGCGTCCCCGAAAACGGTCGGTCACGGCCGACCCAAGTTCGACAGCCAAACCGCACTCGAGTAACTCCGATTCCGAGAAGCCTTTTCGTTTCAAAAATGGAATCAGCACATTGCCGGGCTTGGGCGCAAAACCCAATTGATAAGACATGATGGTTGTTCGGGAAATTCCTCGCGAAAGCAAGTAATTCAGGGCTTGCACACCAGCATCTGTATTCATTAGAATGTGGTTGAACACTTTTGCAGCCAGAGCATGAGCTTCGCGAAAGCGTTCCAACTTTGGATTCGATGCAGTGCGCCCGACGCCAAAATGTGCAGGCAAAGCAATGCCCTGCCGCTCAGCGAGATAAGCAACAGCTTCAGCAAACGGCAAGCCCTCGATATCCATGATGAAGCGAAATACGGTACCACCGGCTCCGCACCCAAAACAGTGATACATTTGTCGTTCAGGTGACACAGAAAATGAAGGAGTACGTTCGTTATGAAACGGACAAAGTCCTGTCAAAGAGCGCCCGTTTTTTCGCAATTGGACGTACTCGCTGACCACTTCCACGATGTCAACCTGTTGACGCAGCGACTCTAGGAACGAATCGGGTACGTTCACCACGGCACCCCCAATTCGGTGCGACCGGAATTCGGTACGTCGAATGTTCCTTGCCTTGCGGCTTATATACAGTTATTCTACAAAGTAAGACACTTTCCTCCTATCTGATCAAAGTTTATCGTTGCCAAGCTGGATAACGGCAGGACACCTCTTCATGGCGCGACGAACGACGATGTCCGTTCGCGTTCAAGACAAACCTAGTATCGACGCATTGAGACAAATTTATCCTCTTGGATGTCCCGCAATCAGTGTATGGTTTGACAAATCCACTTATGTGTGCAATGTCACCGATTTTAGCTTTTGTTATAAATCAAATCGCAAAGACTGAACAATTTGGTCAAGAACGTCTCTCGCTCGGCCATGCAAACCTGCAAACTCGCGCAGTTGATGTGAGAGAATGGTGTCCAGTGCGCGCCGCGTCGGCGGTGAAACTTGAATTCGGCCCAATCGACGCACGTCCACTTCTGTAAACACCGAAAGCAAACGCCCAGTTCGTTCTGGAACGACAAATTCCGCGGTTCTGTCCATGTCACGCCTGCATACACCACAGACCAGACCGCCCTCTGTCATATGATAAGCAATTGGCGGTACAAGCGGTTGTGAGCAGCGGATGCACCGCTCCCAATCTGGGCTGGCGCCTAGCCAACTGCATATTTTCGCCTCGTACACGCGCGCCAGGAGATCAGGTGGCGTCTGATCGCGCAGTTCCAGCGCAGCGAGCACCGCACTGAATTGGTTGTACATAGCCGTCGGTGCATGCGGGCGCTCGGGCGTGGAAACAAGTGCGAGATCGCAAAAATAGGCGGCATACGCCGCCGCCTCGATATCCTCGTGCAGCCGTCGGCGGCTCGCCGTCAGCTGCACTTGTCGAATATCCCCCATCCCGTGACCTTGATATAGGAAATAAGTTCCCTCTGCACACAAGCGCGTTCCGGCCGCCAAGCGACTCTGCGGTTTCAGTGCGCCTTTGGCCATCGCCGACACGAGACCGGACGGAGTCAACAGCGTGACGATGGCACTATGTTCCCCGTAACGAACCGTTTTGACGACCACCGCGTCCGTGTTGTACAGCAACTCTTCTCCAACTCCCAAAACCGGCTGTCAAGATGGTGGGAAATGCGATTCCTCTTCGAGCTCGACGTCGTTCGCCGCACGAACGTCGTCGCCTGTGAGATCCGCCTGCTCGCAGGCGCGGTACAACAAATACGCGTCGATATCGCCTGTGAGCTCGAACATTTGCCACGTGATGTCACGCAACAGGATCGTCTCCTTTCAAGCTCTCCTGGGCTGCATTTCCGAACGCTTTTAGTCTTCCGCGCAGACCGCCTGCTATACCCTGTGAACCGGTCGTCAGACGTCCCCGTCAAAGCCAAATTGGCGCAGTAACGCCGGGCGGTTGCGCCAATCGCGCTTGACTTTCACCCACAACTCGAGATAGATCCGATTCCCCAGTAAGCCTTCGAGTTCGCGTCTGGCCATTTCGCCTACGCGCTTTAACATTTGACCCTGTTTCCCAATCAAAATGCCCTTTTGACTATCTCGTTCCGTGTAAATGGTCGCATGCACATGCAGGGTATCCGACGCCCGGCGCTCCATGTGCTCAATCGCCACCATGACCGAGTGCGGCACTTCCTCGCGCGTCAACATCAATACCTTTTCACGGACGATCTCGCTGATAATAAAACTTTCCGGGTAATCTGTGACCATATCGTCTGGGTAGTATTTGGGCCCCTCCGGCAGGCGTTGCTCAATCAAGCTCGCGAGCAGATCCGTTTGCTCTTGCCGCAAAGCCGAGACCGGTACATACTCATCAAAGGAACGCAAGGCCTGAAAAGCTGCAATCCGCTCTAGAATCAGTCCCTTGTCGACTGCGTCCGTCTTGTTGATCACGAGAAAAACCGGCGTGCGCACGCCTTCCAACTGTTTGATGATCTCCTGTTCTGCCGCGTGCACGGGCGACGTGACGTCGACGACAAACAAGATTAAATCCACTTCGCCCAACGTCTGCAATGCCATATCTACCATCACTTCACCGAGACGGTGATGCGGCGTATGCACACCTGGAGTATCAATAAAGATCATCTGCGCGGTTTCCGTCGTGCGCACGCCGCGAATGCGGTTGCGCGTCGTCTGTGGTCGGTTGGACATAATGGCAATCTTCTGACCAACCAGTGCGTTGAGCAAGGTCGACTTGCCGACATTGGGTCGGCCTACAATCGCGACAAATCCCGACTTAAACGCCATGTTCATCCCCCTTTCGCCTGCGTTTGATCACAGTTTGCTGACGATATGGCCAACAACGAAACGCCCAGACGACAATCAATCCAGCGGCCACCATCCCTGCACCCGCTGGATGATGCCCCGTAAACAACCAAAAGTGCCAGGGCCACAAGCTTACCACCAACCAGATGGCCAACGCGATCGCGCCCAGCGACACGCATGTCACCGCTCCGGATGCGACGTCCTTCGCAGCCCCTGCGACGACATGATGCTGCCACTGCGATGCGATGTCGACGGCCAATTCGATGGCAGTATTGAACAACTCAGCGGCGAAAACACACATGGCGACGAACATCGTCAGGGCTACATCGCGCAAGGGCGGCCGCAACACGAGTTCGACGGCGCACAGCACGGTAAACAACCAGACGTCGCGCTTGACGTTCTGTTCCGTGTGAAACGCGTACACCACACCCTGCAAACTGTACGCAACAGCCCGCGCAAATGGCTGTACGGCTTGCAACTCCGAGTCGTGATGGTTGACTTCGCCCTCGTGCACGTCAATCGCCCCAATCTTTATCAACCGCGCGACAAACCGATGCCCTGCAAGATCTCCTCCTGCAGCGCAAACATTTCGCGTTCTTCATCTGGTTCAGCGTGATCGTAACCGTTCAGGTGAAGAAAACCATGAACCAGTAAAAACGCCATCTCGCGTTCCAAAGAGTGGCCGTACGATTCGGCCTGCACTTTCGCCGTGTCGATGCTGACGACGATGTCGCCTAGCACAGGCAATTCGCCCTCAGGCTGCGGCGTTTCTTCGCCCTCGAGCATCGCAAACGATAGCACATCGGTCGGCCTGTCCACCTGGCGATATGTTCTGTTGAGTTCGTGAATCGTTTCATCGTCGACGAACAGTACGGATACTTCGCCTTCAATATCCAAGCGATTCGCTGCTGCCTCCAGTACCCGTTGTACGAACGACTGCGGATCCTTCCCAGCATCCGACCAAGGCCAGTCGACCTCGCATTCGACGCCGATGGCAAGGCGATGTTCCGCCGTCATTTGGCCACTTCCTTCCGCAGTTTATCGATATCCGGATACTCGATCCGGGAGTGGTAAATACCTTTGAGCGTCTTCATGAAGGCACCGACCATCGCGTCGAGATCCTGCAGCGTTAGGTCGCACTCGTCCAACTGTCCGTCCTGCAGACGATCCCGAATGATCTTGCGAATGACGCCTTCCACCCGATTCGGCGTGGGACGCGCCATGCTGCGCACCGCCGCTTCCACAGCGTCACAAATCATAATAATGGCGCACTCACGCGTCTTGGGCTTGGGACCAGGGTAGCGAAAATCGTCCACCTTCACGGTACCGTTCTTATCTTGCTCTTTCGCTTTGTTAAAAAAGTACCACAAAATGGTCGTCCCGTGATGGGTCGCACAAATATCCTGAATGGGCTTTGGCAAGCCCGCTTGTTTAAGCATCTCAAGACCGTCGCTGACATGCGATGTAATAATCAAATGACTTAGACTGGGCGCCACTTTTTCATGTGGGTTGTCTTTGGTCATCTGGTTTTCAACAAAAAACATCGGCCGCTTTGTTTTGCCAACGTCGTGGTAATAGGCGCCAACCCGACAAAGAAGCGGATCCGCCCCGACCAACTCCGCGGCGGCCTCGGCCAAATTGCCAACGATCAAACTGTGATGGTATGTTCCAGGTGCCTCAAGCAATACCTTGCGCAACAAGGGATGATTCGGGTTGGATAACTCAAGCAACCGAATAGGGGTCAACAACCCGAACGCCGATTCAAAAAACGGCAGTATGCCCATGGCTAGGATTGCCGCGAAAATACCATTGAGGGCGGCTAGACCGACGTGCAGCGAAAGCGAGTGCAGATCCGCACTCCGATTGGCCTGCAACAAATACAGTGCAAGCACCGAGCCGATATTCATCAACGACACGAAAAATCCGGCCCGCATGAACGTTCCGCGGCTCGTCACGCGAGCCACGCTGTACGCGCCGACAAGCGAACCGACAAATCCATAGAAGACGAAATCGTAGTTAAAATTCAGGGCTGCTCCCAACAAAAACGAGAAATAGAAGGATGCCACCACCGCCAGAGATGAATCCATCATGACGGTAATCAGCATCGCTCCCAAGGATATGGGCAACAGATAGGCAATCGAATTGGGACCGCCAGCCACGATGATCCACTTCGTCACCGAAATCAGAATCGACATAAGCACAAAAACTAAGCCGAGAATACCAAGAAGCAAGTTATCGACCCGCCGCCGCGGCGCCCGCCTTTCGATATAGGCGGCGAGCATCCCCACAGAAAGTGCGACAAACAACGCAAATCCAATTGCAATACCGACGCTTGGATATGAAGAATAAAGCCCTACGTCGCGCAACTTGCTAATGACATCCTGAGTGACAATGCCGTTTTTGGCGACGATAATATCTCCCGCGTGTATCAATACAGGTTGCACAGACAATGCCGCCTGTTGCCTGGCAGCCGCAGTCGCCTGTGCTTGATAGATCATATTGGGTTTGAGAACACTGACTGCAACATTTTGGACAATCAACGCGTCGTCGTGATCGAGACCCAGGTTGAGATTCAAGATCTGTCGATCCACGAGCAAGGTCGCTTGCTGCATCGACTCTTGATAAAACGGCGCGTCGAGGATTTCCTCGACCACTCGCTCCGTGTCGCGCTCGAGAACCGTCATTTGCGCAGGCGTACGCGTGAGCAAACGCACCAACGTCGCCTGGCTCACCCCTGCCGGGGCGGCGCTGCGCACGTTTTTGAGCTTGTCCGCGTCGGACAGCGACGAATCCGATGCGGCTTGCATCGCCGCCGCATAGAGGATATCGACGCGATTGACCGCCTGCGTCAAGACCGCGGGCGATTGCGCATACTGCTTGGGAACCTTGCTTTCCGCCGCTTCTTTTTCAGCTTCGGTTGCCGCCGTATCCACAGTCGTCGTCGGCGAGACGATAGTCGTGGGACTCGTTTGCCCGACGGTGAAATGATATCGTGGCGGCAAAATGCTGCCGACGAGAATCGCAAACATGGCCAGACCGAGTCCGACGTATATCCATGTGCGGATCCGGTGGTTCTGCCGGAACTTTTCATCGTCGAGAAACTGGCGAATGGCCTGTCCCCATCCTGAAAAGACCATACCATGTGCTCCTTAGATGTGAACTGTTGCGGCGGGTTGCTGCCGCCGGGCATACGGCGGCTCAGCTGTTCGCGCTCTGCTCCGCGGCGTACGCATCGATAATCTTTTGTACAAGATGATGGCGTACGACATCGCTTGCCGAAAATGTGTGAAATGCAATTCCAGAAATACCCGTAAGTGCTTTTTGTGCATGCAGTAACCCCGACTGCTTGCCAACAGGCAAATCGACCTGTGTGACGTCTCCTGTAATCACCATCTTTGAATGAAAGCCCAGGCGCGTCAAGAACATCTTCATTTGCTCGACGGTCGTGTTCTGCGCCTCATCGAGAATGACATAGCTATCCTCCAACGTGCGTCCACGCATATAGGCGAGCGGGGCAATCTCGATGTTACCTCGTTCCAGCGCACGCTGTACTTGCTCCAGTCCATAAATATCGTACAGGGCATCATAAAGCGGACGCAGGTACGGGTCGACCTTCTCCTGCAAATCACCAGGCAAAAAGCCTAGTTTTTCGCCCGCTTCGACAGCCGGACGCGTGAGGACAATACGCTTGACTTCGCCGCGTTTCAGTGCCATCACAGCCATAGCCACCGCCAGATAGGTCTTGCCCGTCCCTGCGGGACCTACGCCAAAGACAATATCGTTTTTCTGGATGGCGTCGACATAGCGGCGTTGGCCCAGGGTTTTGACGCGGATGGCTTTACCTTTAAACGTGACGCCAATCTCCGTCGTATACACATCGACGACACTGTCCAACTCATCCGCATTTGCCATTTGAATGATGTATCGATAATCTGCCTCACCCAACTGCATACCGTGGCGCACGAGTGTCGTCACCGTACTGCAAATCGCCTGCAAACGCGCCACTTCATCGTCTGCACCTGCAAACGCAACCTCCGTGCCCCGCGCGATGACCTTCGCCGAGGACGTCTGACTGAGCAAGTGGATGAGCAAGTCGTTTGGCCCGAGAACTTTCACTGCCTCTTCATTTGTCGCAAATACCCATTTTTTCGTCGCTGTCTGCTCGGTCAACCGTCAACCAACCCCCGTCTTCAGCCTTGCGTTTGCGATGTGCTATTGCTCGATTCCGGCGCTGGTGCAGGTATGGGCGCCGGCGCACCAATATCCTGTTCGACTCGTGTCAATATGGTCTCGTATAGAGTACCACGCTCGACTCGTTCGTGTAAAACAGACTGCCCTAGGACGCGGCTATCTCCACCAGCTTGTGTCGCCACGTCGCGCTGTGCCGCGACAAGAGCCGTCTCCTTAGCCGCAGCCACCGACTGGATGATGGCGGATGGAGACGCCTCATAAAGCGTGGCGCGCTGCCACTGAACAGGCAGTACAAATTGCCCAATGTGCCAGTCTGTTCCCTCATCACGCTCGTAGACTGCCGCAAACTGCGGCTCCTTAAAGCCCCATACACGCAACCGCCAGGAGCCCAAGTACAGATAATCGCGGGTAGCCGTTTCCCCTGTCAACCCCTGTTGGATCATCGTGAGCGGAATCGTGACATTCGATGTATACCAAACTTCACCCAGCACTTTCCCCGACGCTGGCACATTGGGTTCGCCTTCGGCCAGAACGCCCGAAATCAGTACTTGGCCTGGGCGAACAAATTGGTTGGGCTTAACCATGGGGCGTCCACGCGTAGCCTGCACGTTGAGGATGACGGCCGGACGAGCCGCGACGATGTTGTGCGGTTGTTCAGCAGCCGCCCGCGCACCTTCAATCTTGGGAATCGCGCGGATGGTCGTGACAGACCCGGTTGTTTGAACGCCGATCCAGACAAAGTTGTTTGCGTGCTTGAGCATCTCTTCAGCAAGGACAGCCGGGTCTGCGAGGCGCGATCGCCATTGACCGACATACAGGCCGGCGTCATGTGCGGCGGCTCGTAGTTCAGCCACGCCGTCCTCATCCGTGGCCCCTTGGATGTCGATCCGCCAGATGACCGACGACATGGCGTACATCGCACAGACGAACGCTACGGCGCCGATTGCGAAAGCCTTGCGACGCCATAGCCGACGGCGCCAGAAAGGTGCACCATGGCGCGCCTCAATGCGAAATTTGACACGATGCTGTCGGCACACTTGATAAACCATTGGAAACGCACGCAGGCTCACCGTAACGACGGCATAATCTCGCCGTACCCGTACGTTGCGCAACGTGATGCCGCGCCGCTGTAGGGCCGCGATACAAGCGCTTAAATCCCTGCCGCGCAGCGCGAGCGTCAACGAGCCGTACCAGACCAACTGAATCGGCGTCTCGCTCATGAGCCAAGGCCCCCTTGCGACTGATACTCAATTTGCACAACGCGTCCCGTCACGTGAATCTCGTGCTCCGTGACTAACGTCACTTCAAAGTCATGACCGCGCACCCACAGCGTTTGTCCACCGAGATCGACCGCGATAGACGAATCGCCAACCTCGATCAGTCCATCGGCCCCCTCGACGATCACCTGCGATCCGCCGATGCATGTGACGCGCGGCACGTCCAGCAGCGCGTCGGCAGGCAGATTGAGCACTTCACTGGCGCGCTTGCGAATCCGCGTCTTCCATCCTGGCATGGCCAACTCCTCCCCTTGCATGACTATGCTCGTCTCGGGGCGGCTAATACCTGGATCTGCGACCTTTTGCAAGCGAACGATGCCAACGAAAAAACGACCGCTCAAACGGCAGAGACCTGCCATTTAAGCGATCGTTTGAATGAATTTCATTGTCGTGCAGGCAAACAGCCTATGCATCCGATCACGATAGCAAGCGCTGAACGACCTGCTGTACAAGCCGACCATCGGCGCGGCCTCGCACCAACGGCATCAGTTCGGCCATCACTTTGCCCATATCGGACTTCGACGATGCGCCAACGCGCTCGACGACCTCTGACGCCAATGCGCGCAACTCATCTTCGGTGAAAGGCTCCGGCAGATACGATTCGAGGATAGCTATCTCCTCTTCCGCCGTCTCAGCCAAATCCGTTCGATTCGCATCCTGGAACGCCTGGAGGGAATCTTTGCGCTGTTTAACCTCCTTCTGAATGACGCCGATGACGTCATCTTCGGAGAGCGGATGCCCGAGTTCGATTTCCCGGTTTTTCACCGCGGACTTGACCATACGAATGACGGAAAGCCGCACCTTTTGCTTCTCTTTCATGGCCTGCTTCAAATCGTCATTGAGACGATCAAGTAACCCCATGGAACGTCCTCCTGGCCATCCGAATGATCAATAGCTACGGCGCTTTTTGCGAGCAGCCTCGGCCTTTTTCTTGCGTGCGACGCTCGGCTTCTCGTAGTGTGCGCGCTTGCGCGCCTCGGCCAAGACGCCGTCGCGAGCCGTCGCCTTCTTGAAGCGGCGCAGGGCGCTGTCGAGCGACTCGTTCTTGCGCAGACGAATTTCAGACATCGAATTCCCTCCCTCCAGCGATGCATCAGACAGTCGTAATTATAGTACAGCGAAAAAAAGCTCGTCAAACGAAAGCATGGCCCCATCCGTGTATGCATACGGTTGTCCTAGAACAGGAGAGATTGCCATGTGGACTCACGCGATTGCGACGATACTCTCCATCGTCGCCTTTCTCGGCGGACTACGCGTCATGCGCAGTGGTCTGACAGGCCTGGCGGAAGGCACCTTGACAAAATGGCTACAGCGGCTCGTCGCAACGCCCTCGCGCGGCATCCTCACAGGTGCCTTCGCGACGGCGATACTGCAGAGCAGCGCGGCCTTGACCGCGATTGCCGTCGGCCTCGTCGCCGCCGGCAGCATCACGTTTCCAAGCGGCCTCGCCGTCGTCCTTGGCGCCAACGTCGGATCGACGATTACACCGCAACTGTTGAATCTCAACCTTTGGGGCATCGTCCTGCCTGCGCTGATCGCCGGCATCATCCTGGTATACACGCGCAAACCGAAGCTGGGACGCTTGGGTGAAGGCCTCGTTGGCTTTGCTTGCATCTTTATTTCGCTACAGGCTTTAAAGACATCCCTAGAACCGCTTGCCGCGAGCAATTGGTTTCATGTGGCACTCCTGCATGCGGGTGCCCGGCCGCTTCTCGCGCTCGCCATTGGCTGTGGCCTTAGCGCCATCGTCCAGTCGTCGACGGCAACCACGCTCATCGCTATGGCCCTGGCCGCAGACGGTTTGATTTCCGTCGTCGGCGGCATCGCGATCGCGCTTGGCGCCAATGTAGGTACATGCCTGACGTCCGTCATCGCCGCCATCGGCACCATCCGCCCAGCCCAGCAGGTCGCCTTGGCCCACGTGCTGCTCAACGTGTTGGGCGTCGTGGCTTTTGTTCCGTTACTGCAACCATTCGCGCACGTGATGGCCATGACCGCGGAAGATCCAGCACAGCAAATCGCCAATGCAAACACGGCGTTCAACCTTTTGTGCACGCTCATCGTGTGGCCGTTTACTCGCCAATTCGCAAGCCTGGTGGAACGCCTGCTACCGGCCCACTGAGGCTAGGGCAACAGTTTAGCAGCAGCCGACGTCCCAAGCCGATCCGCGCCATAGCGCAACAACTGCACGGCCGCCTCGGGGGTGCGAATGCCTGCGGAAGCCTTCACACCAGCCCGCCCGGCAACCGCCATCGCCATCGCGGCGACATCCGCGATGCGCGCGCCCCCTGTGTGAAACCCTGTCGATGTCTTAACGAAGTCCGCTCCCGCCGCCGCGGCGACCAGGGCGCCCTTGATGACGCCATCGATGGCGAGTGCGCTCGTCTCCAGAATCACCTTGACAACAGGCGGGTCTGCGAACTGATGGGCGGTATCGACCACAGCGCGGACCGCTAGATACCAACTCGCGAGATCGCCCTCGCAAAGCGCGCCAACAGGCCCCACCATATCGATCTCGACAGCGCCGGACGCCACGGCATCTGCCACTTCAAAGCGCAAAGCACCTGGGGTCGACGCGCCATGGGGAAATCCAATGACCGTGCACACGCGCACCGGTTCCGCGCCAAGAAAACGCCTTGCCAAGGCCACATGGCGCGGCGATACACAGACGGTCGGCCACTTCTTGCGGATCGCTTCCGCGCAAAGATTTTGAATGTCGATTTCGCTGGCCTCCGGGCGCAACAATGTGCTTTCGATGGCCGCTTGCACCGCTTCGGCACTGGGCTTTGGGCGAGGAAGGGAGACGTCTTTGGCCGGAAACCACGGCACTTGGGGCAACGTCTGTAGCACTTCCGCGCGGCAGGCGGCGACCAGCTTGTTTAGCGCAGCGCGCGCGGCGACAAATGCCTGATCGACGTCTGCCACAGGTGCGGCGAGCGACAGCTGGCGAAACTTCTCTTCAAAACCGCCGTCGAGCCAATCCAAGATCGCCTCCGCTTTGGCAAAGGCGAAAGCCCAATTCGGGTATCCGCGTTCCTCATGACGCGCTTTTGCCTCATCCCACGGCAAAAAGTAAGCCGCGTTGACTTCCTCGACCTGGTGCACCGGCGACGCATCGCCCTCCGCTTGAAGGAGGTAAAGCCGCACCTGCTTGCGCACCGGATCGCCATTGCGCTCAATCCGATATTCGATCCGCCCGATGTCGCCGACAATGCGCGCCCGCACGCCAGTCTCTTCCAAGATTTCGCGAACCGCCGCCTCTTCCCACGTCTCACCTGGCTCCAAGTGGCCTTTCGGAAATGCGACTTGGCCGTACGCGTCGTCGATCAACAACACTTCGCGACCTTGCCTTCCCTGGCGCACAACCAGCCCGCCTGCAGCTCGTTCGACCCGCTCGCTCACGATGTCAACCTCCCGCCTGTGCTCACCGCGACGTCATGCTCGTCCTGATCGGAAAACGTCAGTTGTTCGACAAAATGCCCTAATTGCACCCCATTGCCCGTCTCAACAATGCGTACACGCATCCGTTCGCCGACGAGCGCTTCGAGGGGCATCCCCTCGGGGACACGAAATGCCACGCGCAAGTAATTTCCGGCATAACCGACAAGCATCCGCTTTTGCTCCGGGTGTGCCGCAAACGCGCGCCGCGTCTCGTCATCCGCCGAGATGACCGGCGACTCGGCGATGACGTCGAGATGGCGTCCGACAAATTGACGTGCATAGTCCGCTTCCAGGCGCTGCGAAAGTTGAATCATGCGTGTCACGCGAAGGTGTTTCACGTCTTCTGCAACTTGATCCTTAAATTTGGCCGCAGCCGTACCACGCCGCTGTGAATACGGAAAGACGTGAAGCTGCGAGAAGCGCTGCTTTGCAACAAACGCGTAAGTGTTCTCGAAGTCGGCGTCCGTCTCACCCGGAAAACCGACGATCACGTCGCTCGTGATCGCAAGATCAGGGAGGGCCTTGCGCAACTGCTTCAACTTTTCCGCATATTCGGCAACGGTATAGTGGCGATGCATGCGCCGCAATACTTCATCGCTGCCGGCCTGCAGAGGAATATGCAAGTGGTTGACGACTTTTTGTGAACGGCCGAGCACCTCGATTAAATGGTCGTCGATCTCGCTTGCCTCAATCGAACTGATCCGGATGCGAAACGGCAACTCGATTCGTTCCAAGTCCGCAAGCAAATGCGCCAATCGATAATCTTCAAAGTCTGCGCCATAGCCGCCTGTATGAATGCCCGTCAAGACGATTTCCCGATAGCCAGCTTGAGCCAATTTGGTTGCCTGCGCCAGGACATTTTCCGGCTTGCGGCTGCGAATCAAACCACGTGCACGCGGAATGATGCAAAACGTGCAAAAGTTGTTGCAACCATCCTGGATTTTCAGGTTCGCACGCGAACGCTCTTCGAAATACGGGACGTCCAATTCCTCAAATGCGTCCGCCTTCATGATATTGCCGACGCTTTGGTAGGGATGCTGTTCTTTTTGCACGCGCTCGACGTGATCGACAATCTTGGACTTCTGGTCGTTGCCAATGACCAAGTCGACGCCGGCGATGCGAGCCACTTCATCGGGTGCCACCTGCGCGTAGCAACCCGTGACGACGACCACAGCATCGGGATTCGTACGGACCGCACGGCGAATCATCTGGCGGCTTTTTTTGTCGCCGGTGTGCGTCACTGTGCACGTGTTGACGACGTACACATCCGCCTTTTCCTCAAAAGGCACCTGCTCGTAGCCGCGGTGCTTAAAAACCTGCCAAATGCCTTCCGTATCGTAAAAGTTCACTTTGCATCCGAGCGTATGAAACGCGACCGTTGGCACCTTATCAACCTCCCATGTCGCCAAAATGCATCAAGGCTGCTGCAAGTGCGGCCATCCCCGCCGTTTCTGTGCGCAAAATGCGCGGCCCAAGCGTCACCGCACAGGCCCCCGGCAGACTGTGCAACGCGTCCCTTTCGGCGTCGGCCCAACCGCCCTCCGGCCCAATCAGAATCGCCCGCACAAAAGCACCCGGCGCCTCCTGCAACGCAGAGCGAAAACCTCGGGTGCGCTCCGACTCGTCGAGCACAAGGGAATGCGTCACTCCCTTGCTTTCGAGCAAGCGAGCGAGATCGGGCAACGTCTTGGCGTACACCACGTCAGGTACGCGATCGCGCTGTGCTTGCATCGCCGCCTCGCGAACGATCTTGCGCCAGCGCTCCAACTTCGCCTCCACCTTGCCCTCAATGCGGGCAACTGAACGCTCTGCCTGGTAAACAACAAAAGAGATGGCGCCGATCTCCGTGCACTTCTGGAGGATCGACTCCATCTTGTCTCCCTTGGCCATGCCTTGCACGACGACGAAACCTGCGGCAGGCTCGGAAGTAGGATAGCGTTCGCGCAAGCAAACGGCGACAGCCGACTGCTCCACGGCGACGATTTCCCCAAGCCATGGCCCGTCGTCCAAGGCAATGACCAGCTGCTCCCCGGGACGCACGCGCAAAACGCGGGCGAAATGGCGGCCGTCTTCGCCGCCGATGGCAACCGTCCGCCCCGGCTCACCGATTCCCTCGACAAATGCGCGCGGCAACATTACAACTTCACCGCCAAGAGCGCCACCCAATCGTCGCGCTGATATCGCTTTTCGACGGTAAAGCCAGACCTTTGCAGGGCTGCTTCGACCGCCGGCGCCTGTGTGTCGATATAGCCAGACGTCAAAAAGCGCCCGCCGGCCGGCATACGTGAAGCGACCTGTGGCACGAGTAAAATCACGATGTCGCGCAGAATGTTCGCGATCGCGATATCAAACTGCACACCCTCCGCAAAGCCCGCGAGCAAGTTGCCTTCCGCCACTTGGATGCGATCCGCCAATTCGTTCCGGGCGACGTTTTCGTGCGCCGCCCGCACTGCCACCGGATCGATGTCGATGGCCGTGACACGTTGTGCGCCAAGCCGCGCCGCGGCGATGGCGAGCACGCCTGTCCCGGTGCCGACATCGAGTACCCTCGCCTCTGGGGTGACGATCTCCGCCAATGCGGCAGCGCACATTTGTGTGGTCTGGTGGGCACCCGTGCCAAAGGCCATACCCGGCTCAATGACGATCCGCTCGCGGCGAGCGAGATCGCCTGTCAATTGATCGACATGCCAGATCGGCACAATGACGAGCGAATCGCCCACCGGAATGGGCGCGTAATGCTCTTTCCACGCGTTAAGCCAGACGCTGTCGTCGATTGCGTCGATCCGAATGTCGATGGGCCCGTCGCCCACGTGCACGCCTGCGGCGGCAACGCGGTCGATGACGCCCTGAATGCGGTCGCGCAGCGAGGCCGGATCGTATTCCTCGGGGAAATAGACCGCAACCGCGACGTCGGGCGTCGGTACAATCATCTCGTCAAACCACTCGCCGTACTCGGGATGGGGCTGCTCGAATTCGCCGATACCCTCCAGTTGAACTCCCTGAACGTCCGGAAACTCCTGTAGCAACGCCGCAATCGCGTCAGAAGCCTCGTGCGCCACCCGAAACTGCACATGCCACCAGTGCATGCCACGCCTCCTCACGCGTTTCCGAGAAACGCGTCTTTCATCCGTTCCATAAATGATCTCGCTTGTTCATGCGTTTGCACGCCGAGCTCTTTGCCCAACTCACGGAACAAGTCCTTTTGCCGCTCGGTCAAATTCGTGGGCGTCATGACTTGCACGCGAACGTGTTGATCGCCACGCGCGACCGGTGAACCCAGCTTGGGAATCCCTTTGCCGCGCAATCGGAACGAGGTCCCAGACTGTGTACCCTCGGGAATCCGCAGTTTGACAGAGCCGTCGAGCGTCGGCACGTCGATCTCGTCGCCGAGCGCGGCCTGCACAAACGACAGAGGAACGTCGAGATAGATATTGGTGCCTTCGCGTTCAAACAGTTCGTGCGGACGCACGTGCATCACGATAAACAAGTCGCCGGGTTGCCCGCCATTGGGGCTCGACTCACCGGCACCCGGCATTCGCAGACGCGTACCATTGTCTACCCCGGGTGGCACCTTGACCTGAACCGTACGGCGCACGCGCCGCCGGCCTTGCCCGCGACAATCTGGACATGGATCGTCAATCATCTGGCCGCGGCCGTGACAGGCCTGACACACCCTGCGATTCACCATCCGACCAAACGGCGTGTTCGTAACCGTCTGTTGTTCGCCCGTGCCGTGGCAGACCGAGCACGTCTTGGGATGCGTGCCTGGGCGTGCTCCGCTGCCGCCACAGGTCGAACACGTCTCTGTACGGGGAATTTGAATCTCTTTCTCCGCGCCAAACGCGGCCTCCTCAAACTCGATTTCCAAGTCGTATTCGAGGTCCTGTCCGCGCTGCGGCCCGCGTGGCCGTCCGCCCGCGCCGCCGAAAAACATATCGAAAATGTCCCCAAACCCGCCGAAGTCGAAATCGCCAAAGCCTGCACCCGGCCCACCCGCGCCGCCGCCAAAGCCCTGCGTGGGATCTTGATGGCCGAATTGATCATAGCGAGCGCGCTTCGCGGAATCAGAGAGGACGTCGTACGCTTCCGCGATCTCCGCAAACTTTTGCTGGGCGTTTGGATCGTCCTTATTGACATCTGGGTGGTATTGCCGCGCCAGCTTTCGATACGCCTTTTTGATTTCATCTTGCGTGGCGGACCGGCTGACACCGAGAACTTCATAATAATCTCGCTTGCTCACCGGTATCCCTCCAAAGCAGAGTTCCTTTGTTCATCTTACAACGACGGCAGGGCGTCGTCACCCTGCCATCAGACACATATATCAACGATAGCCGCACACCGTCAAGCTGTGTGATCGATTCACTTCTGGTCTTTATCGACTTCTGTGAAGTCGGCGTCGACGACGTTGTCAGATGCGTTCTGGGCCCCCGCGTCGGCGTGTGTTCCCGTCGTTTCCCCACTTTGCGCCGACTGTGCAGCCTGTTCGTAAAGCTTAGTCGAGAGCTTGTGCAAAACGTCGGTCAGCGCTTGCGATTTCTGCTTGATGGCCTCTGCGTCCGTCCCCTCAAGCGCCGCGCGCAACTCCTTCTGCTTTTCCTCCGCCTCGCCCTTAAGAGCCGCATCCGCCTTGTCGCCAAGGTCTTTCAACGCCTTGTCCGTTTGGTAGAGCAATTGGTCCGCTTGGTTGCGAATCTCGACCTGCTCACGGCGCTTTTTATCTTCTTCCGCATGCATTTGCGCTTCTTTCATCATGCGGTCGACTTCTTCCTTGGACAGGCCACTGGACGCGGTGATGGTAATCCGCTGCGACTTGCCTGTGCCTAAGTCTTTTGCCGAAACGTTGACGATACCGTTGGCGTCGATGTCGAACGTGACTTCGATCTGCGGCACGCCGCGCGGTGCTGGTGGAATGTCGCTGAGCGTAAAGCGACCCAATGTCTTGTTATCCGCAGCCATTTCGCGCTCGCCTTGCAATACGTGAATTTCCACGGACGTTTGGTTGTCTGCAGCCGTCGAGAAAATCTGGCTCTTCGACGTCGGGATCGTCGTATTGCGATCAATCAAGCGCGTGAACACGCCACCCATCGTCTCAATGCCGAGGGACAGCGGCGTGACGTCGAGCAAGACGATGTCTTTGACTTCGCCCGTCAAGACGCCTGCCTGAATCGCAGCACCCACTGCGACAACCTCGTCCGGGTTGACGCCTTTCGACGGTTCCTTGCCAATTAACTTTTTGATAGCCTCTTGTACGGCTGGAATGCGGGTCGATCCGCCGACCAAAATGACCTTGTCGATGTCGTTCGCCGTCAGTCCAGCGTCGGACAGCGCTTGGCGAGTGGGCCCGAGGGTCGCTTCGATCAAATCTGCCGAGAGCTCTTCGAACTTCGCACGCGTCAGATTGACTTCGAGGTGTTTCGGCCCCGTTGCGTCAGCCGAGATAAACGGCAATGAGATAGTGGTCGTCAAGGTCGACGACAATTCCTTCTTCGCTTTTTCTGCCGCATCCTTGAGACGCTGCATCGCCATTTTGTCGTGGCTGAGATCAATCCCAGTATCCTTGCGGAATGTGTCAATCAGATATTGCATAATCCGGTTGTCGAAGTCATCGCCACCCAGATGGTTGTTGCCGCTGGTCGCCTTGACTTCGAACACACCATCGCCCAGTTCCAAAATGGAGACGTCAAACGTCCCACCGCCGAGGTCGAAGACGAGAATCGTCTGATCGTCTTCCTTGTCGACGCCGTAGGCAAGCGCCGCAGCTGTCGGCTCGTTGACGATGCGCAGCACTTCCAGTCCGGCAATGCGGCCTGCATCCTTCGTCGCTTGGCGCTGGCTGTCGCTGAAGTACGCCGGAACGGTGATCACGGCCTGGCTGACCGTCTCACCGAGATACGCCTCCGCATCCGCCTTCAACTTTTGCAAGATCATCGCCGAAATTTCCGGCGGCGTGTACGATTTGTCATCGATCTGCACTTTATGACTCGTACCCATGTGGCGCTTGATCGAAATAATGGTTCGATCCGGATTCGTGATCGCTTGGCGCTTTGCAACGTCACCGACCAGCCGCTCGCCATCGCGGCTAAAAGCGACGACTGACGGCGTCGTACGGTTGCCTTCTGCATTCGGAATGACGACCGGTTCGCCGCCTTCCATCACCGCTACACAAGAGTTTGTTGTACCCAGGTCGATGCCAATGACTTTTGCCATCGGTTATCCTCCTCCATCGTGTCACACAGACGTTGTTTCAAAAGGTCAAGTAAGCTTAGACGCTGACCTTGACCATCGCCGGTCGCAGCACTTTGCCGTGAATCGTATAGCCCTTTTGTAAGACCTGCAATACGACGCCCGGCTCTGTACCTTCCGCCGACTCCTGCATAACCGCCTCGTGCAAAGCGGGATCAAACGTGGCGCCTTCCGCCGCCATCGCTTCAACGCCATATTGCCCGAGCAATTGTTGCAACTGCCGGTGGACCATTTCAATACCCGTTTTCAGTTGCGGCTCGTCCACCTGGTCGAGGGCCGCCATCGCGCGATCAAAATTATCGATAACCGGCAGCAAGTCGCCAAGCAGTTTTTTCGTCGCAAACTGGGTCAATTCTTCGCGCTCCTGGCGCGTACGCCGACGAAAATTGTCAAAGTCCGCGCGCGTACGCAACAATTGCTGGGTCAGTTCCTCAATCTGCGCATCCCTCGGGTCGCGCGCGGTCTCGGGTACACCGTCCTCGTCAAAGGAAATATCCTCGCGAGCGAGTTCCGCAGCGTCAACATCGTGTTCAGCCGCGGCGAAGTCCGCCTGTTGCTCTTCGTTTACAGTCGCTTGGGCGTCGTCCACCATCGGCTCTGCATCTGATTGCTTCGTCGAGTCTTCCGTCACCTGGAACATCCTTTCTTCGAGTATCGCGCCGATGTAGCATCAATTGCCTGTGCTCCAGCGCGTCAAAAACTCGGTCAACGCCGCCGACGTATATTGAAGGATTTGCATGATGCGGTTGTAGTCCATACGCGTGGGCCCCAACACACCAATATGGCCCACGGGATGCCCGTACAAACTGTAGGTCGTCGTCATAACGGTGCAGTCTTGCAATGCGCCAACGCTGTTTTCCGCGCCGATACGCACCGTGAGTCCGCGTTCGTCCTTCGGGAACCAAGACGTAACGGTACCGCCTTGTTCCAATAGGCTGAGAATGGACTGCGCCTTTTCGACGTCGTGAAATTCTGGTTGGCTAAGGACGTTCGCCGCGCCGCCGATGTACACCGTCTCTTCGCGGTCCGTCACCTGACAGACTTCGCTCAACACCGCCAACGCATCTTCGAAACGCTCAACCGTCCGCGACAGTTCTTCAGCCAACTCCGCGTATAGGTTGCTGCGCAACTTCGAAATGGGCACACCGACCAGTTTATCGTTCAAAACGTTGACGATAGCCTCTACGTCATCGACGCGAATATCCTCCGAAAAATGGACGTGTGCGTTTTCCACATGACCTGTATCGGTCACGAGAATGGCGACTGCCCGCCCGGAGCCGATGGGAATCAGCTCAATCTTACGCACCTTTTCGGTATACATATTGGGTCCAAGGACAATCGACGTCTGCCTGGTCAGCGAAGATAGCATCGTCGATACTTCGCGCACAACCTGCTCCACTTCGTCGATCCGCTTCGTGAAAAAATCTTTCAGGAAGGCGCCAGCGCTGCGGTCGACGTGACCCTGCCGCAACAGGTTATCGACGTAGAACCGATAGCCTTTCTGAGACGGAATACGCCCCGACGAAGTGTGAGGCTGCGTCAGGTAACCCATCTCCTCCAAATCCGCCATTTCATTTCGAATCGTCGCTGGGCTGAACTGAATTTCTTCGTGTTTGGCGAGCGCCCGCGAGCCGACAGGTTCGGCCATCCGCACATAGTCCTCGATCACTGCAGACAAAATCAACTGTTGGCGGGGCGTCAACATCATTCTCGCCTCCTTGTTAGCACTCCAACTCCGCGAGTGCTAAACTACTCTCCTTGACAATAGCAACGCCAGCGCCCATTGTCAATCGACTGTAACGGCGCCGATGCACTTCGCGAAGATGGCATTGGCAACGGGCCAATAACCAGCGGGAATACGATACCCACCTTCCACTTCAACCACCAGACCCTGCGCGAGCAGCCCGCGCCACACATCCCCGAAAGCCTCTTCGATAGACAAGCCGAAGCGCCCCTGAAAGCGGGGGGCTGACACGCCTTCGGCCAAGCGAAGTCCGAGCATGACCTGATCTTCCATGCGTTCAGCGATTGAGATGGCTGTCTCCTCGGCGTAAGGACGCCGCCCCAGCGCGATCGCGTCAAGATAATCGCGGATTTTGCGCAAATTTTCGTGGCGGACGCCGCCAACATAGCCATGTGCCCCTGCCCCCGCCGCAAGATAAGGCTGGTTGCGCCAGTATACGAGGTTGTGGCGTGCTTCTGCCCCCGGCTTCGCGAAGTTGCTAATCTCATAGTGGCAAAAACCATTTTGTGTGAGGGTGTCGCGGACGAGATCATACATGTCCGCCTCCTCGTCCTCGCCGGGCAGCGGAAGTTGGCCAAGCTCCTGCCACTTGGCAAACGGCGTGCCGGGCTCCACTTTGAGCCAGTAAGCGGAAACGTGATCGATAGGCAAAGCCAATACGCGCAAGAGACTGTCTTCGACGTCTTCGATGGTCTGTTCTGGCAAGCCGAACATCAAATCGATGTTGATATGGCGAAAGCCCGCTTCAAACGCTGCATCGACGGCGGCAGAAATGGCGTCGCTATCGTGCGCGCGACCGATGGCCATGAGCAGGTGATCGCGAAATGTCTGAGCACCAAAGGAGATGCGATTGACCCCATATTCGCGCAACACGCGCAACTTCTCTGGCGTAATGGAGTCTGGGTTGGCCTCGAAGGTCACTTCCGCTTCCTCGTCCAACGAAAAATGCGCATGCAGCGATTGCAGCATGCGCGCCAGCAACGGGTCCGCCAAGAGCGTGGGCGTACCGCCGCCAAAAAATACGGTTCGCAAAGGAGGTACACCTTCCTGCGCAATCATCTCCCACTCCCGTGCGAGGCCGTCGACATAGTCTTCCATCACGCGTTCCGGCGCCACATACGTATTGAAATCGCAGTAAAAACATCGGCTCTTGCAAAACGGAATGTGCACGTACAAAGACCTAGGCCAAGCTCCTGCCTCCCGATCAAACCAATCGGCCATGTCGATCACTCCATTTTTAAGACGGCCATAAACGCTTCCTGCGGCACCTCGACACTGCCGACCTGTTTCATTCTCTTTTTGCCCTCTTTCTGCTTTTCCAGTAGCTTGCGCTTACGCGAAATGTCGCCGCCATAGCATTTGGCCAAGACGTTTTTGCGCATAGCGCGAATCGTCTCGCGGGCGATCACGCGATTTCCGATGGCCGCCTGAATGGGCACTTCGAACATCTGGCGCGGGATGAGTTCCTTCAGTTTTTCGCACAACACCCGCCCACGGTCGTACGCCTTGTCGCGATGCACGATAAAGGACAGGGCATCGACCACTTCACCATTAAGCAAGATGTCCATCTTCACAAGCTTGGACTCGCGATAGCCGACCAACTCGTAGTCGAACGACGCGTAGCCTTTGGTTGAAGATTTGAGCCGATCAAAGAAGTCGTAAACAATTTCCGAAAGCGGCAGATCGTACACAATCGTCGTCCGCGTCTCGTCGAGGTATTGCATGTCGTGGAATTGTCCGCGTTTTTCTTGGCAGAGCTCCATGACGCTACCGACATAGTCCTTTGGCACAAAAATCGATGCCCGAACGTACGGTTCCTCAATCCGCTCGATCCGATCCGGATTCGGCATTTCGCTTGGATTGTCGACCGTCTGCATGGTGCCATCCGTCCGATACACGTGATAGACGACGCTGGGCGCTGTCGTGATCAAGGTCAGCCCGTACTCGCGTTCGAGCCGCTCTTGTACGATTTCCATGTGCAACATGCCGAGAAAGCCACAGCGAAAGCCGAATCCCAAGGCGCTGGACGTCTCCGGCTCATAACTCAGTGCCGCGTCGTTCAGTTCGAGCTTTTCCAACGCCTCGCGCAGATCCTGATAATCAGCGGAATCGACCGGGTACAGTCCACAAAACACCATCGGGTTCGTCTTGCGATACCCAGGCAACGGCTCTGGAGTCGGATGTTCGGCATCCGTAACCGTATCGCCGACGCGTGTATCGCGCACATTCTTGATACTCGCCGCCAAATACCCGACATCGCCGGCTGAAAGTTCGTCCACAGGCGTCATGCGCGGCCGAAAGACACCGACCTCATCTACTTCGAATTCTTTGCCCGTCGCCATCATGCGCACGCGCATACCTTTCTTCACGGTGCCGTTAAAGACGCGCAGATAAACAATCACGCCGCGATACGCGTCGTAGTGCGAATCGAAGATAAGGGCCTGCAAAGGCGCATGCGGATCGCCTTGAGGTGCCGGAATTTTGGCCACGACCTGCTCGAGAATGTCCTCGATGCCGATGCCCGCTTTGGCGGAAGCCAAAACCGCCTCGCTCGCATCCAGGCCAATCACATCTTCAATTTCTGTGCGCACGCGCTCCGGTTCAGCACTGGGCAGGTCAATCTTATTGATGACCGGAAGAATTTCGAGATCGTTATCCAAAGCCAGGTAGACGTTTGCCAAGGTCTGCGCCTCAATTCCTTGCGCCGCATCGACCACAAGCAGCGCACCTTCACACGCGGCAAGCGATCTTGAAACCTCGTACGTGAAATCGACGTGTCCTGGCGTGTCAATTAAATTTAATTCGTATTCATTGCCGTCCTTCGCGCGATACGCCAGTCGCACCGCCTGCAACTTGATGGTGATGCCGCGTTCGCGCTCAAGATCCATCTGATCAAGTAACTGGTCCTGCATCTCCCGCTCGCTGACTGCCCCAGTTAGCTGCAGGATCCGATCCGCCAGCGTCGACTTGCCGTGATCAATGTGTGCGATGATTGAAAAGTTGCGAATGCGCGATTGCCGATCCGCCGTAGACACCGTTCATCCTCCTCTCTGACGGAACCATGAAGCCGCCAGAGCTGCCTTAAAATCTATCCCATTTGCAAAAAGCGTGGTCTGCGTAAACAGGCGCACGTTCCGTTTTCGACACAAATAAACCGCGCCTAATGCGCGGCTTGCCCTAGATTATAGCACTCGCGTGAGGTGCCCGCCACATTGGGATCAGTGGTTGTGGTGCGTGTGTGTATGTCCCTCTCCCGAGGTGAACGACGCGAAAGCCTCAAAGCCCTCGTGTAGCACGAAGTAAAGAATGCCTGTCGCCGCCAAAGCGTCCACCCACCACCAATGGAACACGTCGTTTAATGCTAAGCCGACGAGCAGCGTCCACGACATGTAGGCACATGTAAACGAACACATCGCATCCCCAATCAGCGATGGACTTCCGATCTCGCGCCCATATCGCAATTTTTGCACGGCCAGCCAAGGCGTTATGACGCTGCTTGCGGCTGCAACGGCCAATCCTAGGATCGACAGTTCGGGGCCTTCGCGCAGGCGCAGGGCCTGTCCTGACTTCACCGCAATATAACCGGCGAGCACAAACAGACATGCGGCAATAAAGCCGCTCGTCCAGCGCTCGACGGGGTGCTTGGCGTTCATCGGCACACCCGACTGGATTTCGATAAACAGGCGCGCAACCAGCAACATGCCACTCACCAGTTCCACCGCACTATCGACGCTGAATGCAGATAGCGATAGGCTCCCTACGCGATAGGCCGCAATCGCTGAAAGAATCGATTCAGTCATAATCCATCCGACCGATAACAGCTCGAGCTCAAGAGCACCCCGAAGGCGCTTTTCACGCATCGACTCCATGACGTCCTCCACACCTAGCTCAGTTTGTATTTAGGAACAACGTATTGAGCACACCTTTGAGCATCGAGCCAAAGACATGTGTAATCCGCTCGCCGACGTATACGCCACCGGTATCCATGGCCGCCGCCAAGGCGCTGTTCGAGGCGTCTTGCGGATCGGGTGAAGTCGTGCTCGATCCCGTCGTCACAGGATTACTATCACTTGGGAAATTGTTGTATTCTAACACAGGCGGCTGATATGTCGTCACGCCTTCAGGTGCAAAAGCGCTACTCGTCGTCGCAGGAACCTGCGTGACAGGTGCGACGGACACCGTGCTTGTACCGAGATGGGACATAACTGTCGAAACAATGGTAAATACGGTTCCGCTCGCACCGAGCAAGATGGATACAAAAATGACGACTGCGGCAATTTGCTTTAGCTTTCTTTGCGCGTGCTGCCATGAAAAGTTCATCTGCGCATGCTTCCTTTCGTTCTCGCTTCTATCTCCAGCCTATGCCCAAACGAAAAGAATTATCACCATCCACAAAAAATCAGTAGAGCGGTAGGTTTGCGAGCAGGAAACCACACCGCAAGAACGAATTGGTCGAAGAGAGACTTCAAGATTAGGGTTGGGCGACCAACCTGCGACACCAGTGAGGGAATTTTCAGATGGACAATACGATTTCGCAGAGCAGTGCGCTCGCACCACTTAACGGGACCTACGCGCAGACGAACAACAATACGGCGCAGGTCACCAGCGCTGCACAGGCGTTCGCGCTGTTGCTTGAGGCCGAGTGGGCGCTCATGTCTGGCGAAGAAGACATGCCCGATGTAGATGCCAGTGGAAACGGGGATACCATCGTCGGGGCTGATGATACAAGCTTCCCGATAGACAGCAGTGGCCTGTTGGCGGCGCTGCCAAACTACGCCGGGGCGCTCATCGGCAATTTGGACACGACCTTGCCGGATCAACTGGCTCAAGGCTCCAACGTTCTGCCGACCACGGCCACAGGCTCCAACGACAATCTCGCATCGCTCGTCGAACAGGCCGCCAATCGCTATGATGTGCCTGCGTCGCTTGTACGGGCCGTGATCGCACAGGAATCCGGCGGCAACGCAAATGCCGTCTCGGATGCCGGTGCCATCGGGCTCATGCAGTTGATGCCGACGACGGCCGCCGCGCTCGGCGTCCAAAATCCTTATGACCCTGCGCAGAACATCGATGGAGGCACCCGCTATCTCGCGCAACTGATGCAGGAATTTGGGGGCAGCGTACCGCTGGCGCTCGCCGCCTATAACGCAGGGCCAAACGCCGTGAAGGCATATGGTGGTATTCCACCGTATCCAGAGACTCAGCAATATGTACAAAGCATTCTCGCAAAAAGCGGCATGATGCAGTCCACCTAACCGTCTAAAAGCCAACGACCATGGCCGCCCGGGTCAAACGGGCGGCCTAACGTTTTAATGCGTGACGAGATCCGCATCTTCAAATGTCATCGCAGGATGAAGCGCAACGTTCAAGCCCTTGGCGACGATATAGGCCACATTGTCCATAAAATCATCCACTTCTTTAGGTGTGACGACCAAATTATTTTCTATAGGTTCAAGCACT
Organism: Alicyclobacillus tolerans; assembly: GCF_001447355.1. Classification (GTDB taxonomy): domain Bacteria; phylum Bacillota; class Bacilli; order Alicyclobacillales; family Alicyclobacillaceae; genus Alicyclobacillus; species Alicyclobacillus aegles. The sequence goes on along the minus strand of NZ_JXBW01000008.1, from coordinate 37,973 downwards.
TCTTTCACCAAATGCCACTTCTCCATTGACGATAATTGATCAAACAGCGCCGTCGCTGCATTGCCTGGCACTTGTTCGCGCAGTTGGTTGAGCACGAGCTCTATGGCGTCGCCGGCAATGGTCGCCGCCTCGACGACCGTAGGCACGCCAATGGCAATCACGGGGACGCCAAGCGATTCCTTGTCAAGTGCGCGACGGTTGTTGCCCACGCCGGCACCAGGCTGAATGCCTGCGTCAGACAGCTGAATCGTCGCGTTCACGCGAGAGAGGGAGCGCGATGCCAAAGCGTCAACCGCAATCACGGCGTCAGGCCGCACGCGCTCGACGATGCCGCGCACGATTTCACTCGTCTCAATTCCTGTTAAGCCAAGGACGCCCGGTGAAACGGCCGCGATGGAACGATAGCCCTTGCCGTCGCCTAGCACATGAGGCATGTATTCGAACAGGTGGCGCGTCACAAATAGCTTGTTGACCACCATCGGACCCAGGGCATCGGCCGTCACATGCTCGTTGCCCAACCCAATCACCAAAATGGTACTTGACGGAGGGAGGTCAAGCAGATGCTTGAGTTCGTCCGCCAATACCCTGGTCACTCGCTCCTGTAAATCGAGATCGCGGTGACGCAAGCCTGGGACATCGAGCGTGATGTATGTTCCCTTGCGCTTGCCAAGGCGCCGCTGTGCCGCTTGCGTCCGTACACGCACGCGCGTGACGACTATGCCCTCGTGTTCTTCGCGCGATTCCTCGACGCCATGAACAGTTCCTTGCCGCGAAGCGAGTTCGTGCGCTTCCATCGCCAGGTCGGTGCGCGGACTTCTGTGCGTAACCGACATGTGGCATTCTTTAAGCGGCACTCGCCGCCAGCGCTTACATCCGATCCGCTGCTCCATCGACTTACCTCCCATCTGTTGCGACAATGACCAGTCTGTGTTACACTCTCTGTCGTCTGCATGATGACGGCTCTGTGCACTGGAGGTGAACCATCGATGCCGAACATCAAATCCGCGAAAAAACGGGTTTTGGTTGCTAAGCGCCAAACGCTTCGCAATACATCCTTGAAGTCCGCTCTACGCACGAGCATCCGCAAGTTTGAATCGGCCTATGCGACGCAAGACGTCGAACAGGCGCAGGAGACTTTGCGTGCTGCCATTCGCGCTTTGGACAAGGCGGTTACCAAAGGCATATTGCACAAAAACGCCGCTGCGCGTAAAAAGTCGCGCTTGACCAAGCGTCTGAACGCTTTGGCCAACAACGGCTGATCAAACAAAATAAGGCCTCATGGCCGGCAATCAGCGACTCGGTGGAGTCGCTTTTTGTGTTTGTAGAAGCCTTTCCACATGCCCATTGGCCAGTTCCTGGCGAGCCAATGCCACCAGCTTCGCAACCATCGGGCCGCCCAAATGCCCGCCAACCGCCCCCGCCTGTTCCGCGGTCAGCGCGCCATTGTCGCCACCCTCCTGGTAAGGAACGTGCAATTTGTCGGCGACCAGTTTTGCGGCCGAAGGTTTTTCCGGCACCGTGTACGGTACGACATGTAGTTGCCCATCCTTTCCAATCGTACGAACCGCAGGGCCGTCGTTCCTGTTCTGTTCCATACACGCACCCCCTTTGCGTTACTGTACCCGGGGTGAACTTCTTGTACTCGCCGCCAAAGCAGCCTCCATGAGGATGGTTTCCAAGGCCTGCTGTGGGTCTCTCCGCCCGCGCTTAACATCGTATTCGCTGTCAGCGATCCGCCGCGTCAACATTTCCAAATCCCGCAGTGCAAAACGCTGCGCTTGTTTGGCCGCCACCCGCATCGCAAACGGATGCACACTTGCCCGTTTCGCAAGTTGATCCAACGTCTCCCGACCGTCGCCGTGGGATTTCGCAAGCCCCATCATGCGAATCTGCCTCGCCAAAAGCGCCATCAGCGCCAGCGGATCATAGCCTTGCCGGGCCAGTCCCTGCAGATTCGTCAGTGCAGTAGCAATTTGCCCTTGGGCAACGCAATCAATCCAGTCAAAGACACTGTCCTCCACACTTCTCGCCACAAGCTGTTCGACATCCGCGCGTTCAATGCGCCTGTCCAAAGCGTATACGGACAACTTCTCCAGCTCGTTCAGGCAATGCGTCATGCTGCCCACGCGCCGCCAAAGTTCCTGTATCGCTTCTTCCGTGATATCCACACCGCGTTCTTTTGCAAAGCGCTTGAGATGGCGCAAAGCCTCCGGCTCTTTTGGTGTCGTACATTGCACCACGACATGTCGCTTTGCTGCCTTTGTTATGCGTTTACGTTCGTCGAGCTTATCTGCGACCGTTGAGAGCACCAGTACGCGTCCAGGTGCGGGGTTTTCAAAGTACGCTTCGAGCGCATCTGCATCAGATCCAGATTTACCTTGACTGGTCAGTGCAACACAATTGCGCACATGCACCAAAGCCTTTTCGGCAAAAAATGACAAGGTATCCAGTTCTAATCGCGCCTGTTCAAAACCATCCTCTTCGTAGTCAAATCTGGAAATGCTCGTGAACCCACCGATACGCGTAGCGCGATCGCAAAACAGGTCCACAAGGCCAATCTCGCTACCGTATAGCACGTAGACGGAAGCTAAGCGGTTTGCCTCCAACTCATCTATCGCTTGAAAAACATCCAAAAGCAAAACGCCTCCCCGGCACCAGTATACAACCTGACCCAGGAAGGCGCATATTGAAATCGAACCTACAAATGAAAAGCTGAGTTACAGCGATTAGAGTTTCATCACATACTTGCTGCGATTACCCGCGAGGCGCATGCCGCCAAGTTCCCAAAGGTACTTCGCTTTGCTGCCTTCCTTCGCAAGTGCACCCATGACGCCCTTGATGGGTACGCCCATGAAACTGCCGACGCCCACTTCAGCTCCCAACGAACAGAGCGTGCCCCAATCGCGCGGATGGAACGGCTCCATGGGTCGACGGCGCTCGCGCAACATAATGTTTTTCGCAGCCAGTGCACCCATCTGCTCAGCATTTTGTGCTGTTGGCGGATATGGACGGCCATTTGCATCCTCGGCCCATGCACTGTCACCAGCGATGAAAATGACTTCGTCATCGACGGACTGCATAAATTCGTTGACTTTCGCGCGACCGCGGCGATCAACCGTGAAGCCAGACTCGGACAACAACGGATTCGCACGGACACCACCCGTCCAAATAATCGTACCTGCTTCAACCGTTTCGCCGCCATCGAGATGAATGACGCCCTCTGTCACTTCATTGATCTTGGTACCCGTGCGCAATTTACCGCCTTTTTTGGTATACGTCTCGACGACGAATGGACGCAGGTGTTCGGCCACCATCGGCAAAATGGTAGGCATCGCTTCGATGCACTGCAGGTCAACCTTTTCCCAAGGTATGTTCAGCGACTTGCAGAGCTTCGGTAGATAGTCAAGCAATTCGCCCATGAGCTCGATGCCCGTCAAACCGGCGCCGCCAAGGGCGATGCGCAGATGACGTTCGTCGCCGTCCTGCGTATAGAGCTGGAACTGATTATCGATATGCTTGCGAATCTCGATGGCCGAATCGAGGTTGGTGATACTCAAGCTGTACTCTTTCAGGCCTTTAATGCCGAAGTACTCCGACACCCACCCCAGACTGTAAATGAGGTAGTCGTACGAAATATCTCCCGTTGACGTCTTCACGACTCGATTCGCCTTGTCGATACCCGTCACTTCTGCAACAACCAATTCCGAGGTGTCTTTGCGCAGCACTTCTTTGATGGGGATGGCATACTTTTCACCGTCATCACGACCGCCAGCAGCCTCGTGCAGGAGGATGGTCAGGTAGTGATAGTCGTGGTTGTTGACGATGGTAAACGGGATGCCTTCCCGATCCAGATGAGCGGCGGCCATCATTCCTGCATAGCCTGCGCCGACAATTACGATTTTGCTCATGCTCGTCCTCTCCAGTTCCAGTGTCCTTGAATTCTGTTGCCCGATTGTCCGATCCGGCACGGCGACAAGACCGAACATCTTCCAACGCAAAATCATATCATATCGTTTGTCGATTTACACGACTCTGTATACGCAATCTGCGATTCGCTATGTACGGTAAGTGCAGGCGTCTGCAGCATGCCATCGCGATCACGCAGAGCAAAGCGGCAGGCAGAGGCAACGGGGGCATTTGGACGAGGCTCCATGGCCAATGGGCGATTGTCTGTACAATAGCCATAACAATGGACACCAAATTTGTGTCGAGGATACCACATGCATGCGCGAGATCGAACAAGATCATATTCTGTGCCAATAGGGACGCGCATAGGGATAGAGCCGCCCAAATGACGGTCAGAGGCAGCAACCAAGCAGCCATAGGTTCTAAAAGCACGGTCGCAATGGCACTGTACGGTGTCCACTGGCCAAACATCCACCAAACGACGGGTAACAGATATGCATCCACGACAAGACTCGTGGTAACGGAATGGAACATGGTGCGCCACAATGTATTTACTATTTTGGGAAAGGAGAGCCACGAAGGCGATGGGTTCGGTGCTTGAGCTCGTACGTGCGACGCCTCAACCAAATCTGTCGCTTCACACACGGCGAATGTCGCAAACATCGACAACAACGTACTCGGCTGCGTGAAGTCGGCGGGTAAGGCGATAGCGAACAACAGACAGGATGCCGTCAAGGTAACCCCACCACCGACCGATCTGCCCAGGCTTGTTGCCAGGATCCGATACGAGGCGGCAAAGGCGGCACGAAGGATGGAAAGTGTGCCCCCGCACAGCGCGGCGAAGACCCAAATCACGGCAAGCGCATATACACATCGCGCCGTTTTCCGCCAGCGGCCGGCTGCTCGCGCCGCAAACTGCCATGGCATAAGGGCGAGGCGCAATGCGAAGGTGACATTGGCGCCACTCGCAGCGAGCAGGTGCGCCACACCCGCCGCCAAAAACGCCGATTGCGTCGTATTGGCAATGGGTGCGGACCTTCCGATCACGATGGATTCGGCCAACGTTGCACTCGCCACCCGGTTCGTCGATACCGTCTTTTGCATGGCCGCCAATGCCGCGGCACCCGTATCCGTGAACCAAGCATGCCCCGTTGTCATGGGATAGGCTTTTCCGCGAAACAACCAAAGTGGTGCAAGCATATCGAGCACACTTTGGTTTTTCGAAACCGACAATACATAGATGCCGTTTACCCGTACCAACTGGCCGGTTTGCCAAACCGTAGAAACCGGAACAAGTGCCAGTACGCGAAAACGACAGGGCTGCCTCAGTTCCCCTTCACTCGTTACCTCTAACCATAACTCCGTATTTCTTTGCTTTTGCGTCACACTTTCGATCACGCCTGTCAGCGTTGTGTAGACACCCGGCTCGACCGCTGGACGGCCAGGGCAGAGGCGAGCATATATGAGTCCATAGCTGCATGCGCCGATGGCCAGCACGACAATGACCAACACCAGCTTCAGTCCGTAGCTTTTGTGTCGCCACCGGAACAGCAGCCCCAACACCGCACCGATACCAGCGGAGCAGCATGCCACCCATATGGCCTGCACGCAGTTCACACAACGATATGACAACCATTCCGCCACAATCCATAGCCATGCACAACTGCATGCAACGACCGAGCGTCTCAAGGGCTACTCACGCCCCGCCGGCTGGCGATCCAACGCCAAAGCTGAGCAAGCTCTGCCACTTGGCCAAGGTTTTTGGACCGATCCCGCGCACTTGCCCAAGGCTCTGCAAATTGGCAAATGGGCCATGCGCCGTCCGGTAAGCAATGATTTCTGCGGCCCGCTTCGGGCCGACGCCGGGCAGTGTTTCTAGAGTCGCTGCATCGGCCGTATTAACATCGATACGCATCGACGTTGGCGAGGCGAATCCTCGAGCAGCCCCCGGTATCTGGGAGGGGGCCGTGCCGTCGCCGATTCCGCCAGCGGGTGCACTTGCCAAGACATCGATTTCTTCGCCATCCCAGAGCAAAGCCGCTTGGTTGACAGTGGCTGCGTCCGCAGCGTGAAGAAAGCCACCTGCCGCCCGGATGGCGTCTCCGACACGCGCGGTCGACAGCACCTGAACAACGCCAGGACGACGTACGTCACCATGCACATCGACCTCAATCGTACCGAGCGCCTCTCCGTCATTGGCAGTTGTCGCGTTATTTGTGCTGACACGGGCTTGTAAAGACGTCCCAAGCGCTTTCGTACCGAGGTTCACCGATCCCTTCGGATTCGCGCTGTGACCAAAGAAGATACCTAGACCCGCAGCGCACAGCGCGACCATCAGCACGCCAACAACGCGCCACCACCTGTTAAGCGGGCGCAAACCAACTTGCAACATCCTGCCTTCGCCAGGCGCTTCACGGTCGTGTTCCGGCTCCGGCTCCACGAGCCAGAGATGGCGATCTTGCATACCCATCCCTCCGTGCGAATCGTCTTTCGAACTGTTGCTTCATCATTCGCGGCGGAGGCTGGTATCGCCTGTTGCCTGAACACTAGATTCGTTTAAACTTTGAAGAACGGGTCGACTGAAGGCGAATATGCTATCGTAGGAAACCATTTGCCGGAGTTTCGATATGTCGTGTAGAATCATGGGTGACCGCATTGGAGGTATCCTGTTTGCTTACACCCAGTATGGAAGATTACTTGGAAAAAATCTATGAACTGATCCTCGAAAAAGGGTACGCACGCGTGTCCGACATTGCGAACTCCCTTGCTGTACAGCCCAGCTCCGTCACAAAAATGCTCCAAAAATTAGATGAGAATAAGTATGTCAGCTATGAAAAATACAGGGGGATTGTGCTTACCGCTCGTGGGCACAAGATGGGCCGGCTCATGAAGGAGCGGCATGCTATGTTGGCGGAATTTTTGCGTATGCTCGGCGTCGCAGAAGAAACATTGCAGAAAGACGTTGAAGGCATTGAACATCACGTTAGTCCCAAGACGCTTGAATCCCTGCAAGCACTCGTGGTGTTTTTTCAGGAAAACCCAGATGCGCTTGCCGCATTTCTCGCGTTTCAGGCGGGCGGCGAAAAGTCCTAAAAAGACGGCGCGCCTATGGACGCACCGCCCGACACACGAGTCTATCAGCAGTCTCTACCGATTGTCTGCCGAAATCCCCTGTGGCTTCAATCAACTGTAATCCAGCCGCTGCCAAAGCCTCTTGCACCTGTGGGAGTGGATAATAACGTTGGCGATGCCGTTCTTCAATACGGCGATACAACGGCTCACCAGCGACCTCATGCACGCGGGCAAACGCCACAACTTCGTGTCGTATCCAATCCCCTTGCACGTCGGTCTCGTGGAGCAAAGCGACGTCGTCATCAACCTGGTGCCAATACCCATGTTGCAACATGTCCAACCGAGCAGGGCCGATGACATCGAACGCAAATACGCCGCCGTTGCGCAGTGTATTTGCAATCGCACGAAACGCTTGGCGCAAGTCATCTTCACACGTTAAATAGTTCAATACATCACACGTGGCGATAGCGAGATCGACCGGGCGAGGAAGCCGCAACTCACGCATGTCCTGCGTCAACCAGACAATGCGCGCTCCTGCGGCCATCGCCCGCTCCTGTGCGATGCTCAACATCGCTTCGGATTGATCAACGCCAATGCACAAGCGGGCTTGGCGTCCCAATTCAACCGTCAAAACACCGGTTCCGCAACCGATATCCGCGATATCCAGGCTGTCAAGGCGATAGCGTTCTTCTAAAAACGCCCGCCACTCTGCGTAAGGCGCATCGGCCATGAGCGCATCATAGACGTCTGCAAACGCATCATACAACACAGCGATCAACCATTCGACGTTTCGAGCGGCAGCACTTCCGCGTCGCCCCAAAGCCGTTCAATGTGATAAAATTCGCGCTCTTCCGGCCTGAATACATGCACGACCACATCGCCAAAATCGAGCAGGACCCAGCGCGCTTCCTCGAGACCCTCGACCCCTTTACATGTGACGCCAAGTTCGCCTAAATCATCGCGGATGGCGCGTGTTACGGCTTCTACCTGAGGCCGCGACGACGCCGAGCAAATGACGAAGTAGTCGGCCATCGGTGTCAAGGTTTGCACGTTCATCACGAGAACGTCGGTCGCCTTTTTGTCCTGTGCCGCCGTCGCCGCGCGACGGGCGACTTGCTCGATTGTCTGCTGCATGCACATGCCTCCTCAAGCATTGGCCATCGTGTTACACTCCTCGCTCAAGAAGCGAGTTGCGTGCCGCCACTGCGAGTAATCCAAGCGGGCGGCCGGTGGCAATCAAGTAGGTAATCGTGTTGTCGAGACTGGCCCGCGCTGCGTTTGCCAGCCCGTCTGTCAGTGCCGCCCGCACGGCCTCGACGCCTGGATACGAGCGATTCGGTTCGATGGCATCCGCAACAAACAGCACCAGATCCAGATCCGTCATGTTGGGCCTGCCCGTGGTGTGATAGCGCACTGCATCGAGTATCTCTTCATCTTCAATTTGATACATTTGTTTTCCAATATGCGCAGCGACCGGTCCGTGTAACAACAAAGGTACCGTAAGCCACTCGTCCGGGAGCGAAATTGCATGTTCTTTCACATACCGCAACAACCGATCCCTCGACCATTCGCGCGCAAAATCGTGCAACCAGGCAGCTACTTCCGCTTTGCTTGCGCAAACCCCGAAGCGATTGGCCAAATCCCGTGCCGTTTGCACAACGCCTTCGACGTGGCGAAAACGAACGTCAGACAGTTGTCTTCGCAAATCCTGAAGCAAACGATCAAGCTTGATCTCCGACATCCTTCGCCACTCCATTCGGTCCTTGCCACCAGACGTCAAGCACGCGCTCTGGAACAAGCTCACACGTATCTTGCCCGCGATCCAAACGCTGGCGCAACCACGTTGACGAGACGTCCAGTAACGGCATTTCGATCACGCCGACCTGCAAATTTGGCAACTCCTCGCGCACCTTTGCCATGGTCTGCGCAATTGGATACCCTTCACGCGCCGCCACAACAAACGGAACCAGGCTACATAGCGCGGTTGCACCACTCCATGTCGGCAGGTGTGCTAGACTGTCGGCGCCCAGCAAAAACATAAAGTCGACGCCTGGGTACCATTGCTTACATGCCTTGACGGTATCAATCGTGTACGACGGGCGCGGCAGCCTCGCCTCGAGCGGCATCGTTCGCAAATGCGGTCGATCATGCAGCAAGGCCGAAACCATGGCGACCCGCCAAGTAAACGTGTCATCCGCAATGTCCGCTTTGTGCGGTGGACTGGGGGCGGGCAGAAACCAGACCTCATCAACCCCCGTTTGCTCATAAGCAAGCTGCGCCATCGTCAAATGACCTACATGCGGCGGATCAAAAGTGCCACCAAACAGCAACACCTTTTTGGCTGACGTCGCGGGCAGTGGCTCCGATTGCGAACGATGTAAGTCGCTTTCAGTATACCACACCCCATTTTCGCGGTTCATTGTGCCCCTCGCTCCTTGTTGAGCGCGCTATACACCGCATCCGCCATCACCTGCGCCGGCGCCTTTTGCGAAAGCCACCACTCATACGCATCGACGCCTTGCCAAATCAACATCGAAGCGCCGTCGACCACCGTCGCTCCCGCTTCCTTCGCCATCCTCAAAAACGTCGTCTCAAGTGGCCGATACACAATGTCTTGCACAAGTTGACCAGGGCTAAATACCGTAGGATCGTCGATTGGGGACATATCGGCATTCGGCCACATGCCTAGTGGCGTACATTGAATTACCGCATTGGCATCAGCAACCGCCTGATGTCGATCCGCCCACGCAACATGACGCAGATGCAGCCGATCGCCAAATTGCTTGTCCAACAGCAAAACTGCCTCCGCGCGCCGCGCGGCGATCCCAACGTCTATCCCAGGGCGATGGATGGAGAGTGCCGCAAGAATGGCCTGGACACTGCCGCCAGCGCCGAGGACAACGACGCGCAACGGCTCTTGCGGCATCGCGTGTTCGACGGACCGCCACCAACCACTGACGTCCGTGTTATGCCCGACGGCGCCTGTGGATGTGAATCGGACGACATTCACAGCTTGAACCAGTTCCGCTTCTTCTGTGCGCTCTGACACCCAAGCAAAAGCCCCGAGTTTATGCGGAATGGTCACGTTCACGCCGACGGCACCAAGAGCTTTCAGGCCGCGCAGCGCATCACTTAAGTCTTCCGGCTCGACGCGGAATGGCACATAGACCGCCGAAATACCCTCGGCTGTAAAGGCTGCGTTCATCATCGCGGGCGACAAGGAATGGGCAACCGGGTTGCCAAGGACCCCGAACAGCTTCATCGTTCCTCTCCCCTTTGCGCGTCTGCCTCCATGCGCCGCGACAGGTCGCCTACCAAACGCGGACGCAAACTCGGCCGAAGCCATGACGGCACGCTCAACACGCCGTCAAACGGCCGTCCAGACAGTGCAATCCAGCCGAGTCCCGGGATCACAATATCGCTGCCACGCCCCGAGATGGCGAGGCTTCCACGCGCAGACGGTTCGCCACGGCGGACGCGCTGTAGGCGAATGCTACGGCGATTCGCAAAGTCTGGGCGACATACGGCACATGGAACTTGTAGGATATCGTCCTGATGCCGCTCCCAAATCTCATCCGCGCGAGACAGCTTCGTGCGGTGAACCGGTAAGTCGTTTGCGACATACAGGACAATCGGTTGTCTGTCTCCCCGTTCAAAATCCAACCGAACAATCCCGCCCAAAAACAGCGTCTGCTCTGGATTGAGCTGATACACGCGGGGACGCAAGCGACTTTGCGGGACGACGATCCGCAGGCAATCGACACACAGGCGTTCAATGACGCGCGCTTCGTGAACCAGACCCGGCGTGTCGTATAGCTCAATCCTCCCGTGACGACCAGCGATTTCGAGCCGGGACAGAGCCAATGTCGTCCCCGGTCGACGGGACACCGTATACGGAGCCTTTTTGTCGCTGAGCCTGCCAGCAATGGCATTAAGCAGTGTCGACTTACCCGTATTTGCCATCCCAACCACGTAAACGGGTCGTTCCGTTTCCCACTCGACAAGACCAAGCACTTGTTCGATCCCAAGCTGCTTTTCGGCGCTGACAAACAAAACATCACTCACCGGCACGCGCGTGCGTTCCACCTGCCCGCGAATCCAATCGGCCAGGCGCGTGTACTGTACACGTTCCGGCAGCAGGTCGACTTTGTTGACGACAACCACAACTTCGCTGTTGAGAACAAAGCGAGCCAGATTCGGTACGAGACTGCCAGCGAGATCGAACACGTCAACCACATAGAGGACGAGGCCTGGTCGCTCGAAGATCTGCGCGACTTGCGCCTGATACGTCGATTCATCGACAGTCACGGGCAGAAATTCTCCATAGTGGCGTATGCGAAAACATCGCCTGCACAAGACATCCGGTTTGCCAACGGCGCTTTCAGGAACGAAACCGGGCTTGTCCTCGTCCGTGCTTTGCAAGGGCGCACCACACCCGAGACAAACAATCTCAGCGACCATCTTCCGACCTCCCAACGCGCACGACATGTGGGCGCTTGAGTCCACGACTGCGCAACATCATCAAGGCGACGCGCTCCATCATGCGCACCGCTTTCGTACCCCACCACTCTTTAGGATCCAGTGGCAGGACCAAAATACTGTACATGCCAAGCCGATTGGCTCCTTGAATATCCGTAAACAACTGATCTCCGACCATCACGGCAGCTTCCGGTGGGAGTTGGAATCGCTCCAAAGCCATGCGAAACCCTGTCGACTTCGGCTTGCGAGCGCCAGCAACGGCAGGCAATCCAGAAGCTCTGGCAAAAGCGTCGACCCGTGCCTCGCCGTTGTTGGAGACGATGCAGACATGAAATCCTTTGGCGTGCGCCATTTTCAGCCAATCCGCAAGTTTCTCAGGCACCTGCGGATGGTTCCAGGGCACCAAGGTGTTGTCGAGATCGGTCAGGATCAGTCGCTTTCCCCGGCGCCAAAGGTCTTCTAAGTCGATTTCGTAAATGGAACGCACATACTCGTCCGGCATGAGCCGAGACAAAACTCCCACAATTCTCACCCAATTCTAAGGCCGTTCACATATGACGGTAAGACATGATAGCATAGCCGCCAGAAAAAGCATAGTTTGCAAAACAGCCAAACCGTCCACTTGGGCTTCAGAAGCCCGTACAGACAGCTTGGCTGCAAACGTCCTCATTTACACAGGTGAATCGGATTGCGAGGCCTTGCCACTTCGCATATTCTCATACAATTTACCCAAGGCGCGATGTTCAATGCGCGATACGTAGCTGCGCGAGATCCCCAATTCCTTTGCGATTTCACGTTGCGTGCGCTCTTCTCCGTCAGGAAGGCCAAAACGCTTGCACAAGACCTCGCGCTCTCGCGCAGGCAGCATCGGCAGACACTCGTACATCTTTTGCTTCTCCCATGACAAATCCACTGTATCGACAACTTCGTCAGGGTCGGAACCCAGTAAGTCGGCTAAGGTCATCTCATTGCCGTCCTTGTCGGTGCCAATGGGATCCGATAGCAATGCGTCCCGGCGATGCTTTTTTGTGCTCCGCAGATACATCAGAATCTCATTCTCAATGCACCGTGCGGCATAGGTCGCCAGCTTCGTGCCTTTGTCGGCACTGTAACTTTCTACGGCCTTGATGAGCCCAATGGTGCCAATGGATATAAGGTCCTCCTGATCTTCGCCTGACGTTTCATATTTTTTGGCCAAATGTGCGACCAGACGTAAGTTGTGTTCGATAAGCAAGTTGCGAGCAGATGTGTCGCCCTGTGTATGGCGGGCGATGGCTTCCCGCTCCTCCTCAGCAGACAGAGGTTGAGGAAAGGCGCCATTCTTTACATATGAAACAAAGACTGAAACATCCTTGAGCACAAGTGCCAGCAGCGTCAAAATACCAGACAGAACGCCCACCTCCGGTCGACCGTTGTCGGGTGTGACGCTGCTAACTGTATGCGAGCTGGACAGAATTTCTGCTACGATTCGACGAGATACCGCTATGGAATCGTCATCATCTCGCCTCTTTCGCTACCCATGGTAAAATCGCCGTCGCGCGCATGCCGTGATCGCCCGCCACCGCCAACGTCAAGCTGCCACCGTGCGACAGACATCGTTCCCGCACGGAGCGCATCCCAGCCTCCTCCTTCAGGGTTGCCACATCCCTGAACACGCCATCATCGGTCACCTCAAGCACCACGCTGCTGTTTTCGCGGTACAAACGCACGTCAATGCTGCCGGCTTCTGCATGTTTGGCTGCGTTGGTCAGCAATTCTTGCAAGATGCGGTAGAGTGTCGCCGTGATACGTGTCGGTAATTCGTCGATGGCAATGGACATGTCGCATGTGCACGGAATCTGGAACTTACGCTCGAAACGCTCCACCACATTGCGCAGCAACCCGCAATCGATACCATGTTCCATGGAATCGCCCATGACCGTGACTGTACGCCTGAGGTCCGTAAGAACGTGGCGTGCCTCTGCAACTGCCTCGTCACACAGCCTGGCCGCGTCGTCTTGCCGGCCTGTGTGGGAGGCCGTGCGGATCGCCTCCAATTGGACGATCAGCGATGTCAATTGCCGCTCAATCCCATCGTGCATATCCCGCGCCAACCGCAAACGCTCAGCATCTGCCTCGAGACGCACCGCCGCTTCCGTCTCCCTGGCCAACATGGCGTACGCGTGAACAAGATGCTCGTGCTCGCGGCGTCGCAGTGCCCCAGCGCGCACTCCAAAGAAAAGCACGACAAGGCCGAACCCCTCGACTGCCGCAGGGATAGGCGACATGCCGCTCGTCAGCACGACGAGTAAGCTCACCAAGGCATACAAAATGGTCAACAGCGGATCGATCACGTCCATCGTCGAGGCAAGCCAACCTAACAGCGGCCATAAGGCGTCCGTCGCGTGGTGTAACGGCTGGTCTCCCAATATCACCAAGGCCGCGACGAGCGCCAACGCACCACCCGTCACCCATGGGGCCCAGCGTCGACTGCGCTCGTCGACAAGCCCGAGGATCATGGCGCATTGTCCGAAAATCAGAACATCGTATAAGGTGCGCAAGACAAACGAACCGTGCGCAAGCGGCAAGTAGACAATCAGCATGACAATTGCGCCCACGAGCCGCCTCATCCAAAACCCGATGTCGCGGCCTGCAAATCGCCGCGACTTCTCCGATTGGGTTGTCTCCCATACACGCGTAATTCCGAACTGTCGTTTCATGCATTCATCATAACAGAAGCTGGTGATGCCAACCATGCCTTGGCGATTGCCAGAACGTCCCGGTGCGCTTTCGCGCTCGGCTCGTCATGTACTGTAATCGCGAAAGCAGACGACGGATGACCTCCTGTCATGCGATAGCCGACTATCCAAGCGTTGACGCGGCCGCTTCCCAGTTCGGCGGTGCCACTCTTTGCCGCGATTGCAAACGTGTGCAAGGCATATAACGTCCCATGCGGATCGTGCACAGCTCGCCACATCGCCTGTCCGATCACGCCAGCCGCATAGCGATCACAAGCGCGTTTGGCAGGCGGTGCGGCCATAGACACCCAACGCTGACCAGCGCGCCAGCCGAGCACGAGCCGCGCAGGCCTGTACTCGCCGCCAGAGGCCACCGTTGCCGCCAAAAGCGCACCCGCAAGCGGCGTCATGCGCACATCCTCTTGACCAATTGCCGTATTCGCCAAAAGCCCAGGATCATCTCCGCTGCGGCGGAAGACGATGCCGTGCGCCGCCTCAGGAACGATCCCTTGCGATCCGGATAGAACCTCCAGACCTGTATTCAACAGCCCGAACCGACTGGCGGCTTTTTCGATCGCGGTGTGGCCGAGACGAACCCCCAGTTCGGCAAACGTCACATCGCATGACTGGGCGATGGCGTCTACCAGCGAAACGACACCGTGCACGCGCCAACAGTGCATCGCGACGTGTGGTAGGTGAGCCACGCCATCGCAAGAAAATCTCTCCTTCGCCCGCGCGACATGCGTGTCGAGGGCCGCCGCTGCCACCACCAGTTTGAACACTGATCCCGGCGCGATGGCCGTCAAAGCGTCGCTTTGGACGCCGTGCGCCGCCGAAGCTACGACCAAAGCGTCCCGGTGGTGCAAGTCGATTTCGACTATACTGGCGTGGCGTACACCGCGATCGCGTAGGATTTTCTCCGCCTGCATCTGCATGCGGGCGTCGAGAGTTGTCACGACATCGGCGCCGCGCCTTGGCAGTAAACCATAACCTCCGGCATATCCAGATAACGGATTAGGCCGACCGTCCGCCATATCCAAGTGACCGACCATCGCCGGTCGGCGCGATCGCAGGACGGCGTCCAAAGCTTGTTCAAGCCCACCACGTCCTTCCTCGGGCACGGCCAACTGCGGGTTCGGCCAAACGTCTGACTTTCCGACACGCCCCACCAATTCCGGAGCTAAGGCTACACCACGCTTCCCTACAGGCCAGTTCGCTGGCAACCATGGCGTGCCATCGCGAAATCGAATCACGCCACGACCATCCGCGACCATTTGCGTGCGAAAATGCTCCATGTCGATTCGCCAGCGCTCCCCGTGGAGATTTGACTCCATACCACGGCCCAGCCGCAAACACGCCATCACCGCGACCAATTTCAGCGAAAGGGCCAGAATAGCTGCGAGCCACACCCCGTGAATAAACAAAAGCCGGCGTTGGGACGCCGGTGTATCGCTCCACCGCTGCATAACATCGCCTCACGCGTGAAGGGTGCAAAAAGATCCTTCACCGGTTGACTTTACCATATCCAGTAGGAGCGTCCGTTATGTGATCATTTCTCGGGAAACGTTAGCTGTGCGCGTGCTGTAAATTCTGCTCGCGCAACATTTCATTGTGCAACTGCTGTGCATAAGTCTTGGCAAAGTAGTGTTCTCCACTGCCGTCGCCCTTCGCAACATAATACAGATACTGCGTGTGCGCCGGATGCAACACCGCCTCGATGCTCGCCAGGCCTGGACTGCAAATCGGACCGGGTGGCAAGCCCGACACCAAGTATGTGTTGTACGCGTTTTTTGCGTCCATAATATCCGCATCGGTCACGACTGCAATATGATGCCCTATGGCATAGTCAACGGTCGCATCGATTTGTAATCGCATGTGCAACCGCAAACGATTGTCGATCACGCTCGCGATAAGCGGCCGCTCCTGCTCAACCTCGGCCTCGTTTTCAATGAGCGACGCTTCCGTGACCACCTGATTCAAAGACAGTCCCTCTGCTCGCATCAACTTGAGGTTGGCTGGTGTAAGCACGCGTGTCGCGAAGTCGTTTAACATTTCGTTGACGATGTCCTGCGGATTCTCACCGCGCAAAAACTGGTACGTATCTGGAAACAAGTAACCCTCAAGTCGGTAACGGATTTGCTTGCGCCCAGCGAGCTGTTGCAGAAACGGTTGCGTATAATCGCTGGCTTGCACGGCGCGCAAAAACGATTGCGCTGTGCAGACGCCGTCTCTCTGCAGTGTGGCTGCGATGTCAGCGATATCGTAGCCTTCTGGGATGGTGACGTTCACGGCTTCCGAAATGACATCGCCACCTGACAGCTTCGCGAAAATATGCGGAATCCCCATGTTCGGAGACAGCGCGTATGTTCCTGCCTGGATGACAAGCGCGCCGTGTAAACGTCCATATAGTGAGAACGCCGTTGCACTGCGCACCAAACCCCGTGCTGCTAAATCTTTGGCCACGGCACCGACGCTTTCGCCTGTGTGCACGACGACCTTTGTAAGCGACGTGCGCGACGATACCGGAGCAAGACTCGTTCGGTACCAACCAACGACCACACAGACGACAGATACAACGAAAATCACGAGCGCCAGAGCGATTCGACGCAACCGCTTGTCCAACCAGCTCTGACGCGCCTTCTTTGCCATTGTTTCACCTTCCGTCCAAGCCAGAACCAGATGCCCTCAGCGATGTGCGTCCAGGTAGTTTTGTAACAAAATCGTCGCTGCTACTGCATCAATGATGCTGCGCCGACGCTTTCGCCGCACATCTCCTTCCAGCAGCGCCCGCTCCGCGCTGACGGTCGTTAACCGCTCATCAAAAAGTTCTACCGGGATACTCACTCGTTCGCGCAATTGCTGCGCGAATAAAGCGGCTTTCTGCGCCTTCTCGCCGACTTCCCCTTTCATCGTGATGGGATTGCCCACGATGATCCGTTCCACGCCATGCTCCACGACCAGCCCCGCGATGACATCGACAACCTGTTCGTCCGTCTCACGCTGAATGACGGTCAGCGCCGACGCGATAAGCCCTGTCGGATCCGACAGGGCTATCCCGACGCGCCGTTCACCATAGTCAACGGCCAAAGTCCGCATCGCCATGAAGTGCGGCATAGGCCCGCACCAGCTCTTCAATTAAATCGTCTCGTTCGATCCGCCGAATCGTGTTGCGTGCATCTAGGTGGCTTGTGATATATGCGGGATCTCCGGAAATCAGGTAGCCGGCAATCTGGTAAATCGGATTGTAGCCTTTTTCCTTCAAGGCGCGATACGCCACCTGAAAAGCGTGACGCGCCTCGGCGTTTTCCGATTTCGTCTCAAACCGCATCGTGCTGTCAAAATCCTGGTTGGTCAAAGCCCGCACCTCGCTCGAGCGTCAGCCGACGCAAGAATAGCTTCGTCCCTTAGTTCGGCTCAGACCGCCCGATCTCCTGCGACGGCCTCCACAATTTCCGCAACTTTTTCGATCGCGGCACCCAGTTTCTCCGGATCGCGTGCGCCAGCTTGTGCCAGATCGGGGCGTCCACCGCCACCGCCGCCGGCAATAGCCGCGACCTGCTTGACGATTTGGCCTGCATGGAATCCTTTTTCCTGCAGATCCTTGGAAACCGAAGCCACAAATTGAACTTTCTCATTGTGCACGGAACCGAGGACGACCATGTATGTCTCGCGCCCGACGCGCAGCTCGTCAACCAGTTGGCGCAACCCTTCCATGTCGACATCCCTTAAAGCCGCGCGAATTACCGGAATGCCGGAGATGTTCTCTTCCCGCTTAGCAAGATCGGCGACACGGCCGTGGTTGAGCCGAGCCTTGGCGGACTCCAACTCGCGCTCTAGTGCACGCGTCTCCTCGATCACGCGCCCAACGCGATCGACCACCGTCGCCGGGGTCGCTTTGATCAACTGTGCGACCTGACGCAACTGTGCCTCGCGCTCCCGTGCCACGCTATAGGCGTGGCGCCCTGTCACGGCTTCGATGCGTCGCGTTCCACTGCCGATGCCGGTCTCCGAGACGATGAGGAACTGGCCAATCAATCCAGTCCGCTCGACGTGGCAACCGCCACACAACTCGATGCTCTCGCCAGCTTGCACGACGCGCACCCGTTTGCCGTATTTCTCGCCGAACAGGGCCATCGCACCGAGCGACTTGGCATCGTCGATGTCCATTTCGCGAATCACCACATGGTGATCTCGCCAAATCGCATCGTTGACATGAGCCTCGACCTTCGCCAACTCCTCGTCCGTAAGCGGTCCAAAGTGTGAAAAGTCAAAGCGCAGCCGCTCTGGTTCGACGAGCGATCCCGCTTGTGCGACGTGCGTGCCAAGGATTTCGCGCAATGCCCTGTGCAAGAGGTGTGTAGCCGTGTGATTTTTGACCGTGTCACGGCGCAAGTCTGCATCGACATGGGCGCGCACGGAGTCGCCTTGGTGTAAGGACCCGTCGATGATGCGAATTGTCATCACATTCTGCCCATGAGGCGCTTTGCGCACGTCGAGGACTTCCGCCCGCCCGCTCGCGCTGACAATCTCGCCGCGATCGGCGACTTGCCCGCCACTCTCCGCGTAAAATGGCGTCACGTCGAGAACGACCTGCGCCTCGCTACCAACACTGACCCCATCGACGCGCTCGCCGTCTTGTACGAGTGCGACGATTTCCGCGTCCACGGTCAATTCCTCATAACCTACAAATTTCGATGGCTGATCGATGGTCTCAAGCGCACCGCGCTGACTCTGCATGCCTTCTGCCACCTGCCGAGCCTGGCGCGCACGCGTCCGCTGTGCCTCCAGTTCCGCGTCAAAGCCATCGCAATCGACCGTAAAACCCGATTCTTTGGCGATCTCGACGGTCAAGTCAATCGGGAAACCATACGTGTCGTACAGTCGGAAGGCGTCTGTCCCGCTGATCACCGTCTCACTCTTCGCCCCAAGCTCGGCCATCAATTCGGACAGCAAAGCCTCGCCGCCGCTGAGCGTCTCGTGGAACCTCTCTTCTTCGGTGCGGACGACGCGCTCAATAAGGCTTCTCTTTTCGCGGATGTCTGGGTAATCTTCCCCCATGATCTGATCGACGACGGCGACGAGTTGGTACATAAACGGCTTTTCGATGCCGAGTCGACGGCCGCTGCGCACCGCGCGGCGCAGCAAGCGGCGAATGATGTAACTACGGCCTTCGTTGCCGGGAAGCACGCCATCGCCGATGGCAAATGTCACCGTGCGCAAATGATCTGCGACGATTTTGAAGTGAATATCGTCCTCGTCTGACTCCCCGTAGCGCCGACCCGCGATCTCGCCCGTGCGATCGATAATGGGCCGGAACAAATCGGTTTCGAAATTGTTGGCAACACCCTGTAACAGGGAAGCAAGGCGCTCGAGTCCGGAGCCTGTGTCGATATTCCGCTTTGGCAGGGGCGTATACTCCCCGTCTGCACCTTTGTTGAACTGTGTAAACACGAGATTCCAGATTTCCAGAAAGCGATCGCAGTCACAACCGGGCTTACAATCGTCCGCACCGCAACCAAACGCTTCTCCGCGATCATAAAAGATTTCCGAGCATGGGCCGCATGGGCCTTCACCAATTTCCCAAAAGTTGTCCTCTGTACCGCGATAGATGCGGTTTTCCGGCAATCCAACCTGGCGGTGCCAGATCTCAAACGCCTCGTCGTCTTCGACGTGAATGGTCACCGAAATGCGCTCCGGTTCCATCTCGAGCACCTGCGTGAGAAATTCCCATGCCCAGGTGATGGCCTCTTTTTTGAAATAATCGCCAAACGAAAAATTCCCCAGCATTTCAAAGAAGGTCTGGTGCCGAGCGGTATGGCCAACTTCTTCGATGTCGTTTGTACGAATGCATTTTTGCGCATCGACAATTCGCGGAATTTCAGGGATTTCACGACCATCAAAATACGGTTTGAGCGGCGCCATGCCGGCGTTGATCCATAAAAGCGTTGGATCGTCGTGCGGGACTAAACTAAAACTTGGCAACACCTGATGGCCGCGCGCTGCGAAAAACGATTTGAATGCGCGGCGAATTTCTTGTCCAGTGAGCGATTTCATAGAGAACGTATCCTCCCTTAACTCTCTCGTTTGTCAAAGAAAACGAGAAGATCGCAAAAAGCCCCCGTCCCCTCAGGGACGGGAGCTGTTTTTCACCCGCGGTACCACCCTGGTTACAAGCTAGAAGCTTGTCCCTCTTCGCTGTAACGGGCACACCCGGCATGCGTTTGTCAGCATGCGCTTGGAAGTAGCTTCGGCCGGCCACCCGGGGCGGCTCCCACCTGATGCCCGCCCTCTCTGAACGAGTGGATGTCGACGTACTCAGCTTCCGCATCGCTTTGTCGATTTTTGATTCTATCGGTCTCGCGAGCCGCTGTCAATTCACTTCGGGACGCGCGATCGACGCTCGTTTGCCCAACTGGTCCAAACGACTTTGAGCACGGCCAGTGTCGGTACCGCAAGGATGAGTCCGACCACGCCAGCAAGTTCACCGCCGATCAGCAACGCTGCGACAATTGCCATGGGATGCAATTTTAAAGTACGGCCCATGATTTGTGGCGAAATGAAGTTACCTTCGCACTGCTGAACCGCGATATTGACGATGACAACCTTGATCAGAAGCGCAGGGCTCACAGTCAGCGCGATGATGACCGCGGGCGCGATGCCAATAATGGGGCCAAGGTACGGAATGATGTCAGCGATGGCCAAAAACAGAGCGAGTAAGAGCGCGTAAGGCATGCCGATGATCAAGTAACCGATGAAAGCAAGAATGCCAATCGCCAACATCACAAGAAACTGGCCGCGGATATAGCCGCCTAAGGTCTCGTCGATGCCGTGCAGAATGATGCGAACGCGGCGTTTATAGCGAACAGGCGCCAATCCCACCATCGCTCGGCCAATCGCTTTAGCGTCCTTCAACATGTAAAACACGAGAAAAGGAACGATGAACGCCATGAAAATGGCATTGATGGTACTGCTGATGAACGAAAAGATCCCTGTGGGTGCCGTCTCAAACCGATGTTCCAGTTGTTGCAAGGCATTTTCGAGACCTACGCGAACGGTGTTGGGGAGATATTGCTTACGGCTATTCACCATATCCATCCAGTGGCTGATTTGCGCCGTGATCGCAGGGAAGCTGCTGACAAGTTGCGATATCTGCCGGGAAATCACAGGCACGGCGTTGAGTACCCCGACGACCACCAAGATGGCGAATGTGAAGTAAATGCACAAAATAGCGGCGCTGCGCGGAACGCGCCGGCGATGTAGCAACTCGACCA
Organism: Alicyclobacillus tolerans; assembly: GCF_001447355.1. Lineage (GTDB taxonomy): Bacteria > Bacillota > Bacilli > Alicyclobacillales > Alicyclobacillaceae > Alicyclobacillus > Alicyclobacillus aegles. The sequence continues at coordinate 16,528 of NZ_JXBW01000008.1, read as the reverse complement.
CAGGCTGAAGGATGTAGCTAATGATGAGAGCCGCGAGAAAGGGATAAAAGACGGTGCTGATGACAGCCCAAATGTCCATGAAAAATCCCCGCAATAGGCCAAACAAGTAGATGCACAAAAGCGTCGCCGCGACCGACAGGGCGACTCGAAAATAGCGACTTGTCGGCAACACCGAGCACCTCCGGGGGAATTTTGGCCATATCCCATAGACCCGTGGACAAGGCTCTTCACAGTATATGCAACTTTGCGTTCCATCATTTGCTATATGATAAATTCGCTTCGAGATTCGAAGAGGCTTGTGTATACTGAAGACAAGTTGTCACAGGAAGGTGAGGTCGTTGCCATATTTGGCCGTCGCCGCCGGAGGATTTGTCGGTGCCATATTGCGTTACGCGATCAGCGAGTGGGTCGGAACGGCTCACGGTTTCAACGTCGCCACACTCCTCATCAACTGGGCGGGTTGCTTGGTGCTCGGATGGTTAAACACGATAACCAGTGAACGACTGCCTATTCACCCACACATTCGGCTGGGCATTGGCACGGGCCTCATCGGCGCGTTCACGACGTTTTCCACGTTTACGGTCGACGCATGGAAACTTTATCAGGTCGGACAAGTTGACCTTGCTCTTCTCTACATATTGCTGTCTGTCGGTGGCGGTTTACTCTTCAGCTATGCTGGATTTCGAATCGCGGACGGCATGTTTCGCGCCGGCGCTCGCTAGGAGGATCACGACGTGACGTACATGACCATGTTATGGGTCGGAATCGGAGGCGTCGTGGGGGCACTGCTGCGCTACCAAATCTCGCGTGCCATCAACGCTCGGACAAGCTCCCCATTCCCTTGGGCGACTCTCGCCATCAACCTGAGCGGATCGTGGCTTCTTGGTTGGCTGACGAGTCACCTGCACAAACTTGTTCCTACCTTGCACAACGTCCCGATGCTGGTCTTGGGCGTGGGGCTATGCGGGGCTTATACGACATTCTCAACCTTTTCCTATGAAGCGGTAAGCCTTTTTCGCGCTCGTCAAGAGATTTTGTCGCTCACGTATGTGGCGCTTTCTTGCCTGGGGGGATTGGCATTGTCCGCCATGGGCTTATACGGTTTGCCACACAGCCATCCATAAATCAAAAGGACGGCCAATTGCCGTCCTTTTGCATCTCCCTATCCCAATCGGCTCAGGCGCCGGTTCCATATTCCAATGCGTTGGACGGATGTTCGACCACGATCAACGAACCGTCCTCGGCCACCTCGTAGACGCGGACTTCATCACCAGACACGTTGAACTCCGCGAAGCAGCTCCAGCAATAGTACTGATTTGCACCAATTTTACCGATATCCCGGCTTGTGCAACTCGGACACCGCATTCCTAGGTCCCCCCTTCTCGCAAATGGAAGGCGCACCTCGGCTACGCCATCGTTCCCGTTGGATATAATTCCGCAATTGATCAATAGCTTTCCCAAGATGGATAATTGCAAAACCAAATTTCAGCTTGCGAAATATATACCGAACGAGATTCCTGGTCAATGGTACGCCTATGGTTGAACGTTTGCAATGCAGAAACTGGTTAACAGAGCCGAAGTGGCTTACGAAATGTCACGAAACTGTGAAACGTGAACGAATCAATTGGACACATTCCTTTACGACACGAGCGGCCTGCTTGATTTCGTCAATAGTATTTTGCCAACTAAAACTAAAACGCACCGCTTCGCGCACATGTCCCAGTCCACAGGCCTCTATGACGTGACTTGGCTCCAGACTTCCCGCTGTGCAGGCCGATCCGGCAGATGCCATAACACCCTCGAGATCCAGGCGCATCAACAAGACATCGTTGCGCACGCCGTCGAAGGCGACATTCAAAATCGATGGCGCAGCGTCCGGCGGACTCAACCGATGCACGCCAGGCACATCGGCCAAAGACGCCCAGAATACATCGCGTAGAGACACGAGGTGCGCGACGTGCTCGTCAAAGTGACGCGCCAAGACATCGATAGCTGCCGCAAAACCTATCGCACCGGCGACGTTCTCCGTCCCGCCACGCCGCTTCTGCTCTTGGTTCCCCCCATACAAAAGCGGCTGCCACGGCGTATGCTTGCGCACATACAATAAGCCAATACCCTTTGGGCCATGAATTTTGTGCGCCGAAAACGTCGCCATGTCGATGTCTGTTTGCACGAGCCCAATGCGTTGTACAGGTAACGCTTGGACCATGTCGCTGTGCACGATGATTTGTGGATCATGCCGCTTGACCAGGCGAGCCATCTCTTCAACAGGCTCAATGGTCCCAAGCTCGTTGTTGATGGCCATGACACTTACCAAGGCGGTATCAGGGCGCAGACAACGAACGACGTCCGCGGGATCGACCAAACCGTATCGATCCACCGGAACCAGTGTCACCTCCGCGCCAAGGGATTCCAGAAAGGACAACGTATGCAGTACGGCGTGATGTTCGATCGCGCTGGCAACGATGTGCTTGCGACTTTGCTGCCGCCCCAAATAAGCGCCGACAAGCGCGGCGTTATCCGCTTCCGTACCGCCACTCGTAAAAATCAGATCGCGAGGATCGCAATCCAGCCATGTAGCGATGGTGCGCCGCGCCTGCTCGACGGCTTGCCGAGCTTGTCTGCCCGCCGTATGGGTACTGGATGGGTTGCCGTAGTCGGAGGTGAGATATGGCTCCATCGCCTTCAGAACGGTTTCTGCAAGCGGAGTCGTCGCTGCATTGTCGAGATAAATCACGCGCTCTCCTCCTTGCCAGACAGGAACAAATCAGATGTAGAACATGTATCCGTGCTCTGACTGCCCGCGCATATCGACCAAATCTTGTAGCGTTAAGGAATTCAACACGTCGTGGATGGCTTCCCGCAGGCGTGTCCAGAGCACATCGAGTCCATCGTCGATATCTTCGTCGACGATGGTAATCGGACCCTCTAGAGCAAAGATAATATCTTTAACAACGATGTCGCGCGGATTGCGAGCGAGCACGTAGCCGCCGTAAGCGCCGCGGATACTGCGGACAAAGCCCCCATTGCGCAATGGGGCAATGAGTTGTTCCAAGTAATGTTCGGATAAGTTCTGTCGTTCAGCAACCGATTTTAGCGAAATGGGCGCATCGGTCGCCTGCTTGGCGAGATCGACCAGCAGCATGAGGCCGTATCGCCCTTTCGTCGATATCTTCACGATTGGCCGTCCCCCTCTCGATAATACGTGCGTGGTTCGACGCCAACGGGCCAATAATCTTGCTCCACGTGGTGGCCGGGGTAGTCATGTGGATAGAGATAACCCACTCCATGCCCCAACTTCTGCGCCCCACTATAGCCCGTTCCTCGCAAGTGTGGCGGCACGACGAGCGGCAAGCCGTTTTTGACGTCGGCAAGAGCCTCATTGATGGCCTTGTACGCGGCATTAGACTTGGGTGCCGTCGCCAAGTACGTCGTCACCTGCGACAAGATGATGCGCGCCTCGGGCATGCCGATGGCCATGGCAGCCTGCCAGCCACTTACCGCCAGCGTCAACGCATACGGATCGGCATTGCCGATATCCTCCGCGGCCAAAATCATCAGCCGCCGGGCAATGAACGCCGGATCCTCGCCGCCGGCCAACATTTTTGCAAGCCACAAGACGGCGGCATCCGGATCGGATCCGCGAACCGACTTAATGAACGCTGAAATCGTATCGTAATGTTCGTCGCCCGATTTATCGTAGCGCACACCGCCAGCCGACTGCAGGGCAGCCTCGACCTGTTCGACACCGATCTGCGTCTGTCCATCTTCGCCAATGGACGCCGCGAACGCCGCCAGTTCGAGTAAATTCAGGGCCCGGCGCGCATCGCCGCCTGCCTGCAGGCAGATTGCCCGGCGCGCGTCAGACGTTAGTTGCACATGCATGCGGCCGAGCCCACGTTCTTCGTCACTACAGGCCCGGTCAAGTAAAACGCCAATTTCCTCTACCGTCAGCGGTTCCAAGTGAAACACGTGCGATCGCGAAACCAAAGCAGAGTTGACTTCGAAGTATGGGTTTTCCGTCGTCGCCCCGACCAAAATCAACAAACCAGCTTCGACGTGTGGCAACAATGCGTCTTGCTGGCTCTTATTGAATCGATGAATTTCATCGAGAAACAACACCGTGCGTCGAGCGTATAGCTCTTGTTGCTCCTTTGCCGCATCCACCGCTTTCCGAATGTCCGCAACACCTGCCGTCACGGCATTCAACTGCACAAAGCTGGCCTTCGTCTGGTGGGCAATGACCTGTGCCAATGTCGTCTTGCCTGTCCCTGGCGGGCCAAACAAGATGATGGATTGCATCCTATCCTGCTCAATCATCCTCCGCAATAACCCCTGCGCCCCCACGATGTGCGCGTGGCCGACCACTTCATCCAGCGAAGTTGGCCGCATGCGGTAGGCAAGCGGTGCGGCATCGGCGCGATCGCGCTCGGACGCCATCGCGAACAGATCCATTGCATCGCCTCTTTCCTGGCGTAAACAAGTAAATTCCTAGTCATCCACTCAGCTTTATACGATTATACACCGCAATCGCGCTTCCGTAAAAACAGAAGGAGCAGGGCCCATTCGCCCTGCCCACCTCGTCGTCTTACCCATGATGGCGGACGCGTAGATGCAACACTTTAAGCTGCTCTTCGGACACTTCGCCCGGTGCGTCCATCATCAAGTCCGTGCCGCTCGCCGTCTTCGGAAATGCAATGACATCGCGCAACGACTTGGCTCCTGCAAGCAGCATGATGATGCGATCCAAGCCAAAGGCAATGCCACCGTGCGGGGGCGTGCCGTATTCAAATGCGTTTAACAGGAAGCCAAACTTGTCGTACGCTTCCTCCTTCGTGAACCCAAGCGCCGCGAACATCTGCTCTTGAATCTCCCGGCGATAAATGCGCATCGATCCGCCGCCGATCTCAAAGCCGTTGAGGACCATATCGTACGCCTGCGCCCTCACCTTGCCGGGGTCTGTGCCTAACAGCGGAATATCTTCCTCGCGCGGCATCGTGAAAGGGTGATGTTCAGCGACCCAGCGCTTCTCCTCTTCATCGTACGACAGAAGGGGGAAATCGGTGATCCATAAAAACTTGTACGCGTTTGGATCGGCAAGCCCGAGCGTCTGGCCAAGATGGCTGCGCAGTGCCCCAAGCGCTGGTAGCACTTGCTTGCGCGATCCGGCACCAATCACGATCAAATCGCCAGGCTTCGCCTTCGCACAATCGGCGATGGCCTGGAACTGCTCGTCCGAGAAAAACTTGCTGATGGACGAGCGAAAACTGCCATCTTCGAGAACGGCGATGTAGGCAAGACCGCCGAGTCCGTAACCCTTCACAAAGTCGACGAGATCGTCCGTTTGCTTGCGGCTGTACCCCGCACAGCCGGGCGCGACCAAGGCCTTAAGAACCCCACCCTTTGCCAAAACGTCAGCAAACACGCGGAAATCGGTGCCCGCAAGCACGTCGGCGAGATCGACAAAAGCCATGTCGAAACGCAAGTCCGGCTTATCGGACCCGTATTTGTCCATCGCCTCGGCATACGGGAGACGCTGAAATGGCCGCGGCACTTCGACGCCAGCGACATCGCGCAAGACGTTGGCAATCATCTCCTCCATCATGTCTTGCAAAGCCGCCTGTGGCAAGAACGACGTTTCAATATCGAGCTGGGTGAACTCGGGTTGCCGATCCGCCCGCAAATCTTCGTCGCGGAAACAGCGTGCAATTTGATAGTACCGCTCAAACCCGGACACCATCAGCAATTGCTTAAAGATCTGTGGCGATTGTGGCAAGGCGTAGAACTCACCTGGTTGCAGGCGACTCGGTACCAGATAATCACGTGCGCCTTCAGGCGTACTTTTCGTCAAAATTGGGGTCTCGATTTCCAAAAAGCCGTGATCGTCCAAGTACTGGCGGAACGCACGAATGATGCGGTGGCGCATCATCAGAATGCTCTGCATCTCGGGGCGCCGCAAGTCCAAGTAACGGTGGCGCAGCCGCACCGTTTCGTCGACTTCGACGCCATCCTGGATATAAAATGGCGGGTTTTTCGCCGTGTTTTCGATCACGATGTCGCGCACCACGACTTCGATTTCACCGGTTGCAATCTTCGGATTGATGGTCTCTGCATCCCGCTTTTCCATCGTGCCCTCGATGGCGATCACGAACTCGTTACGCAATTTATCTGCCGCTTCCATCGCATGCTCCGGCGTGCCACGGCCGCGATCGAACACAAGCTGAACGATACCCGAGCGATCGCGCAGGTCGACGAACACCACGCTCCCAAAATCGCGCCGGCGCTGTACCCAACCGGCCAGCACGACAGATGTCCCTGGCAGCGCCGTCAGAGTGTCTGCCACCCAATGACTGCGTGTTAAACGATGCATCACCTGTTGCTCCACAATCACCACTCACTTCCCCCTTGTTCAATGGCATCCGCCAGCTCGGCAAACGGAATTTCGCGCTGTACACCTGTGGCGAGTTGCTTGACCGTCGCCTTGCCAGAGGCCAGCTCGCTTTCCCCTATCATGATGACAAATCGCGCCTGTAGCCGATCCGCCAACTTCAACTGCGACTTCAGGCTGCGCCCTTGATAGTCTCTGTCCGCACACAGCCCCAAGCGGCGCAATGACTTAAGCACGGCCATCGCCGTATGTTCGGCACCCCGGTCGGCAACTGCCACAAACGCATCAAGCCCCACCGTGCGGCCGATTTGCACGTTTTGCGACGCCAACACGGCGATTGCGCGTTCGATCCCGCCAGCAAAGCCGATGCCAGGTGTCGATGGCCCGCCTAATTCCTCGACCAGGCCGTTATAGCGACCACCGCCGGCGATGGTGGAAAATCCCGGGGTCGTAATCTCCCACGCCGTGCGCGTATAGTAATCGAGCCCACGAACGAGATTTTTGGCAATCTCGAACGGAACATCCATGGCCCGTAAATAGCCCTGTACCTGCTCAAAATGATCCTTGCACTCGTCGCAAAGGACATCGACGATGTATGGGACGTTCGCTTCCCGCAACACTGCCTGGCAAGACTCGTTCTTGCAGTCAAACAAGCGCAGCGGGTTCTTCTCCAATCGCACTTGGCAATCGCGGCACAATTCGTCGCGATGCGGCAATAGCCGTTCAATCATCTGTGCCCTGTGCACGGGTCGACACACGCTGCAACCGACCGAGTTGAGTTCGACGGTCAGGTTTTGCAGACCAAGGCGCTCTAAAACGGCAAGGCTGAGCGCGATGACCTCAGCATCGACGGCAGGCAGTTCTGATCCCAACACTTCTGCGCCGTATTGATGAAACTGCCGAAGGCGTCCCTTTTGCGGTTTCTCATAGCGAAACATCGGGCCGATATAATACAATTTCGCCAATGCGCCGGTGCCGTACAGCTTGTTCTCGACAAACGCCCGCACAGCACCCGCCGTGCCCTCCGGCCGCAAGGTAACACTGCGATTGCCGCGATCGAGAAACGTGTACATCTCTTTCGACACGATGTCTGTGGTTTCACCAACACCGCGTTCGAACAACTCTGTGTGTTCAAAGATAGGTGTGCGTATTTCGCCGTAGTTGGCCTTGTCCAGCACATCGCGCACCGTACTTTCAAGCGCCTGCCAAACTTCTACTTCACCCGGCAGGAGATCGACCGTGCCGCGAGGACGTTGAATCTCCATGTGTCATCCTCCTTTTCCAAGCTACCGCGGGTGCCGCGAGGATTGGCCGCGGGATCAAAAAACGCTCTTTCGTCGATGCCGGTAGATACCGGCAGGGACGAAAGAGCGCTTCCGCGGTGCCACCCTGCTTGAACGAGACGTTCCACCTCAACGGCATAACGCGCCGACGACGCGCGGCCACCTATCAGCAGCTCGCGTTTTCAGAAGCTGTCTTTCCAAACGCAGGCTGGAGTCGCTTGCAGCCACGGCGCACTCTCTCTGCAACAGCCCAAACCGCCTGTACTCTGCTTCCTCATCAAATCGATATGTTGGTTGCTATACTGAAGTGTGATTATACGGAATGGCGCATATGTGTGTCAAGCACACCCTGAGCCGGGACCTTAAGCCCGCGCTGAACAGCCATCCCCATGGCCGTTTCGGCGAGATAGAGCCGATGGTCATATCGCACGTCGCCCCCGGATGTCAAAACAGAGGAAAGCTCCTTTGCCGCCGTCGCAACAGGTCTACGCAAAACTTTTCCCTCCTGATCCCGTTTGTTTTACCGTCTCCACACGTGGCACGGCTCATGCAATGGCATCTGGAGTTGACCATCAGAGCTTGGCAGTGGAACAATAAAGGCTTAAGGAGTGGTGATAGATGGTTCTCGATCGCACACAGTCCAAACTGTGGTTTGAACGAGCACAAGCGGTTATTCTCGGTGGTGTCAACAGCCCATCGCGATCGTACAAATCAGTCGGTGGCGGTACGCCAACGGTCATGGTCCGCGGACAAGGATCACACATGTACGACGTCGATGGCAACGAATATATCGATTATCTCGCGGCATACGGCCCGTCGATTCTCGGACACGCGCATCCCGCCATCACGGAGGCGATTGCACAAGCGGCGGTCGACGGGGTGCTCTACGGAACGCCAACGCCGTCCGAGGTGCTGTTTGCCGAAAAACTGCGGCAAGCTATTCCTGACTTGGAGCGCATCCGTTTTGTCAATTCCGGAACCGAAGCCGTTATGACGACAATTCGCGTGGCACGCGCTTATACGGGGCGGCGCAAGGTTTTGAAGTTTGCTGGCTGTTATCATGGCCACTCGGATGCCATGTTGGTGGCGGCCGGATCAGGCCCATCGTCGATCGGCGTCCCCGACAGTGCTGGGGTGACCGCGAATATCGCCAGTGAAGTGATTACCGTCCCGTTTAACGATCCCGATATCTTGGCAAAAGCACTCGAAGTACACGGTACAGACGTCGCGGCAGTGCTCGTCGAACCTATTGTCGGCAACTTCGGCATCGTTCCGCCACGAGATGACCGTTATTTAGAGCAAGTCATCAATCTCGCGCATAAACACGGTGCGCTCGTCATTTTCGACGAAGTCATTACAGCATTTCGCTTCCATTACGGAAGCGCCGCGCAAATGTACGACGTGCATCCAGATTTGTACGCGCTCGGGAAGATCATTGGGGGTGGCCTGCCCATTGGCGCATATGGTGGGCGAAAGGACATCATGGAACAGGTGGCGCCGCTTGGTCCTGCGTACCAGGCTGGAACCATGGCGGGAAATCCCCTGTCGATGCGCACGGGCATGGCATGTCTCGACGTGCTGCGCGAACCGGGCATCTATGACGACATGGCGCGGCGAGCACAAGTTTTGACCGAGGCGGCCCATGAAGCAGCTAAACGTCACGGTGTCCCGATCACCATCAATCGTATGGGCGGCGCATTCACGATTTATTTCGGAAGTCATCCGGTGCGCAACTACGACGACGCCAACGCGACAGACAGCGACCAATTTGCCCGCTTCTTTCATTTGTTGGCGGATCGCAACATTTTGATTGCACCGTCGAAGTATGAAGCGTGGTTTGTCTCGGCTGTACATACCGATGAGGACATTGAACGCACCGTCGCAGTGTATGACGAGGTATTCAAAGAATTAGGGCAACACAGGCCATGACGCAAAACGCCGGGCGGCTCTGAGAAACGAGCCGTCCGGCCCACATGGTGCGTCGAAGAGATCCACACGCAGTCTGAACGCGCTTTAACATCCATCGTCCCATCGCATTTATCCTGATTGTGATCAGTCTGGATCAGCGCAGCCTAGTCTGCCGCAATTTTTGCACGGTAAAGCAGGCTACTAATACAATGATTGCCATCACGCTGCCAAAAATCCAGTAGTAATGTGCCTGGTGAAAACGTCTCACAAGCGTGAGCATCGGAAGTACGAAGTAAAGCGTAGAGGCAATCAGCAGTGTCCAGGGCTCGAGTACGCGGCGCACACGATACATCACGACGGTGAAAAGCGCTGCCGAAAACGTTAAAACCGCCGTCAAGCGCGCTTCAGCCGTCAAATTCCATGGTGTCATCCAGATACCAAGCGCAGGAACGAGCGTACTTTGAAACACCATCGCGCCGGTGACGTTGCCTAAAGCCAAACTGTCCTTACCCTGTCGAATCCACACCACACTGTTTAATGTTTCTGGCAACTCTGTGGCAAGTGGAATAATCAAAGCCGACAACACAAACGTTGGCAAGCCAATTTGTAAGGCAATTTGTTCGACCCCGCCCGTCAAAATGTGTGCACCGCCGACAATGAGTGCGAGTGACACAAGAAGTTGCAAACTGACGAGACCAAAAGAAGGTTCGCCCACCCCTGGTTGCAAATACAGTGGTTTAAGATCTCCCGCGTCCGTGGTTTCTGCCTTATCGCGAAGCGTCCAAATGACAAATACGACGTACAAAAGAACAAGCGCAATGGGCACAAAGCGACGAACCTCAGTTAGGGGGAACAGGGCCGGCAACATGGATAACACATAAGCCGTTAAAAAACAGAGCATGTCACGCATGTATGCACGCCGCTGAATGTGCAGTTGGTACAGTGAATGGCCGAAGCGAAACGCCAGCGTCGCACTCGCAATGACCAATCCGCCCAACGTCGCGAGCAAAAAGGGAGCGCCGAGGATCCCGCCGATCCCAACCTGTTCCGCTTCCTTGCTGCCACCCATCAATATAGCGGTCACCGGTACCGCCGTTTCCGGCAGAGCGGTGCCTACCGCAGCCAAAATACTCCCCACAGCGCCCTGCCCTAACCCAAACTTGTTACCAACCCACTCGATGGCGTTCGTAAAGAGTTCAGCGCCGAACAGAACCATGGCGAGCGAGAACAGAATTTGCACAATGAGCATCAAGATTCCCCCCGCGAAGCGGCACGTCCATAAAGGTCTACGCTCGCGGAGGAAACAATATGCGCATTATTGGTATTGCTTTTCGGTGCTCCGCGACCAAAATGGAAGCCAAGAAAACCACTGTGGGCGCAGACGCCATAGGCTTGGCACGAGCAAAATCACAATGGCAACCGCATAAAACTCGACAAACGTCACCCAGATGGATGGCTCGGCTGACACGGCTCCTTCTAAGGCCGCTTCCACGTATAAAGGATTCAACGCGTAGAAAAAGTGCGACCACGAAAGGGTAAAGAGGTCGATTGGATTCTGCTCATACAAGCCTTTCAGCCCATAACCTAAAGCGCCGAAAACAACCATCATCAGACCCACGGTGCCGTAAGAAAACACCGTACTCCATGTCGAACGTAGCGCGATCGTCGAGAACAACACGCAAATCGTCGAGATGACGACGATGGTGAGCAACTGAAACGCCAATACGGACACAACTTCCTGCGGGACAGCCCCACCAAACAGAAAGACGAGGCTATAGACAGGCAGGGTGACCACGACTAGGAGCACCAACAAGGCGCTGGACGACAATACCTTTCCTAATAAAATGCCAATTGGTGACACAGGCGTCGTCAAGAGCACGGCGAGCGTTTTGCGCTCGCGCTCGCCACTGACGCTGCCAGCTGCAAAGGCAGGTGCTAAAAACGCGACGACCGTCATCTGCAAAAGGCTAAGCAGGACAAAAACCTGCTGGCTTTTGGTCGGCTGCACCAGATACAGCTGACCCTGCACATTCTCATACAGCAAGAAAAAGGTTAGTATCGACATGCCGCACAGATACGATGTAATGACAATAGGTGCTCGCGCCGTGCGCATGCGCTGATGGAATTCCTTGGCGAGCAAAGGATTGATCCGCAATCGCATCACATACCCTCCTGAATCGCAGACAACCGTAAAAACAACTGTTCGATATCCGTGGGCTGTTCACTAAATTGCGTGATCGCCATACCGTGCTGGACAAGCGTGGTCAACAGATCTGCCTGTTGGGCGAGCGTGCCTGCGTACAGGACATTCCAGCCAGCATCCGCAGCATGAACGTCGACGACGTGCCGATCCGCTGCCAAAACGCGCTCCAATTCGCCAGGTGCAAAACGGCCATCGATGCGAATGGTGCGATATGCACTCGAATGCTGAACCATGACCTGTACCGCAGCTACGGCAACCAGTTCACCGCGCCGCAGGATGCCAACTTCGTCGGCCACTTCCGCAAGTTCGTTCAGGATGTGCGTACTGATAAGCACCGTCTTCCCCATGTCGCGCAGTCCGTGCAACACCGTCCGCATCTCGAGGCGAGACTTCGGATCAAGGCCAGACGATGGTTCGTCCAAAATGAGAACAGCGGGATCGTGCATCAGGCAGCGGGCGATTTCCAAGCGCTGCTGCATACCCCGTGACAGCGCATTGACGTATGTGTCACGTTTGTCCGCCAACCGCACGCGCTCCAGCAAATCATCCGCACGGGCTTTTACCAGGCGTCGATCCACCCGGTAGCAATCCGCAAAAAAGCGCAGATACTCCATGACAGTCAGATCGTCATACACCCCGAAGGCATCAGGCATATACCCGATACAGCGCCGAACTGCCCGCGGCTCACGCGTCACCTCAAAGCCCTGAATGTACGCGCGCCCGGATGTCGGTGTCGAGAGCGTGGCCAGCATCGACAGGGCGGTCGTTTTGCCTGCGCCATTCTCTCCTACCAACCCAAACACGGTTCCCGGAGCGATCGACAGGTTCATATCTTGAACCGCCGCCATTCGGCCATAGCGCTTGCACAAATTTTGCGTCAAGATCACGGTCAATCTGCCTCCAGACTACGGCTAACCGGAGCGTATTCGCGAATCAAAGTAAGCGTCTTGGCGCTGGTCACGCGGCGCTCACCAACTGGCGTTGGCAATTGCGGCGTACGGTTTGCTGTGGTAGCGATCAGCATCGCCTGCGTCTCGCTCGCCGACGCACTTGGCGTCCAGGAGGACAAGTAAGCACCGAGCGAACGGCCAATCCCGTGCGTCAAGGCCCGGTTGTAGGCGCCATAATCAGAAATCCAAGAGACCGTCGCCGATCCACCACCGACAGGAATCGTTTTCGTCTGCCCGGGAATCAATGTTCCTAAGCGAACCATGGTCCCCTTCCAGACAACAGCGACATCCTCCAATGTATAGGGCGTGTCGTTTTCTACCGTGCCAAACAGCAAACCGTATGCGTCGGTGAACTGTGTCGCAATTTCTCCACACTCGCGATCGGTACCTGACGTGTACAAATACCGAACGTGCCAGCGCGGAACACCGTAGAACGAAACATCGGTCGCACTCGCACGACTTGTTACGATCGACTTGGTCAGCGGCTGATTGTCACTTGTAAGTGGCAATACATCGCTACCACCTGGCAGTTGCAGACGAAAGTCACCAGAATCAGGCGACATGAAGGCCTCGGCCGCATAAGCAAGCCCACTGCCGTCACCACTTAAATCGATCACGCCTACGCCATCCAACAATAACCCTTTCGGTCGCTCGGATCCGCCAAATGCGTAGATACCGACGGTCGTCATGGCGCTCAACACGGGTAATACCACCCACGCCCAAGTCGCCTTGCGGCGTCGGTGCAGCCAAAAAAACGCGAGCGGACCTGCGACGAGAATATAGATGAAAAACACTACGCCAAAGGTCGAAAGTGATGGCATGCGCAGTGGCGCCAACGCGTCGCCCACAGAAGTTAAAGACAGCGCACCGCTTTCGCTGAACAGGGCGGGTACGGCTGATACCGCCCCCCTTGCCAGGACGGCGGATCGAAAAATCGCCGTCCACATTTGGGCATCTCCCGTCCACGCCAACAAATGCGGATCCATCGGCGAGAACGCCGTTTGCCAAATTTGCCCCCTGCCGACCTGTTCACTCGCAAGAAGCGGTATTTGGTTCGATCCCGCCCAAATGCGGGCATTCCCACGCACTGCCGCGGCATCTGTCGCAAGCGCACCGGCCGAAGGTTGCACGCCAGCAAAATCGGCAAGCGGCTGCGCGCTCACCTGCGACGGAACTCCGGCAATGAGAGGCAAGTTGGGCCAGCCAGGAAGCGGACTTCCGGCTCCAGTCACAATCAAGAGACCACCTTCCTTGACCCACTCGCGCAACGCGTTTTGTTGAATGGTCGATAACGACGAAAGTTCAGGGATTGACGCAACTATGGCGGACAAGCCGGCTAATAGATCAACAGCCACAGGAACCTGTGATGCATCAAGGGCCACCGGCAGTACTGGGGTCGAATCGCTGCTCGCACCCGCCAAAAACTGTGTTTCCTGTGGATCATCCGAAATCACGCCAACGAGTGCGACATGCGATACCGCGTTGCCCGTTAGAGGCGCAGTCGATAGCGTCGCATCGCCTACAATCAGGGACACCGTTGCCCCTTTCGTCAATATGTTGCCTGGCAACGCAATCTCCTTGCTTGTCCAGCCATCCCGCGGCAGAGCAATCGGCCACTTGAGCACGCCGGCGCCACGACGCCCGTTGTTCAGGGATTCGTTCACCGCAACAGCGAGATCGCCAGTGGTCGCTGCACCGTTATGATGGAGAGAAATATGCACTGGAACCCAATCATCGGTGCTGTAGTAGCCACTATACCCCACTTCCACAGACATACTGACCGCCTGCTTGTCCACCTGGGCGCTAGCGGCGAACGGCCAAGCCTCCACCATCGTCACAGCGATGAAGGCACCAAGCCACTTGCCATAGGCGCGCCATCGGAACTTCCGCCGCGCTCGGGTGCCGTTATGCTGCTTGCATACCATCTCATCGTTCCTTTCGACGCCATGAACAGGCGCCTATTCCAACCGCACAAACGTGCAAGGTAAGTCCCATCTGTCGAATTGACACCATTGTACACCGTCGACAAAGAGGACCGCTAATCCGAGCGGCTGAACGGCTACTTGCAAAGCAAATCTTTGTGCGCAATTGGAATCAACTTGGAAAGAAGCGTATTGTAAGAGAGTACATAGCATGGAAAGAGGTCCTTGAAAGTGAACGACGGCACTCCCACACAGACGGCTGCTGAAACCTACCTTGAGCGAGGTACAACCATCTATCGCCGGGTCAGCCTTGCATTCTTGGCAGCCGGGATCGTCACGTTTGCAAACCTGTACTGCGTACAACCACTATTCCCGATTTTCTCTGCTCGCTTTCAGTTGACGCCAGCCCTCTCCAGTCTTTCTCTATCTGTGACAACCTTCATCCTTTCCGTGTCCCTGCCGATGGCCGCCTGGATATCCGATGTCTGGGGGCGAAAGCCCGTCATGGTCACGTCATTAGTCACTTCCTCGGCGCTCGGAATCATTGCAGCTATTTGTCCGTCATTCACTTCCCTATTGGTTGTACGCGCCCTACAAGGACTTACGCTCGCGGGCCTACCTGCCGTAGCCATGGCCTATTTGAGCGAAGAAGTCGCCCCGCGTGGTCTGGGCTACGCCATGGGGCTCTACATCAGCGGCAATTCTATCGGGGGACTGTTCGGTCGTATCTGTATTAGTTTTTTGGCAGACCACTTCTCGTGGAGAATTGGAATTTTGTTGTTTGGCACCGTCAGCCTCTTCCTCAGTCTTTACTTTTGGCGAAGCTTGCCCAAGTCGCGACACTTCACCCCACAAACCACCAGCCCATCCTCGGCGCTCCAAGCATTTCGCGAAGCACTGCGCGATCGCGGCTTAATCTGCCTATACCTTATCGGAGCGTTGCTTATGGGCGGCTTTGTGTGTCTTTATAACTATATTGGCTTTCGCTTGCTTGCGCCGCCGTATCGCCTGTCCCAGTCACTTGTCGGCATGCTGTTTATCGTCTATATAGCTGGTACCTTTAGTTCTTCATGGATGGGGAGATTAGCGGATCGCATTGGACGCAAACGCGTGCTTCTTGCCAACGTCCTTCTCATGGGTGGCGGGGCTGCGATTACACTCCTATCGAATCTCTTTTGGATTGTCATAGGCATGACCGTTTTCACGTTCGGATTTTTCGGCGGCCACTCAACCGCAAGCAGTTGGGTCGGACGACGAGCGATTCATGCGCGCGCACAGGCCTCGTCCCTGTACTTGTTGTTTTACTATGTCGGATCCAGTGTCGGAGGCTCACTAGGGGGATTCTTCTGGAGCGCGGGCGGATGGCCGGGCACGGTTGGGATGATCTTAATCGCTAATCTCTGCGCGGTCATTCTCTCAATTGCCTTGACGAGAATTCCCCCCGTAGCCCATACCAGTACGCGATCATAAGTCAGGAATGGGGCGATGCGAATGCGGCGATGATGAAAATGAGGCTAAATAGGCACGCAGCCCCTCCGGTAACCCTTAAAAACATGAGATATCCATCAGACGGTTCAGCGTCCCTTAACTTCCACCCAATGTGCAGATACCAAGCTGCTCTCGGTGCAACAAGGTGAAATACGCCTACAATCAATATTACGAATACAAATAGCAGAGAAAGCCCTCCCCAAGCTTCTTTGGCATTTCAAATATTTCCACAATATTCATAGACGTCCAGTAATATACCACTTGAGCGAGCCGGTGCTCGTACCTATTTTCCTGAATTCAGCCTGGCTTTTAGATGCACTCGGCTGGGGTTGAGCTTCTGTTTTCGGGGATGTAGGCGAGGAATTGTGCATATAGCAAAACAGAGC
>NZ_JXBW01000007.1 GCF_001447355.1 Alicyclobacillus tolerans | reverse complement strand
AATTTACACACAAATTCGGACTTGACCATTAAAACCCGTTCTCGATCAGTCACCAAAATAGACGTCGGCTCAGAAAAACTGTTTTTCCATATTTCAGCTACTTGCAGGACTTCTTGCAGTTTCTTGTGCATATATACCCTTCTCAAACCGTAATAAGTATTCGCTTTATGGATGAGAGTGGCCCAGTCTGCGTTCCCTTTTCGATTCCGAATCCATGAACACCTGGGAATCTCGGTGTAAAGCGCAACTCGTCGACCGTATCGTAGCAAAAGCCGCAGACTGTGTCGACACGATAGAGTGCTTGGGCTTATTGTCGTCTATTTCAGAATATTATATCATATCATATACCAGTCTTTTATTTTTCCTAAAAGGGGTAACGAGTGGATGGAGAAGTCGGACATTGGCGTGATTGGGTTAGCTGTGATGGGTAAGAACCTGGCGCTCAACATTGAAAGCCGGGGATTTTCCGTTTCGGTCTACAATCGATCTCGCTCGCGAACGGACGAGTTGTCAAACGAGGCCGTTGGAAAACGAATTCGCCCTACGTACTCTATCGAAGAATTCCTGGATTCCTTGGCATCGCCGCGCAAGATTCTTCTGATGGTTCAGGCGGGGGCGCCAACGGATGAGGCGATTGCACAGTTGTTGCCGCATCTGGTGGAAGTTGACGTCGTGATCGACGGTGGCAACGCGTTTTTCGAGGACACGCGGAGACGCATTCAAGCCTTGGAGGCCAGGGGTATCCGTTATATCGGTACAGGTGTCTGTGGCGGTGAGGAGGGCGCTCTTCGCGGCCCAGCCATTATGCCGGGCGGTCAGCGCGATGCGTATGCACTTGTCGAACCGATTTTGACCGCGATCGCAGCAAAGGTCGGCAATGATCCGTGTTGCACCTATATTGGACCTGACGGTGCCGGACACTACGTCAAAATGGTCCACAACGGAATTGAGTACGGCGACATGCAACTGATTTGCGAGGCGTATCATCTGTTGAAAGACGTCCTCGGTCTGTCGGCTCCGGAACTGCATGCCGTCTTTAGCACGTGGAACCAGGGCGAGCTCGATAGTTACCTGATTGAAATCACGGCCGATATTTTCAGCAAGTACGATCCCGACACGGGTAAGCCGATGGTCGATGTTATCCTCGATACGGCAGGGCAAAAGGGAACAGGCAAGTGGACGAGTCAAAGTGCACTCGATCTCGGTGTACCTCTCTCGATGATTACGGAGAGTGTCTTTGCTCGCTTCCTGTCCGCAATGAAGGACGAGCGTGTACAGGCAAGTGGCATACTGCGCGGTCCAGAGCTTCCAACCTCCGCTCTGGATAAGGAAGCGTTTATCGAAGACGTTCGTCAGGCTTTGTATGCAAGCAAGATTTGCTCGTATGCACAAGGTTTCGCCCAGATGCGGCAAGCTTCTGAGGAATATGGGTGGAACTTGGAGCTTGGCAATATCGCAATGATTTTCCGCGGCGGATGCATCATCCGAGCGCAATTTCTACAGAACATCAAGGACGCCTACGATCGCGATGCAAATTTGCCCAATTTGCTACTCGATCCGTATTTTCGCGGCGTGATCGAAAAGTATCAGATGGCGTGGCGTCGAGTGGTTGCCACGGCCGTGACATACGGTGTGCCGGTGCCGGCGTTCGCGAGTGCCTTGGCCTATTATGACAGCTACCGTTCTGCCACACTGCCTGCAAATTTGCTACAAGCACAGCGCGATTATTTTGGCGCGCACACGTTTAAGCGGGTCGATCGCGATGGCGTATTCCACTTCCAGTGGATGCAGGCGGAGGCCGCGGTCGGGCGAGATTAACCGAGTTGTATGAAGAGGTCATGTTTGGCTTGCTGGCTCTGGGCTGATAAAAGAAACGCCCCGCTCAGGCATACAAAAAAGTATCAGTTGGCGTGGCGTCGAGTGGTTGCCACGGCCGTGACATACGGTGTGCCGGTGCCGGCGTTCGCGAGTGCCTTGGCCTATTATGACAGCTACCGTTCTGCCACACTGCCTGCAAATTTGCTACAAGCACAGCGCGATTATTTTGGCGCGCACACGTTTAAGCGGGTCGATCGCGATGGCGTATTCCACTTCCAGTGGATGCAGGCGGAGGCCGCGGTCGGGCGAGATTAACCGAGTTGTATGAAGAGGTCATGTTTGGCTTGCTGGCTCTGGGCTGATAAAAGAAACGCCCCGCTCAGGCATAGAACCTGGGCGGGGGTGATTTTCATGACCGTCGAGGATCATATGGAATACCGTCTGCGGCTGGTGCGACGGCTCGGCCAACCAGACCTGCCAAGGCCAGAATGGTCAGTGCATAGGGTATCATTTGCAACAGGTTTGATGATATGCCTTGCCCTTGAAGGACGATGCCAAGCGCTGTCGAGAAGCCAAAGATGAGCGCTGCGCCGAATGAACCGAGAGGAGTCCACTTGCCGAAAATCATGGCGGCAAGTGCAATATAACCGCGTCCGTTCGTCATGTTGGCGGTGAAGCCGTTGAGCACACCGATAGACAGATACGCACCGCCAAGCGCTGAGAATAGGCCGCTTAGGATGACGCCGAAATAGCGAATGCGCCAAACGTTGATACCCAGTGTGTCGGCTGCCAATGGGTGTTCACCGACGGATCGCATGCGTAGTCCCAGACGCGTGTGAAACAGGAACCAGTGCGAGACAATCACGAGAACAATCATGATATAGACGAGAATGCTTTGGTTTTGAAAGATGACGCCGATATACGGGATTTTATCCAAGCCGGGTATGCTGACATTGGGCAACTTCGGCGTGTTTATAGGCGTGCCATTAAATCCGAATAGCGTGTTCAGCAAAAAGGTGGTTAGGCCCGCAGCAAAGATATTAATACCCATGCCCAGCACGGTCTGATCAGCGGATACACGTATCGCGCCCCAAGCCAGTGCGGATGCTGTGAGTCCACCGCAGATCAGGGCGGCGAGTAAACCTAACCATGCGCTCCCTGTCCAGTAGGAGAAGGTGACGGCAAAGAAGGCACCAATCAGCATAATCCCTTCCATTGCAATATTGACGACACCTGTGCGCTCGGAGAAGGTGCCGCCGATGGCTGGCAAGGCAAGTGGCACTGCCATGGACAAAGTGGCTGCCCAAATTTCCGGATCGGAGAAGATCACAGGTCATTTCACTCCTTTTTCAATGATTTCCGCGTACCTTGTCGCCTGCGTTTCGATATGTCACTTTCATCAAGCGGCAGATGTGGATTTCAGCGTACGCCGACGACGATACCATCCAATCACCTGTGGGATAATGCGTTCACAGGCGACAAAGAAGATGATCAGGCCTGTTAGGACGTCGGTTAGGGCGGCTGGGACGTTTGAAACCATCTGCATGTTTTGACCACCGGTCGTTAAAGCACCAAAAAATAGCCCAGCAATGATGACGCCAATCGGGTTGTTGCGTGCGAGCAGGGACACGACGATGGCGGTGTAGCCGTAATTTGATGAAAATCCGTCGAGCAGCCGATGATCGACCCCCAGCATTTGCACGGCACCCGCCAGGCCTGCAAACATGCCTGACAGACAGAGTGCCAACACGGTGAACAACTTCACATTGATCCCCGCGTAGCGAGCGGCCCGTTGGTTGAGTCCTACCGTACGCAGTTGAAAACCGAGCGTGGTCTTGTAAAGCAAAAACCAAACCACGATGACAGCGACCAGGGCGATGGCTACGGCTATCAGTGACAGCTGTGATTGCATCAAACCTTGCGTAAAGTATGGGAACTGTGTATTCTGTGCAACTTCGGGGGATTGTGGGTTGAACCCCTTTTGTTGCATGGGTCCCCCTTCAATGAGATAGCGTGCCAACAGAATACCAATGTAACTCATCATCATTGTCGTAATGACTTCATGCGATCCGACGAATGCCTTGGCGAATCCGGGAATAACGCCTGCCCAGAGTGCTCCTGCAATCATCCCGACGACAATACACAGGATCATGTGAAACCAGCCGGGAAGGTGGTTGAAGTGATAGCCGAACCAGACGGCAGCTGTGGCACCAATCCAGTATTGTCCATCCGCACCGATGTTAAATAAGCCGGATTGAAACGAAATTGCGATGCCAAGGCCAACGATGATCAGTGGAAGGCTTGCCGTGATGGTGTTGCCAATGTTGATACCAGTGCCAAAGGCGCCCGATATCAGGGAGCCATAGACGGTCACCGGATTATAGCCAAGGGCAGCGACCAGAATACCCCCAATGAGGATGGCCAAAATGGAAGCCCCCATTGGCAAGATAATGGAACGTAATGACCTCAAGGCAATGACACCTCCGAATGTCCACGCGATCCCGTCATCAGGAGACCGATTTGCTCTCGCGTGGCTTGGGCTCCGGGCACAATATCAACGATCCGGCCGTCATGAATGACTGCGATGCGATCGGACAGGCTCAGGATTTCTTCTAATTCGAGAGACACCAATAAGACACCCTTACCTTCATCGCGCAATCGCACGAGCTGACGATGGATGCCTTCGATGGCGCCGACGTCCAGACCGCGAGTTGGTTGTGCTGCAATCAACATGAGTGGATCGCGCGAGACCTCGCGAGCCAAAATGACTTTTTGCTGATTTCCCCCAGATAATTCGGAAGCCTTGCGCGATGAGTCCGGTGGGCGGACGTCGAATTCACGAATCAGTCGTTCCGTATAGCGGCTGGCGGCGGTTCGATCGATAACGCCCGTCTTTGCAAATGGCCGTTTGCGAAAGTCGCGCAGGATGGTGTTTTCGACGAGATCGAATGACAATACGAGTCCGTCCAATTGACGATCCTGTGGTACATATGCAATGCCGCGCCGAGTTCGCTCTGCGGGGGACCAACGCGTGATGTCCTCACCATCGAAAATCAGCTGTCCTTGCTCCACCTTAAGTAAGCCGGCGATGGCGTCTGCCAATTCGAACTGGCCGTTGCCATCGATCCCTGCAAGACCAAGGATCTCGCCGCGTCGTAGTTCCAAATCGACACCTTTGACACGTTCCATGCGGCCAGCATCGCGTACATGCAGATTGCGAATTTGCAAAATAGGTTCCCCTGGATGAGCGGGGCTCTTTTCGACGCGCAGCACCACTTCACGTCCTACCATCAGGTTGGCAAGGCTTTGTGGTGTTGCGCTGCTGGTTTCTACCGTCTCGACCGTCTTGCCGGCGCGCATGACCGTGACTCTGTCACTGATCTCCAGAACCTCATCCAGCTTGTGGCTGATAAACAGTACAGGCACGCCGTCAGCCTTTAAACTGTGAACGATGGAAAAGAGTTCACGCGTCTCTTGTGGTGTTAAAAGCGCCGTGGGTTCGTCCAGAATAATAAGTTTCGCCTTCCGATAAAAGGCTTTCAAGATTTCTACGCGTTGCTGTAGCCCTACCGAAAGAGTGCCGACTTTCGCTGAGGGATCAATGGCAAGGCGATATTTTTCGGACAGCTCATAGACGCGCCTTTGCGCTTCTTTGCGGTCGAACCTGATGCGTCCTGGTTCATCGCCGAGCACGACGTTTTCGGCCACGGTCAGGGCGGGTATGAGCATGAAGTGTTGGTGCACCATGCCGATTCCCGCGTGAATGGCTTCACGGGGACTGCGAAAGTGCACTGTTTTCCCCATAAAACGGATTTCCCCGGCAGTCGGTTCGAGGAGTCCGTAGATCATCTTCATGAGCGTGGATTTACCTGCTCCATTTTCACCGAGAATGGCGTGCACTTCTCCGGCGCAGAGTGTCAAATTGACACCGTCGTTAGCCTTGACGCCGGGAAACCACTTCTTTAAGTCGACAATTTCCAAAAGGTTCTCCAAATTGAATGTCGACCTCTCTTTCCTATAATCGGCCAAATCAAGTTATTTGTTCGTTGAAACTCAAAGTGGACGGCGGCGCCTGTTTCGCAGGCCCGCCATCTTGGTTCTAAGTATCGCAAGACGTGTGATTATTTTTGAACCGTTGTCGAAACCTTGATTTGGCCGCTGATGATCTGCTGTTTAATCTGGTTCACCGTGGTTTGCACCGATTGCGGCACGCCTTGCATGAGTGGAGCGATGCCAACGCCGTTGTTTGCCAAGTTGAAGGTGGAGACGCCACCCTTAAAGGTGCCATTTTGTACCGCCTTAATGGTATCAAAAACAGCCGTATCTACGCCTTTCGTCGCGCTTGTGATGACGGTTCCTGGCGCTAAATAGGCTTGATTGGTATCGACCCCGATAGCGTACACTTTTGCACTCTTTGCTGCGTTAATGGCACCTATGCCGCAACCGCCAGCGACGGGGAAGATGATGTCCGCGCCTTGCGAAATTTCATTTTGTGCATACTGGCTGCCGAGTGCTTCATCGGAAAAACTGTTCGTGTATTGCAAGAGGACTTTCCCACTTGGATCCTCTTTCTTAAATCCCTGTTGAAAGCCTGCAATGTAAGTGTCGACTGGTGGGATATCCTGACCGCCAATCACACCCACCACGTTTTTCGTATTCAAACCCTTGAGCTGATGGTTCTTTTGCACGAGTCCGGCCACCACACCGGCAAGATAACCAGCCTGCTCAGATTGGAAAATGGCGCTAGCGACGTTCGGAATGCCCGTGATATTGTCATCGATAATGAGAAAATCTGTCTTTGGGTATTCTTTTGCAACCTGCTTGACCGCATCCTCCATCAGGTAACCGACGGCAATGACCAAATTGTAGCCATTTTGGGCAAAGTGGCTTAAGTTCGGCACATAATCGGACTCTGATTGCGACTGTACCACACTTGTGGACACACCATTCAATTGGTGTTGGGCGTTGGTCATGCCGACATAAGCCAAATGGTTAAAACCGTTGTCGTTCAATCCGCCAATGTCTGTGACCAGGCCAATCTTAATAGTCTTGCCATTCGTGGTTCCTGCACTGTTCGACGTTCCAGCGCTATTTGTCGCATTGGATCCGTTTGTTGCAGCATTGTTGCTGGCTGCGCCTGTGCCACAGCCCGTAACGATCGCAGTCAGCGCAAACATTGACGCTGCTACAGCCACAAATTGTTTCTTCATCAATGAAACCCCCTCTGTTGTCTACATACTTGAAGAATTTGTTTCTCAAGAGCATTCAATTCGCGCAAATTGCGCCCTTAATTTCGACATTAGAAGACAAAACTCCTACAAGATCAACGTGGACTCGGTGATTTCGCTTATTTTGAACCGATACAGGCAAAGGCGTACACTATACGTTGTCAATATCGTTAAGTACACTTTTCTTACGAAAGGCCGTGACACGATGAATCATCAATCCCAGACCGCGCTGCTTGTCATGGATGTTCAAAATGGCATCGCAGGCCGCTATATGAAGGACGAAACCACATTACAACCTTTTCAACGGGCTGTTGCTGCTGCTCGTAAAGCGGAAATCCCGGTGATTTTTGTCCGGGTTGCGTTCAGCGAAGGATATCCTGAAGCTGGTCCACGAAATAAGATGTTTTCCCATTTGGCGCAAGCGGGCGGCATGACCGTTGCCGACGTGAGCACGCAGATTCATGAGTCGGTCAAGCCCCAATCCGGTGAGCCCGTCGTCACCAAATATCGCGTGAGTGCTTTTGCCGGAAGTAATTTGGAGGTCATCTTGCGCGCAAAAGGCGTGACACATTTGGTTCTCTGTGGAATTGCAACGAGCGGTGTGGTGCTTTCCACCGTGCGGGAAGCGGCGGACAAGGACTATGCACTCACAGTGCTCAAAGACGCCTGTTTAGATGGTGATCCCGAGGTCCATCAGGTGCTCGTGGAAAAGGTGTTCCCACGCCAGGCCGACGTGATGACGGTCGACGAGTGGGCGCATACCTTGGTTTGAGTGAGTTCGGTCTCTGAGGAGGGGCGGAGGATGGAGATCGCACCAAATGTGCATCTGCTCGAGTGCACGAAGGGGAGTTATTGTTATCTGGTACTTGGCCAGCAGCCGGTCCTCGTCGACACGGGTATGCCAGGCAAAGGCAGTGACATCGTATCTGCATTGGCGGGGCTAGGCATAAAGCCGAGCGATCTCGCGCACATCGTCTTTACCCATCAGGATGTCGATCACATTGGCAATGCCAAATATCTAAAGGAGATATCCGGCGCAACGCTGTGGGCACCCGCTGATGATATTCCATATATACACGGTGATGAGCGGGCTCCCGGCCTTCGCCGTTTGATCAGTCGTGTGATGAGAGTGGATAGGCCGCGGATCGATCAAGCTTTAGATCCCGGTCGGCTCATCGGCGATCTCGAGGTGATTCCGGCACCAGGTCATACGCCGGGGCATATCTGCCTCAGAACTGGCGACGTCCTTTTGGCGGGCGATCTCGTCACGTCCCGTGGGGGCAAGTTGAAGAAGTCTCCAGGGATCCTCACTTGGGATAAGTCAGCACTCAAACGATCGTTGGCTGCAGTGGGTAGATTACCTTTTGATTGGGTTTGTCCCGCTCACGGAGAACCGGTTCGGCGGGGTTCGCTATGGGAGACCCTAATTGAATAGTTGGTGAGAGGTAAAACCACGACGCAGTCTGTCGTGGTTTCTAATCTTATACGCGAGTCGCATCTCAATCCTCTTTTTGGACCAGG
This sequence comes from Alicyclobacillus tolerans, assembly GCF_001447355.1. Taxonomy (GTDB): domain Bacteria; phylum Bacillota; class Bacilli; order Alicyclobacillales; family Alicyclobacillaceae; genus Alicyclobacillus; species Alicyclobacillus aegles. Next base: position 147,043 of record NZ_JXBW01000007.1, on the reverse strand, counting down.
TACTGCGATAAACGCGCTTTGACTTCATCAGATAGCGGCTGACTTGTTTGCGCCACAAAGTCAAAGTTCACGACCACAGCCGTGCCTTCGCAGAGCAGTACGCCCTCTTCGCTTCGGATTTCACAGTAAAACTCAAAACTAGAACGTCCTATGCGGGTAAGCCACGTCGTCGCAAAGACCCATTGGTGTTCTGGATAATGAGTTTGGGCTCGATAGTCGATGTGGAGCGATGCCAGGACTAATGAAAGTCGGTCATCAGGAAATACCTCGCGCACGAAGGCGATGCGGGACTCTTCCATGTACGTCGCGTAGACGGCGTTATTGACATGACCATTTAGATCTGTGTCACTAAAGCGGACGCGAATGCGAGTTTCATGTTTCAATACGTTGCCCTCCTATTGAACGAGTAAGCACCCAACTCTCGTTCACGACATTCCTTCATCAGGGATATTGTAACGAACTTGGCGTTCAATTTTCATCCCTACTTTGCATCACACTTCTGTATGATATATTCAATGTTGGTTATATATGAGGGTCTGTTCGGTTAGGCATGTGGGGGATGTATCCAATGCTGGAAGCCGTCCTACACGGTTTTCTTCTTTCGATTGCGCTCATTATGCCCATCGGCATGCAAAATGGCTTTTTGTTTAGTCAGGGTGCCCTGCATAAACATTGGCTAGGTGCGGTACCAGCCGTGATCGCAGCTGCACTTTGTGACACGTTGTTAATCACGTTGGCGGTGATAGGGGTGTCAGCCGCCGCCTTTCACATCGTCTGGTTACGCTTGATTTTCGGGATCATCGGCATCTGCTTTTTAATCTACATGGGTTGGACGACATGGCGGGATGAGCCAAGTGAAACACAGTCAACGAACCAAGGTGTTTGGACCATTAAACGCCAAGTGACGTTTGCCGCATCTGTTTCATTGCTCAACCCGCATGCGTTGCTTGATCCCTTGGCTGTCATCGGCGGCAGCGCATCCGTATATACAACATGGCCGGTTAAAATCGCGTTTGGTGCGGCATGTGCGGCTGTTTCGTGGATTTGGTTTTTCGTCCTCATGACCATAGGGCACGTGGCCAGCCGTACAGCCGCACGCATGAGCGCAAAACGCATGATCAATCGTCTGTCGGCGTTGATGATGTGGGCTTCAGCGGTCTACCTCGTGTACATCCTATATTCCTTTCAGTAGTGAGAAAAGGGCTGACCAAACGGTGGCCAGCCCCATAAAAAGGTTATCCCTCACGCTTATCCTACGTCGATATCTGCTACGCCACCGTTCGTATAGTAGCAGTTTCCTGTCCAATCGCTGTTGTCAAACGCTTGGAATATCAGTGAGTATGTTCCGCTAGCCTGGGAAGATGGCACGTTCCAAGTTACGGACACCGTCTTCGTGTCGCCTGGATTAAGTGTGACATCTTGTGCAGTTTGTTGGAACACGCTCCCAGATGAACCATCGACCTCAATATCCAATAACCCATTTTGGAGGTAATCGGAGGACGAAACATTCTGGAACGTCGTCGTGATGGTTACCGTATCGCCAGGCTGAACCGAGATGCTGGTTCCGCTTGGATAATGCCCGCTGCTATCAGGTGCCGGGACATTGTAGGTGGTTCCATTGACGCTAATGGTCGTATTACCCGTGACAATGTCGCCATACTTGGCGGCGGGTTTCGCCGCACTTGTGTTGGTCATGGCGAATGTCGCAACGTTCGGTTGATAATAGCAGTTGTTTGAGCCGCCCCATGTATTATTGTTGTCAGCCTGAAATCCAAGTTGATAGTTGCCTGAGGCGAGGGATGACGGTACTGTCCATGTTTTCGTCAGCGTGATCGACTGTCCGGGGGCCAAGTTATTACTTTGCGTAAAGTATTGGAACGCGCCCGGGTCAATCTCCATGTCGAGAATGGCGTTCTGAAGAAAATCAGACGCTGAGACGTTTTTGAAAGTCGTCGTGATCGTCACCGTATCGCCAGGTGAAATTTTAATGGTCGGGCCATTTTGGTACTGGCCGTTGTTATCTGGGATGTTGTACGTGCCCTGATCTGCCCCGGATACGGTCACCTGTGTTCCGGTGGCGACGATGTCTCCGTACTTGGCTAAAGGTGGCGGTGTGACGGTGAACGTCGCGGCGTTTCTGTCTGCGTCATACACAAAACCCCCGATCCCGCTAAATGCGTAGGCCTCCACCGTAAACGTCTGTTGGTTGTTTGGCGCAACCCAGTTCCACGTCACCAGTTTCGAGCCGCCGGCGGGCAGTGAGACATGGGGCACAGTTTGCTGAGCGACGAGATCGCCCGTCGCATCATATACTTCGAGATCGAGCGTGGCATCAGGCAAATAGCCACCATGGTTGGTAAAGGTGGACGTGATGGTCTCGGTTTGCCCAGCTGCGATGCTACTTGCGCCGACTGTTGTTTGATCCGACACTTGCTGCTTCGCAATTCCGGGCAAAGCAGGTTTGAGTAGCAGGTCTGTGACCGAGTAGGGTGGAAGCTTAACCGTGTTCGTGAACGGAATCTGGGCCGTATTGGTCACCGCCGGGCTACCCTCTCCATAAATCTCTGACTTTTCGACGAGAGCTGGCGAGTAACCCTCCAGATCAAGCGTCACGTTGTAAACGTTGTTCGGGTCGCGGTTGACCAGCATGAGCGAGAGATCGCCATTCGGGAGCTTTACGGCATGCGTGTCGATCGCGCTTGCCGACGACAGGGTTCCCAGCACGGTGTCACCGGGCTTTGCGAAGTCTGCAACCATTTGGTAGCCGTAGTATGTGGGCAATGGCGTATCGGCTGGAGGTTCGACGGCTCCTTTCGGAGAGGTCTGGCCGGATGACAGCAATCCTTCGTCGCCGAACAAATTTTGCCCATATAGCGTCGGACTGTTGTAACCGTCGCCTGCGCTGTTGAGCAGATCCCACCAGTCGACGTTTTGCACGCCAGCTTGCACGAATCCAGTCAAATCGTCCGCCAAATAGAGGGCGTTGACCAGGTTGTTCGACTGCTGTCCAGGTGTCGACGAGGTGTTGTTCGTCTCCGTGACGAAGATCTGGACATTCTTCGCATTGGACCCGGCATACTCGTAAATTTCCTTACGCAATTCGGTTATCATAGTAGGAATTTGATCCGTATCGGCAAGCAATCCAGCGTCGGTCTCCTGACCCGGTGATTCGGGATACCAGTGGACGTCGACAAAGTCGATGTCCTTGCCAATGGTCTTGAGGACAGTGGAATTCCAATCGTCGTTGCCATGGACCGTCGCACCCCAGGGCCAGTTATACGGCATCGTGAGTACGGCGCCAATCTTAATGGATGGATCCTGCGCCTTCATCTGCTGAATATACTGTTCCGCGTTATTTGCGTAGGTCTGTGGGCTTAGTCCCGGATTGCCCTTTTCAGGTTGGCCTTGTACGGCGTGATCATCCGCTTCCCAACCGCTTCCGTTGTAGTATCCGTTGCCGTAAGTCTCGTTACCAATTTCCCAGTACTTGACGTCATAGTGATTGGTGACGTTTGCACACTTCACCCATGCCGCGGCCTCGGCTGGTGTGCCAGTGCCATAGTTGACGGTGATGATAGGCTGTGCACCTGTATTGTGGGCAAACGTCATAAAGTGATCGAATGTGTCGTCTGGATTGACATACCCACCGTCGTTGCGCGTGTTGGTTTGCCAGTCGTAATTATCAGAGATTGATCCGCCTGGATAGCGTAGCAAGTCGGGCGCCAACGCTTTGGTGAGGGAGATCAGGGTTGGACTTTCAAAACCGCTGTCCCAGACGGCGGCGTTGATGCCAAATGCCGTGGACGGTATAGTGCCGGTGTTGGACGCTGTATTCACCGTCACCGTGGCATTCGCGGTTGGTGCACCGATTTTGAGATAGTTTGTAATGACCCGGGTCAGGAAGCCCGTTTGGGCTGTGCCATCCGGATCGACCTTGCTCTCATAGGCAGCCCAAATTTGCCCAAGTCCATCCGGCGTGATACCGGCTTTCTGAAGGAGCACGAGGATGTCCGGGTTCACCGTGACCGCGGTCTTCCAAGCTTGTTCCATCACTTGTGAGTTGGCTTGGCCAGAGAGAATCGCTTTTGATTGGCTGCCGATACTTGCAAGAAAGCTGATATACAGGCGATAAACCGTTTGTGGATTGAGTTGTGGCACGGCAGTTTGGATTGATGTGAGCCATTGTTGCACGTTTTGGCCGTCTGCGGCGACAGAGCTAAACGTAAAGAGATTGATGATAGCGTTGAGTGCTTGCACCGTCGCTTGCTCTGAGGCCGAAAGAGAAGCGGTGCCTGGGTAGACGATGGCCGCCCAGTCAGAACTGGTCAGATTTTGCGTGTTAGAAGCAGCATTTCGGATGGTCTGTAATTCTGTCAACATCAAAGCATCGTGAATGGCAGAGATGTCCGTCGTGAAAGAGTTGACCAGCGCGTTCCCTGTGGATGAACTCGGTTGATTGTCGAGGGCCTTCTTGTTGAAGATGTGTGAGGATGTCCGCCCTGTCCGTGGCTGGTTTGCAGCGTGTAAAGACCCTTTGGTTGTCGCTTCAGATGCAAATGCGGTGGGAATCAGCATCGTCCCGATGGCCAACCAAGCGGCTGCGGCCGTTGCGATTTGTCGTTTCAAATGTACCCCCCCTGGATGGGTATGGATTTGTCAAAATGGAGTTGACTTCATGCAAGGCTATAGGGAAGATTGAATCACCCCTTAGAAGAGAGAATGGGGGTAATTGTAAGCGGATTCATAGATGTCAAAATCGATTTGGATAAATCGTTTTACTTTCGTTATAGCCTCAGTCGTCTTTAATGTCAATTAGTAAACCTGTATGGGTTCACCATCGCCATCGTCAAGGCTATAACCCTGCAGGATGGACAACGGGTCAGTCTTGAAACGCACAATCAAGTGAGGAGGGTTGGCAGTTGGCGACGGTGAAGGACATCGCGCGTTTGGCGGGTGTGTCTCCGACAACGGTATCGTGGGCACTGAACGGCAAGCGCGTCAGTGAAGAATCGCTGCGGCGCGTCTTAGAGGCGGCGCAGGCACTTAACTACCATCCGAAGCTCAGCGCGCGCAGCTTGCGCGCAGGAAAAGTGTTTTCAATCGGTTTTTATATTGTGAATCCAAGCCTTGATCCGAGACTCAATGGATACCTATTCCCTATGTTGGCAGGCATCTCAAAGGTTCTGGCCCATGATGGCTACTCTATGCAATTTGATATCATCACCCCGTCTACCGTCGACGCATTAACCAAAAAGGCATTGGAGCATTCGGTCGACGGCATGCTTGTACTCCCGCAGTTCTCGGGCGTAACCGAACAGCTGATGGAGGATCTCCCAAAGGACTTTCCGGTTGTGTTCATGCAGTCTGATCCGGCCGCAAAGACACCTCATTGCGTCGCGATCGACCAAATCAAAGGCGCCGACTTGGCAATCCGCTATCTGTATGCTCAGGGGCACCGCGACATCGGCATGATCACGGGGCCGGTAGAGCACGTCGACAACGTCCTGCGGATGCGATCCGCCTATCAAACGATGCAAGATCTCCATTTGGTTTGGGAACGCGCGTGGGTGCAGCAAGGGGAGTTTGACATCGAGAGCGGATATATCGGCATGAAACACATTCTAGCAGCCGCGAAGAAGCCGAGTGCCGTATTTTGCTTTAACGATTACATGGCGATTGGCGCACTGCGAGCCGCGTCGCATGTTGGTTTACGCGTACCGCAGGACATTTCCATCTTGGGTTTTGACGATACCGATGTTGCAGAGGCCAGTAGTCCAGCCTTGACGACGATCCAACAGCCGGTCTTCGATCAGGGGCAGAGAGCCGCCAATCTGTTGATGCGCATGATTAAGCAAGAAGAAGTGACGGCTCAGGTGGAGTGGATTTCACCCATGGTCGTGGAACGTGCGTCGGTCGAAAGGGTGGGATCGTAAACTATGCATTTTGACGGGCAAACGGTATTGCCAGCTGTGCGTAGTTTAAAAGACTATGAGTCTTTGATGTCTGGGAATTCAGCGTACGTCGTATTGCTTGAGAGCAATCTGTCGGCCTTGCCAAGTCTAGTGCGAATGGCCAATAAGCATCAGAAAAAGGTGATTCTGCACGCTGACTTAATACAAGGGTTAAAGCATGACGAGGCTGCCACTCAATTTCTGTGCCAAATGATCCGCCCATTTGGTGTAATCTCGACGCACGCTTCGGTCATCGCCACGGCGAAGCGACAAGGCGTGCTAGCGGTGCAACGCGTTTTTCTCATTGACTCGCACAGCCTGCGCACGAGTTACCGCATTCTGGAACAGGCAAATCCGGATTATTTGGAGGTGCTACCGGGATTGCTGCCGCATTTGATTGCCGAAATTCGCGAGAAGACGAAAATCCCTATTCTTGCTGGTGGCTTTATTCGCACGAGGTCCGAAGTGGAGGCGGCCTTGGACGCGGGTGCCACGGCTGTCACATCGTCCGTCAAAGAGCTATGGGAGGCGCGATGAAGGCAGTGCAAATGAGGCAGGGCTGGAGACAGGGGCTGTGCATCCGGCAGACGGCTGGAATTGCAATAGAAAAGTTTTTATGAAAGCCTTTACAAAGTGAATGAAAACAGGTATGATGGGCTCAAGTTCATATCATGCCTCTGAGATATGGAGACGCCAGCAATGAGAGAGTGGTATCGCCTACCGCTTCGCGTTGTTGCCGTCTATTTGTGTCTCGGAGAAGCATCGGCGTTCAACTGGCTGCGCGATGCGACAGACCAGTCCGTTGGTTCATCGATCCGGCCGGAGGCTTGGATTGGAATAGAAAAGGTTTTATGAAAGCGTTTACAAAGTGAATGAAAACAGGTATGATGGGCTCAAGTTCATATCATGCGTCTGAGATATGGAGACGGCAGCAATGAGAGAGTGGTATCGCCTACCCCTTCGCGTTTTTGCCGTCTATTTGTGTCTCGGGGAAGCATCGGCGTTCAACTTGCTGCGCGATGCGGCAGACCAGTCCGTTGGTTCATCTATCCGGACGTTGGACAAAAACGGCCGAGCATAAGGGGGGTACATGGTGAGGGAAAACGTCTGGGGCGAGTATTTGGCCGAAATCATTGGTACGGCATTTCTGTTGATGGTCGGCGACAGCGTCGCTGCAATGGCCATCGTGTATAACGCGTTTTCAGGAGACTACTGGGGAATTTGCATTTTGTGGGGCTTAGGGGTGACGATGGCCTGCTACTTGGTGGGGGCTATTTCGGGCGCACATCTCAATCCGGCCGTCACCGTGGTGTTTGCAGTCTACGGAGGCTTTCCGTGGCGGAAGGTACCGGGTTTTATTGTATCGCAAGTCATTGGCGGCTTTCTTGGCGGTGCGTTGACATACGCGTTGTTTAGTCCGGCCATCAACGCGTACAACGCAGCGCATCATGCCGTTCGCAACGCGGCGTCCGGCCTTACGACATCTGGTATCTTCTTTACACATCCGAATGTCGGCATCACGACAGGCCACGCATTCATGGATGAAGTGATTTTAACCGGCGCACTGGTGATAGGCATTCTTGCCCTGAGCGACGCGTACAACTCAAACGGACAACTGGGCAAGATTCAGCCGTTGATTGTTGGATTGCTCGTGGCGATGGTCGGCGGTTTTGGCGGTGAGTTGGAAGCATGGGCGCTCAATCCTGCGCGTGACCTCGGGCCTCGCATTTTCGCCTGGTTCGCTGGCTGGGGTCAAAACGCGTTTCCAGGCCCCAACGGTTATTGGTGGGTGCCGATTGTCGCACCGATTCTCGGCGGAATTGTGGCGGGGGCCATTTATAACTTCCTTTTGCGCCCATTTATGCCGGGTAATCCGAAACGCGCAAAAGTGGCAGGTCCCGTGCAGACGACTGTGCAGGCGTGATCGAAAGAAAACCTGGGAAGAGCATGTGAGGAGGAACCGGGATGGAAAAATCTTATGTTCTTGCGTTTGACCAAGGCACAACCAGCTCGCGGGCCATTTTGTTCGATCGCGCTGGGCGTATTCACAGTGTGGCGCAAAAAGAATTTCAACAGTTTTATCCAAAACCGGGCTTCGTCGAGCACGATCCGATGGAGATCTGGGGCAGTCAGAGTGGCGTGTCTCGCGAAGTTCTCGAACGTGCAGGCGTCTCGCCGGACGAAGTGGCGGCTATCGGCATCACCAATCAGCGGGAGACGACACTGGTTTGGGATAAAGAGACTGGCAAGCCAATCTATAACGCCATCGTCTGGCAAGATCGGCGTACAGCTGCGATTTGCGACGATCTCAAGGCACAGGGTCTGACAGATTATATTCGCGATACGACAGGACTTGTGATTGACGCCTATTTCTCGGGTACCAAGTTGAAGTGGATTCTCGATCACGTCGAGGGCGCGCGCGAGCGGGCACAGCGCGGCGAACTTCTGTTTGGCACGGTAGACACGTGGCTCGTTTGGAATTTGACGCGCGGCAAGGTCCATTTTACTGATTACACCAACGCTTCACGCACGATGATTTTTAATATCCATACCCTTGACTGGGATGACAAGATGCTCGAGATTTTGGATATTCCACGCGCGATGTTGCCGGAGGTAAGGCCATCGAGTGAGGTATATGGGCACACGGACGAACGGACATTCGGCGGAGCGCAGATTCCTATCGCCGGGATCGCAGGCGACCAACAAGCCGCTTTGTTTGGTCAGACGTGTTTCGAACCAGGCATGGTCAAAAACACATATGGTACGGGATGTTTCATGTTGATGAACACTGGCGAAAAGCCTGTGGCATCGCCCAGTGGACTGTTGACGACCATTGCGTGGGGGTTGCACGGCAAAGTGACCTATGCGCTTGAGGGTAGCGTATTCATTGCCGGAGCGGCCATTCAGTGGTTGCGCGATGGATTGCGTTTCTTTGATGCGGCGCCAGACTCCGAGTATTTCGCAGGAAAAGTTGCAGATACCGAAGGAGTCTATGTCGTTCCTGCCTTTGCTGGACTTGGAGCGCCGTACTGGGACATGTACGCGCGCGGCGCCATTTTCGGACTCACGCGCGGAACACGTAAGGAACATATTACCCGGGCAACATTGGAGTCTCTTGCGTACCAGACGAAGGATATCCTCGACGCCATGCAGGCGGATTCTGGCATTCACTTGAAATCGTTACGCGTCGATGGCGGCGCGGTGGCAAACAATCTCTTGATGCAGTTCCAGGCGGATATCCTCGGCGTACCGGTCGAGCGGCCACTTGTCACGGAGTCGACGGCCTTGGGTGCAGCCTATTTGGCGGGTCTGGCCGTTGGTTTTTGGACTATGGATGAAATTGCGCAAAATGGCGAGATCGAACGCAAGTTTGAGCCTGAAATGGATGAACAGACTCGGCATGAACTCTATCGTGGCTGGCAAAAGGCGGTCAAACGAACGATGGGGTGGGCTCGTGAGGACGAAGACGAGGTGTATGCCACCGCAGGAAACCCCGTTGCACAGGTATAGCAAAGTGCGCGGATTCGGCGTATGATACCAGTAGACAGACAATCGGTACAGATTGTCACTTGCCAAGTTCATAGCTGAATGGTTGAGATCATGAGAAAACCACAGGTCAGGTGCACGCAGGTGCGCTTGGTTTGTGGTTTTTTCTTTTGGGGAGGAAGCGGCAGTGAGAGAGAGTGCATTTTCGTTTCGGAATCGGCAGGACATCAAACACTCTTTGGCTATGGAAAAGCTCGATGTGCTGATCATCGGTGGCGGCATCACAGGAGCAGGCATTCTGCTCGATGCCACGGCTCGCGGACTCCGTGCCGCGGTCATCGAAATGCAGGATTTTGCCGCTGGTACTTCGAATCGTTCGACGAAACTGGTACATGGCGGGTTACGTTATCTGAAGCAGTTTGAAGTGGGTTTGGTCGCCGAAGTCGGCAAGGAACGGGCTATTGTCTATGAGAACGGCCCGCACATCACGACACCTGTTTGGATGTTGCTCCCGATTATCGAGGGTGGCACATATGGCCGCTTGGCCACGAGTTTTGGCATCTATGTGTATGACAAACTCGCGGGCGTGAAACGTTCGGAGCGGCGGCAGATGTTGAGCGTGCAAGAGGCTCTCGCCAAGGAACCTTTGTTGCGGCGCGAAGGGTTAAAAGGTGCGGGCTATTATGTTGAATATCGGACAGATGACGCGCGGTTGACGCTTGAAATTTTGAAGGCGGCGGTCGAACGCGGTGCCAAAGCGCTCAATTATGCAAAGGCGACGAAGCTTTTGTATCGCGATGGTCGTGTCGTTGGCGCGTCCGTCGAAGACGTGCTCACGGGAGATACGTTCGATGTCTATGCGGAAAAGGTAGTCAATGCGACGGGGCCATGGGTGGATGAGTTGCGGGAAATGGACGGCTCCAAACAAGGCAAAACCTTGCATCATACGAAGGGTGTACACATCGTCGTCGATGGCAAGCGTTTTCCCCTTCGCAATTCGGTCTATTTCGATGTCCCAGATGGCCGCATGATTTTCGCGATCCCACGCGAAGGCAAAACGTACATTGGAACGACGGATACCAACTACCATGGTGACTTAAAGAACCCACGAATGACACAAGAAGATAGGGATTATCTGATTGCCTGCGTGAACACGATGTTTCCATCTGTGCAACTGACGCCTGCTGACATCGAGAGCAGTTGGGCAGGTGTGCGTCCGCTGATTCACGAGGAGGGCAAGGATCCATCTGAAATTTCGCGCAAAGACGAGGTGTTTGTGTCGGACAGCGGGCTCATCACGATTGCCGGCGGTAAGCTGACAGGTTACCGAAAAATGGCCGAGAAAGTCGTATCCATGATCACGGCGGATTTAGCTGCCCGTCGCGGCGGTTCGTTCGCTCCGTGCTCAACGGATCACATCCCGTATTCCGGCGGTGACTTCGGCGGATCGGAGAAGATGCCCGCTTTTGTCGAGGCGCGCGTAGAGCGAGGCATGGCATTGGGTTTGACGGAAGGCGAGGCGCGCAGACTCGCGACGCGTTATGGCACGAATGTCGATGTGGTGTACGCTTTGATTGAGGCGGGCCGCGATGAGGCGGCGTCGGCGGGCTTATCGCTTGAGGTGTATGGGGCATTGCAATATGCTTTGGCGCACGAGATGGCAATGACGCCGTCCGATTTCATGATCCGCCGCACTGGGGCTTTATATTTCGACATCGACTGGGTGCGCCGCTGGCAGGGCCCTGTCGTTCGCTATATGGCTCAGGCGCTTGGTTGGACGGAGCGTGAAATGGAACGGCATGCGGCCGATCTCGCTCGTTATATACATGAAGCGACGACGATTGAAGGAGAGTCCGGGGCCTCACCGGCGATGGATCAGGGAGCATACGTCGGGGCGTGACAGAGAAGGCGTGTTTGGGTGTAACATACCTGTGGGATGCATCGCGTCGAATGGGGTCCAGACTCCTTCGGTCGCTGAAACCATAGCGGGGCCGGCGTGCCACTCTCCCCGCATGGCAGGAAAGGTTGTTTGCCCCATGCAGGCCGAACAGGCAACATACGTGCGAGGTTCCAAGCCTATGTGGCTTGGCATCCTCGCTTCCCTCTTTTTTGCCGTAACGTTTGTATTTAATGAGGCGATGAGTTTACGTGGAGGCCCTTGGTTTTGGAGCGCGGCGTTACGTTACTTTTTTATGCTTCCATTTCTCGTAGTCATCGTATGGTTACGCGGCGGTTTGTCTGAATTGTTGAAATCCATCCGCCAAAACTGGCTGCAGTGGTTGGTCTGGGGGACCATCGGCTTTGGTTTGTTTTATGCACCGCTTTGTTTCAGCGCGGCTTATGGACCAGCTTGGCTCGTGGCGGGATCCTGGCAAATTACCATTGTTTGTGGCGTATTGCTTACGCCTTGGCTTTCGCCGAGGGGCACAGCAGGTATGCGCACCCGCGTGCCGCAGCGGGAGTTGGTAACTTCTGTCGTTATCTTGCTGGGTGTCGTGCTCATGGAAGCCGCACAGTCCACACACGTGCGTGTCGGTGGATTCTTCGCTGGCTTTTTGCCCGTGGTTCTGGCGGCGATTGCGTATCCACTTGGCAATCGCAAGACGATGCTCCTATTTTCGTCTTCGCTCGATACGTACCAGCGCTTGCTAGGCATGACGATTGGCAGCGTGCCGTTTTGGCTTGTCCTTTGTGTGATAGGTGTGCCGTTCGCAGGTTGGCCGCCGACAAGTCAGATTCTTGGATCCTTGGTGGTGGCTTTGTCGTCTGGCGTGATCGCGACGACATTGTTTTTCGCCGCCACGGATATGGCGATGGGGTCTCCAAGGTGGTTGGCTATCGTGGAGGCGACCCAGTCCGGTGAGGTGGTATTTGCGCTCGCAGGGCAGATGCTGTTTTTGCCTGGGGCGGCGCCGACTCCTGTTGGATATGTCGGGGTCGCAGTCGTGATCGCAGGACTATGTGTGCACAGTTGGCAGATGGGGAGAGCCAAGCATCATATGGGAGCGAGCGCGCCGTAGGTTGCGTTGGATGATGGCCACGAGTCGTTGGATTCGTAATCTTGGCACCTTCGACAGAAAACTTCGCTATTCAGCAAAAGTTGTGAGGATTCGCGAGAGGAAAGTAAGGGGCGATGCAGAAACAAGAGTACGAGTCATTATGAAAACGATGTTTACAGCCAGAGTGGGGGAGTAAGTCGTGGGTTTTTGGAAACGTATAGCAGTTGGGTTGCCAGCAACCATCGGACTGTTGGCTTGGCAAGTTACAGGGATTGATGCGGCAACCGTGCCGGCCGACACGGTGCAGAATCCCGATACTCAGAACGCTCAGGATTTGGGTCCGGCCAGTCCCGGTGAGACCATCACAGCGTCGCTTATCCTTAAGGTACAAAATGAACAAGGACTCGAGAACTATATTCAACAGACAGAGACACCAGGGAATCCAAACTACCACAAATTCCTAAACACGAACCAATTTGCGGCGGAATATGCGCCATCGCCACAAGTCATTCAACAGATTACAGGTTATGTCAAGCAATTGGGTCTGCATGTGGATCAGGTGGATGCGGATGGACTTGATATGCAGATCAGTGGTACTGTCGCTCAATTTGACAACGCGCTCAACACGACCATCGACAACTTCCGGGCGGGAGCTCATGAATTCCGAGCACCCAAGCGCGTTCCACACATTCCAAACGTCTTGCTGAACAGCGTTTTGGCGGTCGTTGGTTTGGATACTGAACAGGCGGCACAGTCGTTGACGGTAAAGACGCCGAATGTGCAGGGCACACCAAGTCCTAAGGTGGTCTTACCTCAGAGCGGCAGTACGGCGACCAATACGCCAGGGAGCTATACCGTAGGCGACACGGCCAATATGTATGACATCAATCCTCTCTATCAGAACGGGATTACAGGTAAGGGAGAAACCGTTGGTATTGTTACGCTCTCCGACTTCAATCCCTCCGATGCGTACACGTACTGGAGTACCATTGGGTTGAAGACACCGGCCAATCGGATTCGCGAAGTGCAGGTCGATGGTGGTGGCCAAATCGATAGTGGATCGGACGAAACGACGCTGGACGTCGAACAGGCAGGTGGCATCGCACCAGATGCAAACATCGTCGTTTACGACGCCCCGAACACGGATGCTGGTTTTATTGACGCGTTTTATCAAGCCGTCTCCGATAACGTGGCAGATTCGCTGTCCGTCAGCTGGGGACAGCCTGAAATCGACTATTTGGCGGCTATGAACAACGGTGTCGATTACACCGATGAGCTTGCGGCGTTCAATCAAGCATTTATGGAGGCTGCGGCGCAGGGGATTTCCATGTTCGCCGCGGCTGGTGATTCCGGTGCTTACGACACTGCTCGTGATTTTCCGCCTTCTGATGGGTTCACGACGCCTTTGACGGTCGACTTCCCGGCTTCTGACCCGTATATCACGGCGGCAGGCGGAACAACGGTTCCGTTCTCGGCGAATTTCCCTTTGGGCAGCGTAAACATCCAGAAGGAAAGGCCATGGGCATGGGATTATCTGCAGAATCTCGGCTACACAGGTTTGTTCCCGATTGGCACGGGTGGCGGTGTGAGTGTGATCTGGCCTCGCCCTTGGTATCAAATGGGTATCTCAGGCATGCAAAATAGCGCACCTGGACAGGCGTTTACAGATTCGCAAGGTTTATTGTTTGGAACGCCATTCACATATCAGTTACCGGCCAACTTTGCTGGACGCAATGTGTCTGATTTGTCGATGGATGCGGATCCAGAGACAGGGTACCTCGTCTATGACAGCGCGGATGGCGGGTGGATTGCCGGATACGGCGGAACGAGCTTCGTCGCACCGCAATTGAACGGGATTGCAGCGTTGATTGACCAACTCACAGGATCACGCGTGGGATTTATGAACCCGGTACTCTATGGTTTACAGAGAACAGTGGGATATGGACCGAACAAGCCGTTTAACGATTTGAAGGATGGAAGCACAAACTGGTACTACCAAGCGGTACCTGGGTATGATCCGGCAACAGGTATCGGAACGCCCAATGTGGCAAACTTAGCTACGGCGTTTGCACTCTTGCACTGAGCTCAATGGTCATCATGGCTCACTGGTGATGAAGCACTCTGGGCTGTCCCAAGTCACTTCACGTGTGGCAGGGGCAGCCCGCTGTGTCTTTTGCGGCGAGGACGACTAGAGAGTTAAGCGTTTCGGAAAAACCAAGGGTTTAGGGTATCTGCAACCGCATTTAAGGGGTCGTTTCTTACCGTTTATATTGACTTGTATACAAGTATACGATAAGATCATCCTTGCGTTAGGCCGAGGGGGTGTAATTGTGCTTGCTGGAATCTCGTATGGGGAAGCAAAAAAGACACTGGGCGAACAAGCCTATGAATCGATTCGTGAAGAAATTTTATCTCTCCGCCTTCACCCAGGTCAAACGGTCTATGAGTCGGATTTTACACGCATGCTCAACATGAGCAGGACACCCGTTCGCGAGGCTGTTCGGGCATTGTCCATGGAGCGCCTTATCGAGGTGCTTCCACAGCGCGGCATGAAGATTGCCCTCATCTCGGAGCGCCAAGTTGAGGAAACGCGCTTTGTGCGGGAGAGTCTCGAAGTCAGTGCGGTCGCTTGCCTTGCGGACAAGAGTGGCTCTCCTGAAGTAAGGGCAAATCTTGAAGAGGCTTTGCACCGCTCTCTTGAGGAACAACGACGCTGTGTACAGCAAGAGGATGCCGTTCGTTTCTTACATGCAGATGACCAATTTCACCAAGTATTTTTGCAGGCCCTGGGCAACATCACGTTGGCGTCCATTGTGTCACAAATGCGGGGGCACTTGAATCGTGTTCGGATGTTGTCCCTTTTTGAGCCTGAGGCCATGATTCAATTGGTGCACGAGCATGAACAAATTGTCGAGGCTGTGCTCTCCGCAGATACAGACCAAGCAGCGCGCGCGATGCGGGCACATCTTGGCCGCTTGATGGAAGATCTTCCGATTGTGAAGGCGCGCTATCCAGATTATTTCGATGCATCGGATGGGACAGCTCGTTAAGATTTGCCGCCTCGTACCATGAGGCGAATGACATGAAGATGGGGGAGGATGAAGCGATGCGCATCACGGATATCATCGCGACAACCGTTACCGTGCCGCTGGAAGCTCCGTTGCGGCATAGTAACGGCGCGCATTGGGGGCGGTTTGTGCGCACCATTGTTGAAGTTCACACGGATGAGGGCATCGTCGGTATTGGTGAAATGGGCGGCGGCGGCGAGAGTGCGGAACAAGCCTTCGCCGCGCTGAAAACATATTTGGTCGGGCATGATCCGTATCGGCTGGAGGAACTTCGGTTCAAGATTGCCAATCCGACCGCTAGCTTGTATAACAATCGAACGCAATTGCTGGCCGCGATTGAGTTTGCGTGTCTCGATATTATCGGCAAACATCTCGGGCGTCCGGTCTATGATCTTTTAGGAGGTAAATTGCGAGACGAAGTTGAATTTGCAAGCTACCTTTTCTTTCGTTTGCCGAACGAACAGACGGGCGAAGGCGAAATTCGCACAGTGCAACAGCTGGTCCAGTACACGGAGCGGTTGCGGGACATGTATGGATTTCGCGTACACAAGTTGAAAGGTGGAGTCTTTCACCCGGATTATGAGTTAGAATGTTATCTAGCGCTCGCAAACGCTTTCCCAGAGGATCGACTTCGTTACGATCCGAATGCGGCGTTAAGTCTGGAGGATGCCATTCGTTTTGGGAAGGCCATCGAACATATCAATAACGATTACTTTGAAGATCCGACGTTTGGACTCCATGGCAACCGTCGACTGCGCGAATTTGTCCGGATTCCAATTGCCACGAATACGTTTGTCATCAACTTCGAGCAACTCGCGGCAAATATTTTGCAGCCGGCTATCGACGTGATTTTGCTCGATACGACGTTTTGGGGTGGCATCCGCCCGTGTGTCAAGGCTGCCGCGGTGTGCGAGACGTTCCACCTGCCGATTGCGGTTCACTCGTCCGGGGAGCTTGACATTCAGTTGGCAACCATGCTTCATCTGGGCGCCGTCTTGCCCAACCTGACCTTTGCCGCCGATGCGCATTATCATCATCTGCTTGACGACGTCATTAAGGGAGGCAAGCTTCACTATGAAAACGGGTGCATCCGTGTGCCAGATGGCCCGGGTCTGGGTGTAGTGCTTGATCGCGATAAAGTAAACGAATATGCGGAACTTTACAAACGGCTAGGTGGGTATCCGTACGATCGCGATCCAGCGCGCGGGGACTGGTTCCCATTGATTCCGAATACGCGCTGGGCAGACCATCGGGCGTGATCGATAGGGGCAGGAGGGAACGTTATGCGATTGCAAGGTAAAGTGGCTCTGATCACTGGCGGAGGCCGTGGTATCGGCGCGGCTATTGCGCGGAGGATGGCGTCAGAAGGCGCGAATGTATGTCTCGTGAGCCGGACGGAGTCGGAGCTACAGGCACAGGCGGCTTGGATCCGCGAACACACAGCCGCAGCTGTTGCTGTCGCGGTTGGCGATGTCAGCAAGCCACAGGATGTGGAGCGCACGGTAGCAGAGGCCAGTGCTCATTTTGGGCACTTTGATATCCTCGTCAACTGCGCTGGTATTTCCGTGGCGCACGCGTCGGTAGACCTGCCTTTTGAACGGTGGAAGCAGTGCCTCAACGTCAATCTCGACGGCACATTTTTGTATTGTCAGGCGGTCGGCAGGCGGATGATTGAGCGCGGGCAGGGCGGCAAAATCATCAACATTACCTCACTGGTCGCCCATGCGGCGATTCCTGAACGTGCAGCATACGCCGCGAGTAAGGGTGGCGTGAAGCAGTTGACGCAAAACTTGGCCTTGGAGTGGGCGAAGTACAACATACAGGTCAATTCCATTAGTCCAGGATTCATCATGACGGAAATTGTGCGCGATTACATTGCTCGTGGCATTCACAAGCCGGAGAAAATGGTTGCGCGCATCCCGGCTGGCAGGATGGGGGAAGGTGACGACATCGCAGGCCCAGCGGGCTTTCTTGCGGCACCTGACAGCGATTACATCACAGGGACGACCCTCATTGTGGATGGCGGATTCGTGGCGAACGGATACGTGTAACGACAGCGAGTACAACAAACGATGGAGTGAATCGATGAAGATGCCGAAGAATATGTATTTTAATGCACATCACAGTCCAATTGGCGCGTTTTCTAGCTTTACACTCGGCTTTCCGGGCGCAAATGCCGGTTTTGATCTGGAGCTTGGACGACCACCGCAGACGAGCGTATACATCGGTCTGGAGACGCGTGCGGGTGGTCAGTTTGAGGCTTTGCCGTTCTTCGAAGTCGGAGAAGACGAGAGTTTGCGTTACGATGTGGAAAAAGAAGTGAATCCAAATGCGCTTCGCCGGTTGCGTCCATTTGGGCGATCCGACGTGACGCGCGACTTTCAACTTGGTAGTGATACTTGGCAAGCAGGAGATTTGACGTTTACCCTGTACAATCAAGTGGCAGGGGTTCCAGACCAGGAACAAGGTGATACCCAGGAACTTCGCCGAGTGTTGCTTCCGGCCGTGATCGCACAATTGACGGTCGATAATCGCGCGGGGGCGAAAACGCGCCGCGCTTTCTTCGGCTACGAAGGTGGCGATCCATACTCGGCCATGCGCCACATAACGGGCCCTGGTTTGGTGGGCGTCGGACAAGGGCGGATCACCGCGATTGCGACGGCACATACCGATGTCAGACCTGCGACGCATTTCAGCATGGAGAACATCCTGACGACAGAGCTTGAGGAAAACTGGACGTTTGGGCTCGGCCGCACGGGTGCGCTGATCATGGATTCCCCAGCCGGTGAAGTGCGGACGGATACGTTCGTCATCTGTTTTTATCGCGGTGGCATCGTGACCACCGGCCTGGACGGTTCGTATTGGTACACGCGATACTATCGAAACACTGAAGAGGTTGCAGAGGCGGCCATAGCTTCCCTTAGCGAGATACGTGCTTGCGCATTGCAAGCGAACGAGCGCCTGGCCAAAGCCTATCTCAATGACGATCAGAAATTCATGATGGCACATGCCATTCGGAGCTACTACGGATCGACCGAATTGCTGGATGTCGATGGGAAGCCAGTTTGGATTGTCAACGAGGGCGAGTATCGAATGATGAATACGTTCGATCTCACCGTCGATCAGCTGTTCTTCGAGTTGAAGATGAACCCGTGGAAAGTGCGCAATGAGCTCGATCTATTCGTCGATCGTTACAGCTCCGAGGATCGAGTGCGTTTCCCGGGTGAAGAAGCGCTGCATCCGGGGGGTATCAGTTTCACACACGACATGGGTGTGGCCAATGCGTTCTCGCGTCCGCATTATTCATCCTATGAGGAATATGGATTGACCGGATGCTTTTCGCATATGACGCACGAGCAGTTGGTCAACTGGATCTTGTGCGCCGCAGTGTACGTCGAACAAACGGGGGACCAAGCGTGGTTCACACGCCGTTTGCCTATCTATGAGCAGTGCTTGACGAGCTTGCTCCATCGCGATCATCCCGATCCGGAAAAACGCAATGGTGTGATGGGCTTAGACAGCGACCGGACAATGGGTGGTAGCGAAATCACGACGTATGACAGCCTGGATGTGTCTTTGGGTCAGGCCCGTAACAACTTGTACTTGGCCAGCAAGACTTGGGCAGCGTACCTAGCCCTTTCGCGATCGTTTGCGCGAGCAGGCCGCACTGATTTGGCACAGACGGCGCAAGCACAGGCAGAGCGCACAGCACAGACGATTGTCAGCCACCAGACGAAAGACGGGTATATCCCGGCCGGGATGGGCGGAGGAAACGATTCACGCATTATACCCGCCATCGAGGGTCTGGTCTTCCCGCTTTACATGGGGTGCCCGGAGGTTCTCGATGAAAATGGCGCATACGCAGAACTTATGCAAGCTTTGCGCCGCCATTTGGAGACTGTTTTGGTCGAAGGTGTTTGTCTCTTCCCGGACGGGGGCTGGAAAATCTCATCGACCAGCGACAACTCGTGGTTAAGCAAAATTTATCTGTGCCAGTTTATTGCCCGCAAGGTTTTCGGGTTGCCTTGGGAAGAGGCGGGGCGCCGGGCTGATGCAGCGCATGTTCAGTGGTTGACACACCCGACATGGTCGGTTTGGAGCTGGAGTGACCAGATCGTCCGTGGAGAATTTCACGGCAGTAAGTACTACCCGCGTGGCGTGACGAGTATTCTCTGGCTCGACGAGTAATTGGCGGATGGCACGCGACAACCGCCTGTGTCGAAAGGAGGGCATTCTTGGGGAAAACAACGCAAGACCATCGTGCGTTAACGACGGCGGTCAGCCGAGACTACGC
This sequence comes from Alicyclobacillus tolerans, assembly GCF_001447355.1. Taxonomy (GTDB): domain Bacteria; phylum Bacillota; class Bacilli; order Alicyclobacillales; family Alicyclobacillaceae; genus Alicyclobacillus; species Alicyclobacillus aegles. The sequence continues at coordinate 127,245 of NZ_JXBW01000007.1, read as the reverse complement.
CGCGTGGTTACAGGCGACACCTGTCGCAGTGGATGCAGAGACGTATCCATTCACGCAAGCCATCGTTTGGCGAGCAGGCACCCGTGTGCTGGACACCGCGGCGGCAGAGTTGTGCCAAGGTATCGAGGAGGCGTTTGCAATCGAGCCGAAAGTGGGTGAGGCCGCGCGGACGGCTCCTTGCCGCCTCTACCTGGGTCTCGTAGGTGACCTTCCAGACTCTGTTGCCCACCAAGTAGCCGCGTATATTCAGCAAGTTCACGGTGACGGCTATGCCATCGTGCCGGTCGAAAATGGTTCCCTCGCCATCGCCGGTCGTACCGAGGCAGGCTGCTTGTATGGCGTCTTCCACCTAATGCGGTCCATCCGCATGGGGCAGCCACTGGCAGAGCCTATTGTGCAGTCGCCACAGAATGAACTGCGCATGATCAACCACTGGGACAACGCCGATGGCAGCATTGAGCGCGGGTATGCAGGTAAGTCGCTGTTCTATCGTTCAAACACGGTGCAATTCGATCCGGTGCGCGTGCGCGACTACGCCCGCCTACTCGCGTCTGTGGGCATCAATGCCATCGCGGTCAACAACGTGAACGTGCATCGGGTGGAAACTCAGTTTGTCACAGACGCATACCTTCCGTCCTTGGCAAGATTGGCAGATTTGTTTCGCGATTACGGCATCCGCGTTTTCCTGAGCGTCAACTTTGCCAGCCCAGTCGAATTGGGCCACCTCGAGACAGCCGATCCGCTTGATCCTGAGGTGCAAGCTTGGTGGAACGAGGCGGCGGATCGGATTTATCGATATATTCCGGACTTCGGTGGATTTCTGGTCAAGGCAGATTCCGAGTTCCGGCCCGGGCCTTTCACCTATGGGCGCGATCACGCCGACGGAGCGAACATGTTGGCGCAATCGCTTAAACCACACGGCGGTCTTGTCATTTGGCGATGCTTTGTGTACAACTGCCTGCAGGACTGGCGAGATCGAAAGACAGACCGCGCCCGAGCGGCATTTGATCACTTCACACCGCTTGATGGGCGCTTTGCCGACAACGTCCTCTTGCAGATCAAGAATGGCCCCATGGACTTTCAAGTGCGGGAGCCAGTCTCGCCGTTGTTTGGTGGGTTGTCCAGAACGAATCAGATGCTCGAGTTGCAAATCACACAAGAGTATACCGGGCAACAGAAACATGTTTGCTATCTCATCCCACAATGGAAAGAAATTCTGGACTTTGATACTCACGCTTGCGGGCAGGGATCAACCGTCGCTCGTTGTGCGTCAGGCGAGCTGTTCGGGCGTGCCCATGGTGGCATCGCCGGCGTCGTCAATGTCGGCGACGATACGAATTGGACGGGACACTCCTTCGCGCAGGCAAATCTATACGGATTTGGGCGCCTTGCCTGGGATCCGTCCCTGTCTGTGGAAACCATCACGGCCGAGTGGGTGCGCTTGACATATGGCGATGATTGTGACGTCGTCAAGGCAATTACGGACATTCTGCTGACGTCATGGCGCACTTATGAAGACTATACCGCCCCGCTTGGCGTCGGTTGGATGGTCAATCCCGGCCATCACTATGGTCCAAATGTCGACGGGCACGAGTATTCCAAATGGGGGACGTACCACTTTGCAGACTGCTACGGCATTGGCGCCGATCGTACGTTGGCGACGGGAACTGGTTAAACGGGGCAATATCATGAACCGAATCGGAGCCTATACGAGAACCTCGAAACCTGCCCAGACGAATTGTTGTTGTTCTTCCACCACGTGCCCTACACACATCGGCTGCAGTCGGGGACAACGGTGATTCAACACATCTACGACACTCATTTCAGCGGCGTCGAGGCCGTGGAGCGGATGCGCAGGGTCTGGGCGGAACTCGCCGATAAGGTCGATCCGGAGCGCCATCATGCCGTGTGTGCTCGCCTAGACACGCAGTTGCAAGACGCCATCGAGTGGCGGGACGTGATCAACACGTACTTTTATCGAAAGTCAGGCATTCCAGACGAGCAGGGAAGAACCATCTTCTAACAAAAGGAACACTTGTCCGATCTCGCGAATGGATCAAACCATCAGCCGTGATCGGGACAGGAGGGGTTCATCTGTTTACGTTCGTACACTGTGCAGACCTGCACTTGGATAGTCCTTTGCACGGGTTGTCGGGGCGCGCGGACGCCCCGATTGACCAGTTGCGGTCAGCGACGAGGCGCGCCCTCGAGAACCTGGTTGATTTTTGTGTTCGCGAATCGGTGCACTTTGTCGTGATCGCCGGGGACGTTTACGACGGCGATTGGAAGGACTATCATACAGGCCTGTTTTTCCGCAAATGCATGGCGCGCCTTGGCGAAGCCGGGATCCCCGTGTTTTTCATTCGCGGTAACCACGACGCGGCGAGTATCATCACGCGCGAACTGCGCTTGCCGGATAACGTGTTCGAGTTTTCCGTATCGGAGCCAGAGACCCAACGTCTTGAGGACATTGGCGTGGCCATCCATGGCCAAGGTTTTGCCACGCGCGACGTTCGCGAAAATCTGGCCATTTCATATCCGGATCCTGTTCCAGGTTATTTCAACATCGGTCTCTTGCATACGGCAGTGCAGGGACAAGCCGGGCACGACCCATACGCCCCTTGTCGCATCGACGATCTCTGGGACAAGGGCTACGACTACTGGGCTTTGGGCCACATTCACATGCGCCAGATCCTCCATGAGTACCCCCATATTGTTTATCCCGGAAATCTGCAAGGAAGACATATTCGCGAAACAGGAGCCAAGGGTTGTACCGTTGTGCGGGTCGATGGCGGGCGCGTCGTCGAGGTGCGGCAACAACCTTTGGACGTGTTGCGTTGGGAAGTGTGTGAAATCGCGATCGACGGCGTGACGGATCTCCATGAAGTGGTGGATCGGACAGCAAGCTCATTGGCGAAGCTGGCGCATGCACATCAGGGGTATCCCTTGGCCGTGCGCGCTGTGCTGACTGGTGAAACCGAGATACACGGTGCCTTGCTTGGCGATGAAGACCGCGTCTATGCTGAAGTGATAGGCATCGCACAAGATATCGGGTCACACATATGGATTGAGCAGGTCTGTATCGAGACCAGGCCAGTTGCGGCAGAACAGCGTCTGGATCAAGCGGCCTCGGATTGGCTCGTCAGCGCACTACAGGCCGCGCGTGGCGATGTGGATCTCCTGGACCAATTTGTCAGGGATATGCAGTCCACACAGGAGCGCCACAGATATTTCGATCGCGGAGCTGACACTTCGTATATTCGCTCGCGCGACGACGTTCTGCGCTTGCTTGATGAGGCTGAGGCCATGTTGTACGCACAGTTGGCGAGGGGAGGTGACCGGCGATGAAACTACAGGCACTTGCCGTTCAACACGTACAACATTTTCATGATCTCGCTTTCGATTTTCGCGGCGACGTCAATTTTCACGTGTTGTACGGACCGAACGAGGCGGGAAAGACCACACTGTTGCAGATTGTTCTCGATTGGTTGTTTGGCGGCACACCATCGCTTGACTACACCAGGTCCTCGAGAATTTCGGGCACGGTGGTGAATGCCCATGGCCGTGAGCTTGCCTTCGCACGGACGATACAACGCAACAAGCTGGTCGCCGCCATGGGCGATGCCACCCTGGAGCAAGATTTGCAAGCATGCTTGCAAGGGCACGACCGCAGCCGGTACGAGATGCTTTATGGACTGAATCACGAGCGCCTGCGGGAAGGTGGCGAAGGGTTGTTGTCCGCTCAAGGCGATGCCGCCACCTCTCTGTTTGCGGCTGGTGGCGGGATCACCATGTTGCAGCGGCACATCGACACGTTGACCAAGCGAGCGGGGGAATTGGTTGGTCAAAGGAACAACGCGATCACGAGAAAGTTCACGGGAACGATGAATCTCTATCACCAGCTCATGCGTGAAATCGACGAAAAAGCCTTGCGGGGCCAGGACTTTACACGGCTTCAGCAAGAGATTGAGAAATTGCGTCAGATGCGCGTTGACGGTCGGGAACAGAAACACGTGATCGAGCGCGAGCGGGCACGGCTCGAACGGATGAAACGAGTTCGGGGCTCCTTGCTCGAATTGGCTGCACTGCAAGAAGAATTGCGTTCATTTGCCGACATGTCACCGCTGACCGAAGAGGATGAACGGGCACTTGAGCAGATTCTTGAGCTGCGCGTACAATCCGCACAGTCCCTTCATGGGTTACGAACGCGCATTGAACAACTGGAGGAGCAACGCAAAGCGATTGTCATCGACAAGCCAGCATTGCGCTACGCAGATGAGGTGCATGCCCTTCTGGAACGAGTGGGCCAGTATGAAACCCTCCTGGAAAGCGATCTACCGCGTTTAGAGAAACAATATACAGAAGCTGTTCGCCGTTGCGATGCAATGCTGGAGAGGATGCCCATTCGACTTGAGGATAGGGCGACGGAATTGTTGCACGAAACGCTGATGCTCGAGGAGCTATACGAAGTCGCCGAGCTATGGCAAAGAGCCATGCAGGATGCCGAGCGCGTCCGCAGCGATTTGCATGTGTCCACGGACGAGGTCAAACGCCGGGAAGAGGCTTGGTTGGCATTTGGCGATGTACCGGACATTGCACGTTGGCAAACATGGCTGGAGGACGCTTTACAGGCTGGCCACAATCGGATCGACACAGACATTCAAGAGTTGCAGCACGCGGTTCGCTTTGAGCGTAGAAAACTAGAACAGCTTCTCAGTCGGCAACGATTCGTTGAGCCAGACATCGAGCGTGTGGCCAAGTTGCCAATTCCGCTCGAAGAGACCATAAACCAATACGAGAAGGATTTTTCGCAAGTCGACGAGGAATTGCGGGAATTCCGTCGCGAGTTGGAGAAGGAACAGCGACGTGTGTCCGACTTGGAAGATGAATTGGAACGCCTGGAGGGCTTTGCGTCCGTGCCGACCGCCGAGGACTTGCAGGCAGCACGTGCCCAGCGGGACGCGGGCTGGGCGTTGATCAAGGCGATGATCACCGGTGGCGATTCGACCGAAGCAGACGTCGCTCATTATGTAGACGAAATGGGTGAAACGTCGTTGTCGTCGGCGTTTGAACGGGCAATCTCCAATGCCGACGAGCTTGTGGATGAGATGCTACGTGACGCCGCTCGATTTGCGGTTCCCGCGGCCAAGACGCTGGGGAAGGAACAGACACTTCGGCGCATCGAGCAGCGGCAGCAGTGCATGCAAAATCTGTTGGAAACAAGGGATCAACTTACGAGCGATTGGGTGGCCGCCTGGGCGGATTGCGGGCTGGTTCCAGGCTCGCCAAGGGAAATGAAGCAGTGGTTGATTGAGTTTCAGCAACCTGTGCGCGATCGATATACGACATTGCTGGAGCAGACGGCTAAGCTTGAACAATTCGAGGAGCTTCGCCAGCAATTGCGATCGCGCCTGGAACTTGCAGCGGTCGACTTGCAGGTGGCGATTCGCCCGGAATGGACGATTGCTGAGTGGATGCAAGCGATCCTGCGCAAGTGTCACGACTTTGCCACGTTAGCACAGCAGAAACAAGCCGCAAAACAGGCGTTCGAAGAGGAGCGGGATCGGCAGCAGAACAGGTTGCACGAGCTTGCGGTGCAGGAGCAAAAGGCCGCTCAATATGCTGAGCGGTGGCAGGCCTTGCGCGCAGAGTTGCGACTTCTGCCGGAAACACCAGATGTGGCATTTGTTCGTCTGCTCTCTGAATGGCAAACACAGGCCGCACAGGTCGAGCGGCTCGCAAGAGATTTGCAGGAAGCAAAGGCTTCGCGCGATCGCTTTGAAAAGGACGTACACAGTATTCTCGAGGAATTGAGTGAGTCCGTGGCTCCCGGGACATCGTACGGCACGGTTGTTCGTCGGCTACAAGCGCGAGTCAGCCAGGCAATAGAAGCACTGAATCGGTTAGACAGCGTGGAGCAGGAACTGACGAACGCCCACGAGCAATTGCGAAATACGGAGTCAAGTTTGCAATTTTGTTTACAGGAGATGGAACGCTACAGCCGGATCGCCGGCGATGTGACCCCTGAGGCGTGTCGGCATGTGATTGCTAAATCGCGGCGGTATCGACAGCTGGAGGAAAAGATGCGCACTTTGCAGACGAGTGTCCTTGCCGTAGCGGATGGTGTGCCACTTGAAAAGTTACAGGCCGAACTGGCTGAGTATCCGGATCCGGACGAACTTGAGCGTTTGCTTCAAGAACATGTCGACAGCTTGCGCGATTTGCGAGAGCAACTGGAACGCACCAGCGATGCACTGCGCGAGTGTGAAATCCAATTCGAAGAGATGAATCGGGAGCGTGCGGATGCCGCAGCAAAACGTCAAGAAGCAGAGGCAAAGTTGGCCGAAGCGGATCGCTCCTGGCGCGAATATCTGCGCGTAGAATTGGCTCGGCGCTTGTTGCAAAGAGCCATCGAATGGTTCCATGAGCAAAATCCGTCCACGGTTCTGGATCGGTCTTCTGTGTTCTTTCGGCGTCTGACGTGCGGTCGCTACGAAAAGATTGATATTGCGTATGAAGAAGGCGGATCGCGGCTTGTCGTTGAGGATGCGTCAGGCAAAGCGAGAACTGTAGCGCAACTGAGCGATGGTACACGAGATCAGCTTTATCTGGCACTGCGCCTTGGCTTTATCGAGAATCACCTCCAATTTGCACCTGGACTGCCGCTCGTGATGGATGATATCCTCGTTCATTTTGATGATGAGCGGACGTTGGCAACGCTTGAAGTGTTAAGCGAGTTGTCTGCTTATACACAGGTGTTTTACTTTACGCATCATCAGTTTTTAGTTGATGCCGCCAAAAGAATGCTCGGCCATCGCGTTGTGGTTCACCATCTGTTGGGGGTACCCGAGGAGTCTATGGTGTGAGCAAGATTCGTTGTGTGGGCATTTGTGATGCTGCGTGTTTGTAGTCGTCAAATAGCGCACACCTTGAAACGAACGTTGCCACATCTCTTCCGTGCTGCGCTGAGCGACCCATAAAGAAAAGGCTCTGCCAAAAGTGGCAGGGCTTTTCTCTATAAGCCCAGCGTGATACGTCCGCTCGGCTGGCGTGGGCACCGACAAACGAAGGACCTCGTAATCAAGGTGTCTTGGGATAGATGGTTACGCTTGTTCGTGCACAATTTGGCAACCTGCGGTATCATGATTCCCATTGGAGGCGTTGGTATGTTGCGACGAAGTTACCTGGGGGATGCTGCAATCGGCATCGCGCTCGCATATGCCCTGTACATGCTGTTTGCTAGTTTCATCGCTGACCCGCAGGATGTATCGTTCCTTTCCCATAAGGTCGGAATTGCACGCCATGTGAATCACCCTATATGGATCATGATGTTGCATATTCACATTGTGGCTGCTGTTATTGCCATTGTAAGCGGCATGCTCAATTGGACACTGACCGGGGAACGCCGTCAACATAGTGTGCATCGCATGGTCGGCTATCTATATATCGCGTCTGTTCTTGGTGTGGACGGAACATCGGGTTATTTAGCTCCCTTTGCCACAGGCGGTGAACTCCCGACCGTGGCGTTTAATACGTTGAACGTGTACTGGTTGATCGTTACGGTACTTGCTTACGTCTGGATACGGCAGGGCGATGTAGCGCGACATCGGGCATGGATGTTACGTAGCTATGTGTTTTGTGACACAAACGTTCTTAATCGGGCGTTTACCTACCTCGGTGGACATGTAGGACATTTGCCTTATGCGACTGCCTACGCCATCGCAGTATGCTTAAGCATCGTGGTCAATGTCGTCGCTGTAGAATCTTGGCTGGTTGCGCAAAGAAGGGCACAACGGCAAGTCGCTTAATGGATGTGGATGGTATGTGCAATCTGGTTGACGGAGTGTTCTCGCTGGTGACCGGGCTTTCAGCACAAAATGGGGACGTTTCGACAAAACGGGCGGCAGACGGTAGTCACGTTTGCTCGCCCGTTTTTGCGTTATGTGTGCATCAAAGTGAAGCTTCTACGTGGTAATCGCTGTGGCTTGTCTGATCTGAGCCATTGCTCAGGTTTGCCGCGCGGAACAGCAGTGTAAGGAAGACAACAACGATAACATTCAGGACTAGTGCCAAAATACCCGCATAGCCTGCGACGCTACCACCGAACAAGTGCAGTGCGTACGTGGTTGACTTATAACCGGTGGTTCCCCACATATAGATGCCGTAGACGATACCGACGAGCCAACCAATCAGCAATGCGCGTCTGTGGAACCAGCGCGTATACAACCCCAGCACAAGTGCGGGAACCGTCTGCAGGATAAGGATGCCACCAACCTGTTGCATACTGATGGCGTATTGCTGCGGGAAGCCCAGAATAAAGACAAGGGCGCCGACTTTGACGAGGAGTGAGACAATCTTTGCCACGCGTGCTTCATGTTCTGATGAAGCGCCTTTGGCAAAGTAAGTTTTGTAGATATTGCGTGTAAACAGGTTGGACGCCGCGATAGACATGATGGCCGCTGGTACAAGTGCGCCAATTGCGATAGCCGCAAACCCGAAGCCAGCAAACCAACTTGGGAATTCCTTAAGAAAAAGCAATGGAACCGCTTGGCTTGTGGATTTGGCATGCACGCCCGCCGCTAGCGCCATGAAGCCCAACAGTGCGACGATGCCGAGCGCGAACGAATAGGCTGGGAGGAGTGCCATATTGCGCTTCACCACACGACGGCTGGAAGCGCTGAAAACGCCAGTCAGAGCGTGCGGGTAGAGAAATAGCGCAAGTGCAGAGCCAAATGCCAGTGTACCGTAGGTTGCATATTGTTTTGGCGACAAAATGGCAGTTCCTGGCGGATTGTGTGTCGGCAATGCCGCTGCAGCTGCATGGAAGATGTGGCCGAAACCACCGAGTTTCATGGGAATGACAATCACCGATACGATCACGGTGATATAAATCATTAATTCTTTTACCACCGCAAGCATGGCAGGAGCCCGCAAGCCGCTGGTGTACGTGTACAGGGCAAGGATAATGAACGCGATGATGAGCGGCCAGTCGCCGCCGATGCCAATGGCGCTAATCACGGCTTGCATACCGGTCAACTGTAGTGCAATGTAAGGCATCGTCGCGACAATACCCGTGAGGGCGATGGCAAGCGAGAGCAGTTTATCTCCGAAGCGCCCTTCAATAAAGTCAGAAGCAGTCACATAGCCGTGCTGTTTGGCCACAGACCAAAAGCGCGGCAGGATCAATAGAAACATAGGGTACACGACGATGGTGTAAGGTACGGCATAAAAACCGAGCGCGCCCGCGCCATACATAAGCGCGGGAACGGCGATGAACGTATAGGCAGTGTAAAGATCACCGCCAACCAAAAACCATGTGATTAGGGTTCCGAAGCGCCGTCCTGCTAATCCCCATTCTTCCAGGTGATTCAAATCTGCTCGTCGCCATCTCGCGGCGATAAAACCTAGCACTGTAACAAATATAAAGAAGATAATGAAAACAGTAAACGCAGTCCAATTCATGATAGGATCGCCCCCCCTTTCTTTCAAACTCATCAGTCATCTTTAAGTATGAAATATAGAAAGCCTGTAACGATGGCACTAATGATGACCCACATCATCTGGTACCAATAAAAGAGAGGAATTCCCCAGATGGCAGGTGACGCGGTCGCATAGAACTGTGGAAAAAGCGTGCCGACAAGTGGGACAAGGACGAGCAAATACCACCAGCGACGACGATGCGATGCAACTTGTTTTGGTTCGTTCATACTAGCCACCTCCTTTTACCAGACAGCTTTCGCCGTTGAAGAACGTTGTTTGGGAGTTAACATGGTATCGCTTACACCGCTGTCAAAATATTTATATCTAAAAGTAATGCTCGTGTCAAAGACCCAGCCCATCGTGCGTACATGGGGGTATGTTTGTGACTTGACCACCCCAGTGTTCGTCGATAGGTAATGATTACCTAGCGAGGTATTAGGTATCGTTCGAGTTATGATTGTATGATTGGAAGTTTAATTGTTACTCGTGTCCCACGAATTCCGTCGCTATCGAACTGAATACTTCCATGGTGCTCTTGAATGATGTTGTATACGACCATTAACCCGAGTCCAGTACCTTTTTCCTTTGTTGTATAGAAAGGTTGACCTAGGGTGGCGAGAAGGTGCTTGGGTATGCCAGGTCCATTATCGGTGATCGCTATTCTCACAGATTCAGGCTGCACATCATACGAGATTTGTATCAGTCCACCTCGTTCTTCCATGGCCTCTATGCTGTTTTTGAAAAGGTTTAGAAAGACCTGTTTGAGTTGACCAGGGTTGCAGTGCAACGTGACATCTGGTGTCTCCATCGCTTCAAAGTAGACATTGGCTTTGTGTGCCTGTCCTTCGAGCAGCGTGATCGTGTCGCGGATCAAGTTGTCAAGGGTGCAGTCGCGGAAGTTGGCTGGTTCCGGTTTTGCGAGAACGAGTAACGAGCTTGCAATATCCGATATTCGAACAAGCTCAGACCAGACGATGCGATACGATTCAGGTGCTACCTGATCAAAGTGTTCCCGCAACAGTTGTAGAAACCCCATCACAGAAGTCAATGGATTGCGAATTTCATGAGCAATACCTGCAGCCAATTGTCCAGCTACAGCCAATTTTTCGGTTTGCAACAGATATTCTTGTTGGCGTAGGCGCTCTGATATGTCTCGTGAGACAACGATAAAACACTCGATCTCGTCATTTGTCGAATAAACTGGGGAGATCTTGGTCTCCGTTGGGATCACCTTGTCGCCAAATTGCAGGCGTATCAAGTGTTGCGACGTACAGGCATGGGGTGCGTGCAATGCTGCACGCACCGACGTCGGATCTTGAATAAATGTGTAAAATGACTGGCCGACGATTTCATCAAGTGGTTTATTAAATAGGCGGGCATGCGACGGCGATGCAAAGGTGATGTTCCCGCTCGTATTGACAAGCAGGATGAGGTCATCCGTATGATTGGCGATTAATTGGTATTTCTTTGAGACCTCTGATGAGGATTTGACGGCCTTGGAATACTGCTGCCACATGAGAATGAAACAGATGAGTAGCAATCCGATGGGAAGTAAGGCATCTACCAAACGGTCATAGCGTCCGATGAGTACAAATAAAAGGGAACTCATGGCGACAGAAAGGAAGTTAAAGCCACGAATAGTCGACCACCCGGATGAGGTACTACCAAGTGACCAGTGGACACCTAGAAAAAGAAGTATATTCACTCCCTCAAAAGTAACGAACACACAAGCAGATTGAAGCAAGTCAGGAAGTCCCTTTGCAATGCGAAAGGCAGCCACGCTTGTGAACAGGGATACCTGAAACATGCCAAGGGTCACAAAATAGCGAAACCACCGGATGCCGCGCAAGTTCCAATGATACGCACGGAGGAATGTAACAAGGCAACTCATCGTCATGACCATATCTGCTGCCATCGTGCCATACTCGGTACCTGCCCATATATAGCATAAAATTGAGGTGCTCCACTGCACCCCGCCAGGTAGATATAAGGGATAGTAGTCTAATATACACGCCAAGATTGTAACAAATCCAATACTAGGCATCTTGTAAAGGACGCTTGCGAGCACTGCGCAAACTGGCACAGTGGTGCCAATTATGAACAACAAAGTGCGGTAGCTATTTCGAATTTGACTCATGTTGATAGCTCGCTCTCGTTTGTGATTCTGTCAGCGCAAACCTACTTAATCCGATGCCGACAAGAATATCGCCTGGACTCATGATAAAGGGTGGAATGGGTATCCAGTCACCCAGCCACCACCAGCCATGCATCGTCGCAAAGGAATGGCGTGAACCGGTGTTCGGAGCAACTTCCAGGTGTAAAAGGTGGACGGTGGAAAGCAATACTGGCATTCTCCCACCTGAAATAACAATTGCAATAAGGTTAATCGCGGTTCCCGCCAGCACGAAACGGAGCCCTGATACTTTTCGATTAAGGTATAGCCATATAACAACGAAACCCATAGATAAAGGTAAAAGTCCGTACGCCACTGACGTTCGCAAATTGTCAGCCACAATTTGTCCAACAATGCCTATCAACAAAAGTGGCGTAAACCGAAATCGGATTTCAATCAAAGATAACAGTGAACGGCGGAAAATGAGCATCAGCAAAAGCGGAACTACAAGGCAATATGGCACGAGTATCACTCACCTTAATTAGCAGTTTTATTTTATCATGTGGAGCATAGCGAACCCCATATTAGGAATAAATAAAGAAGAATCGGTAGATACCGATTCTTCCAGTAACAAAAACGCAATTAGCTGGATTATATCCAAGGCCATGGCGCGATGGTTGCCGCGGCAAGCGCGATTATCGCGGCAGCCGTCATATAAGCTTCTTTATTAAGAAACTTTTTCATCGAATTTCACCTCCTATGGATGCAAAATCCGACAACAACAACAATAGAATAGCGGGTCTGTAAATCGAATGCTGTCGATGCGTGTCGATTGAGATAAGTAAACCTACTTTTTTCACTGTTTTTGGAGAACCGTGAACGTTCAACGGGAATTGGGAAATAGCCCGTCGATATTTGCCGGGAAATATTCGAGGAGGTGGTGGCAGCCTATTTCTCAGGCAGCCACCAAAGTAAGCGGATGACTAAGCCGATGCAACATCCGAGCAGTGTATCAATAAACCGTGCATGAATCAGTGTGGGAACGCTGAGGCCGACACGTGCAATCTCTGTAATCGTCAACGCGAGCGGCGTAATAAATATGACAGCTAAGCCGTAGTTGCGCGGAATCAGCAACTCTGTCACTGTTTGTAGCACGAACACAATACACGCCAGGGCGATGTACGATGGACGGAACGATAAAATAGCACCGGCGATCAGAACGCCTAATGCCGTGCCGAAGGCGCGCTGAATTGCGCGGTGGATGGTGCCCATAATGGTTGTCCCGATCAAGGTGGCCGCGCAACCCACAGGTACCCAATACGGGCGAGTGTCCCCAAGTGCATACGCCAAGAGTACGGCACAACAGATGCCGAAGGCCATTCGAAGGCCTGCCATCATATAGGGCGAACGGATGAGCAATGCCTGTCGCAACCGCAAGGCTGCCAATTGGAATGGTGCCCGGTTCATCAAACGCTTGGCGGACTCGGTATGATGGTGCGGTTGTCGCCAGGATAAACCCCAGGCTATGCCCATTGAAATCACCCACGCGATAGCGCCACCAATCAGGGCGACAGCCGCACGTGCAGGCGCCGCCACAGGATCCACTGGCATGCCCGTGCCAATGGCACATGCCATGATAAAAAAGAATGGCCCGGGGGGCGCAACTTGCAGCGCACTGCACAGAAATGTGGCGCATCCCCCGACCAAGGCAAAAACGATAGCCATGCTCGCGGGGGATGCGGCGCTCATCGTTCCAAGTCCGAGGGATATCGATAGTCCTAAGGCGACGATGGCAAGCTTGAGTGCCAATCGGCGCAGGGGAATGGCAGCTGTATAAATGCCCGTAAAGCCTCCGATGGTTGCGAGCAACCCCCACAGCGGTCGGTGGGCTAAAGTAGCCGCGAGCAATGGAACAAAGAGACACAGCCCTGCGCCAAGGGCCCTGCGCCAAGGCCATGGCGCTTTTCTCAACAAGAATGCATGGTGCAATTTAGGCGGGTCATGCGGCGAAGCTCCGGCTAAGGCTGGTTGACGTAAACGTAATTGTGGCTTTTGATATCTCCTGTTTTTGTTCATTTTGTTCTGCCTCGCGTCGAAGGGTGTATCTTTGGAGGAGAGAATGCTTTTGATATACGTTACATTATTGTGACCCTTCTCACACGGCAGTGCAAATTTGTAAGCGGTACGATTTGTTACAATATAAACGACTTGTGTTGGAGGGGAATTCGATGAGTCGTATGAGTGACGTGATGCGCCAGGTCCGTGACTTTTACCGTGGGCGCGGGGAAGTTCGTCTCTTCCCGGAACGATGGACTGTGTCCTATCTAAACACATTGTATTTTACGAAGCGGAGTGACGAACTTGACTGGGCCTGGGGCGACTTGGAAGCCCTGATGATGTACTTCGAGCGCTCGGGCATTGAAAACCTGGATGAACTGCCATGGTGGGAATATTCGTTGGCGCTTGAATGGATTGAGGGCCACATCCTTGATGGGGACAGGTTTAATCTCACCCTGGACAATGCACGGCGCATGATGTCTCGTTGGTCGCAGTTCTATGTATATCTTCGCGATATTGATGTCGATATTGACACGGCAGCTTTGGAGGAAGCGTATCGCAAGATTTGCGCAGGCAAGCAACTAAAGTTGGTCGAGCGGATTCCATACACCGGAGACGAACTGTGGATGGAGTTAGCTCCGGCGGGAAGCACAGAGTTAACGCCTTTTCAAATCTCTGATTACTGGCTCATGATCATGTACGACAGACTCGGTCGCTCGTGGGACGCCTTGGAGGAGACCCTGCAGTCTGTACCCTCTGTCCGCGAGAAACGCCGGCGTTTGCAGGATTTGCGGGACAAGCTGCGGTTGGCCGGTTGCCTAGACCACCCTGAACGGCTTATTACCGGCCAATTTGGTGATGAGGACGTCGAAGACGCCGAGCGTTGGGTGTACCGCAAGCGTGTAAGGGGACAAGCCAAGCAGGTCTAATGCATTTCATACGGGCGTCCTTTCCAGGCGCCAGCCCGCCGTTGCCAGAACCGGATCGCAGAGTCAATTGTCATCAGCGTATACAAAAAGCCTGCGGCCGGTAATGTTATGACTCGCCACAGCGCCAGCCTGTGCCAGCGAAGAATTGGCACGAAGGTAGCGGACATGATGCACCACGCAACAAGACCAAGCAGGCCTGGCCAGATCCAATCGGCTTGTCCCAGAGAAGTGAGGCAAATGCCTGCAATAGTTGTGACCACGGGGACAAGGTACAGTAGTGTCATGCCGATGGTGGTGCCGACCAAGAGCCAAAGGGAGTAGTTGAGCTGTACGAACGCTGAGCGAGCGACCATATTCCAAATCTCTGCTAAAGACGTATAGCGGCGCATGCTGGCAAAGTCGCTGCCCAGGCCCAACCACAGCGTGGCACCGCGTGACTGAACGAGTTTTGCCAATGAGCAGTCGTCGATCACGGCGCCAGCGATGGGGGTTAACCCGTCTGCAGTTTGGATCAGTTCTCGCCTGACAAGGATACAGCCACCTGCTGCCGCAGCCGTCTTGCGTTTGTCGTTAGCAACCCAACGAAATGGGTACAGTTTTGCAAAAAAGTAGACGAATGCTGGAATCAAAAGGGCCTCCCACTTTGACTCTACATGCAGTCGTACCATCAGCGAGACGAAATCTCGTCTTTGCCGCTTGGCCTGTTCAACAAGGCGGGACACAGATGACTCAGGATGGCGGATGTCAGCATCGGTCAATAATACATATTCAGCATCGGGAGGGACTTCGCGCAGTCCATTCTGCATAGCCCAAACCTTCCCGGCCCATCCGTTTGGTAGAGGAGCTGACTTCAGAATCTGCAATCGATCTTCCCGATGCATTGTTTGTGCAATGTTGCGTGCCACTTCGCTGGTTCCGTCATCACTGTGATCATCCACTAAAATGACATGGAACTCGCCAGCATAATTCTGGTTCAAAAGTGACGGCAGGGTCTCGCCTAAAACATCCGCTTCGTTGCGGGCTGGTACGATTGCACAAACCTTTGGCCAACTAGAGACACCGTTGTGCTCTTCCATGCGCTTGTCTGTTAGCCCGTCACCCATTAGCCAATAGAACCCTCTGCAGCATAACAGGAACAGCCAAGCCAAGCATGTAATGGCCGACACCATGTCTGCAAACCATGGCATGTCGTTCACCTGCCTAGTCAATTCTGTGCATTCTATGGAGTTTAACAAATTGAAATCGAGTTTGTATTCACTGATCAGGCGTGCACGGGCGCCAAGACGCCGAAGGGTGGCTCTATTTGCACGTCACCTCAAACTTCAGCCTCGCGCCATGTCCGTATGGCCCAAATGGCCACACCCATGAGCAGCCAAAGAGCGCCAAGTTTGAGCACAAGCGATGGGGACTCTTCGAAGATCAGTGCCACGATCATCACCAGCAAACCTAAGATTGCCACCCATCCATCGACAATGCGCTTCGGCCCTTTCGTTCCCCGTATGTAAAATCGATAAAACAAAGATACGTGAATCATGATGAAAGCCGCAAATGCTCCGAACGAAACGAACGCGTTGAGCGTTTGTAAGGGCACAAAAGTGGCTAAAACGAAAGAGAGAAGCGATATGAGGATCATCGTAACTCTGTCTAAATGTCGGGACTTTGCTGACAACGTGGGCAGGGTTTGTTCGCGGAGTACGGCCAGCACCCGAGAGGCTGACACTTGGCCTGCGCTTGCGTTGGCGATGCCGGATCCGATGAGAAACACGGTGATCAACAGCCAACCGATGAATGGACCGCCGATGGAACGAGCGAGATCGAAAAAGCCGGTTGCCGGATCCAGTGTGGCATAGTTGGGATGAATGGCGCCTGCAAGCGCACATTGCAGTAGGAATAGAAAGCCCATGACTGCTGCGACCCAAATCGTCGCCCGTCCTACAGATTGTGTAGGACGGGCAGCCTCACCGTCGAGTGTGCTAATACCGTCAAAGCCAAGAAAGCCAATCACGCCTACCGATACGAGTGACAGCATTCGTGCTGGACCAACATGCACAGGCGAGCTGGCAGGCACACCGGCGTGTGGCAAAGCGTGCAGGGCAACGACGATAAAGGCAATTAGGGCGATGAGTTCACTGATGAGCACCAGCGCATACAGCCGGATCTGCCGCCGGATGGGCAACAAGCCAAAGGCCAGATTGATCAGGCTGAGTACCGCGTACCAGCTCCAGCTGGGGATTTGGGGCAAGTACTCGCCAATAAGACTCGAACAATTGGCATACAGCGTGGCGGGGTACGAACAAGTAGTCAGCTAATATGATCCAGGCGGCAATCCATCCGGTATCGCTTTGTAGTGCACGACCGACGTAGCTGTATATGGAGCCGCCGGGAAATACCCCTGCGAGGCGTCGATAGGCGTATGCCGTGAGACAAGCTCCGAACCAGCCTAAGAGCATGACAAGCCAGCTATGTCCGCCGCTTTGTTCCGCGATGTACACGTACATCGACATCGGCGCAATAGGAACCATTAAGACCGCGCCAAAAATCACCAGGTCGGTGGTAGAAAGCGGTTTCGGATGGGGTGTAGGTGAGAATGGCTTTTGTGACATAGCGAGTCGACCTTTCTATGACGAAATGTTCATGCGAATCCTGATATGCGTAGTCTAGCGCGACTTATCCAAAATCACAATGACGATAGAATTCCAATGATGCATGTACTTGTTCGCCGGAAGTGTGTATACTGAATGGAAACTTTAAAACGGGGATGTGTTCGTGTGCACAAAGTGCAATTTCATCTCGATCGGCTCTTGTTTGAACGCAATTGGAAGATTCCCGATCTGATGAAGCGTTCCGGCGTCAACAAAAACACGCTCTATGCCATCAAGAAAAATGAGATTTCCCGGGTCGATCTCAAAGTCTTGCAAAGTATTTGTGACGCTTTGCAATGTGCACTGTCCGACTTGATGAGCTATGAGCCCAAGGGGGAGCACGAGACGAAAGGACTGTTGTTTATCCTATCAGGGCCGTCTGGGGCCGGTAAAAACACGCTTATCAATTCGCTGCGGGATCGCTACGATCTCGGCCTAACATTCATTCCATCGTTTGCAACGAGGCCCATGCGGCCAGGTGAGCGCAACGGGAATCCGTACTATTTTGTCTCAACGGAAGAGTTTATGGCCATGGCGGAGCGCGGTGAGTTTCTAGAGTACGAATCGATTCACGGCAATTACTATGGTACGCATCTCTTAACTTACGAACAGGCACTCGACGCAGGCCATATCGTCATTAAAGACATCGACGTCAACGGGGCCCTGAATATGAAGAAGGCGTTTGGCGATCGCGTCGTGTTAATTTATGTTCGCCCGACTTCGTTGAACGATCTCGAGGGTCGGTTATACGGGCGTGGCGACGCGGAAGCCGATATTCGAATCCGGATGGAACGCTTAAAGTACGAGGAATCACTCAGTGACCAGTTCGACTATTTGATTTTCAATGATGACATTCCGACAGCCACAGCCGAGCTGGCCCAAATTATTCGCACATGCACGCGCAAGCGCGCATAAACGTTCTTTTTCCCGCGATCGCAGAGTGTCGAGAGAGGAAGTTGCTCGAACTGTGTCGAAAGGGTTGACGAGTGGAACTGATGACGGATCTCCTTGGGAGGAACGTTATGACGCAACAGCGCACCGGCGATGCGCGAACCATGGATTCGTTTCGGGTTCGGCAAGATGGTACGTTTTATACGCATCAGGGGTTTAGAGAAATTTTGAGTGCACACTGCATAATTCGGTATCTGCCAGAGGCGGTATACGTATGCATTGAAGACGGATCTGGCCGCCTGCTGTCGATTGCCGCCGTGAATGATGTGCTGTGCCGGGAATTGGGCTATGAGCCGCTTGAACTTCTTGGGCAAAGTGGCTTATGCATCGTACATCCAGATGGACACCACATTGTAAGCGAGATCTGCAAGCAGGGCGAGGTGTCTCTGCCTGTCGAAATGCCGTACGTGCACAGGGATGGAAGTGCGGTGTCGTTTGAAGTTGCAGCGAACCCATTCACTGTCGGCGACAAGCACTTTTGGATGTTCACCTGTAGGCCGTATGGCGAACGCATGGGTGCATGGCGCAAGTTGATGGATCGCTCATACTTCGACAGTGGGACAGGCTTTCCAAACGAGCATTGGTTGCACGCTAAGCTTATGTCGTTGCAAAGCCAAAAGGGTGCTCAGATCGCAGTCGTGGCGGTTGGGTTGAACAAGTTCATCGGTCTTCGGGATAGTTACGGAGACGAGGTCATGAACGAGGCCTTCACCAATCTTTTAATGCGCGTGCAAAGGGCACTACCTAAGTCGTACGTCGCACGTGTGGCAGCAGACGAATTTGTCGTGGCGCTGCGAACGGGAACGATTGACCCAACGGTCCTTAACTTTCTTACTTTCCTAGTCGAGCAGCCCATACGCGTCAGAGAGTTTAACTTTCGCCTGCAGGCCAGATTTGGCGTCGCTGTTCCTGATGAATCGGAGGATGGGACGAAAGTAGCTTTTGTCGAACTTTTACATCAGTCGTTACTTGCCCTGCATAGCGCGGGAGAAGCGTCGCTGAACAGCACATGGTATACACCGAGCTTGAAGCGCGGCATGGAGGAGAAGCATGCGCTGTATTTTCGACTGATGGAAGCCCTCGATAAAGGGCAAATTGGCGTGGCGTATCAGCCCAAGGTTGACGCTACCGGGCGTATCGTCGGCGCTGAAGCCTTGGCACGCTGGCATGAACCGAGATTTCCGTGCTCGCCGGGCACGTTTATTCCTATTGCAGAAGAACTCGGCCTCATCCACAAACTCGGTTTACGGGTCTTGGGTGTCGTCTGCCGCGATTTGGTGCACAACGACGTACTCGCCATGGCGAACATCCCTATTTCTGTGAACTGCTCTGTACGCCAATTGGATCATCCCGACTTTTTACGAAATGTTCAAGCCGTGCTGGGCAACTATGGAATACCGCCGCGGCGGATCGTATTCGAGGTGACAGAAAGCGTTTTCGCCGACTCTGGGCGGCGTCTATCCGTGCTACAGTCGCTCCAAGATAGTGGACACCGGCTGGCCATTGACGATTTTGGTACAGGCTATTCGTCATTTCGCTATTTTCGCGATCTCGCCCCGGATATCCTAAAAATTGACCAGTCGTTTGTGCGCGGCATCGGGATAGATCCCAAATGCGAAATCATTGTTTCTAGCATCATTGACCTCGCTCATCACCTCGGTGCCATCGTGGTTGCCGAAGGCGTCGAGACGGATTTGCACTATACCTGGCTGCGCGAGCGCGGCTGTGACGTCTTCCAAGGTTACCGATTTAGCCGGCCATTGAGTCTTCATGATATTTTGAAGTGGCTTCCAGTAGGTTCTACACCCAGTAAATAATAGAGTCCACAGATCCCAATCGAGCCTGCTATGCTATGGGCAGGTACGGAGGGAGTTGGGGATCACGTGGAACGTCGGACTCGTGTCCGCTTTTCTTTGCGGTATAAAATCATGGCCATCCTGTTTGGTGCCATGTTGCTCATCGCGCTTCTCAGTGACACGTTATTTTATAGTACGACGCGAGCACAGTTGTTGAACAACGCGGTGAAACAGACGGAATTACTCGCGCAACAAATTGACCTTGAGATTGCTGCCTCGCGGACAGGCGAGGCGTATAGCGACAATTTGCTTGGCAATGAATTGCGCATCGCTTCCATCGCCATTGAGGAACAGCTACCGCCACGTGTGGAAGACGTCACCAACAGCCAGCTAAAGCGGATCGCGGCGCAGTTGGGAGTCAGTGGTATCACCTTGTTTCAGCCGACCGCCGACGACATCGTCGGTGTTCGGTCCACAGATCCCCGCGAAATTGGCCTCTCGACAAAGGGCATGGGCAAATGGTACATCGCCTTTCGCGATCTTTTGGCCGGGCGTCCACAGGCATCCACCTATGGCATGGCGGAGCAGAATTACTGGTCAGGACCGTTCTCCAATGCCACATCGGACCCTTCAAAAGTCGATAAGTGGGGGTACTATTACGACGGGCGTACCGACTACATTATCGATCCGTTCTATGTCTCGACGTCGATTCCCGGTTACGAACAGGACGTTGGCGTGAATACGGCAATTCGCCATATTCAGGCCGCCGATTCGGACGTTCTTAGTATTGCCGTATTGAATCGAACGTTCGGGCAAGCACCGATTCGCTATTCTTACCATGGCACCTCTTGGGTCGACGTTGCCAATGAGCCGGTGATGTACGGCGAGTACAAATATCGCAACCCAGCCGTTGACGTGAAAGCAAAAAACGAAGCCCTCACGTCGAATCGGACGGTGAGCGTGATCGATCATGTATCCGGGCGCAAAGTGCTAAAGACATTTATTCCACAGAGCGTCCGTGGTACGCGCTACGTCGTCAAAGTGGTCACTGATTATCGTGCCATCAGCAGCACTTTGACACTTCTTATCCACAACCTGGTCATCGTTTCTGCGATATTGCTTGTCGCGACTGCGCTGCTCAGCTACTTAGGGGCGGATCTGATTGCCAAGCCGCTGCGCCGGATTACAAAGGCTGTGGATGAGATTGCGGATCGCAACTTCGAGGCGCAGCTTCAGGTCCGCCGCTCGGACGAAATCGGCGTATTGGCCGATCACGTCAATGAAATGTCGCGCAAATTGGTTGATTATCTGCGTGAACTTTCGCTGCGCGAGCGCGGCAAGGGCATGAATTATCTCGTGATGGCCACCCATGCGTTGGTGCACGAGTTGGGTACCCCATTGGCGGCAATCCGCCAGATGTCGGAACTCTTACCGCGTGTGCAACCAGGCTTGAATAGCAAGGCGGTGGAAATTCTCGACCGCATGCATTCGGCTTCTGCATATGCAAACCGCGTTTCTCGTGAGTTTACAAACTTCCTTAAGCATGGTCGGCTGTCTGTCAAACGTGCGGACGTCTTTGCCATTACAAGGGAGGCAGCCGGGTTGTGTCGACCGATGATGGAAAGTAAACACATCCAGTTGGTTTTCGATGACGGCACAGCCATGGCAAAGGTCGAGCTAGAGGTTGACGCAGATAAGGTGTTTGCAGCCATTGTCAATTTGCTGAAAAACGCGATGGATGCGATACCGGAATCGGCGCCGGTACGGCAAGTGCGGCTGGAAACGAAGGGCGAAGGGGAACAGTTGCGAGTGGATCTTGTCGATACCGGGGTGGGCATTCCGAAGGAGCGTTGGGATACTATTTTCATGCCCTATAGTTCTACGAAGAAAAACGGCCTTGGTCTTGGCTTAACCTTTAGTGGTTTGGTTGCCATTGCGCACGGAGGTACGATAGAAGTGGTTGACAGCGGCCCTGGCGGCACGCGCATGCGGATGTGCCTGCCGCTGATTGATAGGGCCATTCAAGGTGAGGCATAAAAGGTGATAGACGTCTCGGTTTGATGGGTTTGGTCAAACTGTGCAGGCGGTACGTTGAACCAGTCATCTTGCTCTGATCCCCAGGTGGTGTCGATGAGGATCCAGCGATGCTCTGCTGGAAGGTAAACCTCATTCCAGGCATGGCTGCCTTCGTCACCCGCGGTACCACCTAAGCCCTCGTCGATGCGCACAGTAAGTCCACAGGCGTGGGCCATATCCGCATACAACAGGGCAAAATCGGCACATACACCTTTGCCGGTTTTCAGAGTCTGCAACGGCGATTGTGCATCCCATTTACCGTGATACACATAGTCGTCGTATTTGGCCCAGTTGTATGAGATGTGGTGAATTTCCCATTCGTACAATGCCTTGGCCTTTTGTTCCGGCGTCGAATCGCCTTTCGTGATCTGCAAGGCTTTTTCGGCAACTGGCTTTGGCACAATCAGGATGCCAGTCTCCGAGGAGGAGCCTGGAGTCGGGATCGCAAACAGCGAAATGTTTTGGGCGATGGGATGCAGAGCGCCTTGCGCAAGCACGGGCAACTCGCGAGTGGCAAACGGTTGTAACCACGGTTTGTAGACATCGCGTTCAAGCATGGTGTAGGGTGTCGAAGCGTTTGCTGCTCGCACCAGAGCGGGTAGCGACAAGTATTGGTTTGCAAGAAAAATGCATGCGCCTAGCGCTGCTGCACGAAGCGAACCCGCGATGGCGCCCACGCCGCCGCCACCCATGCGTACGAAGATGTCCGGTTTGCGTTGGGATATGGAAAAGGTGATGCCCCATAGGGGACGCACCATCGTCATGAGCAAATTAGATAGAATGAGGTAGAGTACGGCAAAACAGATTAGGTTGCCGACGCGCGGTGCCTGTTGCCAAGCTGTGGCGAGGTGTGTGAGCCATTGTGGCAAGTGAACCATGCCCTCCGGATGTGTCATCCAGTGTCGGATGTATGCGCTAAGGCGCCAGGCGAGCCAACCCGACAAGCAGGCGACGGCGATGTTCATGACCTGCGCGATGGTCGTTCGCAGTTCGCGAGTAAAACCGCGTGCGAAGCCGAGGAGCGCTGAGATGATGACGCATGCAACGAGAACGATGGTCAACCAATCGTGCACGGCAATTCTTCCTTTCTAGGTCTTGCATAGACAGTCGCCATTGTAGCGCGGATTGTGCTGGTATGCATGGGTGTTCATTTTCCAGTCTATCCGTCAGGAGTGGATTGCAGTAGTATAAGATGGTGATTTGCCAAACTGCCGGTGAGGGTAGGAGGGCCGCCATGGACTGGACGATAGACAACATGCCCAGCTTGCGGGGGATGACCGCGATTGTGACGGGCGCAAACAGCGGCATCGGCTGGGAAGCGGCGAAGGCCTTAGCAGCGCGGCACGCGAGGGTCATTTTGGCCGTGCGCAGTGTAGAGCGTGGAGCAGCAGCCAAGAATCGCATCCTTGCGGAGGTCCCACAGGCGGACGTGGCCGTCATGCGGATCGATCTCGCCGATTTGTCATCGGTGCAGGCATTTGCCGATGAAGTGATGGAGCGGGAACGAAAGGTTAACCTGCTTGTAAATAATGCCGGTGTCATGGCGCCTTCTTATCAAAGGACGCAGCAAGGTTTGGAACTGCAATTTGGCACGAACCATATCGGACATTTCGCACTCACGTTGCGCCTTTTACCGACGCTTTGTAAGGGGCGGGGTGCACGTGTTGTCACGGTGAGTAGCATGGCGCACACAATGGCTAAAGCCTTAGATATTCCGTACCTTCGTGGAGATGGAAGGTATCGTCGGTTTTCCAGTTATTCGCAAAGCAAGTTGGCGAATCTGTTGTTTGCCTACGAGTTGCAACGGCGCGTGCAAAGCCGGGGATTGGCGCTACAAAGCATCGCTGCGCATCCAGGTTTCGCGGCGACATCGTTGCTCGACAATGGCATGTTTGCAAAGTCCACATGGGTTCGGCCGTTTGCGCGGTGGGTGAATCGCTTTGCCCAACCGAGTGAGATGGGGGCCTTGCCGACGCTGTACGCGGCGACGCACCCGGATTTGATTGGTGGCGAATACATCGGTCCTGTGGGCGGTATGCGTGGTTACCCAGGCATTGTTCGCTCGAGCGATGCGTCATACGATGTCGATGCCGCCAAAAGGCTTTGGGAGTTATCCCTTGAGCTGGCGAATATCCGTCCGGACGATTGGATTGCATTAGCGGATACTGTGTAGTTTGAAATAAAAGGAGATCTTGTAACTTGGCCAAATTGTATTATCGGTTTGGGCAGATGAATGCGAGTAAATCGATTCAATTGTTGACCGTCGCGCACAGTTACGAGGAACAGGGGAAGCGCGTGACATTGTTCACGCCGGCCGTGGACGACCGCTACGGCCGAGGCGTGATTGCGTCGCGCGTCGGCATTGCGAAGCAGGCCATTGTCGTCGATGACGGTACCAACCTGTATGAAATCGTCAAGGGCGATCCTGCCGACTGTGTTCTCGTCGACGAAGTGCAGTTTTTGCGTGCGTACCACGTCCGCCAATTGGCTCGTATCGCGGACGATCTTGACATTCCTGTCATCGCGTACGGCTTGTTGAAAGATTATCGCAATCAGTTGTTTGAAGGCAGTGAAGCGGCCATTTTATGGGCCGACCGCATTGAAGAAATCAAGACTATTTGCGCGAATCCTGGGTGTGACCGCAAAGCGACGATGATTTTAAAAGTCAAAGACGGCAAGCCGGTGTATGCGGGCGAACAAATCGAGGTTGGCGGCAACGATTTGTACAAATCCGTCTGGCGCAAACATTACTTTCATCCCGACGTCGGCGGGTTGATGCGTACCCCTAACTTCTAATCCAATCCTGCTCGCAAATCTCCCCTTATAAATCCAGTGCAAGCTGGCGCACGCCAACATCCTCAATGGCGTGTGTACAAAGGCGCAAGAATGTCGACATCGAGTAGACTGGCATCTCGAGTTGGCTCGCCACATACACTTCAAGCCGTGCACCACGCGAATGTTCCCAACCGGGCAACGTAACGATGCAATCGGCATCCATCAGCAGACGGATGTCCTTGCGCATTGCACTCGGCCACGATTCGTCAGAGCCACACACCTCGGCGGGATTGATGACCTCGTGGCCGTAACTGCGCAGTTTTTTGGCCGCCTCCAGAAATGCTGGACGATTCAAGTCGGGCAAACCTGTCATGGGTCCAGATATGTACACTCTCCGCATCCTACATGACCTCCGCTACAGTGGATGAAAGCCACTATACAGAACGTATGTTCGATTGTCAAACCACATTGGCCCTCTTGACCTTAGCGCTGTAACCGCTATAATGACGAAGGTCATTCATCCGAACAATGTTATTGTGTTTAACATCAATGTTCGGGTTTTCATTTGTTCACTGCGGACGATCAGCCGCCGAACAGGAGGAATTTGAGTGGCGGATAACTATGACGTGATTATCGTTGGTGCTGGGCCTGCGGGTATCTACGCGGCATACGAGTTGGCGGAAAAGGCGCCCCGGGCAAAGGTGCTGATGATTGATAAAGGCGTCGAGGCGAAGTACAGGCATTGTCCGATTATGGAAGGCCGTATCGACAAGTGCCCACCTGCGAACAAAATCAAGACTTATGCAAGTTGTTGGCCAGCATGTGGCGTCATCAATGGCGCGGGTGGCGCAGGCAGCTTTAGCGATGGGAAGTTCAACATCACGGCCGAATTTGGCGGATACCTCACAGAATACCTGCCATCATCCGAAGTTTTATCGCTGATCGAGTACGTCGATGCCATCAACTTGAAGCATGGTGCCCCAGATGTCATCACGGATCCCTCAACGCCGGCAGTTGCGGCCATTGAGCGGCGGGCCATGGCTGCAGGGCTGAAGTTGTTGCGCGCACGGGTGCGCCACATTGGGACAGACATGAATCTCGAATTGATGAACTCGATTTTCGATTACCTCGCAAAACATATCGATCTTCGCTTCCGCACATTTGTGGAAGATTTGCTTGTCGAGGACGAGCGGATTGCTGGGGTCGTCCTGCGCGGAGGCGAGCAAGTTCGCGCAAAGTTCGTTCTTCTCGCACCAGGACGAGACGGTGCGACCTGGTTGTCCGATTTGTTCCGGCGCCACAAACTGCGGATGACCAACAATCAGGTGGACATCGGTGTTCGTGTGGAGACGAGCAACGTTGTCATGCAAGAGATCAACGACCATCTCTACGAAGGGAAGTTTCTTTATCAATCGCCGGCAACAGGTCTTATGGTGCGCACGTTCTGTAGCAACCCGTCGGGCCACGTCGTCGTTGAAAACCACACGGGTGTCATGGCGGCAAATGGTCACGCATATCACGATCCGGCACTCGGCTCCCACAATACCAACTTTGCGCTGTTGGTCAGCCATCGCTTCACCGAACCATTCGATCGACCGAACGAATTTGCGAAAAGCATCTGTCGTCAAGCGAACGAACTTTCCAACGGCTCAATCATCGTTCAGAAGTATGGCGATCTTCGCAAAGGGCGCCGCAGCACAGAGCAACGCATTAGGGAGGGCTTCGTCGAACCGACTCTGAAGGAAGCGGTACCGGGTGATCTCGGCCTCGTTCTGCCGTATAAGACCATGTTGGCGCTGCAAGAGATGATTGAGGCACTCGACAAGGTAACCCCGGGTATTGCGAGCGATCACACCTTGTTCTACGGGGTCGAAGCAAAGTTTTACGCGGCACGCGCGGAAGTTGGAAAGGATCTCCAGACGCACATCGATGGCTTGTATTGTGCGGGGGATGGCCCGGGTATTTCCAGGGGAATTTCACAGGCCGCGAGTAGCGGTGTACACGTGGCGAGGCAATTGTTAGGGCGGCTGTGAAGCAGCCGCCCTTACTTGGTACAAACTGTCGTTAAAAGGTACCCAATCGTTTGTCTCTGTCAGCGTAATCTAGGGCTCCAGTGTGCCATTACTCCACTGTATCACACGGACGAAGATGCGGTTTGTTTATACGTCAATTCGTCAAGAATGACGCCCGAGACGCCAGCCTGAAGGCACAACGATAAGGCCTCTTTGCTGCGCACGGTCCAAGCAAACACCGCATAACCCCGTGCTTTGGCTTGCGCCACGAAGTGGGGATCAAGGTGTTCTACGTCTGGGTGCAGGCTGTCAAGGCGCAAGGTCTCAGCGAGATCGAAGGGGGGCCAAAGACGACCAACGAAGAGGGCGCCTAAGGCGATGGTCGGATCCAGTGAACGCACCGCGGCGAGCGCGGTATGATCAAAAGATGACAAAAGGACGCGTCCGGCTGCGCCATGACGGTAGATACAGCCTAATACGCTGCGGACGAGTGCATGGGTACGCTCGGCAGGTCCAGTTTTTAGCTCGATGTTCAAACATGTGTGCGGCAGTTTGACGAGTACTTCGTCCAGCGTCGGGATGACCGTACCTTGAAATCGTTGGTCGAACCAGGCGCCGGCATCGTACTGGCGGATTTGTGCAAGGGTCATGTCACTGACGGTGCCTTGACCATTGGTCGTCCGTTCCAAAGTTGCGTCGTGGAGAACGATGAGTGAGCCATCGCCGGCGGAGCGCACATCGAGCTCGATCATATCGGCGCCCATCGCTACAGCTCGCGTGAACGCAGGTAGGGTATTTTCGGGGCATTCCGACTTTGCGCCGCGGTGGGCGATCCACACCACGTCGTCCGCTTGCAGCCACTCTTGTATGTTCATGATTCATCCTCCACGGGCTGACGAGGTCTTGTCAGCCTAAGTTTTGGTTCACCTGTTCCGCCGTTTGTTCCATCGTCGGTGCCACAGGTTTTCCTTCATCAAAGATGCCTTCCAGGGCTTGTTGCACTTGTTCGAGCACCGCAAGGTATGCCGGCGATGCAGGTGAGGATTGCTCGTACTTCAATTCGTCAACTGCCGTCCTGTATTGTGGGTGTTTGGAAATGAATGACACGTATGTTTTGTTCGCCAAATCGGCTTTCTGCACAGGAAGATAACCCGTTTCTATTGACCATTTGACGGATTGTGCAGGAGCAGTCCACCACTGAATAAACGTCCAGGCAGCCTGTTGTTGGGCCGGGGACACGCCTTTGAGAATGGCGAGATCGCCACCGCCAGGAGGCACAGCGAGCGTCTTCCCGCGCGGTAGCAACGCCGTGTTCCAACTAAATTTCGATCCGACGCCCGACGCAACCTTGCTGGCACTTCCAATCGAGTCAATATCCATAGCTACTTCGCCATTGATGAAATCCTGCGTCATGAGGTCCCACGCATTTGGGCCGGCCTCGACTTTGGCATCGCCTTCTTTGACCAACTGGGCTTGTGCATTCAGGATGGTCAAGGCATTGGGCTTGGCAAATGTCGCTTCGGTCAGGTTGTGCGAGAGGATGGTTCCACCGTTCGATAAGACTGCATATTCCCACGGCCACCAGTCGACAAGCGGCGCAAAACCATATATTTTGTGGCTGCCTCCGCCCTTCGTCAGGGCTTTGGCGTCTGCCATAAGTTGCGTCCAGTTCGCTGGTGGCCGAGTGATGCCAGCTTGCCGAAACAGCGTCTCGTTATAATAGAGCACGGGAACGCTGCGATTAAACGGCACGCCATAGTAGCGGCCCTGATACTGTGTTGAGACGAGAATGCCATCCAGGAAGTTGCTTGGTTTGTCAATGGAACTCGTCCTCAGCAGGGAAGTGAGGTCTACCAATTGGCCACTGGCAGCAAACACTGGCATCGCATGAACCTCGATTTGAGCAATGGCCGGCGGGTCACCTGCTTTGATGGCCGCAAGGAGCTTTTGCTGTTCCTCGCCGCCCCCTGAATAGCTACCTTCGTACGTAGCGACGACTCGAATGTTCGGGTGTGTACGGTTAAATTCGGCAACCATTTGTTGAATGTCGTTGCTCAGGTTGTTGCTGACGCCGTACCAGAAGGCAATGGTGATGGGATTCCGGCTCGCCGCCCCCATGACGGATTGGTCAGATATGTGTGATGCTGAGACCGTATTCGCTTTTGTCGCAATGTTCGTTGTACTGCAACCAGTGGCGAGTGTCCCCGCTGTGCATAACACTCCGAAATAGACGAGTGGACGCCTGATGTTGTTCATTCGTCAATACACTCCTTATTGTATGTGTTTGGATGCTTGCATGTCGTATTGTTCAGCCTTTCAAAGAAATGCCTGTGACACCTTGTACGAAATAACGTTGGCCAAGCAGGAATAGGATCACGACAGGGGCTATCGCAAATACGTCGAACGCCATGGCGAGGTTCCATTGCAGAGATTGACCTGCGTCCTGAGTCAGGAAGTACGACAGTGCGACCGGAACGACGCGCATGTTGTTCGTGTTGGTCGCGATGAGCGGCCAGAACAGGCTGTTGTAGTGGTATACGAAGTTGAGCAACACAAGAGTTGCAACGGTTGGCTTCGCATGCGGTAAGACAATGTTGACGAGAATCTGCCATTCAGTTGCACCGTCGACGCGCGCAGCCTGCACCATTTCCTTCGGGATCGAAAGGAAACCTTGGCGCATCAGGAAAACGCCGAATGCGGACCCGACGAAGGGAAGGATGAGCGCGCCGTAGGTGTTGATGAGATGGAATGTCGAAAGCATGCTGTAGATGGGGACGAAGGTTGCCTGCATCGGCACCATCATGGCGAGCAGAGTGGTGAAGAAAACCAAGCGCTTGCCTTGATAGGGAATAAAGACGAGCGAGTATGCCGCGAGGGCCGATGTTCCGAGTTGACACGCGACAATCGTGGCGTTGGTCAGCAAGCTGTTGCCTAAAAACAAGAGAAACGGCTGGGCGTGCCAAGCAGTGACGAAGTTGCCGAAGGCCAGGTGGTTGGGCCATAAATGCGACGAGAGGATGTCGGCGCTTGGTGCAAGTGCCGTGCGGATCATCCAAAACAGCGGGGTGGTGCATACAACGCATAGGATAATCAGGACGATGTGCACTGTGCTGTGAGCGAGTTGAAGGCGCAGGCGTTTCGCATTCATCACGATTCCTCCTCCACCCAGCGATTGCTGAAAGAGACTTGCAGCCAGGTTAAAAGTGCAAGCATTGCAAAGAGGACGACCGAGGCTGCGGACGATGTGCCAATGTCGTACATTTGAAATCCCTTCTCAAAGATGTAATAGGCAAGCGTGGTGGAGGCGCCATCGGGACCGCCCCCGGTCATGACATAGACTTGGTCAAATGTCTGAAACGTCTGAATGAGACAGACGACGATGGCAAAAAACAGGCTTGGGGCCAACGCGGGTAGCGTGACATGGCGTAGCGTTGACCATAGGCCGCCGCCGTCGACCCGGCAGGATTCTTTCAGGTGTTGGGGTACATTCTGTAGGCCCGCCAGAAAGACGAGCATGTAGTAGCCCGTATACTGCCAGATCGAGAGGATGAGAACCGACAGGAGTGCGGATTGGCGACCGCCAAGCCAGTCGATGGGATGGCCCCCAAATATCTCGACGATCCGGTTGACAAGCCCGCCGTCGGTGTTGAACAGCAGGGTGAACATGAGGCCTGATCCGACCAGTGGGATGACATACGGCCCGAAAAGAACGGTACGGTAGACGCTGTTACCCGAAAGCCGCATGTTCACCAATATGGCGAGGGCGAGTGCAAGAGGCAACGATAAGAACACCATGCCTGCGGCGAGCACTGCGGTGTTGGTCAGCGCTTGGCCAAAGTCGGGTGCGGTCAATAGGTGATAGTAATTTTCCCAGCCGACAAACCTCATCTTTGGAGTCAGAAAATTGGATTGAAACATGCTCAGATAGACGACATACGCCATGGGAATGAACACGAAGAGCGTCAAGAACACCAGCGCGGGCAAGATCATGATCCAGCCGTGGATCGAAGACTGGACTTGCCGCGCTGTCTGTCGGCGTACACGAGCTTGGCTTTTGAGGACGCCTGGAAGAGCCCTGCTCAATCGAATGCCCCCCCTTTACTCATAGCAAAATTCGATCCGGCCTTGAGTGTACGCATGGTTTGTGAAACGCTCATCAATCATCGATTGCTTTTCGGTAAAGGTCTCGTAAAATAGGCAAATTTGTTATAGTGAGTGCAGGGCGTTCGTGAAGCGCAGCAGTTCAGCATCGGTAAAAGGGGCGGACACATCATGACAGATTTACAGCGGAAATACGCCGATCTCATCGTTCGTATCGGCGTCAATTTGCAGCCGGGGCAGCCCTTGGTGATTGGTTTTGGACGCCGACAGGTATACCCGGAACACGTCGAGTTTGCACGTAAACTCGTGGCGGCAGCTTACGATGCTGGCGCGAGTTTCGTCCAGGTCGATTGGGGCGATGAATGGTGGCAGCGCGAAACGGTGGCGCGGGGCGATCTCGACCTCTTGCGGGAGCGCGCGAAGTGGCAGCTGCAATGGGTGGAGAAACTCGCGGGGCTTGGTGCTGCGTATATTGCCATCCCGGCAAGCGACCCGAATCTATACAATGGTGTGCCCGCGGATCGCGTGGAAGTGGCGGAGCGAGCCATTCGTGAGACGTTCCGTGCCTTTGATAATGAGCGCACCAACGACATGCATCGCTGGACGCTGGCGTCGGCACCGACGGCCGCATGGGCGGATGTTGTGCACAAAGAACTGCCGAAGTCTGAAAGGGTCGACGCACTTTGGCAAGACATCTTAAAAGCAGCGAGATCGACCGGCGACGATCCTATTGCCGATTGGGAGCGCCATATTCAAAACCTGCAGCGGCGGGCAAAGTGGCTAAACGACTTGCGCATCAAAACACTGCATTATCGTGCACCTGGCACGGATTTGGCCATTGAGCTTGCGGAGGGTCACTATTTTGCGGCGGCTGGCCATCCAGATCAAAAGGGCGTGCGGTTTGTCGCCAACATCCCGACGGAAGAAGTCTACACCGCGCCGAAGAAGACAGGTGTGCACGGCACGGTCTCCAGCACGAT
This sequence comes from Alicyclobacillus tolerans, assembly GCF_001447355.1. Lineage (GTDB taxonomy): Bacteria > Bacillota > Bacilli > Alicyclobacillales > Alicyclobacillaceae > Alicyclobacillus > Alicyclobacillus aegles. Next base: position 95,332 of record NZ_JXBW01000007.1, on the reverse strand, counting down.
GCCGCTTAATCACAACGGATCGCTGATTGAGGGAATTCGCTTGCGCTTCGAGCATGGACGCATTGTCGAGTATCATGCGGAGAAGGGGCAGGATGCGTTGCGGGGTATCATTGAGGCGGACGAAGGTAGTCATTATCTTGGCGAAGTTGCTCTCGTGCCGGTCGATTCGCCCATCGCGCAAATGAACCAGATTTTCTATAACACGTTGTTCGACGAGAACGCGTCCTGTCATCTCGCTATCGGGCGTGCGTATCCGCTCGTTGAAGGCGGTCATGGTCTCCCGGCGAGCGAATGGGGAGGCCGCGGACTAAACGATAGCCTGATGCACGTCGACTTCATGATTGGCTCGGCCGATCTCGATATCGACGCGGAGTTGTTTGACGGTAATACAGTACCGGTATTTCGCAAGGGTCGTTGGGCGAACGGAAACGCCTGAGCGATCACGTGCAGGGAGGCATAGGGATGGGGAGCCTTTCGTTGGATGGAACACATTATCCATATCCGTCTCGGCGCACAGTCGTCTATGCGCGCGGTGGCATGGTTGCGACGTCGCAGCCGCTCGCATCCGTGGCGGGTGTGGAAGTTTTACGCCGTGGGGGCAACGCCGTGGACGCGGCGGGGGGGGGCCCCGGCCGCTGCGCTGGCCGTTGTCGAGCCGACGTCAAACGGCATTGGCAGCGACGCGTTTGCAATCGTCTGGCATGACGGGAAGATGTACGGGCTTAATAGTAGCGGCAGATCTCCTGCCTTGCTATCGTTCGATGCGCTTGCGGCGCGGGGGATCGCCGAGATGCCGACGCACGGTTGGATGCCGGTGACCGTGCCAGGTGCTCCAGGTGCATGGGCGGCACTGTCCGAGCGGTTTGGTCGCGTCCCTTTGCGGGAAGCGCTTGCACCAGCCATTGCATATGCAGAGGACGGATTTCCGGTGGCCCCTGTCACGTCGGTGAATTGGCGCCGCGCCGTCGAGGCGTACCAGAGCCGCCTGTGCGGAGCTTTACACGACCCGTTTTTCAAGGTTTTTGCTCCCGGCGGCGCTCCCCCACAAGCCGGTGCCTGTTTCCGCAATCCCGACGCGGCGCAAACGCTTAAGGCCATTGCGGAAAGCGGGGCGCGCGCGTTTTATGAGGGTGAGATTGCTGCGCGGATCGACCGCTTTGCGCAAGAGACAGGTGGTTTGTTGCGCGCTTCCGATCTCGCTGCGTTCGCACCCGAGTGGGTCGAGCCACTCTCTGTTCGCTATCGAGGTTACGACGTGTGGGAGTTGCCACCCAACGGTCAGGGCATTGTTGCCCTGATGGCCTTCGCGATTCTCGAGGGACTCGACATCTCCGCCATGTTGCCGGAAAAGCGTGCCCACGTGGAAATCGAGGCCATCAAGCTCGCGTTTTCGGTAGGTCTTGCCGAAATTGCGGATCCAGCGGCGATGCGTCGCTCACCAAGTGAGCTTTTGGCGGATGATTTCATCACTGGGTTGCGATCGCGCATCACGAGCGAGGCCCTTATGCTGCCCCCTTCGCGGCCGCAGCCGGGGGGTACTGTGTATTTGTGCACAGCGGACGGCGAGGGTAACATGGTGTCCTTCATTCAAAGCAACTATATGGGCTTTGGCTCTGGCATCGTCGTGCCAGGCACGGGCGTGTCTTTGCAGAATCGTGGGCACAACTTCAGCATGGATCCCAGTCATCCCAACGCGCTCGCCCCTTGCAAGCGTCCATACCATACCATCATTCCTGCCTTTTTGACGAGGGATGGCAAGGCGGTTGGCCCGTTTGGGGTCATGGGCGGTTTTATGCAGCCTCAAGGGCATGTCCAAGTGCTGAGCCAAGCCCTGGATTTAGGCCACAATCCCCAAGCCGCTCTGGATGCGCCGCGTTGGCAATGGATGAGCGGGAAGCACGTTCTGGTCGAGCGGGCGTTGGGTATTGAGGCCATTCAAAAGCTTGTGGATAGAGGGCACGATATCGAGGTTACCGATGACTCCACGCCGTTTGGGCGTGGACAAATCATCTGGCGCGATAGCCATAGCGTCCTTGCAGGCGGTACAGAGCCACGTGCGGACGGTGCTATCGCCATTTTATAAAGCACGCTTTTAACAAACCCTTAGCACATCAAAGTCGGGCGCTCGGGAAAACTTTGCACGACGGCTTCGACGGCGGCACGCACGCCTTTCGCCATCAAGTCGAGCGGCAAACCGGGCGCCTTTTTTGTGAGCACCTGTTCCGTCATATAGGGTACGTGCATAAAGCCTCCTGCAATTTGCAGGTTATGCGTGTGAATGTGATGCATTAAGGTGTAAAACACATAATTGCAGACGAACGTACCGGCGGTATCGGAAATTGCCGCGGGCACACCGACAGCCCGGATAGCCTCGACCATCGGCCGCAGCGGGAGCAAAGAGAAGTATCCGACAGGCCCGTCCTGCCTAATGAGTTCGTCCTGGGGCTGTGCGCCTTGATTGTCTGGAATGCGAGCATCCATGATGTTTATGGCTACGCGCTCTGGCGTCAGTTGTGTGCGGCCCCCGGCTTCTCCCAGGCAGATCACAGCACGTGGGTGAACACTCTCGATTGCGCTGTACAATTCGTCTGCCACCGTGGAAAATGCCGTCGGCAGGCGCTTGGCGACAATTCGAAAGCGGTTTGCCAGCGTTTCGCCGCTTAGTGTGCGAGCAATTTCCCACGAGGGATTAAGGACCTCTCCTTGAAACGGCTCAAACCCTGTCAATAAAACGGTCTCCATTCGCATCCCTCCTCTTGATTATATTTCTTGGCCCAGGGTGCAATCCCTTTTGGACGCCGCGCTTTACCTTATGCATGCCCCGTCGTATACTCATTTTTGACCAAGTGACCAAATTCGTATTTTGGTCAAAATAATTCGAAGGGAGTGAGCAGGATGGATTTACGCGAGAAGATAGAGACGGCTGCAAAACAGGCATTTTCTGAGTTTGGCTATAAAGCGACGACGATGGATCAGGTGGCCCGTCTAGCAGGAATTAGCAAGGGTTCGATTTACATCCACTTTCCAAGTAAGGAAGCGCTATTTGGGAATATGTTGCAAACATTAATTGCCCATCTGCGCGAGGCTGTAGAAGCGGAGTTGCGGCCAAACGCGGACTTCTTCGATAACTTGGAGCGCGGGTTACGTCGGGTCGTCGCCTTTCGCCAGGAACACGCCGTATTTGCGAAGTTAGCGCAGGAAGTGCGGCAATTTGGAACAGAGCCTGCCCGTGCCGGGTTGCGACACGTTGAGCATTCGATAGTCGACTACTTGAAAGGATATCTGGAACGAGGCATCGCGGAAGGGGATGTGAAGCCCTGTGATCCTGAGCTCGTTGCGTTTGTTCTGATGCGCACGTATACGACATTGGTCAACGATTGGGCAGATACGCATGAACCCCTCTCCAACGAAAACCTGATTCTCCTGTTTCATCAACTTTTTGCAGACGGTCTGCGGAATTCATCCAAAGTCGCGAAGACAGAATGAGCAAGGGACGAAGGAGGGGGAGCATGGAGACAGGAGGATTTTGGGCAACCGTTGGTCAGGAATGGTCCTCGAACTTGCGAAGTTGGCGCAACCGAATTCAAGTTTTCGGAATCCTGTTGATTCCTGTATTATATGCGGCTACATTTTTATGGGCGTTTTGGAATCCGTATGGGCACCTTGAACGATTGCCGGTTGCCGTGGTCAATGAAGACCGTGGTGCCACGCTTGATGGCAAGCGTATCGACGCCGGTGCGCAGATGGTCAACCGCTTGAAAACGGATCATAACTTAGGTTGGCGGATCGTCAATGCCAAAGAGGCAGAACAAGGCATGGTGAATGGAACGTATATCATGACGATCACGATTCCACCCAATTTCTCGCAAGAGGTGGCAAACGCGGCGACGCAGCCAGGTGCCCCACAGCCAACCATCCAAAGTGTCACGAACGATCGACATAACTACATTGCGGGCATTGTTGGACGTAATGCGATGGTCAAGTTGGAAGAGCAGACGGCGAGCCAGTTGGCGAGATCGTACGCGGAGAATGTGGTCAGCGGTCTGGTTTCGGCGCAAGCCGGGATTCGCGCCGCGGGCAAAGGTGCATCGCAAGTGGCCGCAGGGGCTGACAAACTTGAGGCGGCGAGCGGATCTTTGATGAGTGGCGCACAACAGGTGGAAAGTGGATCCACAATGCTTGCCAACAAGCTGCAAACCGCGGCCACGGGCGCAGGTCAGGTTGCGTCTGGTGCAGCAAGAGCACAGCAAGCAGCGGCGCAGCTAGCCGCTGGCATGGCGCAGTTGACACAAGGAGCGGCGCAGGTGCAGACCGGAGCAAAGCAATTGCAGTCAGGGTCGGCGGCGTTGGCAACTGGGGCCGGTCGCGCTGCAACCGGCGCGAGCCAGGTGGCTGGCGGCGCACAACAGGTTGCCGACGGGCTCGCGGCACTTGCGAAGGCGAATCCTGCGTTGGCCGGTTCCACGCAGTTTCAGTCGTTGTTGACAGCCAGCCAACAAGTCGCGGCCGGATCGGCCCAGGTTGCATCGGCAAACCAGTCGCTTGCGGCAAATGCACAAAAATTGGCTAGTGGTGCGGGAGCCGTGGCACAGGGGAGTCAGGCTCTGACCACCGGGATCGACAAGGCGTCCTCCGGTGCTCAGCAACTTGCTGTAGGTGAAGAGAAGGTCGCGCGTGGAGCAAGTCAACTGGCTGCTGGCATGGGCGGTTTAGAGGGTGGAGCGGCACGCCTCGCCTCCGGTGCACAGGGCTTGCGCCAGGGCATTGAACGCTATACGAACGGCGTCGCGTCGGTCACCTCGGGTGCCCAAACGCTGGCGTCACACTTGCAGTCGGCTGCGCGATCGATGCCGACCGTGCACCACACCCAGATTGTCAACGCCATTGCGGATCCGGTAGGGGTACACCAGCTCGAAGCAGGCAATATCAACACCTATGGCAACGGGTTTGCACCATACTTTTTGTCATTAGGGCTGTACGTCGGCGTTCTGCTCATGAGCGTCATCATATCGTTTCGCGACCCACCGTCGATCCCGTCGTCCGGCTTCGCTTGGTTTGCTTCCAAATGGCTCATGATTGGTGCAATGGCAGTCGTGCAAGCTTTGCTTGCAGACCTCGTACTACTTGCAGGATTAGGTGTGCACACGACGCATCCTGTTTGGTTTGTGTTGTTCTCTGTCTTAACGAGTTTGGTGTTTGCCGCCATCCTTTTGTTCTTTGTCGCTGCCATGCAAAACCCGGGACGTTTTATCGGTGTAATTCTGTTGATTTTGCAGTTGACCAGCAGTTCCGGGACCTATCCGGTCGTGCTGTCGCCAAAGTTCTTTCAGAAGTTGGGACCCTGGCTGCCGATGCACTATACCGTAGATGGCTTTCGGTATATCATCGGCGGAGGCAATTCGACTGCCATGACGACGGACATCTGGCGCCTGGTGGCTTATGGGATTGTCTTTTTAGCCTCGTCCTTTGTGTTCTTTGCTGCCATGTACCGCAGGCGCTATAAAGGCGCCATGGCAGGCAAGTCGGCCACTTTACAAGCGTGATCGGAGAACTGTTGTCAACCGTCTCTCGCCATCGCCGCAGAGACGGTTGATGTTCATTGCAGAAGGAGGCAGACCCGATGCAAGAAAACCAAGAGAGCCGTCATCCGGATTGGGCTAGCGAACAGGCGTATGTCGACCAGGTTGTCCAGAGGATTGAAGCGAAGCTGGTGCAAATGCAGGCTGATGTGTCGCAGGTTCGTGGTGAAGTGGCCGACATTCGTCGGCATTTCTGGGACGATGTGACGATCAACGTCAGTGACCCAGACGATCTCGTTGAAACGCACTTTGCGATCCGCCAGCAAGCGGAACTCTTAGCCGAACGCGAACGACGGTGGCACCGCGCGGCGGAGGCAGCAGAGGTTCTGGAAAAGCAGAAATCGTCGCCGTTTTTTGCCCGGATCGACTTTCGGGAGCAAGGTGAGGCGGAGACAGAGCGCGTGTATATTGGTATTGCTTCGTTTCGCGACGAGGAGACGGACGAATTTTTGGTCTACGACTGGCGCGCCCCGATTGCCAGCTTGTACTACGACCATACGCCTGGTCCCGTCGCTTTCGCAGCTCCACGCGGAGAGATTCGCGGCGAGATGACCCTGAAACGCCAATTTGTCATTCGCAGGGGCACCATTTTTGCGATGTTTGACGCAGGCATTACGATTGGCGACGAGCTGTTGATGTATGCCCTGTCCGGCCGTGCGGATGCGAAGATGAAAAACATTGTCGCCACTATTCAACGCGAGCAGAATCGCGTCATCCGCGATGACACGAGTCCAGTCCTGATCGTGCGCGGTGCCGCCGGTAGCGGCAAGACGTCGGCTGCGTTGCAACGGGCTGCCTACCTGCTTTATAAGCATCGAGGGCGCTTAGAAGCCAGTCAAATGCTCCTATTCTCACCCAATCCCTTGTTCGGCTCGTATGTGGCCAATGTGTTGCCTGAACTCGGCGAGCAAAACATCGAACAGACGACGTTTTACGATTACCTGAAACGGCGGCTAGATGGTGAATTTGTCGTCGAGGACGGTTTTGACCAGCTCGATCGGCTTTTGAACCTCGAGGATGGACCAGAAGCCGAAATGCAGATGCTCTCAGCTTCGTGGAAGGCATCGCCAGCCTTTGCTGATGCCATTCATCAATATGTCTCACAACTCGCTCTTTCTGGTATGCGATTCTTGCCGATCCGGTTCATGGACCGAACGGTTGTCACTGCGGATGAAGTGGCAGCCATTTTCGCACAGACAGAGGCGCACTGGCGGATGCCCCAGCGGATAGAGACGGTACAAAAAGAGTTGCTGGCACGTCTCGATGCATTTGCCGAGGAGGAAGCGACTGCCGATTGGGTCGAAGATGAGCTAGAGTTGATGTCCGATGAGGATTATCAGCGAGCTCATAAACAAGTGGAAAAAAGGCGTCGGCACGCTAAGCATTCGTTTGACGATTACCAAGCAGAGCGCGATGAACTCGCAAAGATGTTGCTCAATCGCCGGTTAAAACCCGTTCGCCGGTTCATTCAACGCCTCGGCTTTGTCGATGTACCAGCCATTTATCAACAATGGTTTGAGCGAGCCTTGGCAGGTCAGCTTTCGGTTCCTTCTGAGGTAGCTCCAGATCTTTGGCGATCCGTGTGCATGTATACCACGCAAGCGATTGCGAACCGTCGACTGGCGTATGAAGATGGTACGCCTTATTTGTATTTACAGGAGCTGTTACTCGGCCAAGCCGTCAACACGGCGATTCGCCATGTATTCATCGACGAGGCACAGGATTATTCCTCTCTACAGTTGCACGTTATCCGGCGCCTGTTTCCCCGCAGCCGCCTGACATTGCTTGGCGATCCTAACCAAGCTATCTACGCCCACGTCCCGGGGATGGCGATGGCCGACGAATTGCGGCAAAGCTTTCCGGATTTGACGACTATCGAGCTGACGCAGAGCTACCGTTCGACGGCGCCCATTGTTCGCTTTACACGCGGCATGGCAAGGGATGGGGAAGCCATTGTGCCGTTTGATCGCGAAGGGCCGTTGCCTGTGGTGCAGCAGGTCGCGCCTGATGATCAGGTACAACTCATTCGCACCTGGATTGAAGAGTACCGATGTAAAGGATATCAGTCCATCGCGGTGATATGCCGGACGCAACGAGAAGCGAGCCAGATGGCGGAGCAATTGAAGCTCGTCGGTTGCGATGTGCGCCAGATTGACAAAACGACGAGTGCATTTTCTGCAGGCGTTGTCATCGTTCCGGCGTATCTAGCTAAGGGTGTGGAATTCGACGGCGTGATCGTCGCGGATGGATCAGCGTCGGCGTATCGGCGCGCGTTTGAGCAAGAGCTGTTTTACACGGCGTGTACGCGCGCGATGCACGAACTGCGGATTGCCTGTGTAGGCAAGCCGAACCGGTGGATTCTCGAGCAACCGGCAGACACTTATACACAGGCGTAAGGAGGATGCGGGCATGATGGTTTACCTGTTTCGCCACGGTCAGACGGTCTACAACGCCGATGGCGAACGGTTTTGCGGCACGTCGGACGTCGGCCTGACTGCACTTGGCTGGCAGCAGGCTCGCTGTGCCGCACAAATGCTTGCGGGCGTGCGTGTACATGCATTTGTGCACTCTGGTTTGCGCCGTGCGGCAGAAACGGCGAAGGCCATTCAGGAGTCACATCCGCACTTGGCGAGTGCAGCGTTTTATGTCGAGCCGGCTTTTCGCGAGGTGGGTTTTGGCTCTTGGGAGGGGTTGACACGCGCCGAGGTCAACAAACGTTATCCGGATATGTACGCGCAATGGCTCGCTGATCCCGCGGATGTCAACATTCCGGGCGGCGAGGACATCGGGCAGCGCCAGCAAGAAGTACTGACTGCCTTTTCTCGGCTTATTGAGCGGTTCGCGGATTGTGATATTGCCGTGGTCGCCCACAACACCATTAATCGCTTGTTGTTGGTTGGCTTACTTGGCAGTGACGCCCGCAATTATCGGCGGATCGTACAAGAGAACGCGTGCATGAATATCATTGAATATTCGGAAGCATCAGGTGTCCGCATCCATGCGGTGAATCGTCTTGCAATCTAATGGATAACTGTCGACTGTGGTAAGATACTGAGGGAGATTCGTTAGGTCTAGGAGGGACAGATATGATTCAACTGCATCTGGAAAAAGTGAGAAAATGGTTTACCGAAGAACATGAGAAACGTTTGGCACCACTTGCTGAGTTTGCTTACGGTGAATTGCAGAATCGCGATCGCGATGCATTCGGTAAGGGTTGGATGTCATGGCCTGTCGATAATCACGAGTCGTTGTATGCGGACATCGACAAAATCGCCTCTGATTTCCGTGCGAAGTCGAACGTGACGGTCGTCATCGGCATCGGTGGCTCCTATCTGGGTGCTCGTTCGGTCCTGTCGATGGTGCAGCCAGAGTTTACGAAAGAAGGCAAACACGAAGTTATCTTCGCTGGTCAACAGCTCAGCCCTACATACCATGCTCATCTCTTAAAGTACCTGGACAGCCGCGAAGTCACTTTGGTGGTTGTTTCGAAATCTGGGACGACCCTGGAGCCGTCGGCGGTGTTCCATACGTTCCGCGACTACTTAGAGAAGCGTTACGGTGAGGCGGAGGCGTCCGCTCGTATCTGTGCCATCACGGATGCGCAAAAGGGCAGCCTGCGCGTGTACGCGGACGAGAAGAAGTACGTGACGCTGCCGATTCCAGACGATATTGGCGGTCGCTATTCGGTCTTGTCGGCGGTTGGGTTGTTGCCGATGGCACTCGCTGGCGTCGACTACCGGAAGGTGATGCAGGGAGCTGCCAATATGCGGGATCAGCTTGCGAAAGTAGCGATCACGGCCAATCCAGCGGTACAATACGCCTTGGCACGCCACGTGTTGTATCAACAAGGATTTGTCGCCGAAGCACTTGTGACCTATGAGCCGCGCGTGGCTGATTTTGCCGGCTGGTGGCAACAGTTGTTCGGCGAAAGCCAAGGCAAAGACGGTATCGGCCTTTACCCGACCATGTTGCAATATACGACTGATTTGCATTCGATGGGTCAGTACGTTCAAGATTCGCGCAAGGTGCTCGTCGAAACGGTGCTCGACGCGTTTATCGATGATGCGCCAGAATTGAAAGTGCCAGTGGGATTGGACGAAAAGAACCGCTATTTGGAGAACGTTTCGTTCCACAAGCTGCAGGAAGTTGCCGTCGAGTCGGTCATGATTGCCCATAGCGAAGCCGGCGTTCCGAATATCCGGATTGAGGCCCGCGGCGATGCCGAATCGCTCTACGGAGAATTGGTATACTTCTTTGAAGTCGCTTGTGCATTTGGTGGTTACCTACTTGGTATCAACGCATTCGATCAGCCCGGCGTTGAAGCATACAAGAGCGAAATGAGGGCTCGCTTGCAGAAGTGATGAACTAAGGGAGAAGGGGCAACGGGATGAGTGGAAAGTTGGCTTTAGGCATCGACATCGGCGGTACGAACGTCAAGTTGGCGCTCGTCAACGAAGCTGGTGAGGTCATCGCCAGCGAGTCCGTACCGACGGAGCCAGAGCGGGGAGCGGAGGCATTCTGCCGCGAAGTTGCCGCAACAGCCAAGAAGATGACTGCCCAGGCGGGAATTGCCTGGGCGGAAGTCATCGGGGTAGGCGTTGGCATGGCGGCCTTTCTTGATGTCGAACGAGGATGGATTGAGGAGTCTGTCAATCTCCATTGGCGGGATGTACCTTTGGGAGAGAGGCTCACCAGGGAGCTGGGCAAACCGGTTCGCGTTGACAACGACGCCAGCGTCGCTGCGCTCGGTGAGGTTAGGCTGGGTGCGGGGCGCAATGCCAACACCGCCTTGTGCGTGACGCTGGGTACCGGTGTTGGTGGCGGGATCGTCATCAATGGCCGCATTCACCGCGGTGTGACCAATATGGCGGGGGAAATTGGCCATATTATGGTCAAAAACGACGGGGAGTTGTGCAATTGTGGCCACCATGGCTGCCTGGAAACTCTGGCGTCAGCGACAGCTCTGTCTCGTCATGCGGAACAAGCTGGTCTCGTCGGCAAAGAAGGGCGTGAATTGACCTCGAAGGAAATCTTCGAGTTGGCAGAGGCGGGCAACGCGAAGGCGAAAGCGGTTGTGGACGACATGATTCACTGGCTTGCCGTCGGCTTGTCGATCGGAGCCAACATTCTGAATCCGGACGTCATTGTGATCGCAGGTGGGGTTGTCAACGCCGGCGACGCATTGATTGAGCCATTGCGCAAGGCGTTTCATCGAGAGGCCTTGGCTCGCGTGGCGCGCGCCTGCACGATTGTTCCGGCGAAGCTGGGTTCCCAGGCGGGTGTACTCGGGGCGGCGCGGCTCGTTCTTCAGGAAATCGAAACGGTGTAAGGTGAGCGACAGGCGACTTTGCCTGTCGCCCGCCACATCAGTGAATGTACTCTTTGACGCGTTGGTATACGTCTTCTGGGGACAAGCCATCGGCTGAGATGACCGGGACATTGTTGACTACGGTTTGGATGCCCATGATGTTTTTGTCGGATCCGGTGATGACGACCGCACATACGCCGGGCTGTTGGCGCTCGCCCGTCATATCGACCACTTGACACCCTTGTTGTTGTAGGTACTCTTTTACAGGTGTCAAACCTTGTTCTACCGCCACAGACTTCATCGTCATCCCTCCAAGGGTTATGGTCATGCATTCGGTAGTGTTTGAGTGCTGCGCGAAAATATGCAGTTGATGTGCAGAAGGGAGGGGAAGATATGGGCCATGTACACATGATTTACGGGGTGATTTTGATCCTGCTCGCGATTGTCGCGACAGCCTGGGAAATTGCAAGCAAAGCCGGGTTGCCGAAGGCGTTTCGTGGAATCGTCGTCGGTTTATTTGACTTGCAGGTGATTTTGGGCATTATTACATGGATTGTTCGGCGGCCGCATTGGCAGTTCATCGGCCATCCAATTCTGATGGTTGCCGCGGTGGTCATCTTACACGTGATGACGTCGCTTCAACATGCGCGATCGCGCCGAATTGCGGGATGGATCATCGCGCTTGTGTTGCTGATCATTGGCGCCGGGGCATATCACGCGTGAGCTTGGCTTCGCAGTCTGATCGGCCTATGGCAACCAAACAGCGCTTGCCCTAGCAACACTCTCCAACGACAATCGAACTTTTCACATGTACAATAAGAACGAATGAAGAGTCGATTGCCGGCTGCTTGAGGGGCATAGTTGCGTATGGCCGATCTATTGCAAATTCAAGTTAAGCATCCTGGAATCGCTTTAACGGAAAAAGAGCAAAAACTCATCGCGTGTCTGGTACAGCGAATCTGCGTGCACCATTTGCATCGTCGGCTTGGCCGGCGGTTTCGGATTCGACCAGCCAATGTCGATTCCATCCACCTTGTGGTGCATCAGACCGTGGCGATTGAACAGGGCATTTCAAACGAAGAACTGAACGACATCGTGCCTGATCTCGTCCGCGATATTCGGGAGACCCTGGCGTGGTGCGACGTTGTGGCAGAGGACATCGTGCTTGTCGCAAAAGCCTGATGACCATTTTGTGTGGGACGTTTGGCGTATACAATGGGATGGGGGAGGAATACTGATGAAGCTACACATTTCCTTGTTCCAGTTGCCAGACGGTATGTATGTCGCGACCTGTGCAGAAATTCCTATGTGTCAGGTGTTACGAAAGAACAAAGGTCATGCAATGCAAGACGTCAAAAAGCTCGTTCGCCGATTTTTGGAAGAGCGTACAGCAGAAAATCGTCCATTTGTCCCGGAGCTACATGAATTTGAAGTCGAAGATGTAAGTTCTGTTTGACAAGGGCAAATTCCTGTGTTATATTTATAAGCGTTCGCCGAACACCCGGGTCATTAGCTCAATTGGTAGAGCATCCGACTCTTAATCGGCAGGTTGAAGGTTCGAGTCCTTCATGACCCACCAGTTTTATATCGCGGGGTGGAGCAGTTGGCAGCTCGTCGGGCTCATAACCCGAAGGTCGCAGGTTCAAGTCCTGCCCCCGCAACCACTTGGAGCCGTGGTGTAGAGGCCTAACATGCCTGCCTGTCACGCAGGAGATCGCGGGTTCGAATCCCGTCGGCTCCGCCAACATGATAAACCGCCGTTTCGGAGTATCCGAATCGGCGGTTTTTTTGTGGAATGCGGTGCACAATCGCTTGTATTGTGTCTGTGTCGAAGCTGCTTGTGCAAAACCCAAACGGCGAGGAGGCGCTGGTCGCCATGCCTCGCCACGTTCATTTATTGATGGCTTTTCGTAGACGGATAGGATGGCCAATATGCAAAACGCCCACAGAGTGACGTGATGGCAGGAACGATGAATGGACGGACGACAAACGTATCCAAAAGCACGCCTATGGCAGATACGATACCAAATTGAACGAGCACTTGAATGGGAAGACTGGCCAAAACTGCGAAGGTGCCAGCCAGGATGAGTCCGGCCGATGTTATGACGCCACTCGTCGAACTTACGGCCTGTTCAATGGCTTCCTGATGGGGTACGCGACCCTTTGCTTGCCATATACGCGACAACACAAAAATGTTGTAGTCTTCCCCGAGTGCGACCAGAAACACAAATGCGTACAACGGTATCGCACCTTGGATGGCAGGCGAGCCAAGCGCGTAGTGTATGACCAGCCAACCTGCTCCCAGTGCGCCGAGGTACGACAAGACGACGGTGACGATGAGATAGACCACTGCAACAATCGAACGCAAGTACATGCACAGGAGTAAGGCAATCATGCCAATAACAATCGGCACTACGACGCCTGTATCGCGATTTGTCAAAGCATTCGTATCGGCCTGTGTGGCCGTGGGCCCACTGATCCAAACCTGGTGCTTTGCGCTATCGGTTGATTGCGCGTCCAATACCTTCTCTGCGACACTGCGAATTCGGGCGAGATCGGCCATTGCTGTATTGCTGTACGGGTCCGTTGCCAACGTGATGTCGACAAGCGCGACGCGATTGTGTGTATTGGTTGCGGCAATGTAGGCCGTGTCGATGTACGGTTCGTCTTTGAGTGCCTTGGTTACCGCCTGTGCAGAATCGCTCGGTACGAGCAATTCGACGGGTGCGAGTGCGCCTTTGGCAAAGTGCTCCGACAAAATGGCATAGCCTTCGCGAGAAGGCATTGATGGTGGAAACGACGAGATGAGACTGTACGTCGTTCGGATCTGAAACGTGAATAATCCGAGCCCGATTAAAATCAGCATGCCCAAGGTCGTGACGATGCCTGATCGCGATGTGACCGTGTGACCAACCCACCGACTGAGTGCGCCCGGCTCACCGCGCCGAACGCGCGATGGCCGATGGGACGTGGCCTTGGTACCCGCGTCTGGGCGCGGTATGAAAGGAAAGAACGCGACACGCCCCAGGATGGCAAGGAGGGCGGGCAACAGTGTCACGCCGGCGAGAGCCATGATGGCAATGGCCAAGCAAAACGGAACGGCAAATTCATGGTACGACTGGTACCGTGCGAAAAGCAGTGACAAGAGTGCGAGCGCGACGGTAAGTCCACTCATGGCAATGGCCCCGGCTGATCCGCCGACAGCTTTGCGAATGGCGCTGTACTTGTCTTCGGATTGATACAATTGTTCTCGGTACCGGGCGACCATCAACAGGCAATAGTCTGTGCCAGCTCCGAATAGTAGGACTGTCATGATGGATGTTGTTTGCGCGTCAAAGGTGATCCAGTGGTGAGCGGCTAACTCCCCGAGGATTGGGCTGATGAGCCCATATGCGATCCCGACGGTCACCAGCGGTACAAACGCGAGAATGGGTGAACGGTAGATGGCGATAAGCAGTGCGAGAACGAGTAATGTCGTTGCCATAAGCAAAGCGAAATCCGCGTGTTGAAATAAACTGACCGCGTCGACCGCGATGCCAGCTGGACCGGTAATTCGCACGTGAAGTCCATTGCCGCTCAGTGGGCCCTGGATAGCGCGACTGCCTGCCGCGGCATCCACAACGTGTTGAATCTGTACCACAGCTTGATGCAATTGCGCTTGTGTAGCGCTGCTTTTGAGCGTGATCGGTAATACGAGAGTCGTTTTGTCCTTAGACATCCATGGCGCGAGGGCAGCTGCTGGCATGGAGGCAAGAGGCGGTACTGCGATCTGCGAAGCAACCGGATGACTCTGGAGCCTCTCGGAAACGCTTTTGATGATTTCGATATCCTTGTTTGTGAGCCCTTGGCTGTCATACCACACCACCAGTGCCGGTGTCCCGGTTGATGCAGGGAAATTCTTCTCTATCCGTTCTTCTGCCTGCACACTGGGAGCGGAATTTGGCAAATAGGAAGCATTGTTGCTTTCTACTCGGTTTGCCGCTGGGAATGCCAGCGACGCCACCACTGTGCAGAAAATCCATATAAAAAGCGTAAGCCACTTGCTTCTTCGTCCAGTGGTCCATTTAGCAAGTACACCTAGGTAACTTGTGTCCTCCATTCCTCCCACACACATCCTCTCCTTGAGATTAGGATATCGATCCGAAATTAAATATACCGGAAGGTTAATTTGTCTGTCTATATGGCGCTAACCACAGAGTTTGCTTTGGGCATGCTATACTGATGTGTATGCGAATCGGATGGCTGTTGGATAGGAGGGCTGTGGCGTGCGAAAAGAGGAATCACGGTCACGGCGTCCTGGGCGACCACCGGCAGATTCGGTGGATGTGCCTACTGCGGACCGGATACTGCAGGTTGCCGCGAAATGCTTTATGAAATCTGGCTTTGACAGTGTCAGCATGAGTGAGGTTGCGCGGGAGGCTGAAGTGACGAAGGCCGTATTGTACTATTACTATGCATCCAAAGCGGAATTGTTTCTGCGCTCGTTGCTATATGTTATGGAGATTTCGCGGCAGCGGACCCTTGCCATTCTTGAGAGTTCAGAGCCGCTGTATGCTCGTCTCGAAAGGCTTACCCGTATTCGCCTAAGCATCGACGTCACCTTGGACATGAATTTTATTATGCGCGGCAGTGAAGACGTATTGTCGACGGAACAGTTGGCCGAGTTGCGCTTGGCAGAGGAGCGTTTGCTGGAGGCCTTGGCCAGTGCATTTGAAGAAGAGATGCACGCAGGTGGCATTCGCCAAGCATCCCCGGAGTTCATCGCCCGCACATATTTGTCGCTGTTGGTCATTGGCAAGGGGCACATGCAAAGGCTAGGTGCTGCTGCCGACGTGAACACCATCGCGGAAGAGATCGTTTCGTTATTATGGTATGGCATTGGTGTGAACTGAGGCAAGTTACTCCGATGGCGATCCGCCCAAAATACGGGCTACCGGGCGAATGCCCTTGGCGCCGCCTAGCGGCTTACATATCGTATATCGAATCCACCATGACAAAGGAGGATGACGATATATGTACGGTGTTTTCGGTGGGTATACGCGTTGGGCGGTTGTGTTCCTCATCATCTTTGTGCTCTTCTTCCTGTTCGTTCCGGCAGCTCCGGTTGCAACGGCAACCTGCTGACGTCTGAAAAACAAAAAGCGGCGGCCCATCTCGGCCGTCGCTTTTTGCTTCTTATAAAGGATACTCACGCTTGCTGAAAAGCGGGATCGGCATAAGGGTGTGCCACCCAGCCAGCGGGATCGATAAACAGTCGTACAGCGACCACTTTCCGTTCGTCTGTCAATGTGAAAAAGTGCGGATTGCCTTCCGGCACCGAGATCACATCGCCTGCTTGCAGGACGACGTCAAAGTATCCATCCCTGCCTTTGATCACGAAAATGCCGCTGCCAGCCGCGATGGCACGCACTTCATCCTCCGTGTGCGTGTGCACCTGCTCAAACTTCTTTAACATGTCTTCAATATTCGGCGTGCTGTCTGACAGGGCAATTACGTCCCATTTGACGTACCCTCGTTTCTGACTAAGCGCCTGGATGTCTTCGTTGAGGGCCGCAAGAATTTCGTCCTTTTCTGCATCGGTCAAGACAAACTTGTTTTGTAGGTGGGCAGGCATTTTTGCCTCGACGTCCCAGTGATCGTAGTACACGTCGTTCGCGGTGAGGAACGTACGCACTTCATCTTCGCCGCGGATCTCTGTGCCAGTGTCACGAATGCGGATGACCGCCATCGACCATTCCTCCTTCAAGTACCAAGGGTGGCCGATGGGCCACCCATACCTAACGCTATCTTAAATTTGGTGTAGACGTTTGTCTATCTGCAGATTATCGCGAGATGTGACGAACCGACTGCGATTGTCTGGCCCCTGCTGTGCTGTGTCGATGCGATCTCGCCACCTCGGCAACGCTGGCTTCGTTGAGCGTTTGTTGTGTGGTTTCCGGTGCAAGCAGGATACAGACGATGAGACCGCCCAGGGTCACGAGCGCTCCAACGAGCATCGTGGGTCCGATGCCAAAGCGCGACAGACCCCAGGGGAACAAGTAGGTTCCGAATACTGCGCCAAAGCGGCTGATACACGTCGTAATACCGCCCGCGGTGCCGCGTACCTCTGTTGGAAACAGTTCGTTAGGCGCAAGCCATTCCATCACGTTCGGGCCACCTGAGAATAGCGCGTACAAGATAAAGCCCAATAGAATGATGGCAAGTGGCCCGCTTGGGAAGAAGCCCAAAAGGGCAATGCCGACAGTCATCCCGGCGAAAGCGATGATGATAAGGCGTCGCCGCCCCCAACGGTTGACCAGAAAGAGAGCCGGAATACAGCCAATGAGAAACAATGCGCTGATGATGGCAGCGCCGTAGCCTGATGCACCCGTGAACAGGTGGTAGGACGTAAGCATTTCGGGGCCGAACGTCAGCATCGCGAACAGCGGTGCGACGGCCGCCATGTAGAACAGGCCGACGTATAAAGTTCGTTTGATGTATGCACGCGAGAACAGCTTCAGGTAACTGGTGCGGCCTTTGCTTTCTGCGGGTACTTCGATATCCGCCAAGGAGGCTTCCGGTCCATATACCGACTGTAAGACCTGCAGGGCCTCATCCTTACGGCCCTGTTGCAGCAACCAGCGCGGCGATTCAGGTGTACCCATGCGTAAGAGAACCAAGATGACGGCAGGAACCGCACTGCTAGCCAAGATCCAGCGCCAAGCCTCCGGGCCGATGGCGAGCATCCACTGGCCCACCAGATAGGCGACCGTCGAACCCACGTAATATGCCACCAACGTCACGCCGAGCATCATACCGCGATGGCGGCGCGGAGCAAATTCAGTCAACAGGGATGTCGCAATCGGGTAATCAGCACCGACGGAAATGCCAAGGACGATGCGCAAGGCAAATAACTCCCAGGCGTTATGAACGAAAAACTGCAGTACGGAAGCGACGATGAGCAAGATGAAGTCGATGGTATACATCAATTGGCGGCCAAATTTGTCAGTCACATAGCCGAGGAATCCGCCAATAAAGATGCCTATCAACGCAGATGCGCCAATCAAACCGCTCCACATTGCATTCAAATGCAATTGGGGCGTAATTTGGGTCAGGGCGATCGCGATGATGCTGAGAATGTATCCGTCGAGAAATGGGCCGCCGGAAGAGTAAATCGTCAGTTTTAGGTGAAACGGACTAAACTTCGCGTCTTCCACCACGTTGGTGGTTTTTGCAGACAAACCATCCATCCCCTTTCTTCTTTTGGCAACAGAGCTGTCAACGGGAAGCCCAAGCGCGTGCAAATGAACAGCTTCGCTTGGTGTTCAGATTTTTGGGCGTAAAATTTTCTGTGCACGAAACATAAAGGTATGCATCTTCCCGTGGCGATGGGGCGCCCAAAAGCGAACCCTTGCGTTGGCGTACAGTGCTTGGCTTTAAGATCAGGGATTGGATGGTGGATCTGCAGCTGAAGATTCGTGGAAAGGTTTGAGCAGAACAGCACGGAAGGGACTTGCAGTATACAACATGGGCACAGCACTCCTTTCATGACGCTTGCGAGGTTAGCTGACGGGTTAGGGCTGAAAGGCGCCCCACGCGACAAATGCGTTTCACCCCAGGTATGGGTCCCCCGCTTCCCCATTCGGGAATTCAGCGTGGCAACAAACGTTGCTCTTATTACGTTAACGCAAATATTGCATGGTTGCAAATGAACTTGTCCACAATACTCACAGGTTTTATCCACAATTCATCCCCAGTTATCCACAGTGTGCTGTGGAGAAGTGCTGTGCTATGAACATAACGCTTGTGTATAATGACGAATGGGCCATCAACAGCCTTGTGGATAATTTGGTTGAAACGTGTGGATTGGATGAACGGGGTGTACATAGATGAACGATGTAACCAGTACAGATATGCATCGCGATTCGCGCTATATCGTGGCCACATATCGGTTGCGCGATCGCGAAAATCGGCTTGCAGCCCGTGCGGAGGGTATCGCCATTGGGCTGACAATTGGCACGTGGACAGATCTGCCGTCGTTGCGTAAGGAGCAGGTGGCAGCTCATTGTGGACAGGTACAAGGCATTCGCGTTGTCGATTCGGCAGAAGCAGGCGATGTGATTGCTGAAATCGATATTGCTTACCCTGTTGCGAATCTTGACACGACCTTCGCGTCTCTGCTGACAACTGTGTTTGGCAAGCTTTCGATGGACGGCGAAATTCGCTTAGAGAGGTTGTCCTTGCCCGAAGCGTGGGAGCGTGTCTATCCAGGGCCGAAATTCGGCGTCGACGGCGTTCGCGAACGCTATGGCGTATTCGGGCGGCCGTTCGTGATGAGTATTTTCAAAGCTTGTGCGGGCCTTACGCTGGAAGAACTGGTCGCCCAGTTCGGCGAGCAGGCATCGGGTGGCGTCGACCTCGTCAAGGACGATGAGATTTTCTTCAGCGAGGCACATGCGACGGCGGCCGAGCGCGTTGTGGCGTATCGCGAGAAGACGCGTCAAATTGCAGTACAGACCGGGCGGGAAACGGCGTATGCGGTCAACCTGACGGGACCTGTGCACCAGCTGCGCGAGAAGGCAAAACGACTGGCCGACCTTGGCGCCGGTGCCCTCCTGTTTAACGTCATCGCCTACGGATTTGACGTCCTCGCCGATCTCGCTCGCGATCCCGACGTTTCTGTACCAATTCTTGCACATCCTGCGGTATCCGGCGCCCTCTACGGGTCGCCGAATTACGGTATCGCCGCAGATATCGTGCTGGGTCAACTCATGCGGTTGGCGGGGGCTGACATGGGCATTTTCCCGTCCATGTATGGCAGCGTGACATTGGGTGGCGAGGCCACGGATCGGTTACTTGCGCACCTGCGTAAGGACGGCGTCCATCGCAAGGTTCTACCAGCACCATCTGCAGGGATTTACCCGGGACTCGTTCCGCAGTTGTACCGGGACTTTGGCATTGACCTCATTCTCAATGCAGGCGGTGGCATTCATGGCCATCCAGGTGGGGCCAGCATGGGTGGACAGGCGTTCTTTGACGCGATCGCGGCTGTACAAGAGGGCGTACCACTCCAAGATGCCGCTGTGGATAAGCCGGCTTTAGCCGCTGCCATTGCAAAGTGGGGGGTGCGGGCGTGACGGTTCGCGTAATTTGCGATTTTGACGGAACGATTTCAGAACGCGACATGATTACTACGATTATGGAAAGATTTGCACCTGAGGAAAGCCAGCCCATCATCGAGGCGGTCAAGCAAGGTCGACGAACCGTGAAGGATGGCGTCGAAGCGATGTTCCAGCTGATTCCTTCGGATCAATATGACGAGGTTACCCGGTTTGCACAGGATCACACACAAGTTCGGCGCGGTTTTCCACAATTCATCCACACCTGTGCACAACTTGGGTGGAAGCTGTCCGTAGTTAGCGGCGGATTCGACTTTTTCGTGTTGCCGGTTATCCACAAATTCTCCACAGGGACTGTGGATATCTATTGTAACCACCTCGATACAAGTGGCCGACGGCTACATGTGCAATGGTCACACCCTTGTGATCCAGCTTGCGAGGGTGGTTGCGGACTGTGTAAGCCGAGCGTAATTCGGGAACTTGTCCAGCCAGGGGACAGCGTGATCGTCATCGGGGATGGCGTGACAGACTTCAAAGCGGCACAAATGGCAGACTTCGTGTTTGCGCGGGCGCAACTGTTGGCATTGGTAGAGGAGCGGGGCATTCCACATCTGCCTTTTACAACGTTCGACGATATCGTAGCAGCTATCGACGACAAGGAGGCTTCACTTCATGCATACATTCACTGAACAGGCACAGGGCGTGATCGAACTTGCGCGCTTCGCGTCTGACAAGGGTTGGTTGCCTGCCACCAGCGGGAATCTCTCAATTCTGGTCGAGCGCGATCCGCTCCTGTTTGCGATTACGCGCAGCGGTGCGGACAAGCAACGCCTGACCGAGCGGGATGTGTTACTCGTCGACGCCGACATGCGGGTGCAAGGCGAGACCTCATACAGGCCATCTGCCGAGACGACCGTTCATGTTGCTTTGTATGACAAACTGTCATGTGGCAGCATCCTGCACGTACATACTGTGTATAACAATCTGATTAGCGAACTGTTCGCCCGGCAAGGATATGTCGAAATTGCGCATCACGAATTGCTCAAGGCGCTCGGGCACTGGGAGGAAGATGCTTCTGTGCGGATTCCGATTGTCCCGAACTGGGCGGATCTGCACCAACTCGGCCAAGCTGTCGCGGATGCGGCAAAGCCCGACGTGCCTGCCGTACTCGTTCGTGCGCATGGCGTGTATGCATTCGGCGATACACCGGACGCGGCGCGCCGGCACTTGGAAGCGGTGGAGTTTCTCTGCGAGTATGTGTACCGGTTGGAGCTCATACGCAACGCAGGATTCGCAAGCCCATAAAAAGCCGTATTCGATCCGCCCGACTCGGCAGATACTAACGCCAAAATGCCGAAGGGCGGTGTGTAGATGGGTGCGGAGATGGCCACTTGGTTTCAGGATGTCGACACCGATACGGTCATGTGGATGATCATCTCGTTTTGCATCGTGGTGGCGACTGGGGCTGCCATGATTTATTGGGATCACTTCATGCGGGCACGGGAAAAGGTGCTTCAGGAGGCCCGTATCGACGATCCGCGCTTATAAATGCAAAAGGCTGCCCAGATCAACGATTCCGTTGATTTTTGGGCAGCTTTTTGCCGCTATGCGGACGGTGACGGTTTAGTCCTGACGGCGGAAGCGAAGGTCGACATACGCCCACACGGCGCCAAGCCCAACAAGAAATGCAACACCCCAAATCCAGTCGTGGATCACGGCGGTCAACCCCCTTCAGGGCATAGCATCTGCCGAATCGAAGGAGGTATGCAATCCGTCATTTGACACGCACGTTGTAACGTCGAAGCCACTCGTTGACCTCATACAGATAGTGGAACATCTGAGCCGTACCCATAATTTGACCGAACCATGGACGATGCTCGGACGGCTGCTTGCTGATCTGCGCAAGTGCACGCACTGCATTTGCATCAATGAAAGGCAGGATGGGAGATGACGAATCATCCAACATCGCGAGTGCCTTGTTGCGAACCAGCGCCAGATAAGCAGGATTTGGCGTCGACGGATACGGGCTCTTTTTGCGATAAAGCGCTTCATGCGGCAGAAAATCCGACATGGCTTGGCGCAGTACACCTTTGACTTCTTTGCCCGCCGTTTTAAAGGCCCATGGTATGTTAAACACGTACTCGACCAACCGGTGATCGCAAAACGGCACGCGGACCTCGAGCCCGGAACCCATGCTCATGCGATCTTTGCGATCCAACAGCGTCGGCATAAAGCGCGTGATCGACAGATAGCCAATCTCGCGTACGCGTGCATCACGGCCTGTTTCTCCGGGTAGTCTGGGTACTTCCGACAAGGCTTCGAGGTACCTCTCCTGCACGTATGCCTGTGGGCGGATGGCCTGTTTTAAGGCATCCGACATCACGCCCATGCGCTCGTGTAAACGTAATGACCAGGGGAAGGTGTCCGCTGCGAGCGCGTCTTCCCGATGGAACCATGGGTATCCGCCAAAAACTTCGTCCGCGGCTTCACCGGACAGGGCAACGGTGACATCCTCTTTAATCCGTCTGCAAAATAGGAAGAGCGATGTGTCGATGTCAGCCATACCAGGCAAATCCCTAGCCAACAGCGGATCGAGCAAGTGCCGCTCGAGATCTGGGGTATCAAAGATGACACGATGATGGACGCTGTCGATATGCTCGGAGATCATTTGTGCCCACGGTCCATCCAGACTCTTCTGGAAGGCGTTAGCCGTAAAATGCTTCTCCATGTCTTGAAATTCGATGGCGTACGTGTGCAGCGCATCGCGTCCTTGACGCTGGAAGTAGCGTGCGGCAATTGCCGATACGACGCTGGAGTCAAGGCCGCCGGACAGAAAGGTCGCCAAGGGTACATCGGATACGAGTTGGCGCTCCACCGTGTCGATCATCAGATCCCGTACCGTTTCGACGGTCTTTTCGAGCGAATCCTCGTGCTCGACACTCTTCAACTGCCAGTACCGCTTCGTGCGGATGCCGTCCGGCGTGCCGATGAGAATGTGGCCAGGGCGGAGCTCATCGATGCCGACAAATACACCTACCCCAGGCGTGCGCGCTGGCCCAATCGCAAATATCTCAGCCAGGCCTTGTTCGTCAATCACGGGTTCGATGGCTGGGTGTTTAAGCAGCGCTTTGAGTTCCGATCCAAAGACAATGCCTTGGCCGACTCGACTGATGAAGAGCGGTTTGACGCCCAGGCGATCACGCCCCATAAACAACCGCTGATTCGCGGCATCCCAGATGGCGAACGCGAAGATGCCATTGAGCTTGGATACACATTCTTCGCCCCATGCGACATAAGACACGAGAAGTACTTCGGTATCCGAGTAGCCGTAAAATGAAAAACCCTCTGCCTGCAGTTGTTGTCTGAGTTCGTCCGTATTGTACAGCTCGCCGTTATATACAATCGTATACGCGCGATTGCCAAAATGCCTTGTCATTGGTTGTTTGCCGCCGTCGGGATCGACGACGACGAGCCTTCTGTGCGCAAAGAGCGCGTGTGGATCCGTGAACAGCCCGTCGGCATCCGGTCCGCGCGCAACAAGCGTGTCACCCATGGCTTTTACTGTTTGTGTTTCCGATGTGAGGTCGCTGGACCAGTCGACCCAACCTGTGATACCGCACATGCGCTCATCCTCCTTATGGAACTGCCCGCCTTTGGCGAAGCAAGGCAAAATCCCCATACCTTATGCGTGAACTGGGCGAATGGTGCCCAGTTTTAACGATGATGTCGCTCCACGTCGCGTAAGAGCTGACGGAACCAGCGCTCCTCGCGGCGCTTTGCGCGATGTTCGATCTCGTCGTAGATTCGTCGATTTGGCAGGTGCAGAAACAGCTCATGGCTCGGCTTGCCAAGGCGGTCGTTTGTGTTAACCTCGAACAGCCAGATCCGTCCATGGCTATCGAGCCCAAAATCAATGCCCACTTCGTCGAACTCCGCATACGTGTCAAGGATGTGGCAGATAGCGAGGCTGATACGCCGTAAGCGGCGCAACACACGTCCGGATAACTCGCGGTTTTGGTATACTTGTTGAAGCAGACGCTGTGTGGGCATCACTTCGCCGTGGCCCGTACCAATGTTTGAGACGATGCTGTTTTCGGCGCCAACCCGCGCCAAGTGGCCGGCTACCAGCCAAGCGTCGTCATCGTCCCGTTGACACAGGACGCGCACGTCAAATGGCCGACCAGACAGCATCAGAACGGGCGCGGCTTGCTGGGCGATGGTTTGCTCTGGCAAGTACATGGTGAGCAGTGTTGATAGCACGTCGGCAGCGCGATGGAATGTCAGTGCTGTACCGACGATAGGTTGTAACGTCCATGTGTCTGATGCAACCTTGGTGACACGCGAAATCAGATTTCCGCCCCATGTTTCGACCGGCTTGATGTACCAGGATGGGGCCTGTTCAAAATGGTGCGGCGTTGCTTGCGACAAAAGGCAGGTGGCTGGCAAGTACAGGCCTTTTGGCTGAGCATCTTGCATGGCAAGGTACATCTGCCATTTGTTTAAAAAATGCCGCTCTTCGTCTAACGTTGCCCGTGGCACGGGGTTCTCACCTCTCATTGGCCAGCGTATGCTGCCGTGCCGAACGATGACCTTGTGGGGGACTGTTCATGCCGATTGTCAATGTCACTGAGCAACTGGCGACGCAACTACTGCAGGATTCGGAAATCTATGACCTTCTCAAGTGCAAATGTGAACAGTGCATTAGCGATGTACTTGCCATGGCGCTCAACCGATTGCCTGCACGGTACGTGACAACAGATACTGGACGGGTGTTTGTCAACGCCATTTACTATTTACATCCGCAATTGCAATCGGACATTGTGACAGAGTTGACGCGCTCCGCGCTACAAGTGTCAAGCCACCCACATCACGCGCAACAGCCCAAGGTGGCTGATACCCCGTGACGATGAATGATCCGTTGCGCCATCAACATTGGATGCAAGAGGCCCTAGGGATGGCGAAAGTGGCGGCAGAACTCGGTGAGGTTCCAATTGGCGCCGTCGTCGTTTGTGATGATGTGGTTGTGGGCCGCGGTTTTAATCGCCGGGAAAGCTGGCGGGATGGTACGGCGCATGCAGAGGTGATTGCACTGCGCGAGGCAAGTCGGCGGCTAGGTGGCTGGCGCTTGACAGAATGTGATTTGTATGTGACACTAGAGCCCTGTCCCATGTGCGCGGGGGCTATTGTGCTGTCGCGCATTCGCCATGTGATTTATGGTGCAATGGACGCCAAAGGCGGCGCAATTGAATCGAGGATTCGACTGTGTGAACCTGGGTTGTGGAATCACACACCAGAAATTACCTCTGGCGTTTTGCGGGACGAGTGTGCTAATATATTAAGGGATTTCTTCCGAGCCCTTCGCTCGTAGTATCCTACAATATCGACCGCGGAGAGATGTCTGAGTGGTCGAAAGAGCTCGCCTCGAAAGCGAGTAGCTCCGCAAGGGGCTCGTGGGTTCGAATCCCACTCTCTCCGCCATGTTTTTCGATGTCCGATGGGGCGAAGGTCTTATCGGACATTGCTATTTCACTGCAAAGACACTTGCTTAGGGCGCGGTTTTTGACCAAGCCCTGACCGGGTCCCATGCGGCGAAAACTCCTGAACCGTGTCAGGTCCTGACGGAAGCAGCACTAAGGGAGACCTTTCGGGCGACGTGGGGGTGCCTGGTCGGGGCTTGGTCAAAGGCCGCGCTTCGTGCGTCTTCGGTGTGTTTGTATTGCCAGCAAGCTTGCGTAAAGGTGGAAAGTGTCGGCTCGTGTCGAGCCAATGGAAGTTTTGTCGGGCGTGCAGGATTCTCGCTTTCGCGTGCGAATAATCCCAGGACAACACTGCACATAGGACAGGTGATTCTGGTGAAAACCCTGCGGAAGCCACACAACGTCCGTCGCCATTCAAAGCATGCGTTTGACGCCCAATTGCTCAATGCGGGGATCTTCTACCTCTCCAAAGAGCAGGAGCTGTCCGTCAAGAATGATATGGCGAGCTATCTTCTTGGGGTTCCTCGCGGTACCAACCAGGCATTTCTGCTGTCTGAAGCGTTTGACATCAATTCGGAAGAGTATCAGTTCATGGTCCATGTCGTCGAAAGTGAATCCGAGTATCGAGACGCCATTGTCAAGTGGGAAGTCGGCGGTTTGGTGCGCCACGTGCTTGTCGATACGTTTCTCGACGAGGACGAAGACGGTGCAAGTGGCATGTACATTGTGATGAAGGACATGGGGAACTTTGCACTGCTGAATCAAAACACACAGCGGGCAGAGCGAATTGCGACCGTAGGGCGGCTTGCAGCCGGCACTGCACATGAAATCCGCAACCCGCTAACGACGGTCAAAGGTTTTCTGCAACTGCTTGAACAGCGCTTAAACAGCGGAATGATGGATGAAGAAATCCGCTATGTGCAGGTGATGATGGGGGAAATCGAGCGCGTCAATGCGCTTGTCACAGAGTTATTGTTATTGTCGAAGCCACACGATATGGAATGGTCGACCTTTGATCTCCATGATGTGTTGAGAGAAATCTTGCCGTGGGCCGAAGCCGCTGCCGACGGCGCAGGAATTCAAGCGGAGTGTCATATTGCGGACGGTGTCCTGTTGCAGGCGGATCGCAATATGATTCGGCAGTTGCTTTTGCATTTGGTGAAGAATGCAATTGAGGCGATGGATAAAGGCGGGAAATTACGCATCGAAGCCCGGGAGCTGGATGGCCGGGTCGAGATTGAAATAGCCGATACAGGACCCGGAATTCCCTATTATCTATTTGACCGCATATTTGATGTATTCTATACGACCAAGGAAAAAGGGACAGGGCTGGGGTTGGCCATTTGTCAGCGGATTGTTGCCGATCACGGTGGCCAAATCCGGGTATCATCGAAGGGGTTTGGCACTACGTTCACGGTGTCATTGCCACTTAAGCGCACGTCTTCGGTTCATCATCTGGTTGCACGGCGCAGCTGCTGACGGATCGTGAAAATGGGCCCCCTTCTGTTATATTGTAAAACCGAGAGGGGGCCTCGCATGTCGTACCAGGCTTTGTATCGCACCTGGAGGCCGCAATCGTTTGCGGATTTCATCGGGCAGCCGCACGTGCGGCAAACGTTGATGAATGCCTTGCAAAGTGGGAAAATTGCGCACGCGTATCTGTTCTGTGGACCGCGTGGAACAGGTAAGACGAGCGCGGCAAAACTGTTTGCCAAGGCCGTCAACTGCCTCGCGCCGCACGGGGTTGAGCCGTGCAATGAGTGTGCGGCTTGTGTCTCCATTACCCGTGGCAATAATGTCGACGTCGAAGAAATCGATGCGGCATCGAACCGCGGCGTGGATGAAATTCGCGAATTGCGTGACAAGGTTCACTACCTGCCCACAAGTGTTCGGAAAAAAGTGTACATTGTCGACGAAGTGCACATGTTGACGACCGAGGCATTCAATGCGTTACTCAAGACGCTGGAAGAGCCACCGGCACATGTGTTGTTTTTGCTGGCCACGACGGAGCCGCACAAGCTTCCCAATACGATTGTATCCCGTTGTAAGCGTTTCGACTTCCACCGCATCGCCACGGAGACCATCGTCGAGCGGTTACAGGAGGTTGTACGTCATCAAGGGTGGAGTGCACAGGAGAGTGCACTTTGGAAGCTGGCCGAAGCCGCGGATGGCGGTTTGCGTGATGCCCTCGGCCTCTTGGAACAGGCAGCGGCGTTTGGCCAAGGCGAGATCGGTGACGAGGTCGTGGCAAGCGTCGTCGGTGGTGTCGATACGGCAGCGCTCCTCGCATTGGTTTCCGATCTCGCCGCAACTCAACATCTCGATGCTCTGCGTCGCTTGGCCGCCTGGTATGCGGCAGGTAAGGATGCAACCCGCATTGTTCACGACTTGTTGCAAGTCCTGCGCGATTTGTTTATCGTCAAACTGTCGCCGACGGACGATGCGCTTGGTGGGAAACCGATAGCGCCGTATCGAGCTGTGGCCGAAAGCAAGCGTGTGACGAGTGAATGGTTGCTTACAGCTGTGCACAAGCTGGGGGAACTGTACACTCAGTTGCGCTATCTGGACCAACCGAGACTTGCGCTGGAAGCGGCACTCCTTGGCATGGTCTTGCCAAGCGCGCCTACATTGGCTCAGCAACCGGCCGTGCAAATGGCGCCGCAAGGCGCATCGCAAGCGCCAGCAACACCGCCTCTAGTGGAGAATTCCACTTCTGGAAGTGCCGTGCCGACAGCTTCCGCACATGAGGCTGTCGCCTCGCCAGCGGGGCGGGGGCAGGCTCAGCGACCGCAGGGGGCTCGAGCGACACGGCGTGCAACAGGGCCGGATCGGAAGCGGGAGACGTTGGCGCGTTTATACGCGGAACGCAGCGCCGACGTCGAGGCGATGGTTCGCGAGCGTTGGCCAGACGTGCTGCATAAAGTCAAGGCGGATCGCATACAGACACATGCTTGGCTGACGCATGGCGAAATTGCATTTGCGACAGAGCGCGCTGTTGTCATGTCATTTGTGAGTCGGATCCACCGTGAAGCCGTCATGAAACCTGCCGATAGGCAGACGATTGAAGCAGCCTTTCAAGTGATTTTAGAGCGGGACATGCAGTTGTTTGCGTTGTTAAAGGCGGATTGGGACGAGTATTTGGCGTCATTGACGCAAGCGCCTGAGCCCCAATCAGAGACGGCCACGGAGCCGGATTTGGTTGGACTTGCCGTACAGCTGTTTGGGCCTGATAAAGTGATTGCGGAAGATGAGGGATCGACAGAATGAAAAATATGAACCAATTGATGCGGCAAGCGAAGAAGATGCAAGAGGAGCTTCTCAAAGCACAGGAGGCTTTGGGCGAGCAGATTGTCGAAGGTACGGCTGGTGGTGGCGCCGTCAAAATCTCCATGAACGGTCATAAGGAGATTACTGGCGTTTCCATCCGTCCTGACGTGGCTTCGCCGGAGGATGTCGACATGCTGCAGGATCTTATTTTGGCGGCGTTCCAGGATGCATCCACGAAGGTGAATGAACTCACGGAACAAACGATGGGCAAGTACACAAAGGGAATGAATATCCCGGGGTTGTTCTAAGATGTGGGGATATCCGGAACCGCTGGCGCGGGTCATTGAGCAGTTTATGAAGCTTCCTGGCATCGGTCCGAAGACCGCAGCCAGACTGGCATTTCACGTGATGTCTATGGAGGAGACGGACGTGCTTGCGTTTGCCAAGGCGTTGCAAGACGTAAAAACGCAACTCACGGAGTGCTCCATATGCTGCAACGTCACAGAGGCCTCCCCGTGTGCCATTTGCCAAGATCCGCGCCGCGACAAGCTTGTCATTTGCGTCGTCCAAGAGCCAAAGGATGTCATGGCCATGGAGAGAACGCATGAATATCATGGCACCTACCACGTATTGCATGGTGCCATCTCGCCAATGGAGGGCATCGGTCCGCAGGATATCCGCATCAAAGAGCTGGTTGTACGGGTCGGCGAAGGCGACATTGATGAAGTCATTTTGGCGACAAACCCGAATGTCGAGGGAGAGGCCACTGCGATGTACATCTCGCGCCTGCTGAAGCCGTTTCACGTCAAGATCACGCGTATCGCGCACGGCCTGCCAGTTGGCGGCGATTTGGAGTATGCGGACGAGGTTACGCTCGCCAAGGCGCTGGAGGGACGTCGAGCATTGTAAAGTAAGCGTGGGTCCATTTCACTAACCGCACGG
Organism: Alicyclobacillus tolerans; assembly: GCF_001447355.1. Classification (GTDB taxonomy): domain Bacteria; phylum Bacillota; class Bacilli; order Alicyclobacillales; family Alicyclobacillaceae; genus Alicyclobacillus; species Alicyclobacillus aegles. The sequence continues at coordinate 65,661 of NZ_JXBW01000007.1, read as the reverse complement.
GATTGTGCTGGGCTTGGCCGTCCTTTGCGGGCGTGTCAATTCATGTAATCCTCAGCGACGGCCCTGCGCCCGTGCCAAGGTGCGGGGCTCCCTTTGGCGGGGATCCCGTTATGTTGGATTTGTCCGTCATGGCTGCATCCTGCTTTCTTATCCCTAGAACAATGAGCCTTAGGTCACACACCATAGCCCCATCTTGATTCTCCTTCTCCATATGATTGTCATCATTGAGTCATATTCGCGGGTTCCCCCGCCTATGATGTACTAACTTGGACAAGGGAGGGACTGGACCGTGACGCACTCGGAAACCAGACCAGTCGCTGCGGATGACGCCACAAGGCCATCCACGTTGCCCGTGGCAGCCAAAACAAATCAAGCCCTGCACGCCGATCACGACGCCGTCCTCAGACACGACCTCGATATCGATCCTATCAACCCTGAGAAATTTCTGCGTGAAATCCTTAAGAGTCACCGTGAACTGGAAATTGCCCGTAGGCAGTTTGAATACGTCTCCGCCCCGCTACTCATCGATCACATTGTATTCCGCATCGGCGCCGCCGAGCGCCAGTTAAACTACTTGTTTCGACTTGCGCGGGAACATGGGATTTCGTTTGATGGCCAGCAATGGGACTGGACGTCAGATGAATGGCGAATCGATTAGTGCATGATCATTTGGGTTGAGAAATCTGGCGTTGGCCTTTGGAGGTGTTAAGCGTGCATATTTCATCGGTATGGCTGTGGTGCGGGGCTGTTGTGCTCGGGATACTCATCGTCAGTCAGTTCTTTCAGCAACCGGGCAGGGCGGCGTGGCGTATTGTGCGCAACGTCGCCCTTGGCTGCTTGTTTGTCTTCGCTGTCGACTGGGTTGGCAGCTATCTTCACTTCCACGTGCCATTTAACCCAGTTACCGCATTGACAGCGGGAATACTCGGCGTACCTGGTGTTGCTGCGTTGGTTGCGATGAAGTTATGGATATTTGCGTGAGCGGATGGTGCCGCTGCGGCGCGGCTTGCGAAAGCGCCGTCCAAACCGCGCCAGGTACCGCCCTACGCCAGGCACGCTTCGCAACTCATCGTCGCCGAGTGCACCGGATCGGACAATGAGTATAAGATAGACGAGCACACCGGCTCCACCCGCTACCAGAAGTTGCACGATGGCGCCGATCCGCCAAGGTGCTACCGCCAACACTGTGGTATATGCCCAGTGTATCAACCAGTTGACCACAAACATAACGGCCGCCACGACGAGCGATGCCCGGAAAAAAGGCCGCATCAATCGCGTCACCGAAAAATACACCTGACTGTACTTTCGTACCGCAGCGATGTTCAGCAACGATGAGAAAAGATAGCCGATTGTGGTGGCGAGTGCAGCGCCAATTACCGAATGCGTGGTCAAGATGAGTACAAAATTGAGTGCTGTCTTGATGCCCACGCCGATGAACATATTGCGTACCGGCCGATACATTTTACCCAAGCCCTGCAAAATATACGTCGAGATGAGTTCCATACTGGCGAAGATGCTCATAAACGAAACCGTCGAAATAATGGCCGATCCGGCCGTTGTCCCAAACCGTGCTTCGTTAATCGGTCGGCTTAACACGAGCAATGCCGCAGACGTAGGGAAGCTCATGAGAAACATGCTACGTAACGTGAACACGATGCTGCTCTGTAGTTCCTGATGGCTGCGTCTCGCTCGGGCAGCCGATACAGCTGGCAACACAGAGACGCCGATGGCGTAGGCGAACGCCATCGGCAACATGACGAGATACATAGCTTGCCGCGTCAGAATGCCGTAATTCGCCACTGCTTGCAAATAACCTTGCCCAGTTGCCTGAAGCAAATTGGTAACCGTCCAAGAGTCTACGAGATTTGCAATGGGTACGACGAGGCCGCCAAGGCTGACTGGTAGCGCCAGTCGATACACCATCCGGAGAATTTGCCTATCGCGAAACGGGCTGTCCTCATAGCCAAAAGCACGTTCCTTGCGCCGCAACTTCCAAGCAAAGCCGATCAGCAACAAAAGCCCGGCGACGCCCCCCACAAATCCGCCAAACGTGGCAGCCGCAGCGCCATCAACAGCGCGATCGCGGTGCCAGACGTCGACAACGAGATATGCCCCGACCACCATCGCGATGACGCGAAAAAGTTGTTCGAATGTCTGTGAGTACGCGGGTCCTTCTAATTTTTGAAATCCCTGCAGGTAGCCTCGTAGACCGCTCATCGCGGGAACGACGAGTAGCATCAACGATACTGCTCGAATCGATGGCACATTTTGCACGATGGACGCCTGGCCGCTTTTTAGCGAAATGACATGAGCGAACAAGGGTGCGCCAAACCACATGATGAGGAACGCGCAGACGCTAAAGACCAATAGTGATCTCATCGTCACGCGATAGATGTGTTCCACAACCGGCCGTTCCCCGTTGGCGCGCCGTTCGCTGATCAGCTTTCCCATGGCCAGTGGGAAGCCGGCTGTCGCCAACTGCTGAAGAATATTGTAAATGGCGTACGCATTGCCGTAGATGCCGTTCCCGGTCTGACCAATGATGGCCGTTACCGGAATGATCCAGACAAGCCCTAACACTTTGGCCAGGGCTACACAAATCACATAGAGAGAGAACCACATGATGAGGAACGCGCAGACGCTAAAGACCAATAGTGATCTCATCGTCACGCGATAGATGTGTTCCACAACCGGCCGTTCCCCGTTGGCGCGCCGTTCGCTGATCAGCTTTCCCATGGCCAGTGGGAAGCCGGCTGTCGCCAACTGCTGAAGAATATTGTAAATGGCGTACGCATTGCCGTAGATGCCGTTCCCGGTCTGACCAATGATGGCCGTTACCGGAATGATCCAGACAAGCCCTAACACTTTGGCCAGGGCTACACAAATCACATAGAGAGAGGCTCCGCGGGCGAGGCTGGACGTTCCCGGTCGACTCACCTCTCCACCTCCATTTCGATGAGATTATAGCACAGCCCGAAAATCGCCGTGGAAAGCCATCCTTCCGCCAGAAACAAGGACTGGCCATACACATAAGGTGTCTGAGAAGACCGGGGGTGGCGACGTGTGACGACAGCAACCATATTGACCCTAGTAGGGCTTGGTATTGCGGCAAACTTGGATAATGCAGGCGTTGGTATTGCATATGGCGTGCGGCGAATTCAGATTTCGACGATTGCAAACTTGCTTATTGCGGCCATAAGCGGCGTCGCGACACTTTTATCTGGTTGGCTGGGCAATACCGTGAGCCACTATATTCACCCACAGATTTCAAACTGGTTAGGTGCCATTGTCATTATGGCGGTAGGCCTTTGGGTTATCACAGAGCCCATCCGCAGTCGACGGAAACGACGTCGCCGAAATGGCAGCGTGATCGGACGGATTCTCGACGATCCCGCGGCGGCCGACTTTGACAATTCGCAATCGATCAGCTTGACGGAGGCGTCCATTCTCGGCATTGCCCTTGCGTTAAACGCGTTTGCCGGTGGTTTTGACGCTGGTGTTACACATTTGAGTATCTGGGCGACGACAGCCTCCGTGACGGCGTTTTCCTTTATCCTGTTGGGCCTTGCCGCGTATCTGGGCCGCCGTTATGCAGCGCAGGCCCTAGGTGACAAGGCAACTTACATCGCGGGAGCCCTGCTGATTCTCATCGGCATTCACCAGGTGTGGTAGGTATGGGCAAGAGCAAAGTGAGACAAACTAGAACGAGGGACGCCAACAACGGTATGCAACAATGGCATGTTGGTATAAGTTGAAGAAGGTGATGTGTGATGATGGATCCAGTGGAAAGCATGCAGCCGCCGCTGGCGGAATGCATCATCTGTCACAAGCCGAAGTTGTACGGCATACACATTTGCGGCCAAATGATTTGCTTGGATTGTGAGCGCGCGATTGTCCATGCTGATGTCGAGGACGAGACGTATGCGTACTACGTCGAGGAAATGAAGCGCATTTGGCTATCTGCGTTGTCACTTTAGCAGGTGGGGACTCAAAGCGAAGTCGTTGAAAGCGCACGTCGGACGCGGTGGAGAAAGCTGACCTCCTCGTTTCGAGGTGCGTTTTTGCTTCAATATGTGCAGATATGTAGCCGATCATACGAGGCGATGGCCCTTTCGAGTTCGTTCCGCTGAGCCTAAGATCGCGGTTTCTTCATATGCTACTATATGGGCAGAAGCTTTACGTTAAGAGGGGAGAGATTCGGCGTGACGAAAATCATTTGGCCGCTGTGGGGCGTCATCTATGCCCTGGCGAGTGTTGTCGCGCTCGTCTCATTGGTTCGCAATGAGTGGAAGCGAAGAAAGAATTGATTGTACATAAGGGTCAGGGAGAACGGTGGTCCCCTGATTTTTCATTGGATAGCTTTCCTCGTCCGCTGTAAATCACCGTTCGTTATATTCAATTCTTGCAAAAACGTCTTCCTTACGTATATTCCGGTTTGCGTTTCACTTTGGCGCACGATGGTCCTTGCATGGCTATGCTACACCGTCGTGCGTTTACCTTGGAGAGGAGAACGAGTGTGTGCTGGATCACATTCGGGTGTCCGGCGATGGGTTGGGTCTAACGCCAATTCTCGATGCACTAGAGAAGCATGCGAAAGACGAACGAACGTCGCTTCATGTTCCCGGTCATCACAGTGGGCGCCTGTTTTACGAAGGTTTGTCCCCTTGGCTCGGCCAAGCGTTGCGCATCGATGTAACGGAACTGCCTGGATTGGACAACTTACACGCCACAGAGGGTTGCATTCTCGAATCCCAGCGGTTGGCTGCCTCTTATTTTGGCGCCGATGCCACGTACTATAGTGTCAACGGTGCGACGGCTTGCATCATGGCTGCGATTCGCGCGTGTGTGACGCCGAGCCGGAGACAGGTCATTCTGCTAGGCCCTTGTCATGTCAGTGTCTGGCGCGGTCTTGTGCATGCTGACGCGGAACCTATATGGATGCCATCTCCATGGCGGCCGGACTTACAGGCTTTCGAGTGTCCACAGTCAAGCACGCTACGGGCTGCCCTAAAGAAACATGCGCACGTTGCTTGTGTCGTGGTCACATCCCCGACGTATCAAGGTTTTGTGGCAGACGTCGCAGGCCTTGCTGCTGTTTGTCACGATGCCGATGTGCCACTCATTGTCGATGAAGCACACGGGGCGCATTTTGGGCTTCATCCACTGCTGCCACCGCACAGCGTCGTGCAAGGCGCGGATATTGTCATTCAGAGTCCGCATAAGACGTTGCCCTGTTTGACCCAAGCGGCGTGGGTGCATGTAGTAGGCGATGCGGCACGGCAACGTGCAGTTCGCGAAGCACTCAGTTTTTTACAAACGACAAGCCCTTCCTACTTGTTACTCGCTTCACTCGACGCAGCGCAAGCCTGGTTGCATATCGGTCGCGATATCGCGGAAGTAACGTTAACGACGTTAGCGAAGTTTCGCGAACAAGAGCCGGGCAGGGATCCCATGCGCTTTTGGATCCCCACGGGTCATCACGCCGCCAGCAAGAGATTGGCCGATGAACTGCATAGGCATGGGATGTTTCTTGAATTTGCCGATGCGACAGGGGCGCTTGCAATCTTCGGATTCGGCCAACACGAGCGCGAATTGGCACGTTTTTTTACGGTCTATCGCGCATGGCAAGAATCTGAGGCATCGCCGCTCCGACGTTCACATACGGATAGTCTCGAGGCCTTGTACCAGCTCGGTAGTAGCGAGCATGTGCTTCGCCCGCGCCAAGTCGAAGAGGCGACAGGGCGGCTGGTGCCACTCGCAAAGGCGGCAGGGTGCGTCTGTAAGCGCGCGATCGCGCCCTATCCACCGGGCGTTCCAGCGATTTGGCCTGGGCAGTTGGTGAGCGCAGAGGCCGTAAGAGTCCTGATGCGCCTTCGGGCCACAGGACAGACGCTTATAGGCATCGAACTTGGCGATCAGATTGAGGTGTGCGATTACTGACAGACGAGGAACATTCATCACGTTCGAAGGCATCGACGGGGCTGGGAAGACGACGCAAATCCAGCGACTGGCCGCCTGGCTTCAAGAACAAGGGCTTCGCGTCGTCTGCACGCGGGAACCGGGCGGAACGCGCATTGGCGATGCAGTTCGATCTGTGTTGCTCAACCCCCGACACACGGAGATGGCGGCGCGGACTGAGGTGTTGCTCTATGCAGCTTCGCGCGCTCAGCTGGTTGACCAGATCATACGGCCGGCGCTTGAAGAAGGAGCCGTGGTGCTCTGTGATCGGTTTGTCGACGCTTCGATTGCTTACCAAGGGGCAGGGCTTGGTATCGGAGAAGAAGCAGTGCGCGCCGTAAATGCATTTGCACTGGGCAATCTGATGCCAGATTTAACGCTGTGGTTTGACATCGACTGGGCGCAAGCAAGGGAACGCCTTTTGGCTGCGCGTGGCCTTGGTAGTTTGGATCGAATCGAACAGAGGGGTGCGGACTTTTTTGATCGCGTAGCAAGCGCTTTTCGTGCGCTACAGATTGCGGAACCTGGGCGTATCCGACGGATTGACGCGCGTTTGGATGTAGAAGCGATTCAGCAGGAAATCAAGCGGGTTGTATGGAATCACATCAACAACGACTTGGAATAGGCGGGTGACCCCCATGAAGTTGATTATCGCAGTCGTACAGGACAAGGATAGTGCAAGGCTGGCACAAAACTTGGTTAAGGAAAATATCAGGGCAACCAAACTGGCTTCGACAGGCGGATTTCTTCACGCGGGCAACACCACGTTCTTGATTGGTACCGAAGATCACATGGTGGATCGCGTCAAAAGCATTATTCAGCAATCGTGCAAGGCGCGGGAACAAGTCGTGGCTCCAATGTCGCCGATGGGCGCCAGCATGGAGTCGTATATTCCCTACCCGGTCAACGTTCAGGTTGGTGGCGCGACGGTCTTTGTCCTTGACATTGAACAATTTGATCAGTTTTGAACACGGCGCTAGCGGATGTAGGACGGAGGAATGCGTGTGGCTGCAGCGGGGGACGCAACAAATGGGTCACTCGTAGGTTTACCCGAGCCGCTGATGGCATCGTTGACGGCCAGGAGCCTGTTGCATGCGGTACTACTGGTCGGTACACCGACGGATACGGCGCGGGCGGCCGGGTTTGTTGCGCGCCATTTGCTCTGTGAAAGGCCTGCGGACGCCCCTTGCGGGACCTGCCGTGCTTGCGTGCAAATGGCCGCGAGCGCGCATCCGGACTTTCTCGAAGTTGGTGCCGAAGGGCTCAAGACGGCGGATGTCGAGGCCGTACAGGACTGGCTGGCGACAAAGGCCCACGGCGGGCGCAAGGTTTACGTACTTCACGGCGTGGATCATATGACTGGCGTGGCGGCAAACCGCATGTTGAAGACGCTTGAAGAGCCTGAACCGCATGTGTATGCCATCATGACGGCCAAGAGTCGCCAGAACGTGTTGTCGACCATTCGTTCGCGGGCATTTGCGTACGATCTCGCACCGGCAGGTCCATACACTGCCACGGATCCGGCGGCGGCTGAACAGCTTCACCGCTTGCTACATGCGACGGAAGATCCTTCGTTTGATGGCTTCGTCGATCAAATGATAAAATGGACGAAGATGTGGCTCGTCGAACGCGCGCCGGCGTGGATGCTGGCGGCAGCGTGGCAGTCGTTATCTGAACAATTACCCGCAGAGGACAGCCTGTTACTGCTCGCAGAGTGGTTGCGCGAAGTCCTGAATGTCCGTGCCAGCATGCCGTGCGGTCGGTTTCAGGATTGGGAACAGGCCATTTTGCGCATCGCTCCCATCCTCGAGATTCACCAGTGGGCCGAAGCGATTGAAATTGTGCTGGAGTGCCGTCTACGGCTACAGTCACATGTTGCGGCCTTGCTGAATTTCGAGCAGATGTGCATCCGTTTGCGGGAGGTTTCATCCTAATGTACGACATTGTCGGCGTTCGCTTTAAGCCAGCCGGGAAAATCTATTATTTCGATCCCGGTGATCTCCCGATACACAAGGATTCACACGTCATCGTCGAAACGGCTCGCGGAGTTGAATATGGTCGCGTGGTTGTCGGTCGTCGCCAAGTGACGGAGGACTCGGTCGTGCTGCCTTTGAAACAGGTGATGCGTGTGGCGACGCCAGAAGACGAGATGGCCGTAGAGGAAAACCGTGTGCGCGCACGGCAAGCCATGGTGACATTTCGCGAAAAGGTCGCGAAACACCGACTACAGATGAAGTTGGTCGACGCTGAATATACATTTGACAGAAACAAGTTGATTTTCTACTTTACAGCGGACGGCAGGGTCGATTTTCGCGAACTCGTAAAGGACTTGGCGAGTGTCTTCCGCGTTCGCATCGAGTTGCGGCAAATCGGTGTCCGCGACGAGGCAAAAATCCTTGGTGGCATTGGTCCGTGTGGCCGCCTGCTGTGTTGTTCAACGTGGATGGGCGAATTTGACCCTGTATCCATTCGCATGGCCAAGGATCAAAGCTTATCACTAAACCCGTCCAAAATTTCGGGTTTGTGTGGCCGTTTGATGTGTTGTTTGAAATTTGAGAACGATTCGTACCAAGACCAAGACGCGATGGCGTAAAAGAGGTTGGTGTCCGCACATGGACAAGCAATCTTTGTTCGTACAAGTTGCGAATTTGGAAGAGCGGATTGGCGAGTTGTACGAGGAGTTGGGATCGCTCAAGCACAAGATCCAGGAACTCATCGAAGAAAACCAGCGATTGCAACGGGAGAATGAACATTATCAAGCTGAATCGCTGGGCAAGACGGTCAACCCGGAGTCCAGCTCTGCGCAGGAGAACTTGCGCCGTATTTATCGAGAAGGATTCCACATCTGCAACGTCAAGTATGGGAGCTTGCGTACTGAAGGAGAATGTCTGTTTTGCCTTTCGTTTATCGATCGCGCCTGAAATCACAGGCGGGCTGTGCCTTCTGCGATAGAACAACTAAGGGTCTGTCGGTATCAAGCCGTCCGTTCATTGGGATGGATGTTCGGCTTGCGACAGGCCCTTTTTTCGGTAGGTGAACATGGTTGGAGACGAGCGTAACGTCATCAGCTTGTCTATACGTGTGCAGTACCCCGATTGGAAATCTTTCGGATGTCAGTTTACGGCTTCTTGAGGTATTGCGTGAGGTAGATCTTGTGTTGTGCGAAGATACGCGGCAAACCCGCAAGCTGTTCAGCCGCTACGATATCCCAGCGGATCGACTGCGCAGCTACCACCAGCATAACGAGCGGGCAAGTCAGGCGTGGTTGCGCGAGCAGTTTGCTGCAGGCAGTCGCATCGCGCTCGTATCGGATGCAGGTACGCCACTCGTATCGGATCCAGGTGCGGTTGTGGTCGAAACGGCCATCGCGATGAAAGTTCCTGTGGTGCCCATTCCCGGGCCAAGCGCTGTACTGGCAGGATTGGTGGGTAGTGGGCTCGCCATGACGCCGTTTGTCTATCTGGGATTTCCACCGCGGTCGCAATCTGAGCGCACGTTATGGCTAGAACCGTTTCGGACTGTGCCGGCGACACTGGTGATGTATGAGGCGCCACATCGCTTGCCGGGTACGCTTGCGTTTTTACGCGAGGCGCTTGGTGACAAGCCTGCGGTTTTGGCCAAGGAACTCACAAAACTGCACGAGTCGTTTGTGCGGGGAACGCTGTCCACGTTATGCGAGCAAGTGGCTGAGGAGGAGCCACGGGGCGAGTATGTCGTCTTAATTGACAATCGGTTGACCGCAGAGGATGCACAACGCGCCCGTGCTGAGGAAGCTGAATGCGCGTGGCAGCGAGCTTTTGAAGAAGTTCACCGCGCCATGGAGCGAGGGGTGTCGCACAAACAGGCTGTGGCCGAGGCGAGTGAGCGGTTTGGCGTGAAACGTCGAGAACTTTACAATGCGACCCTGGCGCAAGGCGAGGACTGAATGCTGTCTTGCGTCTAGTAAAAAAGGCCACAGCAGGGGGTTGCCTGCGGCGGCCTTGGCCTATACTCGTCTCAACTTACGCGTGTTGCATTTCGGAGATGCAAGACGGGCAGATGTTCTTGCCTTTAAAGTGGATAATCTCGTCCGCTTGTCCGCAGAAGATGCAAGCTGGTTCATACTTCTTCAGAATGATGCGATCCCCATCGACATAGATTTCGAGAGCATCCTTTTCGCCAATGCCGAGCGTGCGGCGCAGCTCGATAGGAATCACGACACGGCCCAACTCGTCAACCTTGCGCACGATACCTGTAGACTTCACTGTACCATCCCCGATCAATAAATAATATTTTTCTTTTTGAAATATCGCACAGCTCGGCAGCGACTATACCATCACTATCACGCCATGCAAATACTTCTATAGTCTTACTATACTGGATATCTGGCATTTTGCAAGACCTTACATTTCTGAAGGTAGCTGTTCGAATGATTCAGATTTCCATTTTCGTGTGCGATGAAGCCTTCGGAGTATATCGATGTGTCGTATCATGATGTACTTTCGCTTTCAAACTACACGCCAGAGCGCAAACGCGTGTTGGGTAACCGGCAGTTGCGATATGCAGGTGGATCGCGTATTATGGGGGGCAAATCAAGTCGCAACTGCACATTGTGATTCGGTGAAGGAATGGGACCCAAAACGCGGTTGACAGCGAGCCGGGATGGTGGAAGCCGGTAACAGAGCGGTTGGGGAGTATGGTTCTGGAGAATCGCACGGTGAGGCTTACAGTTTGGCCAAGCCGGGCGCGGACGTTCCCGTTACAGAACAGGGCGCAATCTGAGCGCCTGCAACAAGGCCGGTAAACGCAAATTGCGGTGTACCGGCGAAGTTGGGTGGTACCACGAGCTAGGCCTCGTCCCAATCTGGGGCGAGGCCTTTTCGTGGTTGCCAGGAAACTGCGATGTGCCAGAAAGAAAAGGGGGAAGAAGCATTGGCAAAGCCGACGTTTTACATCACGACACCGATTTATTATCCCAATGACAAGCTGCACATTGGCCATGCCTATACCACCGTTGCAGCGGACGCGATGGCGCGCTACAAGCGATTGCGCGGTTATGACGTCTATTTCTTGACCGGGACAGATGAGCACGGCCAGAAAATCCAGACACGCGCCGCACAGGCCGGGCTACCGCCCAAACAGTTTCTTGATCCGATTATCGACTGGATCCAATCGTTGTGGAAGAAACTCGACATTTCTTATGACGACTTCATACGGACGACAGAAGAGCGGCATACGAAGGTGGTCGCCGACATTTTTGAACGCCTTTTGCAGCAGGGCGACATTTATCTCTCTGAGTACGAAGGCTGGTACTGCACGCCTGACGAGTCGTTTTGGACGGAGCGGGAACTGAAGGATGGAAAGTGTCCTGAGTGCGGCCGCGAGGTACAGTTTGTCCGCGAGGCTTCGTATTTCTTCCGGATGAGCAAGTATGTCGACAAATTGGTGCAATACTACGACGAGAATCCAGAGTTTATCGAACCCGTTGGCCGCAAGACGGAAATGCTGAAAAACTTCATCGAGCCGGGGTTGCAGGATTTATGCGTATCACGCACGTCGTTTGATTGGGGCGTCCACGTCAAGAGCGACCCGAAGCATGTTGTCTATGTGTGGCTCGATGCCTTGACCAACTATATCACAGCGATTGGTTACGGTTCTGACGACCCGGAACAACGGGCGAAGTTTGAGAAGTATTGGCCGGCCGACGTACACGTCGTCGGCAAAGACATCGTTCGCTTTCACACCATCTACTGGCCCATCATCCTCATGGCACTAGGCTTGCCGCTGCCGAAAAAGGTGTTCGGCCACGGCTTCTTCTTGGCCAAGGGTGGGAAGATGAGTAAGTCGAAAGGTAACGTGATCGATCCACTGCGCTTAATCGACCGATATGGCCGCGACGCGTTTCGTTACTTCCTGCTGCGTGAGATTCCGTTTGGCCAGGACGGCGTTTTCACGCCTGAAGCCATGGTCGAGCGCCTCAATTACGATCTCGCAAACGACTTTGGCAACCTGGTGCATCGCACGGCGGCGATGCTCGGACGGTTCACCGACAGGATTGTGCCTGAGCCGGGCGCACGGGTGGAACAGGATGAGGCATTGGCCGAGTTGGCTGAGTCGACGCGGGCGAAAGTCGAAGAGTACATGGACAAAATGCAGTTTTCCCTCGCATTGACGGAAATTTGGAACCTTGTGCGCGCCGCGAATAAGTACATTGACGAGTGTCAGCCGTGGCGCTTGCACAAAGAAGGACAGGCGGATCGCCTACAGACGGTGTTGTATCACATGGTCGAGGCCATCCGCGTTTCGACGATTTTAGTACAGCCGTTTATGACAGATGCACCGAAGGCAATCCGGCAGCAGTTCGGATGGACGGCTGACGAATTTGCTTGGACAGCAGCTGTCATCGGGATGGGCGGTGCCGGCAAGCATGTTGCCGAAGCGGCGCCTTTGTTCCCGCGACTCGATGTAGAAAAGGAGATTGAAGCATTGACTGAAATGACGACCAACCAGCATACGACAGCCAAGGCAGAGCCACAGGAGGCGGCAAAGGTTGCGCCAACCGGCAAGCCGCAAATCGGCATTGACGCGTTTGACCAAGTCGAACTTCGCGTCGGCCAGGTTTTGACCGCAAAAAAGGTCGAGGGTGCGGACAAACTGCTCCAATTCGATATCGATCTCGGCGCGGAGAAGCGGCAAATTGTTTCCGGTATCGCGAAGTTTTATCAGCCGGAGGAACTCGTCGGCAAAAAGGTGGTTGTCGTATCGAACCTAAAGCCTGCGAAGTTGCGCGGCGTCGAATCACAGGGCATGATTTTGTGCGCCTCGGAAGGCGATAAGCTCTCCATTGTCTCGGTACCCGACTCCATGCCAAACGGAGCGATTGTCAAGTGAGACTGTTTGATACGCACTGCCACTTGATGGATGGGCAGTTTTCGGACGATCTCGACGAGGTAATCGCCCGAGCGCGCGAGGAGGGGGTCGACCGCGTGGTCATTCCGGCGGTCGACCTCGTGACGGCGCATGCGGCCATCCGCATCGCCGAAGCACACGAAGGCATCTATGCAGCGGTTGGCATTCATCCAGAGTCGGCAGCGGACGTCAAGAGCGAGGTCTATGATGAGATCGAGCGCCTCGCCAAGCACAAAAAAGTCGTCGCAATTGGTGAAATTGGCCTCGATTATTACTGGGATCATGCACCGCGGCCCGTTCAACAGGAGGTCATGGAACGACAGATTGAGATAGCCAAGCGGGTGGGGCTACCCATCATCGTGCACAACCGGGAATCAACCGAGGACGTTATCGCGCTGATTGCCAAGACTCAGGTCGGGACGAGCGTCGAAGGTGTCATGCACTGTTTCAACGAGCGTGAGGAGATCCTCGTGCGATGTTTAGACCTCGGCATGTACATCTCATTTGCGGGCCCAATTACGTTTAAGAAGTCGGACGATCTGCGCTTACTCGCGGCGAAGGTACCGCCCGACAGGTTACTCGTCGAAACGGACAGCCCGTATTTGTCGCCCCACCCGTTTCGCGGCAAACGCAACGAGCCGGCACGCGTGAAGCTCGTCGCCGATACGGTGGCCTATGCGCGCGGTGAGTCGATTCAAACTTGCGCCGAGCAGACCTGGGAGAACGCTCATCGACTGTTCTGGAAGGTGAAGCGCTAGATGACAGAGGAACGGCCAAAGCTGTCGGAAGTGGTGGTGGTCGAGGGCATTCACGACAAGCAGCGCGTCGATGAAGCCGTCGAGGCGGACGTCATTGTTCTTGGCGGGGATCGGCTGAGCAAGCGGGTGCTCGCGCTGTTGCGCCGCGCGATCGCGGTGCGCGGGGCCATTTTGCTCACCGATCCTGATGGTGCCGGCGAGCGGATCAGGCGCCGCATCGACAGATTGGCACCCGGATGCAAACATGCGTATCTGCCACGTGCGAAGGCCATCGCAGACGGCGGGCTTGGCGTCGAACACGCACGTTCCGAAGACGTGAAATGTGCGTTGCTGGCAGCGCGATCGACAAATGTAGCAAAGCAGGTATACGTCCAGGAGGAATATACCTACGACGATTTGCTGCAGCATGGCTTAACAGGTCACCCGCAAGCGGCAATCCGCAGGCAGCGAGTCGGTGATGCCCTAGGTATTGGTTACGGCAACACGAAGGCGTTTTTGCACAAGTTAAACGCCTATGGTGTCACGCGCGACGAATTCGAACGAGCAGTGGAAAGGTTGACTGACTGATGGCTGGGGTCGATTTTGGACCGCGGGCGACAAAAGAGCTCTTGCGGCAGTACGGCGTGATCGCCAAGAAGCAACTGGGGCAAAACTTCCTCATTGATGCACGTGTGTTGGACGAGATTGTCACCGCTGTCAACGCCGATGACCACACGGTGGCACTTGAGGTGGGGCCTGGGCTTGGCGCGCTTACCACACAATTGGCGGAACGGGCGCGACAGGTGGTGGCTATCGAGAAGGATGAAACCTTGCGGCCGCTGCTTGGTGGCGTGCTGGGCGGGCGAGGGAATGTGGAACTCGTGTTTGCGGATTGTTTAAAGGTCGATATCGAGACCTTGGTGTCCCCTTTTTTGCAAGCGGATGACGATCTCGTCTTTGCCGCCAATCTTCCGTACTATGTCACGACGCCGATTCTGTTTGCCGTGCTCGAATCCAAGTTGCCCCTTCGTCGCGCCGTCGTCATGGTCCAGCGCGAGGTCGCGGATCGAATGGTGGCCGCGCCGGGCGGTAAAGACTATGGCGTCCTGTCGGTCGGCGTACAGTATCGGGGTGCGGTGCAACGGTTATTTGTCGTGCCGCCGAGTGCCTTTCTCCCACAACCCGGGGTTGAGTCGGCCGTTGTGCTGATCGACTGTGAGCATCGTCCACCTTTGCGCGCCCCTGACGAGGAGACGTTTTTTCAAGTCGTACGGGCAGCCTTTTCCACGCGCCGGAAAACGCTTGAAAATGCGCTGGCAGGCGGTCTAGGCATCGCAAAGTTGGAAGCAGCCGACCTGATTCAGAGGGCGGGCCTCAATCCCTCGGCACGCGCGGAGGCCTTGTCGATTGCGGATTTTGTGCGTTTAGCAGAGCAGATGGGGCCCTAGAGCCCCTTATGCCCAGAGGGTTATCTGGCGAACGTCAGCGGCACCGATGTTCCAACTGGCACGAATGGTGCCGCAACTTTGTCCGCCGATGTGCATCGTCGTACTTAAATCAGAAAATGTACTGTTTTTGCTTAAAGTACTCTTGCACGAAGAACTGCATAAGAGGACTTGGTTCTTGTCGGACAAATTTGGGCTCGTCATCGAATACCATGGCGTATGGCGCATCGGGTGTGCAGGGATACCAGGGTGGCAAATCTTCACCCGTCATATCTTTCCCATTTGGATCTCCAGAACGGATGAAGTTGGCCCAGTAATCGCACATTTGGCGAGCCAAGTCGTAATGTTTTCCGACAAACGGCCGCCAACACTTAGCCAGAGTCTCGAAGAAAAACCACAGATCAACCGAATGAAAGGCCCCTGGCTGATCCCACCCCGGAATTTCTGCATCGAATACGTAATAGTACAATGGTTCTTGCGTCTTCCAGTTGCTACTGGCTTGCACGGCGGTGCGAATGGCAAACTCCAAGGAATGGAGTGTGGCTTTTTTCAGAACGTCTTCGAAATCATGTGCATCCGCTTCGCAAAGCGCAAGATATGTTGCGGCATCATCACCAAAACGTTCGACGGCCATTTGCTTCAATTCATCTAAATCTTTGACGTTTGGGGCGCTGTAAAATTCGTCAGACGTGTGACCAAAAAGCACGGAGACCTGTAAATGTTTACCCTCGACAAAGAGATCAAATCCGTCACCCATGCAGAATACGTCATCCACGACAGTCCCCCAGAAGCCCTTATAGTCGAGCGCTTTGTCACGGATGTAAAAAGCGTCGAGCTGGCGGGCTTCGGCCAAGGAGGATACGCCAAGAAACGCAAAGAATTGCATTCCGTCCGCTTCAGCTTCCGCCAGTGTTCTCCCATAACCTGGCATACGACCGCCGGGATAAACTCTGCCAAACAGTCCACTTTGGATAATTGCCCTTTGTACGAGCCCTTCGTTCTGGGGAGATGTGAGTTGGCTTAATACACTTCCACCGCCAGCGGATTGGCCACCAATCGTGATGTTCTCCGGATCGCCGCCGAATGCAGCGATATTGCGCTTGACCCATTGTGTCGCAAACTGTTGATCGAGATGTCCAAAATTAGCCGGAGCTTCGGGGGCTTCTGCGGTAATCTCCGGATGACACAAAAAACCAAACACGTTGAGGGGATAGTTGACGGTAACCACGACGATTCCTCGGCGCGCGAGGCGTTCGCCGTCAAACTCCATTTCAGATGTGTAACCGACCTGCAATCCGCCACCGAAATACCAAACAAACACGGGAAGCTTTTCGTCAGGGCTGTGTGCCGGCGTCCAGATGTTGAGATAGAGACAATCCTCACTCATGGGAGTATCCGGATCGACATGCCACTCTCGACCATAGATGTTGCTTTCGTTGTGGTGTATGGGTGATTGCATGGAAATCGGTGCGAATGTATAAGCGTCGAATACGCCGTCCCAGTCCTTTGCGGGCTGGGGAGCTCGCCAGCGATTTTCGCCGACTGGCGGAGCTGCAAAGGGAATGCCCTTAAAGCTTGTAATGCGAGGGTCGGCTGCTGGGAGCCCCCGAACGAAACCGTTCTCGACCTTCACGACCCGCAGCATGCTTTGCATGGCTCATATCTCCCTTCAGACAGATGATTTGCCAGCCAGCCCGATCACGATTGAGATGGCTGACAGTGAAAGGAACATTGCGGTGGGCGGCACGATACCGTGCAACCGTCCATAGGGAGACGCAAGCCTGAGCGCTTGGCTTCCTACTTGTATACTATATTGCAAATTTACGATGTCTTCTGGTCTTTTTGGGGAAGGACACTTGTCCACCGCGATGAACTTCTGGATGCGGTCTGGCAGGCGGGGTTTGCCATCCAAAGTGCAAATTCCCCTCGCTCCATGTAGCCGAGACAGGCATCGGTGCGTTATAATAGCGCCGTAACATACCAACCGGTCAGTACACAGGAGGGGCTCATGGATTTCTCCTATTCTGAGAAGGTCGTTCGGTTACGAGAAAAGCTCACGCAGTTTATGGAGACGTATGTGTACCCGAACGAAGCTGTTTACGTCGCCCAACTGAAAGCGCTTACTGGTGAATCGCGACGGTGGTCGAGCATACCACCGATTGTGGAGGAGCTGAAGGCACGGGCAAAGGAGCAAGGATTATGGAATTTGTTCCTTCCCGATAGTGAATACGGAGCAGGCCTGACAAACCTCGAATACGCGCCGCTTTGTGAAATCATGGGTCGATCTATCATCGCTCCTGAAATTTTTAATTGTAATGCCCCTGATACCGGGAACATGGAAGTTCTCGCGCGATACGGATCCGATGAGCAGAAGGACCGGTGGCTTCGCCCGCTTTTAGCTGGCGAGATTCGCTCTTGTTTTGCGATGACCGAGCCAGATGTCGCGTCAAGCGACGCCACCAATATCAGGGCGAGCATTGTTCGCGAGGGAGATGAATATACCGCCAACGGCCGCAAATGGTGGTCTACGGGAGCGGGGGACCCGCATTTCCAATTCGCCATCGTCATGGGGCGCACAAACCCTGAGGCACCGCGGCATGAACAACAGTCTATGATTCTCGTACCATTTGATACGCCTGGTGTACGAGTCGAACGCATGCTCTCCGTCTTCGGGTACGATCACGCTCCACACGGTCATGGTGAGATCATATTTGATCACGTGCGCGTCCCGGCAAGTCACATCATCTGGGGGGAAGGAAAGGGGTTCGCGATCGCGCAGGGGCGTTTGGGGCCTGGCCGCATTCATCACTGTATGCGCCTGTTGGGTGCGGCGGAACGCGCGCTCGAGCTCTTGTGTAAGCGCGTACAATCGCGCGTGGCTTTTGGCCAGCCCCTCGCCAGCCAAGGAGTCATTCAAGACTGGATTGCACAATCCCGAATGGAGATTGAGCAGGCGCGCCTGTTGACCCTCAAGGCCGCATACATGATGGACACGGTTGGCAACCGTGCGGCTCGTACTGAAATTGCAATGATCAAGGCTGTTGCGCCGAACGTCGCACTCCGCGTGATCGATCGAGCCATCCAAGCCCATGGCGCCGCCGGTGTGAGCGACGATTATCCGCTTGCGGCCTTTTGGGCAAACGCCCGAACCCTGCGCATTGCGGACGGGCCAGATGAAGTACATCTCATGCAAATCGCGCGCGACGAGTTGCGGAAGTATCGTGAGGCGCCATAAGAGAGGGGAACTCCATGCATATCCGTGATTTATTTGATCTTCATGGCAGGGTAGCGATTGTCACAGGGGGCGGGCGTGGACTTGGTGAACAGTTGGCCGAGGCGCTTGCGGAAGCGGGGGCGGATTTGCTTTTGTGCTCGCGCAAGGTCGAGGCTTGCAGAGAAGTGGCGAATCGCCTTACAGCCGAGACAGGGGTCAAGGTGGTTGCGATGTCCTGTGATATCGCGCAACCTGAGGATGTGGCTCGGGTTGTCGAGCGGGCCATGGCGGAGTTTGGCCGGATCGACATCTTGGTGAACAACAGCGGGGCAACTTGGGGAGCCCCTGCCGTCGACATGCCGCTTGAAGCGTGGCGTAAGGTCATCGACACAAACGTGACGGGCACGTTCTTGATGAGCCAGGCGGTTGGTCGCGTCATGATTCAGCAAGGCGGCGGGAAAATCATCAACATCGCTTCCACCGCCGGCTTTGGCGGGGTCGATCCACGATTAATGGATGCCATTGGCTACAACACGAGCAAAGGTGCCATTTTGACATTTACCAAGGATCTTGCCGTCAAATGGGGGCCGCACGGCGTCACGGTCAATGCCATTGCGCCGGGCTTCTTTCCCACGAAGATGTCGAGGGGTGTTCTCGCCCAGGCTGGCGAGGCACTCTTGGCACAGACGCCTTTGGGGCGCTTTGGCGGCGACTTTGACTTAAAGGGTGCTGCCGTTTTTCTTGCATCCGCCGCATCCGATTACATGACAGGGGCTTTATTGACGATCGACGGTGGTGTCTCGGCGCATCACTGATCTGCGGCCTGCATCGCCGCGCAATTGCAAAGGAGGTTGCGTGATGTTACAAGGCTATGGGTTTCAGCATTACCCCGCGCACATTCCGACGAGCATTGACGTGCCGGAAATCTCGATGCGCGATTTACTCAGGCAATCGGCGAAGACGTATCGCGACTGCGTTGCCACATGGTTCTACGGCCGACAGATGACCTACGGTGAGCTGCAACAGGCAGTCGATGCCTTTGCTGCAGGCCTTCAAGGACTGGGTGTCGGTAAGGGAGATAGAGTTGCCATCATGTTGCCGAATTGCCCGCAATATGTCATTGCGTATTACGGGATCCTGACGGCCGGTGCCGTTGTCGCGCAGGTGAATCCGATGTCCGTGCCCCGCGAACTCCAGCACATTCTCGCCGATTCCGGGGCAAAGGTGATGGTGACACTCGACACCCTCGCGCCGCGCGTACAGGGTGTGCAAAGTGAAACGGATGTGGCGCACATCATCAGTGTTGCGTTGCAGGATCAGAGTGTCACACCTCAGGGCACCACCCCGTTTGCCGCCGTGGTACAAAACGGTCTGGCAAGGCCATTGGACGAAGTGATGATCGATCCGGCAGAGGATGTTGCTGTGCTTCAATACACAGGTGGTACGACAGGGCTTTCCAAAGGTGCTATGCTGACGCATCGCAACCTCGTCGCCAACACCTTGCAATGCTATTACTTCTTTCGCGACAGTTATCATCCCGGCAACGATACGTGCCTAACCGTCCTCCCACTGTTCCACGTCTTTGGTATGACCGTGTGTATGAACGTCTCCATTTATAACGGTGCACGCTTGCTCTTGATACCGCGCTTCGATCCGGCGGAGGTGGCACAGATTATCAAGGCGGAGCAACCGACGATGTTCCCTGGGGTGCCGACGATGTATACCGCGCTGTTACATTTGCCGAATATCGAAGATTACGGCTTGAACAGCATACGCGTTTGCAATAGTGGAGGCGCTCCAATGCCAGTCGAGTTGATGCGCGCATTTGAAGCGAAAACAGGTACTACCGTGTACGAAGGATTTGGCTTGTCCGAAGCTTCGCCGGTGACGCACTGCAATTCGACATTTGCCCCACGCAAGCCAGGAACGATTGGATTGCCGTATCCATCGACCGAATACAAAATCGTCGATCTGGAAGACGGCGTCACGGAGGTGCCTGTTGGGGAGATTGGCGAATTGGTCATTCGTGGCCCGCAAGTCATGAAAGGGTATTGGAACATGCCGGAGGAGACCGCGCGGACGCTGCGTGACGGCTGGTTGTATACGGGCGATATTGCGACCGTCGACGAAGATGGCTATGTATCGATTGTGGACCGCAAAAAGGACATGATCATCGCAAGTGGTTATAACATCTACCCGCGCGAGGTCGAGGAGGTTTTATACGAACATCCGGCAGTTCAGGAGGCCATTGTCGTCGGTGTACCTGATGCGTACCGCGGGGAAACGGTGAAGGCGTTTATCGTCCTTAAGGCAGGTGCGCAAGCGACGGAAGACGAAATCATTGCACACTGTAAAGCGGGATTGTCTCCCTATAAGGTGCCGAAGCTAATCGAGTTTCGCAGCGAGCTTCCCAAAAGCAGCGTAGGCAAGTTGTTGCGGCGTGCCTTGCGCGAAGAATCTACAGCGAAAGTGGACGGTGCATGAACGACGAGAAACCAGACATGAGAACACTCATCGCTGAGGTGAGCCTTGCCCTGTTTGAGAAACGTGGATTTACGGAGACGTCTGTCCAAGACATTTGTGATGAACTGGGTGTCACCAAAGGGACGTTTTACTACTATTTCGCCAGCAAAGAGGCACTGCTCATGGATATTCATGAACAGTACATCGTGACGTTGCTCGAGGAACAGGGCAAAATTTTGGCGGATGCCGATTTGACTTATCGAGAAAAGGTTCGCGCCATCATGTACATGTTGATTCGCGACATCGAAAAGCGCGGTGCTCGGGGGCGCGTGTTTTTCCGCGAAATGCGCCATCTCAACGACGAGCGAAAGGCCAAAATTGTACCATTGCGCAACCAATTCCGCCTAAATATTGAGCAAATGGTGCGTGAGGGCGTGGTGGCTGGCGCTTTTCGGTACACAACCAATCCAAAGCTTGCGGCGTTTGCACTGCTCGGTATTGCAAACTGGAGCTACCAATGGTTTCATCCCGACGGCGAACTGTCGGATCAAGAAGTTGCAGACGCATTCGCGGCGATGTTGCTGGAAGGTATTGAACCGGCGTCCCGAGATCGATGAAGGATCCGTGAAATACGGGCTGCGTTGCGAACGTGAGTGTCCTGTTGGAATGGAGAGGTGAGCCGATGGACTATGTACTTACGCCTGAACTGGATATGTTGCGCCGGGCCATCCGGGAATTCGTTGAGGGCGTGATCGAACCGCGCGCGATGCAGATTGAGGACGAGGATGAGGTACCCGATGACATCATGGAAGCATCGCGAAGGCTGGGTCTTTTTGGGCTTAGCATTCCGGAGGAATACGGTGGCTTAGGGCTTGACATGGTTGGCAAATGCACGCTCTTTACGGAGTTGGGCAAAACCATCAACGGTTACACATCAATCATCGGAGCCCACAATGGCATTGGTTCTGTCGGAATTGTTGCGTTTGGCACCAAGGAACAAAAGATGAAGTACCTTCCGAAGATGGCGAGCGGCGAGTGGATAGGGGCATTCGCATTGACCGAACCGCAGGCGGGATCGAACGCGGCGGCGCTGAAAACGACAGCCGTGAAGAAGGGTGATCGCTATGTGCTGAACGGGCAGAAGATTTATATCACCAATGCGCCTTTGGCACACGTGTTCACCGTCATGGCAGTGACGGATCCCGAGAAGGGAGCTAAGGGGATCACGTCATTTATCGTCGAGCGCGATTTCCCGGGTTTTCGCGTAGGGCACATTGAAAAAAAGATGGGTCTGCATGGGTCACACACGGCCCAGTTGTTCTTCGACGATATGGAAGTGCCGGAAGAGAACGTGCTGGGCGTGGCCGGCGATGGGTATGTCAATGCTTTGAAAATCCTGGCCAATGGCCGGGCAGGTTTAGCCGCCAGGTGCTTGGGATCCTGCGAGTATCTGCTCGATAAATCCGTTCAGTATGCGCATGAGCGGGTGCAGTTCGGGAAGCCGATTTTTGAACAGCAGATTATCCAGCACTACCTTGCGGAAATGGCGACCGAGATCGAGCTGTTGCGCAGTTTTGTGCACCGTGTGGCTTGGATGACCGACAAAGGCATGAATGTGGTGAAAGAGGCTGCGATGCTTAAGCTCTACGGTTCTGAGGTGTACAACCGAATTGCCGACAAGGCGGTCCAGATCCACGGTGGGCTTGGTTATATCGCGGAGTATCCAATCGAGCGGTTTTATCGGGACGCTCGTATCACGCGCATTTATGAAGGAACGTCCGAAATTCAGAAAAATATTATCGCCGCGCAATTACACAAGGAATACCAACGCCGGCAGGCTGAGTAGGCTGGCACACATCCTCTGCTAAGTTCGTTACTCTATGTAGTTTGGTCACAGCTCAAGAAGCACGGTCGCAAGCGGCTCATGGAGATGTCGGTAAATTTATTGGACTGAAAACGCTTACTGTGGTTGAGTCGTCAAGCTGGGAAAAACAGAAGGGAGTCATTTGTATGGCACGTTTAACGGGACAGGTAGCAGTAGTGACAGGTGCGGCACGCGGGATCGGCGCGGCGACAGCAAAACGGCTGGCGGCGGACGGTGCGAAGGTGGCTGTGTTCGATCTGAAAGAAGAGTGGACTGGGGACACGGTGAAGGCCATTCAAGCCGGTGGCGGTGAGGCCATCGGGTTCGGTTGTGATGTGACGGACAAAGTTGCGGTGGAAACCGCCATGCAGGCCGTCGTCGAACGCTTCGGTCGGCTTGATATCCTCGTGAACAACGCAGGTGTGATACGCGACAATCTACTCTTTAAGATGTCGGAGGACGACTGGGACATTGTGATGGATGTGCATCTTAAAGGCGCGTTTTTGTGCAGTAAAGTCGCGCAAGCGTACATGGTACAACAGCGTTCAGGCAAAATCGTGAACACGTCGAGCACGTCCGCCCTTGGCAACCGGGGGCAGGCCAACTATGCCGCGGCGAAGGCAGGCATTCAGGGATTTACGCGCACCCTCGCACTCGAACTTGGGCCATTTGGCATTCGGGTGAACGCGGTCGCGCCCGGCTTTATCGAGACCGATATGACGAAACAGACGGCGGATCGCGTCGGTATGGACTTTGAGCAATTTAAGGAAATGGCGGTGCAATCGATCGCGCTGCGTAGAGTCGGGAAACCAGAGGATGTGGCAAATGTGGTTGCCTTCCTCGCGAGTGACGATGCAGCCTATGTCTCGGGCCAAGTGATCTACATCGACGGTTGCAGGATGCGCTGAGGAGGTTGTGTCATGAGGCGCGATCGGATCGCGGCAATTGTCGGTATCGCGGAATCGGATATTGGCGTGACACCGGATAAGACTGTCCTTCAGCTACAGGCGCAAGCAGCGGTGCGGGCCTTGACCGATGCCGGATTGCATACTCGCGACGTGCAGGCGCTGTTTTGTGCGGGGGCATGGACCACGTGGACCAACCTGATGCTCGCCGAGTATCTAGGCATACAGCCCATCTATACGGATTCGACCAACATCGGTGGTTCTTCGTTTGAGGCGCATGTAGGGCATGCCGTGGCCGGGATTCAGGCCGGGTTGTTCGAGGTTGCCCTGATTGTCTATGGCAGTACGCAACGGTCTCAGCGCCTGCGTGGCAAGGTGCCGGGGGAAGTCAGTCTCACCGAGCAGTACGAGGCTCCATTTGGATTGCCTGTACCCGTAGGGGCGTACGCCATGGCGGCCATGCGGCACATGTACGAATACGGCACGCGCCCCGAGCAGCTTGCCGAGGTCGCCGTTGCAGCGCGCCAGTGGGCGATGCAAAATCCGCGTGCCTTCGCGCGCGATCCGCTAAGCGTCGAGGACGTCCTTGCCTCCCGAATGATTTGCGAGCCACTTCATCTATATGACTGCTGTCTAGTTACAGACGGTGGCGGCGCCATTGTTGTCACATCCGAACGCGTCGCGCGCCAGTGTCGGCACAAGCCCATCTGGGTACTCGGGCACGCCGAGACGCACACGCATCACACATTGCTCTCGATGCCGGACGTGACATCCACCGGTGCCGCCGTGACCGGGCCACGCGCCATGGCGATGGCCGGCATTCGCCACGACGACGTCGATGTCGCCGAGATTTACGACTCGTTTACGATCACGGTGATTGTAACGCTCGAAGCTTTGGGTTTTTGTCAACAGGGAGAAGGTGGGGCGTTCGTCAGCGGTGGGCGGATCGCACCAGGGGGCAGTTTCCCAATGAATACGAACGGGGGTGGTCTGTCCTATTGCCATCCAGGCATGTACGGGATCTTCCTGCTCATTGAGGCGGCCTTGCAGTTGCGAGGGGACGCGGGTATGCGCCAGGTGCCAAACGCGCAAATTGCACTCGTTCACGGAACCGGCGTCCAGTTGTCTTCGAGCGCAACCGTTGTCTTAGGGAGGGATTAGAGATGACGATGCAGGCTAAGCCCGTTCCCGTTCTCGACACGGACTCACGCCCGTTTTGGGAAGGGTGTCGCCAAGGTGTCCTGCGCATCCAACGTTGCAAAACTTGCGCACGGTACGTATTTTACCCGCGCTCCATCTGTCCCCACTGCATGTCGGACGATCTCGTCTTTGTTGAGGCCAAGGGGCTTGGCACCGTTTATACCTACACGGTCGTGCATCGCGGGTTCGGGCCGTTTCAAGACGAAGTGCCGTTCACCATCGCGCTTGTCGATCTCGACGAAGGTGTTCGCATGATGACGCGCATTGTGGACGCGGGTGAGGGCATAGGGATTGGCGATAGGGTCGAAGTGGTGTTTAGCGAACGCGATGATGGCCTGGTACTTCCATACTTCCGACCTATTTTGAAAGCTAAGCGATAGACGGTGCGATGCATTCATGCTGGTATTCTCTTGAAGAGAGGTTGATGGAGCATGATGGACTATCCGCTTTTATTGAAATCTGTACTGTATCGCGCGAACACGGTATTCCCCGAGAAAGAAATCGTTTCTCGAGGTTTGCATGGCATCTTTCGATATACGTACCGTGATATGTACAAGCGAGTCTGTCGACTCGCTCATGTCCTTGGGGAAGTGCTTGGCGTAAAGCCCGGCGAGCACGTGGGATCGTTCGCTTGGAATCACCATCGCCATCTGGAATTGTACTTCGCTGTGCCGTGCTCAGAGCGCGTGCTGCACACCATCAATATTCGCTTGTTTCAGGAACAAATTGTATACACCATCAACCACGCCGAAGACAAGGTGCTGTTTATCGACGAAGATTTGGTGCCCCTCATCGAGAGCATTGCGCCGAAACTTACTACGGTTGAGGCGTACGTAATCATGACCGATGCTACGAGGCTGCCTCAGACCACGCTTGCACCTGTCTATTCGTACGAGGAATTGTTGGCGCAAGCGCCGGACGATTATGCATTTCCGACGTTCGATGAAAACACCACGGCCATCATCGGCTATACATCTGCCACAACTGGCAATCCCAAAGGCGTTCTTTACAGCCATCGCGGCCTTTACCTGCATTGTCTGACGTCGCTTATTGGAGAACTTGGCGTCGACGACGCGGACGTTACAATGCCGGTCGTGCCGATGTTCCATGTCAACGCCTGGGGCCGACCGTACTCAGACACTTGGATAGGAGCCAAGCAGGTCTATCCGGGTCCGCGTCCGCAGGCACAAGATCTTTGTGCATTGATTCACAACGAGCGCGTGACGTATAGCGCAGGCGTGCCGACCATCTGGATGGCCGTGCTCAACCATGTGCGCGAGCATCCTGGTATGTACGACTTTTCCTCTGTTCGTCTTTTCATGTCTGGCGGGTCTGCGCTATCGCCGACATTGACCGAGGCATACGAAAAGGAACTCGGCGTCAAGCTCTATCAGGGCTATGGTCAGACGGAGACCAGCCCCATCACGTTTGTCAGCTTTCCCAAGTCGTCACTCAAAGACCTACCGGAGCCGGACAAGTACCAATTTCGGGCGAAAACCGGGTTGCTTGTACCAGGGCTCGAAATGCGCATTGTCAATGCCGACGGCAAAGATGTTACACACGACGGCAAAGAGATGGGGGAACTGTGGTTACGCGGACCATGGATTATTGACTCGTATTACAAAGACGCCGAGAAGACGCGCGAAGCCTTTATCGACGGTTGGTTCCGCACAGGTGATATCGCGACAATAGACCAGCACGGCTATTTGCAGATTGTCGATCGCGTCAAAGATTTGATCAAGAGTGGCGGCGAATGGATTTCGTCTGTCGACTTGGAGAATGCGCTGATGGGTCACCCGGATGTACTTGAAGCGGCGCTGATTGCCATACCGCATGAAAAGTGGCAGGAAAGACCGCTTGCCTGTGTCGTGCTACGCGCTGACGCCCGCGGCAAGGTCGCAAAGGAGGAAATCCTCACATATCTGTCTGGTCGCGTGGCCAAGTGGTGGCTCCCCGACGATGTGGTGTTTTTAGAGGAAATTCCAAAGACGAGTGTTGGCAAATTCTCAAAAAAGACGCTTCGTGAATGGTGGGAGCAAGGTCGTTTGGCGTCCGCGTATTAAAAGCGAAGGGAGCGAGCTGTGGGCGTGGATATGCACGATTTTTTACCGCTGGTTGGCGTCTGGTCAGAGCCAGTGAAAAACGAAGTGGAAAAAGGCGCAATTCGAAAGTTTGCGCAGGCCATCGGAGATGACAATCCCCTCTATAGCAACGAGGAGGCTGCGAAGAAAAGCCGTTACGGACGCCTCGTGGCGCCGCCGACATTCAGCCGTACCTTTGACTACGGCCGTATCCCTAATCTCGTATTGCCGACGGCAGGACTCATCCATGGTGAGCAGTCGTATGTGTTCCACCGCCCCATCTTAGCCGGCGACGGGTTATATGCGAGCCAGGCGCTGGTCGATGTCAAGGAGCGATCCGGAAAGCTTGGGCGCATGATTATACTCTTGTTTTCGTACAAGGTGGAGAACGAAGCGGGAGACTTGGTACAAACGGCGACATCGACCATCATTTATCGGCCGGAGGGAGGTAACAGTCATGACTAAAGGCATGCGCTTTGGCGTCGGCGACCGGCTCGCGCCGCTCACCAAGCCGCCAGTGACACGCACGCAGTTGGTGATGTACGCGGGGGCATCCGGCGATTTCAATCCGATACACACAGTCGAGTCGTTTGCACAGGAGGCTGGGCTTGGCGGCGTGATCGCGCATGGCATGTTGACGATGGCATTTGTGGGGCAGATGTTGACCGATTTGTTTGGGGAATCCGGGGAACTGTCGACCTTCGGGATCCGCTTTATCGACATGGTCAGGCCCGACGATATCATCACATGCGAGGGCGTCGTGACAGAGGTTGAAGAAGCGGCGAATGGGCAGATTGTAACATGTGATGTTTGGGCGACAAAAGCGCCTGGGGACGTCAAGGTTGTCCAGGGTACAGCGCGCTTTAGTATATTTGCATAGGCTGGCCAGCACAGGCTGTGCGCGGGTGGCGTTGTGCCCTTTGCCGACACACGTGCACGCAGTCTACAGCGATCTGAGATTGACGCCAGGCGTCGCGCGAGTCATGCGTGGCGCCTGGCTTTTTGGTACCTATACGCCGGCGGTGCAAACCGCGTGTTCGATCAGCGTGCGTACCGCATCCCCGAAGTGAGCAAAGCGCGGATCGGTCGTCTTTCCCATTTTGTAACGAACATAAATCTGTTGCACGATCACGGCCAACTTAAACGTTCCAAGCACATAATAAAAGTTCACATGATCGACAGAGCGGCCGCTTGTGCGAGCGTAGATCTGTACGACTTCGTCGCGCCGCAAAAAGCCTGGCAGGACAGTGGCGGAAGGCAGCAGGCTGCGCAGCGGCTCTGGATCAGAGGCCTCCACCCAATAGCTGAGCATGACACCGAGATCGAACAGTGGATCTCCGATAGTTGCCATTTCCCAATCGACAATTCCGACGATTTCCGCAAGCGAGTTTGACTCAAAGAGCAGGTTATTGAGCTTAAAATCGTTGTGGATGACGGTGTGATTGTGCGTGTCTGGGATGTTGCCTGCAAGCCATGTCATCAAGGCGTCGGCTCCTGGTACGCTTTCACCGGTGCCCGATCGTCGAAAACGCTCCATCCAACCCTCAGCCTGCCGTCGTAAAAAGCCATCGGGGTGTCCGAAAGTATGAAGCGCTGTCTCTGCAATGTCTACGTTGTGCAACTCGACGAGCGCGTGCACGGCTTGTTCGCCAACGGCTCTTGCTTTCTCCGGCGTAAATGGCACATGGGACGGGAAGGCCGTGTCGATGCAGATGCCTGGGCGATATTCCATCAGGAAGAAGGGTACTCCCATGATGGTTGTGTCCTCACAGAAAGCGTACGGTTGCGGCGCCTTGGGGAAGTGTGGATGCAATTCGGCCAGAAAAGCGGATTCTCGCTTCATGTCATGGGCTCGCGGAGGCAGTGGTCCGTGTGGGGGGCGACGCAGCACGGCCATCCATGACCCGCATTGAAGCAAGTAGGTCAGATTGGAAGCACCAGTTGGAAACTGCACCACATCTAAGTGTGCACTTTGGTCAGATGGTATGAGCTTTTCGCGGACGAGATATGCCCGAACAGCCTCGGTATCAAACGCATCTTCCGACCGCACGGCGATGGTACCCGGGATATCGTGTATGTTCATAGCGAGGACCCCTCAGGACATTGTGTGATCTGGGAAATACGGTTTCTATTATGCGAAACGGGAGTTTTGTATGCAAGCGCTTTCCATACTGTGTCCGCACTGCCCTATCACGGGGCCTAACGGCTTTTACACGTGACCATCGCCTTTGGGAAGAATATACTAGTAATAGCATAGGGGGCGATGGGCATGATGATGTTCCGAAGTCCGACGCTAGGCACACTGACGTTGGCGCAAGTCGCCGACGATATCATTCGTGAACGGCGATTACATGCAGCCGATAGGTACCGTTTAATCATCGGTACCGATTCACAGCCGCGTGAGCGGCTACACGAAGCAACGTTTGTTACGGCGGTGATCTTGCATCGTGTAGGACACGGCGCCCGCTATTATATCCACAAGGAAAACCACACCAACATGCGTGCGCTCAGGCAGCGCATGTTCACCGAAGCATCCCTCTCCATCCAGACAGGCGGTATCCTTAGCGAATATCTACAACAGGACGCAGACAAGTGGCACATCGAAGTTCATCTCGACATCGGCGAGGCTGGCGAAACCAAGCAGTGGATTCGCGAAATTGTCGCCTGGATCGAGGCCAATGGCTACGAGGCCCACATCAAGCCCGATTCGTTTGGCGCCAGCAAGGTGGCGGATCGCTACACGAAGTCATAGCTTTTGTCCTGTGCAGAACGAACTTGCATAATCGATCAGCACGGACCACTCCCGACCGGGCAGGGCCGACAGAACGGATATACGGTCGCCTTGAAGGCCAAGGTGCGTTGCTGCAATACGGGCGTCCAGGCGAATCAAGTCGGCAAGTCGGCGATTGTGGGATACGGAGCGCGAGCGGTTGCCGACCAGGCCGATATTCCAACCGCGAAATCCTCGCCAAACCCAACCGGCTTGTACCGTCGCGGCAAACCAGGCGCCGGGCGATCCTAGCCAAATAGGCGACACGGATTGGAACACCGTGCGCGGCACGTATTGCGGCAGAAGGCACGGTATAGGCTTGTCACATGTCAAAGCAACGTCCAACACCGGCAGCCAAGCGGAACGAATGGCCTCGGCAAGGGGGCCGTGTTGCAAGCTACCCGCATCAATACCCACAATGGCTCTTGGTACCGCTTGCGCTTCGTCGATGAATGCCTGCAACATCGGTCCAAATGAACCGCCCCAGTCTCCGTCAATGAATAAAAGCGCAGCCAGATCCTGCTTTGACCATGCACGCAAGGCAGCTATGGCGCCGATCGCGCGTGGCACGTCGTGCCCCAGCGCACGCTGGAACTTGATGATGCGCACATCCATGCCATGCACCGCCAAGGCTTTCTCACTGGTCGCGTCCTCGCTTCCGTTGTCGACGATCACGACTTTCTTGACACCTGCGCGCAGCAATTGGCGCAGCACATTGCCAATGGTTTGCGCTTCGTTGTATGCCGCGACGATAGCTACGGTGGTTTGCCTTCCATCTTTGCTCATGAGCCGCCTCCGCGTCTGTCACATCGAACTGACCTTGCATATCGTATGGCAGAGTCGTTCGTGAGGGGTGGTTGCATGTGGAAAGCGGGCGAAATGGTCACGCGTAAGTCCTACGGCAAGGACGTCTGCTTCGTCGTCGTCGAGGTGGATAACGCCACGGAAACGGCAATCCTTAAGGGGATCGACGTGCGTTTGATGGCAGACGCGCCTTTTGACGATTTGGAGCGCGTGAGCGAAGATGAACTTCGTCAATTTGAGGCGGCCCGGAATCAGGTTGAGGGCGAGTGTTTACGCCTGATTCAGTCAAGGCGCGCACATGAGTATGAAAAGCGAGCTCTGCGGCGCGAGAGCCGCTTCCAAAGCAACCCGGATTTTTTTGAGCGGCCCGGCCGGGTTCTGCACTTGGACGGCGACGGCACGTATTTGCAAAAGTGCATGGCCATGTATCGGGAACTCGGGATCCGGGCGGTTGGCCAACACGTGGCAGAATCGCAGATGCCTGATAAAGTTATCGGCTTGCTGGAACAGTATGAGCCGGATATCTTGATTATTACCGGTCACGACGGCGTCATCAAAAAGGGCAAGGATTGGTCGGATATACGCAATTACCGGAACTCCCAAAACTTCGTGCGGACGGTCGCCAATGCACGGAAGCATGTGCGCAATATGGATGATCTCGTGATTATTGCAGGTGCCTGTCAGTCGCACTTCGAGGGGATCCTCGATGCCGGGGCCAACTTTGCCTCATCCCCGCAGCGCATTATGATCCACGCGCTTGATCCGGTGTTCATTGCGGAGAAAATTGCCTTTACACCCATTCATGAAACGGTCAATTTGTACGATGTCGTCAAATCGACATATACGGGAACCGACGGTATCGGAGGGTTGGAATCAAGAGGGAAATACAGGCTGGGGTTGCCTAGATCAGCGTATTGACGGGCCGTCAACGTCGTAAATTACCCATTGACAACGAAAAACATACGCTGATATAATGTTTGAATTTTGTTGACATAGCCTCTTTGCCGTGCTATAATCAAGCGCGGAAAGAGGTGGTGTGTGTTGGCCAAAAATGCGCCCCACGAAATTAAAAAGAGTCTGGATGGACTCATCGGCGAACGCGCACTCCTTCGTGCAAACGGAGGACGTCGTAAGACGGTTGAGCGCTTCGGGGTTTTGGAAGAAACGTATCCGTCTGTCTTTGTGGTGAAGCTTGACCCGCCTGACGGATCGTTTGAGCGCGTTTCGTACAGTTACGCTGACGTGCTGACTGAAACTGTTGAGCTCATGCTGTGCACAGAGGACGGCAACACCGCGAAGTTCGCTGTTGAACAATGAGATATTACGATGTTACATCGTTGTAGGGGAGGCGCGAGCCTCGCTTTTGTTTTGTCGAGAATTGTCGTGCCAAAGGCCTGCTTGTGTCACTCGTATATTGGGATAAAGGTGACACAAGTGCGGCATATTAGGAACTGTCGTCCTCTGACTCAGGGAGGGATTTGGCATGGCAAGGCATGGCGGAACGATGTCCGATGCGTTGAAAGTGGAACTTGCGAAGGAACTCGGGTTTTACGACACCGTCCAGAAAGAAGGATGGGGCGGAATTCGAGCGAGAGATGCAGGGAACATGGTCAAACGCGCCATCGAGATCGCAGAGCAAGCTATGGCAGACAAAACCGGGCAGAGGTGACGACGATGGCCGGGCGCGTTCCCGGCCATTTTTGTTGGAATATACTCCAACCTGCGTGGAAAAAGTACTAGCATCGCCTATCCGCAGGCGGCGCTCATAGGTACGCGAGGAGGAGAACCGTTTGGCAAGTCAGTCGGGGCCATTGGTTATTGTCGGCGGCGCCGAAGATAAAACGGGCGAGTGCCGCATTCTTCGAAGGTTCGTCGAACTCGGGGGCGGGAAGCACGCGCGCGTGCTCGTGATTACGGTCGCAACGAAACTTCCAGTGGAAGTCGGTGCGGAGTACATCGACGTGTTTCAGCGCATCGGCGTGGAAGACGTGCGGACGTTTGACGTGTCGCATCGAGATGCCGCTAATGCTGCGAGTGCGATTCAAATGATCGAGCAGGCGACCTGTATTTACTTTACTGGAGGGGATCAGCTCCGGATTACGAAGCTGCTCGGCGGCACACGCGTGGATGCAGCGCTACACGAGGCGCATCACCGCGGCGTTGTGCTCGGTGGGACCAGCGCGGGTGCCTCGATGATGTCAAGTACGATGATTGTCGATGGCCAGGCGGAAACCAATCCGCGACCCTCGATCGTGGACATGGCACCGGGCATGGAGTTTCTTGACGGCTGCGTAATCGATCAACATTTTGCACAGCGAGGTAGGCTTGGTAGATTGTTGTCGGCAGTCGCCCAGTATCCGCATCATCTTGGCCTTGGGATCGACGAAGATACGGCCGTCATTGTGCGCGATCACGTCTTGCAAGTGATTGGCCGGGGGGCCGTAAGCATTGTGGATGCAGGGAAGGTGTCATATTCAAATCTGGATCGCGTGCGGCGGGACGAGCCGCTGGCCTTATGCGGCGTCCAGTTGCACATGTTGCCCGAAGGGTGCGGGTTCTTACTGCGCGATCGAAAACCAATTCCCGATTTTGAACAATGGCTTCACCGCAAGGAGCTTTCCTCATGAACATTCAATCAGTTCGGCATTTCGAAGGCCCGAACGTCTATCTGTATAAACCCATCCTTGTCGCGCGCATTCACTTGGGTGAATGGACGGAAAAAGAGAGCGTGGATTACCCTGGCTTCACGGAACGCCTGCTCGCGCTTTTGCCGGGACTTGCCGAGCACCACTGTGCCAAAGGTGCGCCAGGAGGCTTTGTGGAGCGCCTTCAGGGCGGAACATATTTCGGGCACATCTGTGAACACGTCGCCATTGAGTTGGCAAACTTGGCTGGGCTCGGCGTCAACTATGGCAAGACGGTGTATGCCGATGGTCCGGGTATCTACGACATTGTCTTGGAATGTGCATGCTTTGAGACGCAGCGCTGGTTGCTCTTGCAAGCAGTGGAACTTGTCCGCGCACTCAGTCGCAACGAACGCGCGCCAGATGTTGCGCAGATCATCACGGAGGCGCGCGACATCTATGCGCAATACCAACTTGGCCCAAGTACCCAGGCCATCGTTGATGCCTGTAAGCGACGAGGCATTCCGGTTCGCCGCCTGCAAGGCAGTTTCTTGGAACTGGGGTACGGCGTCCATCGCAAGCGGGTTGAAGCGACGATTACGCAAAAGACGTCATGCGTCGGTGTCGACATCGCGAGTGACAAGGCGTTTACCAAACGTTTGCTGGAAGACGTGGGGATTCCGGTGCCTTATGGCGGGGTTGCCACATCGCCCGAGGAGGCAGTCGGTTGGTTGCACGACGTGGGGGCGCCGGTCGTTGTAAAACCGCTGGATGGTCGCCAGGGCCAGGGTGTCTCATTGAATTTAACGACAGAAGACGAGGTGCGCAAGGCGTTTGCTGTTGCGTCGGAATTTTCGCGAAGCGCCGTCATCGAAGAGTACATCCCTGGATCCAACGTCCGTTTGCTCGTCGTCGACGGGCGCTGTGTGGCTGCATCGTTGCGCCAACCTGCGATGGTGGAGGGCGACGGCAAGGCGACGATTCGCGAGTTAATTGAGCGGGTGAATCAGGATCCGAGGCGGGGAGTCGGGCACGAAAAGCCGCTCACGCGCATCGCGATCGACGCGGTTGTCGAAGCGGCTTTAGCAAAGGCTGGCTACACACTTGAAAGTGTCCCGGCACAGGGAGAACGCGTCACGGTACGCGACAGTGCCAATCTATCAACAGGTGGCGAAGCTTGTGATGTCACGGATGTGATCCACCCGACGTACCGGAGAATTGCGGAACAGAGTGCGATGCACATTGGGCTCGACGTGTGTGGCGTCGATATGGTGATCCGCTCGCTGAATGAACCTGCAGCGCGTGGCAATTGCGCGGTGATCGAAGTCAACGCGGCGCCAGGCATCCGCATGCATGAACATCCTTCCCAGGGCGAGCCGCGGCGGGTGGCTGAGGCGATTGTGGAGTCGTTGTTCCCAAATGGCCAGAACGGGCGTATTCCCATCATCTCCATCACGGGCACCAACGGCAAGACGACGACCTCGCGCCTGGTTGCGCACGGCTTTGCCACGGCTGGCAAAACGGTGGGTCACACGTCGACAGGCGGCGTCTATATTGGCGGCACGTTGGTACAACCAGGCGATACGACAGGACCGCGCAGTGCTCGCTTGGTGCTCTCTCATCCAGAAGTAGAGGTCGCTGTGCTCGAGACCGCGCGCGGCGGCATCATCCGTGGCGGTCTTGCCTACGACTACGCGGATGTCGGGGTCATCACAAACATCTCGCTCGATCACGTCGGTCAAGATTGCCTCGATTCCATCGATGACATCGCGCATGTCAAAGCATTGGTAGGCGAGCGTGTGCGCCCGGGTGGAATCGTTGTGCTCAACGCCGACGACGATCGCGTCATGGCGATGCGTTCCCGCTTTCAGGCTGAGGCCTTTTTGACCTCTTCGTCGCAGCGGAACGAGCGGATCGCCCGCCATATTGCAGCCGGCGGCACTGCATTTTACGTGGAAGATGGACAGATTGTCGAGGCGAATGGGCGCGTGCGGCGGACCGTTGTTCCCGTTGCCGAGATTCCCATTACGTTAGGCGGCACTGTCGGTTTTCATGTGGAAAATGCCTTGCTTGCGACCGCGGCGATGCGTGCGGCAGGCCTTCCTCGGCGCTTGGTCGCAAAGGCCTTGCGGACGTTTGAACCGGATCGCAATCAAGGGCGTTGTGCAATGTT
This sequence comes from Alicyclobacillus tolerans, assembly GCF_001447355.1. GTDB lineage: Bacteria > Bacillota > Bacilli > Alicyclobacillales > Alicyclobacillaceae > Alicyclobacillus > Alicyclobacillus aegles. The sequence goes on along the minus strand of NZ_JXBW01000007.1, from coordinate 30,535 downwards.
TCAGTTGCAGAATGGCGCTCATGTCATCCTTGACTATGCTCACAATCCAGCGGGCTTTCAACGCGTCGGCGAGTGGCTGGCGCGGGTGCCGCACAAGCGGCTGCTAGGTGTTGTTGGCGTTCCGGGAGACCGGGCCGATCACGTCGTCGAGCAGGCAGCACAAGCGTTGGCGCCATGGTTCGATCAGTTCATCGTCAAAGAGGATCAGGATTTACGGGGACGCAAACCGGGCGAGATCGCCCGCATTCTGCAGACAGCCATTGCGCAGGCGGTGCCTCACAAGCCAGTGGCGGTGGTCTTGTCGGAGGTGCAGGCGATGGAGGCGGCACTATGCGACATGCAAGCCGGGGATGTGTTGTGCGTCTTCTACGAAAAGTTGGCACCGCTTGAGCAACGACTGACCCAGTTGGGTGCAGTGCGCGTCCACGAGCTTCCGGTGCAGTCGGATGGTCCTAGTTACGCGATGCTGTAACCGGATCTTGACTTTGCCGCTCCACCTCGGCATGCTAGTCCTAGTCGAGGTGGGGCATTTTGTTGTTTAAGCGGGCGTACGCGAAAATCAACTTGACGTTGGACGTATTGGGTCGCCGCGGCGACGGGTACCACGAGGTTGACATGGTCATGCAAAGTATCGACCTATCCGACTTGGTATGGCTCGATAAGCGCCCGGCGGGAGAGGTGACCATTGAAAGCACATCGGCTGCCATTCCTGTCGACGAGCGCAACCTCGCGGTGCAGGCGGCGCACTGTTTTTTTGAGCACACAGGCATAGCTGCAGGCGTGCACATCCAGCTTGAGAAGCACATTCCGATTGCGGCCGGATTGGCAGGCGGATCGAGCGATGCGGCTGCGGTTCTACGCGGGTTGAACGAGTTGTTCGGAACCGGTATGTCGCTCGAGGAACTGTCAGAAGTAGGGGCTCGCATCGGGTCGGATGTGCCGTTTTGCATGTATGGCGGTACGGCAATTGCGCGCGGTCGTGGCGAACAATTGACACGCATTCCTTACTTGCTTCCGATGTTTGCGGTGCTCATCCATCCACGTCTGTTTGTGTCGACGGCGGAGGTGTATCAGGGGCTGCGACCGGACGACTTTACGGACAGCCCGGCAAGTGCGGCGATGGTGAGTTGTCTGGCGGAAGCAAACGGACAGGGAATCGCTCCCTTGGTGCGTAACGCATTGCAGCGCGTCACGTTTGACATGTATCCGGAATTGCGGGCCCTGGCCGAAAAGGTCGAAGCGGTGACGCGCCATCCTGTGCACATGTCCGGCAGCGGCCCGACGTTGTTTTGCCTTGCTGTGACGTCGGGACAGGCGCAGCGGATGTACAACGCCTTGCGCGGGATTATGAAAGACGTGTACATATGCCGCTTTGTCGGCGCTGAAGAAGTGGTGGGGAAAACTGCCGCTGAGTAAGAGTAGGAAACGCCCAGTTTGCGGGAAAGGAGCGTCGCCATGCAGCGACAGGAACGACTGATTCGCCTGACCCAGCGCCTTGTCGAACAACCTGCGGCGCCGCTTCATGTGACACAGCTCGCAGATCGATGGGGAGTCGCAAAATCGACGCTAAGTGAAGATATTGCACTCATTCGGGAGACGTTTGCGGGCGCAGGAACGGGGAACGTCGAGACAATGGTAGGCGTCCAGGGCGGCGTGCGCTACCGACCCGTCGTTGCCCATGACGACAGAGATGCATTTCTGGGTGAACTTGCGGCGCGACTTTCCGATCCGGACAGGGTGTTAGCGGGGGAGTTTGTCTACCTGTCGGACGTTCTGGGAGATCCGGATGTTCTCGATTTTGTTGGGCGGTTAGTGAGTGCGCATTTTCAACACGCTGGCGTCAACGTCGTCGTCACGGTAGAGACCAAGGGCATTACGCTCGCCGCATCGGTGGCTCGCTACTTACACGTTCCCATCGCGATTGTACGGCGCGACCAACGCGTCACCGAAGGGGCCTCCGTGACCACGCATTACGTGTCGGGATCGGCGAAGCGCATTCAGACGATGTCGCTCAGCAAGCGGCTGGTGCCAAACGACGCGCGGGCCCTTATCGTCGACGACTTCATGCGGGCGGGCGCGACCGCGAGGGCAGTGGCGCAATTGCTGGCCGAGTTCGATGCCGAAGTGGTTGGCACAGCCGTATTTATGGCGACTGCGATGCCGGTAGCCAAGATGGTCGATTCATACGTGGCTCTGTTACAAGTGGACGAAGTCAGTGAGGCTGGTATTGAAGTTCGCCCGTTTCCCTTAACACAATGATGGTGGGCGAGAAACCTTTTGAGGAGGATGTAGCATGGATATCATTCAAACGAATGACGCTCCGGCCGCGATTGGCCCGTATTCACAGGCAGTCAGTGTTGGACCGTTTCTGTATACCTCAGGCCAAATACCGCTGACGAAGGAAGGCCATATCGTTGAGGGTGGTATTGCCGAGCAGGTCGCACAGGTGTTTGCGAATTTGGACGCAGTGCTCAAAGCTGCAGGTAGCACGCGCGAGCAAGTCGTCAAGGCGACCATTTTTATGACGGATCTCGCGGAATTTCAGGTCGTCAATGAGGCGTGCGCAAGCTTTTTTGGCAATCATCGACCGGCGCGATCGACGGTACAGGTTGCGGCTCTTCCGCGCGGGGCGCGTGTAGAAATTGAATTGATTGCGTATCGTGGTTGATGTACCGCATGTACGTAAATTTTTGAATAATGTATGACGTTGGATGCAGGAGTTTACCGCCTCGATGTTGAATTGGTGTTTTAGGTAGAACTGACCAATCGCGACATCAGGGTGGTGAAAAGGGTGCAAATCACCGATGTAAGGCTTCGCAAGGTTGCGACAGAAGGCCGTATGAAGGCGATTGCTTCTATTACCATTGATAGCGAATTCGTAGTCCACGATATTCGCATTATCGATGGAAACAATGGGATGTTTGTTGCGATGCCGAGTAAAAAGACCCCAGACGGCGAATTCAGGGACATCGCGCATCCCATTTCTGCATCGACGCGGCAAAAGATTCAAGAGGCAGTCCTCGATGCGTATTTTCGCGATGCTCAACAGCCTGGCGAAACCATCCAGGCGGAAGAGCAAGTGGTCGGTGAGACGACCAGGTAGAGCATACCCCTGGAAGGGAAACTGAACTTTTTGAACAACTTTTGAATCTTGTTTGAAAAGTCCCTGGCAAATGCCAGGGCTTTTTTGTGGACAAGGGCGTTTGAAATTGAAATCGCAAATGTCCTTCAGGTACACTGGGGGTCGACAACATCAGTCAAGATCCGCAGTGTTACGTTGTGTGGGGGAGATCCGAATGACGAGGAGTGCCATTGTGTTGGCCGCTGGCCATGGCACACGCATGAAATCGCAGACGCATAAGGTGTTGCATCCAGTCTGCGGGAAACCGATGATTCACCATATTCTTGACACACTGGAAGAGGTGGGCGTCGACCAAATTGTCGTTGTCGTCGGCCAGCAGCGGGAACGCGTGGCGGCAGCAGTCGCTGGGCGTGCGGACATCGCAGTGCAAGAAGCTCAGCTTGGTACTGGCGACGCCGTCAAGGCGGCTCTTCCCACATTGCGTTCGGATACAAATACCGTGGTCGTGCTGTACGGCGATGCGCCGCTCATCCGTCCGCAGACGATTGCAAGTATGTTTGAGGCGCGCGAAACGACTGGTGCAGCGGCGGTCGTATTAACGGCTTCTGTTCCAGATCCGACGGGATTAGGGCGCGTCTTTCTGGATGACGAGGGCGGCGTTCTTCGCGTCGTCGAGGAAAAGGACGCGTCTGTTGAAGAGCGGCAGCAGCGGATTATCAATACCGGCATTTACGCATACAGGCTGGACGCACTTCAAGCGTCGGTGGGCAGGCTACAAGCAGATAACGCTCAACGTGAATATTATTTGACGGACACGCTCGCCATCCTGCGTTCCGACGGCGAACGCGTAATTGCCCAGATGGTCGAGGATCCTTTGGAAATCGCCAGCGTTAATGATCGCGCACAACTTGCGCACGTCGAGCAGATTTGCCGCCACAACATCGCCACCCGATGGATGCGCGAAGGTGTGACCATTGTTGATCCAAGCAATACCTATATCGATGCCGACGTGGTGCTCGCTCCGGATGTTACACTGTTGCCCGGGACGTTGCTCAGCGGTCGCACGGTAGTTTGCGAAGGCGCGGTGATCGGCCCGCATACCAGACTCGTCGACACGCGGGTTGAAGCGGGTGCCGTCGTGCAGAATGCGGTTGCGGTGGAAAGTGAAATTGGCGAGCAAGCGCAGGTTGGGCCGTTTGCCTACCTGCGGCCGGGTTCGCGCGTTGGTAAGCGCGTCAAGATTGGCGATTTCGTCGAAGTCAAAAATAGCAACATTGGCGACGATACGAAGGTAAGCCACCTCGCGTACGTGGGCGACGCAGACGTGGGTAACCAAGTGAACGTCGGTTGCGGCGTGATCACGGTCAACTACGACGGCGAGCGCAAGCACCGGACGGTGATTGGCGACAACAGCTTCGTCGGATCGAACGTCAATCTTATCGCGCCGCTCGTCATCGGCGAGGGGGCGTACATCACAGCCGGATCGACCGTCACAGACAACGTAGGGGATGACGCGTTTGTCATTTCGCGCGTTCCCCAAACGACGAAGCCGAACTATGTACGAGCGTGGAAAGCGCGCAAGCAGAACCAGAATCTCGTGAAAGGCGGGGACGACAGTGGCCATTGACAGCGATTTGAAGCTTGTCACGGGAAACGCCAATCCAGCCTTGGCGCAGGAAATTGCTGATTATATTGGCGTCTCTTTGGCCGAGTGCAAGGTCAGCCGCTTCAAGGACGGCGAAGTGCAGATCAAGCTGGGCGAGAGCGTTCGCGGCAGCAACGTGTTTATTATTCAACCGACGAGCGCGCCGGTCAATGAGCACCTCATGGAGTTATTGATCTTGATCGACGCCGTCAAGCGAGCGTCGGCGCGCACCATCAACGTTGTCATTCCGTATTATGGATATGCGCGTCAGGACCGCAAGGCGCGCGCTCGCGACCCGATCACGGCAAAATTGGTCGCCAACCTGCTCGAGACAGCAGGGGCTTCCCGCGTCATCTGCATGGACTTGCACGCAGGCCAGATTCAGGGCTTCTTCGACATCCCGCTGGATCATCTGATTGGCATGCCGATTCTGGCTGATTATTTTCTGGACAAGCAAATTGATAATCCCGTCGTCGTGTCCCCGGACATGGGTGGTGTGACACGGGCCCGCGCATTCGCCGAGCGGCTGGGGGCGCCTTTGGCCATCATCGATAAGCGTCGTCCCGAAGTCAATGAAGCGAAAGTGATGAACATCATCGGCGATATTGAGGGTAAGACGGCTATTCTTATCGACGATATGATCGACACCGCCGGAACCATCTCGGCAGGGGCGAGCGAGTTGTTGGCACGGGGGGCGAAAGGTGTCTACGCGTGTTGCATTCACCCGGTGCTGTCCGGTGCTGGGGTCGAGCGCATCGCGAAATCCGAGATCCAAGAAGTCGTGGTCACCAATACGATTGCCTTGCCGGAACATAAGCGGATCGATAAAATTCGTGTCTTATCCGTAGCCGAACTGATTGCCGAGGCCATCATCCGCGTGCATACACAGCGCTCCATCAGCCAGTTGTTTGACTGAGCGCCATCGCCACAGGAGGATACAGACTTTTGAAAGTAATCATTGGGCTTGGTAACCCAGGCTTCAAATACGAACGAACCCGGCACAACGTCGGCTTTTGGGCGATTGATTACGCCGCCCAAAGGCTCGGCGTCGTTGTCGATCGCGCCAAATTTCAGTCGCTCATCGGCGAAACGCGGATTGCGGGGGAACCAGTTCTGCTCGTGAAACCGCAGACGTATATGAACGTAAGCGGAGTTGCAGCCGCCGAGATCGTCCGCTTTTACAAATTGGATGTCGTGCGAGACATCTTGGTGATGTACGACGATATGGACTTTCCACCCGGTCAACTCAAGTTGCGTGCGCACGGTTCGGCGGGCGGGCACAACGGTGTGAAATCGCTGATACAGTCGTTGGGAACGGATACTTTTTGCCGTATTCGCATCGGCATCGGGCGTCCGCCGCGCGGATCCGACATCATTCCGTATGTGCTAGGCACCTTTCCTGAAGAGGAGCGCGTGCGGGTGGAAAAGGCAGCTGCGGCCGCCGCAGAGGCGGCAATGCATGCCGTTGAGCACGGCTTTGAACATGCGATGAATCAATATAACCGCGTTTCGTTTTAGTTGGATCGGCTTGTGCGTGCAAATTTGCTGTGTGACGTATGTCCATTTTGTTCTACCCCCATACTAATGGCAGACATCGTTGTCGGGGGTGGCGCAGATGCGCTTTGAATACGTATGCCGGTATTGTAAACAGCCGGTGGGCGTCGTCGATCACGAAGCTTGGTCGTATGCCGACGCAGTATCACGGCTTGGGTTGCATCATTTGGACGTTGAACATCAGCGCGACGTGATTCATGCGGGCCCGGACAAGTATGAGATTCAGACGGTTTGCGACGCCTGCGAACAAGCTGTTGCTATGCATCCAGAGCTCTTGATAGAGGGCAACATCATTCAATAGATCCAACTCCGTGCGCGGACTGGGAGGGGGAGTAGTGTGAAAGGTCTCGTCCAACTCATGGCTGCTGATGACGCGCTACAAGCGTTGGCCGGCGGGATGGGGCCACGGCGCAATGACGCACTGATCACAGGCGTGACAGGCGCGGCTCGACAATTGACGATGGCCGCACTGTACGCATTGCGCAATGCCCGTGGTCCCGAGTCCATGATCGTGGTGACGCATACGGCGAGTCAAGCGCAAACCGTTTGGGAAGACCTGAAAGAGTATCTTCCAGATGCGCGCGTCTATCTGTTTCCGGAGCGCGAAAACGCTTTGGTCGACTATATCGCAGCTTCATCTGACGTCATGTCAGATCGGTTGCATGTGATGGAGGCCCTCGTTGCGGAGGGCCCTGTTGTCGTGGTAACGACGCTTTTGGCTGCTTGGCAACCTATTACAAAGCGTAGTCAGTTTATGCAAACGCTCGTTCGGCTCGAGGTTGGCCTGAATCAGACACTTGACGATGTTGTGGCGCAGTTGGTGAAGGGCGGTTATGAACGTGTTGACCTGGTTGAGAGTCGAGGCCAGTTCAGCGTTCGTGGCGGCATTTTGGACGTTTTTCCGATGGCGGCGACACAGCCCTATCGGATGGAATGGTTTGATACCGAGATCGATTCGATTCGCACGTTCGATCCCGACACGCAACGCTCACTTGAGAAGCTGAACGAGGTATCTTTCGGACCTGCCATCGATTTGGCTGTGCCCGCCAGTGTGGCGGCAGAGGTGGCGGATCGCGTTGCCGAACACCTTGAGTCTCGCCTGCGCACCACGACGGACGCCGATGTGCGCGATCGATTGCAGACGGCGATTGGTGCAGATTTGCGCAAGTTGCAGAATGGGCAGTCGTTCCCAGGACTCGCGCGATACCGCGGACTTCTCACCGATCACGTGGATACGCTGTTCGATCACGTCACGGGTTCGACGTTTGTCTGCCTGGACGAGACATCGCGATTGCTGGAGCGTGCGCAAGCTTTAGAGAAGGAGTTCAATGAGTGGCTCTCGGGTGCGCTCATGCGTGGCGAAGTCTTATCAGGCACGGTCGAAGCCGTTGACTATGAGGCGAAGATTGCAGAATTGTCGAAAGCGAAGGTGCACTTCTCGACATTCACGCGCAGCCAGGCAGGCACGCGTTTCGGGCAGGTTGTCAATCTGACGACGCGGAGTATGCAGAACTTCCATGGCCAGATGAATGTCTTGAAGGCGGAAGTCGCACGCTGGCAGCACGCCGGTATGAACGTCGTGTTTGCGGCTGCGACCAAGGAGCGTGCAGAGCATCTCGCGCGCGTGTTGGACGATTACCGGATCGATGCGGACGAAGTGGAGTCGTTCACACCTGGCGCCAAAGCGCCGCAAATCGTCGTCGCCAACCTGTCAAGTGGCTTTGAATTGCCGATGCAGCATATCGCGCTCATCGTCGAGACCGAGGTGTTTACCGCCAAACGCAAACACCGGCGCACGCGCTCGAACGTCTCGGACGCCGAGCGAATTAAAAGCTATCAGGAATTGAATGTTGGCGACTATGTCGTCCACGTCAACCATGGTATTGGCAAGTACATGGGCATCAAGACGCTGGAAGTCGAGGGACGACACAACGATTATTTGTACTTGAGCTATGCAGGCAACGACAGCTTGTATGTGCCAGTCGATCAGATCGATCAAATTCAGCGCTATATCGGCTCGGGCGAAAAGGAGCCCAAACTACACCATCTGGGCAGTGGCGAATGGCAAAAGGTCAAGAATCGCGTCAGCAAGACGGTCAAGGATATTGCGGCCGATCTCGTGAAGTTGTACGCGCAGCGCGAGGCGACGCCGGGACATGCATTCTCACCGGACACGCCATGGCAAGTTGACTTCGAAAATATGTTTCCGTACGAGGAAACACCAGATCAATTGCGTGCGATCGCGGATATTAAGCGCGACATGGAGCGGGCAAGGCCAATGGATAGGCTGTTGTGCGGAGACGTCGGATATGGGAAGACGGAAGTCGCTGTCCGGGCTGCCTTTAAGGCTGTCATGGATGGCAAGCAGGTGGCCGTCCTTGTACCAACCACTGTGTTGGCGCAACAGCACTATGAGACATTTAAGGAGCGTTTTGCTGGGTTTCCGGTGACCATCGACATGTTGAGCAGGTTCCGATCGCGCAAGGATTCGCAGGCTTGTATCAAGGGATTAAAGGACGGCACAGTCGACGTCGTGATCGGAACGCATCGTTTGTTGCAAAAGTCCATTCAATTTAAGGACCTTGGCCTGCTTATTGTCGATGAAGAGCAGCGCTTTGGCGTGACGCACAAGGAGCGCCTAAAGCAGTTGCGCGCCAATGTCGACTGCTTGACTTTGACCGCAACGCCTATTCCGCGAACGCTGCACATGTCGATGATGGGTGTGCGTGACTTGTCCGTGATTGAGACGCCGCCAGAGAATCGCTTTCCGGTACAAACGTATGTCGTCGAGTACAACGAGGGGTTGATTCGGGAAGCGTTGGAGCGAGAGCTTGGGCGCGGTGGTCAGGTGTACTTTGTCTACAACCAGGTTCACAACATTCATCGTATGGCCGAGCGGGTGCAGGAGATGGCGCCGGACGCCCGTGTCACTGTTGCCCACGGGCAGATGCAGGAGGCTGAACTCGAGCGGGTGATGCTCGATTTTCTCGAGGGCGAGATCGACATTCTCGTCACGACCACCATCATTGAGACGGGGCTCGACATTTCCAACGTCAACACGCTGATTGTCTACGATGCCGACAAGTTCGGGCTTTCACAGTTGTACCAATTGCGCGGGCGCGTTGGGCGTTCGAATCGGATCGCTTACGCGTATTTCACGTATCAGCGGGACAAAGTGCTCACCGAGGTGGCAGAAAAGCGGTTGTCAGCCATTAAGGAGTGCACCGAACTTGGCAGCGGCTTTAAGATTGCCATGCGCGATCTGTCCATTCGCGGTGCAGGCAATTTGCTCGGCGCTGAACAACACGGATTCATCAATTCCGTCGGCTTTGACATGTATACCGAGATGCTGGCGCAGGCGGTTCGCGAACTGCGCGGAGAGCAAGTGGCACAAGGCGTCGAACCGAGTATCGATCTGCCGGTTGAAGCGTATATCCCGGATACCTATATCTCTGATTCGGCGCAGAAAATCGCGATGTATAAACGCTTCCGTGCGGTTCAGACCTTGATGGAGGCGGATGATCTCGAAGAAGAACTCGAGGATCGCTATGGCGATTTGCCCACCGAGGTACGCAACCTGCTCAACGTCACGCGGCTCAAGAGCCTCGCCGCCAGCGCCGGCGTCGATCAAATCTCGGTGCATGGCGCTGAGACAGCTATTCGCTTTGGCAACGATGCATCGCGGCCTGTCGACTATAGCAAAGCGGTGGCGATGGCGATGAAGCACCACGGTCAGCCGACAAGCCGACCCAATGGCCTATTCTTCGTGTCGTTCCGCACGAAGGGCATGCCTGGGGAAGAGATTCTAAGCAAGCTTTCCGCATTTTTGCGCGATTATCTGGAGATGGTCCGCCAGTCCAAAGCGCAGGAGGAAGTGGCCGGTGTTTAACGGCAACCCTCATGCTTCCTTGGTGCATAGAGGATCTTATGGTGTCACATAATACAGTCACGTCAGACATCCGTTGCACCAAACTTCATGAGGGTGAGGGATCATTTCTTGAAAGCTACAGGCATCGTACGGAGAATTGATGACCTCGGTCGTGTTGTAATTCCGAAGGAAATTCGACGCACGTTGCGGATCCGCGAAGGCGATCCCTTAGAAATCTTTGTCGATCGCGACGGGGAAGTCATCTTGAAGAAGTACTCGCCGATTGGCGAACTCGGTGATTTTGCAAAGGAGTACGCCGATTCATTGGCGGAGTCGACTGGACATATCGCTATGATTGCCGATCGCGATGTCATCATCGCAGTTGCGGGTGCCTCGAAGAAGGATTTCTTGGAGAAGCAGGTCAGCGAAGACATCGAACAGGCGATGGAGGATCGCAAGACGGTGATCAACTCCACACCCGGCGACTACTCGATTGTCCGGGATCGGAGCGAGCGCTTTGGTGCACGCGTGATCGCTCCCATTATCGCCGCTGGCGATCCAATTGGTGCAGTCATCCTGGTGACGCGCGAAGACAATGTGCGGATGGGAGAGACGGAAACGAAGCTTGCCGAAACGGCAGCCGGCTTTCTTGGTAAACAAATGGAGCAATAATGAGCTTGCTCACGGAATCTTGGTATTGTCTGCTGTTTTTCTGAAAAGGCCTGTTGCAGGAGAGTCCGCAACAGGCCTTTTCGGCGTAAGGAGATTTCCTGTGCAACGACGGATTGTTTATACTGGCCAATGACATGTTTACGTTGTGGAAGGGCGGTTTTTACGTGGGAATCGTGCATGTGGTAGGGCTCGGACCGGGGGATTTGAACGGGTTGCCCCTCGGCACATATCGTTTGCTACAATCCGGATGGCCTGTGGTGTTGCGCACGGCCGTGCATCCGGTCGTCAGTTCGCTGCCCGAACTCGGCGTCGCATATGAGTCCCTTGACGACATCTACGAAACAAGCGAGACGTTTGACGAGGCCTACGCTCGGATGGCCGAGCGGGTGCGGGAGCGCGCGCGAACGCACGATCACGTGATTTACGCTGTACCAGGGCATCCGCTCATCGCGGAGTTGAGTGTGCAGCTTCTACTCGCCATGAACGACCCTGAGGTCGCGATCGAAATCGGACCCGGGCAGAGCTTTCTGGATGTTGCCGCATCGAGGTTGCGGATCGACTCCATAGAGGGACTCCTGTTGCTCGACGGAACGCAATTGGCGAGCCGTCTGTTGCACCCGCGCCTGCACACGCTTATCGCCCAGGTATATCAACGGCAAGTAGCGACTGATGTGAAGTTGAGTCTCATGGATGTCTATCCGGACGACTACCCAGTTACTGTGGTTCGCGCTGCCGGTGTGGCAGGGGAAGAGCGCATCGAGGTCGTGCCGTTGTACGAATTGGACAGGCTTGATTGGATCGATCACCTGACGACTGTGTATGTTCCGCCTGTACAGGAGGATCGGCTCACCTGGCGAGATCCGTTTGCGGCTATTGGCATCGTCGAGACGTTGCGAGGTCCGGATGGGTGTCCGTGGGACAGGAAGCAAACGCACGAATCGTTGCGCAAGTACGTCATCGAGGAGGCATACGAAGTCGCGGCAGCCATCGACGAGGGAGATCCAGACCATCTGGCGGAAGAGCTCGGGGATCTGCTTTTGCAGGTGTTGTTGCACGCCCAGATTGCCAGCGAAGTAGGCGATTTTGACGTGCGCGACGTATTCGCCCGGCTGTCAGAAAAGTTGGTGCGTCGCCATCCGCACGTGTTTGGTGAGAAATCTGCACAATCTGCTGAAGAAGTGAATGCCATTTGGGAGCGTGTGAAAGCGGAAGAGCGCACAAAACAAGAGAGTCAGAAGAGTGTGCTTGCCACGGTATCCTTTGCAGGGCCTGCGCTCGCAGTTGCACAGGGCGTTCAGGTTGCCGCCGCCAAAGTCGGATTCGACTGGGCAAAGCTCGAGGATGTATGGGACAAGATAAAAGAGGAAATGAATGAACTTGAAATCGAGCTTGTCCGCGATCGCAGGCGTGATACAGCGGTGGCAGAAGAGTTGGGGGATTTACTGTTCGCTTGTGTCAATATCGCCCGGTTTCTGCGCCTGGATGCCGAGACGTTATTGGCAACGGCGACGCGCAAATTCACCAATCGATTTCAGTACGTGGAGCGGCGTGTGGCGGAAAGCAACGAATCCTGGTCAGACGCATCGCCGGAAACGCTCGATCGCTACTGGAATGAAGCAAAAATAACGCTTCCGAAGGAAAATTAGCAGGATTCCTGCGGCGAAGGACGAATAAGATTCCCGACATTCCCACGAAAGGGGTATCTCGCGAGTGAATAAGATGGAACTGATAAACAAGGTGGCCGAGAAGACCGGTCTGAAGAAGAAAGACGCCGAATTGGCTGTCAATAGCGTCTTCGACACCATTGAGGAAGCTCTGGCTGCAGGGGAAAAGGAGGAAGCTCTGGCTGCAGGGGAAAAGGTGCAGGTCATCGGTTTCGGCACATTCGAAACTCGTTCGCGCGCCGCGCGTTCCGGCCGGAATCCGCAGACTGGTGAAGTCATTGAAATCCCGGCGTCTACCGTTCCTGCATTTAAGCCAGGCAACAAGTTGAAGGAAAGCACGCGGTAAGCCTTGCGTCTCGATAAGTTTCTCAAAGTATCGCGTCTCATCAAACGACGTACATTGGCGAAGCAGATTTGCGACGCTGGTCGTGTGAGCGTCAACGGGCGCACAGCGAAAGCATCGACAGACGTCGCGGTCGACGACGAACTCATCATTCGCTATGGTAACAAGACCATGACGGTCGTCGTTCGCAAGCTGGCCGAGAATCCGCGCCGGGATGAGGCTGCTTCCCTGTATGACGTGATCGCGGTGGAGACGCGCAAAGATCAAGTAGATGCCGCGTTTGTCGACGACGAAGAAGAAGACGTCGCTCGCTAAATTGGAGGATCGATCCGTTTGTAACGGATCGGTCCTTTTGCATATCCGCCGTTCTATATCGCAAATGCCCTCATAGACTAAAGATGGACGACTTGGGTCGATGGAGGTGGCGGTATGGCTGCGGCCGAGGAACACGATGTGCACTTGACAGGGCGCCGCGAGTTGCAAATCACGGGGGTCAAGCGCGTCGAGAGCTTTGACGTCCAGGCGTTTGAATTGTCCACCACGGCAGGCAATATGCGTATCGCAGGGCAGTCGCTGCACATGAAGCAGTTTGATAGACAAGCAGGTATCGTGTGCATCGAGGGCGAGATTGGGGCCATCGTTTATGACGATGGCAAGCCGCGGGGCTTGATGGGGCGGTTGCTGCGATGAACACTGCGCAAAACGCCGCATACGTCGCATGGATGGCTCTGTGCGGCATGGCTATGGGAGCGACGTTTGACTTTTACAATACCATCACAGGCGCATCGCGTTGGTTGCGTCGGTTCCGGCCATTGTTCGATCTCGCCTTTTGGCTTGTCGCCGCTGTTGTCGTATACGTATGCACGTATCGCACCATCTCCGGTACGTTCCGCATTTGGACATTCTTATTGCTTATCACCGGGTATGCCTTGTATCGCTTACTCCTGAGGCGATGGGTCGTCGGTAGTGCCTTTGCCATCCTGCATGTGATGCGCGTTGTCGTACTTATATGTGGCCGCATGTTGTACATGCTGTTTGGCGTGCCAGCGCGTTTGATTTGGCGATTGGTCAGCGGCTTCGCCACGTTGTTGTATAGGTTTGGCTGTCGGTTAGAGGATGCCATGGCCAGACTGTTGTCAATTCTGTTCTTGATACTCACGTTTCCAATCCGCCGATACGTTGGGGAAGAAGCCGCTTGGCGGAAAAAACTTTCGCAATGGCAAGAGGAGTTTTGGCAACTGACGGCGAAATGGTTAAGGCGTACTCGAAAGCCGGTACAGTAGTCCTCAGCTTTGTCAACGTCCATGAGGGAGCGTATACTCGTGCGAGCAGACCGTCAACGTTATGGTGCCGAGCAACATAGAAGCCGTGCCGTTCGGAATCCGTGGATGCGCGTACGCTATCTTGCGATGATCGTCATTTGTGGTTGGGCCGCAGTGTACTTTCTACATGCGGAGCGTCCTCAGTTGAAGCAACTTCAGGCCCAAAACGTCGAGCTTCAGAATCAACTGCACCGCATACAGACACAGCAGCAAACCCTTCAAAAAGAGAAGCAACAATTGAATGATCCATCGTATATTGAAAAGTACGCAACGGAACATCAAAATTTGGTGATGCCAAATCAAGTTCCGTTCGATTTGCAACCGAATGGTCATAAAGGCTAAGATTGTCGTAATTCGCAGTCGGTCCTTGTGTTCCATTCTTGCAAAGAGGATATCCTGATCCAAGGATGACTCGTTGGATAGCTTCGCACTCATCAGAAATGATTCTTTCGTCTCATGCGAACAGGGAGGAACAGACGTCTTTATGGCCATTGAGGTCGGCAGCAAGGTGACAGGGAAAGTTACAGGCATCACGAAGTTTGGAGCTTTTGTAACTTTGCCCGAGGGCGCAACTGGATTGGTGCACATCTCCGAGATTTCGGACAGCTACGTGAAGGACGTCCACGACTTTTTGAAAGTCGACGACGAAGTCACAGTGAAGATCATCAGCATCGGTGGGGATGGCAAAATTGCCCTTTCCATTCGCCAGGCCAATGAGTCTTCCAACAGCGGCCAATCGGGCCGTGGACACGGTGGTCCGCGTGGGGGCGGTCATCGCGGTGATGGGCGGCGACCGGGGTTCGAACAGATCATGAACCGGTTTCTAAAGGACAGCGAAGAGCGCCTTTCAGCGCTACGCCGCAATGAAAGCAAACGCGGTGGGCGCGGCGGACGCCGGGGCTAATGCACAAGCAAAACACCGGGCTTGGAAGCAAGGCCCGGTGTTTTGCTGTGGAGAGGTTGGTTGCTCATGGATACCTATTATTTAGAATATGAGTTGTCTGACGGCCAACGCGTGATTCTAGCCTTTGATGAGGAGAACGACCGCGATGGGTGCCACATATCTCTCGATATGTATAAAGCCCAACTTGGTCCTGTCACAGAAGAAGTGTTGTCGCGCATTGTAAACAAGTTCAATGGCCGTATTGCCAGCTAGCGTTGAGCGGTGCAAGGTCAGCGGGCTTTTCGAGGCGGCCCAGTGTGGCCGCCCGTTTTATGTTCGCGTCTGGCGATAACGGTAGAACGCTTGATTAAGCATCAGGATGGACTTTCGATCGCGATTGAGGAACGCTCGCCTGAGCTGACTACGAAGCCATTCTGGCATTCCACTTCACCTCGCCCATCGCGGTGTGCTCCGCGGTTGTTCGGTGTTTGTTGTTAGTCTACGCACGATGCCTCCAATCTGCGCCCAGAATGACTAAATTCTTCTCACTTGACCGCCGAAAATCGACCTCATCGGTTTGCTTCGGGAAGGTCCAAAAGCAAACCCAGCCTACTCGTGACCTGTTCGACAAAAATCCCCGCTTTGTCCAACAGTTCCTGCGCGTATGGATCGGGACGATATGCAAACTCGTAAAATACCCTTGCGATCCCGGCTTGAATCAAACTTTTGGTGCAGTTAAGACACGGTGTATGTGTTACGTACAGATCCGCACCCTCCGCCGCGATGCCAAAGCGGGCACACTGCAGCAACGCGTTGTGTTCGGCGTGCACAGCTCGTACACAATGGCCGGAGATGACCTTGCAGCCAACATCGATACAGTGTTCATCGCCGTGGATGCTTCCGTTGTAGCCACTGGCAATGATCCGCTTTTCGCGCACAATGACACATCCCACCGCGAGCCGTGAACAGGTTGATCTCGCCGCCATCACGCGGCTCTGTGAGGCAAAGAACGTATGCCAATCCATGCGTTCGCGCGACGGTGTTTGTTCCATGTCGGTTTCTCCCCTTCTTATGCGAACCTTCTCGTATCATGTCACAATTTTTGTTCCCTCCACGGACGCCGTTTGACAAATTATTCAGGCATACCACCCGTATAATGGCCATACACATTCGAGGAGGGAGTTACGTCTCATGGTCCAACTCTCATCGCTTCACAAGCGCCAGAAAAATCAGCAAGCGCCCGTTCGTACGGCGGTCTCCCCACGGTGGACTTGGCGGGCGTGGCGGCGCGTAGCTCTGTTGGCGGTACTTGGCTTATTGCTCGGACGAGCCAACATCGATCACGTTGTATCTCCGTTTGGCCTTGCCTATTTTGCTGTGCTCGCCGAGGTGGCAGGCCAGCGCCGCGCTTGGCCTGCCTATGCCGCTGTGATTGGAGCGCTGACCACCGGTATCGACAATGGATTTTTGATGTTTGCCTCGCTCGTGCTTTATAAGCTTGTCCGGCGTTTCGTCATTCGCCGCGAATCAACCGATCTGATGTGGATCCCCATCGCTGCAGGCGGAGTTGGCTTTTTGGCCAAACTCGGGATGTATGGTACAGGAATCACCGGACTCGAAGTGCTTGTCAGCTTCGCCGAAGGAGCGCTCGTCACCATATTATCGTTGATTTTCATTCAGTGCATGAACCTGTTTGTCGGACAGGAAACATCACGCACATTGCGCTATGAACAACTCTTAAGTGTCATCATCTTGATTGCTTCAGTGATTATGGGCTTTGATGGCCTGCAGGTGCACAACGTGTCTGTCGCGCTTGTTGCCGTCGATTGGTTGGTGCTGGTCATGAGTGCCGGTGGCATGGGCATGTGTGCCGCAGGTGCCATCGCCGTGAGCATGCTCACGCTACTCAACCACCAGTCCTCGCTTCCGGAAGTGGCCATCTTTGGTTTTGCTGGGCTGTTGTGCGGACTATTACGCGATACACACAAGGTTTTGATTGCCTTGGCATTCGTGCTGGCCACGACTGTTTTGACACTGACCTATGCACATGGCTATACATTGCTCTTGGATCAAATGATTGCTGCCGGCGTCGCTTCGATTGGCTTTCTTATCACCCCTGTCAGCCTGTCCCGCGAATTGCGTTCGTTCGTGCCTGGCACGACGGAACATTCGGCGGAGGAGCGCGCCCGCGCGCATCGAGTGCATGCTCTACTTACGGAAAAGATCAGTGAGGTCAGCCTCGTGTTTGACGAACTGTCCGAGAGCTTTGCCGATACGAGCGGCAGCGAATTTCAGACGGCCCAGCAACTCGTGACGCAAATGGTCGAGGCGACAAGGCAGACGGTATGCTCGTTGTGTCCGCGGCGATCCCGCTGTTGGGAAAAAGAAAGCGTGCAGACGTATCACGCAATCGCGAATACGTTGCGCAATCTCGAAATGTCCGCTGGGCGTCGCGCCGTTCCCAGCCCGGAGTTGCGCGAACGATGCATCCGACTTGACCCATTGCTTGGTACGCTTCGCTACAACCTTGACATCACGCATCGCGATGCCAAGTGGTTGCAAAAGTTGCGCGATCAGCGGACGTTACTCTCCGCTCAACTTTCCGGGGTCGCGGAAGTCGTGCGTACAATGGCTCGCGAACTCGATGCCGAACAACAGACGCTCTTGTCGGATGAGGAGCAAATCATTGGGGCCTTGGAGCAGCTTGGGCTATACGTCGACGATGTACATATCGTCAGCTTAGAACCAGGCAAGGTCGAGATCGAAGTCGTGCAACCGACCGAGGGGGCCTATGAGACGGCAGCCAAGATGATTGCGCCCCTGCTGTCTGGCGTGTTGGGCGAGCATATCTCGGTCTCGCACGTCCATGTGTCCGAAGGAGGAGGCCCATGCACGAGCGTCTTTGCTTCCGCCCGTTTGTTCCAGGTGAACACTGCAGTGGCTGCAGTCGCTCGCGATGGCCGCTTAGTTTCCGGCGACACGCACACGACAGTCGATCTCGGCAATGGACGGTATGCAGTGGCCGTCAGCGACGGTATGGGTAACGGCGAACGAGCGCGCCAGGAGTCGAAGGCAGCCATCGATCTGTTAAAAAAGCTAATGAAGGCCGGATTTGACGAGAAACTAGCCATCCGCACCGTCAATTCGACGCTTTTACTGCGATCCCGCGATGAGATGTTCACAACGCTCGACATGGCGTTGATCGACTTATTTAACGCAAAGGCGGAATTCTTAAAGGTCGGCTCTGCACCCAGCTATGTGAAGCGTGGGAACGATGTTATCGAAATTACTGGTAGCAACGTGCCCATCGGCATTTTGCAAGACATCGAGGTACAGGCCATCGAGCAACAGTTGTATCCAGGGGATATCCTCATCCTTGTCTCGGATGGTCTGTACGACGCTCCTTTGCATCGATACGACGGTGACAGTTGGTTGAAGAAAGTGATTGCGGATCTGGCGGTGATGGAACCGCAGGCCATTGCCGACGAATTGATTGAACACGCGGTACGCATGAATCACGGCCTTGTGCGCGACGATATGACCGTCGTTGTAGCCGTAGTCGAACGCAGTCAAGAGGAATGGGCGGCCATTAAACTGCCGAACATCCCCAGTCTGCGCAAATCACACAAGAGCAAGCGCGGCGCGTAAATGTCCGCGCTTTTTGTGCAAGCGAATCTACTCTCTTTTTTGGAATGAACCGCCGATTGGTCGGCGATACTGGCAACTAGACATACGGAGGTGGATTCGTTGAGTAAAGAGGCAACGATTCGACAAATTCTCGTGATTACCGACGGTTGTTCTAATATCGGGCCGGATCCGGGGGATGCCGCAAGACGTGCCTATGGGCGAGGAATTGTCGTCAATGTCATTGGCATTGTTGGCGACGGTGAAGCGGCACAAAAAGGATATGAAGAAGCGCAATCCATAGCGGATGCCGGTGGCGGTATGTGCCGGATCGTGCAACCGGCGGACATTTCGGCTACTGCACAGATGATGACGCATCAGACGATGCAGATGACCCTGCAGCAGGTCGTCAATCAGGAACTCATGTCTGTTATGGGGAAAACAACCGAGGATTTGCCACCCACGGAGCGTTCGCGCGTGATGCAGGTGGTCGAGAAACTCGAGGAAGAGGTTGCATTGCAACTCGTCGTCGCACTCGATATGAGCGCGAGCATGCGCGACAAGATACCTACCGTGCGCGAAGCAGTGCGCGATCTTTCATTATCGTTGCAGGTCAGAACCGGATCGCTTGCGGTCGCCGTGTTGAGTTTTCCCGGGAAAGGAGAGGAAATGACAAAACTCGTGCAACCTTTCTCGGACAAGGTTGATGTTGCCGCTCTTGAATCGGCATTGGTCGCGCGTGGGGGGACGCCGTCTGGGCCTGCCATTGACTATGCAGTAGCCCTGATTATCGAACGCCGCGGCGAAGTCGCCGAGTTTGACGGGCCAAGGCGTGACTTTGCATGAGCGATAAGTCCCAGAAGCAGATTCCAAGTGGCACGTGGATCCGCGGGAAGTGGACCGGTCGCCGCTGGCGCGTGCGTGGTTGCCTGGGCGTTGGTGCCAATGGCGTGGTCTACGCTGTCGATCGCGATGATGGTCTGCCGGGGGCGATGAAGGTCTGTGCGGGCGCGGGACAAGTCGCGTTCGAATGGTCTTTGCTGGAGCGCGTAAAAGGTGCCCGTTCTCCGTTTCCTGCGCCCCAGCAAATCGATGACAGTGACCATCCGCTAGCGCAATATTTTTACGTGATGGAGCGGGTGGGGGGTAAATCTCTCGACAAAGTGTGGTCTGGATTGACACCGGCGGATCGCCAACGTGTGTTACTCGACATTGTGGCAGGGTTAGTCCAATTGCACGAGACCGGATATGCATTTTGCGACGTGAAGGCACAAAATATCTTAGTGGATGTATCCGACGACATGCGTGTACGTTTCGTGGACGCGGGGGGTGTCACGCCGTTTGGCAAAGCCGTAAGGCAGTTCACGCCGACTTCGGACGGGGCATTTTGGGGCGTCTGCGAGCGCCGCGCTTGCGCGCAGTACGATCTCGTCGGCGTCGCGCTTATGGCGTTGCTGCTCGACGTCAAACCTCCCGTGAATCTATCCAGTCAATCCCAAGAACAGCGGCGAGCATGGCTCAACAAGGCCATTGCGCAAGCGCCGGGAGCGCGCTGGCAGAGCATTCTGCAAAAGGTGTTGCGCGGTTCGGTGACAGATGCCACCACCTTTGCAACGGCACTGCACAGCATTCCGTTACCAAAGGATCCGGAGCGGCCTGATTGGTCGGCAAAACTGATGTGGGGAAGTCTTGCCAGCGCAACATTATCGACAGCCTGTGCTTGGGCACTGTATTTGCGCCTGATATAAAAATGGATGTCCTGTTTGCCGTAGTTTGCAAAGCTGAGTGGCATATTTGCTACAATGATGGATATGTCATCGAAAGGCGCGGACCGCGATTGAACAACGGCCAGCTCGAACGCGAATTTGCTCATTTTTGCAAAGTCCATCAACTTCAATCTGCCCACGCCGTGATTGGCGTTTCGGGTGGTGTCGATTCCATGGTGCTGCTGCA
The DNA here is from genome assembly GCF_001447355.1 of Alicyclobacillus tolerans. Lineage (GTDB taxonomy): Bacteria > Bacillota > Bacilli > Alicyclobacillales > Alicyclobacillaceae > Alicyclobacillus > Alicyclobacillus aegles. Next base: position 9,925 of record NZ_JXBW01000007.1, on the reverse strand, counting down.
CTTATGCCATCGCGCCACGCAGGGAAATGAGCCGCTTTTAGGCGGCTTTTCTGTCGTCCATGTCGATCACGGGCTGCGACCGTCTGCGGCCGAAGATGCGAAGTTCGTGGCCGACCAATGTGCTCGATTCGGGGTCGCGTGCGAGATCGTCCCTGTACAAGTCAGGGACCATCGCGGTGAAGGAATTGAGGCTGCCGCACGACGTGCTCGCTATGAGGCTTTGTTGACCAAGGCGCGATCACACCACCATGGCGTTTGTTTGGTTGCCCATCACAGTCGAGACAAGTTGGAGACGTTTGTCATGCGTTGGTTGCGCGGAACAGGCCTCGCAGGCCTCGGAGCCATGCGCGCTGTTGCCATGCGGGAGGGCGTGCGCTTGTTCCGGCCTTTATTACAGACGGGGCGCAGTGAGATTGAACAGTATGCAAAAGCGTGGGGTATTCCGTTTCGAGAAGATGAGACAAATGCCGATACGCGCTTCTTTCGCAACCGCATTCGGCACGAATTGCTTCCTATTCTCGAAACGTTTCAACCTGCCATCGAAGCGCGAACCCTTGATCTGACCACACAATTACAGGCGGATGAATCCTTTTTGCAGGAACAAGCGGAGCGTGCGCTCGAACAGGTGGTTGTGCGTCGCTCCGAGCGATTCGTCGAAATTTCAACCGAGGCGTTTGCCGCGCTTCACCTTTCTTTACAACGCAGGGTTATTCACATACTATTGAATTGTTTCTTCGCGCAGGATTGGCTTTTTTCGCATGTCGAGCCAATCCGAAAGATCGCCCTGCGTCAAGATGCTGCCTCGGCTGCTGTGAGCTTGCCACATGGTTTAGGCGCTTGGCGAGAGTATGGGCGCATATACATAGGACATCAGGCACCACCGCATGGCTGTGAAGCGCTAGGTACCCGTTCACTTGTACAATGGGATCTGGTGCGCGTGCGGCAGTTGTCATTTGCTTCTGCGGGTGTGTTCTGGCGTTTTCGCGCGGTTCCGCTCGCGAGACGTCCAGCACAACTACGCAGGTCGCCTTGGCGAGCATATGTTCCCGATGTGGAACGGGTGGAAATCGTCTGTGGTCTGCCGACAAGTCTACGCGTTCGTCCGCTAGGACTGGCTGGCAGTAAGAAACTGCAAGACGTGTTTTCAGACAGCAAAATTCCGCGTCGGCTTCGCCCTGCGTGGCCCATCATTCGCGTAGGTGGCGAGATCGTCTGGATTCCAGGCGCGATTCGCACAGATGTGCTAAGGTGGGATGGCGCAAGCGGGGGGTACGTATTGTTTGCGCGGCCGTCGAGAGCCTAGGACAGGATCGCAAGGGTCGGGACATGTGCGGCAAAGGGTCAGCGTATGATAAAGAAACCACAGGTGTTTTGGGAGGCACTCATGCATCCGGATTTAGAACGCATCCTATTTGATGAACAAACGATTCTAGAAAAGGTGGGCCAGCTAGGCGCACAGTTGAGCGCGGACTACTATGATAAAAATCCGCTGTTTATTTGCATTTTGAAGGGTGCCGCGCTGTTCATGGCCGATTTGGTCAAGCGGGTAACGGTTCCGATGGAGATGGACTTCATGGCGATTTCCAGCTATGGCGCTTCCACGCAATCCTCCGGCGCGGTTCGCATTTTGAATGACCTTGGTAAACCGATTGAGGGGCGAGACGTCATTATTGTTGAGGACATTGTTGACACCGGTCTTACGCTGGCCTATTTACGAGATACATTACTTCGTCGGCAAGCGGCATCGGTTCGTATCGTAGCCTTGTACGACAAACCTGGCGGCCGCAAGGTGGAGATTGCCCCGGATTACTATGGCTTTACCGTGCCTAATGAATTTATTGTCGGCTATGGACTCGACTATGCGGAACGGTATCGGAACCTCCCATTCGTCGGCGTGTTGAAATCTGACATCTATGCGACAGGCAATTCGGATAAGCCGAAACAGGCTTGACGATTGCTAGGAACGCCTATATGGGTATGGTACAATAGTCGCGCCATGACCGAGAGGAGGTAAGGCATGAACCGTTTTTACCGGAGCATCCTGTTATACGTGCTGATTTTGTTGGTACTCGTTGGCGTCGTGCAATATCTGACTGGCTCAGAACGGGCGCGCGGGCCAATTCCATACACGCAATTTGTGACGTACGTGAAAGAGGGCGACATCAGTGGGACGGTGCAGGTGACGCCAGAAGGGCTGACCGCAACCATTGATGGATCGCTGAAAAACGGGCAAAAGTTTGAGACGCGAGCCCTATATGACAACAACCTAGGTCCCTTCTTGACGAACCACAACGTCTCGTTCAACGTGACGCCACAACCTCGCGGCAGTGTTTGGATTTCGTTTTTAGAGCAAGTGGTTCCTTTTGTGTTCCTGTTCATCCTGATGTTCTTCCTGTTTAATCAGGCTCAGGGTGGAGGCAGCCGGGTGATGAACTTTGGCAAGAGTCGCGCTCGCCTCTATTCTGAGGAAAAGCGGAAGGTCACGTTTGCGGACGTTGCAGGAGCGGATGAGGAAAAAGCTGAACTTGAGGAGATCGTCGAGTTCCTGAAGGATCCAAAACGCTTTTCGGCACTTGGTGCCCGTATTCCGAAGGGTGTCTTGCTCGTTGGGCCACCTGGTACAGGTAAAACCTTGCTTGCACGGGCTGTAGCCGGGGAAGCTGGTGTTCCATTTTTCAGTATCAGTGGTTCTGACTTCGTCGAAATGTTTGTGGGTGTCGGTGCATCTCGCGTGCGCGACTTATTTGATAATGCCAAGAAGAATGCACCTTGCATTATTTTTATCGATGAAATCGACGCCGTGGGTCGCCACCGGGGCGCTGGTCTAGGCGGTGGGCACGACGAGCGCGAACAGACGCTCAACCAGTTGTTAGTCGAGATGGACGGTTTCTCGGCCAATGAGGGCATTATTATTATCGCGGCGACAAACCGACCTGACATTCTTGATCCGGCTCTCCTTCGGCCTGGACGCATGGATCGCCAAATTGTCGTTAACCGTCCCGACGTCAAGGGACGCGAAGAGATTCTACGCGTGCACGCGCGCAACAAACCCTTCGCCAAGGGTATTAACTTGGAGACCATTGCGAAGCGTACGCCAGGGTTTACCGGTGCTGACCTTGAAAACGTCCTGAACGAAGCCGCTTTATTGGCGGCGCGCAGACGGGAGCGGGAGATCACGGAAGGCGATATCGACGAAGCTATTGACCGCGTGATGGCTGGGCCTGAGAAGCGCAGTCGTGTCATGAGTGAACAGGAACGCCGGTTGGTGGCGTTTCACGAGGCGGGGCACGCGGTGGTTGGCTATTTCGTACAACCCGAGCGCACGGTACATAAGGTGACCATTGTGCCGCGCGGCATGGCTGGCGGCTATACCCTATCGTTACCCAAAGAGGACAGGTACTTCATTACGAAACAGCAAATGCTCGATGAAATTTGTATGACCTTGGGTGGCCGGGTTGCAGAAGAAATCGTGTTTGGAGAAATCAGTACCGGTGCATCTGGCGATTTGGAGCGCGTGACCACGGTTGCTCGCCAAATGATTACCGAATATGGCATGAGCGACCGACTTGGTCTGTTGCAATACGGGAGCCGTCAAGGCGGACAGATTTTCTTGGGGCGAGATTTGCAGGGAGAGCAGAATTACAGCGACCAGGTCGCCTTCGAGATCGACAAAGAAATGCGCGATATTGTCGAAGCGTGCCATGAACGTACGCGCAAGATTCTGACGGAGAAGCGAGCTTGTCTCAATGCGTTGGCAGAGCGACTGCTGGAAAAAGAGACGATTGACGAACAAGAAGTTCGTGAGATCATGGAAAGCTGTGGCTGATTTGAATCACAAATTGTACCTCCGAGGCAGGAACTCGGAGGCTTTTTTGTGAAATACTTATGGGATTCGACAACAATCATGATATCGCGATGGAGGGATTTTTCCCGTGAGGTGGGTCGCCTTACAATACGTTAAGCCAAACTCTGTGTTAGCACAAAGGGTGGCGGACAAGCGAGGAAGGACCCTGTTGGCACGGGGCGTTGTACTGACCGAGAGTCTGATTCGCCGTCTTGGCGAGGTGGGCGTCCGTGCGGTCTGCATCGAAAATCGGGCGACCGATGACATTTTGGTACGTGAAATTGTCGACGAGCGCACGAAAGTGCAATTGCTAGGCATGACGTACGATACCTTGCACGAACTTGCCACCACTCAATTTACGCCTTATGTTCAGCCCAAGCGGTTGCGCCAGTCGTTTGCCCCGGTGGTCGAGGACGTGATCGCGCAACTTAGAGAGAGTGGCGCCGCGGGCGACCAACTCAGCTCGGTATATGTGGCGGATGGTGAACTTTTCCACCACTCCGTGAATGTGACGTTTTATGCACTTGCGTTGGGTATGCACATGGGGCTGAACAAATCGGAATTAATTGATCTTGGTATCGGCACCTTACTACATGACGTGGGTAAGCTGTGCGTCGATGCCAGCGTGCTTCAAAAGCCTGGGCGCTTGTCAGATGAGGAATTTCAAGAAATTCAGCGCCATGCGCAGCTCGGTTATGACATACTCAGCCGGCAGGGGGACATCTCTGCGCGATCTTCCATCATTGCGCTGCAACATCACGAGCGCATGGATGGCAGCGGGTACCCAGGCGGCTTAACGGGTAAGGACATCCATCCATTCAGCCAGTTGTCGGCGGTCGCTGACGTGTACGAAGCTTTGACCGCAAACCGCGTGTATCGGCGGGCGTTTTTGCCTCATGATGCGATGAGGGTGATCCAAGAGGATCACGCGAAAGGGCGCTTTTCGGATTTTGCGGTACGGGCGTTCTTGGAAACCATCTCGATTTACCCAATCGGGATGTCCGTGCGTCTTTCAAATGGGCATCTTGCCGTTGTTGTGCGTTCCTCAGAGAATCTTCAGTTTCCCATTGTGCGGGTTATCGAAGATGAACATGGCCAAGCGATTGTCCCATATGAAATCGACCTAGCAACTGTAAGTGATATTCGGATTGAAGCGTGTGAATCTTAACAAGCAGTCTTAACTCAGATATGGGGGTTGGAGGAATACCATGACGACGGATCGAATCATTCGAGCTATTGCTCGCGAAGGCCGCGTGCGTGTGCTCACCTGTGTGACGACGGAACTCGTTGGGACATTACAAAAGCGCCACGACACGTGGCCTGTAGCCACCGCCGCACTTGGCCGTACAGCTTCTATCTCGGCCATGATGGCCATGCTGTTGAAAAATGAGGAGTCGCTCACCGTCAAAGTCGCAGGGGATGGCCCGATCGGGCAAATTTGGGTTGAGGCTCTGCCCAACGGAGACGTCCGCGGTTATGTGGACAACCCGTATGTCGATCTTCCTCTCAACGCGGCTGGCAAATTGGACGTTGGTGGCGCCGTCGGGCGTGGTCAATTGTATGTCATTCGAGACACTGGCTTGCGGGATTACTACACCAGCAGTAGCGAACTGCAGACAGGTGAGATCGCCGATGATTTTACGTATTATTTCGTAACATCCGAACAGACGCCATCCGCCGTTGGCGCGGGCGTGCTCGTTGGCACCGATGACGTACCCATCGTTGCCGGAGGATTTCTTATTCAATTGATGCCAGATCATCGTGAGGACGATATTGCCTACGTTGAAGAAGGGCTGAAGCGAGTGCCGAGTGTGACTTCGTTCCTCGAGTCACATGCGAGTGCAGAGGCTCTGCTACACGAACTTTGCCCCGATGCCCAGATATTGGCTATGCAAGATGTACGTTTTCGCTGTAAGTGCTCGTATGAGCGCATTAAACGGATTTTGCTCAGTTTGGGAACGGATGAGCTTGCATCCATCCGCAGGGACCAGGGCATTGCCGAAGTTACTTGCCACTTTTGTGGGAACGTCTACACGTTTGAAGAAGAAGAACTCGAATCGATGATGACGACACTGCAGACAACCGCGGACCTTGAGGGTGAAGGAACCGTATGACACGTGTGATGGGCATCTTGAATGTCACGCCGGATTCGTTTTCTGATGGCGGGCGTTATGCTGATCCAGGAGCCGCAATTGAGCGGGCGTTCGCCATGGTCGAAGAGGGGGCTGAGCTGGTCGACATCGGCGCGGAAAGCACGCGCCCGGGATTCAAGCCTGTCGATCCCGATACGGAGTGGCAACGATTAAAGCCCGTCCTTACGAGGTTGTGTCGCGAACTATCGGTGCCGATTTCTGTCGATACGTATCACGCACAGACAGCGCGTCGAGCTGCCGACATGGGCGTCGACATTATCAATGATGTGTCTGCTGCTGCGGATCCCGATATGGCCCGCATCGTTCGTGAGACTGGTGCACAGTACGTGTATATGCACAACCGTTCGCACATCGAGCCGTCGCTTACTGTCGACGGCTTCGTGGCTGAAGTTCGTTACGGAATTGATCGCCTTTTGGAGAGCGGCGTGCAACCAGGGCAGCTGATCGTCGATCCGGGGGTGGGTTTTGCGAAAACCCAGGCGCAAAACCTTGCTTGCATAAGCGAGATCGACAAGTTTCGTGGTTTGGGTTACCCGGTCTTGCTCGGGACGAGTCGAAAACGCGTGATAGGTAACGTGTTGGGGCTGCCGGTGGGCGAACGGCTCGAGGGCAGCCTTGCGACCGCTGCTTACGCAGTGACTCAAGGTGTCGAGATCATCCGCGTTCACGATGTGCGCGCGACGGTTCGGTTGTGTCGGATGATGGAGGCGATTGTCCATGCTTCAGGCGCATGATGAGGCACATGATGTCTACATTGGGGCAGGCTCCAATGTGGGCAAGCGCCTGTTTCATCTCGATGCCGCAGTGTGTGGGTTAAGCGACATTGGAACAGTTGTGCAATGCTCACCTGTCTATGAAACAGAACCCGTGGGATATCTAAATCAAGGCAAGTTTCTCAATATGGTCGTTCATTTGCGCACCAACGCCAAGCCGCGTGAGATCCTTGGACACCTGTCTCGCCTTGAACAGGAGGCGGGACGTGAACGCATCATCCGCTTCGGACCACGTACGCTCGATCTCGACATCCTGTTGTATGACAACGACTACTATTGCGTTTCCGATTTGCAGATTCCCCACCCGCGAATGTGGGAGCGGGCTTTTGTGATCGTTCCGCTGGCGGATATGACACCGGATCGCCCGGCGTTGGGAGGTATCCGGATGGCAGAACTTGCAAGGTCTTTGCAGGCTGGAGATGAGGTGCGATATGTCGGACGTTTTTGGTAGAAAGCTACGGGCGTTTCGGAAATTGAAAAACTTGACGCAGGTCGAATTAGCGCAGAAGTTAGGTGTCAGTGTCGCGATTGTGGGCTCACTCGAACGTGGCACTCGAGTTCCTACGCCCCAGCTGATCGGCGAAATATCCCGCATCTTGCAGACTAGTGAAGATGAGTTGTTTGGTCGTTCCGTGTCGGAAGCTGTGGACAATGATGACACAGAAGCCAAGCGGAACGTCCGTTGACAATCTGTGGGGCCGTCTCTATAATGGCGCATAGATCATCGACAGCCTCTCGCTCGGCGTCTTCTCGACAGCGATGGCCCTTGGAATGCGCGTGCTGCCATATACATGGTAGGCACGCTTGTCGCATATGAATCGTTCACTGGCTTGTGTAAAGGAGAGAAGGCATATGGCAGAAAAAGAAGTTCTTTTGACGCCGGAGGGTCTGAAGAAACTTGAGGAGGAACTGGAACTCCTAAAGAGCGTAAAGCGGCGCGAGGTCGCAGAGCGTATCAAGGTCGCGATTAGCTATGGAGATATCAGTGAGAACTCTGAATATGAGGACGCCAAGAACGAGCAGGCGTTTATTGAAGGGCGCATTATGACGCTCGAAAAGCAATTGCGCAATGCGCGTATTATCAATGAAGACGAAGTCGATACCAACGTGGTGAGCATTGGTTCTACGGTAACACTTCGCGACGTGGAATTTGATGAAGATGTGCAATATACCATCGTTGGTTCGGCCGAAGCAAATCCGGCGGAGAACAAGATTTCGAACGAGTCCCCAGTCGGTAAGGCGCTGCTTGGCAAGACAATTGGTTCCATTGTTGAGGTCAATGTCCCTGCAGGTGTCATTCAGTTCAAAATTCTCGATATCAAACGTTAAATCATCTGCCATGATCGATGAACTCGGGACGAGGCTGGGCCTCGTCCATTTATGTGCAACCATACATAAGGGGAGTGGCATCTTGGAAGATAACGACTTGATACAAATGCGTATTGAAAAGATGAATGCGCTCCGCGAGCGCGGGATCGATCCGTTTGGCGCGAGGTATCCTGTTACTCACCATGCGGCCGACATTCTGGCGTTTGGTGAAGGTAAGGACAAAGACGAGTTGGAAACTGCGTCCTTGCATGTGCGTATTGCGGGTCGAATGATGGTGCGTCGCGGCCATGGTAAGGCGACATTTGCGGTCCTTAACGATTTGACCGGAAACATCCAAATATATGCGAAACTTGACGTCCTTGGAGACGCGCAATACGACATGTTTCAGCTGTTGGATTTAGGCGATTTTATCGGCGTTGAGGGCACTGTTTTTCGCACGAACCGCGGAGAAATTACGGTGCTTGCCGAGCAAATCACAGTCTTGGCAAAGGCGTTGCGGCCGCTGTCAGAAAAGTGGCACGGTTTAAAGGATATCGAGACGCGCTATCGCCAGAGGTATCTCGATTTGATTGTAAACCCCGACGTTCGTCAGATTTTTATCATGCGGTCGCGTATCATTCAAGCGATTCGTGACTTTTTGGCGGATCGCGGCTATCTTGAGGTCGAGACACCGACGCTACATACGGTGGCAAGTGGAGCTCATGCGCGGCCGTTCCTCACGCACCACAACGCCTTGGATATGGAATTGCACCTGCGGATCGCAATTGAACTCCACTTGAAAAGGCTGATTGTCGGTGGGTTGGAGCGCGTGTACGAAATCGGGCGCGTGTATCGCAATGAAGGCGTATCGACCAGGCACAACCCCGAATTCACCATGCTGGAATTGTATGAAGCGTATGCAGACTTTCACGACATTATGGATTTGACAGAAGCCATGATTCGACACGCAGCATTAACCGTGACAGGGTCGCTGCACCTTGTGTACGGCGATGCTGAGATCGATCTCGAATCGCCGTGGCGCCGTGCCCATATGCTCGATCTCGTGCGTGAGCATACCGGGGTCGATTTCCGGACGATCGCCGGTGACGACGCTGCTCGCGCGATCGCCCGCGAACATGGGGTGCGCTTTGAGGAACACATGACCTATGGACACATTCTCAACGAGTTCTTTGAACAGCGGGTTGAGGACAAGCTTATTCAGCCTACTTTTGTATATGGGCATCCCGTCGAAATCTCACCGCTTGCGAAGAAAAACGCGGACGATCCGCGATTCACAGATCGGTTTGAACTTTTCATTGTGGGGCGCGAACATGCCAACGCATTCAGTGAATTGAATGATCCGATCGATCAAAGGGAACGTTTCATGGCCCAACTTCGGGAGAAAGAAGCCGGAAACGAGGAAGCACAAGAGCTTGATGAGGACTTCCTGACCGCGCTCGAACATGGTATGCCGCCCACGGGAGGCCTCGGTGTTGGGATCGACCGTTTAGTGATGTTGCTTACGGGTCAACCTTCGATTCGCGATGTACTGCTGTTCCCGTTGATGCGCGAGCGGTCAGAGTGATCCACAGCATGTGTGGCGGGCACTTGACACAGGCGGCGAAGGGTGTTACTATCCTTTTCGCCGCTGTGATGGCGGCGCTCATCTTGCCAAACTACGCGTTGTGAGGTTCCTCAAAGATGAGGTGGTTCACCAACATCTTCTAGTGGACAATCTCCATCCTGCGTAGTATAGTAGTCGATGCAGCTTGGGACGGCGCCCTACGGCAACGCCCAGTGGCTAGTCGGTGAAGATGTTGAGCTCGCAAGTGAGTGAGCGATGCAAA
>NZ_JXBW01000006.1 GCF_001447355.1 Alicyclobacillus tolerans | reverse complement strand
GGAGTATACAATTTCGACTTGTCACTGGTGCCATGTCATGGCGCATGAGTCGTTTGAAGATGAACAGGTTGCCCAGTACCTGAATCAACACTATATCTCGATTAAGGTCGATCGCGAGGAGCGACCGGACATCGACCACATCTACATGACATATTGCCAAGCGGTCACCGGCGAAGGTGGTTGGCCGCTGACGGTCATTCTGACGCCGGACGGGCATCCGTTCTTTGCCGGAACGTATTTTCCGAAAAACGCGCGCTACGGGCGCCCGGGACTACTAGAGATTCTCCGCGTGATGCGTCAAAAATGGGACGAGGAGCGGGAAAAACTCGTTTCGGCGAGTGCCGAGCTGGTCACCCGTATGCAGCCCATATTTGCCGCGATGCCCGGTGAGGTCGACGGCAAACATGCCGCGCGCCAAGCAGCATCCACTCTGCGCGAGCGCTTTGACAACGCGTATGGTGGCTTTGGAGATGCACCCAAGTTTCCGGCGTTTCACCAGGTCATGTTTTTGCTGCGATACAGCCGATTCGCTTCCGACCAAGGGGCGCGGCAAATGGCTTTGGATACACTGGATGCCATCATGAGAGGCGGAATTGCCGATCACGTTGGCGGTGGGATCGCCCGCTATAGTACCGATGCCTTCTGGCGTGTTCCACACTTCGAGAAAATGCTCTACGACAACGCGTTGGCTATCACGGCGTACACCGAGGCCTATCAGGTGACGAGGAATCCGCAATACCGTCGTTTCGTCGAGCAGATTGTCACTTTTCTTGAGCGCGAGCTGACCTCGCGGGAAGGGGCGTTTTACAGCGCACTCGATGCCGATTCGGAAGGTCAAGAAGGGCGTTTTTACGTGTGGCGGCCGGAGGATGTGACGGCAGCGCTTGGCGATGAGGACGGCGAATGGTACTGCGCTTTTTACGATATCACAGACGAAGGTAACTTCGAGGGCTACAACGTGCCTAACTATGTCGATCGCGATATTCCTGCCTTTGCATCCGCGCGCAACATGTCGGAAGACGAGTTGTGGCAGTGGCTCGACGAAGCTAATCGGAAGCTCTACGAATGGCGAGAGCATCGCGAGCACCCAGGGCTTGACGATAAAATCTTGACTGCATGGAACGCCTTGGCCATTTCCGGACTCGCTAAAGCCGGGGCTGTCTTCGCAGACGAGCACTGGCTCGGCCTGGCGGTGCGGGCTGTTCAGGCGCTTGAAACCCTGCTCGTGCGCAAGCCGGACGGCCGTCTGCTCGCGCGCTATCGCGACCAAGATGCAGCCGTATTCGCCTATGCGGACGATCACGCCTACCTCATCGCGGCGTATCTCGATCTGTATGAGGCCACGCTCGATCCGTTCTACTTGCGTCGTGCCCAACATTGGCAGTCTGTGCTCGACACGCTCTTTTGGGATAGCGAAGGCAGTGGTTACTTTCTGTACGGCCGCGATGCAGAGCGCCTCATTGCGCAACCAAAGACCGTTTACGACGGCGCGACGCCGTCGGCCAACAGCGTGGCGGCACACAATCTCCAGCGCCTGTACGCACTTGTCGGCGACGAAGCGTATGCGGATCGATTGGATCGCCTTTTGCATGCGTTTGGCACATGGTTGATGCAAGCGCCAGTTGACCATTTGTGGCTTGTCACGGCAGCCATGTTGCGCGATCTCGGCACGACTGAGGTCGTGTGGTCATCAGTACCAGGCAGGGGGGACGTACGCGCGATGGCAACAGCCTTTCATCTTGCCTTTCTGCCAGAAGCGGTGCTGTTGACGCCATCAGCTCGACCGAACGGCGAAAATGCGTACCCACCGGCAGCGGACGAAGCGCTTGTCTACGTGTGTCGCCACTTCCATTGTGAACGTCCAGAGGAAGACGTCGCCGCAACCATTGCCAATCTTGTCGCGAATCCTCCGCGCCTGACATGAAGCGGGGGATCTTTAGGCCATACTGAATCGAGATGCGCAAATTTGGCCGAATCAATCGGCACGTTGGAGGTGGGGCTTTTGAGCACCAATGTAAAGAAGACATTCGTGGTCGATGGCAGGCAGATATCTGCGAGCGATCACGAAACCATACTCCAAGCTCTTCTCGAGAACGACGTCGATGTCCCACACATTTGTTATCACCCTGCCTTAGGGCCGATTCAAACCTGCGATACTTGTATGGTCGATGTCGGAGGCAACATCGTACGAGCTTGTGCGACGCCTGTAGAAGACGGCATGGAAGTGCGGACCAAGTCGGTGGCCGCGCGATTTGCGCGCAAAGAGGCGATGGATCGCATCTTAAAAAACCACGACCTATATTGCACGGTCTGCGATAACAACAATGGCAACTGCACCGTGCACAACACGACGATGGCCATGGATATAGATCATCAATCGTATCCATTCCGGAAAAAGCCGTACGAAGAGGATTTATCCAACCCATTTTACCGATACGATCCGAATCAATGTATTCTCTGTGGCCGCTGCGTCGAGGCGTGCCAGAACTTACAGGTCAGCGAGGTTTTGTCGATCGCGTGGGATCGCGAAATTCCCCGTGTCATTTGGGACAACGATGTACCCATCAACGAATCCTCGTGTGTTTCTTGTGGCCATTGCGTAACGGTTTGCCCGTGCAACGCGCTCATGGAAAAGAACATGATCGGCAAGGCTGGTTTTCTGACTGGCATTGAGCCAGAGCCTTTACAAACGATGATCGATTTGACCAAGGCCGTAGAGCCAGGCTATCGGGCTATATTTTCGATTTCTGAAATGGAGAGTGCCATGCGCAAGTCGCGCATTCAACGCACCAAAACGGTTTGTACATACTGCGGCGTCGGCTGTTCGTTTGACGTATGGACGAAAGACCGCGAAATCCTCAAGGTTGAGCCGCAGATGGAGGCGCCGACGAATCAGATTTCGACATGCATCAAAGGCAAGTTTGGCTGGGACTTCGTCAATAGTCCAGATCGCCTGACAAAGCCACTCATCCGACGAGGCGATGCATTCTATGAAGCGACCTGGGACGAAGCGCTCGATTTGGTTGCCAAGCGCTTGACGGAGATACGTCTCAAACACGGAGACGATGCAGTTGCGTTCATCTCCTCGTCGAAGTGCACGAACGAGGAGAATTACCTAATTCAAAAACTGGCGCGTGCCGTCATGCATACGAACAACGTCGACAACTGCTCGCGCTACTGTCAATCGCCAGCGACAGAAGGGCTGCGGCGAACGGTTGGCTATGGCGGCGATACGGGCTCCGTGCACGACCTGGCGATGGCCGATCTCGTCGTCATCATTGGCGCCAATCCGGCCGAATCGCATCCCGTCCTGTCGACGCGCTTGCGGCGTGCAAAAAAGAAATATGGCCAGAAGCATATCGTGATCGATCTACGGCGCAACGGCATGGCCGAAAAGGCAGATATGTTTGTCCGACCCGAACCAGGCACCGATCTCGTGCTGTTGTCGGCGGTGACAAAGTACATCATTGATCAGGGCTGGCAGGATCAATCGTTCATTGACGGACACGTGGATGGTTACGCCGAATTCGTCAACTCTCTTGCTACGTATACGCTCGCGTATGCAGAGCGGACGACCGGTGTGCCGCAGGCTACAATTAAACAATTGGCGACCATGATTCACGAGGCAAAGTCGGTTTGTATCTGTTGGGCAATGGGCGTCACTCAACATTTGGGAGGCAGTGAAACGAGTACGGCGATTTGCAACCTGCTGCTTGTCACAGGCAACATGGCACGGCCGGGCACAGGTGCTTATCCCCTGCGTGGCCACAACAACGTCCAGGGGGCGGGGGACATGGGATGCAATCCGGTATACCTGCCTGGATACGAACGCGTGGACGACCCTGGGGTGCGCGCAAAGTATGAACAGGCCTGGGGCGTTGAACTGCCGACAACGAAGGGACTCGACAACCACGAGATGGTCGAAGCGATTCACGATGGCAAACTGCGCGCGATGCTGTTGCAAGGCGAGGAGATGGCGCTTGTCGATTCCAACTCGCACTACGTGCGCGACGCTTTCACCAAACTGGACTTTTTCGTGGTCTTGGACGTGTTCTTCAGCAAAACGGCGGAATTTGCGGATGTCGTGTTGCCCGCTTCACCGAGCCTTGAGAAGGAAGGCACGTTTACCAACACCGAACGCAGAATTCAGCGCCTATATCAAGTGTTGGAGCCTCTTGGCGAATCCAAGCCGGACTGGGTCATCCTGCAGGAACTGGCCCGTCGACTTGGTGCCGACTGGAATTATCAACACCCACGCGAAATCCTTGAGGAAATGGCATCTTTGGCTGAGTTGATGAAAGGCGTCACCTACGAGCGACTCGAAGGTTACCGCAGCCTGCAATGGCCCGTCGCCGAAGATGGTACAGATTCACCGCTACTGTACACGGACGGCTTTCCATTTCCGAACGGACGTGCGCAACTGGTGCCAGCCAAGTGGATCGAACCGACCGAATTTGCTCCAGAGTATGACCTGCATCTGAACAATGGGCGGATGTTGGAGCATTTCCACGAGGGAAACCTGACCTACCGCGTCGCGGGTATTAAAGAGAAGATACCCACCACGTACTTGGAGGTTTCTCCTGAGTTGGCGAAGGAGCGCGGAATCCAAACGGGTGCTCTGGTGCGGTTGACTTCGCCGTTTGGACAGTTGAAGCTTCCTGTAGTGGTCACGGATCGCGTGCAGGGCCATCAGCTGTATCTCCCGATGAATACGTCGAACGACGAAGAGGCCATCAACATCTTGACAAGTAGCGAATCGGATGTGACGACACATACGCCGGCATATAAAGAGTTGCGCGTGCGTATGGAAGTTCTCCGTGAAAGCGGAAAAAGTCCGCTCACGCCATATAATTATCGGCTTGGTCACCCCAATCCACAGCCGGGTGTACAAGTCGAGAAAAAGTGGGCCAGAGCGGGGTATGTTCCGGTCGAACAAGCACGACATCGGCCGGAGAGGGGGTAATTCGAAGTGGCAAACGCCATAACGTCCATTGTTCGCCAACCCGTCGATGAGGCTGCATTGGCGAAGCAGAAAATCGAGCAAGCGTTGGTCGATCACGCGGACGGTGTGATCGACGGCTTGGCTTTATTGCAGGCGTGCGAGGAACGTGGGCTTCTTCCCTTGTTGCGCGCGTTGCTGGAGCAGGGGGACGATGTTTTACGGATTGTGCTCAATTTGGTGTCGCGGCCGGAGATCACGGGTGGATTGAAAAACGGAATCGGGGCATTGCAATTCTTGGGGGCGATTCCACCGGAGTCGATGTCCCGACTCTTCGAGGCTGCCTCAACAGGATTCAAAGAGGCAACAGGGGTGCCAGTAAACGCGCGGATGGGCGTGTATGACGCCTTAAAGGCTCTGCGCGATCCCGATGTTGGCAGGGCCTTGGCGGTCGCCTTGGCATTTTTAAAGGGCATGGGTCGCGGACTTGCCGATTCGCCGGAGGCAACGGCTGCGCGTGGCGAGGACAGGGGGCCTGAAGTGTGAGCGGACAACCGCGCATTGCGATGTCCGAAAAGATGATCCGCCCGGTTGTCCGGTATCGCGATGGGGAGTGGGTGAGAACAGACGACGAGATTGCAACGGAGTATGCGTTGACCATTTATGTGAATGACAACGAACTTGCGACCATCGTCTGTACGCCTTCTTATATGGAAGATTTAGTGTACGGTTTTCTGGCGTCCGAGGGGATTATCCAATCTGTTGATCAAGTTGAGTCGCTGCAACTGAGCCGTTTTCTCGGAACGGCTCGGGTGCGTACGAAAAGCGCCATCACCTTCAACCAAGCTTTTTACAATAAACGATATATCGCTTCGTGTTGTGGGAAGGGACGCCAAAGTTTCTATTTTCAAAACGATGCCGTCACAGCGAAGCGTGTAGACGATGCCGTGACTTTGAGCCCTGACGAAGTATTTGCCGTGATCGACGAACTCGATGGGGCGGCGACGCTGTTTCAGGAGACCGGCGGCGTTCATATGGCGGCCTTGTGCACGCCAGAAAAACTTTTGTTGGCACGCACTGACATTGGCAGGCATAATGCCCTCGATAAAATCTACGGATACTGCCTGCAAAACGGAATCTCGTTGCAAGGTACGGTGATTGCATTCAGTGGGCGCATCTCGTCCGAGGTGTTGTTGAAGGTGTCCAAGATTGGCGTGGGAATCGTGATCGCCAGATCGGCGCCAACGGCGCTTGCCATCGACATGGCGGACGAACTGGGCATTACCGCCATCGGTTTTGTGCGCGGCAGGGCTTTTAACGTATATTCGCACCCGTGGCGAATCGCGGGGGCTTTGCAAGCCGATGCCCAAGCCGATACCCAAGTGAAATAAAATCAAAGCGCCGTCACACGGGGGATTTCCCAGCGACGGCGCTTTTGGATGTACACGCGGTACCTCTGGTTACGCGACGTGTACTAACGAGACCAACATCGCGCAAAACATGACGACGCCAAAGCGGAAGAGCAAGTTTGACGTGCCTTTGACAGCCGCGTGCAGCTTCGCGGGTTCTGTATATTGGTAATAAAGGCGTACCACGTACACAGCAGTTGGAATCGTCGCGAAGACAAAGAGTGCCCATGGCGTAAGCAGGTGAAAGACCACCAGCATGACAATGACAAGGTATGCGGCGGCAAAGACGCTCGCAAATAAAATTCTCCCCCGCTCGCGGCCAAGCAAAATAACAACCGTGCGGCGTCCACCTTCCGCGTCTTGTACCATGTCCCGCATGTTGTTGGCAAACAAAATGGCGCCGATTAAAAGGCCAATCGGAATCGACAAAAGTGCCGCTCGCCAGGTTACGGTACCACTTTGCAGGTAAAAGGAGATAAGGACAATGACCGGTCCCATGGCTGTTGCGGCTGCTAACTCGCCAAACGGCGTGTATGCGAGCGGCCACGGCCCACCCGAGTATAAGTAACCAATGCCCATGGATACAATGCCAACCAGAGCAAGCCACCAACTCGTTGTCGCGCAGAGATAAATGCCCAGTAACAGGGCAACAGTCATAAAAATAAAGCCTAACCGCAATACGGTCGTCGGCTTCACACCATCGCGTACGATGGTGCCCGCGATACCAACCATGCGCTCGTCGTCAAGCCCTCGTTTAAAATCGTAGTACTCGTTAAACATATTGGTTGCCGACTGGATTAAAATGGATGCCAAAAACATGGCAAGGAATCTCCAAACGTGGAAATGATAAAAAGGAATCGCAATCCCTGCCCCGACAAGTACTGGCACGATGCTCGCCGTCAATGTGAACGGGCGTAAGACTCGCCACCAGACGCCGATCCGGCTCGAATGTATCATCTGCTAAGCACCTCGTTTCCCAAGCCGCGTAGATCGCACACGGCGAAATTTCAAACAGAACTCTATACGTTCTAGGAATCCATTCGTAATCCTAGCATGTGCATGCGAGACCGGCAAATCCGTTTCTTGCCGCGGGTTCCGAGGGGTTGCGTTTTTGCTTCTCTATTGGACAAGTTCTATAATGTTCTCGCGAACATTCGACATCTGACTCGGAATCAGGAGGCCTTCCGAAATGACCATGCAGTGGGAGCGAGTGAAGGAATATACCGACATCATTTACGAACGAGCGGAGGGCATTGCCCGTGTGACCATCAACCGACCTGAGGTGCATAATGCGTTTCGCCCCGAAACGGTTGCAGAGATGATTGATGCCTTTCAGCACATCCGCGACGATGCATCGACCGGTGTCGTCATTATGCGCGGCCAGGGCGATCTCGCTTTTTGCTCCGGGGGCGACCAACGCGTGCGTGGGCACGGGGGCTACGTCGGCGGCGATCAAATCCCTCGTCTCAATGTGCTCGATTTACAGCGGCTCATTCGTCAATTGCCCAAGCCAGTGATTGCCGCTGTTGCCGGTTATGCGATTGGCGGTGGACACGTCTTGCACGTTTGCTGTGACTTGACGATCGCGGCCGAGAATGCCGTATTTGGACAAACTGGGCCGAAGGTCGGTAGCTTTGACGCGGGTTATGGCATCGCTTTGCTCTCACGGTTGGTTGGGCAAAAGAAAGCAAAGGAAATTTGGTTCCTCTGCCGTCAGTACAACGCCCAGGAAGCCTTGCAAATGGGACTTATCAACGCAGTGGTGCCGCTTGATCGACTCGAAGAAGAAAGCATTCAATGGGCAAAGGAAATTCTCGAAAAGAGCCCGATTGCCATTCGCTTCCTCAAGGCGGCATTTAACGCAGATACCGACGGCGCGGCTGGATTGCAGCAACTTGCTGGAGACGCGACCATGTTGTTCTACATGACCGATGAAGCAAAAGAAGGAAAGAATGCGTTCCTTGAGAAGCGCAAACCGGAGTTTGGGAAGTTCGGGAGATTGCCCTGATTGTTCCACAACCAATTTAGACACGGGGGTGGAATGCTGCATGACAAATGCATGGTCACAGGATCCGGTTCGCCGTTTGCCCGATTGGTTGCAGGCGCAGGCGTTGCGACGTCCTTTGCACCCGGCCATCGAAACGGCAAATGGCGTTCTAACCTACGAAGAATTATTGTATGCCGCGTTATCCTGCGCGGCATCGCTTTATGATCAGGGGCTCTGCGAGGGTCAACGCGCCGCAGTCCTGCTCAAGGACAGCTATGCGCACACGATAGTGCTACACGCGTTGATACAGCTAGGGGCCATCTTGGTGCCGCTCAATTGGCGCTTGTCCGCACCTGAGCTTGCCTATCAGGTAGAGGACTGTGATGCGCAGTTGCTGATTTGTGATGCACAGACCATGTCGTTGGCACAAGAGGTGAATCAAAGCTACCGCTTTCCTGCAGGCGTGATCGAGTTCTCCGAACTGCAGACGAAAGGCGATCGTGCGCGCGACGTGTTCAAAGCGGATATCGACTTGACTGCGCCGCATTGTATTGTCTATACGAGTGGAACGACGGGCAGGCCGAAGGGCGCTGTCATTACATATCAAAATCACTGGTGGAGCGCTATGGGCTCGGTGCTGCAACTTGGGTTGCGACTCGATGAGCGTTGGTTGGTGCCGATGCCACTGTTTCACGTAGGTGGCATGGGCGTATTATTGCGTAGCCTCATTTATGGCACGACGGTCGTGGCCCATAATGGTTTTG
This sequence comes from Alicyclobacillus tolerans, assembly GCF_001447355.1. Lineage (GTDB taxonomy): Bacteria > Bacillota > Bacilli > Alicyclobacillales > Alicyclobacillaceae > Alicyclobacillus > Alicyclobacillus aegles. Next base: position 197,802 of record NZ_JXBW01000006.1, on the reverse strand, counting down.
ACGTCGAGCGCGTGGACAAGGCCTTGGCGTACGAAGGAATAACGTTGGTCTCCCTCGTACCTGCGATGTTGGCAAGGCTCCTAGACAAGCGAAGCGATCCGTATCCAGAAACGTTGCGTGCGGTTCTGCTTGGCGGCGGTCCGGCACCAAAGCCGCTGTTGGAGCGAGCGTTGGCCCTGCGCATTCCCATCAATCAAAGCTATGGACTGACAGAATCGAACACACAGGTCGCCACTTTGATGGCGGACGATGCGCTGGCAAAAGTGGGGAGTTCGGGAAAGCCTCTAGCCAATGTGCGACTTGCCATTGACAGTCCTGACGGTCCAACATCTTTGCCGCGTGTCGAGGGCGAAATTCTAGTGCAAAGTCCCACGGTCATTGCCGGTTATTTCAATCAACCAATGGCCACAGAGCATGCGTTCCGAGACGGTTGGTTGCACACTGGCGATATTGGCGTGTTCGACGACGACGGCTTCTTATATGTGTTGGACAGGCGTACAGATCTCATTGTCTCGGGTGGCGAGAACGTGTATCCGGCGGAGGTCGAGTCCGCCTTAATGAGGTTGGCAGGCGTACAGGACGCGGGCGTAGTTGCGCAAGCGAATGCAACATGGGGCCAGGTTCCTGTGGCCTTTGTCGTGCTCAAAGACGGTGTCGTGTTGACCGATGAGACACTGGCGCAGTGGCGAACCCGTTTGCGCGAGCTATTGGCGCACTACAAGATTCCGCAGGCGTTTTATGCTGTGTCATCGTTGCCGCGCAACGCCTCGGGCAAACTGTTGAGACGGGAATTGAGGGAGTGGGTAAAAACGCGATGCTGACTTCGGCGAAAGAGACGGCATGGGAACACCTGGTGGACGCCATCGCGCAGGCTTATACAACGATGCCTCCCGCGAACGAACAGGGCGTTCATTGCATTCGCACGACGATCAAGTTCCAAGAGCCGCTTGCGTCGCTCGCAAATTGGCATACACTCGAGCCCGCCGTGTACTCGCTGCCGCACAATGCTGATGCTGAGACGCTTGGCATTGGCGTCTACAAGCAAATTTTGGAGTCTGAGGAGGATGCGCTCGAACGTTCCAGGACGCGGTTGTCTGAACTCGCACTTCCCAAGGGAGTTCGCTGTTACGGCGCATTTGCGTTTGACTTCACAGAGCCCGCGTTTGGGATGTGGTCCGCCTGGCCGAAGGCGATTTGGTTTGTGCCAAAGCTGACCTTGCGCAAACAACTGGGCACAGATGCGGTGGATGTGTTCTACATCGTCTCGCCCGCCCTCGACGAGCATGACGTTCGCACAGAGGTTGCGGATCTTCTTGATGCTTTTGCAGCGAGTGAGCATGAGCCAGGAGTGCATCCAATATTTACGGCGGCTTTAGAAAACACTGCTTGGGTGGATAAAGTTGAGCGGGCGTTGCGCGAAATCGCGGCGGGGAAGCTGAGCAAAGTCGTCTTGGCGCGCCGGGCGTTTGCGTCGGTCAACCGGTCGCTGCCAGAAGCGTTGCAACAGCTTTTGAACACTTATCGCGATAGTCACATCTTTGCCATGCAGTGGCAGGACAGGTGGTTGCTCGCGGCCAGTCCAGAGGAACTGGTTCGCGTAGAAGAGGGGACTTTGTCGGTTGACTGCTTGGCTGGCTCGGCGCGCCGTGGACGCGACAAAGAAGAAGACCAGAACCTTTGCTTGCAGTTGCAGACGAGTACAAAGAACCGCGCGGAACACGAGGCGGTCGTGCACGCGGTCACCCATCGCTTGGCCAGTGTTGCGGAGCAACTCACTTGGCCAAAAGAACCTGGTATTCGCCAGTTGACTAACGTGCAACACCTGTACACCAAGGTGGAAGGGCGGTTGCGCGAAGGGTGTAGCCTACTCGATGCAGCTATTTGCTTACACCCGACACCCGCGGTGGCGGGAGTGCCGGATGCGGCCGCGGTTTCGTTCATCAAGGCCCACGAAGGTTGGCCACGGGGGTATTACACTGGAGGATTCGGCTGGATGGACGGCGATGGCAATGGACAAATCAATGTTTCGCTGCGGTCGGCATTCATCCATTACCCACATGCGTGCATGTTTGCGGGATGTGGTATTGTTGCCGGATCAGACGCCGCAACGGAGTGGGAAGAAAGCGAGTGGAAGCTCGTACCGATGCGAACGGCGCTGGGGGATATTCGTGAGGGGGACGCAATGTGAACATGACCTTGTGGCCTGTGCACGCGTTTGTCGATGGGCTCGCAGCCACAGGCGTACGCCAGGTGGTCGCCTCGCCCGGTTCTCGGAACACGCCGCTGCTCATGGCCTTTGCGGAACACCCGCAGATTGAGTTGCTTTCCCATCTCGACGAGCGGTCTGCTGCCTATTTCGCCCTTGGCCTCGCAAAAGGCGGAGGGCGCCCGGTGGCGATTGTCTGCACGTCTGGGACCGCCGCTGCCAATTACTATCCAGCCATTGTGGAGGCTTACATGTCGCGCGTTCCGCTCATCGCGATTACGGCCGATCGCCCGCCGCAATTGCGCGAAGTAGGAGCCAATCAGGCCATTCGCCAAATGGGTATGTTTGCCGATCACGTGAAGTGGTTTTACGAACTGCCGATCCCTGATGGCACCGTGCAATGTGCCCGGCATGCACAGGCGATGGCTGTGCGCGCTGCCACGTTGGCTGCTTCAAGTCCGGCGGGCCCCGTCCATTTGAATTACCCGTTTGTCGAACCACTCGTGCCACCGCGCCGGGATGAGGTGCCAGAGCTTGTAAACCTCGCCCCACCTGCAATGCAGATGGAGCCATCGAGATCGTTTGCTGGCTCGCGGTTCAAACGTTTGCAGGAAGCCTTGGCAAGTGCACAACGCCCACTCGTCGTGTTCGGTCCTGAGCGCGATGCAAACCTTGTCAAGGCGGTCGTTGCATTCGCAGAACGAACCGGCCTTCCGATTTTGGCGGATATCATTTCTCCGGTTGCGGGATCGTCACAGGCTGTCCAGCACTACGATGCCATTTTGCAGGCTGCACCCCATGTGCTGGCGCCTCCAGACTTGGTGCTGCGCTTTGGCGCCGAGCCGACCTCTAAGGCGTTGGCATCGTGGCTGGTGAAAAGCCGTGCGCGCGTATTTGTCTGCGACGAAACGCCACTTTATCGCGATGCGTTAGGCGTTGCCAGCGACGTCATCGCTGGCGGCGTCGAATTTGGGCTAAACCATCTCATAGCCACGTTGACGACTTCCGCACAAGCCTACACGGCGGCTTGGCAGCGTGCGGACGATTTAGCGAGGCGGTTCATCGAACGCTTTTGCGCCAATCACTGGTTTGAGGGTACGGCGGTACGGGCAACGGTCGCGGCGTTGCACAGTGGGGAGAGGTTATTCATCGGCAACAGTCGGCCGATTCGCGACGCCGACGCCTTGGTCAGGCCGCAATCGGGCGTCATCGTCGATGGCAATCGCGGTGCCAGCGGGATCGATGGTCTAACGTCGACTGCGTTTGGCGAGGCCTTGGCGTCAGGCCAGTCTACAGTACTGTGTATTGGTGATGTGTCGTTTTATCACGACACGAACGGACTCCTCGCGGCCAAGCGATTCGAGGTACCACTTGTCATCGTCCTCATTCACAACGATGGTGGCGGCATTTTTCAGCATTTGTCGCAAGCGTCGCGACCAGACACATTGCACCACTTCACGACGCCGCATGGCCTGGAGTTCCAACACATTATTGAGGCGTTTGGCGGGCGATATGTCGAGGTGGAGGGTGTGCAGGCTCTGATGCAGGCGGTGCGCAAAGGCATAAACGATGCCGGGTTGACCGTCGTGCAAGCCACGTTTGCCAACGAAGCGAGTACACACGTATACAAACGCCTCTTTGCCGAATTGCGGCACGAACTAGAGCGAGGGATGGCGCGATGAGACGAACTGTGCAAGTGCGCGGCATTTCGTATTCCGTACTGCAGGCCGGCGATGGTGAGGAGTGTTTGTTGCTGTTACACGGTTTCACGGGCAGTGGCGACGTCTTTGCACCGTTTTTCGCGAATTGGGCGCGACGCTGGACCGTACTAGCCCCCGACTTGTTGGGGCACGGGCGGACTGCGGCGCCTGCCAGCGTTGAACGCTATCGGATGGCTGAACAAGTGGCCGATCTCGCGGCTCTTCTTGACACTTTTGGTTTTTCGCGAGCACACGTGCTGGGTTACTCGATGGGTGGAAGAATTGCCCTTTCCTTTGCCGTTCAGTATCCTGAATATGTTTTGCAGCTCATCCTCGAGAGCGCGTCTCCCGGGCTCGCGACCCCGTCGGAGCGGGCCGCGCGCAGAGAAGCAGACGAAAGACTGGCTGCTGAAATTGAGGATATTGGCCTTTCTGCTTTTATCGAGCGTTGGGAGAAGATACCTCTCTTTGCGACACACAGCGCCTTGCCGGAAGGTGTACGCATGCGGCAACGGGAGATCCGTGAACAGGGAACGGCGTTTGGCTATGCCCAAAGTCTGCGCGGAATTGGCACTGGAGCACAGCCATCGAACTGGGACCTGCTTGGTACGCTGACAATGCCGACGCTGCTTGTCACCGGGGAACTGGATGCCAAGTTCACTGCTATCAATTCTCAGATGGCTCGGCAAATGAAAGCCGCACGTCATGTCGTGATCGAAGAAGCGGGACATACGCCGCACTTGGAGCAACCCTATGCTTTTGCCGCGGCTGTCGAGACTTGCTTTTAGCACGCCGAAACGTTAAAGGAGGATGGTTGTGCTCAATCTCGCCAATTGGCAGGACGCCATGCTGATTATCGCCCTCGTCGGCTTACTTGGCGCCGTCATCAGCAGGCTTACGGAACGGCCGCGCATTCCCGATGTGGCGGCATTTGTCGTTCTTGGCATAGCCCTTGGACCGGCAGGTTTGCGCGTGCTGCACGTGGCAGGTGGCTCCGGGGCGAGTCAGTTTGCGGTGTATACTGGGGCAGCGCTGTTGTTATTCGAGGGCGGATGCCAGATGAATCTGAGGCTTCTGCGCCGAGCGGCGTTGACCATCAGTCTGTTGGCTACCCTCGGTGTGCTCATCACGGCACTTGCCGTCGCCTTGATCGCAATGTGGTTGTTTCACTTTTCATTTCTCTGGTGTCTACTACTTGGTTCGATTATCGCCTCGACAGATCCAGCGACATTGATTCCTGTCTTTGCACGGACACCTATTCGCCAACGCTTACAGCAGGCACTCGAGGCGGAGAGCGCGGTCAACGACGCGACAGCCTCGGTCTTGTTTGCCGTCGTGCTCACATCGGTCAAGGCGCAACAGTCCCTGCACCTGGCGTCTGCGTTTGCCATGTTTGGCAGAGAAGCCGGCATTGGTCTTGCCATGGGGACTGTTTTTGGCTTCTTTGGAGCATGGCTGACATCGGAGAACGGCCCCCCCTGGCTGCGGCTGCACACGAGCGTCGTGGCCATCGCCATCGCGCTTGGGAGTTATGCTCTCGCAGTTGATCTTGGCGGCAGTGGTCTCATGAGCGCGTTCGCGAGTGGTGCAATATTTGGCAGCCCAGGCGTGTTCGGGATGGCGCGATCGCAGGTTCAATTCGCTGAGTTGGCACATGTTGCATTGCCGACGGCATTGCTGCGCATGCTGATCTTTACGCTACTTGGCGCACAAGTGCAATTTTCGGCGTTGGGGCGCGATCTGGGAGTTGGTCTTGCGATCGCGGCCACTCTGATGTTCATCGCACGCCCGCTTACGGTGCTCGCATGTGTACCGGGCGACCGCTTTGCGAAATGGTCCGCGCGGGAGATCATCTTGATGATGTGGGTACGTGAGACTGGCGTGATCCCGGCCGCGTTGGCCACATCAGCCGCTGCCGCTGGTGTACCGCATGCGCGCGACCTCATGGCAGTCACCTTTCTAGCGATTTTGTCGACGATTTTGTTGCAGGCGACGTCGACAGGGTGGGTGGCCAAGCTTCTGAAATTGGAACGTCAATCGGACCCTGGCGAAGAGTTGTTGTAGATTGTAAAGACGAAAGTTGTCGAATTTCACGATCCTTTAACGAACCTTCCACCGCAAGTTCACAGAGCGTTGCTATCCTTTGAGTCGTTGGCCATGCTTACGCACACAATTGACCTAAGGGAGGACGATCTTTGTGATCTTACATCATACGAAATGGTTCGCAGGTGCCGCCGTACTCACCGCATTGCTTGCGGTTTCTGGGTGCGGCACGGGGAACTCGACAAATAACGCCACCAACGCCAGTGCGCAGCCGGGACAGAATGCGACAGCCTCAGGTGCCGCGAAGACTGCAGGCAGTATCTCACTTACGGAAACAGGTTCCTCGTTACTGTATCCCCTGTTTAATACCGAGTGGATTCCAGCGTATCACAAGGTGCAGCCGAACGTGCAGATGACCGCGGCTTCTACCGGCAGTGGGACTGGGATTTCCGATGCTACGGCCGGGACGGTAGACATTGGTGCTTCGGACGCATACATGGCGGACGCACAAATGGCGCAAACGCCCGGCATGTTGAACATTCCAGTGGCCATTTCAGCACAGCAGGTGATGTATAACCTGCCAGGCCTCAAAGGTCATCTCCATCTCAACGGTGCAGTGCTTGCCCAGATTTATGAAGGGAAAGTCACCTATTGGGACGACAAGGCGATTCGAGCTTTAAATCCAGGCATATCCCTGCCACATCAGTTGATTAAGCCGGTCTATCGCTCAGACGGATCTGGCGATACCTTCTTGTTCACGCAGTACCTCAGCCATGGTAGTGCAAGCTGGAGCCAGCAATATGGCTATGGCACGTCCATTTCGTGGCCAGGGCTATCTTCGGCCATTGGCGCAAAGGGCAATGACGGTGTCGTCGCTGCTCTGAGTAAAACCAAGTATGCCATTGGCTACGTCGGCATCAGCTGGTTGGACAAGGCCGTGCAAGCGGGGCTTCATTATGCAGCACTGCAAAACCGCGCTGGACAGTTTGTGCTACCGACGACGCAAAATATCCAAGCCGCCGCTGCAGCCGTGAAGCAGGTGCCAAGCGACGAGCGAGTCTCGCTGATTGACGAACCAGGAGCGAGCTCGTATCCCATCATCAATTTTGAATACTTGATTGTCAAAAAGACACAGCCATCAACAACGACGGCCCACGCGTTACAAGCGTTTCTCAAATGGGCTATCGATCCCGGAAAAGGCAATGCAGCATCTTACCTGACACCCGTCCACTTCTTGCCGCTGCCGGCCGATATCTATACCAAAAGCCAGGCGCAGATTGCACAGATCACAGGCTGATGGAAGTTGTGGGGGCCCAATACATGCGTAACGTATCGCGTACGGCCAAGGTGGCCGACTATGTCTTTCGCGTGGTTGCTGGTTTTTGTGCCAGCAGCCCCGCTATCTTTTTGTTGCTTATCGCGGGTATCGTCGTGTACCAATCAATCCCCGTTATGCACTTCATGGGTTGGAGTTTCCTTACACATACACGGTGGGATCTTGGCAATTTGTATGGCGCGATGGTCAAGAAGAACGGTGTCACGGCGCCTGTAGGAGCTTCCTACGGGGGACTAGTATTCATCGTTGGGACGCTTTTATCTTCGGCAATCGCGCTCGTCATCGCGGTGCCAATTGCAATTCTCACGGCTGTGATTCTAGCCTACCGCGTCCGTGGCGCAATCGCTTGGATATTGAGCATTCTCGTCGAACTGCTGGCAGGTATTCCAAGCGTCGTGATTGGGCTGTGGGGTATTTTGGTCTTGGTGCCCTGGATCAGTGCTCATCTGGCACCATTTCTGCGACATGTACTTGGCTGTATTCCGTTTTTTGGAGGGCAAGTGGGAAGTGGCTATGGGCTTCTCGCAAGCGGGATCGTCCTTGCCATGATGATTGTGCCCATCATCACCGCAACCGCGCGCGATCTGTTGTTGCAAGTGCCGTTGCTTGCGCGGGAAGGCGGCCTCGGTGTCGGCATGACGACCTGGGAGGTCGTGCGATATATTTCGTTGCCTTATGTACGAGATGGATTGGTCGGCGCGATCGCGCTGGGCTGGGGAAGGGCAATGGGAGAGACGATGGCTGTTCTCATGGTGAGCGGGAATGCGATGAATATTCTCCCGAGCAACTTGTACAGTCCAATCTCAACCATGGCGGCTTTTATTGCGGATCAGCTGGATAGTGCACAGACAGATGCATCCGGCATGGCCGTGCATGCGTTGTCGGAACTTGCTCTAGTTCTGCTCGTTATCACTTTGGCGACCAATTTGCTTGCACGCTGGTTGGTTCGCCCACGTCACGGCCGGAGGAAGGAAGGTGTGGCAAAATGAAGCGAAGGCGTCGGCGTAATGCGTTCTCGTATCTTGGCTGGTCGATTGCCTGGCTGGCTGCAGCGCTCGTTCTATTTGGCCTCTTTGATTTGCTGGTTTCTATTGTTTGGCGTGGTGTTCGTTCGTTTCACTTCGCTATGCTGTTCACTCCGACGCAAGGGGTGGCGGGCGGATTGGAGAACGCACTCTTGGGAACATTTGAATTGGTTCTCATCGCCGTGCTCTTTGCGGCGCCCCTCGGTATTCTTGGCGGGGTGTATACATCAGAATTTGCTGGGCGACGCACCGCCGCAGCCATTCGTTTCTTGGCTGAGGTCCTCTCCGGCGTGCCGTCCATCGTGATCGGCTATTTTGGGTATTTGCTTCTTGTGTTGCAGTTTCACTGGGGGTTTTCCGCGCTTGCTGGCGGTATTGCCTTGACGCTTATCATGTTGCCCTATATTTTGCGCACCACGGATACCAGCTTGCAGCAGGTCCCACATATGCAACGCGAGGCTGCATGGGCCTTGGGCATGACGCGGTCGCAGGCGATTCTGCAAGCCATCTGGCGGCCGGCCGCAGGTGGCATCGCCACGGGGCTATTGCTTGCCATCGCCATCGGCCTTGGGGAAACCGCACCGCTGTTATACACAGCTGGATGGAACGCCAACAACCCCAGTTTGCAGCTCACCCATGCCCAGGTCGGCTACTTGACATACGTAGCCTACACCTACTTGGACCAGCCATATCCGGCTGCGCGCGATCTCGCCTATGCAGCGGCTTTCGTCTTGCTCGTCGTCATCCTCATCATCCAGTTGGTCGTCCGTGGTTTGGTCTGGCGCACCACGAATCGGTTGCAAGGGCGTCATTAAACAAGAAATGGGTTGGCTAGAGGGGTTGTCAACTGAATAGGATAAGCGGAGAGAAGTGGAACGAATGCTCTCCGCTTTTTCCTTTATCTGCGCCTTGCGATTTCGCTGGCGCCGGGAATTTGAGTTGTCCGCAAGAAATATCAAGTTTAGAATAAGAGACGTGGAAGACTTGAGGGGGCGAGACCAATGCGTCGCGTTTTGCTGATGACCGCGTCCTTTGGTTCCGGGCATAACCAGGCTGCGTACGCCGTGCAGGAGGCGTTGAAAGAAAGAGACGCACAGGTCGAAGTGGTTGACTACGTCAGCCTGCTGAATCCGGCGTTGCGTTCGTTCGCCAAGTTTAGTTTGATTCAAGGAGTGCAAAAGGCGCCAAGTTTGTACGGCTTGTTCTACAAGTCGATGTCTCGGATTGATCCGGACTCGGCCCTCCAGCGCTACGTGAATCATTTAGGCATTGAGCGGATGCAGGAGTATATCCAGTACTACCAACCGGACGCGATAGCCAGCACGTTTCCAACGCCGATGGGAGTCGTCGGTGAATTGCGCCGCACCGGGCAAATTGGCATACCTAATATCGCGATTGTCACGGACTACACAGCCCATCGCCAGTGGTATCACGATCACGCAGATCACTTCTTCGTCGCTACGGACGAGGTCAAGCGGGATCTTGTATCGTATGGCGTGCCAGACAGCGCGATCGACGTTGTGGGGATCCCGTTGCGTCGCAAGTTTCAAGCTGAGAACGTGATGCGGCTGTTGTCACACCGATCCCAGTTGGTCCGCGAAATGGGATTTCGCGAAGACCTGCCGATTGTGCTCTTAATGGGAGGCGGTAGCGGTATCTTGGCCGATCCGCCGCTCTGGGAATCGTTTATCCCAGAATCGGGCATGCAGTACATTATTATCTGCGGTCAGAACCGTCGTATGGAGAAACGCTTCTCGGCACTGGCGAGCGATCGGGTGCATGTCTACGGTTTCACGAGCGAGATCGACCGCTTCATGGCGGCGGCCGATTTGATTGTCTCAAAGCCCGGTGGCTTAACGTTGACAGAGGCCATCACCATGCGGTTGCCGATGTTGCTATTCAGGCCGATACCGGGACAGGAAGAGGCGAACGCTCGCTTCGCTGAAAAGGCGGGAGTTGCAGTTTGTGTTCGCACGGCGCGTGAAGCTCAGCAATTCTTACTGGAAGTAAAGCAGCACCCTGAAATCCTGGAACGGATGCGTATGGCGTCGGAACACATGCCGACCTGCGGCGCGGCCGCGCGGATCGCTGAGAAGATTATGCTGTTTGCAACGGGACGGCAAACGTCGCCAGCCATGAGGGCAGCGTACCCGCCGGAATTGCTGCCGACGTGAGAGGAGACCGCGTGTGATTGGCTGGCTGATTGGTCTCATTGTATTTTGCATCCTCGTCGCGTACTGTGGGGTGCCTGTACTTTGGACGCGCGTGTTTCATTTAAGCAGCAGGCGGTACACGAACAAACCGGGTAAAGTGGCCTTGACGTTTGACGATGGGCCGCATCCCGAGTACACGCCGCAACTGCTCGACGTATTGAAGTCGTGTGGTGTGCGGGCAACGTTTTTTGTGATTGTCGATCACGCGCTGAAATATCCTGAAATCGTCGAACGGATGAAGGCGGAAGGACACGAAGTGCAGGTACACGGCGAGCGGCATCTGTTCGTTCCGTTTTTGCACCCGGTTTTGACGTATCGCCAGTCCATTGGCGCCAGTCGTATCTTGCAACAGCGTTTTGGCGTACTGGCAAACGTCTACCGGCCGACGTGGGGTGCTTGCAATTTGGCGACATTGTTCTTTTTGCCGCGCCACGACATGCATATGTTGCTATGGTCCGTGATGGTTGGCGATTGGCGCCGCACAGAACCAGGGGAGTTGGTGCGAAGGGTGAGTGACAAGTTATCGGACCGAGCGGTCATCGTGCTGCACGACAGCGATTGGTCGTACGGTGCAGAGCGAGGGGCTCCGTTGCAAGTGATTGCGGCGATTCCCGAGATCGTTCAAGCGGTCCGCGAGCGCGGGTGCGATTTTGCACTGGCCTCGGAATGTGTGTAGGGAGGGAGAGCTATGCCGAGTCGGGCGCTGCGAGCGGTGTTTGATGTGTGGGAGTCGCTATTTCATCGTGCGTTTCGCCTGGAAGATTTGGAGCCAGGAACGGAGCATCTGTTCTTCGTTGCCAAACGCCGATATCTTGGACGTGGCTTTGAAGTCGATGGCATTCGCGTGAATCCGGGGGACCGCGTCGTAGAACTCCATGTCAACAACGACATGGTAGAACGCGCGTTGCGCGAAGATGGGAATGTCGTTCGTGCCATGGTACAACTGCTTCGCCAGGCGCGTATTTCCATGCCGGCTCTTGCCCGTGCCGTGCAACGCGAGCGGTTTGCCGACGCCCAGGTACTCTACGGGGTGACCATGATTCATCGCGGGATCGAGCGATTCGGCTTTCACACCTATCCGCTGCCGAACGGCATTGCCAAGTCGTTGACCACATGGCATTTGACGAATGTCTTGAAGATGTTGAATCCCGATGCAAACCATATCATCGAAACGCATCACGATGTCTTGCAACCGAAATTAGTCGTCGCATCCAAGGCAAAGATTATCGAGATGTTTGGCGAAGGGAACGCAGTGTCGCACGCCAAGACCGCCGAACTGTCCGTGGATAACGAGCAGGCCGTACCGCTGGAATCATGAAGTGTATATTATTGTATGGCTCATTTGGAGACGGACACGTTCAGGTTGGGAAGGCGATCAGCGAGGTACTTGCCCAAGAATTCGGAGCAGACGTCGAGATGATCGATACGTTTCGGACAACGAATCGTTTTGTGGCATGGTTCAATGAACGGGTGTTCGAATGGAGTACCAGGTATTTTCCTGGGTTGTATGGTGTGAGCTATGACTGGACGCGCAATTTGGCGACCACCAATCCATTGTGGTCGCTACTTGCGCGTTTCTCGCGAAAGGCAGCTTGGCGGGCCCTCCAAGAACATCGTCCTGATATTGTCGTACAGTTGTTTCCCGATCACGCGTTGGCTCGCATGCCAAAAGGGATTCGACCTTTTGTTGCCGTGGTGCTGACTGATTTTTCCGTGCACAGCCGTTGGTTTCACAAGGGTGTCGATCTGTATATCTTGCCCGCGGAGCGCGCAGTTGACGAAAGTGCTCGTTTTACCCAGGACAAGGCTGTGGTGGTCGCGGGGATACCCATCAGACGGCAGTTTTCGGCATGTGCGTTGATGAAGCAAAGTGGGCGAAGTATCGTAGTATTGACGGGCGGTCGTGGCGTTTTCCCGCAGTTTCAGGATGTTTTGGATCGACTTGTAGGGCGCTTTCCGAGCCACACTATCTATGTCTTGTGCGGCCGCAACCAAAGGATGTTTGCACAGGTCAGATCGTTTGCAGAGGCCCGGTGTGTAGCTGAGCGGATTGTGCCAGTTGGCTTCACGGAACAATTGGCTGCCTATCTGCAGCAAGCGGATTTTGTCATGACGAAGGCCGGTGGTGTGACCGTTGCCGAATGCTTGGCATGCGGAGTGCCAATGGTCTTCTTCAGGCCACTTCCTGGTCAAGAGCGCGAAAATGCGAATTGTGTGGCTCGCATGGGGGCAGGTTTGATTGTGCACAGCTTGCGAGAGCTTGAAGCAACGTTGGCCATCCTGTCCGATGAGGTGATTGCTCAATTGGCCCGACGAGCTCGGGAAAACGGGCGACCAGCCGCCGCCTGGACGGCGGCATATCGCATTGTTGATGCGTGGAAGTCTTTCTGTGGAGATGAAACCGGAACTGTAGTGAAGTGAAGGCCGGGCGTGCACGGGCTTATCACGATTCAAATGGATGAAAAGAGCCGTAATGGCTGCTGTAATAGAGCAGCGGCTGACGGCTCGAGTCAACCGATGCAGCCTCGACCTCACCAATTAAAATAACGTGATCTCCCCCATCCAATTCCTCGCGCAATTGGCATACCAAATATGCCTGAACCCCTTCAAGAATCGGCTGCCCGAGCTCACCAATGAAATAGTCCACTCCTTGAAACTTATCCGACATTTTACTGGCAAATTGATTGGAAAGATGACTCTGATCACTTGCGAGAATATTGACCGCAAACGCTTTACTTTTGCGAGCAAAGGGAAGGGCATTGGCCGTTTTATCAATGCACGCTAAGATTAGCGGGGGATGCAAAGAAAGTGACGAAAACGCGGAAACGGTAATGCCTGACATCTCGCCATCAACCGCCATGGTAATGACGGTGACGCCGCTGGCGAAACGTGCTAAAGCTTTGCGAAAATCTGCAGCATCGATGGTCATGCCAAAGCCCCTTTCATTGGCTCCAATACTGTCCTCGCTATCATTGTATATGATGGTTCTCGCTGCGTAAAATCGCTGGGGAACAGGAAAAACTTTGCTTGAAAATTGCCTAATTCGCCACAGTCAGTCCAAATCTACGAGCTTATGATTGAACTCGACAAGAATTCCAGTTTATAATGAAGCTAGTGAACAACAAAAAATATTGAAAAGGGGCTTTGCCTGGTGCGTTTTTCGTTCCTGATGGGTCTTTCGACCGCTGCGACGATGGGGATTACCCTGACAACAGTGTTTGCCGAAACCACTCGATACACCGTGCACAATGGCGATAGCCTCTACAGTATCGCGCAGAAGTATCACACGACTGTCAGTGCTCTGAAATCTGCAAACCATTTGAGTTCCGACCTTATTCATCCTGGTCAAGTACTATGGATTGGGAGTTCTCAAAGCGTTGGCAGGGGTAGCGAGGTGAAAGCGGATTCAGTTGCTGCCGCGAAGCCTTCATCCGCTAGCACCTATACGGTGCAATCGGGCGATTCGCTCTGGAGTATCAGTCAAAAGTTTCACGTTACGGTGCAAAGCCTGGAAGCATGGAATGGCCTGCGGAGTACAAGCGTCATCCATCCTGGCGAGCATTTGACGGTTTCGAAATCGACCGCTAAGATTTCCGTTTTAAGCAGCCGTTCGAGCAATCCGGATGGCTCAGATTTATCGCTTGCGGAAAGTGCCCTCGGTTTTACCATCGCAGACTATGCGAAAACGCTTCTGGGTGCGCCGTATGCGTGGGGTGGTACGTCGCCAGCCGGGTTTGACTGCTCGGGGCTCGTTCAGTACGTATTTGCCCACTTCGGTATCTCGCTTCCTCGGACCAGTTATGGACAATTCGACGCAGGTACACCGGTTACGCAAAGTAACTTACAACCAGGTGATGTCGTATTTTTCGATACATACGGAAGCGGTGCTTCGCACGATGGCGTATACATCGGAAACAATCAGTTCGTGAATGCAGCAGGTTCCGCGGTTCAAATCGATAGCTTGGCAGACCCATATTGGGGTGGACATTATATTGGAGCCCGTCGGATGTGATACTGTGAAGCTATTACGGATGACGGCAGTTATGGAAAGAGTGCCATGACAAGACAAGCCGCTGGGGAATCCCTGCGGCTTGTCGTATAAAATGATTCGAAGTTTAGGACTATGCCCAAGCGTGAATGGTTAAGTAACCGGCTGTACCCGTCAACAGTAGAACAGAGAGCGCTAAAGCGGTCCGCTCTACGTAATGAACCACACGGTACAGCGTTTGAATCGGATCTTTGCTCATCTTGTCTGGCTTCACAGCACACGCTCCTCCTGTCAGGCATCCGATAGCATCAGTGTAACACCGAACAGGACTGTTCAACCGTTGCTTTCGAAAAAGTTTTGTGAAGCTTATGTCACAATATTCGCGAATCCTGACGAACGAGCATACTCGGTGTCGAACAAGCGTCACCCTGCATCGTGAAGGTCAGTTTAAATCCGAGCGCTCCCCAGAAATGATGTAAATCACGCTCTCTCCGATGTTGGTTATATGATCCCCAATTCGCTCTAGATAACGACCACAGAACGCAGTAGCCATAGCCTGTGGAGCTGTTGTGCTTTCGCCATCAGGACGGTTAAACAGCTGTTCCACCAAACGACGGTAGTGGTGGTCGATCTCGTCGTCCATCTGAGCTAACCGCTTGGCAGCCTCGACGTCACTGTTTACATAGGCGTTCAAGGCTTCGGCGATCATCGCATCCACCATCTTTGCCATCGCTCCAATGTCTTTCCACGCTTGGGCAGAGGGTGCGATACCCATGCGCAGTACCGATTTGGCGATATCAACAGCGAGATCGCCCATACGCTCGAGATCCATCGCGAGGCGCATGCCGGCGACAATCCGCCTGAGGTCACCCGCGACAGGCTGTTGTGTCGCGATCAGGCGAATACACAGATCCTCGATTTCGTGGTCCTGCGCATTGATGTTGCGATCGCCATTGACCACCGCTTGTGCCATGGCTACATCCTGTGTTTCCAAGGCGGCAATCGCTCGCCGAATGGCTTCCTGGATGTCGCCACCCATGCGCAGAAGCTTCCATTTCAATTCTTTTAACGCGATATCGAACGCTTGTCTCTGCTGCATCATCATTCTCCTTTGTCCATCATCCAAAACGACCAGTGATGTAATCTTCGGTTCGCTTGTCGTGCGGTTTTGTAAAAAGGGTCGACGTTTCGCCGAACTCGATCAGTTCGCCATTCAGAAAGAAAGCGGTCCGATCGGCAATGCGCGCAGCCTGTTGCATGTTATGGGTGACGATCACGACGGTATAGTCGGCCTTTAGTTGTTCGACCAACTCTTCAATGCGCATGGTAGAGATCGGATCGAGCGCAGATGCCGGTTCGTCCATAAGGAGTACATCCGGTTCGACAGCGAGCGCACGTGCAATGCACAGGCGCTGCTGCTGACCTCCGGAAAGAGCTGTTGCCGGTTTGTTAAGCCGATCCTTGACCTCATCCCAGAGCGCGGCCATACGCAAAGAGCGTTCCACGCGTTCGCGCAGTTCCGTTGGCTTACGGATTCCGCCCAGGCGCAAGCCGATTGCGATGTTGTCGAAGATGGACATGGTCGGAAAGGGGTTGGGTTTTTGAAATACCATACCAACCACGCGTCGGACATCTACAGGATCGAGATCACACAAGTCGTCTCCACCAAGCAGGATATCTCCCTCGACCTTAGCGTACGGAGATGTTTCATGCATCCGGTTTAGGCATCGGATGAAGGTCGATTTGCCACAACCGGATGGACCAATAATCGCCGTCGCCATTTTAGCTGCCAACTCTATATTGATGTTCTTTAATGCGTGTTGTGTCCCATACCATGCGTTCAAGTTGCGAACAGACATGGATTTTCCCATGCAAAATCCTCCCCAATCGCGCAATCCATTGTGTTTCCATATTGGTTCTATCTGTCGTCCCTACGATACATGGGGATTGTTAAAGGTGTGTGAGGTTTTCATTGAATTTTGCTGAAATGAACAAGGAGCCTTTGTGAAGGGGATGAAAAAACACAAGAGCCACGGCTTATGCAGCGTGGCTCTTGCGTGGGGCATATCTGAAAAGATCATACCGTTGACTATAGAGTAGCGTATGGACGGGCATTATGGCACGGACATCGTGCCTCGCTTTTTGTCGAAAGTGTGACGATGTCGGGGCGTCGTTGGAAGACATGGGGGGCACTTCCGAATCCACTCATATAAGCAAATCGCATGTTTGTCAAAAACGATTTTGCTATACTAGTTTCATTGGTCTTTGTGGAGGTGCGCTTATTTGAGAAAAGTATATATTTTACATGAGAACCCAGAGTGGACCATTCATTTGACGCGGCGCCTCGACGAACTATCGGTTCCGTATGAAACATGGGATTTGGCACAGGGACACTTGGACTTGTCGAGTGTTCCGCCGGAAGGCGTGTTCTATAGTCGCATGAGTGCGTCTTCACATACGCGTGATCACCGTTATGCGGTTGAGTATACGTCGAGTGTTCTAGCTTGGTTAGAGAGTCATGGCCGACGCGTAATTAATGGCAGTCAGGCACTTCAAATTGAGGTGAGCAAAGCCCACCAGGCAATGGCGCTCTGGCGCGCCGGCATACCCTCACCTCGGACCAGCATTGCCGTGGGAGAAGAGCAATTAATGGCGGCAGCACAGGCGTTTGCTGGGATTCCGTTCATTGTAAAGCACAATCGCGCCGGCAAGGGGCTAGGGGTGCAACTGTTTCGCGATACCGCAAGCCTTGCATCCATGCTCGCGAAGGGAGAGTATGACGCGCCAGTCGACGGCGTTTGGATTGTTCAGGAGTACATTGAATCTCCTGATGCAACCATCACGCGGTGCGAATTTGTCGGTGGCAAATTTTTATATGCCGTGCGCGTGGACACATCGGAAGGCTTTGAACTGTGCCCTGCTGACGCATGTCAAATTGGGGACATGTTCTGCCCTGTTGGGGAAGGCGGTACGCGCCCGAAATTTGAGATTGTTGAGGGGCATCCACACGAGTGGATCGAATCGTACGAGCGCATGCTGGCGGAAAACGGGATTCTTGTCGCCGGCATTGAGTCGATCCGCGACCGCAATGGGCGTGTTTACACCTATGACATTAACACCAATACCAATTACAACAGCGACGCAGAAGCGCGGGCAGGTATCTTCGGTATGCTTGAAGTCGCCACATTCTTAAAGTCGGAGCTAGACAACTTAAAAGGCATGCCGATGCCACACGAGGAGGTTCCAATGAGGTGAGATATGGATTTTGGTTGCCGATTTTTGGGGGGTGGCTACGTAATGTCGACGACGAGTCGATGCCGCCGACCTTTGAATATGCCAAGCATGTTGCAGTCCAGGCTGAGCGCATGGGTTATGACGTGACCTTGATTGCGGAACTTTATCTCAATGACATCAAAGGCCCGCAGGAGCCAAGTCTAGAGGCGTGGACGACAGCCAGCGCGATCGCGGCCGTCACAGAGAAACTTGAGATCATGACGGCGATTCGCCCCGCGTATCACAATCCTGCGGTAGCTGCGAAGATGGCTGCAAATATCGATCAACTCAGCAAGGGACGCTTTACTTTAAACGTCGTGTCGGCGTGGTGGGCGGAGGAGGCTCGCCAATACGGTGGCATTTTCACCGAACATGACGATCGCTACGCCCGCACGCGGGAATTTCTCGAGGTCATGAAAGGCATGTGGACGCAGGATTCGTTTACGTATGAAGGTGAGCGCTATCGAATCCAAAATGCGCGTTTGCAGCCGAAGCCCTTGCAACAACCCTATCCTCGTCTCTATGCGGGAGGCGAAAGTGAAGCAGGCAAGGATATGATTGCCTCTTTATGTGACGCCTATGTCATGCATGGTGGTACGGTTGAGGAAGTTGCGCAAAAAATTTCAGACATGCGGGAACGTCGTGAGCGCAAAGGGTTGCCACCGCTTGCGTCGTTTGGTATGGCTGCCTATGTCATTTGTCGAGATACACTCGAAGAAGCACAAGCCGAGTTGGAGAGGATCACCACTCTGCGTCCAGGTGATGCGTATGCCAGCATGGAAGACTTTGTTCAAATGTCGCAACTTGAGCAACAGATTCGTCTCTACGATTATTCGGTGTCCAACCGTGGTTTGCGGCCACAGCTCATTGGTACGCCAGACATGATCGCCCACCGCATTGTCGAGTATGAACGGGTTGGATTGGATCTGTTACTGCTTCAATGTTCACCACAGTTGGAAGAAATGAGACGGTTTGCGGAGCAAGTCATGCCTCGGGTTGCCGAATTGAGGAGGACTGCTGATATCACAGCGTAAACAATAGATTTACAATACAATCACGGCTTTTTTACACAGACTCTGTATCGTATGGTTGAGCAGGGAGCCAATCCCGGCGTTTCATGCAAGATCACCCCAAATCGTTGCCGTTGCGGATTGCGACGGCAATTTTTTTGGCGCACCCGGCATGGGCGCTAGCTAGGCGGTGAAAGTCTGACGTCGGAAAGTATCAAGACATCTGAGTAGCTAGGATGCCAGCGTACAGCGAAATCTGTGCGTGGAAGCGGGATCGACGAAAGTACCTGTCAGAGAAAGAGCGAGCAAGATACCAGGCTGCAACCTGAAGTGAATCCTGCCGTGTCGTCAAGAACGCCTTGCAAGAGGGAACAGGGGGGAGCCGAGCCCCGTGTGCATGGGCGAAGGCAATGGAGATGCCGGAACGCATTAGGAAATGTGGTGTTAGGTTAAAACAGCGGACACAGCGAATCGAGAATGTAAGAATAAGTCGATTTGAGGTGAGCCACGTGACACAAAAGTACGACAACGACTTTAAGCTACTGCTGTTCAACTCGCTTTGGAAGGCCAGAAGCCAAGTGAGATCGCACGCGATCTCGAGATATTCGTGAAGAGTTAGTATGGGTGGATCGCGAAGCATCGCGAAAATCCTGAGACCCCATTCGTCGGAAGCGCGAACCTGAGACCGGAAGCGAAAGCGATGCGCGATCTGGAGCGAGAGAATCGCCAATTGCGAGAGGAGAATGAAATCCCAAAAAGGGCATGCGCATCTTCACCAACGTCCGCAAGTAGTGTATGCCTGGATCCACGAGCACCGCTCCGAATTTCCGGTTTAGAAAATGTGCAAAGTCCTCTGTGTATCTCGGAGCGGCTATTACGCGTGGCGCGAACGGCCGGAAAGAGTCTTTGCTCCAAGCGCAGAAAGCGACGGATTCGTCGCTTTCATGAGCTGTTCCTGCGATCTCGTCGATTGTATGGGAGTCCAAAAATCATAGCCGATCCTTAAGTTCATTTAGTGAAAGTGGGTGCTGTTCATCAGTCTTCTTGTGAAATATGTGATTGGATAGAAGCAATCGAGCCCTATTTTTCG
The DNA here is from genome assembly GCF_001447355.1 of Alicyclobacillus tolerans. GTDB lineage: Bacteria > Bacillota > Bacilli > Alicyclobacillales > Alicyclobacillaceae > Alicyclobacillus > Alicyclobacillus aegles. The sequence goes on along the minus strand of NZ_JXBW01000006.1, from coordinate 177,918 downwards.
TACCAGACACATTCTGCCTCACTCCTTTAACGTAGCGATGAAAGATCACCACAGCAAATACCATTTTGTGCTTCATCCTTGCCATGCTCTCATTGGATCTGCTGATTTTTGAAAAATCTAGCTGACCTTACAACTCATTTTCTCTGTCATCTACGTTTCATAAATATGTACGCCAGGATGGAACGGGTAGTCGGGTTTCGAAAGTACGGAACATGCCTTTCCGCCTGCAAGGGACAAAGCCGAACATGCCGTCATAGGGTCTATCGATTGCTTATTTGGTCTAATGGAACTTTTCCAATTCGGTTGGTCTACGCATCGTCATCTGTGCAAATCTCGAAGGATTTGGTTACCTAGCGCATCCAACGCTTGCTTGGTGAATCCCGTCGGATTGCCCAGGTTCGTGGAAATCCCAACCAAGTTGGTTTTCCCTTGATAGGACATGATTTCGTACCTCGCGCTTACGGATTGACCGTTCTCCTTTTGATACTCGAACTTAAGTTCGGAGGATAGTTTTCGAAGATGTGCGAAAAACAGCTTTTTAAATTCGGTAAAGTTACCACTGCCGAATACGATGATGAGTTCGGGTGATACGTACTCTATCAAAGCACTAAGAAAGTTCTGTGCCCATTGATTTTGAAACAGATCTCGTTGTGGTAAATCTTTAACCGTGTTATAGTCACTCACCGTGACGAATGGGAACAAATCTAGATGGATGCTTGTATATTGCACATCTGCGATCTCGTAGTAGGATCCGTTTAGGCTCCGTATTAACCGTTCCACGCGGTATGGATCGGCCTTTTTTCCAAACCACTCTTCGTAAGGATTTTTCTGAAAGTACTTGTTGTAGCTGTCCAAGATTTCTGTCGAAAGCCTTTGGTTCTGAAGAATGTCTTGCAGGGATTCTGTCTTATCTAGTACTCTGAAACGATTCCTAGGTGGTTCTAGGTATTTGAGCTGGGTCTGGTCATGGGTGTCTGCTAACACTTTCAGAGCCTCTTCTTTATTCATCGCAAGAAATTCTTCCCGAGACGGATTCGCCCCGATTGTGACTATCTTCTTTTTGGATGAGTGGGTGTTTCCAAACCAGAGCACGGGAGGAGTTCTGTCCAAAATTTCGTCTCCCCACTTGTCGCGAAGTTCAATTTGTTTTCTAACGGCCTGATGAAGCATCTCTCTTTCGAAGTTGGACAAAGATGGTTTCTCCTTTCAACAAGATTGTCAGTTAAATCAACACGGTTAGATATAAATGACCATAAACCAAATTTCTGTCTATGTAAACGTCAAATCAATCGTACATTGCATTCGTGCCGCAACCGATTTTGAACGTATGAAAGAGGCTGCCCCCCCTCAAGTGCTTGGAACAGCCTCTTTTGTGTAGTCAATCGGTGTTAGGTTAAAACAGTTGTCAATGGCCAATTTGTTTTCGTCTAAAATGGCCAACTAAAATCATCACTTGGCGTGGGAGATTAGAGACTCGCGGTGCCTCCTTTCATTCGGTAGCTGTCTCCTGAAAACGTAAATACAAATGCGTGGTGTAACAGCCTGTCCAGCGTTGCGCTTGCTAAAGATGGGTTGGGGAACAACGCTCCCCATTCCTGAAAGGGTCGGTTGCTCGTCACAATGAGGCTTTGGCGCTCGTAAGCCGCGGATACAACCTGGAACAGGTGGTTTCCTGCCGTGTCATCCATTGGCAAATATCCAAGCTCGTCGATTACGACGAGATCCAGCTTCGCCAGTGCCCTTAGTTTGTTCTTTACGGTGCCATCCGCCAATGCGGCGTAGAGATTGTCTACGAGCTCTTGGGCGGTGGTGAACAGCACATCCTTACCTTGAATCGCCGCTTCGTATGCAAGTGCGGTCGCGATGTGTGTTTTCCCCAAGCCGGGTGGTCCCAAAAGGATCACGTTGTCGTGATTCTCTACAAACCGTAACGTCTGCAGTTCAAGGATTTCCCGCTTGGGAATGCTGGGTTGGAACGAAAAGTCGAACTCTGCCAGCGTTTTGTGAGCCGGGATTTTGGCGTTACGCAACCGTTTCGTCCGCTGCGTTTCTTCGCGAACTGCTACTTCTTCTGTGACAATCATTTTCAAGAAGTCGTAGAAACTCATGTCGCGCGCTGCAGCAATCCGACAGTACTCATCGACACAATCCCTGGTATACCGAAGTTTCAGGCGTTTCAGCCCATCGAGGAGGTCTTCCATAAGGCACCTCCCAATCGTTTGGCATAATAGCTGGGATCCCGTGTCTCTACACCCACATGCGGGAGTGGGACCATGGCTGTCTGTGAGGACGCGGTCATCCGTTTTGGCAGCGAATCCGGTGCTTCACGCAGCTTCATCAGGATACGGTGCAATGGACCATACCCGAAGCTGCCAAATTGTAGCGATCGCTCCATCGCTGCATCGAGCTCATCCTGCGTAAACTCGTCGGCGAGCTGGACAATCTGCTGCATCTGCTCGCGAAGGCTATGGCCACGAGCTTCCGTTAACCCTTGCAGATAAGCAGATGCATGGTTGCACAGGTTCCTGAACTGGTTCTCCAGGGCAGACTGCTTGGCTCCCTTAAAGCGACCTTCGTAGTGCTCTGGACACAAGAACTGCTTGCCGCGTTCTGTCGTTCGAGGCCAACACCCAATCTCCGTTTCATCCGCCATGACCCGAAACTCTTGTTCATAAATCTCAAGTCGTACATAGCGACGGGCATACTCTTTGGGGACGGAGTACTTGTTCTGGTGAAATGTGAACTGGCTGGCCTTATCCACTTTGACTCGCTGCACCCGAAACAGGACAGGTCTCTTCCTTGGAACGGGAGTCAGTTTCGACTTTTCCAGGGCCCATCGCTCTACAGGTATGGCCTGAGTAGTGGTGTGGACTTCTCGATTCACCTCATTGCACCATTGACGGACTTGCTGATTCACGCTGTCCAGATCGGAAAATTCACGCCCATAGTAGAAGTCGCGGTGAACGTACCCGACCGTGGACTCAACCTTCCCCTTGGTTTCCGGGTCCTCAACCCAGCATGCTTCCGGCTGAAACTGCATTAACGCTGCGAACTGCAGCAGGTCGGGCTGGAATCGAATCACGCGCCCCACGCGCTCGCTAACCACGACCTTCGCGTTGTCGAACAGAATCTTCTTTGGCACACCGCCGATGTACTCAAAGGCCCGATACAGGCAATTCAGAAACACGACACTGTCCAACGACGTCACGTACTCTACGTATCGCATTCGGGAATGAGATAGGACGAACACAAAGCAGTAAATCTTCGTCTTCTGTCCGTTGTATTCCCATGTTTCATGACCCCAGTCGACCTGCGCTTGTTCTCCCGGTTCCGTCTCGTATGGCTTATAGACACGGGCCGGAATCCTTGCTTTAAGCGGAGCAACGTATCGACGGACCGTCCGCTTTGACCCAGTGAATCCCATGTCCCGGATCTCCCTGAACAATCTCTTGGCCGTCAGTTCCGGATAAGCCTCCAACCGCCGTCGTATGTACTCCAGGTAAGGATCAATCAGTCTAGGACGGACACGGTGGGATGCCGTGTAATCCATCTCTCGGCCCTGAAGACGCACCTGCTGCATCTGACCCAGATATTTGGCAACGGTCTGTCGGTGAATTCCCAATCTTTCTCCAATGGCTTTGTTGGTTAACCCCTCGTTTTTTAACGTCTGAACCTGTATCATAGTTTTGAGAGTCTCTCGCAAGATCCGCACCTCTTCATCTTGTCTATGTTGTTTGTTCGCACCTACAACTTTCGACAAGAGGAGTGCGGATCTTTTTTATCACCCCTATCAATGACGATTTTTAGTGGCCACTATTGTCGATTCTAACCTGGCCATTTACAAACAGTGGATACAGCGAATTGAGAATGTAAGAATAAGTACATTCGGGGTGAGCCACGTGACAGAAAAGTACCACAACGACTTTAAGCTACATGCTGTTCAACTCGCTTTGGAAGGCCAGAAGCCAAGTGAGATCGCACGCAATCTCGGGATATTCGTGACGAGTTTGTAAGGGTGGATCGCGAAGTATCGCGAAGATCTTAAGACCCCATTCGTTGGAAGCGGGAACCTGAGACCGGACGCGAAAGCGATGTGCGCTCTGGAGCGAGAAAATCGCCAATTGCGAGAGGAGAATGAAATTCTAAAAAAAAATGTGCATCTTCACGGAAGGTAGTGTATGCCTGGCTCCACAAGTACCGCTCCAAATTTCCGGTTCAGAAGATGTACAAAGTCCTCGGTGTATCTCGGAGCAGCTATTACGCATGGCGCGAACGGCCGAAAATTCCTCGCTCCTGCAGTTGGCTATCGGACGTCCGATGACGTCGAACGCCAATATTTCGAGGAACGGTTGAAAGGTGCCGGTGCACATTGCCAAGTGAGTGTTTGACGTGGAGAGGCGGGTATGATAGCCTGGCCGGTCTACCAAGGGCGAGCGTGGTTGCGCTGCGGTCAAAGGCGACATCGTGCCCACATAGGCTACATGTCAAGCACGGCCAAGGCATCGAGTGGGAAATCTTGTACATTCTCAATTTTTATGTGTCCATTGTATTGACTCAATACCAGGATACGGCAAGGCGTCATGCTTTGGCATTGCTGAAGTGAGCACTGAATTCTTTCGTTATTGTGTATTTTCTATTTCCGTGGAAAACTCGATAGGCAGTTCGTAATAAATTGCCACAAAGATTTCGTTTGAGTTTTCCTATACATTTGATGTATATCTCTAATAGGACATCATCCTGACTTTACTCCAAAGGAGGATCATACGAATGCCGTTTGTCATTACCTCGCCTTGCATTGGCGAGAAGGCTGCGGATTGTGTCGAAACCTGTCCGGTTGATGCAATCCATGAAGGTCCAGATCAATATTATATCGATCCGGATTTGTGCATCGATTGCGCTGCGTGCGAGCCGGTTTGTCCGGTTAGCGCGATTTTCCAGGAAGATTTCGTTCCGGAGGATGAAAAGGACTTCATCCAAAAGAATGCTGACTTCTTTAAGAAGTAAGCAGATGGACGGTGCCGTCGGTTCGCAGATGCGAATCGGCGGCTTTATGTTTCATGGAGAACATGTAAGGGAGGGATAGGGTGTGCGAAAACCATGGGTTTGGCCGCTTTGCTGCATATTTCTGCTGACCGCCGGATGTGGCACAGTCCAATCCGACTCAGCGAACACCATGCCAGCGAACCAAACGGTGTCAAGTGACGGAGTGAATCAGTCTGCCAGTCCGTCGGCCAATCAACATTCCGTTGATCCGCATCTTTACCAAGTGTGTGAAACGATTTATCACGGAGTTTCGAAGACGATTGCAGAAAATCGCAATGTCAGTTACGACACACAACTGGAGACCATCACGGATTTAGGTACCCGTAGTGCCCCAAATTCTCCAAACGGCATTCTGTTTGAACAAGCCGAGGCCGTCGTGACGATAGAGGATGCTATCAATGGCGAGGGTGCGCCGGCATCGGCATATAGCAAACTGCAAACCGCATTGGATGCATTAAAAAACTCTTTGCAAAAATACCGCCCAAGTGCCTAAGATAACGCAAGGGTTGCCCATCAAGGCAACCCTTGCACGATGTTCGAGACTATAGGAACATCAGAGCTTTCATGAACATCATTGCGCTACGGCTGTCCAATCACACATGGACGACGCGGTAATGAGTCCCGGTTGCGCAGGCTGGAGAGCAGTTTGACCGGGTTCGCGCCGCAAAAATGTGACCGTCTTTGTCAGCCCCGGAACGAGATCGAAATAATTGTCTGAAAAGACGCCTTCAACAGATGCAGTTAACATCACGCTTTTGGCGAAGACGTTCGTTTCTACCAAGAAGGTCATTCCATTGTCGGGATTTACGGGTCGAACAGTGATGGTTGCCTTGCGTAGTCGCAACTCTTTCACTGAAGTGAAGTAGTGGCATTTTTGATCGAGTGTGTGACCTTGATTCTCGAGTGTAGCCACTAGGACAATTTCAGGCAGAGAACAGCCTGCCGTCCAGTCGTTTTTGTTCAACGAAAACGCAGTCATTACGCGATTAGCTTCGACGTGTACCTGTGTCGTGTGCTCGCGAATCTGTTGGCCATCAAATTGAAACAACTGGACATGTAGTGTAGCTGCGAGATCTTCGCGTCCATCCGAGATGATTTGGACCGCAATGTGTTCATCATCTTCTTCTAAGGATATGGCGATGTCACGAAAGCTTCGCTTTGCATAATACTGTAGCGCTTTCCAGCGTCCGAAATAATCCATGCTCGACCAGGAAGCGACGGGCCAGCAATCATTGATTTGCCAGTACAGACTGCCCATACAGTACGGTTTCTTGCGGCGGTGCGCTTCTATGGCTGTTTGGATGGCCTCAGCCTGCAAGACTTGACTCATCGTTAAAAATGCAGGGAAGTCCTTTGGTGTCGGCAGATAGATGTCCATATACTCTTTAATTAGTCGGTTGCCATCGCCGCTGCGCTGGTGCCATTTCATCACATCCGATTCCAGTTCCATGTCAGCTTCGCTAGCGTAAGATCGCACTGTGCGCAGTTCAGGAAATGACTGAAATCCGTATTCGCTCATGAAACGGCCAAGGTAGACGTTATAGTTAGAGAACGGTTCTACAGCATGCCATACGCCCCAGTAGTGAATATCGCCTCGTGTTGAATCGTTCTTGGCATGCTGATTGATATCTCCCGTGAGTGCTTGCATAGGAGAGGACGGCCAATATGCGGCTCGTGGCGCCAAGCGAGCTACGACATCGGGCAAGAGGCGGTGGAAAATGGCTTCATAGGCGGACCAAATTTCTGCCCGCTGTGTAGAGGTGTACTGTTGTTTCCAACCCCATCCTCCCTGTTCATCGTATTGTGCCCAAGCGGTGTCGATCTCGTTGTTACCACACCACAGGACAATGCACGGATGATTTCGGAGTCGCCGGACGTTGTCCTCTGCTTCTTGTTCCACATTTCGCAAAAACGCTTCGTCGCCGGGATACATGCTACAGGCGAACATGAAATCTTGCCAGACCATAATTCCATATTCGTCGCACAAGTTGTAAAAACAGTCGTCTTCGTATACGCCGCCGCCCCATACTCGCAACATGTTCATGTTGGACTCAGCGGCCGTTACAATTTCATGTCGATAGCGTTCTTCGTCGACTTCCGTGATGAAGCTATCATTTGGAATGTGGTTGGCTCCCTTGGCGAACACAGGGACACCGTTCACTTGAAAATAAAACGAGGTGCCCATTTCGTCATTCGTCTGAACCAGTTGAATATCACGTAGGCCCGTACGCATCGTACGGCTCGCAATTACCGTTCCGGCAATCAACACTTCTGCGCGGAATGTGTATAAGTTGGCTTCGCCATAGCCGCGTGGCCACCAAAGCCGAGGATCTTGGATATCCACAGGGATTGAGTACGTCTGCATGCCTTGGCTAAGTGACACTTGTCTCTTGATGACTCGTCCGTCCACATGCAGTTGAAGAAGGGCCGGGCCATCTACTTCGGAATCGATGTCAATATTCGTTTCTAATATGGCATGCTCAAGTGTAACGCTAGATTGGTGAATATAGACATCTGTGATGCGTGCTTGTGACCAGGCTTCAAGTTTGACAGGTCGCCAAATGCCGCTTGTCACAAGGCGTGGACCCCAATCCCAGCCGTAATGGTAAGGGGCTTTGCGGCTGAATACACTCAGTTTTTTATCACCTAAACCTCCACGCTCTGACTGGTCATTCGTTGCAGGCAGACCATACCCTAAGCGTTCTAGCTTTGGCAAATCTTCTTTAATCGGCGAACGAAGGCGGATATGTAACCGGTTACCATGGGTTTTTAAGAAGCGCTTGACTTCTGTGCGCCATGTCCGAAACATATTGTCGGCCGAGAGAATGAGCGTGTCATTCAGGAACACTTCTGCATAGGTATCCAAACCTTCAAAGACGATCTCGATTTGTGATTCGTTCAACACCTCCTGAGGCACATCGAATACGGTTTCATATAGCCAATCTTGTTTATCGATCCATTGTATCGAGCCCTCATGAGTTCCGTAGAACGGATCAGGTATGAGGCCGTTTGCTTGCAGATCTGTGTGGATGCACCCAGGGACCGTAGCGTTATGCCAATCGATTTCGTTGGCCGCCGAAAAACGCCAGTTGTCGTGAAGATAGAGCGTGGAAGTCATAGTAGCCTCCTAACATTGACATAGGTCGTACAAGCGACATTATACAAAACGGGGCACTATGTTGATAGACGAAACCGAATGTTGCGGCAGTCGTGGCAGCCATGGCGGAAGTTTGGCGTCAATTGCGGCTTCTCCGAGCATAACAGGCATCGACCTACCCATTTTCGGAACCGTTTTCGAACTCGTTCTATATTTTTCTACTCGTTCAACCAAATTTCGCACTTGAAAATGAACAACAAATGATGCACAATAACCATTGTCTAGGGCGAACCGCACTAGTGTTTGTGTCGAAACCGTTTTCGCCAATCGCCGTGTTGTCGCTTGTTGTCCGATTCTATGCAAGGCGAATGCGGGAGTGTGCAGCTACGCGCACCCGGAGGTCAAGGAAAGCGGATTCGGCTTCGTCGAAAACGGTTTCGGGTGAGTCGTGTTTCTGCGCAGTAATTGTTGCAACATTAAAGGGGGACTTATGGTGTCAAACAAACGGATTTTTGGCATCGTTGGCTCGGCAGTCGTTGTCGCACTCGGGGTTGCGGGGTGTGGTACAGCGACGACGAACGCTTCAAATTCTACTTCGACAAGCGGAAATCAAAGTGTTACGACGAGTGCTTCACAAGGGTCGGCCAGCACAAGTAACGCTGTCTTGACGGTGGCTCCCAATGTCACAGGTAGCTTCGCTGACAACTTCAACCCATTTTCGGGAACAAACAGTGTTGATGGAACGCTTGGCAACATTTACGAGACCATGTTCTACTTTGACAATACGACAGGCAAGCAGTTCGATTTGCTCGGTAAATCTTTCGCTTTTAGCAACGGTGGTAAGACATTGACCGTTCAGTTGCAGAACAAGGCAAAGTGGACAGATGGCGTTCCGTTTACGGCGAATGATGTCGTCTTTACATTTGAATCGCTGAAGAAGTATCCGGACGCCGACACGAACGGCATTTGGCAACAGCTTGTAAGCGTTAAAGCACAAGGCAAGTACACCGTCGTATTTAACTTTAAGGCACCGAATATCCCGTTTGCTGAACAATATGTACTCGGTGGGACGTATATCGTTCCGCAACATCAATGGAGCAAGTTGGGTGACCCGGCAAAGGCGAAAATCACACATGCCAACGCGATTGGCACCGGACCGTTTAAAATCTCCTATTTCTCGTCACAAGACTATAAATTTACTGCGAATGAGCAGTATTACGGTGGAGCGCCCGCTGTGAAAACGCTCAATTACCCAGCGTTTTCTAGTAATTCAAGCGCCGACTTGGCCCTTGCAAGCGGTCAGATTCAGTACGCCGGTATCAACATCCCGGACATTCAGAAGACGTTTGTGGCGGCGGATCCGAAGCACAATCACTACTACTTCCCGCCAAACAACCCTGTCGAGTTGTATCCGAACCTGCGCAATCCGCTGTTGGCGCAATTGTCCGTGCGCGAAGCGATTAGTTTGGCTATTGATCGGAACGCGTTGTCACAGAAGGGTGAGACGGGGTACGAACAGCCAGCCGTACCGACCAGCTTGGTCTTGCCGCCGCAAAAGGCTTGGCTTGATCCGAACCTGCCTGCTGCCGATAAGTCCTTCACGGTCAACGACGCCAAGGCCGTCAAACTTCTCGAAGCAGCTGGTTTTAAGAAGGACAAGAATGGCATCTTTGCGAAGGGCGGCCAGGAGCTATCCTTCAATTTGTTGACCGTTTCCGGCTGGAGCGATTGGGATGAGGATGCACTTCTCATCAAGCAGCAACTGCAAAAGGTTGGCATCAACGTCAATGTTCAGCAAGATCAATACACAGCGTACTACAACTCCATTGATCCGGGTGCCGGTCAGACACCACACTTTGATCTCGCGATCTCGTGGACTAACACAGGGCCGACCCCATACACGACGTATTATGACATGCTGGATTCGAATGGCTCGTTTAATATCGAAGGATACAAAAATCCGAGCCTGGATGCGATATTCAACAAGTTCGCGGCAACCTCGAGCCTCAGCCAGCAAAAGCAGTATATGTATCAGGTCGAACGCGTTGCGGCAGAGCAATTGCCTGTCATTCCGCTGTTGGACGGCGCACTCTGGTTCGAGTACAACGACGCGAAGTTCACGGGATTCTCGACCCAGAGCAATTTGTGGATCGATCCATCGCCGTATAACTATCAATCCGCAGCGATTGTCATGGATCGTTTAAAGCCGGTAAATTAAGGTTTGTAACCGCTTTTAGCATCGGCTAGGATAGAATTAATTTTGTGAGGCGGGCGAGAGGACTTTTTCGAACAGTCTTCTCGCCTTTCGAAAAGGGGTGTGATCCATGCGTTACTTCCTCAACCGCTTAGGGTTCTTAATTTTATCCCTATGGGCTGCCGTGACGCTCAACTTCATTTTGCCGAGGTTGATGCCTGGCAATCCGGCGCAGGCGATGATTGCGAAACAAGCCGGCAACATCAATCCATCTGCCCTGAAAGCGATTGAGCAGGAACTTGGATTGTCGAACGGTCCGTTGTATCAGCAGTACTTCCAGTATCTTGGCAATCTTTTGACAGGTCACTGGGGCAGCTCGTTTCAATATTTCCCGACTTCCGTTGTTAGCATTATTTCCAACAGCTTGCCTTGGACAATCATTTTGCTCGGCGTCGTCACCATCATTGCGGTTGTTGTCGGTACCTTGGTTGGGATACTCATCGCTTGGCGCCGCGGTGGCACGGCGGATAACGTCATTCCGATTGTCACGATGTTTGGACAGGCGATTCCAAGCTTCTGGCTGGGACTCATCTGTATTTACTTCTTTGGGTTTATACACCATTGGTTTCCGATGGCGCACGGTTCCGGTGACGATGTGACGCAAGGATACAACTTGCCGTTTATTACGAGTGCGATTTATCACAGTATCCTTCCGGCATTCGTCGTGTTCGTCGGCAGTATCAGCGGATGGATCATCGGCATGCGGAACAATATGATGACCACGCTTGGGGAAGATTATGTTGTTTTTGCAGAAGCCAAGGGCGTGCCAACGCGTCGCTTGATATTTTCCTACGCTGCACGCAATGCGCTGCTACCGCAGTTGACTTCGATCGCGATCGCGCTATCTTCCATTATCGGTGGTCAGATTTTGATTGAACAAGTGTTCTCCTATCCGGGTATCGGTTACGGATTGACGAATGCGGTTTCGAGTGAGGATTATCCGCTCATCCAAGGCATGTTTCTCATTATCGCCGTGACGGCGTTGGTGATTAACTTCATCGTCGATATGTTGTACGGACGTTTGGATCCGCGCGTAAGAAGGAGAGGTGCAACGTCGTGAGTACACAGAGCGTTGCCGTCAATACAACCGCCAATACTCCGAAGCAAAAAGCGAAGCGTAAAAACTCCGCGCTGCAGACGTTTTTTAAAAACCCAAGATCGCTGGTCGGTGTTATTCTCTTTGGATTGTTTGTCGTCATTGCGATATTTGCACCGTTGATAGCGCCATACAATCCTTCATCGACGAACTTCAACATGTTGCAACCGCCTTCAGCGAGCCATATTTTTGGCACGACAAGTCTGGGGCAGGATGTGTTCTCACAATTTATCTGGGGCACTCGCGCGACGCTGATCGTCGGCATTGGGGCTGGCGTGCTCAGTACGATTATCGCGGTGCTCATCGGCGTGACAGCGGGATATCTGGGTGGCGTGACCGATTCGATTCTTAACGCCATCTGTAACATCTTTTTGGTCATGCCTGGCTTGGCACTGCTGATTATCATCGAATCGTACGTCAATAATTCGACGCCGTACATGAACGGCTTGATCATTGCATTGACCGGTTGGGCGTGGGGCGCCCGTGTGATGCGGTCGATGGCGATGACGATTGCAAGTCGAGACTATATCGCGGCAGCTCGGCTGTCGGGTGCATCGACATTTCGCATCATTCTCTTCGAAATTGTTCCGAATATGACATCGGTCATCGCGTCGAACGTGATGTACGCGTGTCTTGCTGCTGTACTTGCGGAATCTGGCTTGGCTTATCTCGGTTTTGAAAATGTGGCTTCCACCAGTTGGGGCACGATGTTGTACTGGTCGTCCCAAAACGGTGCCATGATCAGTGGCGCATGGTGGTGGTTTGTACCGCCAGGTCTCGGAATCGCTTTGCTTGGCACAAGTTTTGCGTTGATGAACTTCGGTATCGACCAGGTGACGAACCCACGCCTTCGTACGTCGCGCAAGAAGAAGGATGTGCAGAAGTTGCTGAAGGAGTTGCAACAGAGCCAGACGAAAGGGGTGTCGACAGATGGCGGACAATAAACCAGTTCTGGAGATTGAGGACCTGTCTGTCGCGTATGTCACAGGCAGCGGACTTGTTCACGCTGTCAACGACGTCAACTTGCAAGTCTACCCAAACGAGATTGTAGGGCTCATTGGCGAATCGGGGTCTGGCAAATCGACGATGGCTTACACCATCATGCGCTTACTCAAGGGCGATGCAGTGGTAACCAAGGGTCGGGTGAAGATCCTTGGCCAAGACGTTTACCAACTCTCGAAGAAAGAATTGCGTCAATTCCGGTGGAGTAAAATGGCGATGGTCTTTCAGAGCGCTATGAGCGCCCTGAACCCCGTGATGACTGTGGAAACACAAATTCTGGATGCTCTGTTGTCTCATCGCAAAGATATGACGAAGGAACAGGCACGGGCCCGCGCCCGGGAGCTAATGGAACTTGTGCGCATTGATCCCAAACATCTGAAGAGTTATCCGCACGAACTCTCGGGTGGCATGCGTCAGCGCGTCGTCATCGCCATCGCGATTGCACTTAACCCTGCGCTCGTGATTATGGACGAACCGACAACAGCTCTCGATGTGGTGGTCCAGCGTTCAATTCTTGATGAAATCCGCAAGATTCAGCAAGAAGTAGGATTTGCCATTTTGTTTGTCAGTCACGACTTCAGCCTTGTAGCCGAATTGGCGTCCAGGGTTGCCATCATGTATGCGGGGCGGATTATTGAAGTCACACCAAGCGATCTTTTGCATCTGCAAGAGAAACACCATCCTTACACAGAAGGCTTGTTGAAGGCGATTCCGGAGTTGACTGCTGAGGACGTTACGATTCAGGGCATCGGTGGCTACCCGCCTGATTTGCAGGATCTCCCATCCGGGTGTGCTTTTCATCCTCGTTGTCCCTATGCGACGGATATTTGTCGGCGCGTGCGTCCGGAAAAGTTGGCTGTCGGCGATAAATTGATCGAGTGCCACCTATTCAGTGAAAAGGAGTTGGTCTCCCATGTCTAATGCGACAAAGACGCCTGCTACCGGGACGGCGCTCCTGGAAGTCAAGGACTTGGTGGTTCACTTTCCGATTGGCCAGGGTCAGTTTATTCGCCCTGTCGATCGCGTCAGTTTTTCGATTGGGCCTGGTGAGGTTCTTTCTTTGGTCGGTGAATCGGGAAGCGGAAAGTCGACGATTGGCAAGGCATTAGTCCGGATGATTGAGCCTGCGGACGGTTCGATTATTGTCGGTGGACGCGACGTGACACACATTCGTGGTCGCGAGATCAAGGAATACCGCAAGGAAGCGCAGATGGTATTTCAGGATCCGTTTGGTTCGCTAAATCCAACGCGATCGATTGAACAGCACTTGGCGTTTCCTGTGCGCAAGTATCGGGCAAACAAGGGTGTCAGCGTCAGTGAACAGATTGATGAGCTGCTGACCAAGGTTGGTCTGACACCGGTTGCTGAGACGCGCCGTAAATTTCCGCACGAGTTGTCTGGAGGTCAGCGGCAGCGTGTGGCGATCGCCCGCGCGTTGGCGGTCAACCCTAAGTTCATCGTGGCCGACGAACCCATTTCCATGCTTGACGTATCGATCCGTGCTGGCGTTCTGAAATTGATGAACGATTTGCGCAATGATCTCAATCTAGCTTTCCTGTATATCACGCATGATTTGGCTTCGGCGCGCTATATTGGCAACCGCATTATGGTCTTGTACGGCGGCAAGGTCATGGAAACTGCACCATCGGCGGAGTTGATTAAAGCGCCGACACATCCGTATACAAGGCTGTTGCTCACCGCGACACCCGGCACGCGCCACCGCGGCCCGTTGCCTGAGACGAGTAATAGTGCACCGAATCTGCTCGAGGGGCGCAAAGGCTGTCCGTTCGCCAATCGCTGTCCTCTCGTGACCGACGTGTGTCGAAACGAGGAGCCACCGTTGCGCGAGTTGTCGAGTGGCCATGCTGTTGCTTGCCACCATCCTGCATAAGGGGGATATGATGATCTATGAGCCAAAACCGTTCGTTTCCGGACGATTTTATCTGGGGCGCTGCGACCGCGTCCTATCAAATCGAAGGGGCCGCTGCAGAAGATGGCAGAGGACCGTCGATTTGGGACACGTTTTCGAAGACGCCGGGCAAGGTATTACACGGTCACACGGGTGACATTGCCTGTGACCACTACCATCGCTACGAATCTGACGTCAAGCTCATGGCGGAATTGGGCATCCGTTCTTATCGCTTTTCCTTGGCTTGGCCTCGCGTATTCCCAGCGAAGGGAAAGGTTCTAGACAACGGGTTTGATTTTTACAAGCGGTTATTGGAGCAGTTGCACAAGCATGGCATCACCCCGGCGGCGACGATTTACCACTGGGATCTACCACAGTGGATTGAAGATGAAGGCGGTTGGTCGAACCGAGCCGTCGTGGATTATTATCTTGAATTTGCAGAAAAGGCATTTCGAGAGCTTGGCGATCAAATTCCAATGTGGATTACGCACAACGAACCTTGGTGTGCATCGTTGCTGAGCTACGGCATCGGCGAGCACGCGCCAGGTTTGCGCGATTGGCGACGGGCCTATCGTGCGGCGCACCACCTTTTGCTCTCGCATGGCGAGGCGGTGAAATTGTATCGTTCGCTCGGGTTGAAGGGCGAGATCGGTATCACACTCAACCTGACGCCCGCGTATCCCGCCTCCGACTCGCCACAGGATGTAGCTGCGGCGGCGCGCCAAGATTGCTTTGCCAATCGCTGGTTCCTCGATCCGCTTTTCAAGGGCGAGTATCCGGCCGAGTTCATGGAGCGGGTGGATCGTTTTTGTGGCGATTTAGATGTGGTCCGCCCTGGGGACATGGAGACCATCGCAACGAAAATGGATTTTCTGGGCATCAACTTCTATACGCGCTCCTTGGTTGCGGATGAACCAAACGATCCGCTGCTTGGCGTGAAGCACCTGAAGACGGACAACCCCGTGACCGACATGGGTTGGGAAGTGTATCCGGATGCGTTGTATGATCTTTTACATCGCTTGCAAAAGGATTACACGGATCTCCCTATCTACATTACGGAGAATGGGGCAGCGAGTGCCGATGTGGTCGAAGATGGAAATGTGCATGATACAGATAGAATCGCGTACCTGCATCAACACCTGGAGGCGGCTCGTAAGTTTATTTCGGAAGGCGGGAACTTGAAGGGATATTACCTTTGGTCCTTGCTGGATAACTTCGAATGGGCTTTCGGTTATACCAAGCGCTTTGGCATCATTTACGTGGACTATGATACGCAAGAGCGCATTCCGAAGGACAGTTTTGCGTGGTATCGCCAGGTGATCGCCGCAAACGGATTGCCAGAAACCGTGCAAGGAACGGTATAATCTCCACAACCAGATTGAAATCGCTTGAGGCCAGTGGGTAGTCATCCCTGGCCTTTTGCGTTTACGTGTCCCATGGCACATGAAACCAGGCGAGGAAAAGCGACATGATGAGTCCAGACAAGCCGACGGAAATCCGCCAGTTTTCGTTGTGAAGCCACATGATGAAGAACATGCAGGCATCCAGTAATAGCGACCAACCAAATGACCAACCGTGACAATAGATAATTTCATGGGTCGCACACAGCAAGGCCTCATAAATTCCGTAGACCGCAAGAAAGCACAAGCCGTAGATGATTTTCGCCATCCGCCGGCGCGGCATGTTCCGCAGAAACAGTAGGGTGGTACAGGGGAGAAGAACAAATATTTGAACCAATTGAGAAAACTTGTCCGTCATCAGCCACCAGCGCGGATGATACCAAAGTGGGTAGCCTCGGCACACGAGATTGTACAACAGTGCGATCACGGTCACCCAAAGCACGCTTTTGCAATATTGAGTAAGACATGGATGTGTTTTTGTAGCGAAAACAATCACGAGAAATATTGCAGAAAAGGACAATATCACCACACGAATCGCCTCAACTCCCATCTTCAAGCGTATCCAGTGTGCCGAGCAACCATGCGGTACACATATGACATTGCTGCGGCCATCCGACTGCGTATTTGCCATCGCTTCCGGAAACACTGCTACTATGTGTATGAGCAAAGGATGGGATGGGCATGGCGCACGCAGGTCTTGCGGATATCGGCTTATTGGTCGTTCGCTTGGTGATTGGTCTGACGTTCATTGGACACGGCACGCAGAAGTTGTTTGGCTGGTTCGGTGGAGCCGGGATCTCCGGGACCGGACAGTGGCTTGAGAGTTTGGGATTTCGTCCTGGTGGCCGAATTTGGGCCGTCGTAGCCGGAACGTTGGAATTTCTTGCGGGCGCTATGCTGTGTGTAGGCGTGTTGTTGCCTGTGGCGGCCGTCTTTATCATCGTAGTTATGCTGGATGCCATCATTACGGTTCACTGGCGCAATGGGTATTGGGTCGATCGCGGAGGATTCGAATACAACGTCGTGTTGATGGCAACCGCGTTTGCCTTAGCGTGTGTCGGTCCGGGGAACTATGTGTTGTTTACGCTGCCGTGATCGGACGATACGTTGCAGTAAACACAAAAGGGACTTCGGAAAAATTCCGAAATCCCTTTTCTATGGTGCGGTCGAGAGGACTTGAACCTCCACGGGGTTGCCCCCACTAGAACCTGAATCTAGCGCGTCTGCCGATTCCGCCACGACCGCGCGTCTCATCGAGGCAACGATTAAAGTATACAAGGAATTTGGGTGGATTGCAACGAATATTTTCGATCGGACGAAAAAATTTTTATGTCTGAAGCCAAGGGGGTTGCCCAATGAGGTTCACCAAGATGCATGCGCTCGGCAACAACTATATCTACGTTTCAACCGCAGAGACACAGCTGCCTTCTTTGGATCTTGCGGAGTTGGCAAGGCGTGTGAGTGACGTGCGTCGCGGCATTGGTTCTGATGGATTGATTGTGATCCAGCCTTCGGACGTGGCGGACGTGGGGATGCGGATTTGGAATGCGGATGGATCGGAAGCGGAATCGTGTGGCAATGGCCTGCGTTGCGTGGCGAAATATGCGTATGAGCACGGGCTTGTCGATACAGGCGTGTTTTCCATCGAGACGAAAGCGGGCGTCGTGGAAGCGCGGGTGCATATGGATCGTCATGGGCGAGTGCCCCTGGTGACCATTGATATGGGGCAGGCGGGTTTTGGCTCGTCTGTTGTGCCTTACACGGGGGTGCATCGCGGAGATGACGTGGCGGTCGATATCGATGGCGTCCCGGTCTGGGGTACGCTCGTCAGCGTGGGTAATCCCCATTTTGTCTCGTTGGTCGATCGCGTCGATGACGAAGAGGTTTTGCGCATAGGGCCCCGCATTGAATCCCATCCGGACTTTCCTGAACGAATTAATGCGGAATTTGTTGCTGTCAAGTCGCCATCTGAGATCGATTTTCGCGTCTATGAGCGCGGGTCTGGCGTGACCTATGCCTGTGGAACGGGTGCTTGCGCGAGCGTGGCCGCCTTGGCGCACAAAGGATTGGTCGGAAGCAAAGTCACTGTGCACCTGCTCGGCGGCGATCTCGATATCGAATTGCGGGATGATGGGCATATCTTGATGACCGGTGAGGCTGTCACGGTCTGCGAAGGAGATTACTTCGTTTGAGTCCATAAAAGTGGCGCTTACCGACCGTCATACGGCGATAAGCGCCACGCCGGCGAGGATGACGCCAACGCCAACCCAGCGCAGGGCAGGAATGTGTTCGTGAAACACGAACATGGATACGAGAATGGCAAGTACATATGCCAAACTTTGCAACGGGTAGAGCAGGCTAAGCGATAGCTTGTTGAGCAGAAAAATCCATATGACAGTAGCGACCACGTAAAGAACAATGCCTGCAATGACCCATGGCGAAAACATCGCGACGACAATGGACCGAATGTCTGTTAAATCGCGATGCTGAAGGCCATACTTCCAGAGCGTTTGTCCTCCTACCAAAAGACATACGTTGGCCAGAATCAATACGACGTACAGCATGGAAACGCGCCCTTTCGCCGTCGGCTGCTGCCGGTCTTCAATCTTTGAACTCATTTTGCAACAGCTCGTAATTGTCCCGGTGGTTGCGGACAATCGTATCCAGAATGAACCCACACGTGAGCGAGTTGGTCGCAAGTACCATCAGACCGACGGCTAATATGGCCGATGGCATCTTCGCAATCCGACCGCTCGCGAAAAACTCGGTAATGACTGGAATGCCTACGGCGAGGCCGGCGATGAAGAAAAGCAAGGCAACCGTGCCGAAGAAGGCGAGCGGTTTATAATCTTTGAAAATCCAAAACACCGTCTTGAGCACGCGGATACCGTCGCTTACGGTATTCAGTTTCGATTCGCTGCCAGGTGGCCGATCTCGATAGCGGATCGGGATCTCGATAATCCGGAAACGCTTGTCCAATGCGTGCAACGTCATCTCTGTCTCAATTTCAAAGCCTTCGCTTTGAATAGGCATCGTCTTGGCAAAACGCCGATTAAAGACCCGATACCCAGTCATGATATCGCGCAGTTGGGATCGGAAGAGGCGATTGATCAAAGCCTTCACAAACTGGTTTCCAAAATTGTGAAACGGCCGTTTGTTTTCACTCGAATACGATCCATCCGAATGGCGATCACCAATGCTCATGTCCGCCTCGCCGGCAGCCACAGGTTGGATTAAATCGTGCACAAATTCGGCGGGATACGTATCGTCGCCGTCGATCATCACGTAAATATCGGCGTCGATATCGCGAAACATGGAGCGTACGACATTGCCTTTTCCTTGGCGAACTTCTCTTCGCACGATGGCACCTGCCGCGCGCGCGATATCCGCTGTACGATCCCGGGAATTGTTATCGTACACGTAAATATCAGCATCAGGCAATTCCCTTCGAAAGTCGGCAATTACCTTGCCGATGGTCAGTTCCTCGTTGTAACACGGGATGAGTACCGCAATCCGCATTGAGTTTTGTTCCTCCGTTTGTCGTTAGTCCCCTTGCGAAGTTGGTGTAGCACCGCGTCTGCGGAGCCAAAGTTGTTGTAGTCCATACAGCACGACGCCCACGCCGAGAAAGAAGAACGGCATGGTTGGGTAGGCATAGCGATTGATGGGAATGAACGGCAGTTGCACGACGATGAGAAAGAGCGCAAGTGCCGCAATCCACCGCAAATACGGGAACCATGCGCTCATCAGAAGGCCAATCGCCCCGACGACGACCCACAAGATATGCAGGTGAGCGTAGGCAAAGGTGGCACGCGTAAGCAGTCCCGCGTGTTTTGCCAATGTCGAATTATACCAGGGTGTGCCGAATAACAGACCAATCTTGTCGAGAGTATACCATTTTAAATACATCAGTGGGTGAGTATGAAAACCTGCTTCGATCCGATGGATAGCCAATGCCTTTTGCTGTTCTAAAGATAATCCACTACTTAAAGAGACGTCCTTTTCAAAATTTGGGTCCGAACCATACAACAGTGGATTCGCCGAGTCGAGATCCGTCAGGATCAATTGGTGCATGACCACGGCATTGCGGATCCACCAAGGCAGCATGAACAACACGAAAACGCCGACATACGAGGCGAATTCGCTTAGCCAGTGCCGCCATTGCGTGCGGACTGCGCGATCAAACAGCAAGAGCAACGGCGCCACGGCAAGCGGCATGACGCTTGGTCGAACCAATGTGGTCACGGCTAGCCAAAAACCCGCCACGGCAAAATGCCAAAGCGTTTTATCGCGAATGGCTGTGAGGAACGCAAAGGTAAACGCCAAGAGACAAGGAATGTACAGGTTCTCGGTAAGCAGCTGATTGTTCGCGTAGATGACAGGCGGATACACGAGCCAAAGCAGGGCTCCGATGAAGCTGGCCCAGCGTGGAAGGCAAAAGCGCATCAGCCTATACACGAGCATGACGGTGACCACGGAGAGCAGGTGTTGTACCGTCTGTGCCGTGTGCATAGCCACCTGGTGACTTTGCGAGAACAAGGAAGCAAATCGGTAAATAAGGGACAGGAAGAGCGGGTATCCGGGCGTCACTTGCGCCGCAGGTCCCCAACTCCAATAGGAGTATAGATGCAAGGCGTTGAGCACGGTGGCTGAGTGATCGTAATAATACGCGTCCCCAAAAAGCATCACCGGTTGTTTCCACGCACTTACGATGAAATACATATGAAACAACACTGCGAGCACAAGTAAGATAAGGCTCCAGAGCCACGTCTTTGATGCAGAGTGTGTGGGGGTCAAGTGCGAGATTCCTCCTCAAGATTTGCTCGTTGCAAGCAGTCTCGTCTCTGATGTAAGTGAACTGATTTGGCGCAACGAGCGGTTACAGACGTTGTTCTGTCAAAAACGCGTATGTATGCGGCCGTGTTTAGCCCATTTCGACCGTGACAATGGCCGCTGCACGGCGAGATGACCCGTGACGGGCCAATGGGTAGCCAGCTTTCATGTTAAAAGTTTGCGTGATTCCGGTCAATTTGATATTCCGTGAAGTTCTTTCAGAACGGTGACGACGTAGGCATGGGGGTCATAGGATGGGCCAGAGATGGCCGGCGAAGGGGCGAATGTCTATGTCAGAGCAAGATTTGCCTGTACGGATGAGGCAAGTATTACAACCGTTACATCCGGTTTGGGGGACACCTTTACGCGATTTGCGCCGTTCATTGTACGCAGAACAGGTGATATCAGCGCTTATCGATGAGCTTCACGTCTGCGAGTATAGCGCGAAGATGACGGCAAAGTTGGCGCTGATCCAACAGGAGACGAGTCGCATGCGGGTTGTCGCAATCGGTCACTGTATACGTTTGCACTTCATACCGGACGAGGCGCCAACTGAACAGGAACGCACGCGCCAGTTGCTCATCATGGCCATGCGCCGTGCCAATGAAGCGGATGACCATGCGGAAGGCGAACTCACCGGACTCCGAAAACCCAATGTAGAGGCGGAGTGGCTTCGTTCGTTAGAGTTGTGGCATCGCGAGCGGAGGCGTTGGCTGCATAAGGCACTAGCAGCCGTCGCGCGGGAGAAGGAGTGAGCAGTGCGTGGGTGAGCGTGGTACACTTCTTCTGACTCTTGTACGGAAGGACGTGTACACATGTCAGGCCAGCCACTCCAATTCGATATGTCCACATTGCACAAAGGCATGTTCAAAGGCGGTTCATTTGAGCTCGCGCTTCTCGATCTCGACGGTACTTTGTGGCGCGGCAGCGACGTGATTGAGGGGGCGCCGGAGTTTGTCGAGCGGTTGCGACATTCCGGCATACGACCAGTCTTTTTTACCAACAATTCCTCGCGGACGCCGGAGGCTGTGGTTGCTGCATTGCAGCGCATGGGCTTTACGGCGTCGGTCGACGAAGTCTGCACGTCGGCCCAGGCTGCAGCTGACGCCGTTTCGCAGCGGGTACCAAAATCGGGCGCGATCGTCGCATATGTGGGGGGAGAAGGGTTGCGCGAGGCGCTGCGGAAAGCCGGATTCGACGCGCGTCGAGCCGACGGGAAGGACATTCGCGAACCGTGGGTGAAGCTAGCACAAGCGGCGGCAGTTGGGCTCGATCCAGGTGTGACATATGGCGATCTCGCCGTCGTATCTCGTATTGCCTATCGAGTAGGTTGGTTCCCCTTTACGAACCCAGACGTCCGACTTCCTGTCGAGGACGGATTCATGCCCGGCAATGGCGCGATTGGGGCATTTGTCGCTGCTGCCTCAAGCGCCGAGGTCGTGGTTACAGGCAAACCGGACCCTTCGTTTGTGCGATATGCTTTGTCGCGATATGGCGTGCCAGTGGAACGAGCCTTCATCGTCGGCGACAATTTGCACACGGACATTTTAGCGGGCAATCAAACGGGGGTCTACAGCGTATTCGTCCGCTCTGGCATCAGTGGAGAGCCGAAAGATGGCGATCCGCAGCCCGATTTGATCGTGGATTCGGTAGCAAATCTTTTTCGACAAAACGCTTGAGAGATTGTGATAAAACCGCGATTTTATGCGGTTTATCGGCGATCTCGCCACGTCTTGTCACACGCACATCTAGCGTGTATAATGCGATTGTTTCTTTAGTGACACCACATATGTGGGTGTTTGATGGACGAGCTAAGGTGGTGACTGGGGTGAAGTGTCCGTACTGTGACGCTGAGAACACGCGTGTTGTCGAATCGCGTCCGGGGGAGGACGGCAGCACCATCCGGCGCCGTCGCGAATGTGTCAACGAAGGTTGTGGTCGCCGATTCACGACGTATGAGCGCGTTGAACAAAGGCCGCTCATGGTGGTTAAGAAAGATCAGGAGCGAGAGGAATTTTCGCGTGAAAAGCTATATCGCGGTCTGATGCGGGCGTGCGAAAAACGCCCCATTTCGGTCGAACGGCTCGAATCGGTATGTGCTGATATTGAACGGGCGTTGCGCATGGAGTACGAGCGGGAAGTGCCTTCGTCGGCCATCGGCGAGCGGGTGATGGACGCATTGCGGAAGCTCGACGGGGTTGCCTATGTACGATTCGCTAGCGTATATCGCGAATTTCGAGATGTGGAAACATTGGCTAAGGAAGTACTTTCACTTTTGGGAGAAACGGGAAAGGCGCGCTGACGGGGTGCGCGGGATGGAGGATACATATGTCGAATGCAACGGAGACGCCGATGCTACAGTTTAATGAAGACGACTATTTAGGTCCGACCGGCGAGAAAATTTTGGCGGATCGCTACCTGCAGAAGGATGTGCGCAAAGACTCACTCGCTGTGGGATCCCTTGTGGTGGCCGTTTTGGACACGAAACGTGCGTATCACGAATTGGCCCGCGTCGTCGCCATTGATAGCGAAGCGGCTCAAGTGACAGTGGAGTTGCGAGATGGCGTTCAGGAGACGCTGCCGTTGCATCAGGTGGATGTATTGCTGGAAACGACGCCGCGCGAAATGTGGCGCCGTGTCGCCCGCGGAGCTGCTGCCGTGACCAATGATCCGGCGCGTTGGGAAGAAGCGTTCTATCAGTTGCAAAACCGTTGGCGCTATGTGCCCGGTGGTCGCATCAATGCGTCGATGGGGACAGGCATGCAGACGACGAGCTACAACTGTTTTGTCATCCCTAGTGTTGGACCCACGCTTCGCGATTACGCCGAATCTTTTGGACAGACACTCGAGATTCAGGCTCGCAGTGGCGGCGTCGGGATGAATTTGTCGCGCATCCCACCCCAAGGTACGCTCGTGCCTGTGTCGAGTGCGTCACGCAAATCCGAGCTTTGTCTGGTACTCGATGTGTGGCATGGTGACGTGTTCGATTTCCTTGAGGCAGACTATCCGCATTCGACCAAAGTGATACGCATCAGTCAGGCGTTTCTAAGGGCTGTGGAGGAGGATGCTGACTGGACGTTCCAGTTTCCTGACACTTCAGTTGAGAATTACGACGAGCTTTGGGATGGTCGAATCGAAAACTGGATTGCAGCCGGACGCCCGGTCATTGAATCTGGCACGGTCTCGGCGCGCGAACTATATGATCAGATCTTGCAAAGCGACGTTAAGGTGCTTCCAGAAGTGGTGGGTGTGGTTCTCTATCCCGGAGATCAGCGTAGTACCATTGCATCGACGCTAGGTGATATGTGGGAATGTATGCGCGAGGGTAAACGGGTCAGCGTGATTTTGTCCTCACTGCGCCCGCGTTACAGTTATGTTCGAGGGGTAAACGGCCGTTCCTCTGGCGCGTATTCGTGGGGGCAGCTGTACGATAAAGGAAATCAAGTGTTTGGCGACGGCTTCGGACCTGTCGGCGTCGGGGAAATTATGAGTGTCGGATGTCAACTGACATTGCAGGGTGGATCCCGCCGGGGCGCGCTCATGTTGATTTTGAACGACCGCCACGCAGACATTTTGCGCTTTATCCGAGCCAAACAGGTCGATGGTGTCATCACTGGTGCGAACATTAGCGTTGGCATTTCCGAGCGCTTCATGCAAGCAAAGGCCGCTGACGAGCCGTGGCAAATCGGCTTTGTCACGGGAGAAACAGCACAGACGTTCGATGGTGACTTCGAGACTTGGCTGGCTGACGGAAAGCCGTTTGCAGCGACGCAGACGCTTTCGGCGCGTGAGCTCTGGGATGAACTGTGTTTATCTGCCTGGAAATCAGCTGAACCGGGCGTCGTCTTTCTTGGACGTGCAAACCGGATGAGCAACTCTTGGTATTTCAATCCGCTGGTCGCCACGAACCCCTGTGGTGAGCAACCCTTACCGGCAAACGGCATTTGCAACTTGGGCGCCGTCGTCTTGGCCCGTTTTGCCAATGGGTTCCGAGACAGTGGGGTACGTACGGAGTTCCAAGATAAAGAGCGGGAAAACTACGTTCGTTCCTGTCTGCGAAAGCATTTTTCGGAATCTGAAGCCGAGTTTTTACTCCATCACATTCGTTGGGAGGAACTTGAGCAGACCACGCGCAGCGGCATTCGCTTTCAGGACGCCGTGATCGATGCGACATATTATCCATTTGAAGAAAATCGGATCAATCAGATGTCGGAGCGTCGTGTCGGACTCGGTATCATGGGTTTACATGATTTGATGCTTTACTGTGGCGTCCGATACGGTTCTGATGAAGCCGTGAAACTCATTGACGCTGTACTGGGGCTGATGGCGGAATGGGCATATCTCGAGTCAGTAGAGCTGGCGAAAGAAAACGGACCATTTCCGAAGTTTGACGCCGAACTGTATTTGCAGTCCGGGTTTATGCAACAGATGGCCGCTCTGCGTCCGCACGTCGTCGAGGCAATCCGCCGCTTTGGCGTGCGCAATGTGACGACCATGACCATTGCACCGACAGGCACGACAGGCACTATGGTTGGTTGCTCGACCGGATGTGAACCATATTATGCCTGGACATACTTCCGCAATTCTCGCCTTGGCATGTTTGAGGAGCACGCATCCATCGTCGATGAGTACTTCCAGACGCACCACGGTGAGAAGGAATTGCCTTCCTACTTCGTCACGGCAATGGAATTGACACCGGAAGAGCACGTTCGCGTGCAGGGCGCCTTACAGAAGTGGATCGACAGTTCAATTTCCAAGACGTGTAACGCGCCTAACTCGTACACGGTCGAGGATACGAAGCAATTGTACGATCTCGCTTACGAACTCGGTTGCAAAGGCATCACCATTTATCGCGATGGTTCGCGTTCGGAGCAGGTTTTGTCGCTGAAGGCTGATGAAGAAGATGCTACCGAGGAGAACCATGTGCAGTCGGGGCGGGAGCAGTCATCCACACCCGAGCGTGTGGCAGCACTTGCAGCGATGGCTGGTTACGTGAAGCGCAAGCGGCCCGATGTGTTGTACGGTGCGACATACCGCAAGGAAACGCCACTTGGCAAGGCGTTTATCACAATTAACGACGATCCCGAGACACATGTGGCAACAGAGGTGTTCGTCAATATTGGCAAAGCGGGATCGGATGTCTATGCGGCGAATGAGGCATTAGGTCGTGCCATCACACTATATCTCCGCGATTCGAACAATCCTCATCGCGAGGCGGAACTGGTCAAGCATTTCTCAGGGATTGGCGGTTCGAATGCCGTTGGCTTTGGTGATCGTCGGATTACATCGGTTCCGGACGCGATTGCGAAGGCGCTGATTGAGCATGCTGAGACGTTCCCAATGCGTCAGCTTGCGTATCATGAGTGGGCCAGCGGTCAGGAGACGGTCACGACAGAGCAGGTGCAACCAGAGCGGGTCGAACTGCGTTCATATTCAATTGCAAAAGACTGGTGCCCTGAATGTCATCAACACACCTTGATTCGCACCGGTGGTTGCTATGAATGTGAGGCATGCGGTTATAGTAAGTGTTAACCGTACGGAACTTACATGTTTGAGCGGTTACGGAGATTGGCAGAGCGTAAAAACAGGCGTGGGGAGCGTTGGTGCCCACGCCTGTTTGTCCATTGTTTGTCCATGATGTTCAATTCAGCCGCGCATGCGAGGAAAGGCGAGGCGGTATGAAGCCTGAGTTCAAGCACATTGTTGCGAAACGAATTCTAACCGAGGCCAAGGGATATTTGGACGTTGGCTTCACGCACTCATTAAACCCGTATCGTGGTTGCGCTTTTGCTTGTGCCTATTGTTATGTGAGAGAAATGCCGATTCAGAAATTTCACACTGTCCCATGGGGAGAATGGGTCGACGTGAAAAGCAATGCGGCTGAAAATTACAGTATGGAAATGGTTAAGCTCCGTAGGAAGCAGAAGCCCGTCAATATCTTCATGTCCTCGGCGACCGACCCTTACCAGCCGATTGAACGTCAGGCTGGAATCACAAGAGCACTGCTTGAAACGATGTTGAAGTATCCGCCCGACGTGCTTCAAATTCAAACGCGGGGACCGCTCATCACAAGGGACATCGATCTTTTAATTGAACTCAAGAAGCGCTGTGATTTGCTTGTGTCCATGACCGTCGAGACCGACCGAGACGATATCAGGCGAATTTTTGCTCCGTTTGCGCCAGGCATACGAGCAAGGATCAAGGCTTTACAGCAACTGCATGACGCTGGAATTGCAATACAGGCCGCCATCTCTCCGGTACTGCCATTCTCTGCGGAATTTCCGAAATTATTGAGTGGGAAGGTGGATCGCATCTGGATCGATACGCTAAGCATTGGGGATGGATCCTTTGGCAAGCGTTCCGTACGACTTGGAATGCCCAGACTTTTTGATGAACATGGGTTGTCCAAGTGGTATCGACCAGATTTACATATCGTGGTGGCCAAGCATTTCAAGAAATATTTTTCCGAATCGATGATTCGGGTCTCGAGGTCAGAGGCTTTTCCGGTAGCGGGCGGGGGACGAGAGAAAAGTCCTCGCAGGGACGTGGCGCAAGGACCGTCACATCAGGATATGGATTAGACATGAACGAAAGCGCTTCGTTCCTCCATTTGCGAAGGCTCTTCCATCCATCCATATCCGCAGTAACATGGTTTTTTGCTGATATGTGATCCACAGCGTGCCTAGTTCAGAAGACGTGATTGGCGCCATTGGTTTCAAGCATACTCCCCCCATTGGTCTGAGCTAGGTTCATGTTTTCCCTGTACGTGTAAAGCATGCGTTTTGACATGTGGGATGTTTTTCACAAGGGTATTGCACCACGCCACGCGAAAGAATATGGTGAGATTGACAAAATGCATCGGTCAGCGGATCCATGAAGCGGGTTCGGTGCATGGATACACGACGAGGAGTTAGCGCATCATGATGAACCACACGCACGACGCACATGCGCATCACCATCATCACGATCACGGTGTCTTTCATACACACGCACCGGCTGGCAAAATGCGCAGTGCGTTTTTCTTAACCGCACTGATACTCGCTGTTGAAATCGCCGGCGGTTTATTGTCGGGCAGTCTCGCACTGCTATCCGATGCGGGTCATGTGCTGACAGACATCGCTGCCATCGGCTTGTCTTGGTACGCATTAAAACAGGCCGAGCGCCCAAGCAATCAAAGGATGACCTATGGGTATCATCGCGCCGGAATATTGGCAGCTTTTTTAAACGCGATTACGCTGATTCTGATTGCGATATGGATTTTGGTTGAGGCGTATCGGCGCTTTCAGACTCCAGAGACCGTACAGCCAATCTGGATGTTTATCAGTGCGGGGATCGGCCTTGTCATCAATCTCTCGATGGGGCTGACCATGCATGGTAGCGACAATTTGAACGTCCGTAGTGCGGTCCTGCATATGCTCGGCGATGCCGCAGCCTCGGCTGCGGTGATCGTGGGCGGCATCGTGATCGTCATCACGGGCTGGTATGTCATCGATCCGCTGTTAAGCGTGTTGATCGCGTTACTGGTTGCATACGGTGCTTGGCGAATTGCACGCCAAACCATCATCATTTTAATGGAAGGAACGCCATTGGACGTCGATCTCACGACAGTAGCCGACGCGATTGGGTCTGTTCGCGGCGTGTACAACGTGCACGATTTGCACGTCTGGACCATCGCAAGCGGGCGCAATGCGCTCTCATGTCACATTGCACTCGATGGCGCCACGACGATCACGGAGAGTCAGTCGGTGATCCGGGAAATTGAACATCGGTTGCTGCACTTAAATATTGGGCATGTGACGATTCAAGTTGAAGATCAGAACCATCCTCATGACCAAGCCGTCTTATGCGTAGGCAGCGACTTGGGGGAAGGGCATCACCACCATCATGAATGAGAAGTGGGAGACAAATTGAGGATGATGACGCCTGCCACGATTAGTCCCAGACCAATCGCCGCGGGAATGGAAATCGACTGCTTCCACACCAACAAACCAATCACGGTCGTGGCCGCTGTACCAATACCCGACCATATCGCGTATGCGGGGCCGAGCGGAATGTGTTTTAATGCCTGGGACAGTGAATAAAACGACAGTGCGTACCCCAGAACGACGCCGATACTCGGCCATAACTTGGTGAAACCATCTGTCACTTTGAGCAACGACGTTGCACAAATCTCACTCGCAATGGCGACGGCTAGAAAAAAGTAAGGCATGTCATCTACACCTTTCTGAGTGTGCCATAGCCTCTTGTCCGGGCATATGCTGATGGCAAGAGGCTGACGTGGAGGATCGACAAGCGATGTGGCGTGGCATACAACAAGATTACCTGAAATGGATGGCTGTCGCCGCCTTTTGTGTTGCATTCGCGCCAGTGGTCTACACGTACTGGCGGGCACGTGCGTGACGAAATGTTCGTCGCGCACTGGTATGCCGGACAAGCTTAGCATTGTTAGACGATGTACTCAGGATTGGAGTTATCGCCATCATGTCGGTTTTACATCTACTGTATGTTGTCATCTTCGTGGTCGATGTTGGAACGGCCGCGGTCATCATTTTTGTCGAACGTCACAACGCCGCTGTCACTTGGGCATGGCTGATGGTTCTTCTGTTTATACCGATTGGTGGTTTTCTTCTCTATGTGTTGTTTGGTCAGCATATTAGTCGCTTTCGTTTAGCTCGTTTTCGTTTGCGCAATGCAACGTGGGTCGCCCGCCTGGCTGAGCGGCAGCAACGGCAGCTTGCCCAAGGCGGGGGCATGCAGTATAACGATCCGGCAGCAAAACAATACCAAGATTTAATCGCCATGAACCTGACGACCGCATACGCGATCTATACGCAAGACAACTCGGTGCAGGTATTCACCAACGGTAAGGATAAATTTGAAGCCCTGCTGGCGGATATAGCTCGCGCGCAGGATCATATTCATCTTGAATACTATATTTTTCGCCCAGATGGCCTTGGCGAGCGGCTTGTAGCGGCACTTGCCGAGCGCGCCAAAGCTGGCGTGGAAGTTCGATTGCTCTACGATGCTGTCGGCTGTGCGTGGACACCCAAATCATTTTTCCGCCGTCTCGAGGCGGCTGGGGGACAGGTGGCTGCCTTCTTTCCATCTCGCATCCCGTATATCAATTTGCGAATGAACAATCGCAACCATCGAAAGGTCGTCGTGATCGACGGAAAAAATGCCTACGTGGGTGGATTCAATGTTGGCGACGAGTACTTGGGGCGCGTCGAGCGCTTCGGATTCTGGCGAGATACGCATCTGCGCATAACGGGTAGCGCCATTGTTGAACTGCAATCCATCTTTTTGCTTGATTGGAACTCTTCATCTCGGAATCCCATCGAGTTTGAGGACCGCTATTTCAGACGGGCGCAATCCAGCCTTGGCGGCGTCGGCATGCAGGTGGTGGCGAGTGGTCCGGACACTGCGTGGGAGCAAATTCGCAATGCATACATCAAGATGATCTATGCTGCCAAACAGAGCATTTACATTCAAACACCATACTTCATCCCGGACGACAGTTTGCTGACCGCGCTCAAAACGGCGGCACTCTCCGGCATTGACGTCCGTGTCATGTTGCCGCAAAAAGCTGATCACATTTGGGTGTTTTGGGCCTCGCGCTTTTATTTGGGGGAGTTGCTGCAGGTTGGCGTGAAATGCTACTTGTATGGCGATGGATTTTTACATGCGAAGACGGTGGTTGTCGATCGCGCCGTGGCCTCGGTGGGGACCGCGAACATCGACATCCGTAGTTTTAAACTCAATTTCGAGGTCAACGCCATTCTCTACGATCGCGCTAAGGCGGGTGAGTTGGCCGACATTTTCGAGCAGGATCTGGCCAAGTGTGATAGATTGACATTGAAGATGTACAATGGCCGACCGCGCTTTGAACGTATCGCAGAATCGTGTGCGCGACTGCTGTCGCCGATTCTCTAAAGCGGCGGGCGCCATGTATGTAAATGACCTGGAGTGAAGGCTATGAACAAAAAGGAACTCGCTGGTGTGGAAGCAGCCAATTATGTGAAGGACGGCATGAAGGTGGGACTCGGGACCGGGTCGACCGTCTACTATACCATTGTGGAACTGGGTCGGCGTGTTGCCGCAGGATTGCACATTGTCGGTATTCCTACGTCTGCCGCCACCGAGGCACTCGCAAAAGAGTTACATATTCCGTTGACGACATTTCAAGAATGCCCGCGGCTGGATCTCACCATCGACGGCGCGGACGCGGTGACACCTGATTTTCAATTGATCAAGGGCGGGGGCGGTGCCCTGCTTCGCGAGAAGCTGGTTGCGGCGGCGTCTGATCAATTGCTTATCGTCGTCGACGATGGAAAGTTGTATGATTCCTTCGCCAACCTTTCGATTCCAATTGAAGTGGTTCCCTTTGCATGGGAAACGACGGCTCAACGGATCGCAAATTTGGGCGGTAAGTGGACGCTTCGCGAGCGGGACGGTGCGCCTTTTGTCACCGATAATCACAATTATATTCTGGACACCGTTTTCGACTCTGTCGCCGATCCGGGTCGGTTGCAAGACGTCCTCAAGGCGATCACGGGCGTTGTCGAGACGGGACTATTCGTCAACATGGCCCACGCTGTCATCGTGGGGCGAGCCGATGGTGTCGAGACGTTGTCGCGTGCGGATTCACCATGATGTCCGATACTTTGCGGCTGGCGGACGGGGCTTGGCGTCTCCGTCCATTTAATTTGCGGTGCGACCTGCCTGTTGCTATCCGGTGGTATGATGCCGAATTGGTGGAATGGCTTGAGGGCACAACGGATGCCCCTTATGATGAGCGCAACATCGTTCGAATGTATACGTGGCTGGCGAGCCGTGGGCATTCCTTTGCCATTGAAAGGCGAATGGGCCGCAAAGACTGGTTCATGGTCGGCGATGTAACCTTGTGCAAAGATATGCTGCCCATCGTCATCGGGGATTCGCGATGGCGCGGGATGGGCATTGGTACGATGGTCATCGAGAGGTTGGTTCGCTTGGCTACAGAACTCGGTTGGTCAAAGCTCGTTGCACATAAAGTGCTGGCGAGAAATCGGGCATCTTGGCGGATGTTCGAGAAGGCGGGCTTTGTGCGGATCGCAACACATGTCGATACGGCTGGGCTTGAATATTACGTCATGGAGCGGGAGCTTGACCAAGGCCTCGCTGCATCCCTTCGATAAAGGTGCGCCACATATGGAGATTTCACCCTCCCTTTCGGTATACATAGCTTGACCACAGGCGGGCAGGGTAAAGGCACGAGGGAGGGATGTTTGTGCAAGGTCAGACACATCGCAAACCAGGGCCGCCGATGCGGAATTTCGATCAGCACGAACTCATGGAGCGCGATCGCGAAATTGCAGAACACTATGCCATCCACACGACACTCAATAATCACTCCTTGGCACCGAAGCCTGAGGACGCCAAGCGAATCGGGAGCAAACGCACGTCACCCATCGATCCTGTGTAACGCAAAGCGTGAACTGTCGTTTGAGCGGCAGTTCACGTTTTTGGCTAGGGAAACGTTTGAACGTTTGCCCGCGGTCTGATACTGTGAAGGAAGAGTGGATAGTTGAGCGAGGAGTCGTGGGCGTGGCGGGATTCATCAAACAGTTACTCACCGATTGGCGCACCATTTCAATGGTCGTCTTGGGCGCTGCGATGGCCGGTGTGGTACTGTATCTAGATAGAAATCATAGACTGACGGAACTCATACAGTCGTGGGGATTTTGGGGCATTATTTACGGAATCATTTTGATGGTTATTTGGTGCCTCACACCAATCCCGTCAGAGGGCCTGCTCATTATATTTTTACGAGTGTTTGGCGTTTTGTATGGGACTGCGTATGCTTGGATTGGATCCACCATCAGTTCCATTATCATTTATTTCATTGCCCGCCATTTTACTCGCATCATGCTTGGGCGTGTTGCGTCACACGAGCGGTTTGACCAGGTTAACCTCTGGGTTCGCGAATGGGGAAGCTGGGGCTTATTGCTTGCCCGTCTGCTGCCGGTGCCTGCGTTTGTCGTCAACTATGTCGCAGGCATGATTCCGGCGACCACGCTGTGGTCGTACACATGGACTGCGGTTGTCGCGATGCTACCTTATTATCTTGGTGTGGCACTGGTCTATGCAGGAGTGTTCGGCAACTGGATTTATATCATCATCGGTTGCATACCGCTCGCTGCTTTAGTGTGGTTCGGTACGCTGTTGCGCAAACGCGTATCAAAATCGTCGCGATCGTCTCATGAGACAGAGCAACGTATGCCTCGCTAATTTCCCGGATGTGAGCACGGCAGCAGCCATGCGTTATGGGCGAGCTGCCTGTATCTTTGATTTGGAGTGAATGTCGGTGAACACAGAGCGTCTGGATATCGTTCAAAAGCTGGATACTATTGTGGAACGCTTCGTGCGTGGCATGCGTGCGCATTTCCCTGAGAACAAATCCGGCTTAACGACCACACAGCTCTTTGTCATGCGGTACCTGAGCTTTGTTCAGCAGGCAAAGTCATCTGAAATCGCCCGTATTGCTGGATTGAGCCCGGGTGCCATCACACAAGTGTGCGACGAGCTGGTCAGGTTACATTATGTCGAGAGGGTCAGGTCCAACGAAGATCGCCGTGTTGTCTATGTGAGTTTGACGGAAGATGGAAAACGCCAATTAAGGCTGCTGTCCATCGAGCGAACAAAAAAATTGGGGGACTTGTTGGACAAGCTCGGTGAAGATGATGCGCGGCAATTTTTAAACTTGCTGGAACGTATGGTGGAGATTTTGGACAACGAGTGCGATGCGCCCTGTCACGGAAGAAAGGGTGAAGTGGAGTGAAACTTGGCTGGTTGGGTCTTGGCAATATGGGGGTACCCATGGTGCGAAACCTAGCGCGCTTGGGCCATTCCATCACGGCGTATAATCGAACCGTGAAACCGTTCGCGCAAGATATGCCTGAGAATGTGACGGTCGTTTCCGATGTGCATAACGCGGTAGCTGTTCAGGATGTCGTATTCGTGATGGTGTCCGACTTTGCCGCAGTCGAATCCGTGTTGTTTGACTCTGGTGCAGTTGAAAGCATGGAACAAGGTACGCTCGTGGTGAATATGAGCACCATAGGCGTCGAGGAAAGCCGTCGATTGGCGGATCGTATATATAGCCTTGGATTGCGGTATCTTGAAGCCCCAGTTCTGGGTTCGGTGAAACCCGCTCAGGATGGAGCCTTGGTAGTTGTAGCTGGCGGTCAAGTCGACGACTTTACGGAAGCAGAACCCCTCCTTGCTGTCATGGCACGCAAGTCGTTTTATTTGGGTGGTGTCGGCCAAGGTGCGGCGATGAAGCTGTTGGTGAATTCATTTCTGGGTATCGTCATGGAAACGATGGCCGAAACGGTCATCTATGGCGAACTGAGCGGCTTCGCGCGTGAGACGGTATTTGATGTTCTGGAAGCGAGTGCTATTTGGTCGCCAGTTTTGTCTGCAAAACGGCAACTTGTCGTTACGGATGACTATCCCGCTCAGTTCGCGTTAAAGCATCTGTTGAAGGACATGCGCCTTGCATTGCGTCAGGCGGAAGTGGTACATGGGCGACTTCCCTTGGCGTCGACCGCCGCATCCGTGATGAGCGAGGCTGTCGCATCAGGATTTGGCGATCTCGATATGGCTTCGCTGGTCGCCTTTATGGCTGCACAAACCGGAGGCGAGCGTCAGGCATAAGCTGTAGGAGTCTCTCATACGGGAGGGCCCGGCATGGTGCAAAATGGTGACGCGAGTGAACCCTATACGTGGTACGATTGGTACGAGGATTTAGAAGAGCCTTTGTGGTTGGGGCAAGGAATGGGTCTGCTTCCTTGGTGGTTGCGTAAAGGCTCGTCCGAAGAAGCTCAGTGGTTTGTCAACAGCTATCCTGTTCTGGCACCGTATTATCCCATCGGGTCGCTCATCGAACAGGATTGGCTGGCGATGCACACAGGCTATTGGTGGCCATAGTGCTTTGAAGATGGTCGAACTCGCTACGGTGAGCAGACCAAAGGGGTTGTCAACTTGGACTTAAGTATTATTATCCCGTCCTATAATGAAAAGGATAACATTCGTCCGATCGTGCGGCGTATTCACGAAGCCATGGCATCTTTGCATGATGTCTTATATGAGATCTGGTTCGTCGACGATAGTTCTGAGGAAACACTGCAGGTGTTGTCCGAGCTGGCAGGGACGGACGAGCGCGTGCATGTGCATCATCGAGATGGTGAGCGCGGCTTAGCCAGTGCGGTTGTGCAAGGATTCAAGTTGGCTCAGGGTCGATATTTCATCGTGATGGATGCAGATTTGCAGCATCCTCCTGAGTTGCTTCCTGCGATGTATGAACGACTTAAACAGGGTACCGATATCGTGATCCCAAGTCGCTTTGTCGAAGGTGGATCGGACGGAGGATTAGGGCCATTCCGAAAGTTAGTATCGTGGACTGCGCGCGTGATCGGGCAAATTGCATTACACCGTCTACGGCGTATTTCGGATTGCACGAGTGGATTCTTCGGCTTGCAGCGCGAAGTGGTAGCAGGCGCCGAGCTCGATCCGATTGGTTGGAAGATCCTGATTGAGGTGTTGGTCAAGGGGCACTATCGAACGGTTCACGAAATCGCGTATTCTTTTTTGGCCCGCGATGCCGGCGAATCGAAAATGAGCATGCATGAACAGTGGAACTATTTCCGGCACCTTGTGCGCTTGGTCTCACAAAGCCCCAGTGATAGACGGTTTTTCTTGTTCTGTATCATCGGGGCAAGCGGCGTGATCGTCAATGAGGTGGTACTGTCCATCTTGCTCTATGGATTTCATATGAAGGATACCATGGCGTCCATTCTCGCTTCCCTTGTCGCCATGTTGAGCAATTACATTTGGAACGATCAAATTACTTGGCGCTCGCAGGGTGAGGGCCGTAAATGGAATGTGAAGCTACCAATCTTTGTTGCGATCTCGCTCGTCGGCATCCTGATTACGACGCTTGTGATGCATGCCTGCGAACGGATCGGCTTGATGGTTCCGATTGGACAAGCCGTTGGCATTCTCGTTTCAACGGTCTGGTCATACGTGATGAACAATAGGGTGACATGGCGAGAAATTGAGCATCGTGAACGCGGCGAGATCGTGGTCACGCGAGAATCGGCATCAACTACGTTCACACGTGCAAAGAGCGGCGTCTAACATGCGCCGCTCATTTGTTGCTCTATTCAATGATCTGAGTCGGCAGGTGTCGTCCAAGTGCGGGTCAATTGGGGATCCTGGATGGTGTTTTTGGGGACGACTCCATCGATAAAGAAGCGCTTGGCAACATAGTGGGCCTCTTTTGGATTCACGATCCAGTAGCTTAAATCGCCCGGTCTCGTTGCGTCCGGATCGTGAAACGATCCCGGCAGTGTTGCGTGGATGGTGCTGTAGGTGCGATACGTGTGCGCATGCGCAATGAGCCGACCGAGATCGACAGCTGTCAGATCGGTGTCCACGCTGCGTAATAGATCGTACGCGATTGCGGGCAGTTGCGGAATGGTCTCTGGGCGGAGCAGTTGGTTTTTGACGGCAACGAGAAATGCTTGCTGTCGTTCGGTGCGGCCGATATCGCCTAATGCGTCGTGCCGATAGCGGACGAAACCCAACGCTTGCTCGCCGGTGAGATGCTGCGTGCCTTTGTGCAAGCGAATAATTCCATACTTTTTGTCCCCGGTGCGATAATACATATTTCGCGGGACGTTGATGTCAATACCGCCCATGCGGTCGACGATGCGCACGAGTCCGTCAAATTCGGTCAAGGCATAGTGATCGATGGGCATGCCAATTAGCTGTTCGACCAGACCGCACGTGAGCGATGGACCTCCTTCTGCCAAAGCGTCATTGATTTTGTGATAGCGGCCGTCCGGAAAAGCCACTTGGGTATCGCGCGGAATGGACAGTAGTTCAATTCGGCGATGTTCATCGTCGAGGCTTGCGACCATCAAGACGTCGGAGTTGCCATTGCCCTGTTTTGGACGCTCATCGCTTCCGATGAACAGAATGGTCTGCCTGGTCGCGGAGCCGATGTGACTCATCTGGGCATGAGGCCAGATTTGCGGCTGTATTGGATGGTTTGATGAGCCTGTGGCCGGCGCGAACTTGTGTGCGAGGATATGGCGGTTGCCATATACGAATGTCGCCGCGGCTGCGAGGAGGCCGAACGCGACGGCGGCGTAGCGTCCAGCGCTAGCAAGTCTTTTTTTGTAGGGCTTCTTGGGTCTTTCTGTCAAGAAAACCACTCCCATCTCCTCGACATCTATCCTATGATTTGAGGAGATGGGGTGTTTTATGCGTTTTGGTTAAACGAGGATTTTATTCGTGGTGCAACACTTGGTTGCAATTTGTGCAGATGTACTGGTATTGCTCGCGCAGGATGCGCCCTGGTACCGGTAAGTCGGGTCGTATGACGACGCTCGAGTCAAGCTGCACTTGGCGTTCTTCTCGGAACCAGGTATGATCGCAATGCGGACAGCGGATGGCGTGTTGGTTGCTGGCCACGTGTCTCATCTCCTATCAGTGCTGGGGTAGCTGTGCCAAATAACCATGACTATTATAGCGATTTGACAGGAAAGCGGTCAAAGTTGCGAGGGTTGGAATGAGGTGGAGAGGTTGCGCATACGCGCTGGAACGTGTGCATTTGCCGATCACGATTCGTTCTATCCTCGTCATTTGGCCAATGTGGACCGTTTGCGCTATTATGCTTCTTTTTTTTCCGTCGTCGAGATCGACAGCACGTTTTATGGCATTGTAGCCGCTCGGACATGGGAGCGGTGGTTGGATCAGGTTGACGGAGATTTTCGTTTTCACGCGAAAGCACCCGCTGCGTTGACGTTGCATGCGCATGGTATGACGCGACAGGAGCGGCGGGAAGTGGGCCGAGCGTTTCTCGAGTCACTGCGCCCAGCTGCCGAACGACGGGCGATATCAGCCATCTTGTTGCAGTTTCCACCGTGGTTCGGAGCAACGCGCGAGAATAAAGCAACCGTCGAGCGGTTGGTGGCGTTCTGCCATCCTCTGAACGCGGCTGTAGAATTTCGGGAACGCAGTTGGTTTCAAGATCCCGAGCGGATCGAAAAGACCATCGCTTGGCTCTCGTCGCTTGGCGCTGTCCATGTGATTTGCGATGAACCCCAAGCCGGTCGCAAATCGGTGCCCTATGTGCCGCGTGTGACGCATGCGCAATTAGGAATTTTGCGGATGCACGGGAGGAACGTGGAGATGTGGGACAAGCCAGGGCTGACATCTTCCAAACAGCGGTTTGACTACCGATACAGCCGCACCGAACTCGAATCGTTCGTGCCAGACGTCGTTACCCTTGCCAATGGGGTTCAAGAGTTTCATGTTCTCATGAACAACAATTCTAACAATGACGCGGTATGGAACGCGTTTGATTGGCTCGATTTGATCGGAGGGGCGAAGCGTCCGCGCCCGATGTTACAGCACTCGGAGCAATTGTCGCTTTTACCCGACCACATTGTAGACGGCGGTGAAGGATGTTCATGAATTACGGCTTTCCTGACTGGATGTTCGCAGCAATTGCGATTGCCGCGTATGAATTGGCAGCTTGGTTACATCAACGATTGGGCGTACCCTGGATCATGTGGGTGGGGTATGGAGTCGTCGCACTCTGTGTCCTCGTCGTTGCGATACGCTGGGTGGTGCGTCGAATCCGGCAACAGCAACGGCCCCCGGAGCAGGAGGAAGACGACTGGCGAAACTACTGATGGCTCACGTTCCGCTCGAGCCAAGAAGCATTTCCATTTGTTTTGCAAAGTGCGACGAGAGACGCGTGTAAAAGGAAACGCGCGACTGTTCGATCACGCCGCTTTCCGTGACCAGGTACATCAAGTTCGCGACAATTTTGTACGGCTTTCCGAATCGATCGGGTTTCGTGCCGTACATGGGCTTGGCATGGCGATCATATTCCGAATCGGCGCACTCCACGAATCCTAAAATATGCTCAAGCGCGATCCGATAGGTTGTTCGACCACGTTGTTGAATAAACTCTTTGGTGGTCAACTGATATTTGACTTGATTGCGAATTTCCGTGCGCTTCAGTTCGCCGCGTAGCATTTTGATCTTCGGAAACTGATACATCCATCTTCCCCCCGTTCTTCAATCGTATTGTAACACAGCAACTAGACGTGCTTACTGAACCATGTGCAGTTGTGGGGAAAATCTGTTACGTTGAAGACAACGTTTGTCGTTTCGAGTGAGGTGTCGGATTTGAACCGTTTATTGTCCATCGTCACGGCCATTCTCGTGGCGGTTAGCATTGTCGTACAAGTAGGTCGCTTTGGTGATATGCCGCAGTTCTTTGCTGCCGCAATTGCTATTATTCCGCTAGCTGCGCTCATGGGGAAGGCGACCGAAACCATTGCCGCACATGCTGGTGCACGTTTGGGAGGACTCTTGTCAGCGACGTTTGGCAATGCGGTTGAATTGATTATCGGGATTTTCTCGTTGCACGAAGGGTTAACATCCTTAGTAAAGGCTTCGATTACCGGTTCCGTTGTCGGAAATCTTCTCTTTGTACTGGGGCTAAGCTTTTTTGTGGGCGGCATCCGCCACCCGATTCAAGAATTTAACGTGCGGGTCGCTCGTAGCAATGCTTCCATGCTGATGCTCGGTGTCGGGGTTGCGTTTGTCGTACCCACAGTGTTTGCCCGCACGGCTCATCCAGTTTCGTCTGTGTTGTCCTTTGGTGTTGCGGGTGTATCGCTCATTGTTTATCTTCTTGGCCTTTACTTTAGCCTGTTTACGCATCGCGACGTGTTCGCCTATATCGGGCACGAGCAGGAGGAAGCACAAGGTTCGCAACCAAGGCTTTGGCCAGCCATTTTGACACTCGCCGTAACCACCGTACTTGTCAGCGTCGAAAGCGACTGGCTTGTCGGTACCGTGCGATCCATCGCGACGCAACTCGGTTGGAGCGAGCTATTCATCGGCGTTGTCGTTGTCGCCATTATTGGCAACGCCGCCGAACACGCTTCGGCCGTTTGGATGGCATGGAAGAATCGCATGGATCTGTCTGTCGAAATTGCAGTCGGCAGCACCCTACAGGTGGCGATGTTCATCGCGCCCGTTCTATTCTTTGTCGGCGTGTGCATCGGTGTACCTTTCAACTTTATGTTTACCTGGCCCGAGTTGGTCAGCATGATTGCCGCCGTGCTACTCGTGGTTGTTTTAATGCTCGACGGAGAATCGAACTGGCTCGAGGGCGCCATGGCCGTTGGCGCTTATCTCGTCCTCGCTGCCGGATTCTACAGTCTACCGGCAGCCGCGTAAAGGGGTGATTGCGATGAAGGGGCTGTTGCGTGCAGCGGCAAAACATTTCGGTATCGGACTTGCCACGGTTTTGCCGTTTGTGTTCGCCGTTTGGGTCGTCGTATTTGTTGTCAATCAGGTAGACGGCTTGGTCAGTTGGTATGTGCCTTGGGCCTATCTGCACATCCCTGGCCTCGGCTTTGCCATCGTGATTGTCGCGATTTTTATCCTGGGATTACTGTCTCGGATTTACGTCAGTCGCGTGCTGCTGTCCTGGGCGGACACTTTGTTCATGCACATCCCTGTGATCAAGTCCTTGTATACAACGGCGAAGGAGCTCATCGAGAACCTGTTTCGCAGACGCCAGGCGTTTCAGACGCCCGTTTTGATTGAGTGGCCAGACGAGCGTGCACTCGTACTTGGCTTTATCACATCTGAAGAATTGCCCGAAAGTATAGATCCAACAGGGGATTTGGTTGCGGTGTATCTGCCCAATGCATTTCAGTTCGCTGGAGCGACGGTCATGGTTCCCCGATCCCGGGTGCGCGAAGCAGGTATGACAGTGGAACAAGCCTGGAAGTTCGCCTTGTCTGCAGGATTAGGCCAATCGCGTGCATCGAAGCGTGAAGAGGGGGCTGAAAGTACACAGGCGCCGACCCACTTGCCGAAATCCCCGCCGATGCCGATGTAACCACCAGGTGACGTCAGGTGTGTGCTGGGCTACAATGGACATAACGTATATAGGCCGGAGGTGCCAACCATGTTTGATCCGAATGTGCAGGTTCGCCAAAATCTGAAGGACATCGAGCCATATAAGCCAGGTCTCAGTGATGAACAGTTGCGAAAGGAATTGGGTGATCGCCCGCTTGTCAAGCTGAATTCCAATGAGAACACCCTTGGGCCTTCGCCGTTGGCATTGCGTGCGATGGAACGCGAGTTGCCAAGATTGCACCTGTATCCTGACGGCGGCAGTGACTTGGTCAAAGCTGCCATTGCCAAGCACCATCACGTGCAGCCTGAACAAGTATTCGTGGGGAATGGGTCGGACGATATCATCAAACTTTTGTCGGAGACGTTTCTCGATGAGGGAGACGAGATTGTGACGCCGTTTCCGACGTTCTCACAATACACGTTTGGGGCACAGGTCATGAAGGCCAGGGTCAAGCTCGCACCGTTGCGTGCGGATTTTACATACGACGTCGAGGCTTTGCTGGCCGCGGTGACCGAACGAACCAAGTTGTTGTATCTGTGCACGCCCAACAATCCAACCGGAACGGTCCTTAAGCAGGCTGAGTTCGATCACTTAATAGAGCATTTGCCGGATCATGTGTTGGTCATTGTCGACATGGCCTATGATAACTATGCGACGAACCCGGAACGGTTTCAGTTTAATGCAGGGGTGTTACGGCACGCGAACGTGTGTCTTCTGTACACATTCTCGAAGCTGTACGGCCTTGCCGGATTGCGTGTTGGCTATGCGATTGGCCATCCAGAGGTATTCGCCTATGTCCATCGCGTTCGGGAACCGTTCAACGTCAACCGCATTGCGCAAGTCGGTGCTATCGCCGCGTTGTCCGATGTAGAGCACGTGAAACGGTCACAGGAGCTGGTTCAGGCGAGTCGCCGCCAGTACGAGACGTTGCGTGAGTCGGGCATGCATGTTGTCCCGAGCGAGGCGAATTTCGCGCTCATTGAAGTCGGGGATGGAAAGCGTGTGTTCGAGGCTTTGCGCAAGCAAGCGATTCTTGTGCGAACGGGATTTGTGGGGTTGGAATCCTATGTGAGAGTGTCGTTTGGCACTGAGGCTGAGAATCAGGCGTGTATCGCCGCCTTGCGCGAGGTCGTCGCACACGCTTAAGGCTGCCAATCTGGCTTGTTTGGCGGAGAAAAAAGCCGTAAAATCACAGCGGCCCCCTGTGGTAAACCAACCAGATTAGGGGGCCGTGTCTTCAATCAGAGTACTGATTTCAAATACGATGTTACCCGTACCAAGCACAGACTGGCAATCGGGGGCTGGTGGGTTCCATACCACAAAATGGTTGGCTGGACGAAGGCGTTATTCACTTCGCTTTTTAGGTGGGATCAACGGTTTCATCGGTATCGCTTTCGTGTGCAGCGGAGAGCCGGTCCGAGCGAATCAGATTGCTGTCGCGAAAGCGGCCGCTGACCATTTGGCCTTCCAGCCAAGGAGAGGTCTTGCCAAGGCGTTTCTCGTTGGTTGCCGCACCGTAGGGCCCTTCCGGGAATTCTTCGACAGCGAGATCGTATGTCGTCGCTTGCGCTTGCCATAATTCGGCTGTTGGGTAGTCGGTTACACCTTCGTCGAGTGGTCCGGGGTCGTAGGCACCCGAGTTCGGGCTGACGTCGACTTCCCGAAGGTTTGGATCGACTCGTCGTGTCATGTGCTGTCACCTCAGCTGTATTGTGTGCTTTGACGGGTTGGCTATCCGCTAGGAGGTAACTATGGACAAGCAGGTTCGGGTTCGCTTTGCGCCGAGTCCGACGGGTGCACTGCACATCGGTGGTGCCCGTACGGCCTATTTTAATTGGTTGTTTGCGCGTCAGCAGCAAGGCATCTTTGTACTTCGCATCGACGATACGGACAGAGCGCGCTCAACGGAGGAGTCATATCGGCAGATTCTGGACAGTTTTCGGTGGCTTGGCATCGACTGGGATGAAGGCCCTGATTGTGGTGGTCCGTATGGACCGTATCGGCAGTCGGAGCGCACGGAAATTTATCGTAACCATTTGCAGAGACTGATTGCCAAAGGCAAAGTATACCCGTGTTTTTGCAGTGCAGAACAGTTGCAGGCGGATCGCGAGGAGGCGGCGCGCGAAGGTCGGCCGCCGCGCTACAGCGGAAGATGTCGCGACTTGCCGGCCGAGGAACGG
This sequence comes from Alicyclobacillus tolerans, assembly GCF_001447355.1. Lineage (GTDB taxonomy): Bacteria > Bacillota > Bacilli > Alicyclobacillales > Alicyclobacillaceae > Alicyclobacillus > Alicyclobacillus aegles. The sequence continues at coordinate 135,102 of NZ_JXBW01000006.1, read as the reverse complement.
GAGCGCCGGTTGGCGGCAGGAGAACCACATGTCTATCGATTGCGTACTGATGCAGTGGGGGAGACGGTGGTTCATGATCTCATTCGCGGAGATGTTGTCTTTCAGAACAGCGAGATCGACGATTTTATCGTTTGGAAGGCTGACGACTCGCCGACCTACCACTTTGCCTCCTGTGTGGATGATCTCGCCATGCATATCTCGCACGTCATTCGAGCCGAAGAGCACTTATCGAACACGCCGCGGCACGTGGCGCTGTTTGAAGCGTTCGGTGCCGAGGCACCAGCGTTTGCGCACGTGCCCATGATTCTGGCGCCGGATCGCAGTAAATTAAGCAAGCGCCACGGTGCGACAAGCGTGTCCGAGTACCGAGAGATGGGGATTTTGCCGGAGACGCTGGTCAACTATCTGTTGCTACTCGGTTTTTCACCCGGTGACGATCGCGAAATTGTCGACCGAGAGACGGCTATCGAAGTGTTCAGCCTGGATCGCGTCGCGAAACATGCGGCTGTCTACGATGTGAAAAAGCTTGAATGGTTGAATGCGCACTATTTCCGCGCGCAATCGCCAGATGTGGTGGTTGGTCAAATCTGGGATGCATTGGTCCAGCTCGGCTATGTTGCGGCGAATGAAGTGGATCGGCATGTATTGGCTTGGATTCGGACTGTCGTGGAGTTTGTGCAGACGCGCAGTCGCAGCGCCGCGGATTTGATCGACGGTATGCGCCCGTATTTCGAAAGCGTAACGGCATATGACGACAAGGGTGTACGCAAACAGTTTAGCGATCCGGCCACTCCTGAGAGGCTGCGGGCGGTCGCACAGCGACTTGCCGGCGTTGCGCCATTTACAACTCCGGTCATCGAGTCGTCGTTTCGCGCCCTCATCGACGAACTTGGTTTAAAGGCGGGGCAACTCATTCATCCTGTCCGTCTGGCGTTGACGGGTGTCACAGTGGGTCCGGGACTGTTTGACGTGATCGCCATGCTTGGTCGCGAGGAAGCTTGCCAGCGGCTTGAAATTGCAGCCGAGCGCATCGCGTCGGGGACGATAGCGACAAAGTAAAGACGGTTCATGCCGGGTTGATGATGCACGGACCTCTTTTCGGAGAGACGGGAAAAAGTAACCGATAAAAAGTTTTGCAGAGTGGTTGACAAAATGGGCGTCAGTGAGTATAGTTAATACCGTTGACGCTCGCTCTGTTGCCGAATGGTGTAATGGTAGCACGACTGACTCTGGATCAGTTAGTCTAGGTTCGAGTCCTAGTTCGGCAGCCATGGCCCTATCGTCTAATGGTTCAGGACGCCGCCCTCTCACGGCGGTAATAGGGGTTCGAATCCCCTTAGGGTCATTAGGTCGAGGGTCATTAGCTCAATTGGTAGAGCATCCGACTCTTAATCGGCAGGTTGAAGGGTCCAGTCCTTCATGACCCACCATAGATGACGCGGTCTCCATTAAGGAGATCGCGTTTTTGCGCTTCTAGAAACCCATGGCAAACTTTTGGCGATTGCTGGTCCTGTCCTTTCCGACGAGGGTTCGGTATGATGGTTTAGGAATTCTGGAACGGGAAGAAGGAGCTGCGGTGTGCAAAGGCGGTTAAGTGGCAGTGAACGCAGGCAGTTGGTCGAGCGCTTGCTCGAGCGCTTCGCCGCACAGGTTTGGGAAGTACTCTGGAATCGATATAACGACCGCGTGAAGGCCGAGGACGCGTTTTTACAGGTCTTTGTCGTCGCCATTCGTACAATCCGGCGCTCCGAGGTGCAGACGCTGCCCGACAGCGTGATCGAACGTTGTTTGCAACAAGTGGAGGCGGCCACGGTACCACATATTGACGTCGGTGAGGCTCTGGACGATTCGCACGATCTCGACGACTGGCCCGAGTCGGGCGAAACGGCCGCGTTGCCCGAGGTCGCCGAAGCTGCTATTGGCGTTCCGCGGCCATTGCTCGTTCGCGCCGTACAAGTCATGCGCGCGAATATCGCGTTTGATGAAGCGCTGCGGCACCATCGCGGGCCGGGGTTTGTGCGAATTGGTGCGGCAGGACTGGCGCTTGTCGGTGTGGGGCTTGCCGTGTACGGTGGGTTTGGCGAATGGCAATCGGTTTACGGCGCCAAACTGTCGACGCACGTCCAGGACAAGACGGCTGCGGCTATCCAGTTTGACTCGCTACCGCTTAAACTGAAGGGTTTGTACTCATTGGCGCAAGGCCAACAAGTCGATCTCACGCATGCAACAGTGGGGGCAGGTTCGTTGTTTCTCGGAAGTATTCAGCAGTATGGTAACGGATCTTACGCCATTGCGGTGCGCCGTTATCCGCTACAAACACCAGGCTCACTGGCGACGCCAAGCCGCCGTTACGCCTTGGCGTTTGTGACCCCGGTCGTCTCGGGCGTCGAAGAATCGGCATGGCAGTTGAGCAACTGGTCGCTTGTGGCGATTCCGGGGTGGCTTGTGCTGCTGGCGAACTGGCGTGCGCCAGGCGGCATCAGTGACGAACAGATCTACTCTTTGTTATTGGCGAACGGACGTTCGGCACTGGTCAAGTCGATCCCGCAACAGCCATCGACGTCGGCTGTCGTCGCCGTTGGACACGGGCAAATTGCTGTCCAGTCGGGAATGTATCGAGATGGTGCGTGGATAGGTACGCCCATCGGCGAGTATACATTGGTCGGCCGCAGTCCGGCGCAAGCCTGGACCGAGGTGCGGCAGATACCGGCAGCTTTCGGGTTTATGCAAGGGCCCAGCGTCGTCGGGGATGGGCTAGTCTTTCAAGGAATTGTCGGCAAGCCTCAACGCGCCTCTGCAAACAGCGGATCGACGTGGTATGGCATCAATCTAAGCGGGCAGGTCACGCGCTATCAGGGACCGCCGGTCGACGGGCAACCGCATTACGTTGCAGAAGGTGCCTCCGGTACTTTATGGTGGCTCGAGACGACACCGAATGCTGGGAGGGGGCTGCAGTTGACCATGGCGCCGTTGGTCAAATCTGGCGGCACGGCAAAGCCGATGCAGTTACAAACGCCTCTGCAACAATTTTCGACATGTGGCTCCTATGTCTTGTGGGTACAATCGGGCAAGGGCGGTCCGGAGTTTGTCATCGCAGCCGTCCAGTGAGGGGGGTGATTGGATGAACCAAATGATCCGCGACAAATTGGAATTGTTGCCGCAGCGCCCAGGGGTGTACCTGATGAAGGGCGGCAAGGGCGAGATTTTGTATGTCGGGAAGGCAAAGATCTTGCGCAATCGCGTTCGGTCGTACTTTACAGGATCACATGATCGCAAGACACAAGCTCTGGTTTCGAACATCTGTGATTTTGAGTACATCGTGACGGACACGGTGGCTGAGGCGTTAATCCTCGAGTGCAACCTGATTAAGCAGCACACGCCTCCGTACAACATTATGTTGCGCGACGACAAGACGTATCCGTATATCAAATTGACCAATGAACCGCATCCGAGATTGCAAATCGTACGGCGGGTCAAGCGCGATGGAGCCAAGTACTTCGGCCCCTATCCAAGTGCCACATCCGCGCAAGCAACAAAGCGATTATTGGATCGACTGTATCCGTTGCGCAAATGCAAAACGCTCAAGAAGCAGGTTTGTTTGTACTATCACATTCAGCAGTGCCTTGCACCGTGCGTGTACACAGTCGACGCAACGGAATATCAGGAGATGACCAAGCAAATTACACATTTTTTGAGTGGTGGTCATCAGGACGTTGTGCGGGATTTGACCGCGAAAATGGAGGCCGCGGCGGAAGCGCTGCAATTTGAGCGCGCGTCTGAACTGCGCGATCTGATCCGGCACATCGAACAGGTCATGGAAGAACAAAAGATGACGACCGCAGACCGCGTCGATCGCGACGTGTTCGGCTATGCAGAAGATAAGGGCCTCTTGAGCATCCAGGTATTTTATGTTCGCAGCGGCAAGGTCATCGAACGCTCCGTCGCGATCATGCCACACTACGATGAACCGCTGACCGACTTTATGTCGTACGTCGAACAGTTTTATCACGAGCGGGCCGATTTGCCCAAGGAAGTGCTCTTGCCGGATGGTGTGCCATCAGAGGCTTTGGCAATGGTGCTCGATGCCAAGGTTATTCAGCCAAAGCGCGGTCCGAAACGAGACCTTGTCGATCTCGCTTGCGAAAACGCCCGACAAGCACTGTCAGATAAGATCCAGTTGATGGAGAAGAACATGGATCGCACGCTGGGGGCCGTCATAGAACTCGGGAATGCCTTGGCCATTGAAGCGCCACGCAGAATTGAGGCGTTTGACAACTCCAATATCCAAGGGGCGGACGCCGTCGCGGCCATGGTCGTCTTTATCGATGGCAAACCGGCGAAATCAGAGTATCGGAAATACAAAATCAAGACGGTTTCCGGGCCCGATGACTACGAATCCATGCGGGAAGTGGTTCGCCGACGATATACGCGCCTGCAACGTGAAGGCAAACCTTTGCCAGATCTGATCGTGATCGACGGTGGGCGTGGTCAACTTGCGGCTGCATTGTCGGTGATCGAAGGCGAACTCGGCCTCGACGTTCCAGTTTGCGGCTTGGCGAAAGACGATAAGCACCGGACGAGTCAGCTCTTTTTTATGGACGAAGAGATTCCTGTTGCCCTGGATCGGCACAGCCAGGCCTTTTACCTGTTGGAGCGCATACAGGACGAGGTGCATCGATTCGCCATCGAGTTTCACCGACAGCAGCGCAGAAAGACAGGGTTTTCGTCGGCGCTTGACGACATCCCGGGGGTTGGCCCTGAACGTAAAAAGGCGCTGTTGCGCAAGTTTGGAAGTCTTAAGGCGATGGCGGATGCTGATTTGGATGAATTTCGAGGCCTTGGGATTGGCGATAAATTGGCGAGCGAGATCGTCAAGCATTTGCGCGCGGTGCTAAACGAGCGAAACAAGAATATTCGACAGGATGCTTCTTCTAAGGCACCGCTTTCTTGATTCTACGATGGCCAATCATTACAATTTAAAAAGTGCAAAGCAGGTTCGAGAACCGATGTTCCCCAGTCATGTGGAGTCTCGAACCAGAAATCTGTACCCTATCCGGCAAGGCGGCCAGAAGGCTGCCGATACATATGAACTGGCTAGGAGTCGAAGGGAGGAACCTTTGTGGCGGTGGCCCAAGCAGCGCACAAAAATCGGGAATTCCTGTGGCGGCGTTTGCATACGTTGTCTGGCGTGATCCCGGTTGGGCTTTTCCTGTTGGAGCACCTGTTCACAAACGCGACAGCATTGCGCGGTCCGGCGGCGTTCAACGACGCGGTCGACGCGATTCAGACGCTGCCGCTGTTGCATTTCATCGAGTTTGTCTTTATTTTTCTGCCAATCACCTACCACGGGGTATTTGGTCTGTACGTCGCATTTGTGTCGGGGTACAACGCGAATCGGTTTTCGTTCGGCCGCAATATCCTGTTTGTGTTGCAGCGGGTGACGGGCGTCATCACGTTCGTGTTTATTATTTTCCACCTTTGGACGACGCGGTTTTCCGGGAATGCACCGAACTATGACATGGTGCACAATCTCGTCAGCAACCCGGCCTATTTCTGGTTCATGATCATTGGCGTGGTCGCCGCGACGTTCCACTTCGCCAACGGTCTTTGGTCGTTCTGCATCCACTGGGGCATCACCGTGGGCGCTCGCGCACAGCGGATCACCGCATGGGTCACGATGATTGTGTTCGTCGTCCTCGCGGGGATGGGCGTGGCTTCGATTATCGCATTCACGCATTCCGCATGAGTTTGTAGGTATTTGAAACGTGCAGGAACCACGGAGCATGGGAGGGATTCTGCGTGGCTAATCAGACAATCATCGTCGTCGGCGGCGGTTTGGCAGGTTTGATGACAACCATCAAAATCGCTGAGGCCGGTGTGCCGGTTAAACTGTTCTCCCTGGTGCCTGTCAAGCGCTCGCACTCGGTGTGTGCACAGGGCGGTATCAATGGTGCGGTCAATACCAAAGGGGAAGGCGATTCCCCGTGGGAACACTTTGACGACACGATTTATGGCGGCGACTTTCTCGCCAACCAACAGCAGGTTTTGGGCATGTGTGAGGCGGCTCCAGCCATTATTCACCTGATGGACCGCATGGGGGTTATGTTTAATCGCACGCCCGAAGGATTGCTGGACTTCCGCCGTTTTGGTGGTACGAAGCATCACCGTACAGCTTTTGCCGGGGCCTCGACAGGGCAGCAGTTGTTGTACGCGCTGGACGAGCAGGTTCGCCGCTACGAGGTGGCCGGCCTAGTCGAAAAATACGAGGGTTGGGATTTCCTCGGAGCTGTGCTCGATGATGAACAGGTTTGTCGCGGTATTTGTGCACAGGATCTGCGTTCGATGGAAGTTCATTATTTTAAGGCGGACGCAGTTGTCATGTGTACGGGCGGCAATGGTCTCATTTTTGGCAAGAGCACGAACTCGATGATCAACACGGGATCCGCCGCATCAGAGCTATATCAGCAGGGCGTCAAGTACGCCAATCCGGAAATGATTCAGGTTCACCCGACGGCCATCCCAGGCGACGACAAACTACGGTTGATGTCAGAGTCAGCTCGTGGTGAAGGCGGCCGTATTTGGACGTACAAAGACGGTAAGCCGTGGTATTTCCTTGAAGAGATGTACCCAGAGTACGGAAACCTGGTGCCTCGCGACATTGCAACGCGGGCCATCCATAAAGTCTGTGTCGAGATGGGGCTCGGTGTAGACGGCCAAAATCAGGTTTACCTTGACTTGTCACACATTCCGGCTGATGTGTTGAATGTCAAGTTGGGCAATATTTTGGATATCTACGAGAAGTTCGTAGGTGATGATCCACGCAAAGTTCCGATGCGTATCTTCCCGGCGGTGCACTACTCAATGGGTGGACTTTGGGTGGATATCGATCAAATGACAAACATCCCTGGGCTGTTCGCGGCAGGCGAAGCGGACTTTCAGTACCACGGTGCCAACCGTTTGGGTGCAAACTCCTTGTTGTCGTGTATCTATGGTGGCATGATTGCGGGGCCCAACGCCGTTCGCTATGCGAAGAATCTACGTAAGGCTACGGATAGTTTGCCTGAGTCGTTGTTCGAGTCGTATCGCAAGAAATATGAAGATGAGTTTGAGGGGATTCTGCGTATGGAAGGAGACGAAAATCCATATCAGATCCACCGCGAACTGGGTAAATGGATGAACGACAACGTTACGGTCGTGCGCGTTAATGAACGGCTGCAGAAGACCGATGAAAAGATTCAGGAACTGCAAGAGCGGTTCAAACGGATCAACATGTCGGATCGATCGCGCTGGGAGAACCAAGTAGCTCAGTTTACTCGCCATTTGAAGAATATGCTCATTATGGCGCGGGCGATTACGTTGGGTGCGCTCAATCGTAATGAAAGTCGTGGTGCACATTACAAGCCAGAATTTCCGGATCGCGATGATGAAAACTTCCTGAAGACTACCATTGCGGAATTTACGCCTGATGGTCCAAAGCTTTCGTATGAAGCCGTCGATGTCTCCCTGATTAAGCCACGCTTACGCAACTATGCGGTCAGCAAGGAGGCGACCAAAGAATGAGCACGGCAGCGGAAACGGTGGAAACAACGCGGACGGTACACTTGATCATTGAACGCCAAGACAGCCCGGAATCCGAGCCGTACACAGAAGAATTTGTCGTTCCATATCGTCCAGGTATGAACGTGATCGCCTGCCTGATGGAGATTCAGCGCAACCCTCGCAACAAAAATGGCGATCCTGTGGCACCTGTGACCTGGGAAATGAATTGTCTTGAAGAGATTTGCGGCGCGTGTACCATGGTCATTAACAACAGGCCACGGCAAGCGTGCTCGGCACTCGTCGACAAACTCGAACAGCCTATCCGGATCCGCCCGATGCGTACGTTTCCCGTCGTTCGCGATCTCGTGGTGGATCGTAGCCGCATGTTCGATGCGTTGAAGAAGATCAAGGCTTGGGTTCCGATCGATGGCACGTATGATCTCGGCCCTGGACCGCGCATGTCGGAGCGGGATCAGCAAATCGCGTACGAACTGTCGCGCTGTTTTACGTGCGGAGCATGCGTTGAGGCGTGTCCGAACGTGAACGACAAGAACCCGTTCATCGGACCGTTTGCCATCTCGCAAGCCCGTCTTTTCAACATGCACCCAACCGGTGCGATGCACAAAGAAGACCGGCTGGAAGCCTTGATGGGCGAGGGCGGTATTCACGAATGCGGCAATGCGCAAAACTGTGTCCAGGTGTGCCCGAAGGGCATTCCACTGACGACGTCGATCGCGGCCATGAATCGACAGGTTACGTACCACGCACTTGGCGCCTGGCTGCGTAAATAATGTGAAACATTGCCCTGGCCTCCGCGATATGCGGTTTGCTGGGGCAGTGCCTTGATTTTCAAGCGGGGGGTTCGCCAATGAATACTCAGGCGCAAAGGCGTCGGCAGCGGGCGCAGACGCGTGGATTTGTCACTCTGATCGTGGCGCTGTTGATCCTCGGTTTCGGGAGCTACTTCTTGTTGCGTCCGACCATCGATAACCAAACCAGCAACACGCCGGTAAATACCGTGCGGCGCTTTATCGGATTTGTGGAGTTAAAAGAGTTTACCCAGGCGCGCAATCTGATGACGCCCACGTTCCAAAACACGCCTGGTTGGCATGCGTCGTTGTACAATCTGTATGTTTCGCTCGATCCGGCGGAGACTTCGTATGCGCTCACAGGCCAGCAAGGCGATATTGCACAAGTTCAGTTTTCCAGTGAACAGGGTGGCGTGTTGTATCTGAAAAAGATCAATGGCCGTTGGTTGATCATGAGTCCGAATGAAGTGGATCAGTCGCTTGGCGGTGGGGCAACGGCAACTGGTTCTTCTTCTGCAAAGTAAACGCAGGGACGTCATGAATCAAGAGATTGGCCGGGGCTCCTTGGCGGGCCTCGGCCTTTGCCGTGTATATCATATAAAGGAGGGATTTACATGTCATACGAAATTCTGCTGTTCTATAAGTTCATTCCGATTGACGATCCGAACGCTTTGGTTGCAGAGCAACTGCAACTGTGTGAGATGTTGGGTTTGCGTGGACGTGTGATTGTCGCACAGGAAGGGATCAATGGCACACTCTCCGGTCCAAAGCGGGCGACAGCGGCATATCGACAATTCATGCATCGCGATGAACGCTTTGCCGATATGGTCTTCAAAGTCGACGAAGCAAAGGGCCATGCGTTTCCCAGGCTATCCGTACGGCACAAAAGCGAGATCGTTCACTTTGGCGTCGAAGACCAGGTTCGTCCGTGGGAATTGACAGGGAAACGGCTGTCGCCAAAAGAGTGGCATGCCATGTTACAGGAGGAAGATGTCGTCGTGATTGACGGACGAAACGATTACGAGTACGACATTGGCCACTTTCGCAATGCGATACGCCCAGACATCCGCACCTTTCGCGAATTCCCGGAGTGGATTGCAGAGCATAAGGATGAGTGGAAGGGCAAGAAGGTTCTAACCTACTGCACGGGCGGCATTCGCTGTGAGAAACTGTCTGGCTATCTCATGCGCGAAGGCATTGACGAAGTATATCAACTGGATGGCGGCATTGTCACCTATGCCAAAGACCCAGAAGTCAAGGGTCACCTCTTTGATGGAAAGTGCTATGTGTTTGACAATCGGATAGCTGTTCGCATCAACCAAACGGAAGAGGATACAGTGATCTCCCGCTGCAGTCACTGTGGTCAGCCGTGTGATCGCTATATCAATTGCGCATATTTAGATTGTCATCGTCAGCACTTATGTTGCTTTGCTTGTGAAGTGGAGCGGCATGGTTTCTGCACGCCGGAATGCGAAGCCAAGGCCATCGCTGAAGACAGGGTCGATCCGCTATTTAAACATCTGTCGACGACGGGGCTGGCACAAGGCTGAGAATGAGCGCCACCAAGGCGAAAACCGCGGCGACAATGAAACTGCCGCGGTATGCCGTTGCAACGGCATGTTGGCCCAATGCGGCTGTTAGCAATTCCACGCTCAATCCGCCTATCGTGACGCCGACCCCCATGCCGAGAGTGCGCGACATATTCAGGATTCCGCCAGCCACGCCGAGGTCGTGTTTCGGCGTGGCATTCATCACGCGGGCGTTGTTCGCCGGCGTGAACGCTCCGACACCACATCCGATGCAGAAAAGGCCGCAGAGAAAAATGGGGGTGCGATACGCATACAACGTGAGCAACACACACCCAATCCCTGCAACAGCCATGCCGACTGCAGCGACACGCTGCTGTGACCATTTGTCTGCCAGACGCCCGGCAAACGGTGTACAAAGTGCCATACCGATGGGCAAGGTTGTCAGCAAAAGCCCTGCAGTGGCTGACGAGCGATGTTCGATATGCACGAACCAGTACGGTACCAGCAGCGTGATCGCATACATGACGCTGAATGCCAGGATAGAGCTGAGATTGCCGAGCCATATGAGTCGACGTTCGATGTATGCCAGAGAAATCAGGGGCGAGCTGTGCCTTCTCTCCAGAGTCACGAAAAGTGCTCCGAGCAAGACAATTCCCAGAACGATACACGCGGTTACCACAATGGAGCTATGTGGGCGAAATCCCTCTTTTAATACGTACATCGTCGCGACAAGCATACCGGCCAATGTGATAGATCCCGCCCAATCGAATGCTGGGTGAGATTGACCATCGCGATCGCGCGGGAGGCAAAGAATGGCCGACAAGATCCCGACAACGCCGACGGGAACGTTCATATAGAAGATGAGACGCCAAGATCCCATATGTGTCAGAACACCGCCCAATAATGGCCCCAAGCTCAGACCAAGTCCTTGCGCGAGCGCTTGAAAGCCGATGGCTTGGCCGCGGCGGCTTGCATCGGTCGCTGCGGTGATTATGGAAACGCTGTTTGCCTGTAGCATGGCAGCGCCTATACCTTGAAGTACGCGAAAAGCGAGCAGGGAGGGCAAGCTCCACGCCGCGCCGCAGAGGGCAGATCCGACCAAGAATACGCAAAAGCCAAAGGTATACATGGGCCTTCTACCCAAGATATCGGACAGTCTCCCAAATGTCACGATACAACCTGCCAGTGCGAGCAAATAAATCAAGCTGACCCATTCGATTTGTGCCATCGTCGTTCGAAACGACTGTTCCAGTTTTGGTAAGGCTATGCTGATAATACTCGCGTCAAGGGCCGCCATGAAGGCTCCGAGGCAGACTGTACCTACGACAAACCAGACGCCATGTGGGCTCGAGGAAACAGCCTTAAGGGGAAAGCGGTGCAACACTGTACGACCTTTTACATGTGAATGCATCTTGGTCACCTACCGCGTGCGGCGATGCAAAGCCAAGCAAACCTGGTGTCAGCTCGCCAATTCTATGGTCACTATGCAGATGCTTGTTATGACATCATAACAAGTAAGATTCAACACGACCATTGTAGCGAAGGCCGTGTATTTTGTATAGGTCGAATTAATCCGTGTGTCGAAGGAGATTGAGGTGGAGGCGATAGCGAGAGGCAGGGTAGCGAACCTGGGAGTACTCGACGGCTGCGCCAGACTCGTCGCGCGTGATGCGTTCGATTGCAAGCACGGCAGCGGGAGGTTCAAGTTGAAAGACGCTGCAGTCCGTTTCGTCTGCAAGTTCTGCCGAAATCGTCTGATTGCCTGAGTTGATTCGCACACCATTTTGCTCAAAAAATCCATATATGTAATCGTACGCCAAGCGTTGGCTGATCACCTTGGCGAGGTCGATGTGATAAGGTGGTACAATGTATGAAGTCTCCCGAAAATAGCACAGGTCGTCGACGTGTGCCGTCCGTTCGACATACAGAATACGTCGGTTTTTGCTTTGCCGTAAGATGGCGGCAACATCCTCTGGACACTCCCGTTCTTCAAGGCGATCAAGAACAATATTGACCTCGTATCCCGCTGCTCTCAGTTCTTCCGCAAATCCGTATAGTGTGGTGGCTGTGGAATGAAAGGCCTGTTCTGCCACATACGTGCCTTTGCCCTGGCGGCGTATGACAAATCCCGAGCTGACCAAATCGCCCACAGCTTGCCGAACCGTCGTCCGGCTTACGGCAAACAAGGTTGCCAGTTCCGCTTCCGACGGAAGTTGCTGCCCTGGCTCCCATTCTCCCTTGCGAATTTTCGATAACAGCTCGGCTTTTAATTGCTTATAAAGCGGGACGCTTTCGCGCATGAAACTCGATCCTTTCTCGGGCGGGTATGATCCTTTCCGCCCTGCTTTCGCTGGCCCATATACGGAGAGGGGAAGCCAGGCCTGTGCCAAAGGCTTCCCCTAATACCTTACCAGTTGCGAATGGGTCCGTCATCTATGCAGCCGGGGCGAACGACGCCGCGGACGAAGTTGTCGCTTAGCGGCAGTGTCAAGGCGTATTCTAGCCAATGCGCTTGCTCTTCGACCGGGATGCGATGCACCCATGCGTGCGCCGGGATATGTATATACCGGTCGCCTTCGCCGCTGATACCGAAGTCGACGCTCCAGCCACCTGGCTTACTCAGCCTGCCAGACGTGTCGGTGCGGATAATGCGGAAACCGTCGCGCTCGCGATACGTGTCCAACACGCTCGCATTAAAAAACAATTGCGCTATATCAGGCTTCTGTTTGGACGTCATGGCTTCAAGCAAGCGCTTCGCCGGAGGTTGCGTGTCAGCGCGATAGAGTGTGTGCTTATCGCTCAATGGGCACCCCTACCATGCTGCCCCATTCCGTCCACGATCCGTCGTAGTTCTTGACGTTTTGGAAGCCAAGCAACTCGCGAAGGACGAACCAGGTATGTGAGGACCGTTCGCCAATGCGGCAGTATGCAATGACCTCTTTGTCAGGGGTAACGCCGACCGATTCGTATAACTGCTTAAGCTCAGCTTCCGATTTGAAGGTGCCGTCTTCGTTGACAGCCTTGCCCCACGGTACATTGACTGCGCCCGGAATGTGACCGCCGCGTTGAGCTGTTTCCGTCATGCCGGGAGGTGCGATGACTTCGCCTGTGAACTCCTGTGGACTCCGGACGTCGACCAGAGCGACATTACCCTTGTTCAGCGAATTCAAAACGTCGATCTGGCGAGCGCGAATAGAAGTGTCGAGATCGCGGTTTGGAACAGGGTATTGCGTTTTCGCGCGCGACGGAACTTCCTTGACAAGTTCGCGACCTTCGAGTTCCCACTTTTTACGGCCGCCGTCCATCAGTTTGACGTTCTCGTGACCGAAGATCTTCAATTGCCAATAAGCAAATGCAGCGAACCAGTTGTTGTTGTCGCCGTAGAGGACGATGAGCGTCTCTGGCGTTGCGCCGCTATTGCTCAACAGCTCCGCCCACTGTTCCTGGTTCAGAATGTCGCGGCGAACTTGGTCATTCAATTGGGTCGTCCAGTTCCACGCGATAGCGCCTTGAATGTGACCACTTTCGTATGCGCTGGTGTCGACATCGACTTCTACGAGAAGTACGTTGGGATCATTTTTGTGGGCAGCTACCCACTCTGTTGTGACAAGTGCGTCCTTTGCCATGGTACGACCTCCTTGAAATCGGAACGTAGAGGTGGCAAACCGAAAACCCTGTTTTCCGACCCCTTAAATTAAAATTAGAGAATGTCGCGTCAATACGCAAGAGGAAATTCTCCATTTTTCTAGCGCTTCCTTCCGGCAGAAGGACACTATCTGAGGTGCTTGTGATAGAGTAGATGTGTATTGGTATGAACCGCCGATGCGGATGGATCGCCCAGTGCAAAGGCGGGTGAACGGAGGATGCAACGTGTCGTACAATTTTGATCAAGTCATTGACAGGTGGAATACTGCGGCCTCGAAATGGGATTCCTTGGCCTCGAGATTTGGCCGCACAGATGTTTTGCCCATGTGGGTTGCCGATATGGATTTTCCGTCGCCTTCAGCCGTACAAGAGGCGTTGATGCGCCGCGTTCAACATGGAGTGTATGGCTATACCATGAAGTCTCAAGCGTATGTCGACAGCATCGTGTCTTGGATGCAGCGCAGACATGCGTGGACCATTGCGCCGGAAGCGATTGTTCCCGCACCAGGGGTGGTGCCTGCATTATCCGTGATCGTCCAGGCCTTCACAGAACCCGGAGAAGGTGTGCTGATCCAACCGCCCGTATACCACCCATTCAAGCGGACGATTGCGAGTTGGAATCGAACTGTCATTGAAAATCCACTTGTGGAACGTAACGGTCGCTATGAAATCGATTTTGCAGACCTTGAGGAGAAGGCGCGTCACGCCAAGGTTATGTTTTTGTGCTCTCCTCACAATCCTGTGGGTCGCGTCTGGACAGAGGATGAACTCAGGCGGGTCGGCGAGATTTGTCTGCGTCACGATGTGCTCGTGGTGGCTGATGAAATTCATGCTGATCTCGTCTTTGCGCCACATCGCCACATTCCGTTTGCGTCGCTTGACCCAAGCTTTGCGGCCCGTTCGATCACGTGCGCGGCTCCGAGCAAGACCTTTAACTTGGCTGGGCTGAATACCGCTTACATCATTGCTGAAGATGGCGATTTGCGGCGCAAGTACCAGTCTGCGTCGGCGCGCGCCGCCATGGCGGAGTTAAATGTATTTGGCGTTGAGGCGATGATTGCGGCATACAACCACGGTGAAAACTGGCTGGATGATTTGTTGCATTACCTTGCAGGCAATCTCGATTTTATGGAGTCATTTTTACAGCAAAACGTTCCCGAAGTGCGCATGTTCAGGCCGGAAGGAACGTATCTGGTCTGGCTCGACTTTCGTGCACTAGGGTTGAGTCCGCAAGAACTTGATCAGTTTTTGATTGAAGAAGCTCGCCTAGGCCTGAATGAGGGCCACCTATTCGGTCGGGAAGGTGAGGGCTTCCAACGCATGAACATCGCTTGTCCACGCGCCTTGCTCGAACAAGGGCTGCAACAATTGGCCGGAGCGATAAAGGCACGGAAGAAAGGGTAAAGGGAGGGAGAAGGCTTGGCGTGATTGGCTGCCAGTCGCCCATCCCGGATACGTCGCGGAACGCTCGCTTGCGAGGTGTCATACTATACCCTGACTGTATCCCGCTCTTGTATTACTCGACAAGGAGGGATAAGGGGATGGCACCTGCCAAGGACGCGCGCGTAAAATCGCTGCTCACAAATCGGGAACGGGAGGTATTTGAACTCCTTGTTCAGGATAAGACGACCAAAGAGATCGCCGGGCAGCTGTTCGTCAGTGAGAAGACGGTTCGCAACCATATCTCGAATGTGATGAAAAAGCTGAACGTCAAAGGCCGGTCGCAAGCGGTTGTCGAATTGGTTCGATTGGGTGAGCTTGTGATTTGATCCGAACACCCCTACCTACGTAGGGGTGTTCAGCGTCTTATTTGGCAGTGAACTTCATGTCGAGATTTGTCCGTTGACCGTCGAAATTGGTAAGTGGTACTATTTACTGGACGCAAGCATGGACGGGATGTGGACAAGGCTTGGTGGAGTTCAACGAGTACGTTGAGGAAATTGAAAAGTCCCTTCGCTTAGTGGCAGCTGCTGTCCGCCGTAAGGGCCGTGTTTTATTGCGGGAACACGACATTACCTCGCCGCAGTTCGATGCTCTCATCGCACTCAATAACGAAGGGGAACTGACGATTGGCGAGTTGTCGTCCAAGCTGTATCTCGCGTACAGCACGACGACCGACTTGGTGGATCGGTTGGAAAGGGCTGGCTATGTCTGTAGACAACGCGACTTGGTGGATCGTCGCGTTGTGCGCGTTCAATTAAGGCCGCCGGGGGCACAAATTATTGAAGAAGTGCTTCGTGCTCGCCGCGCCTATTTACATACCATATTAAGCCATGTCGACGTTTCGACGCGCAAGACGATTTTAGAAGCACTCGAACTGCTTTTGACGAATATGGCTAATCAGTAGGCTCCAGCCTACGGCATGTTGCAGGCCGTAGCGATTGGTGCTCATCGACACCTGAGATCAGCGTGAGGAGTGCACATACCTTGGAAACGTCGCGGCTGCCGATAGGTGTGTTCGATTCAGGCATTGGCGGTTTAACAGTGATGCGCGCTATACAAGAGCGCTTACCACATGAGTCTGTGGTTTACTTTGGGGATCGTGCTCGCTGTCCGTATGGCGACCGTCAGCCAGAGGAAGTCATTCGATTTTCGGAAGAAATTGCAGATTATCTGTTTGCAAGCGGCATTAAATTGTTGGTCGTCGCGTGTAATACGGCAACAGCGGTCGCCTTGCACAGTCTCCAAGAGCGACTCCCGATTCCGGTCGTCGGCGTGATCGCTCCTGGGGCTGTATCGGCAGTCAGGGCGACGCGCAATCGTTGTATCGGTGTCATCGGGACTTCCGTGACCGTCGCGAGCCATGCTTACCGGAAGGCCATCTGTACAATCGCGCCTGACATCGTTGTACATGAGTTGGCTTGTCCGTTGTTTGTGCCACTCGTTGAACGCGGCCAATTGGATGGGGATCACGTCGAGGCTGTCGTCCGCCAATCGCTTAAGCCTCTGGCCGGCAGTGATATCGACAGTTTGGTGCTCGGTTGCACACATTATCCGTTGCTCGCACCGACCATCCGACGTGTGATGGGCGCCGCGGTGCAGGTCATCTCGTCGGCCGAGGCGACGGCGGATCACGTGGCAAGGTTGCTTGCTGAGCGCAGCCTTCTTAATACAGATTCCGCCAAGCCCACATACCGCTATCTCACATCAGGGGACTCTGCCAGTTTGAAGGTAGCACTTGCCAACTGGTTTGCGGAACCTGTGGTGGCTACGGCGGTTGAACATGTCGATGCTCCACTCGTCGTGACAATTGAGCGCATGGTGAATCCCTAAGGATGGTCTGGTAAATAATGCGATTGTTCATTGCCACAAAGAATGTGCATAAGGTTGAGGAATTTCAGTTGCTACTCGCAGATATCTCGGCTGAGCTTCTGCCCCTACCGAAGGAATTGCCTGAAGCGCCTGAGACTGCGACGACGTTTCTTGCGATTGCACAGGAAAAAGCTTTGTTTTATGCGCGGCAACTCGGTGCTATGGTGTTGGCGGACGATTCTGGCTTGGTTGTACCCGAACTCAATGGTGAACCAGGGATCTACTCAGCGCGCTATGGTGGAAAACACGGCGATGATCTCGCGAATCATGCTAAGCTGATTGCACGCATGCACGAGAAGGGGCTGTCGTCCGCAGAGGCGTACTTTGCATGTGCTGTCGCGCTTGCCAACGCAGATGGTGTCATCGGCGCCGTGGAAGAACGAGTGACCGGAACCGTCCACGACTTTGCGCGGGGCACACATGGCTTTGGCTACGATCCGCTGTTCACACCACATGGCGAAGGGCGTCGCTTCGCAGAAATGTCCATGGAAGAGAAGGCTGCATACTCCCATCGCGCGAAGGCAGTGGAACTCATTCGACCTATCTTGATATCAATGGCGGAATCGACTAAACTATCATAGGTGGAGTTACGCGTGCGGGTGTAGTTCAATGGTAGAACTCCAGCCTTCCAAGCTGGTAGCGTGGGTTCGATTCCCATCACCCGCTCCATGTCTCAGTAGCTCAGCTGGATAGAGCAACAGCCTTCTAAGCTGTGGGTCGGGGGTTCGAATCCCTCCTGGGACGCCACGGTGGCCAATGCTTGAGCATCCCGACAGGGGTGCTCGATTCGCAAATATGATATTTGTGCGTTGTCTGGATAACCGTGATTTGCCGTAGGTGGGCTACTCCGCCTGAAATCGTGAGTGATATTGAAAGCTGCCGGTCCGACGGTTGCGAGGACTGTTAGGAGGAAATGATGGATGACGGCTAAGTGGGAAAAGACCGAGGCGAATGTGGGTGTGCTGGAGGTCGAAGTCGCCAGCGAACGGTTTGCGAAGGCTCTGGATGAAGCGTTTAAACGCGTGGTGAAGCGCGTAAATGTGCCTGGTTTCCGCAAAGGTAAGGTGCCGCGCAAACTGTTTGAAGCTCGTTTTGGTGTCGAGTCTCTGTATCAGGATGCGGTCGATATCCTGTTGCCGCAAGCGTATCAGGAGGCCGTGGTTGAGACAGGTATCGAGCCAGTGGATCAACCTGCCGTCGATGTGGTGCAGGTGGAGACGGGCAAACCGTTCATTTTTAAAGCTACGGTCACGGTCAAGCCGGAAGTCCAACTGGGAGAGTACAAAGGGCTCGAAGTCGAGGACAAGTCGTTCGATGTGACAGATGAGACCGTTGAAGAAGAATTGCAGAACATTTTGCGCAGCCACGCTCAAATTGAAGTGATTGAAGATGGTGCAGTGGAGAATGGCGATACGGTCAGTATTGACTTCAAGGGCACCATTGACGGCGAGGAGTTTGAAGGTGGCGAAGCGGAGAATTTCCAATTGGAGATTGGGAGCAACGCCTTAATTAAAGGGTTCGAAGAGCAACTTATCGGTATGAAACCCGGTGAGGAACGCGATATTGAGGTCACCTTCCCTGAGGATTATCACGTCAAGTCTTTGCGTGAAAAACTCGCGAAGTTTCATGTGTTGCTGCACGATATTAAGCGTCGCGTGCTACGCGAATTGAACGACGAGTTCGTACAGGAAATCAGCGAGTTTCAGACGGTGGACGAGTTTAAGGCTGACTTGCGCAAATCGTTGGAAGAACGGGCAAAAGTTCAGCATGATCGATATATTGAAGATGAGGTCGTCAAAAAAGCTACGGCTAATGCGACGATTGAACTTCCAGCGGTTATGGTAGAGCATGAGATTGAGCATCAACTTGGTCACTTTGCTCAACAGCTGCAAATGCAACAGATTCCGTTCGATGCATATCTCGAGTTTACTGGGTTGACTCTGGATGAGCTTAAAGACCAGTACCGGGAGGCGGCAGAGCAATCTGTGCGCATTGGCTTGGTGCTTGAGGCGATTGCAAACGCGGAGAATGTCGAGGTTACATCTGAGGACATTGAGGCAGAATTGCAGAAGATCGCAGACAATACGCAATTGGAGCTTGAGCGTGTGCGTCAGTTGATGAATATGCGCGATCCCGGTTTGGCATCGTTCCAGGGCGAGTTGAAGACCCGCAAGACCATACAACTATTGGTGGATCATTGCAAGGTCGTGTGATTTGTGCAAGTCTGAAGAAAACTGAAAGATGGACTGACAACAAGACAAGGTGTGATGCCTTGTCTTGTCCCGCACATAGCGTGAATTGCAAAAGGAGGCCGGGGTATGAGTCTGATTCCGTACGTCATTGAACAAACCAGCCGTGGGGAGCGGTCGTATGACATTTATTCGCGGCTGTTAAAAGATCGCATCGTATTACTTGGAACGGCAATTGACGACAACGTAGCGAATGCGATTGTCGCCCAACTTTTGTTTTTGGCGGCTGATGATCCGGAAAAGGACATCCAACTGTACATCAACAGCCCCGGCGGTTCTGTCACCGCGGGACTGGCCATATATGATACAATACAGCATATTCGTCCGGCTGTTTCGACCATGTGCGTCGGGATGGCAGCGAGCATGGGTGCTTTCTTGTTGGCTGCGGGCGAGAAGGGAAAACGCTATGCATTGCCGAATGCTGAAATCATGATCCACCAGCCGCTTGGGGGAGTCCAGGGTCAGGCGTCTGACATTCAAATTCATGCTGAGTGGATGCTCAAGACGAAAGACAAACTCAATCGACTTCTGGCTGAGCGGACGGGTCAACCGCTTGAAGTCATTGAACGCGACACGGATCGCGATAACTTCATGTCGGCCGACGAAGCGAAGGCGTACGGTTTGATCGACGAGGTCCTGGGTACTCCGTGAGCGACTCGTTGCTTGGGATTGTGCTTTGCCTCGGACGGTGGGTGTGGTAACCTCGAATTGGGGAGGGAACGAGGAATGTTCAAATTTAACGAGGAAAAGGGCCAACTGAAGTGTTCCTTCTGTGGCAAGACACAGGAGCAGGTACGCAAGTTGGTCGCTGGACCCGGTGTCTATATCTGCGACGAATGTATCGAATTGTGCAACGAAATCGTCGAAGAGCAACTGGGTGAAGAAGACGATTTTGAATTGAAGGACGTTCCGAAGCCCACTGAAATCAAAGCGATTTTGGATCAGTACGTCATTGGGCAGGAGCAGGCGAAGCGTTCGCTGTCCGTTGCGGTATATAATCACTACAAGCGCATTAACGCCGGAACGCAAAAGAACGACGATGTCGAGTTGGCTAAGAGCAATATTTTGTTGATTGGGCCGACGGGTAGCGGTAAGACTTTATTAGCACAGACGCTCGCCCGCATTCTCAATGTGCCTTTCGCCATTGCGGATGCGACATCGTTGACAGAAGCGGGATATGTCGGTGAAGACGTGGAAAATATCCTGTTGAAACTGATCCAGGCGGCCGATTACGATATCGAAAAGGCGGAGCGCGGGATTATCTACATCGACGAAATCGATAAAATTGCGCGCAAGTCGGAAAACCCATCTATCACCCGCGACGTGTCGGGCGAAGGCGTGCAGCAGGCATTGCTGAAGATTCTGGAGGGCACTGTGGCGAGTGTGCCGCCGCAGGGCGGGCGTAAGCACCCACATCAGGAATTCATTCAGATTGACACGACAAATATTTTGTTTATCTGCGGTGGTGCGTTTGATGGCATCGAGCCAATCATCAAACGGCGTTTGGGCAGTAAGGTGATTGGATTTGGCAGTGTCAATTTGGCGCAAGATACAAAGGATACCGCCATTATGCACCATGTTTTGCCGGAAGATCTGCTGAAGTTCGGTCTAATTCCGGAATTCATTGGCCGTCTGCCGGTTGTGACAACGCTTGATGCGCTTGATGAAGAGGCGCTTAAGCGAATTCTCACCGAACCGAAGAATGCGCTCGTCAAGCAGTTCCAAAAGCTGCTTGACATGGACAATGTGGTGTTGGAATTCCATGAGGATGCACTTGAAACCATCGCAAAAGAGGCAATCCGTCGCGGCACGGGGGCACGTGGGCTTCGTGCCATCATCGAAGCGATTATGCTTGATGTGATGTATGAACTGCCCTCGCGCGATGACATCCAGAAGTGCATCATTACGAAGGCCGCCGCATTGCGCGAAGATTCGCCTATCGTCTTGAAGAAGGACGGAAGTTCGATACCGTTTAAGCATAAGTCGGAGGAGACCGCGTAAGGTCGATAGCGATTCATAACCGGAACCAACCGTTTCGACGGAGGTTCCGGTTTTTTCGTTTACTACAAATTCTCCCGGGCAATACTGCAAAGAGCAGCAAGGCATGGGAGGGTATTGTGATGACAGCGAGTATACTTGCCGCCATTCAAGTGTTTTTTGCGCTCGTGATCGGCATTTACTTTTGGAACCTATTGAAAACACAGAATCACAACAAGCACGCCATTGAACGTGAATCTCGCAAGGAATTGGAAAAGCTCCGCCGATTGCGTTCGATCTCGCTTTCTGAACCACTCGCTGAACGGACTAGACCCGCCGCGATTGACGATATCATTGGTCAAAAGGATGGTATTCGCGCCCTGCGGGCAGCACTCTGTGGTCCGAATCCACAACATGTGATTATCTACGGTCCGCCTGGGGTTGGTAAAACGGCTGCGGCACGCGTGATCCTGGAAGAGGCCAAGCGGATGCCAACTTCGCCGTTTCAGTCTGATGCTAAGTTCATCGAGTTGGACGCGACAACCGCTCGCTTTGATGAACGCGGTATTGCCGATCCACTTATTGGATCAGTCCATGATCCGATTTATCAGGGTGCTGGTGCAATGGGGATCGCGGGTATCCCGCAGCCTAAGCAAGGTGCGGTGACCAAGGCACATGGGGGCGTATTGTTCATTGACGAAATAGGAGAACTGCATCCGATTCAGATGAACAAACTATTGAAGGTTCTGGAAGATCGCAAGGTCTTTTTGGAAAGTGCGTACTATAGCAGTGAGGATAATAACATTCCGGTTCATGTCCACGATATTTTTCAAAACGGTTTGCCAGCCGACTTTCGGTTGATTGGGGCGACCACACGCTCGCCGGAGGAGTTGCCACCTGCGTTGCGATCGCGCTGTGTTGAGGTGTTTTTCCGCAGTTTGTCCCGCGACGAGATTGACCAAGTCGCCACAGGTGCAGCACGCAAACTTGGCATGCCGCTCGGTGAAGGTGTGGCCGAGGCTATCACGGAGTATGCGACGAATGGACGAGATGCCGTAAACCTTGTCCAAGTAGCCGGAAGCGTGGCGATGATGGAAGGTCGCGATGAAATTTCTATTGAGGACATCGAGTGGGTCGTCCAGTTCAGTCATCTGAGCCCACGGCCTGAGAAGAAAATTGCCGACAAACCGCAGATCGGCGTCGTCAATGGCTTAGCCGTCTACGGTCCGCAGTCCGGTATTTTGCTGGAAATTGAAGTTACCGCGGCTCCGGCTGCGAATGGCGACGGTCGCTTGACCATCACGGGTCTCGTTGAAGAAGAGACGATTGGTGGTCGCGAGCGAAGCATGAAGCGAAAGAGTATGGCAAAGTCCTCGTTAGAAAACGTGCTGACGACGTTGCATCGGCTGTATGGTATACGCGTTGAGGACTATCATATTCATGTCAACTTTCCGGGGGGTATGCCGGTCGACGGGCCAAGCGCAGGTGTGGCGATGGCGGTTGCGATTTATTCCGCCGTGCGCAAGCAGCCCGTGTTGAATACGATTGCGATGACCGGGGAACTCTCGATTCTGGGGTCTGTCCGCCCTGTTGGCGGCGTGCCTGCAAAAGTCATGGCTGCCGTGGAAGCAGGCGCGAAGATCGTGCTGGTTCCAAAGGCCAACTGGCAGGAGACATTCCGGCAGATTGAAGATATTCAGGTGGTTCCTGTTGAGCGACTGGAAGACGTGCTAAAGCTCTCTTTGGTTGGCGCTTTAGAAGAAGATACAGAGCGGTTTTTGGGCGATATTGTGGCAAATCCCATCAACAAACCACTGTCTTCAGCGCAGTGACCCTTGCCAATTAGACTTGGCCGATCCGTTTCTGTACAATAAGGCCATTCCAGCGGGGAGAGCGTGAAAATCGGAGGTGGGGGCATGGCAACAGATCATACCGACATCGGGCAGTCCAGAGATGTGTACCCGTTGTTGCCACTCCGCGGGTTGCTCGTTTATCCTTCGATGGTGCTGCACTTCGACGTAGGGCGTCCGCGCTCGGTGCGAGCACTCGAAGAGGCGATGGTAGAAGACAACTTGATTGTCCTTGCTTCCCAAGAAGATGGTCAAATTGACGAGCCGACGACGAGTGACTTGTATCGAGTTGGCACGCTGGCTCGTGTAAAACAGATGTTGAAGTTGCCCAATGGCACAATCCGCGTTCTCGTCGAAGGGTTGTGTCGGGCGGAGATCCTTGCGTTTGTCACGGAAGATGAATTCTTCTCGGTTCGTGTCCATACTCATCAAGAGCAGGACGAGGTCAAAGTGACCGCCGAGCTACAAGCGATGATGCGATCAGTGTCGCAGCAATTTGAGCAGTACGTCAAGTTGTCGCGCAAGCTTGATCAAGAGACGTATGCAGCGGTGGTGGATATCAATCACCCCGGCCGCTTCGCCGATGCTGTGGCGTCACATCTGCCGCTCAAAGTTCGTGAAAAGCAGGACATCCTAGAGGCGTTTTCCATCCAAGAGCGATTGGAACGATTGTTGCAAATCTTGTCGGATGAGCGCGAAGTTCTTGAGCTTGAGCGAAAGATCCATCAACGCGTGCGCAAGCAGATGGAAAAGACGCAGAAGGAGTACTATCTGCGCGAACAGATGAAGGCCATCCAACGCGAATTGGGGGACAAAGAGGGCCGTACAGCTGAGATTGAAGAACTGCGTGAGAAACTTGCCAAGAAAAAGCTCCCGCCGGCTGTGTACGAGAAAGTGGATAAGGAAATCGCGCGGCTTGAACGGATACCAACCGCATCGGCCGAAGGTACGGTGGCACGGACATACATAGACTGGGTATTGGCGTTGCCCTGGACGGAAAAGGCCAAAACGCAAGCGGATATCGCGCGGGCGGAGCGGATTCTCAACGAGGAACACTTTGGCCTTGAAAAGGTCAAGGAACGTATTCTTGAGTTTATTGCTGTGCAGGCACTGACGGAAAAGCAGTCGGGGCCCATCATCTGTTTGGCCGGTCCGCCAGGCGTTGGTAAGACGTCTTTGGCGCGTTCGATTGCGAAGTCGCTCAAGCGCCCATTCGTCCGCGTGTCGCTTGGTGGCGTGCGCGACGACGCGGAAATCCGTGGCCATCGGCGCACCTATATCGGCGCCATGCCAGGGCGCATCATTCAAGGTATGCGGCAGGCCGAAGTGGTCAATCCCGTATTTTTGCTCGACGAGATCGATAAAATGGCGAGCGATTTCCGTGGCGATCCCGCGGCCGCTATGCTGGAAGTGCTCGATCCGGAGCAGAATGCGACCTTTTCGGATCATTACATTGAAATGCCTTACGACTTGTCCGACGTCTTGTTTATCACGACCGCAAACAACGTGTTCCAGATACCAGGTCCGTTGCGCGACCGAATGGAAGTCATTCAACTGTCCGGCTACACGGAGTTGGAGAAGTTGCACATCGCAAGGGATCATCTGCTTCCCCGCCAACGCGAGCGCCACGCACTCAAAGGGGATAAGATGCGAATTGGCGATGACGTGCTGATGGAGCTCATCCGGCATTATACGCGCGAAGCTGGCGTACGCCAGCTCGATCGCACGATTGCCACGGTTTGTCGTAAGGTTGCGCGCATGATTGCGGCAGGGGAAAGCAAGCGTGTCGTTGTGACCTCGACTATCCTACAGTCCTTTTTAGGACCGCATCGATACGAGTTTGGCGAGATCGAGGAAGTGGATCAGGTGGGCGTCGTCGCAGGCCTGGCGTGGACCGAGCTTGGCGGTGACATGCTGACAGTGGAAGTGTCTGTGATACCCGGCTCGGGCAAAGTTGTGTTGACGGGCCATCTGGGCGATGTGATGAAGGAAAGTGCACAGACGGCGCTATCGTACGTGCGGTCTCGAGCGAAGGCGTTACACATTCCGGTCGACTTCCATGAAAAGGTGGATTTGCACATCCACGTTCCGGAGGGCGCCATCCCCAAAGATGGGCCTTCTGCGGGCATCACGATGGCTACCGCGATCGCGTCGGCGCTGACGAACTGCAAGGTGCGACGCGACGTGGCGATGACAGGAGAAATCACGTTGCGTGGACGCGTGCTTCCCATCGGCGGCTTGAAAGAGAAGAGCCTCGCCGCGCACCGGGCAGGAATCCGCACGATTGTCATCCCGAAAGGCAACGTGAAAGATCTTGAGGATGTGCCGTCGGTGGTGCGAGAACAGGTCGAGTTTCGACCGGTTTCCCACATGGATGAGGTTCTCGCGATCGCGCTCGTCGACAATCCACTTGACGCTCCAGCAAACGGTCTGGATCACAGCGCTTGGTTGGCCGATCTGAGCGAGAGCGGCAGCTACGGTGGAGGAGAAGCACACCAGTGATTGTGCGTAGTGCAGAATTTGAGATTAGTGCCGTCCGGCCGCAACAGTGGCCGGATGACGGCTTGCCCGAGTTTGCCTTTTTAGGACGGAGCAACGTCGGTAAATCGACGTTGCTCAACCGTTTGCTCAACCGTAAGGCACTCGCAAGGGTATCGGCACAGCCAGGGAAAACGAGGCAGATTAACTTTTTCCGGATCAATGATGCTTTTCGTTTTGTCGACTTGCCAGGGTATGGTTATGCTGCAGTGAGCAAGCGCGAACGCGAACTGTTTGCCAAGATGATTGACCGCTACCTCCTCGAGCGCAAACCGCTCGTCCGCATTCTTCAATTAGTTGATATTCGCCATTTGCCAAGCAAGGACGATGTGGCGATACACGCGGGCTTGTTGGAGCTTGATGTGCCGGTCACCGTCGTTGCCACGAAGTTGGACAAAGTCGGGAAATCGCAAATCCCTAAACAGGTTCGAGACATTCGCGACGCCTTGCAAACAAGGGTCGAAATCTATCCCATCTCTGCGGAAAAGCGCTTGGGTCTCGACGAATTGTGGACGCTGTTGGAGTCGGATTTAGAGCGTGCACAAAGCGGCGGAACAGACGTCTAGGTCTTTCATGGGGCGCTCGGAGCGAAGTTCATACACGTGTCACATGGCGGTGCTCCGCGCCGCCGTCACGTGTGCGGGGACGTGCTATAATGTCGAACGGTGGGAGGTGTTACGTGTGCATATCATCGTGGTTGGTATGAGTCATCATTCTGCGCCCGTCGATCTGCGTGAGCGCGTGAGCTTAAGTGGCGATGCCCACAGTCACGTATTGACGCAGCTCGGCGGATCGCGAACAGTGCTGGAGAGTGTCGTGCTTTCGACATGCAACCGTACTGAGGTTTATGCACTCGTCAATAGCACGCATGCGGCTCACGATTTCATTCTGACGTTGCTGGCCAACACGTCGGGGGTACCTAAGCAGGATTTGTCAGAGCATATGTACCTTAAGCAAGGGGAAGCGGCGGTGGCGCATGCCATGCGTGTCGCTTGTGGACTGGATTCGATTGTCGTTGGCGAGACGCAGATCCTTGGCCAGATGCGCGAGGCGTTCCAGACTGCATTTGAGGCGGGCAACACGGGCGCGATGTTCAACCGCATGTTTCGCGAAGTCTTGCACGTTGGCAAACGGGCACAAACCGAGACAACTGTTGGACAACATCCGGTCTCGGTCAGCTATGCAGCTGTCCAACTAGCATCCAAAATTGTGGGCGGTTTAGAAGGAAAGGTTGCACTTGTCATCGGCGCAGGCCAGATGGGCGCCCTGGCGGCGAAGCATTTGTCGGCGCAGGGCGTTAAGCGCGTGTTGCTGGCCAATCGCACGCTCGCCAAGGCCAGCGCGATCGCGTCGGAGATTGGCGCACAGGCGCTGTCGCTCGATGGCGTTGAAGCTGCGCTCAAGGATGCGGATATCGTCGTGTCGGCAACCGGGCGACCCGGCCACACGGTAAAGGCCGCTTTCGTTCGCCAGGCACTCGTTGGGCGACGCGGTCGTCCACTTGTATTGCTGGACATTGCAGTGCCCCGCGATATCGATCCGGCCTGTGCCGCGTTGCCGAACGTCTACCTGTACGACGTGGACGACTTAAACGGAGTGATCGACGCGAATGTACAGGAGCGCGCGCGCCAGGCCGCGCTTGTTGAAGACATGGTTGCGGCGGGTGTGCGCGCATTCTCGGATTGGTTGACGGAACAAGAGGTCGTGCCTCTGATTGTCGCGCTGCGGCAAAAAGGGGAAGCCATCCAACGCGACGTCATGGAGAGTTTGGTGCGCAAACTTCCGCATTTGAGTGAGCGCGATCAAAAAATCATTCATAAGCACACGATGAGTATCGTCAATCAATTGTTGCGCGAACCGATTCAAAACGTGAAAGAGTTGTCCATTGCTTCTGGCGATCTCGCTTATGCTTCGATGTTTGCGCAATTGTTCGGGATCGATCCGGTAAAGACAGACGACGAGGCGGCGGAGTCTCGTGCGGTGCGTTTGATGGATGTGCTATCCCGCGTGTTGGGCGAGGTTTCGCACCAAGGACAACCCAATCTTCACCCCGTGTTGCGGTGATGCCTCGTGGGGTGGCCCAGCGTTTGCTTTGATGTCGCGATCGTCGCCTATGCATTGAGCCTTTCGCTACTGTTCTCGGACGTCGTACATCCGAGCCGAGTGCGCAATCGGACGGCGGTGGCAATGCTCTTTACCGCGTTTGTGGCCATGACAACTCTGTTGTTTTTGCGCTTGTCGCGGTTGCCAAGCGTGATCGACTATTCGAAGTCGGATTTGGCCTTGCTCGTATCGTGGCTCATGCTTACGGTGACGCTGGTGGTGGATGCCCGTTTCCGCATTGGTGTGGTGGTCTTTTTCGCGAATGTGGTCAGTTTTGGACTGGCCCTATTTGCAGGGGGGCTGCAGGCGGATGCACGGGAGCACTGGTTGCCAGCTGTCAATTTATTGATTGTACACATCGCGCTTGCGACCTTGGGTGAGGCGGCCTTCGCATTTGCATTTGCGTTCGCCTTGATGCATTTGGTTCAGGAACGGCACTTGCGTCAGCATCGATTCGATCGCTGGTTTTTGCAACTTCCTTCGCTTGCCACACTTGACACATGGGCCCTGTTTGCGAGTGCTGTGGGCTGTGCGTTGATGCTCTTAGCGATGGCGACGGGGAGTTTCTGGGGTGACTTGGTGTTGCACAGGTGGCTCTTGTTGTGGCCGAAGTTCATCGCGACAGCCGTCTGCTGGGCGATGTATGCCATCTACTTGGGGCTGCGCATCGTGCGGCGAGCGGCGGATCGGCGGCTCATGTTTTATCAGGTGGCCTGTTTTGTGGCGCTCCTATTCAATTTGTTTCTGGTTAGCGGCCGGACGCCTGCTGGCGTCGCGTGAGAAGGCGGGGAGGCGATAGCCAATGCGGACAGTGCGCGTAGCAACAAGGACAAGCCAATTGGCGATGACGCAAACGCAGTGGGTAGTGAACGAACTCCGCGCGTTGCGCGAAGACTGGACATTTGAGTTGGTGCCCATTCGCACCAAAGGAGATCGCATTCTTGATGTCACCCTTTCGAAAATCGGTGGCAAAGGGTTATTCGTTTCGGAAATTGAGGAAGCGCTTCGCCTGGGGCAGGCCGATCTCGCTGTACATAGCATGAAGGACGTTCCGTACGAGCTGGCCGCAGGGCTTGTGATCGCCGGGATACCGATGCGCGAAGATGCGCGCGACGTGGTGGTATCAAGGGCGGGATGTTCGCTTGCTGAACTCCCGAACGGGGCGCGTGTGGGGACCTCGAGTCTGCGCCGCATGGCACAATTGCGGCGCGCGCGGCCAGATTTGCGGATCGAGCCTTTGCGCGGGAACATCGACACGCGCTTGCGACGCGCCGAACAAGGTGATTTTGATGCGGTGGTTCTGGCGGCGGCTGGACTGCATCGGATGGGTTGGCAGCAACGGATTCACGAGTACCTGTCTGTCGACGTCTGTGTTCCGGCCGTTGGACAAGGCGTTCTGGCCGTCGAGTGTCGCGAGGACGACGAAACGCTGGTCAATATGCTCAATCGCTGGTCGCATCCGCTGACCGTCACGGCGGTTGCGGCGGAGCGGGCTTTTTTGCGGCGCTTACAAGGAAGCTGCCAAGTGCCCATAGCTGGCTACGCCACCGTGAGTGGCGAAGGCCTTGACCAGGTTATCCGTTTAACAGGGCTTGTCGCGCATCCAGCGGGAAGCGAATTGTTGAGGCTGGAGGCGGACGGCCGCGATCCACAAGCAGTGGGCGTAAAGTTGGCGGAGGAGCTTTTGGCGCGAGGGGCGGATCGGTGGATCCAAATGGCGCTTGAAGAAGGCAAAACGGATGCACGATAAAGTCGTCTTTGTGACGCAGTCGGGGGCGAGTGGCAAAGCGTTGGTACGGGAGTTGGCTATGCGGGGGCACAGATGCTTGCACGTGCCTCTCATAGAGACGGTTTCTTTACTCCCCTCGACAGATGTGGCGTTTGTTCGGGTCGATGCTTGGCTATGCACATCGGCAGCCGCGGCCCGAGCCATTGCTCAGGCAGGACTTGATTTGCGTGCGATCCGCCCGCCCATCTGTTACTGCGTCGGCGAGGCAACGGCCGAGGCTTTTCGCAGTCTGGACCTTTTCGTCAAGACGTTTCCCGATGTACGCGACGGGCGTTCACTCGCTGTCCGTGTTGCTGCGCAATACCAGCACTCCCCCCGTCGCTTCGTCTTTGTCCGCGGCCGGCAGGCCAGGCGAGAACTGCCAGAACTACTGCGCCAATACGGTCATCAGGTCATGGAGTGGGTCGTCTACGATACGGTTCCAGCAGTCGTCGATCCCAAAGTGTTTCTTCAACATGGGCAAGCCGTGTTGACTCTATTTTCACCTTCGGCGGTCGACGTGTTGTGCTCGTTCGAACCGCTACGCCTTTGGGCGAAGCAGCCCGGCGTACGAGTTGTTCCTTTTGGCCATACAACCTTGGACAGGCTCGTCGAGCAGGACATCGTCGTGGCTGCGATCCCAAAGCGCCCAACGCGCGCTGATATGTTGGTCGCGATCGAAAGTGCATTGTCTATACAGGACTAGGAGTGATAATTATGGCAACGTTTCAGCGGCATCGCAGATTGCGACGCACGGCTTGGCTTCGCGATTTGGTGCGAGAGCATCGCGTACACGCCGACGATCTCGTCTATCCGATGTTCGTCGAAGAGGGACTTGCGGACCGATCCCCCATCACGTCCATGCCTGGCATCGATCGGTTCGGCTTAGATGCGTTTCGTCGGGAGATTGTTCGTCTGTCAGAGCTGGGGTTAAAGTCGATCATTCTGTTCGGCATTCCCCTGGCCAAAGACGAGTTGTCGTCTTCCGCGTACGCGGAACGTGGTGTCGTTCAGGAGGCGATCCGCGCTGCAAAGGCAGAAAACCCAGATTTGATTGTCATGACGGACGTCTGTCTTTGCGAATATAATCCGCTCGGCCATTGCGGGGTCGTTCACGACGGGAAAATCGTCAACGACCCGTCGCTCGACCTGATTGCGAAAACGGCTCTGTCGCACGCGGCGGCCGGCGCGGATGTCGTCGCTCCGTCCGACATGATGGACGGACGCGTCGCACGCATCCGCGAGACGCTGGATGACGCGGGTTACGAGGACGTGCCAATCCTGTCCTATGCAGTCAAATACGCCTCTGCCTTCTATGGTCCCTTCCGCGAGGCCGCCGATTCAGCGCCCGCTTTTGGCGATCGCAAGACGTATCAAATGGACCCTGCCAATGCGCGCGAGGCATTGCGCGAGGCACAGGCTGATATTGCGGAAGGCGCAGACATGTTGATGGTCAAACCAGCCCTGTCGTACCTCGATGTCACAGCTCGCCTGCGCGAAACTTTCGCGCTGCCTATTGCCACGTACAACGTGAGTGCAGAGTACAGCATGGTCAAGGCCGCCGCGGTAAACGGCTGGATCGACGAGCGCGCAATCGTCTTGGAGATGATGACGTCTTTTAAGCGGGCTGGAGCCGATATCATTTTGACGTATCACGCGCCGGATGTGTTGCAATGGCTGCGTGAGGAGCGGGGTTGAGGGAGGCTGGACGATGACAGGCCAAGCGTCAAAAGCAGCGTATGCAAAGGCGCAACAGGTACTCGTGGGCGGTGTGAATTCACCGGTGCGAGCTTTTCGCGCCGTCGGCGGAACACCGTACTTTGCCGCGCGCGGCGAAGGGCCATATTTGTACGATATCGATGGCAACCGTTATATCGATTACTTGATGTCCTGGGGGCCACTCATCTGGGGGCATGCTCATCCTGACATCGTGCAGGCGGTTACGGAGACGGCGACGAAGGGAACGAGTTTCGGCGTGCCAACCGAGTTGGAGACGGAGATGGCGGAAACCATTTGCCGCTTCGTACCATCTGTCGAGAAAGTGCGCATGGTCAACAGTGGCACAGAAGCGACGATGAGTGCCATCCGGCTCGCCCGCGCCGCTACGGGTCGACAATATATCGTCAAATTTGTTGGTTGTTACCATGGACACGCGGATTCGTTCCTCGTCAAGGCTGGTTCCGGTGTCGCGGCTCTGGGATTGCCGGACTCGCCTGGCGTGCCCCAATCGACGGCCGAACGGACGCTGACGGTGCCATATAACGACGAAGTTGCCTTGCGTGCCTTGTTTGCGGAACGGGGATCTGAAATCGCCGCCGTGATCGTCGAACCGGTGGCGGGGAACATGGGTTGTGTGCGTCCGCGCCCAGGTTATCTGGAAGCTGTTCGGAACATCACGAACGAGCATGGCGCTTTGCTCATTTTCGACGAGGTTATCACGGGCTTTCGTCTCGGCCTTGGCGGGGCGCAGGAGCGGTTTGGCGTGAAGGCCGACCTGACGACGTTTGGCAAAGTGATTGGCGCAGGGTTGCCGGTTGGTGCCTATGGTGGCCGTCGTGACTTGATGCAGATGATTGCTCCGGAAGGCCCAGTTTATCAAGGTGGTACACTCTCCGGCAATCCGCTTGCGATGGCGGCTGGCCTTACCTCGTTACGCATGCTCGAGGAGGCTGCAAAGCGGGGCATTTACGAGCAGATGGAGGCGTATGGCAAGCGCCTTGTCGATACGTTCTGCGATCTCGGTAGAAAGTACGGCATTCCTACCACGGGTGACGCCATTGGTGGTATGTTCGGTTTATTCTTTCATGAAGGGCCAGTGGTCGATTTTGCCACCGCTAGCGCGTCCAATCAGTCGCTATACGCACGCTTTTTTCACGGGATGCTTGCGGAGGGTGTGGCATTTGCACCTGCGCAGTTGGAATCGGGATTTATGTCATGCGTCCATGGTGAAAGCGAGATCGAACAGACCATTGCGGCGATGGAGCGCGTGATGGCATCGCTCGCGCAGGGTTAATCGGGAAAATGTGTGCAAAGCCCCTCGCAAACGGCAGGGCAAACCAAGGGATGTCTCTCTGAGTTCGACATATGTCGCTAGACGAGTACATACATTGGTGGTGGAATCTTGCCGTTTGAGGAGGGGCTTGAATGTCTGAAGGAGGGCGTGAACCGCTCATTCGCCTCCCGGTCGACCAAGAAGTGTATGTGGAGGCGGTCACAGCCGGGGATACGGTCGAAGATGCCACGGTCGCCACAGAAGTGGTGGCGTTTGATCGGGATCATGATATGTACCAACTCGAAGGTGCTGTTGTCTTTGCTGGCTACGTGCGAAAAGAGGCCGCTTCTGGTGCCGGGGATGCCGCTGGGATCGTACATGTT
This sequence comes from Alicyclobacillus tolerans, assembly GCF_001447355.1. GTDB lineage: Bacteria > Bacillota > Bacilli > Alicyclobacillales > Alicyclobacillaceae > Alicyclobacillus > Alicyclobacillus aegles. Next base: position 102,408 of record NZ_JXBW01000006.1, on the reverse strand, counting down.
CACCAGCGCCTTCCGTTTGTCTTGCGAGTGCCAATCGCTGCGCAGACACCCGGCCTTGTCAACGTTAAAAGCCGCTTGAGCGGATTCGCGCTGACCGTGGCTGCGGATCATTGGCTGCATGCGAGCGGGCAGTTGGAAATCCACGGGCTGTCCGGCGAACAAGGCTATCATTTTCGCTGCGGTGGACAGGAAATTGGCGAACTAGGGCAGCGCGATCGCGAAGGCGAAGAACTGGAAGTGGCCAGCGAGGCAGTAGAGGCAGTTCGTGATGCTGTACTCGACGATGCGGTGTCTATTGAGGCCGACACGGTGGAAGAGGCCGCTAAAGATGTCGGGATGGAAGGCGCGGGCGATTCGCCTGACTCGTTTGCGTCGGCATCTACAGATGCTGAAACAGCGGAAGCGACGTTTGCAGAGCCTGCGCATGCTGTCAATGCTGATCCGGCCGTATGGGGCGAGTCGCGTTCGGCCGACGAGGAGAACGTGCCCCTCGGCGATGTGGAGCCTCAAGCGTTAGTGGAAGCAGGTGACTTTCGACAAGCTCCGGCAGACGACGATACGAACGACGAACGGTTTATTCGTGAGCAAGCCGTCGAAGACGTCTCTGCTGCTCGCGCTGGCCACGGTTGGGCAGATGCGTCTAGCGAAACGGAGTTTACCAGCCGTGGGGAAGAGACGGCTCGTAAGCAATTGAGCGAGTTGGATCGGTTCTTTGTTCAACCAGTGGAAGCCGTGAGCGAACCGTCGGTTGTAGAACCGATCGCACCTGTACAGACTGGCGACAACCGCGCGGAACCTGTTGCCTCGTTTGAGTTTGAACACCAGGTTGACCTCGAGCAGACCGTGGTTCAGGACGCGCCGCCTTCCCTTTCCTTGCCCGTGGAAGTGGCACGCTCGGAAATGGCGGAGGAAACTACCGTGGCACCCAAGGTCACGATTTCTGCTGCGGTTCCATCCGATATCGACGTTGACACGGCGGGCGATGTTGCCGAGACCGCAGACGGTGCTACCTTGGAGCGCAGTGAAAAGACGCTCGTTTCCATTGGCGATCACAGCCTTTGGTCGTTCGTCGATTTTAACGGACCTGAGAGCCGCTACACTTTGCGCTATGTCATCGTCATGGAAGATGAAACATTGGAGGCGGTGGCGGATCGATGTGGCTGCTTGCCGAGCGAGCTACAGCGGGCGAACCCGTGGTTGGACGGTCCTGTGGTGCCGGGGATGGCGCTCGCGGTGCCAAGTCAGCCCTTTACGCTGCCGAAAATCGTCTCGTTTTAAGATGGTTGGTTGATCTACCTCATCGCAACACACTTGCGGGAATCGTGCCGATACCGACGCGGTTCCCGTTTGTGTATCGCGCATGTGAACAGCTACGGCCCGCCGATGAACATCGCCACGAAGACGATGAACAGCATCATAAGGATCAGAAGATCGAGTGCACTCGGCCAAAGGATGGCGCGCAGAAACAGGAGGAAGATGGCGAGCGCCAAGATCAGTTTGACGAACCGAAGCAGACCGTTAAAAAAGCCCATGTTGCCAACCCTCCTAACTCGACAGCCCTTACATGTATATGCGCACAGGTGAAGGATGTATTTGTCCTGTCAAGCGGTTGTCTGATTTGATAAGATAAAAGAATCGAAGATTCGCCGTCAGCAGTTTGGAGGTTCTTTCTTGGATACGACGCATGCAGTTGATATGCAAAAAGGCATTTGGCGCGGCTGGTACTGGCGCTTCGATGCCTTGTTAGTAGCCGCTATCGCCATCTTGGAATGCATTGCATTCTACGTTTCAAAGGGTCGCTACTCGTTCGTTGCCAGTGGCGAATTGGGCATGTTTGTGGCGGTGCTCGTCGTCGTGCAGCGAGCCAAGGTGAGGCGCCGCTTAAATGCCGTCGCGGTTGCCATCGTGAGCTATCTCATCGATGTCATTTTTCAATTGACGTTGGGACGCTCTGACACGTTGTACATCGTCAAACATCATGAGACGACGAGTTTGATCGTGCAAAACGTGATCATCCTTGCGATTGGCGTCTTGTTCGCGTTTGTGTATGCTTGGAGCACGGAAATGTCGGATCGCCGTCGCGCAAAAGCCGAAGCAGAACGGGCTCTGAAGCGGGCGCAGGAACGCGAACAGGACGAGCCCCCACGCGTGCGTGTGCACCGCGTGAAGAAGCGGCGAGGTCGTGGCAAGCGGCCAAAATCTTGACAACTTTGACCGGATTTTCGTACGATACAGACGAAACTTTTGATATGAGAGCGGCAGTGAAGGGAAGGAGTAAGGCGTCACCGGTTGTTCAGAGAGGGCGGGCATGAGCTGAAACCGCGCCCCTTCCGGCCGTCTGAAGGTCGTCCTGGAGCCGATTCCGGATCATCCCGTTAGCGATGGTTGAGAGCCCTCTGGCTTGATGTTTGCCTGCAGGGAATTCAGGTGGTATCGCGGAGCCCTCCGTCCTGAAGGACGGTAGGGCTTTTTCATTGGAGGAGGAGTCTGCAGATGAGTACACCTTCGAAATCGCTATCGACCGTTTACGATCCGCGGTCGGTCGAAAAGCGCATCTATGCGATGTGGGAGAACGGCGGCTATTTTCAGCCCCGAGCGGATATTGGCAAGGGTGCGTATTCCATCGTCATGCCGCCGCCGAATGTGACGGGTGTTTTGCATCTAGGGCACGCGCTCGATTCGACCTTGCAGGATATTGCAATTCGGTATAGGCGCCTTTCCGGCTATTCTACGCTCTGGGTACCGGGGACCGATCACGCAGGCATTGCCACGCAGGCGCGCGTTGAACAGTCGCTCAAGCAGGAGGAAGGAAAGACGCGCCATGATCTCGGTCGCGAGCGTTTTGTCGAGCGCGTCTGGGCGTGGAAACAAGAATACGGCGGAACCATTACACAGCAGATTCGAGCCTTAGGTGCCTCGTGCGACTGGTCGCGCGAACGGTTCACGATGGATCCTGGACTGTCCAAAGCGGTGCGCGAGGTATTCGTTACGCTGTACGAGGAAGGGCTAATTTACCGTGGAAACCGTATCATTAACTGGTGTCCGCGCTGTTCGACAGCTTTGTCCGACATTGAGGTCGAACATGAAGAGGAAAAGGGTACGTTGTTCCATGTGCGCTATCCACTCGTAGACGGCAGCGGCGCACTGACGATTGCCACGACGCGCCCGGAGACCATGTTCGCCGATGTCGCAGTCGCCGTTCACCCTGCGGACGAGCGTTATCAGGCGTACATCGGCAAAGAATTGCGGTTGCCACTTTCGGAACGAACCATTCCTGTCATTGCGGACGAATATGTCGATCCCGAATTCGGTACGGGGTGTTTGAAAATCACGCCAGCACACGATCCGAACGACTTCGAAGTCGGGGCGCGGCACGGATTACCGATGTTGCAATGTATCAACAGCGATGGCAAGCTCACAGATCTGGCCGGCGCATTTGCGGGATTGACGCGTGAAGAGGCGCGATTGGCCGTTGCGAATGCCTTAGCGGAACAAGGGTTTCTCGTCGAACGCGAAGAGCACGATCACGCCGTGGGCCATTGTGAACGTTGCGGAACCGTTGTCGAGCCGTTTCTGTCCGACCAATGGTTTGTCAAGATGGAGGCTCTTGCACAACCTGCGTTGGAGCGGGCTCGTGCCGGAGAGCTGACGTTCGTGCCGGGACGTTTTGGGCGCATTTTTGAGCAGTGGTTGGAGAATGTCCGGGACTGGTGTATCTCGCGCCAACTTTGGTGGGGGCATCGCATTCCGGCATGGTACTGCGATGAGTGCGGGGCTATTACGGTGTCGCGCGACGATGTGACATGCTGTTCGACGTGTCAATCCACGCGTGTGCGTCAGGACGAGGATGTGCTCGATACGTGGTTTTCTTCGGCATTATGGCCGTTTTCGACGATGGGGTGGCCAGACAACACGGCCGACCTCGAGCGTTTCTATCCGACCAGCACGCTCGTTACTGGCTATGACATCCTGTTCTTCTGGGTCGCTCGCATGGTCTTTATGGGTGTGCACTTCACGGGTACTATGCCGTTTCAAAACGTCGTGTTGCACGGTTTGGTGCGCGATGCCAAAGGCCAGAAGATGTCCAAAAGCAAAGGTAACGGTGTCGATCCGATGGACGTGATCGAAAAATATGGCGCGGATGCCTTGCGCTTCACTCTCGCGACCAATACATCGCCTGGCAATGATCAACGTTTCGTCTGGGAGAAGGTCGAGGGGGCGCGTAACTTTATCAACAAAGTTTGGAATGCGTCGCGATTCGTACTCATGAACCTCGGCGACGACTTTGCTCCGCAGGCTTTGCGCGTTGAGGAGTTGGATTTGGCGGATCAATGGATTCTAGATCGCCTGCAGGCTACGATCGCGGCAGTCAGTGAGCATCTGAATGTGTACGATTTCGGCGAGGCTGCCCGCGCTATGTACGACTTTGCGTGGGACGACTTTTGCGACTGGTATATCGAATTCGCGAAAATTGGCCTTTACGGTGAAGATGAGCAGCGCAAACGCAGTGTGCAAAACGTTTTGTACACCGTTTTGACGCAATTGTTGACGCTCTTACACCCTTATATCCCATTTGTGACAGAGGAAATTTGGCAGGCGTTGCCGAAGACGTCTGGTGCATTGGTCGCCGCGCAGTGGCCGGAGCCAAGCACAAATTGGGAAAATGCGAATGCGGTGCGCAAAATGAGCTTGGTGATGGATGCGATTCGTGCGGTGCGCAATGTCCGCGCCGAGTTGCAATTGGCGCCGAGCAAGTCCGTTTCGATGCGAATCGAGTGTGACACAGACGGAGATAAGGCGCTATTTGAGCAAGTTCGCGACATGATCCAACGCTTTTGCCATGCAGATGATCTTGTCATTACGGTGGGAGGCACAGCCCCTGTGCAGTCTGCTACACAAGTGGTCACTGGGGCGCGAATCCATATCCCACTCGTTGGTCTCATTGACATGGATGCGGAACGCGAACGGTTGCGCAAAGAGGAGAAGCGTCTCGTAGGTGAAGTAGAACGCCTTGAGAAAAAGCTGGCCAACGCAGGGTTCATTGCGAAAGCTCCCGCTGAGGTCGTGGCGGCAGAGCGTGAAAAGTTGGCGGATTATGCTGCAAAGTTAGTCGCTGTTCGCGATCGAATCACATCGTTAGCCGAATAAGGGCCATTGAAAAGAGGTTTGTGCTTTTGAATATGGCAGAAGCCTACGCGTGGATTGGCTCGCTCCGCCGTTTCGGCATCAAGCCGGGGCTGGAGCGGGTCCGACATGCGTTGTCGAATTTGGGCAATCCAGAGCGAAATCTGCGTTTCTATCACGTGGCAGGTACAAATGGCAAAGGTTCAGTATGCCAGATGTTGGCCAATCTTTTGGTGGCATCAGGACGGCGGACGGGCCTTTATACTTCGCCCGGCCTTGGTGGTTTCAACGGCCGTATGTCTATCGACGGCGAGCCAATTTCCGAAGAGGCCTTTGCTGAATATGCGACACGGGTCCGATCTGTCACAGAAACGCAGATGAAGGATCCATTGACGGAATTTGAAGTCCTGACCATCATTTCTTTACTTTACTTTCGCGACGCGGGCGTCGATGCGGTCGTCTGGGAAACGGGACTTGGTGGTCGCTACGATGCAACAAATGTTGTCCATCCCGTGGTCACGGCCATCACGAATGTCACATATGATCACGTGGAGATCCTTGGCCCAACCATCGTCGATATTGCGAGTGACAAGGCGGGCATTATTAAGCCGGGCATACCGGTGGTGACCGCTGCGGTCGAAGACGCGTACCGTGTCATAGAGAGGGTGGCCAAAAGCCAAAGAGCGCCCCTCATTCGGATCGGCTGCGATGCGGTGTTCGCGGCCACGGGTACGCACGGTTCAGGGCAAATCGGAACTTATCGGGGGCTGTTCCGAGATGCATTCGGTGTCAAGCTGGGCCTTTTTGGGGAACATCAGGCTGCGAATGCCGGAGTCGCCTTGGCGATGTACGAGTTGGGGGAAGGCCCCACCTCACAGGCGAATTGGCATAGGACGCTGGCTTCGCTTGCGTCAGTCCGTTGGCCCTTGCGTTTCGAGGTGTTTCGCGATGGCGAGCGGCCAGTTGTCATCGACGGCGCGCATAACCCGGATGCGGCCTTGCAGCTTGCCAAAAGCCTAGTCAAGTTCGATCGATCTTTGGCTTTACGCGGTTGGAAAATGGTTGTGGGCGTCTTTGCAGACAAAGATTTTCGACAGATGTTGCCGCACGTACTTCCGCTTGCAGCGGAAGTCATTGTCTGCAAACCCAACCATCCACGTGGCGCAGAGCCGCAGGTCATCGCCGAGGAGATGAGAAGGCTGCGCCCTGAACTGAAGGTGACCGTCGAGCCGGATGTCGATGCGGCTGTGCGAATGGCGCTTCAAAGCGATTCCTTGCCTGTTGCGATTTGGGGAAATTTGCATATGGCGGAAACGGCGAGGAAGACTATAACCACGCTCGGGTTGGACTATTGGATGTGAGGACGGTGAGGCGCGTGCGCGGTTCGGAACACGTGCATTTTGTTGGTATTGGTGGCTATGGAATGAGTGCGATTGCCCGCGTCATGCTCGATTTGGGCTATAAAGTATCTGGCTCTGACGTGTCGCGGCAAGAGTTGACAGATAAGTTAGCTGCCCGGGGGGCGCAAGTCTACTACGGCCATGCCCGAGAGCAGGTCGAAGGTGCCGATATCGTCGTTCACAGTACCGCGGTTCAGGCGGACAATGTTGAGATACAGGAAGCTAAGGCGCGCAATATACCTGTGATTCATCGCAGCGAGATGCTGGCTCGTTTGATGGCGGATCGCGTGGGTGTGGCGGTGACCGGAGCACACGGTAAGACGACCACGACATCAATGATCGCGTATGTCATGGAGCGTAGTCATTTGGACCCCACGTTTGTCGTGGGTGGCGTGGTCTCCAATATGGGTGATAACGCCAAGGCTGGTGGTGGTCGTTTCGTCGTGGCTGAAGCTGATGAATCGGATGGGTCGTTTTTACACTACCGGCCTGCCATCGCCGTCGTCACGAACGTTGAAGCGGATCACTTGGAGCACTACGGTGGTGACTTTGAAAACCTGAAGCGGGCTTACCAGACGTTTATCAGTCAAATTCCCGAAGACGGTCTTGCCGTGTTGTCAGCGGATGATGAACATTTGCGTGAATTGCGCAAGTTTGCGAAGTCGCGCGTCATTACGTATGGCTTTGCGGAAGATGCCGACGTGCAAGCGCGCAACGTCCAGCTCTTCGACCGTTCGTCAGCTTCTGACGTCTACGTCCACGGCGAGTTTGTAGGACGTTTGTTGCTGTCGCTGCCAGGACGTCATAATGTGGCCAATGCGTTGGCTGCGATTGTCGTGGGACTGGAAGCGTCCTTGACGTTTGAACAAATTGCTGTTGCACTGGTCGAATTTCATGGTGCAAAACGCCGTTTTCAAGTGATTTCGGAGAAAAACGACGTTCTTATCATCGATGATTATGCCCATCATCCTACGGAAATTCGGGCGACCATAGCCGCCGCTAAGGCGACTGGCCGTCGCATTATTGCGGTGTTTCAACCGCAGCGGTATACACGAACCTACTTTTTGTTTGACGCGTTCGCCAAGTCGTTCGCGGAGGCCGACGAAGTTATTATTTCAGAGATTTACTCGCCCGCAGGAGAAAGGCAGATCGAGGGTGTGACTGCATCGGCTCTCGCTCGGGAAATTGTGCTTCAAAGTAATCCAAACACGAGTTATATCGGTTCTCAGGACGATATCGTCAGTTACTTGCAACAGCATATTCAGCCCGGGGATCTGGTTCTGACGATGGGGGCAGGGGATATCTGGAAGGTAGCAAAACGCTTGGCGGAAGATGCACCATTTGCTCAGCAACGCGCTTTGGTATAAACGGGGCTCGCGAGACAGTCGCTCTACTTAAGTGGAGCGGCTGTTTCGTTTTTTGTCGGAATCTTTTAAGCATCCCTGCATTTGCCCGACATCGTTCGCCAGTAAGTGTCATACGATTCTTTATAAAATATCTCCAACATCTGCGAGGAAACGAAGGTTGACAAAAGGTGGTTTGCAATTGATTGGTGGTATGGCTATACTGAGCCCAGCCTGATCCCCTATTCGCCTTCTTTCTCTCGTAAGATACGGAAAGAGGTGAGGGAGTGCGTCTACCTAAGTCGAAGGCCGTGTTGGCAGCGGTCGCAGCGGCTGTTGTTGTTCTTGGCGGTGCCGGAACCGCGGTCGCAAGCACCTATAAAACCATCACGGTGAAAGACAACGGGCAGCGCAGGACATTGCGTGGATTTGGCACAGGCACCATCGCCGAATTTTTACAAAAACACGATGTCCACGTAAGCGATCGCGATCGCGTTCGCCCGGCGCTCGACAGTTCCGTTGTCAACGGGGAGACCGTCGAGATCGTCAGTCCGAAGCCAGTCACGATTGATTACGAAGGCAAGGTTGAACACAGATGGACGTTCGCCCATACGGTTGGTGAACTCCTCCAAACGGAGGGGATCACACTTAAGCCGACGGATCATATGAATCTGACGACAAATGACCGTGTGACGAGCGGGGAAACGGTTGAGATCCACAATATTGTCAGACAGACGACGACGCAGACGCAGGAAATACCATTTCAGACCATACGTCGCAATGCATCCGATTTGGTAGTGGGGCACAAGGAATACGTGACGCACGGTGTGAAAGGGTTGCTGGAAATACAGACAACAAGCGTCTATCGCGACGGGCATAAGATTTCGCAGCACGTCGTAAAGCGCGTCGTTCGCAATCCCGTGGACGCAGTGGTCGAGGTGGGAACGATGCAGCTTGTGCATCATCCTGTGTTGGCCACGCGTTCTGCCAATCCGGATCCGGGACTCATTCGGAGAAGTTTGACCGTGCTTGCCACTGCGTATGCAGCAGGTGGCTTGACGGCCACGGGGGTGCCAGCTCAACCAGGAGTGATTGCGGTCGATCCAAGTGTCATTCCACTTGGCAGTCGCGTCTATATTCCTGGCATTGGCACGGTGGTCGCGGCAGATACGGGCAGTGCAATTATCGGTGACCACATCGATATTTGCATGGCTAGTAATGCACAGGCGGATGCGTGGGGTGCTCGCACCATCACCATCTACGTCCTACAGTGACCACGCAGGCGATAGGGTAAAGGGTTAGGTGAAAAGAGGGCGCGATGGCGCCCTCTTTTGTTTAGTAGCTTCATCCTATTTTGAAACCAGGATTGATCATAGACTTCCAACAATTGAATTGAACCGCGCGGCCGGTCATATCGTCTGTAGATGCGAATGACGATTCGGCTTCGCCTGTTTTGAGTGCGCATTTCGCATATCAATGATCCGCCGCTCATAGACTGGTTGAGAGAAACTCGCCAGTCCCAAGGAGGCGGTGGACGTTGAACGATACGCGCTTTCATCGTAGCTACACATCAACCAGGCCGTCGTCGTCTTCGATTTTAGTGCGCGTCGGCGAGCGCAGTTGGCATACATCGCAGAGCGCGTCTGACACGGTTGCGGAAGATCAACCTCCACGCGTGTTAACCATTGAGAAGTCATCCACCGCGCCGATCACGCTGCGCGTTATGCGGGAGCGTATTGCAAATGCTCAACGCGAACAGCAGGCAAGAGAGCGGTCTAAGCATTGGCGTCGGCTTCTAGAAGTGTGTAAGGACATGCTGTTTCCAGCAGGCGAAAAGCGGCTGTGGTCTGGACTTCGGGGCGGATTGTCCATTGGCATGGCTTTGGGGTGCATCGTCATGATCCTATTCCACCAAGTTCCCCTTCTGGCGGCAGGACAAGCTGCTGATGCAGATCTTTCGGTTCCACCAACGCCAGCGGTGGCTAAAGTGCAATCCACATCGCCTCAAACGCGTGTAGCGATGGAATTGCCAGGGTTGCAGTTTGTTCTCGTCGAGGGAAACGGCACCAAACAGACAGGAAGTGAGAAGTCCGTATCCATCAATGGCAAACAAGTCTATGCACTCGCCTTGACGAAGACAGGTGCTCATTCTTTTGTCCGAAGCGCGGGGCTGGGTTCAAGTCATGTGCAGGTTCAGGATGTACAGTTGCCAGCCAAGATGGTCCCTGTCTTAGGGACGGTAGACAAGCCCACTCTCAACCGCACGGAGCAATGGCTCTCTGCCTCGGGCAGCGCACTACGCAGCTTGACCGCATGGCTGTCGGACGGCGGGCGCGAAGCCGATGCAGCCACGGCGCTACACACGGCACTCGCCTTATATCCGGGGGATAGCAGGTTGGCGAAGACGGGTGTGGAGCCCCAACTACATGCACTGTATAAAGCACTGGTGGCTGCGAATGGCGCATTCGCACATCGCGATCGCGCCGCTGCCATGCACGATGCGATCCAAGGATTCGACGATTTTATGAGTTTCGGTGGATTGAATATGTAAATTCCGGGGTCAAGCATTGACGAACAGATGGGAACATGGTCACAATAATACCGACACGGTTCGCCAAGTTACGAGGAATTGGAACGACTCGGCGATAGCCAGGCTGAGGGTGAAGTTGTGCAAAAACGAGGTTGGAATACGCTCGGCCTGGTTGCAGTGACTACAGTGGTTGGGACGTTGGCAGACCATCTCCTTTCCTCAGATATTCCCATTCTCAATTCGCAGACAAAGGTTTCATGGCACCCCGGGTTTGATCTCTCAGTTGTACGTTTCTCGATGAACCTGCAATTTGCGATCAACTGGGGAACCCTTGTTGGACTTGTCGTTGGTTTGCTGTTGGCCCGCAGAGCGAAATAATTTTCGTGATTCCGTCCGCGACAGTACATATGTTTAATGGATGGGATTTGTATGGACTACCTTTCCTTCGTACTCTATGCGTGAGTAGTTTGAAGGGGTGGTTCCTACGATGGACGGAGAAACTGCGGTGCGGGCTTATCAATTGGAAGATGGTCCGCGGGAACGTTTGCTGCGTTTGGGCGCATCTGCTTTGCGAATTGACGAATTACTGGCCTGCATTATGCAATCAGGTAACGGCAGGCAAAACGTCTATGCCATCGCACAGTCGGTAGTGGACCATTTGGGCGGGCTTGATGCGCTTGCGGATATCGAAGTGGCGGAATTGTTACAAATTCCTGGAATCGGCCGCGCGAAAGCTGTGCAAATTGCGGCAGCCGTTGAGCTAGGGCGCAGAATTGCGCGTAAGCCAGCGACGGAGAAGAGACAAATTCGGACGGCGGACGATGCGGCCAAGTATGTTATGGACAGGATGCGGTATCTTAAAAAGGAACATTTTGTTACGCTCCTATTGGACACGCGGCACCGCGTTTTGGCGGAAGATACGTCGTCCATCGGCAGTCTCGACGCCTCGATTGTGCACCCTCGGGAAATATTCCGGCGTGCGGTGCGGTGCAGCGCCTCGGGAATTTTATGCGTGCACAACCATCCGAGTGGAGATCCGTCGCCGAGCCCAGAGGACATTGCGGTGACAAAGCGGTTGGTTGAAGCGGGAAGGTTGCTGGGGATTGACGTTTTGGATCATATTGTCATCGGGGATGGCAGGTATGTCAGCCTTCGTGCAGCAGGCTATTTGGATCACGGATGACTATTCGGATCAGGATGAGAGGAGTTTTGACCAGGAATGTTTTCCGTTCGCGATATGGGTGTCGACTTAGGGACAGCGAACACGCTGGTGTACGTCAAAGGGAGGGGCATCGTCGTTCGCGAACCGTCTGTCGTCGCTATGCGTACCGACACCGGAGCCATCGAAGCCGTTGGTGCAGAGGCCAAGCAGATGATTGGGCGAACACCTGGCAACATTGTTGCGGTAAGGCCCATGAAGGACGGCGTGATCGCAGACTTTCAAACGACATCGACGATGCTTCGCCACTTCATTCGCCAAGCGATGAAAGCAAAGTCGAATTGGTCCGGTCGCCCAAGGGTGATGATCAGCGTTCCGTCGGGTATTACTGCCGTCGAACGGCGTGCCGTTGAAGATGCTGCATTGGAAGCTGGGGCCAAGGATGCACAGGTCATTGAAGAACCCATGGCGGCCGCCATTGGCGCTGGGTTGCCAGTGGGGGAGCCAACCGGTTCCATGGTTGTCGACATCGGTGGCGGAACGACAGAAGTCGCCATCATCTCGCTCGGCGGAATCGTCACGGCGAGATCCATTCGCGTCGCTGGCGACGAAATGGACGAGGCAATCATTCAGTATGTCAAGAAGACATATAATTTAATGATTGGCGAACGGACGGCAGAAGAGTTAAAAATCCAAATTGGTGCTGCAGAAGATCTGGAGGTCGAGCGCACGCTCGATATTCGTGGACGCGATTTGCTCACCGGTTTGCCGCGAAACTTTACGGTTTCTTCGCGGGAAATCAGCGAGGCCCTGTCCGATACAGTCGGAAGCATTGTGGAGGCTGTCAAGGTAACGCTTGAAAAATCGCCTCCGGAACTGGCTGCAGACATTATGGATCGGGGCATCGTGTTGACAGGCGGTGGCGCATTGTTGCGCAATCTCGATAAACGGCTCGCCAGGGAAACGGGGATGCCTGTCTTGGTGGCGGAAGAGCCGCTCGATTGCGTCGCGATCGGAACGGGCAAGGCCTTGGATAATTACGATGTTTACCGCAAGCGCACGGTGGCTTTGCGAAAGGCGCAGGGCAGAGGCTAAGATTCGAGGGGAAGAGGGATTCGGGTGTCCCGTTACCTTACCAGCCGCAGGCTGTTTTTGCTCCTTGGGAGCGTCATTGTACTAATGGTCATCGCGGGTCTGACGCTGGCGCAGAGTGGGCGTCGGGCCAGCTTCCCTGAGCGCGTTGTCATGGATGTAGAAAATACGGTGGCTGGGTGGATTTATCGACCCGTCAGTAAGATTACCGGATTTTTTGCTGGTTTGGGCGACATGCGTAGCATGTACGAGGAGAATGCCCAGTTGAAGCATGAGATGCAGAAGTACCAGGCGTTGCGCGCCGAGTTGAGCGATGCCGAAGCGGAAAACCAGCGGCTTGCAACCATGCTCAACTTTTATAATCGAACAAAAAATACGTTGCATGAAATCCCGGCAGCGGTGGTAGGGCGTGAGCCGTCGGAGTGGAATTCGCAATTGACCATTAATGTTGGCACGGCCGATGGCGTTCAGCCGAATATGGCCGTGGTCGCTCCTGATGGCAGCTTGGTTGGTCGTGTAGACACGGTTGCTACGCACAGTGCGAAGGTCATCCTCATTACGGATACACAGGTTGGGGATGGCGTCGCTGCTTTAGTGGAGGCGGCAAAAGCTCAACCCTTTGCTGTGGTCACGGGATCTGGTGCAAGTGCAGGAGAATTGGCGCTCGATTTCCTTGGTCAAATTGTGCAAATGCCAGCCTCTCAATTGATCGGGGACGAGGTCATCACCTCCGGGCTAAGCAACGTATTTCCACGAGGTCTCGTCATCGGCACGATTACAAAGGTTCAATACGGCGCCCACAACACGGTGAAGTCGGCAATCGTCGAACCGGCCGCACAAATGGACTACCTTCAGGACGTGTTTGTCGTGCGACAATCGGGAAGTGCTACACCATGAGATGGGCCATTACGTTTATCACGTTGTGGCTGGGCTTGATTTTGGAAGCCACACTCTTTCAAATTCCACCGATGAATGCGATTCATCCCGACTTTGTGCTGGTCATTCTTGTTCTCGTCGCTTTGATGCGCGGCTCGAACACGGCAGTCGTGATGGCGATTCTCATTGGCCTTGTCGACGACATTTGTTATGGTTCGTTTATTGGTCTTAATGCGTTTGCGTTCGGCATTGTCGCGTATTTTGCGGCCGCGGTTTTTAGCCAATTTTTACAGCGGAACTTGGCAGTCACATTTTTCACCACAGTGGCACTGACATTTTTGCATACATGGGTGACTTACGGCCTCATGCGCTTGTTCCAAATGACGGCCGATCCGGCACATTACGCATTATCTGAGTCCTTGCAGACGATGATTGTCAACGGTATACTCGTCCTCCTGCTATATCCTGCCTACGTCAAGTTGCTCCGCGATCGTCGCAGCGGCCGTTATGATGCCCGCGGCAGTGTGGATGCAAGTTGAGTTTACCTTTCTGGGGAATCGCTCGCCCAACTGTTTCTTTGCACATGAAGGAAAATCGATACCTGAACGCGAATAGTGCCTGTTGGGCGAGTGCCCACCCTGGAGGGAATTGTCGTTGATTGTCAACAGTGAAACGCTATCCGATGTGAAGCCTCCCGTCACGGTCAAAGGTACCCGCGACGGACTTCTTTTTCTACTAGATGAGCAAGCGGACATGGATCATCTATGCGAATATCTGCATTCCCTACTTTTCGGCGAAACGGCCAGCATCTTTGATGGCCCTGTGATCGAAGTGGTTGTCGACTACGGCAAGCGAGCGTTGACACACGAAGAGGCATGGCGCATTCTTGGTCAATTTCAAGCGCGCGACAACTTCTTGATCAAAGCATGGGGCGGGGGGACAGATGCGCGACAGTCGATGTTCCAACGTAAAACCTCAGCACGAGCGCAACATATTTACCATGGTCTCGTGCGGTCCGGCCAACCTCTTATGTTCGACGGAGATGTTGTGATTATTGGCGATGTCAATCCAAGTGGGCATGTCCAGGCGACCGGTGATATTTACGTGTTTGGCCGCTTGCTCGGCATTGCACATGCCGGAATGCACGGAGATACGACGGCGATTATTGCGGCAGCCGAATTCGCCCCTATGCAACTGCGGATTGCGGACGTCATAAGCCGTGCACCACAGCTCAAAGCTACGATGGAGTATGCGTACCTTGTGGACAATCAGATGATGGTTGCCGAAATGAAGCAGTTCATGACGTGGAACAAAGTTCGACGCAGACACACGAATCAAGAACGAAGGTGATTGGCATGGGGTCGGTAATCGTAGTCACATCGGGCAAGGGCGGCGTCGGGAAAACGACGACCACGGCCAACATGTCGACGGCACTTGCCCTTCTCGGTAAAAAGGTTTGCATCGTCGACGCCGATATCGGCCTGCGCAATCTCGATGTCGTCATGGGATTAGAAAATCGGATTATTTATGACATTGTAGATGTCGCGAACGGCGATTGTCGGTTGGAGCAAGCGTTGATTCGAGATAAGCGTTTTGAACATCTCACGCTGTTACCTGCGGCCCAGACGAAAGACAAACGGGCCCTCACCGAAGCCAAAATGGTGGACTTGGTTGGGCAATTAAAAGTCAATTATGACTATGTCGTGATCGACTGTCCCGCAGGTATCGAGGAAGGATTCAAGGTAGCGGTGGCTCCGGCTGATTCGGCTATCGTCGTGACGACGCCGGAGAACACTGCAGTCCGAGATGCGGACCGCGTCATAGGGCTTCTTGAGCGCGACAAGGTCGGAGACCCACGGCTCATTGTGAACCGAATTCGCCCTGACATGGTCAAGCGTGGCGAAATGCTCGATATCGACGAGATCGTTCAGATGTTGGGTTGTGACCTTTTAGGGGTCGTACCGGACGACGAAGCTGTCATTCGAAATGCGAATCGCGGTGAACCGATTGTTGTTCAACCCAACACACCAGCATCTCTTGCATATCGAAACATAGCTCGTAGGATTTTGGGAGAATCGGTACCGCTTATGCAGTTGGAGGAGAAATCGGGTCTATGGGGACGGGTTCGTAAGTTAATCGGAGGGCGTTGATGCAGGTCGTCATACTTGTCCTCCTTTGCACATAACCATGTGGTGTATGTGAGAGGAGGAACGCCTCATGGCGCGGGTGAAGCGAAAGTGGCCTTGGCAGAGCCCCAGCCGGCTAAAAAATGAACACTGGGCGAATGGAGCTCTGCCCAGAGATGCATCTGGGTCAGTTAAAACAGATGCCAGTGAGCCTGCTCCTAGGCGGTGGATCGTCGACACAGATGAGGATAAAAGCCTACAGAAGCAACCGGTTTCGCCGCCAGTGTCACCATACGGATTTGCGGACGATGACGGCGGCATGCGCCAGGTGGAAAGTGAAATCTGGCGGCGCCCGCCGATGGGTAGTATGAAACAGAGTCGCGGACGGAGTTTTGTTCCGGCGACAGGTGCAGGTCCACGTGCGCGAGTCGGCGCGAATTGGGCGTGGCAATTGTTTGGCGCCGTCGTTCTAGTGGCAGTTGGGTATACGATTCAACATGATCCACGGATTCCCGCCTCGGTCGCTGCGCGGGCGGTGAGCGTGTTTGACACAGACTACACATCTTCCGTGCAACCATCGATCGATCGCGTCTTCGCCAAGTTGCACCTGCGCCCACCTTCACTCGAAGCGGTATTAGGGCCCATGCATGCTCCTGTCTTCGGCTCCATTGTGGCGGATTACGGTCCGGATCATCCTGAGGTGTGGATCGCGGGCGATGCTGGAGATGTCGTGCAGGCAGCGGCGTCGGGTACTGTTCTAACCGTGGTCAAAAGTTCTGGCTCTTATTTGATAAAAATCGATCACGGTGCGTTAGGTACCGCTGTGTATAGTGGTTTAGCAAGTGCAAGCGTACAACCGGACGAGTTTGTATCGGCCGGTGAAGCTATTGGTAGACTGCCGTCGACGCCAACACACCCTGTCTTTCGGTTTTCGCTCGTGAAGGATGGAAAATACGAAAACCCACATCAGTATATCTCGTTCCCTGGAGCCTCGTCATGACGGCTTTAGAGCGCTTGGAACGAACGGTCGGACGATGGTTTGGCGTATCGCGGGTGCGCGTGCACCCGCTTTTTGTCGCCTTACTCGTGGCTGCCTACTTTGTAGGCATGGTGAAGCAAGCCCTGTTGTTATTCATATTTGTGTTTCTTCACGAATGCGGGCACGCCGTCGTCGCGAAGCGGTTAGGCTATGAAATTGAGGAAGTTTCGCTTTTGCCGTTTGGCGGTGTCGCACAACTGTCGTACGTCAGACTTGGGTTTTCTCCAAAGTGTGAGGCATTGGTCGCCATTGCTGGTCCAGCCGTAAATTTGCTTTGCGCCCTACTCGCACTCGTCCTATACGCGGTAGGGGTAATCGATGGTCGGTTTTACGGCGAAATCATCGGACTGAATGGTTGGATTGCTGTATTCAATTTATTGCCTGGTCTTCCGCTTGACGGTGGGCGTATTTATCGAGCTGTCCGATCGCGAGAGAAAGGGTATGAACCTGCGACTGAGGAGGCGTACCGAATGTCGATTGCGCTCTCTGCAGTTCTTATGTTCGCCGGTCTGGCCGCGTTGTTTGCCGGTAGGCCTCATATTGGAATGGTCGTTCTCGGTTTATTCTTGTTCGTAACAGCGTGGCGCGGTCGACGCGATTTGCGTCTCGAGACGATGCGCTTTCTGGATGCGAAGCGGCGGGATGTAGGGTCAACGATGCTTCGCACTCGTGCGCTGGCGGTGTCTGCGGCAATTCCCATACGCGATGTGGTTGTGCGATTTTCACCGGATCGATATCATATCGTCTATATTTTGCACGAGGATGGTACCGTTGCGAGTCTTGTGGAAGAGCCAGAGCTGCTCGACGCAGTTTTTGAAGGTAGATGGTTGGAACCGATAGCCAGCCTACGACCGTAATATACATTGCAAACACCTTTTCCTTGTGATAATATATTGCGGGTATAGCGCTACAACCGCATGGTTCCAGGTTGTTAAATGGGTTGCAGCCCATACCTGGAGCAGCGAGTCTGAGTGAAGGAGATTAATCATGTACGCAATTGTTGAAACGGGTGGAAAGCAATTTAAGGTTAGCCAGGGCGATACGATTGTCGTCGAAAAGCTGGAAGGCGAAGTCGGATCGACAATCGTGCTGGACAAGGTATTTCTCGTGCAGGACAACGGGCAAGTGAAAGTGGGTTCACCGCTGGTTGCTGGGGCAAAAGTGGTGGCCAAGGTCGTTGAGCATGGGCGCGGGAAGAAGATTATCGTCTTTAAGTACAAGGCTAAGAAAAACTACCACAAGAAGCAGGGGCATCGTCAACCGTACACGAAATTGACCATCGAATCGATTGAGGCGTAATGATTCGATTTGAGATTGTACAGCGTGGGCAGCAGGTTACAGGGTTTCGTGTTCAGGGGCACGCGGGATATGCGGAATCCGGAAACGATATTGTATGTGCTGCTGTGAGCGTTTTGGTTTACAATGCCATCAATTCGTGTGAACGATTTGCTGGCACAACCTTGGATGTTTCTGATGCTGGGGACGTTTTGGCATGTCGTCTTCCGAGTCAGCCGTCCGAGGCAGTCAGGTTACTGATGAACAGTTTGTTTTACGGGATCGAGCAGATTGCGGAGCAATATCCTGAATTCGTGCGTTTACGTGCAGTTCAGGAAGAAAGATGAAGAAAGGAATGGATGTCATGTTGTTGATGAATCTGCAACGTTTTGCTCATAAGAAGGGCGTATCGTCGACCCGCAACGGCCGCGACAGCATTTCGAAGCGCCTTGGTGTTAAGGAGCCCGATGGAAAAGTTGTAACAGCTGGTAGCATTCTCGTTCGCCAGCGGGGAACGAAGATCCATCCTGGTCATAACGTTGGCATCGGCAAGGACGACACGCTGTTTGCAAAAGTTGAAGGTTGCGTTCGCTTTGAGCGATTTGGGCAAGGCAAGAAGCGCGTGAGTGTGTATCCAGTCGCTGCGGAAGTTGCAGCTCAGTAATTGGATGAGAGCAGAAGGGGCTGTCTCATGGGCGCAATGGCTACGGCGCCTGAGCCAGTCCCTTTTGTGTTGAAAAGGTGGCTATCAATGCCGAATGGTATGCAACAATCCAATCCGGCGGTTCAATTTCGGGCGCATCGGCATGACGTATTAAATGAATTACAACTCATTCGGGCGTATCTTCAGATGGAACGCCCGGCGCAGGCTGTCGCTGTGGTGGATCGGCTTTCAACCTGGTTGCAGTCCCTAACCACATGGCAGATTAACGCAGGTACTTTCGGTGAACAATTGATGTGGACGGCAGCAGTCTGCCCGCATGTCCTTTTAGAATCGTTCGCGTGTCATAAAGAGCCGGACGATAAGGCAGTGGAGCAATTCGGAAAGTGGTTACTAACGTGGAATGACGAACTCTCGATACACGGACAGCGAGGTAGAATGCGGGTTAGCGTGGATGAGCATGGATTTCACGTTGTTTGTTCAGGCGAGGGATGGGAACGGTTCGATGAATGGGTGCGCATCTATCCAGCCCTCGACTTTGTCGTCAATAGGTGGTGATAACGAGTGTTTTTTGATCATGCCAAAATTTATGTAAAAGGCGGCGATGGCGGGAACGGGATCGTCTCATATCGACGCGAGAAATATGTGCCGCTCGGTGGACCAGCCGGTGGTGATGGGGGGCGGGGCGGCGATGTCGTATTCATTGTCGACGAAGGTTTGCGGACGCTCATCGATTTTCGCTATCAACGCCATTTTAAGGCGAAGCCGGGCGAGCAGGGAGGCACCAAAAATAAACACGGTGCGGATGCCCCAGATATGGTGATCAAAGTTCCACCCGGAACGGTCGTACGCGATGCAGATTCCGGGCAATTTCTCGGCGACTTGACGCAGCACGGAGATCGTCTTGTGGTTGCTCGGGGCGGCCGTGGTGGGCGTGGAAATGCGCGCTTTGCCACTGCTGTCAATAAAGCTCCTGATATGGCCGAGAAGGGTGAGCCAGGCGAAGAGCGCTGGTTAGAACTTGAGCTTCGTGTCTTGGCAGATGTCGGTCTTGTCGGTTTCCCATCTGTCGGGAAGTCCACATTGCTTGCGGCGCTGACGCGCGCGAGACCAAAGGTTGGCGCGTATCACTTTACGACGCTTAACCCCGAACTTGGTGTCGTCGAAACATCGGACGGCAGAGGATTCGTCATCGCCGACCTCCCGGGCCTGATCGAGGGCGCGCACGCAGGGCATGGCCTGGGACACGAATTTCTCCGCCATATTCAACGAACGCGCGTGATTGTTCACGTAATTGATGTCGCATCAGTGGATGGTCGCGATCCGGTCGCGGACTTCCGCATTATCGAAAGCGAATTGGCTGCGTACGACCCGGTGTTGGCTGAACGTCCACGTATCGTCGCGGCAAATAAGATGGATTTGCCAGGCGCCGCGGACGGGTTAGAGCGGTTTAAGCAAGCGTATCCGGAGCTTGAGGTGTTTCCCATCTCGGGCGCAACACATCAGGGCCTTGAGCCTCTCATTCGCAAGCTGGCTGACATGCTGGATGCACTGCCACAGGAGATAGAAGCGCAAACCATCACGGAGGACGAAGAGGAGCACAAAGTCTATCGGCTTGTGCGTAAGGAGCCATTCACAATTCGCCGTGAAGGCGGTGCATTCATTGTCGAAAGTGAAGAACTTGAGAAGCTTGTTAAAATGACAAATTTTCAGCAGTTCGATGCGGTGAAACGATTTCAGAGAATTCTCAAGCAACGCGGGGTCGACGATGCGTTGCGTGAGCGCGGTGCGAAGGACGGCGACAGTATTCGCATTGGAGATATGGTGTTTGATTTTGTGGACTGAAACCAGTCACTCGTTACCTAAAGAAATCCTCTGCGAACTGACGTCGATCGCGCTGGAAAGCCATCCCTACGAATGCGTGGGTCTTGTCGTTTGGCGGCGTCGGTATTGGATAGTGCCTCTCCCTGCGATAGCATCGCCGCGATCCGTCTTGGTCGATCCGGCGGTGCTCATTCCCACGCTCTATCTTCTAGATCAGCATAGTGTGCGCATCGTCGCGTCTTACCATAGCCATCCGAATGGATTGGCACGTCCTAGCAAATTGGATGGCGGGTTTCGCTTGTACGGCGGATCGCATATTTTGCTCGTACGTGAACAAGAATCGTTCACTCCGCACACCTTCCTTTGGTCTTCGTGATGTTCCCATCAGTAAAACGTCATCAAACTCTGTGAAAATTTACATAATGATATGCGCCTGTATGGATAGAGAACAGGCGTTTTTTGTGTTGCCTAGAATTCTTAGTGCCAAAGGAGGAGTCGAGTCATGGAAGCTTTGACGACCGCCAGGATGGTGCAAGACGTTCTTGATGCAGCCATTGCATTGGGTGCCAGCGATGTTCATCTGAAGATGTACGAAGGACAGGTCACCGTTTCCTGCCGAGTTGATGGCACTGTACGTCCGCTTATGTCGTTCTCGTACTTAGGCGAGGAGTTGCTGCGGCGGTTTAAAGCCTTGGCACGCATGGACGTCACCGTTCGGCAGTCCCCGCAGGAGGGTAGCTTTGTTTGGGAGTGGGCGAAGGGCAAGGCATTTATACGCCTGTCTGCCTTACCCATTTACCGTGGAGAATCGGTTGTCATGCGGATCCTGATGGATCAAAGGGCTGCTTTACCGATGACGAGTTTGGGATTTACGGACGCGCAGCTTCGCGAGCTTGAACGCTGGTTGTGCCATAGAAGTGGTCTCATCGTCGTCTCTGGTCGCACAGGCGTCGGGAAAACCACGACGTTGTACAGTTTGATGAACGAATTGGCTAATCGTGGCCACCAGGTGTTTTCGTTAGAGGATCCGGTCGAAATGCCACTGCCGAATTGCAGACAGATTGAGATTCACGAGCGTTCGGGCTTGACATTCCATGCCGCACTACGGTCGCTTTTGCGGCAGGACCCGGACGTGATGATGATTGGTGAAATTCGAGACGAAGAAACCGCGCACGCGGCCTGCCGAGCAGCTTTGAGCGGTCGCTTGGTGTTTGCCACGACGCACGCAAACGGCCTTCGCGGAACGATGATGCGCCTTATCGATTTTCGCGTACCGGAGGCTGTGGTTCGGGATGTGCTGGCTGGCGTGATCGTACAGCATGCAGTTCTTTCAGATGCAAGGAAGGAGCAACAACAGTACACCTTGGAGACACTACCGTCTCCCGTTGTTGGAGGTGCTCAACAGCAAGGTGCGTGGAACGAATTGGGTGATCTATGTGACGAGTCGTTGGCGAGGGTGGAGTGTCTACAATTCGCTTCGAGTATGTAGACGATTTTGGCGCACGTATTTTGCCCAACGAAGATGGCGTAGCATGCGTCGCCTGCACGCCACGCATGTTTGGCTGGAGTCTGTTGGCCAGATGCTAGGGTCTGGCCTCGACATTCGCCGAGCAGCCGTAGCGGCGATGGGCGAGGGCAAGGTCGGAAAGGAGCTTGCGGCTCGGACACTCGGTCGCGTGGAAGCGGGGGCCAGTCTGACACCCGCCTTTCAGGACTTTTTGACTCCGGAACATTTGCTTATCTTGCGCGCATCGGAGCAGGCAGGAACATTTGCAGATGGCTTACTCTCTGTGGCCAAGCGCATTGATGAACAATTGGAGTGGAAACGAACGATATCGCGATCGATCGCTTATCCAAGCGTCTTATTGATTAGCTGTTACGTGTTAGCGCTATTCGTGCGTTTTGAGGTCGACCCCATGCTCAGGCAACTGGTGGCGTCCCTTACGGTTTCTCATGACCACATGAATCCCATTGTGACGCTGGCAGCTAATTTGCCAGTCATGCTGATTGTCCTTTTGACATGTGGCGCTGTCGGTTTGCCACTTATATGGGCACTACAACGACGAACTTCGTTTGCACATCAACTACGCCTGCCATTTCGCCAATGGATAGTCCGCCTACGAAGTGAACGATTGGCCTACCAGTTGTCAATTCAACTTGCCGCCGGAATCCCGTTGTTGGATGTGCTACAGGCGGAGAGTGAGCAGATGACGAAGCTTTATGCCCAAGAGGCTGCACGGCTGCACCAAGCGCTGCTTCAAGGGCGTTCGCTGTCCGTAGCTTTGCAAGATGCCTCTGGCCCCACTAATTACGATCCGCTTTTACTCGAACTTGTGCGCGTCGCGGAGGAAACGGGCGATATGGCGCGTTGCATGGCACGCGCTTGTGAACTGTTACGTCGCCAGATCATCAATCGATTAGACACCACTCGGCGCTATCTTGAGCCGTTGGTGACTTGCATCATGGGTCTCATCGTCGGAAGCGTTGTGTATAGCGTGTTTGGTCCAATGTATACGGCCATTGCGCAGTTGAACTAGCCTTTGAACAATGTGGGGGGATCGCGGTGCCGACGTACACGATTAGACGAAATCTAGATGTGAATGCGAAACAGGAAGGGTTTAGCTTAATTGAATTGATGATTGCTGTCGTCATCGTCGCCATCATGGTCGCTATGATTACTCCACAGCTGATGCGTGCGTCCGCGCGGGCAGAGGCCACTGCCTGTTCCGGGAACGTGCGGACGATCTCTGCGGCACTAGCCGAGTATCAGCTTTTACACCAGTCTCTGCCGGCAGGAAATTCTGCACAACAAATTCAGGCTTTAGTGGGAGATGGTTTGCTTTCAAATGACGCACTACAGGGTAATTATGTGATTCAGGATACAGATACCAACAATATCACTGTGAGTTGTTCCGCAAATGGGAACGGCGTGGAGAATGAGTAATGGTCCTAGTCAAACAGCACTCGCCCTTCAGGCATGACGCGGCTGCTTTTACGCTGCTTGAGATGATGGTAGCCGTTGCGCTCATGAGCGTAGGTATCTTGTTTGCGGCTGGGGCAGGGATCGGCATGATTCGTGGCAGCGAGCTGGATGCGGGAGCCTACCAACTACTCGAACAGATGAGAATGGTACAGACCTTGGCCTCGACGAGCGGGACATTTGCAACCGTTTGGCTCGATCCGTACGACACGCGGTACCACCTTACCCACGGGGTTGTCACGATCGAACAGGACGAATTTCCCCCTGGTATCCACTATGTTGACGGCTACCTTGCGTTTCCTGTTCACGAGATATCCTACGACAATCTTGGTGACGCACAGGCGGCGGGTGTCATTCGCATGACCGATGGTCCGGATGAACGGGATATCCATCTGTATATGGGGTCCGGGTTACAAGCAGCGGGGTGGATCGATTCATGAACGTGTGGGAGAGCCTTATCGCGACCTTCGTGTTGGCTTGTGTTCTGCCTTTATCTGCAATGGCCGAGAAGAATATCTTATACGCTTACGCGATGGCTCGCGAACTACAAGGAGCGGAACTGGTCTACAGCGCGATCGCGGAATTGGCGCTAAGCGGCCAAGCGGCGCCAACAAGCGTTGAGGAGGGAGGAATGCGCTATAAAGTTGTTCAGATTTCCTATGAGGCACCGAGTCAGGCGGGGTGTAGCACTGGTTACCAAGTTGAAATCGACGCAGGAAATCGTCCCCTTGTTGCCGGCCAAATACCCAGATGCGATACTAGCCTTTTCTCTCATTGAAATTATGATTGGCTTCAGTATCGGAACATTAGCAGTGACCTTGGCAAGCGCGCTGTTTTTTCAGGTCCATACGTTTCTTCATAAACAGGAGGAACTGGTGGAAGACATGGCGGCTATCGATGGCATCCATCGTGTGCTCACGCAGGATATTCACGCTGCCACTACGTGTTCGACGCTCGGATCAAACTTGTTGCTCAACGAACTCAATGGAACGCAATACACGTACTATGTAAATCGCGAACACGAATTCATTCGCTATCGGACAGGCGGGGGTACTGCCGTTCTTGCTCTTCATGTGCAATCGTTTCAGATGAAAATGGAAGGTGGGGGGATCCTTGCGTGCCAATTGACTTTGACGTCAGGAGAAAGAGATTGGTTTGTGGCTCGAATGAGTGGCACATGATGCGAAGCGGAAAAATGAATTGCGAGTCGGGGGCGGTCCTGGTCTACGTGCTGACCATTGTAATAGCCCTAAGTGTTCTGTTGTCGGCCCTCGTGTATACGGGGCGGATCGCATGGCTGAGCCAGGCAAGGCAACTCCAGTTTGTTCAATGCAATGTGGTTGGGCGAAGCATTGCGTTGACCGTACTGCAGGCTCTCCAAGCGGGGCAAAAACTTCCCAGTGCTGAATCCTGGACGATAGCGGGCGACCACGTTACCATGGAATGTATGGTCGATGGGCGTAACGTATCTACACAAATTGAGGTTGTGAACGGGGCTGTTTCCGATACAATTTCGTTTGTCTATGATACAATCGCTCGTACAACACGAGCGTGGCAGGACAATGGTCCTGGACTGACGGAGTGATCATCATGCAGCGTTTAGCCTTGATTGGATTCATGGCAAGTGGTAAGTCGACGGTTGGTGAGGTTGTCGCGACACGATTGGACGTGCCGTTTGTCGATCTCGATCGCTATGTCGAAACCAAAACGGGAATGACAATCCCAGACATTTTTGTGACACTGGGCGAACAACGATTTCGCGCGATAGAATCAGAAGCACTTCATGCCATTGGACAAGACATGCAGTGTGTCGTTTTGGCAACAGGAGGGGGCGCCATCATCCATCCGGCGAACAGGGAACTGTTGAAGGCATCGTTTACGACAGTGTATCTACGTGCCAAGCCGGAAACGATTCTCGACCGTCTAAAGAATGCCGCCACACAGCGGCCGTTGCTTCAAGTGGGTGGCGATCCAGTTCAACGCGTGCGCGATTTGCTGATGCAACGTCAGTCGTGGTACGAAGATGTAGCGTCGTGGATTGTCGATGTCGACCATGGAAGTGTTGAGGAAATTGCGCAGTCCGTAATCGAAACGGCCATAGGGGAGTAGGTGGCGAATTGCATGCGGCACATTGAAAGTCTCTTTCCCAAGCAGTTTTCCGGACATGACACAGGATACGACGTCGCGTACTTCCGAAGGCAGATACCCGAACTCAATGAATTAAACGTTTCCGATGCATTCATTCACCGCCATCGCGCTGCACTGCTCGAGTATCTGCGGCAGTCATCCATCTGCCGGGCATGCCGAGGTTATGCCACATGCGCAAAGCACGGGGACATGAAGGGGTTTGTCCAAGTTCTCGAACCAAGTACTGCAGGAGTTTCGTTTGGCGTTCGCCGCTGCCAGCCATTTCATGAATTCATGGCGAAGGCAAAGGTCGATCGGTTCGCGCGCGTGGCCGGCGTGACAGAAGTGGACGACTCATTTCAATTTTCCAATTATCCATTGGAACAAGCTAAACGTTATCCAAACGTAATTAGGTATGCCCGTGAATTTGCGCGCGACTTTCAGCCCGGAGCTGGTGGCGATAAGCCTGGGTTGTATATCTTTGGTCCACCTGGCGTCGGTAAGACCCATCTCATGTTCGCTGTCTTTCATCAGTTGCGTGAACGGGGTGTACCATCGTTAATTGTCCGCTCCGACTCGCTCTTTGATCACATGCGCCACCTGATTGCAGATGGGCAAGATCTTGAGCCTTTTCTCGAGGCACTGTCAACCGTCCCGGTGCTTGGGATTGACGAATTCGCCCAGGAACGAGCCAACGATTTTAGTATGGAGAAGCTATTCCGCGTCATCAATCATCGCTTCCATGCAAAGTTGTCGACGTGGTTTACGAGCAACTATAGTCCTCCTGACGCATACCGAAAAGGGGCGGATGACATCCATGATGCGGTGGCTCCTTTGCGATCGCGCGTGATGAACATGGCAATCCTCGTGAAAATGGATGGGCCAGATGCCCGTCAGCGCCATCTGAAAACCCTGGTATGATACATTCGACTCGCTTTATGTATGCGTCCGTAGCGGGAGTCCGATGAGAGCTATCTGTGCAACCTCCATTTCGACTCGGGGCGTGCTTTTCTCAATTAGGGCCTGCCGTTTCTTGACATGCTCTTGCTGTAGCAGGTCGCGTTCCTCGGGAGGGTAATCCGCTTCGATGCTCCGATAATAGGCGTCGAGTTGGGCGAGATCGTCCGCCAGACGAAGGCGGGCTTCTTCTGCCCAGGCCAAGTCACCTTCCTCCACAAGACGCGAGAGATATGTCGTCACAGCATCCGCTGCTTCCAGCAATGAGTGTTTGGCTTGACCAACGATGATCTGAGGAGAGGTGCCCGTCATCTCCAAATGTGCAATTTTTTCGTAAAACGATTCGACGATTTGCAAGTTCAAGAGGCAGACACCAATGGACCACCAGGTTTCGCTTACAGAGTCGGTCACGTATCGCGTAAGGCCGTTCGTCATCAGCCAAGGGATGAGTTGCGTATGGGGGTGCTCGCTGTATGGCGTGACACAAACCGTTTGTCCGCGCCGACGCGCACTTTCCAGTATTTTGTCCAGACGGAAGCTACCGAGATCGACGAGTTCGGTCTGCTTAGGCCTGCGAAACAAGATATCCAACCCGCTTAGGGGGTGCGCTTGGGCCAGGGACTGCTGGTGCAACTGGGCGAGGTGTTCATCTTCTCGCAACTTTGCCTCTTGGTCAAAGGCGAGCCGGAGTGTGGTGGGTTCAACGGTTTGATTTGTCTTTTCCACCCACATCCAATAAAAAGGACGATCTGTCAACTCTTTGTCGACATCGATCGGCAGCACGTATTCGCGATACATTGGCCGTTTGCAAATGACATCTGCCCCGACCGCGGCAAAGTATCGATCACAAAACGCCAGACGCTCGTCACTTGCCCGCAATGGGTGGCCGTTTGTCAATGGGTTCACCGTCCCTTTCGCACTGACATGTCTCTTGGGTCAAGCGCGCGAAGTTTCGTTGCGAGTTCTTCGTGTGACGAACTTGTCATCGTTGCTTCAAAGACCCGTTTTTCCCATGCATCCAATCGAGTATCACTTACAATATCGTCTAGCGTCCCGATCACGCTTTCAAACATGCGAACCTTTTCATATAAGATTTGCACGATATGTTGTTCAATCGTGTCGCGTGTCGCAAGATTGAAAACATGGCACTCTTCGGATTGGCCAAGACGATGTATGCGGCCAATCCGTTGCTCAAGGCGCATAGGATTCCACGGTAAGTCGTAGTTGATCATATAGTGGCAAAACTGAAGGTTAATTCCCTCTCCTCCTGACTCGGTTGCGACGAGAACGCGGACTTTGCGGGAAAATAGTTCGGTCATCCAGTCCTTTTTGCCGCGTTTAAAACCACCGCGAAAAGGCACCGCCGAAATACCGCGTTTCTTCAGCATGTACATGATGAAGTCTTGGGTTGCACGGTATTCGGTGAAGATAATGCACTTGTCGTCAAACTCATCGACGAGTTCTAGGACTTTGCGAATCTTGGTGTATTCAGGTATCGCGGTACCCATTTCAATCAGTTTCTGCAGGCGCTCCTGCCGGAATGGGTGGCTTGTTTTTTTCAGCATCTTCTCCAGAGAGATCAGTGCAGCATATGACGAACTGCAAATTTCACGCTGCAATGTGAGCAGTGGCAGCATCGAGGCATGCATCGACAGCCTTGCTTGATATTCGTCCCTTAAAAATTGCTGAACTTCTTCGTAGAAAGACCTTTCCTCAGCGGAGAGATCGAGATCCACAACCTGCACGTGGCGTTTCGGTAGGCGCGTTCCGCCGTCCTGACGGCGATTGCGAATCATGATATCGGCAATGGTCTCGCGCAGTTTGTCAGGATCCTTGGCGGTTCGCTTGTCCGCAACGTATTGTACAGAGAACTGATTGGCGCTACCTAAATGTCCAGGTTTCAGAAGTGTAACGAGCGTATGAAGTTCCTTAAGTTGATTCTGCATCGGTGTCGCCGTAAGCAACAACAAATACTTATTCGGAATTTGGTTTGCCATCTGCCAGTTTTTCGTCTTCTGATTCTTCAGCTTATGAGCCTCATCGATGATGACGATGTCCCATGATTGTCGCAACACGATGTCTCGATGGGGTGGGCGTTTCGCAGTGTCCAAGGATCCGACAACGATGTCTTCCTGTTCCCAGGTCCACTCGTTGCGTTGCGGTATTGCGTGGATCCGAAACTTGTCATTCAATTCTTTGGTCCACTGGAGAACCAACGAAGCGGGTACGAGGATTAAAGCTTTTTTGACGAGGCCGCGCAATAGGTACTCCTTTAAGATAAGGCCAGCCTCAATCGTCTTGCCAAGCCCCACTTCGTCGGCCAAGATGGCTCGTCCACGCAACTCTCGAACAACCCGTTTGGCGGTTTCAATTTGGTGTGGTAGAGGCGCAAAGCCACGCACGTGTTCCAGTGCCAACAAGTCTTCAAAAGTTGGCGCCATATTCGCCTGTGTCGCAATGGCCGCCAGTTGGAACAACTCCCAGTGTCGGTGGTTGTAGCTTTGGCCAAGATGGAGCATTGCATTGAGTTCCTGTGCAAGCGACAGGCCCGTCCACTGGATCGGCACATTGGTCGAATTCGGCCGAGCGAAGGAGTTGCGCCAATCTGCTTGCAACGTCGTAGGCACAGGGATCCCCTCCTGGTTGCTTGTTTCTCTCTTATTGCGTCATGTAGTATGTGACAAGTGGTGTGTATTCTTTCACAAATGCGCTACAGTTGATGCGAAACATATTGCGTCAACACGCGGGCTGGCTGTGTGGCCATCATCGCTTCGGATACCTTCGCAAAGGTAGGGATAGCAATGGGAAAGCGAACGTCGCTATATGATGCCCATTTGCAGTTGGGCGCAAAAGTGATCGATTTTCACGGCTTCGAGATGCCTGTTCAGTATCGCGGCATTCGCGAGGAGCATGCGTCGGTTCGTTCGGCTGTCGGCATCTTCGATGTATCGCACATGGGCGAGATCGAAGTGAAGGGTGAGGACGCCCGGCGTTTTCTACAGTACATCGTGACCAATGATGTCGAACGGCTGCGGGTAGGGCGTGCTATGTACACTTTGATGGTTGATGAAACGGGCGGCGTGATCGATGATTTACTCGTGTATCAAATGGCTGAGGATAGCTATTGGCTCGTCGTCAATGCTAGTCGTATCGCAGAGGATGACGCCTGGATTCGCGCGCATGCAGATGGATACGAAGTGACGGTGAAGGATCGATCGGACGAGGTGGCGCTTGTTGCCATTCAGGGGCCTGAGGCCGCAACGCTGCTACAATCCGTCGCCGATGTCGACGTGACCGAATTGCGACCGTTTTCATTTGTCCGTACAGAGCTATATGGCAATCCAAGTATCATATCGCGCACGGGGTACACGGGTGAAGACGGTTTTGAAGTCTATGCGAGCCCAACTGCGGTGCAGCGCCTATTTGCGAGCTTGATCGATCACGGTGCATTTCCGTGTGGACTGGGTGCCCGTGACACACTGCGGCTTGAAGCGTGTTTGCCCTTATACGGGAATGAGTTAAGTCGCGACGTCACACCGCTGGAAGTCGGGTTGCAGGCGTTTGTAAAGCTCGACAAAGGACCTTTCATTGGTCGCGATGCGCTCGTGCGCCAACGTGAGGCTGGCGTTTCACGCAAACTGGTCGGACTCCAAATGGATGACCGTGCAATTGCCCGCGCCGGCTATCCCGTGTGGCACGGGGAGAAGATGGTGGGACAGGTCACTTCGGGTACGCTTTCGCCGACATTAGGGGTGCCCATCGCACTTGCCCTTGTCGATGCTAACTATGCTGAAGTCGGCCAACAGCTCGCTGTGGAGATTCGCGGCAGGCGCCATGGAGCACATGTAGTGCAAACACCGTTTTACAAACGGCCGCGGGGTAATCGTCCCTCGTAACACCTGGTTGTACATCTGGGAAGAGAGGAGTTTGTGTCTTGAATCGATTCGGGTATATTCCCCACACGCGAGAGGATCGCGAGGAAATGCTTGCTGCACTTGGCCTAGACAGCACGGAGGCGCTGTTTGCCGACATTCCAGATTCGCTTCGCTTGCAGCAGCCGCTTGCGATTCCGCCGGCGATGTCAGAACTGGCGCTGGCGCGGCATCTTGAGCGCTTGGCAGGGCGCAATCAGCACTTGGGTGAATTGGTCAGTTTCCTTGGGGCAGGTGCGTACGAACATTATCAGCCAAGCGTCGTCGATGCCATAGTCAGTCGATCTGAATTCTACACCTCGTACACACCATACCAACCGGAGATGAGTCAAGGATTGCTTCAGGCAATCTTTGAATATCAAACGATGATCGCCGAATGGACAGGCATGGATTTGGCGAACGCAAGCATGTACGATGGCCCAACCGCGTTTGCGGAAGCGGGTTTGGTGGCATGCGCTCACACGCGGCGCAATCGCCTGTTGATTGCGGATAACGTCCATCCTGAATATCGCCGTGTGCTGGAGACGTACGCATCCGGACAAGGTGTTGAAGTTGTCTATTTGCCGGCTGATGGTGGACAAATCGAGATGGCGACATATGAAGGCCTTTGTGACGAGACTGTGGCTGGTGTCATGATTCAATATCCAAACTTCTTCGGCGCCGTCGAAGACGTGCGGTCGATTGCCGAAAAGGCGCACGGTGCTGGTGCACTCCTAATCGTCAACACGTACCCTATCGCCCTTGGATTATTGGAGGCTCCAGGCAACTTGGGAGCCGACATTGTCGTCGCAGAAGGACAGTCCCTGGGTAACAGCTTGGCCTATGGCGGCCCGTATCTCGGGATCATGGCTGTGAAGGCACCCTTGATGCGCCGTATTCCAGGGCGCGTCGTCGGGCAAACGACAGACGCTGACGGGCGACGTGGCTTTGTTTTGACGTTGCAGGCGCGCGAACAGCATATTCGCAGAGAAAAAGCGACATCCAATATTTGCTCCAATCAATCGCTGTGCGCACTTGCGGCCACGGTGTTTATGTCGTACATGGGCAAGGCGGGCATGCAGGAACTTGCACAACAAAATTTTCATAAGGCCCATTACTTGCGCGATCGCCTGCTTGCCATCGATGGCGTAAAACCCTTGTTCTCGACGCCGTTCTTCAACGAGTTTGCTCTACAGTTGCCAAAGTCCGTCGCGGACGTACAGGCTGCGATGCTGGAGGCAGGATATCTGTTTGGTTACGACTTGTCGCGAGATTATCCACAATATGGGGATAGTGTGTTGCTTACAGTGACAGAGATGCGTACTCGCGAAGAAATGGACGAAATGGTGCAAAGACTTAAGGAGGTGCTCGCGTCGTGACCATTCAGCGCGATGGGCAGGAACCTTTAATTTTTGAATGGAGCCGTCCGGGTCGGCGTGCTTACACGCTCCCTGAACTCGATGTGCCAGAAAGTGGAACGGAAGAGCTTGCCCCGTTTTTGCGTAGTGAGCCGGCGAACTTGCCCGAAGTCAGCGAGTTGGACGTCGTGCGTCACTACACGGCCTTGTCGCAAAAAAATCATGGCGTGGACAGCGGCTTTTATCCGCTTGGCTCCTGTACGATGAAATATAATCCAAAGCGCAATGAGCGAGCGGCACGCCTAGATGGCTTCGCTCGCATCCATCCGCTTGCGCCAACTCAGACGGTGCAAGGGGCGCTTCAGTTGATGTACGAGTTGCAGAACGACCTCGCGGCTATCACAGGTATGGATGCTGTGAGTTTACAGCCTGCAGCAGGGGCACACGGCGAGTGGACCGGCCTGATGATGATTCGCGAGTATCATCGTCGCCGTGGTGACGTGGGTCGCGATAAGGTCATCGTGCCAGACTCTGCGCATGGCACCAACCCGGCGAGCGTCAGTATGGCAGGTTTGCGCGTGATCACGGTTCCGTCGCGGGCGGATGGACGTGTCGATCTCGACGTTCTGCGCAGGACGGTTGGCCCTGATACCGCCGCCTTGATGCTCACCAATCCGAGCACTTTGGGCCTGTTTGAGTCGGATATCTTGGAAATTGCGAACATCGTTCACGAGGCTGGCGGTTTGTTGTACTACGACGGGGCCAATATGAATGCCATTTTGGGATATGCCCGACCGGGAGACATGGGGTTTGATGTGGTTCACCTGAATTTGCATAAAACCTTCTCGACACCGCATGGTGGTGGGGGACCGGGGGCAGGACCTGTTGGTGTGAAGCAGTTCTTGGAACCCTACTTGCCAAAGCCCGTTATTGTTCGATACAACAACCGTTACGATTGGAATTGGGATCGACCTTTGTCCATCGGCAAGGTCAAAGGCTTTTTCGGCAACTTTGGGATCTTGGTGCGCGCGTACGCGTATATACGAACGCTTGGACCGGACGGGCTCAAGATGGTTTCCGAGTCGGCGGTGCTCGCGGCAAATTATTTGCTCAGCCAATTGTCCGACGTCTATGAAGCGCCTTTTGCTGGTCCGTGTAAGCATGAATTTGTGTTATCGGGTGCGCGTCAAAAGCAGCAAGGCGTGCGCACTTTGGATCTCGCCAAGCGGCTTATTGACTTCGGCATTCATCCGCCGACCATTTACTTCCCTCTTATTGTCGACGAGTGTTTGATGATCGAGCCGACAGAGTGTGAAAGCAAAGAGACGCTTGACCAATTCATTGCGGCCATGCGCCAAGTCGCAGAGGAGGCGGCGACCGATCCGGAGTTGGTGAAGTCCGCGCCTCACCGAACGATCGTCGGCCGCCTCGACGAGGTGACGGCAGCGCGCTCACCGGTGTTGAGATATCAGTTCCATCGCGGATCCGCCGTCTAAGTGAGGTGTTTCGTTGACGCCTAGGATGTCAAAGCCATTCGCGCGCGCGCGCAGCCGAGTGATACTCGTGTTCGCGATGGGCGGATGGCTATGTCCTAACCAATTGAGTATGGATCGAATGACACCGCCGTGGGTAGCAATGAGAATGCGACCTTCGGCGTGTCGATTCGCAATGTCTTGTAGGCACTGTGTAACGCGAGCCTGCAACGCTTCTGGTGGTTCGCGATCCGGCGCACCATTGGGGAACCTGCGGTCGCTTTCTTGCCGCAGCAAGCCTTCGGCTTGGCCAAATCGATGTTCGCGCAAGCAACTGAGCGGGGTAATCGGAGCGCCCACCGCATCGGCGACAATGCGCGCGGTATCCAGCGCCCTCGTTAAATCGCTTGCGTAAATATGTGTAAATGAGATGGACCTAAGGCATTGCGCCAGTTGGGATGCCTGTTGCCGACCTTTGGCATTGAGCGGAACGTCGGTCCATCCTTGAACGCGGCCCTCGGCATTCCAGTCGGTCTCGCCGTGGCGAACGAGCCAGATTTCCATGAGCTTTCCTCCTTCGCGAGACCAGTATAGCAAGGTTTTGTAGGCCTGTGATACAATGATGGCGGTTTTCGCGCTGGAAGGGTTGGGACACAAGGGAGGATACGCCAATGACGGAGCCATATCTGCTGCTGGTGAACGGACCAAACCTAAATCGTCTTGGGGTCCGCAAACCGGAAACCTACGGCAGCCGGACCTTGGCGGATGTCGTGCAAATGGTTCGCGATACGGCGGCATCATACGGTTATGGCGTTGTCGATAAACAGTCGAACCACGAGGGTGAACTGATCGATTTTCTGCAGTCCTATGGCCCAAACGCCCACGGAATTATCATCAATCCAGGAGCGTTTGGGCACTATAGCTACGCCTTGCGAGACTGCTTGGAGGATATCGATCGCCCAACCATCGAAGTGCATATCTCGAACGTGCATCGACGGGAGGCGTTTCGACACCATCTCGTGTTGAGCGATGTGGTCCGCGGCCAGGTTGTTGGCCTAGGGACAGAAGGGTATCGCTACGCGACGCTCGCTCTTTGTCAGCCGAGGCCGTGATTTTGCCTATTGATGTGGAGGTTACCAACATATGATCTCAAGTAATGATTTTCGGACGGGTACCACAATTGAATACGACGGTGCCATTTGGCGCGTGATCGAATTTATGCACGTCAAACCCGGTAAGGGCGCGGCTTTTGTACGCACCAAGTTGAAAAACGTCAAAACGGGTGCCGTCAAGGAACAGACGTTCCGGGCTGGTGAAAAGGTGCCGCGTGCTCACATCGAGACGCGTGAGATGCAGTATCTCTACAACGATGGTGAGAATTACACCTTCATGGATACGGAGACGTATGAGCAAATCAACATCAGCCGGGCGCAGCTCGAGTATGAACTCAACTTTTTGAAAGAGAACATGAATTGCTACATTGTCCTGTATCAAGGAGAGACCATCGGCATTGACTTGCCGAACACCGTCGAGCTGGAAGTCGTCGAGACTGAGCCTGGTATTCGCGGTGATACGGCGACGGGGGGAAGTAAACCGGCAACCGTCGAAACGGGATATACACTACAAGTTCCGTTCTTTGTGAACGTTGGCGATAGGTTGATCATCGACACGCGTTCAGGCGAATATGTATCACGTGCGTAATCGAAACGTTATAAGCCGCATGCAGGAGGCACGGGTCTTCTCATGCGGCTCTTTTGTTTGTCTTTTTATTGTTGTCCAGCACAGACATGCTTGCAGGATCCCGCGCATATGTACAGGCAAAGGAGGCATGTTTACATGTTTGGCAACTTGGGCGATATCGAAAAATGGGTCTATCCGATGGCCGCTCTGCGTTTCTTGTCCGGTCTTTGCGAGTTGACCGGCTGTTTCGCCATGCTCTGGTATGGCACGGTCGGACGTGCCCTGCAAGTGAATGGGCTGCTGGCCCTCGTGGGGCCTGTCATTCTCGTATCCGTGACTGCGCTCGGGCTGACCGGGCTCGCGGGCGAGGTGAGACTGTGGCGCATGGCCCTCGTCGTTATTGGAGTGGGTTTGGTTTTGTACGGCTCGCGTCCTTGAATCACCTCGCGGCAAGCAGGTCTGACGGTCATGCTTTCTTTTTGAGCAAGCTGAAAACGAGCGCCATCAACAAGACGAAAATAATCAGAAACACGACAATCCATCGGATCATGATTGAGACATCCACGGCGCTACCTCCCCAACCTTCTCCCTTTAGTCAATGCAAGTGAGCGGTAAACCGTTCGTATTTCCGGCGATTGTTCGCATATGCTTGTACCCCTGTCCATATATATTGCAGTAGATGGGAGGTGGACAACGATGTCGATCCCGCCGCCATTCCGACCTCAGGAAACGGGTGGCTGGAATCAGGCCCTTGCTGTGCTTCCGGTCGATCTTCAGCGCTTACTTCTTGCTCTCGACGACACAATTTTGGCTGAACTCGAGGAAGTTCGCCTGCGGGTTGGCCAGCCAATCGAATTACGGTTTGGCACAAATAGTCAGTACCTGAAACAAGGCGGTGGACTCACGCTGATGCCGCCAGCTGCTGCCGTGCTGTCGCAAGCCGCACTCGAGCACGTCATGCAGCAAGTTACACAGTTTTCTCTGTACGCGGTCGAAGAGGAGTTGCGCAAGGGGTTCATTACGCTGCCTGGCGGCCATCGCATCGGCGTTGCCGGCCGTATCGTCACAGATGGCGGACACATTCGCTCCATTCGCAGCATCTCATCGCTCAATATTCGCATCGCTCGCGCCTATCCAGGGATGGCGACACCCCTGCGGCCGTGGTTGGCGGATCGCGGAGATGGGCACCCGTTGTCGACCCTGGTGATTTCACCGCCGCAGTGCGGGAAAACGACGCTGGTTCGCGACATGGCTCGCCAGTGGAGCGAAAATCTTGTCACACGGCGCAGGTCTCCCAGCAAAGTCGTCATCATCGACGAACGTTCAGAAATTGCAGGCATGTTCGAAGGGCGTCCACAGTTTGCCCTCGGCCCGCGGACCGACGTCTTGGACGGGTGCCCGAAAGCCGAAGGGCTACTCATGGCGATTCGCAGCCTCTCGCCCGATATTGTCGTCACCGACGAAATTGGCAAGCAAGGAGACGTCGAGGCCATACTCGAGGCGGCCAATGCGGGGGTTGCGGTCATCACGACCGCTCACGCCTCTTCCCTGGCCGGCTGGCGCAGACGACCACACATGGAAGAACTGTTTCAAGCGCACGCGTTTGCACGCTATATCATTCTCAGCCGGCGGCGCGGCCCCGGTACAATCGAGTGCGTGCTGGACGGCGACGGCCGTTCGTTGACTTGAGGGGGCGCATCGCGTGTTGAAACTAGTTGGGTCCGTGATCATCGTCTTTGCGACCACGCTCATTGGGTTTCGCATGGCACATGCGTATCGGGAGCGCCCACGCGAACTGCGCCGTCTTTTACAAGCGGTGCAACAACTGCAAGCGGAAGTGGAGTATCATGCCAAACCCTTACCACGAGCCCTTATCGACGTCGGTCAGAATAGTGGAGGCGCGTGTGGCAAGTGGTTTGTTACGGCTGCGAAACACCTGCAGGAAGACGGACGTAGTGTCGCCGAATCGTTTGCCGCCGCAGCACAGAGCATCGCGTCGGAAAGTGCGTATCGATCGTCCGATTTCGATCCGTTGGATGGCGTGGCAGCATCCTTGGCCACGATGGATGCGCTGCACTTACATGGACAGTTTCAGCTTGCGGCACAGGCGCTTGAACAGGCCGAGGTACAGGCGCGGGAAGAGGCTGAGCGAAGTGCTCGCCTTTGGCAATATCTTGGTGTCCTCGCCGGAGTTCTGCTTGTCATTCTGCTCTATTGATATTGTTTGGAGGAACTTGGCCTGTGGATGGGGAGATGGGGGGGCGACGCGGTGTCACCGGAGATTCGGGACATCTTTCGAATTTTTGCAGTAGGCTTTATCGCAGCCATTTTTCACACCGTGCTTAAGCAAAGCGGCAAAGAGGATTTTGCGCACTGGGCGACGTTGGCTGGCCTTGTTGCTGTATTTGCCATCGTCATTGGCTACGTCGATCACTTGTATCATGAAATTACCAGTGTATTCTTGCTGCAGTAGGTGAGGCCAATGCACATCTTCCAATTGGTTGGCATTGGCTTAACCGCCACGGTGCTAGCGACCATTTTGCGGCAACATTCGCCGCAGTTTGCGACACTTATCAGCATCTTTGCTGGCGCTGTCTTGCTGTGGATGGTCGTTCACTCGTTGACCGGTGTGGTGCAGGAGTTACGCGGCATGGCGACGGATGCCAAGATAAGCCAGACGTTTTTGACTACCGTTCTCAAAATTATTGGCATCGCCTATATCGTTGAATTTGCGGCGCAGGTGGCCAGGGATGCGGGGGAGTCAGCGCTTGGCGGGCGGATTGAACTGGCGGGCAAAGTGGGGATTGTGGTACTTGCGCTTCCGATTTTCACGGATGTCGTGCAGACCATCGTACACTTGTTGCCGTGAGAAGGAGGGAGCGGGGTGCGGCGGATCGTCGTCATGATGTGCGCGTGCGTCGTGTGCTGTTTTCTGGCGCTGATCGTTCCAGTGAACATTGCCTTTGCGGACACGACAGCCCCCTCCTTGACCCAGGCGGAAGCTCAGGCACAAAGCGCCATACAACAGGCGGCGCAGACGCAACTGGATCACTTGCCGACCCAGACGATCGACGAATACTGGCAGGATCTATTAAATGAGTACGGTGGTTACTTGCCGAATCTGTCTGGGCCAGGTCTGGTGAAATCGATCCTGCACAATGGCCCGCCTAATTTCGCCTCTGTGACACACGGTCTCTTACGTTATTTTTTTCAGGAAC
Source organism: Alicyclobacillus tolerans (assembly GCF_001447355.1). GTDB lineage: Bacteria > Bacillota > Bacilli > Alicyclobacillales > Alicyclobacillaceae > Alicyclobacillus > Alicyclobacillus aegles. The sequence goes on along the minus strand of NZ_JXBW01000006.1, from coordinate 64,256 downwards.
TAGTCGATGACGCAGGGCTCTTGGGTAGCATTCTCATCCTGTGTGTTGCGGGCGCCGTGTTAAAGACCTTGCAAACGTCGTTCGAGCAGGAGTCCATCAGCGAATTGGCCGATATGGTCGTGTGTTTTGTGCTCATCGCACTGGTCGCCCACTCGCTCATTGAGACGATTGGTGCAGCGCGCCATGCGATTGAAACCATGAATCATTTCATGCTTGCAACCGTGCCGCTCACCGTGACACTGCTGGCTGCGTCTGGCTCGCTTGCATCCGCCGCTTTCTTCCAACCGATGCTGTTATTTACCGTTCACTTCGTCAGCAACTTGGTGTTTTACGTGGTCTTCCCGTTGATCTTTTTTGCCGCTGTTCTCGATCTGACGAGTGCCCTATCGGTTCGCTACACCTTATCTCGCTTGGCGGGATTGATCCGAACCGTCAGTGTCGCTGTACTCAGCTTTGGATTGGCTGTGTTCATTGGCATATCAACCGTACAAGGTGCTGGTAAAGGCATCGTTGACGGTGTTGTGCTTAGAACGATGAAACTTGGGGTAAGTACATTCGTACCAGTGGTGGGCAAAGCGATTTCGGACGCGGCCGAGACGGTATTGAGTGCCTCGCTATTGGTGAAGAACGCGGTTGGCGTGGCAGGGTTAGTGATCATCACGCTCATCGCCGTCTTCCCGGCGTTAAAGATTCTCGCAGTGGCGACGATGTACGGCGGTAGCGCTGCCTTAATGCAACCCCTTGGCGAGACACCCATCGTCGCCTGTCTGGGTGCCTTAGGCAAGACCATGGTACTTGTCTTTGCCTGTGTCGCGGGCGTCGCGCTGATGTTTTTCTTCGCTATTTGCATTCTCCTCGCATCGGCGAATCTGGCGGTGATGACCGCGTGACCGCGCTAGGGGAATGGCTGAAACAAATCGTGGCAATTGCCATGTTGGCTGGGATTGCCGAAATGTTACTTCCGACAAGGGCGCTTGTGAAATACGTTCGGAGCGTACTGGGCGTTGCGATGATCGCCTCCATGCTGAGCCCTTTGGTGCCGATGCTGCGATCCAATTGGCCATCGCAGTTGGCTACCCAGGCTTCCGCAGCCTTGTTTGGTAACACGTTGGCGACGCAAGCCACGAATGTGGCCGATGGATCCGCTGCGGCTCGTGGGTATGCCGCCACACTCAATCAGGAGGAGAGCCTGGATGCGGACAAATATCTGGCACAGGAAGCAAAGGCGGCTTTACCGGAGAATTTGACGAAGTATGTGACAAATGTGCAAGTAGAAAACGCGATGAATCCTGCGAAGCTCAGCGTTACCGTGGCAATCAAAGCAAACGGGACACCCTGGAGCGGCGAGATCGGGCAGACAATCGCTGAAGCACTTGGCGTTGAATCGGATCAGGTGCTTGTCGTGGACGATGGAGGGCGATGAGGTTGGATTGGCAACAGCTTTGGAAACAAAAATGGTTGCTTTTCGTAGCTGCCGTCGGTGTGGTCATGCTGGTTGTCGGATCGATGGTGCAAGCGCATCCAGCGAACACTTCAAGCGCTCTTCCGGTTTCAACGTCTACCTCGTTCACCAATGCATTGAGTCCTGCAAATACGTCCGATCCCTTGCCAGCGGCACCGATCGAGCGGCATTACGACGACGAACTCGATGCGATACTCGCCAAGATACAAGGGGTGCGCGCGGTCAATGTGATGGTCGTACTGACTAATCAAGGCAACCTCGCCGGCAGCGGCAGCACCGGGGTTGGTGTCGCCGGAGTGCTGGTCACGGTCGCTGCGGATAATTTTTTTACGGCCAAAACCGAAATCGTGGACGCAATTACGAATGTGTTGGACGTGCCTGCATATAAGATTAGTGTGGAACCTCAAAAGGGAGACTAGACGCTAGATTAGGAGGATGTATAGCATGGTAAAGCGGCAAACAGTGTGGTTGTCTACGATGATGGTGCTATCGCTGATGCTCATCGGGTACTACACCATGAATAATCAAGCAAGTCCGACGACGACAACCCCGACAACCTCGAACACGACCACGGTCGTAACGACTCCAGATACGGGGAATAGCGCTCAGACTCAGTCGGGGGACAACCAACCTAACAACAGTTCCAGTGAGACGGGTATGACTTCGACGGGCAACTGGTATAACTCGTTGCAGACATTGGTCAATAACCAAATCAGTCAGCGCATCAGCAATTATCAGTCGGTGATTGCCAATAACAATGCGTCACAATCCCAAATTGCAGAGGCACAAAAGGCCCTCGGCAATGAAGAATCTCTGTACAACAGCCTCCAACAGGCGACACAGGCGGTCCTGGCAGAAGGCTATGCAAACGCAGTAATTGAGCCGGACAAGGATCAGAAGACCTTTACAGTCTACGTTCAGGCTAAAGACATTTCGCGGGCAGATGCAGTCAAAATCATGAATGTCGTCAGTCAGCAACTCGACATATCCATTCTGAACATCTCGGTTAAGCCCCATGCGTAAAGCGTGCTTGTGCGCCGCCAGCATCGAAAGCCGATGCGGCGGCTGTTTTCATCTTCAGGGAACCTAGAGGTACGGTCAAAGCTATGGTATACTTGGACGAGCATTTACGAGATATGGATCGGGGAGAGAACAAATTGCTGAAATTGGAAGACATCCACGAGCTGATTCGTCTTTTGGATGAAAGTAGTTTAAGTGAAATCAATATTGAATTTGAAGATGGAAAGCTGCAACTCAAAAAGGCGGCACCGGAGGCTGTTGCGTACATGCCAGTACAGTCCGCGCCGACCCTGGCTGCTCCGGCGCCGACCCCCGCCGCTACGCAGGCGACTCACTCGCAAGCACAGGAACTGCAAAGTGCAGATATTCACGTGATTGCGTCGCCAATGGTCGGCACATTTTATCGCGCTCCGTCGCCTGAGTCGGCGCCTTTCGTCGAAGTGGGCTCACAAGTGACGAGCAAGACCGTTGTCTGCATTATCGAGGCGATGAAGCTGATGAATGAGATTGAGGCAGAAGTGTCTGGAGAAGTCATAGAGGTTTTGGCCGAGAACGGTCAACTGGTTGAGTATGGGCAACCGCTCTTCAAAGTTCGCCGTGCCTGAGGAGTTACCGCAGGAGGCATGGACTGTTCTACATCATTTGAGTTTTCGACAAGGGGCAACGCGGTATGTTTAAACGTGTACTTGTGGCTAATCGGGGCGAGATCGCCGTCCGCGTCATTCGCGCTTGCCGCGAGTTGGGGATCGAGACGGTTGCCGTCTATTCGACGGCAGATCAGGACGCTTTGCACGTTCGTCTCGCCGACGAGGCGTACTGCATTGGGCCTGCGGCGCCAAAACTTAGCTATCTACATATTCCAAGTTTGATTTCTGTGGCGACGTTGCGCGGAGTGGACGCTGTACACCCGGGATATGGCTTTTTATCGGAAAACAGCGATTTTGCTGAGGCATGCGAAGCGTGCGGCATCACGTTTATCGGGCCAAGTCCGAAGGCCATCGAACAGATGGGTGACAAGTCGGCAGCAAAAGAAACCATGCGCAAGGCTGGGGTGCCAACGGTTCCTGGAAGTGATGGGCTTGTGGAAAGCCTACAGGAAGCGTTGGATATCGCAAATGCAATAGGCTATCCGCTGATTATCAAGGCGACGGCTGGCGGCGGTGGTCGCGGCATCCGCGTGGTGCGTGATGAACAAGCCCTGCGGCAGGCGGTCGATGCGGCTCGTCGCGAGGCGGAGGCGTCGTTTGGCAACGGTGGCATCTACATTGAGAAGTACATTGAGCACATGCGGCATGTTGAGATTCAAATCTTGGCGGATCGTCACGGGAATGTGATCCACCTTGGAGAGCGAGATTGTTCGGTGCAACGCCGTCTGCAGAAATTGGTTGAGGAGTCTCCATGTCCTGTGTTGAGCGATGAAGTGCGCGAACGAATGGGGCAGGCTGCGGTTGCCGCTGCGCGTGCGGTCGACTATGTAGGGGCAGGCACCATTGAGTTTATTTATACAGACGATGGCGATTTTTATTTCATGGAAATGAACACGCGTATTCAGGTTGAGCATCCAGTCACCGAATGGGTTACCGGTGTCGATCTCGTTCGCGAAATGATTCTCGCGGCTTCCGGCGAGCCGTTGTCGGTGCGCCAGGAGGACATCAGACTTCGTGGACATGCAATCGAGTGTCGAATTAATGCTGAAGATCCATTGCGGCAGTTCGCACCGTCTCCCGGAACCATCACTACGTATCTACCCCCGTCGGGACCTGGTGTTCGTGTCGATTCAGCATGCTATCAAGGCTATACAATCCCGCCGTTTTACGATTCAATGGTGGCAAAGCTCATCGTTTGGGCGCCCACGCGCGAACAAGCGATAGCTCGGATGCTCGCGGCTTTGGACGAGTATGAAATCGATGGCGTTCGTACAACCATTCCGTTTCACATCGCCCTGATGCAGAACGAGAAGTTTCGCAGTGCGGATGTGACGACTCGCTTTTTGGAGGAGAATCACATACTTTAGGCGAAGCTTGTCATAGGATGAAGGGACAACGATAATCAGGAGTGTGATAAGCGTGGCTGACATGGAGTACGAACTGACAGATCGAGGTTCCGTCCATATTGCAGACGAAGTGGTGCAAATCATTGCTGGCGTTGCGACAAGCGAGGTCGAGGGCGTCGCGGGCATGAGCGGTTCGTTTGCGGGCGGTTTGACGGAATCGTTGACAGGTCGTAAGAATCTGTCGAAGGGCGTGAAAGTTCAGTTCGTAGAAAACGAACGGGCATGTGCGATTGACGTCTCGGTTTCGCTCCGGTTTGGTGTAAACATTCCTGATACAGGGTATCAAATACAAGAGCGGGTCAAAGCGGCGGTGGAAGGGATGACTGGTCTAAAGGTCGTCGCGGTTCACGTTCACGTCGTAGGTGTCGCGTTTCAATCGGACGGAGACGCAAAAACGGCCGATGCGGATCAAATTCTTAGTACTGAGCGAAGTCCGGGCCTCTGACCCGTTGGGGGGATAGCATGAGCCTGTTGGATCGTTTGTTGTTGTTTTTGTTCTCCGTAATCGGTTTGGTTGTTGGCGTGGTGCTGGCCTTGGTCGGCGCCAACGTGATCTCCGTCACGTGGGTGAGTACGGAGTTGTTGACCGTGCCCTATAACATGGTGGCAATTGTCGTCGGAGCCGTGGCAGCCCTTTTGTCGCTCCGTTTTTTGTTTTATCGACTATCGCGTATGCAGACGGCGGAGTACGTTGCGCTGACGGGGGATCATGGCCAAATCCGGATTTCTTATGATACCTTGCGTCAACTCGCCAATCGTCGGGGGTCGCAACTAAAAGGTGCGGAGTCGTTTGATTCGCGAATTCGCCAGGGGCAGGAGGGAATCCTGATTCTGGTGCGGATGCAGGTGTTGCCTGACGTCGATATTGCGCAGTTGAGCCGGGATGCGCAGACAGCCGTGAAAGAATATGTCGAGCGGGCGACGGGCGTCGTGGTCGAGCGCGTACTCGTGCATGTGACGGAGTTGGCTGCCGGTGCGCGTTCAGGTAAGGCGTGGAGCGGCGTATGAACGCGTTGCGTCGCGCGATTTCGGCATTTCGGGCTTGGCCCCGGCGCTATCACGGCCTGCTCCTAGGGGTTGTGCTTTGGATTTTGTGGCTTCTGTTCGGTTTCTGGCGAACGCTGTTGCTGGCGGTACTCGCTGCAATTGGTTACATGGTTGGTCGCGTGCTCGAAGAGAATCAAACATGGCGCGAGCTTTTGGATAAACTACTTTCAGATCGATATACGGAGTGACTTGCTTGACTCGACATGAAGCTAGAGAGTGTGCCTTGCAGGCTTTGTATCAAATTGACCTGAGCGATAGCGGCGTGATCGACGCCGTTTCGTTTGTTTTGGAGGACAAGTCCTATACAGACGCCGATGTGGACTATATGACGAGGCTTGTACGAGGCGTCATGGAGCACTTGGATGAGATCGATGGCGTTCTTGCCGGAAGTATGGACCGTTGGTCGCCGGAGCGGATCGGGCGTGTGGAGAGAAACGTGTTGCGGCTCGCTGTCTTTGAGTTGATGCATGAGCCAGAGATTCCGATGGCAAGTGCTATCAATGAGGCAGTTCGCTTAGCGAAAAGGTACGCGACGGAGCAGTCGGGGAAGTTTGTCAATGGTGTTCTTGCGAAAGTGTTGCCGACCATTGCGCGTGAACGTGATGTGCCTACGGAAGAGGTTTCTGATGTGGAGGTCGAACCGGTAGATGGCGAGCCGTCGTAAAGTAGCGTGTGTGCTTGGCATCGATACGAGCAACTATACGACGTCTTTGTGTGCTATCGATGCTCAGGATGGAAAAATGCTCGCCGAATCCAGAACGCTTTTACGTGTCGCGAATGGCGCGAAGGGTCTGCGCCAGTCCGAAGCCGTATTTCAACACGTGCAAAATCTGCCCAAAATGATGGCGTCCTTGCAGGATCAACTCACACGTGACGGGATAGAGCCACGTTTTGTGCATGTCGCAGCCAGTGTGCGGCCGCGACCATGGGCGACTTCCTACATGCCAGCCTTTCACGCGGGTGCTTCGTTTGGGCTTACCATTGCGCAGATGCTTTCCATTCCCATGACACGCACGTCCCATCAGGAAGGTCACCTGGCGGCGGCCGAATATTTTGAGCCAATGCCACCAACTCCATTCGTAGCTATCCATATTTCTGGTGGAACGTGTGATGTCATGGTTGTCAAGCGTACCCCCTTTGGCTATCAAATTGTCCGAGTCGGCGAAGGGGCGGATCTGCATGTGGGACAGTTTGTCGATCGCGTCGGCGTGGCCCTCGGATTGCCTTTCCCAGCCGGTCCACATCTTGAGGCGTTAAGTCGAGTTGATCTTCAGTCGACCGAGCAACTCGAGTTGCCTGCACCTGTGCGCGGTGCCAGAATGAGCTTTTCCGGGCCGTTGACAAAGGCGCTCACGGCCATTGAGCAGGGAGTACCCGGGCCAGTCGTAGCTCGGGCTGTGCAGTCTTGTATTGCGCGTGCACTTACCAAATCCGTCGAGTATGTGATACGGACACATCGCGATCCACTCGATCATGTACTTATCGCTGGAGGAGTCGCTGCGAACCAAGAGATTCAACGAGAGGTCGTCGCCCGGCTGGGCAGGCGTTTGCGAAACGTGCATATCGCGTTTGCGCCGGCTCTCTTTGCGCGCGACAATGCGCTTGGGGTAGCGCAAATCGGATATTGGCGAATTCATGCATAAAAAACCGGGTAAACAAGTTGGCAAAGACCGAATTGTCGACAAAACACATAGGTTTTCGTAGTCTTTTTTTTCTGTCTCTTGTATAATGAGCGCAAGTGTGTTTTTACGTTGACTAAGGAGGTTTCACGTTGTCAAATCAGGCTTTCGTCCAAGAAAACGTCACAGACATGCTGATCATCGGCGGCGGTCCAACCGGACTGTTTGCGGCATTTTATTGCGGTATGCGCAATTGTTCATGCAAAATTATCGATAGCCTGCCGGAACTGGGTGGGCAGTTGGCTACGTTGTATCCTGAAAAATTTATTTACGATGTCGCTGGATTTCCGAAAATTCGCGCTCGTCAACTTGTCGATCAACTGATTGAACAAGCGATGGAGCGCAATCCGGGCATCCACCTAAACGAGTCGGTTCAAACCCTCGTTCGTCGTGAAGATGGTTTGTTCGAACTGCACACGGACAAATCTGTGCATATCGGTCGTGCGGTCATCATTTGCGCAGGTATTGGTGCTTTTTCACCAAGGCCTCTGCCGGCTCCGACGGCTAAGGATTTTGAGGGCCGTGGCGTTGCCTATTATATTGATAAAGTCGAAAACTACCGCGGCAAAAACGTGTTGGTCATTGGTGGCGGCGACTCTGCGGTGGATTACGCGCTAATGCTCGAAGAAGTAGCCGCCTCTGTCACGTTGATTCACCGCCGGGATCAGTTTCGCGCACACGAAGAAAGTGTGCGGCAGCTTTACGAGTCGCGCATCCAGATTAAGACGTTCTACGAACTGTCCGACGTGCAAGGCGGCAACTGGGTAGAGCGCGCGGTAATTGTGAATAACCAGACGAAGCAGACAGAGACCATTGAAGTTGATGCGATTGTCAGCGGCCTCGGATTTACCGCTTCGCTCGGACCGATTAAAGAGTGGGGGCTTGAAATCGAGAAGAATGACATCGTCGTCAATTCGAAAATGGAGACCAACATTCCGGGTGTATACGCGGCCGGCGATGTGGTCACCTATCCTGGTAAACTGAAGCTCATCGCGACTGGCTTTGGAGAAGCACCGACGGCAGTCAACAATGCCAAGACGTTTATCGACCCGCAGGCCAAGTTGTTCCCGGGTCACAGCACAAGCATGAGTCGCTAAAACGAGAGTGGGCTGTCTTGCTCGGATGCGTGATCGGGTGAGACGGCCCCTGCTCGTTTCCGAAATTGTACATGTCAGGTGTCGGATGGAGGTGTGACATGTGACGCAAATCATCGATGGTAAACAGGTCGCAGCTGAAGTGAAGCGAGATGTGGCAGAACGCGTACAGCGCTTGCGCGAGCAAGGCGTTGTGCCTGGTTTAACGCTTGTCCTTGTCGGGGATGATGCAGCTTCGGCCTCATATGTGCGCAGCAAACGCAAATTGGCCATGGATTTGGGACTGCATGCAGTGATTCGCGAATTGCCCGGCGATGTAAAAGAATCCGAGTTGCTTCGGCTCATTGGGCAGCTGAACGAGGATGACAGCGTGGATGCCATTCTCGTTCAACTGCCGTTGCCTCCGCATTTGAACGCGGATCGCGTGCTGGAGGCCATTGCGCCGGAAAAGGACGTCGACGGTCTGCACCCGGCCAATCTTGGACTGACCAGCCGGGGCACCCCGTCGGTTTGGCCTTGTACGGCAGCAGGCATTGCGCGGCTCTTGGATTCCACGGGTGTACCCATTGCGGGTCAAACGGCGGTCGTCGTCGGTCGTAGTCGGTTGGTTGGCTGGCCCACAGCGCAATGGCTATTGTCGCGTGGTGCCACCGTGGTACAATGCCATCGTCAGACTATCAACTTGCCAACCTACACGAGACAAGCAGATGTACTTGTCGTGGCTGCAGGTGTACCGCATCTCATCGGCAAAGAGCATGTAAAACCAGGAGCGACCGTGATTGATGTTGGGATGACTCGCGTCGATGGCCGGTTAATTGGCGATGTCGACTTTGTGCAAGTCGCGCCTCTGGTCAGTGCCATCACGCCGGTTCCGGGCGGCGTCGGGCCGATGACGGTAGCCATGCTTGTCGCCAATGCGGTTTCCCTCTGCGAGCAGAGGCGTGGAATGAGGAGGGACGTCGATGACTGAAGCAGCGCGATCGCCCTCGTCAGCGACGGTTTTTACGGTTACTGAGCTCAACCTGCGAATTAAGCGCCGGATTGAGACGGACCCAACTTTTGCACAGTGTTACGTGGCAGGGGAAATTTCTAATTTCAAACACCATTCTAGCGGCCATATGTACTTTACTTTAAAGGACGAAACCAGCCGCATTCGAGCCGTGATGTTTGCCGGGCGGAACCGTAGGTTGCGATTTAAGCCGGAAGATGGCATGCGAGTCATCGCACTGGGCACGGTCAGCGTTTTCGATCGCGATGGTCAGTATCAGTTGTATGTGGACGATTTGCAGCCTGATGGCATCGGGGCGTTATATGTTCGGTTTGAGCAATTAAGGAATCAACTGCAAGCGGAAGGCTTATTCGCTGCCGAGCGAAAGCGGAAGCTACCAGCATATCCTAAGCGGATCGGCGTTGTAACTTCCGCAACGGGTGCAGTGATACGCGATATTTGTACGACACTGGAGCGGCGCTATCCGCTGGCCCGTGTGATTTTGGCACCAGCCCAGGTCCAGGGCGTTACCGCGGCCCGTACGATTGTCGCGGCTTTAGAAGGACTATGGCAGTTGTCCGAGCCGGTAGATGTCATCATCGTGGGGCGCGGCGGTGGATCGCTCGAAGAACTCTGGCCATTCAATGAAGAAGAGGTGGCTCGTGCCGTCGCACGGTCTCCGGTTCCGATTGTCTCCGCGGTCGGGCATGAAACGGATGTCACCATTTGCGACTATGTCGCAGATGTCCGCGCGGCGACACCGACCGCGGCGGCGGAGTTGGTGGCGCCGCACCGACGAGATTTACAGTTGCAACTGTCGCAGGCGTTGGCGCGTTCGCAGGCAGCCGTTGCGTCAAAGGTACAGTTGTATCGCAGAACGTTGCAACAGTTCGAAAATCGACCGCTGTTTCGCTTCCCCGATCGTCTGCTGATGCCTCAGCGCCAGGCCGTTGACTTTTTGGAAGGCAGGCTGCGCGAGTCATTTCGGCGCCCGACAGTGCAAGCGCGGCGGCGCCTCGACGAGCTTGAACGCCGCCTGCATCGGGTCGATTTGCGACATGGTGTCGGGGCGTCTCGCCATCGCATTGAGCGTTTGGAAAGTCGACTGGGCGAGGTTTTGCGGGCGCGCATCGCGCGGTCACAAGCCGATCTCGACAGAACCATTGCGGCTCTTGAGGCGTTAAATCCTTTGGCGGTCTTGCGGCGCGGCTACAGTTTGGTACTCGATGAAGCCGGTCGTCAGGTGCTGGCGAGCGTCGAACAACTGACGCCGGGCAGAGACATTCAAATCCAGGTAGCCGATGGAATCGTCCAAGCGGAGGTGAAACGGCATGGTACAAAACGAGAACGAAACGAGCAAATCAGACTTGACATTTGAACAAGCGATGCAAAGACTTGAGGAAATCGTACGCAAGTTGGAGGCCGGCGATTTGCCGCTCGACGCATCGATACGCGCGTACGAGGAATCGATGCGGTTGGTCGCCTTCTGCCGTGAACAGTTAGACAAAGCGGAGTTCCAGTTGGAGCAGCTTACCCTCGATGCGGTGGAAGAAACACCTGCAGGCGAGGAAAGGGCGTGATCGACATGGGGTCCTATTTGGAATCCTGCAAGACAGAGTTACAAGCATATTTGCAAGGTCTTCTTCACACGGACGGTCTGGCGACGCGTTTGTATGAAGCGATGAATTACAGTTTGATGGCAGATGGCAAGCGTCTCCGCCCGGCGTTACTGATGGCGACGGCGCAGACGTTTGGCGTGGAACGCCAACGTGTGTTGCCGGCAGCGGCGGCTTTGGAGATGATACACTGCTATTCGTTGATTCACGATGATTTGCCTTGTATGGACGACGACAGTTTGCGACGTGGACAGCCAACCAACCACGTGGTATTTGGCGAGGCCATGGCATTGCTCGCAGGCGATGGGTTACTCACTGAAGCGTTTGCCCTATTGGCCAGGCCGATACCAGAAGTTCCTGCTGAGCGACAGTTGCGTATGATTCAAATCCTGGCTTCGCGTGCGGGAGCTGACGGTATGGTCGGCGGACAGGCGGTCGACGTCGAGCGAACCGGTGGGCAGGGGACGTTAACGGACGTTCAGTTTATTCATCTTCACAAGACTGCGCGCTTGATCCAGGCTGCAGTGGAAATCGGAAGTTTGTTTCCCGATTTAGATGCAAAAGCACAAGAAGCCCTGTCGACCTATGGAGAGGCTTTGGGACTCGCGTTTCAAATGGTTGACGATGTGTTGGATGTCGTGGGTTCAACTTCCGAATTGGGCAAGACTGCCGGCAAGGACGAGGCGGAAGGCAAGCTGACCTATCCGCGGTTCATAGGAATTGAGGAAACCCGTCGCCTTGCTGAGGAGACCATCGCGCGCGGGCAAGAAGCATTGAACAGATGTGGGATTCATTCTCCGTACTTAGGGGAACTACAATCGCTTGTACTCGTTCGATCTCATTGACATTGTGAAACGCCAACAGTTGCCGTCTCATCTCAGATTTGCGTAACACTCCAGAAGACGACTACAGGTATTGGCCTTATGATGTGATATAATACAAACACGTAAAGTCGCTTTCGGTCTACGACAAGTGCTTGCGAATGTCATTGGGTGGCGCAGTATTCTAGTCAGCCGTCCGCGCCTGAAGGCGGGGCTAAAAATCCGTCAAAGGGCACATCGATGAAGTTCCTGGTGTTGGCTTGGGGCGCCCAGCCCTGGGCTTATGCTGGGAGTTAAGAAAGTTGGGTAGCCCGCAATGGCATGCGGAGACTAACCCAGCTTTCGCGGAGGCCCAAGTGCGTAGCTCGCAATCCATGGGAAGGGTTATGGCTTGGGGTATGAACCTGCATGCGGAGGCAATCTGTGTGCAGTGTAGCCTGCCTTGAAGTGGTGCTGAAGGATCCCAGGAATTCAGGCGGCGTCCCGCGGCCACGGAGATGCCGCCGGTGCTGGGTGAAATCCGTACTGCAAAAGAGGCTAGGGCGCGTTCGCGGCTGTTGCGGAAAACGCCTAGACTGTTCGCTACAAGGCGAGGTTTTCTGAGGATTATAGTGTGGACTAAGTGGTAATCCAGTCTGACAGTCGGTGACGCTGTCAAGGTGTTCATAATGGGAAACCACCGTGACGGCGACGTCTCGGTGAACGCTTGGGAAAACCTACTGGACCTAAGCCACAGCGTTTACTCAGGAAACTGCCACCCTTTGATTTTCATTACATAAGTGCGTGAGAACCCAGCTTTAAGCGAGGTTTCGATGAAGAAGAACGGTTCGAGGTCAGCCAATTTCAAATTTGTTTGGACTATCGCCGCACTGACTTTGCCCATCAGTGCGGTTTTCGATACATCTACGATCTTTTTAAATCAGACGAGTTGGTACATCGGAGCCGTAATCGTACTGCTCATCGTTTGTATCGGCGCCTTGTTCGACATGCTTGGTATGGCGGCAGCTGCGGCGCGAGAGACGCCGTTCCACGCGATGGCATCTAAGCGGGTATATGGTGCCCGTCGTGCCATCGCCATTGTACGCAACGCAGAAAAAGTTTCGAGCGTCTGCAGTGATGTGATTGGCGATATCGCGGGTGTTTTGAGCGGGGCTGGCGCACTGGCTGTCAGTGTGCAGGTATTACTTGCTGTGCACGCTCAGGGGTGGGCACAGGAAGCGTGGAAAATTGGAATTACGGCTGTCATTACTGCGCTGACGGTCGGAGGCAAGGCCGTGGGAAAGACCGTGGCTATTCACTCACCGACGCCAATTATCCTATTTGCCGCACGTGTGTGGGAGACAGTTGCTCTTGTCGGGCGCAATCCGGCTCGGCTGCGGCGGACAAATCGGACGTGAGGCAAGAAAGGAAGACAGCATGACCAAGGTTCGGTTGGACGTCTTTTTACATGAACGGGGTGACTTTCCAAGCCGCGAGGCGGCGCGCCGGGCTGTGATGGCAGGTCTTGTCGATGTCGATGGCGTGCGTGTCGAAAAGCCGGGGACGCAAATTAACCCGGAACGGCAGGTTACGGTGAAGCGGCCACCGCATCAATTCGTGTCGCGCGGTGGGTTGAAGCTGGAACGGGCGTTGGCGACATTTGGCATATCCGTGACGGATCGCGTCGCTATCGATGTTGGAGCCTCGACGGGTGGCTTCACAGATTGTCTCTTGCAGCACGGGGCTCGCTTGGTTTATGCAGTCGACGTCGGATATGGGCAATTGGCGTGGTCGTTGCGCCAAGACGATCGCGTCCGCGTGATGGAGCGATTCAATTTCCGCCATGCCGATCCAGTGTTATTCGATCCGACTCCAGATTTGGCTGTGATGGACGTCTCGTTCATCTCGACGAAATTGCTATTTCCGAAGTTGGCAGAGGTATGTAATCCCGTTTCTGATATTGTCAGTCTGATTAAGCCACAATTTGAAGCAGGCAGGGGGAGAGTCGGCAAGGGTGGTATTGTCCGAGACAAACAGGTTCATCTCGACGTGTTGTTGGACATGCTGGATCATGTCACAACACTCGGCTGGTCCTGCTGGGGGCTCGATTACTCGCCAATTTCGGGCGGCGACGGAAATATTGAATTTCTTGCATGGTGGAGAATGTTTCCGAATCCAGAGCAAACCGCTACATGGAGATCGCGCTGTTCTGACCTCGTCGATTCTGCATGGCACGCTGTAGGAGGCGACGGAAGGGAGCCAGGTTGACCAGCCATAAATCTGGGTGACGGTTGGGAGTTGGCTGTCACATGCTGACGGGCTTGGCTTTGCTGGCGGCGTGTATCTGTGTGGGTATCGTCATTCGCTCCTTGTGTCGCGAATGGCTCTATCGCGATCGCGAAGTTGGTGTCGGTGGCCTGAAATCGGTTGCGCGCAAGTGGCTTGAAGAAAACGGGTACGATATTCTGCGGATCGAAGGCAAGGCGGAATACGTTGGTTGGGTTGACGATTCACAATGGAGTTATTCCATGAGCGCCGACTTCATTGCGCGTAAAAACGGACGCGAGTATGCTGTGTTTGTAACGCTTGAGAAGGTACCAGAAGCTGAAGTGAATGAGCGATATTTTCCTGTTGCTGTGATTCTTGGTATCCACGGTGTACTCTTTGTCGATGTGTTGCACGAGCGAATTCAGCGTGCCGAATTTTCGATTGCCAAACCGCGGCGTCAACTAATGCGACAATGGCTTCACAATCTGGCTTGGCTTAGTGGTGGCGCTCTTGTCGTGTTCGCTTGGCTTCACCGCATGTAGGGATGGGGGAGGACATTTGCGCCAAATTGCTCTCTTGTATAATCCGCAGAAGGCAGAAGCTTGTTCGGTTCGCAATGATGTCACGGAGCAATTGGAACGAGCCGGCATTGGCGTGATCGACGTCTCGGTCGCTCACGACACAGACATTATTGCGAGTAACTCGCAGGTCAAGACAGCGGAATTGGCTATTGTTCTTGGCGGCGATGGAACACTGCTCGGGGTTGCGCGTCAGCTTGCACCATATCACATTCCACTACTTGGCATCAATGTAGGGCATCTAGGATTTCTTACGGAATCTGAACCTTCCCAACTAGAGCCGGCTATTCGTCGTATCGTCGCCGGAGATTACCATTTAGAAAACCGTTTGATGCTTGAAGCCTTTGTGTATCGCAATCTCAAAGAAGTCGCGAAATTCACGGCGCTCAATGATGCGGGCATCGGCAAGGGATCGTTTGCGCGCATGGTGACTCTTGACGTTTACGTCGACGATGTATATGTGGATACGTACACGGGGGATGGTGTCATCATATCGACACCTACCGGGTCCACAGCCTATTCTCTGTCCTGTGGTGGACCGATTGTGAGTCCGCACTTACAAGTGATGCTCGTTACCCCAGTTTGTCCGCATACGCTGTTTTCCCGCCCATGTGTTATCGATTCGTCGTCTGTCGTCCGTCTCACCGTACATGCGCGACATCGCGACGTGGCACTCGCCGTCGACGGGCAAGAGGGTATTTGGTTGCAAGAGGGTGATGAAGTGTTGATCCGACAGGCACCGTACGATGCGACGCTGGTTCGATGGCCGGATCGCGAATTTTTTGATGTACTGCGAAACAAGCTCCACAATGATCCGTCCTCTGGTATGTGAGGGGGAAATGGCATTGCTTATTGAGTTGTATGTTCGCAATTTTGTCCTGATTGACGAATTGCGGCTCACCTTTGGCAAGGGGCTCCATGTCTTCACAGGCGAAACGGGCGCTGGGAAGTCGCTTTTATTCGATGCGACGCGCGCGGTGCTCGGCGCACGGGTGTCTTCTCAAATCGTGCAGGTGGGGGCGGACAATGCGCTGATTGAAGCTGTGTTTGCCGTCGGTCGGAATTCGGCCTGTGAAGAGCTGTTGGAGCAATGGGGAATTGACTATGATGACGTGCTCGTGGTCTCGCGCACGGTGTACACAAGCGGCCGCTCCCAGTGCCGGATCAACGGCCGTGCGGCCACCGTGCAGATGTTGCGCCAGGTTGGCCAAACGTTGGTCGAGATGCAAGATCAACACGAATCGGTTGCGTTAGTCACGCCGGTTTATCAGCGAAGTTTGTTGGATCTCTACGGCCGACATGGAGAATTATTGGATGCGACTGCTTCAGCATATATAGCTTGGCAATCGCTTGTGCGGGAGTTGGCACAGACGCTGGTGACTGAACGGGAGCGGGCGCAACAGATCGACATGTGTCGCTTTCAAATTGAAGAAATTGAAAGGGTGGGCGTTGTCGCCGGAGAAGACGACGAGCTTCGCGAAGAACGACAACGTCTCTTGGCTGCCCAAAAACTTCGAGGACATGTCGACGTCTTGGCCAACAGCCTGGACGATCCGCGGAGTGGAGCCATAGCGCAGTTGACGACAGCGGAGCAGGAGGCTGCCGAATTGGCTGAACGTGTGCAAGAGTTTGGCCAAATCCACGAATTTATCGTCGCTGCGAAAATCCAGGTTGAAGAGGCTGCGTTTACGGTGAGCCGTTACGCGGGACGTCTAGATGTCGATCCAAGTCGTTTAGCACAGATTGAAGACAGGCTGGCTCAGTTGCGCGGACTGACGCGCAAATATGGCGCTACCGCAGCCGAGATCGCCGAGTACTTGCGACGCATGAAGATGAAGCTTGCTGAGCTCGAATCACATGAACAGCGTCTCGCCACTCTTGAAGAACAAGTGACGGTGATGGAAACCCAATATATCGAAGCTGCACGCCGATTGCACGATGCGCGTGTCGAGACGGCGAAACGGCTGCAAGTAAGAGTTAACGAGGCGTTACATCGGTTGCAAATGACGGATGCTCAGTGTGAAATTGCTGTTCGTTGGCAGGACAGCGCACGGTCTGAGGATGGTATGGACGACATTCAATTTCTTTTTCGTGCAAATCGCGGTCAGCCGTTACTGCCTCTGCAAAAAGTTGCATCGGGCGGGGAGCTTTCGCGCACGCTATTGGCTGTCAAAGTCGTTGTCGCCGATATCGAGCAAATTGAGACGCTCGTGTTCGACGAGATCGATACGGGTGTGAGCGGTGATGCGGCGCAACGTGTCGCAGAGCTTTTGCGGGAGTTGGGTAGCGACAAACAAGTCTTATGTGTGACGCATTCACCTCAGTTGGCCGCAGCGGGGCATGTGCATTATGAAATTCATAAAGAAGTGGTCGCTAACGCGACTTCGACGCGTGTTCGCCAGCTTGAGGAGCGCGAACGGGCGTTGGAAATCGGGCGACTGCTCGGGGCTGGCGTCTCGGATGAAACGGCAGTGCGCCATGCACGTGCACTATTGGAAAGCTTCCGAAGAGGGACCACCATCGCGAAGTAGGTGGGAGCTTTTTTACGTTATAGATCGGCCCGCCGCGGGCACCTTAGGATTACGCTGCACGAGGTGTCATGTCCAAGGGGAGGGAACGAACCATGGCGGGTTGGTTGCGTGCGCTGAAGTTTGCCAGTTTGATTGCGGTTACACTTGCTTGCTTTGCGCCACCGGTTCGGCACCTGGAAACCTTGCCGACCAATATTGATATGACGACCGACGATGATATCGCGGTACCTCGCACGAGTGGTTTTCGGATCATTCATTCCCCAGAGCAAACGCGTTCTGATTTTTCCCATCCGACATTTGTCGATCTTTCGTCGCAACAGCCTGGTGAAGTCGATATTCAAAATCGTGTATTCGGACTCATACCTTGGCACACGCACGTTCATGTGGAGCAAGCCGAACGGGTGATCGTCGGTGGACAGGCTGTGGGGATCCGTCTGTCGTCCATGGGACCCATTGTTGTCGGGTTTCATCGAACATCCGATGGATCGTCCCCCGCAGCCAGTGCACACGTGGAAATTGGTGACATGATCCTTTCGGTCGACAAGCACCCCGTCCGTACGGCGACTGAATTGCAACAAGCGATGCGCGATAAGCGAGGATCAATTGTATTGACCGTTCAACGCGGCCAACGCAAACGGGATGTTGTTGTACGTTGTCCAGCAACTGCTAACGGATCGCAATTGGGCGTCTATGTTCGAGACAAAACGGTCGGTGTTGGAACCTTGACCTTTTATAATCCGCAAACGGGCGCATTTGCGGCACTGGGACACATGATAAGTGACGTCGACACGGGGCGGCCTATTGTTGGGCAGGGTACAATGTATCCTGCTGTGATCACAGGGGTTCAGGCAGGTAAAATAGGGGAGCCGGGTGAAAAAAAGGGGATGTTTGTACATTCAAGCCGTGAACTGGGCCATATCGCGGAGAACACACCATATGGCATCTTTGGGAAGCTTGATGTCGCGGCTTGCAATGCCGCTGGAGGCTTGCGTGAACCTATACCCGTCGCGCTACCAACGCAGGTTCACCCGGGACCAGCAGTTATCTATACGGTTTTGCATGGGCAAAAGGTGGAGCCATTTCAAGTCCGAATTGAAAATACATCACGACAGCGCACGCCTTCGACCAAAAGTCTCATTTTGCAAGTGACAGATCCTCGTTTGTTGTCCACCGCCGGTGGTATCGTTCAGGGTATGAGTGGCAGTCCCATCGTGCAGGATGGCAAACTCGTCGGAGCCGTGACGCATGTTTTTGTTTCAGACCCTACGCGTGGATACGGTGTGTATGCTTACTGGATGTTGCATCATACTGGGCACGACGAGGAACCTGCTTCGACAGCGCTTACGAGTGGTCCGGCGAAGGCTGTATAAACGACTCTCCTGAAAGCACAATCGGTGTACGACAAGGGCCATCCCGGACGGCCCTTGTCGAATGTTGTCGAAAAGCCATATATCGACACGAAAAGTATTACATAGATTTGGCAGGAGTGTACGTTTTGCCGTCGAATCTTTAGACTGACAGATAAGCAGGGAGGGTGTTAATTCGTGTCTTCTCGAATGAAGGTGCTAATTGCGGACGATAATCATGAGTTCGCCGAACTTTTGGGCGAATTCATTTCGGCCCAGCCGGATATGCAAGTTTGTGGTATTGCTTATAACGGAAGCGATGTTCTCAATCTGATTCGCGATACAGAGCCGGATGTATTGGTATTGGACATCATTATGCCAGTTCTTGATGGCATTGGAGCGTTGGAACGACTTTCCGAAGTCACGAGGCGTCCACCGAAAGTTATTATGTTAACTGCATTTGGTCAGGAGACGGTTACGCGGCGAGCTGTCGAGTTGGGCGTGTCGTACTTCATTCTGAAGCCTTTTGACATGCCGCTTCTGGCTGAGCGAATCCGTCAGGTGATGAACGGCAATGCCGCACCTGTGGCAGCTACACAACAAGCTGTAGCCTACAACAGTACGAGTACATACACGCCAGCGCCGCCTTCCCGTCGCTCTGTAGATGCGCAAATCACTCAAATTATTCACGAAATTGGGGTCCCAGCGCATATCAAAGGCTATCATTATTTACGGGAAGCTATTGGAATTGTGTATGAAGACGTCGAAATTCTAGGTTCCATCACAAAAATTTTGTACCCTAAAATTGCGGATCGATACAAAACAACCCCCTCTCGTGTTGAAAGGGCCATCCGTCACTCCATCGAGGTCGCTTGGGGGCGTGGCAATATCGATGCCATTCGAAAAGTGTTTGGGTATACCGTGAGCGCTTCCAAGACGAAACCCACCAACTCGGAGTTTATCGCGATGATTGCCGACAAGCTGAGAATGGAGCATAGAGTCGGCTAAACCCGTAGCTGTGAAGAGATGCAGGAAGAATATCGCTGGAACGGGTGCGTTTCCAGACCCCAGACGCCAAAAACCATGTCCGTAGAGATGTGGTTTTTGGCGTTATGCACTTCTGGATAGGTGATCCCCACGCTTCGCGTCTCTCTTTCTTGTTATCTTTCATGCGTACGAAGTTGAGGAAAATATCCCTATTGCTCGCGCCATGCTTTCTCGGTGCACGTCTTCAAGTATTTTGAAAATGTGCTTGATGAAAGCTCGAGTCAATTGACTTAAAAATTACAATTCGACGGTGTTTTCTAGCCGTCGTTCAACATACACTTTATATATTTTGATATTGTGATATAATGAAGAACGAAGGAGGTGCGCGTTGTGGGGAACAATGTGCAAAAACGTAATGCAAGCGGAACGTGGGGGCTCATGGGCATTGCGGTGATCCCAATGCTTTGTTGCGGGTTGCCAATTTTGGTTGGGGCGCTGGGATTTACGGCCGCAGGAGCGGTGTTAGCTGCAAGTCGCTTTTGGATTGCAGGTGGCGTTGTCATTGCAATCGCCATTGTGATGTTTTTTGGATGGCGCAAAAGCAAAAAATTTAGGACAAATTCAAGCTGTACAATCACTTCCCACGACTTGTCGGAGCGTCACGAAAGGAGTTGAAGGGGATGCCGGAACTCAATACAACATTACCTGACAATGTAGCGCAGATTGAAATTTTTGCGAAGTTTTTTCATGGATTGTCGAATCCGACACGTTTCAGAATCGTGGAGGCCTTGCTCGACCGAGAAATGAACGTGAGTCAGCTGGTTGACGCCATTGGAGCGTCCCAAAGCCAGGTGTCCAACCAACTCGCTTGTCTGAAATGGTGTGGCTATGTGACCTCGAGGCAGGAAGGGAAGTACGTCGTGTATCGCATATCCGACGAGCGGGTGCGGATGATTCTGCAACTGGCGAAGGAGATCGTTGCAGACAATGCGGAACACATCCGGTGCTGCACCAGGATGTAACGAAGGGAGGAGGGGCAACCCATGAACAAGCTGTGGCTTGGCGGTGCCTTGGTGGTTGTGGTCGGAGCCGGCGTTTTCGGCTTCACCCGCTTTGAACATACGACGACGGCCTCGGGTTCCACTAGTTCCCCATCTGCCGCTTCGCGTCAGACAAGCCTTCACAACGAGACCACCGCCACGGGGGTGGGCGACCTCAGTTTTACCGACGTCAATGGAAAACGCATCACAGTCAATCCTAATGAGAAGACGGTGCTTCACTTCATGACTTCTTCCTGCTCCGATTGTTTGCCAACGGAAATGGCATTGGCGAAGTTTCAGAACGTGCCAGGGTTGCAGCTGATCTCGATTGACGTGGAACCCCAGGCGGATAACGCCAACACCGTTGCGCAGTTTTCTCAAGTGGCACGTAGCCATTGGCCGTATGTGCTCGAAACAAACGCCTCGCTGATACAGAAATTCCACGTCACTGAACTGGATACGGTGGTGGTGCTGTATCACAACAAGGTCATCTACGAAGGGGTTGTGCCATCGGAAGGTCAACTCAAGAAGGTGCTTGCATGAATGCTGAACTGGCTGTCGTTCTTGGTGCGGGTATGATGGCGGCCTTTAACCCGTGTGGTGTAGCTATGCTTCCGTCTTATATTGTGCACCTGATTGCGGGGCGTGATCGTCGTGTTTGGGATGGGGTGTGGGCGGGTATCTTCATGACCGCAGGGTTTTTGGTTGTGTTCGTACTGGCGGGCGTTGTGGCTGTCACGTTCGCCGCAGCCCTAGGCAAAGCGGTAGGGTGGATCGCTGAATTTGTCGGCGTATCCTTTGTGCTGATGGGGATACTGATGCTGTTTGGCAGGCAGGGTGTTTCGTTTCACATCGGTGGCGGCAACTGGCATTTACAGCAGGGCAGTAAGGGTGCCATTTTTTTATACGGCATTGCCTACGCACTTGGTTCGCTTGGCTGCACGCTTCCCTTGTTCTCTGTACTGGTCTTGTCGTCGTTTCGCAGCCAAGGATTTGCAAATGGCCTGTCTGACTTTGTGATTTATGCGCTGGGGATGGGTTTTGTCGTGACCGTCATATCCCTGGCATCGACGATATCGCAGCAGCTGGTCGGCAAGTGGGTTCGCTTGGGCGCCCGATGGATGGGGCGATTCAGTGCGCTCATCACACTTGGGACTGGAGTGTATCTTGTCATCTACTGGCTGCCGTATGTGCGGCTGTATGCAGGCGTTTGATAGGAGTGTTTCTTATGGCAGAGTCACGAAACAGGAAACGAATTCGGCTGGTCGTGAACGGAATGACTTGTGAGGATTGTGAACGTCATGTATCCCATGCGTTGCAACGTGTGGGTGCTGAAAATATATCCGCCAGCTATCGCAGAAATGAAGCGACATTTGAACTGGCTGATTTGAATCGTTTAGATGATGCCAGACAGGCGATTGCCGATACAGGGTACCGACCGGGAGATGCGACCATCTTCAGCGACCCTGATCAGGAAAAAACCAACGACATGGACGACAACTTCGACTTTGATTTGCTCATTATCGGATCTGGTGGCGCGGCGTTTTCGGCTGCCATCGAAGCATCGTCAGCCGGTGCGAAAGTCGCCATGGTCGAGCGCGGCACGGTGGGCGGGACCTGTGTGAACTTTGGATGCGTCCCGTCGAAAAATATGCTTCGCGCAGCAGAAATTCACCAGCTGGCAGCGAGTAACCCATTTCTTGGATTGCACACGAGCGCCGGTGCGGTTGACATGAAGACCCTCGTGAACAGAAAGAATGAACTGGTCGAAGACTTGCGCCAGCACAAGTACGTGGATTTGATTGACGAGTATGGATTTGAGTGGATTTCAGGGGAAGCGCACTTCGTCAATGAATCGACCATCGAAGTGAATGGCCGACAGATCACGGCCCGAAGCTTCCTGATTGCAACCGGTGTGTCCCCGTTCGTGCCGAACATTCCTGGTCTTGCCGATGTGGATTACCTGGTCAGCACGACTGCACTTGAACTCCAGGAAGTCCCGAAGCGCCTCGTTGTCATTGGCGCCGGATTTATCGGACTGGAAATGGGGAGCTTGTTTCGAAATTTGGGCTCGGAGGTCACATTGCTGCAACGTGGGTCCCGCATTTTGCCGAAGGCCGAACCAGAAGTTGCGTCTGCTGTGACGCATGCTTTGACAGAGAAAGGAATCCAACTCGTCGCAAATGCCCTCATTCAACGTGTTGAGCAGGATGGGGAACTCAAACGGGTGTTTGTCACTGTGAATGGCACGGAACAAGTGATAGAGGCGGAGGCGCTGCTTGTCGCCACGGGCCGCAAACCGAACACGGAGTCGTTAAACCTGGGCGCAGCGGGCGTAAAGGTCGGTCGCCGTGGCGAAGTCCTGGTGAATGAATATCTGCGCACCAGCAATCATCGTATCTATGCCGCAGGAGACGTGACGATGGGTCCGCAATTTGTGTATGTAGCCGCAGACGAGGGGGCCATTGCTGCGCAGAATGCGGTTGCTGGTGCCGAGCTGCAAGTGGACCTGAACGTCGTACCCGGTGTGACATTTACCAGTCCAGCCATTGCGACGGTGGGGCTCACGGAAGAACAGGCGAAATCAGCCGGGTATGACGTATTGACGTCCGTATTGCCGCTTGACGCTGTGCCGAGGGCTCTGGTCAACCGCGAGACGACCGGGGTGTTCAAGCTCGTGGCGGACGCCAAGACACGCAGAATCGTCGGTGTGCACGTAGTGGCGGAAAATGCGGGAGATGTCATTTATTCAGGCGTGATCGCCGTCAAGTTTGGGCTGACGATCGAAGACCTGCAATCAACCCTTGCTCCGTATCTGACCATGGCGGAGGGATTGAAGCTGGCGGCGCTGACGTTTGACAAGGACGTGTCGAAGTTGTCGTGTTGTGCGGGCTGAACCCCAAATAACGGCAAGCAGGGGATATCAGATTCCCTCTTTGTTGTCGGTAGCAGCGCTCATGCGAAGCGGCTTTCGTCAGGGGAGCATCCACAGATTTTTGCGTATCGAGACTTGTCAGAATCCAGATGGACGCAGGCGGAGCGTGTTGTAGCTCTCCCGGCGAGTCGACGCAGGTTCACGGGCTGTGCAAGGAGACCATTTGACGCTTGCGCTGACGCCATCCTGTCAATAGCGACACAGCGCAGAGAACTGCTGCGACACCGCACCATAGCCACACGGTCACGTCGCCATAAGCTGCCGCCACAGCACTACACCAAAGGAAATTTAGCCCGTGGAGAATCGCGCCAATCCATAACTTCCACAGGGCGAGCAAACCTGCAACGCAAAAAGCGAGGCCCGCGATGGTCTCGGCGGCACCTGCCGCTGCAAGTTGATCAATGCCGTTCAAGGCCCCTGCTCGTGCGATAATGAGGGCCGACCCCGTGCTGTATACAGCCGTGGCAAATGATATAGCAAAGACAGTCCATTTCACAGTACGAACCATCATTCTCCCCCCTGCCTGTCCAAACATATAGAACGATATGCTCCGTATCATTTGAACATGCATCGTCGCGCCTTTGGGCCTGTGCTATACCTTGCTATAATGTGGTCACAGGCAAAGGAGGAAGGTCGTTATGGGTGCGCCCAAAACACTGGATGGATGGTATGTTTATCACGACTTTCGGAAGGTTCGTTATGACGTATGGAAGAACACTCCACAGCCCAACTCGGTGCTGCGCACCTATGCGGAGTTTGCAGAAAGTCAGTATGCGCTTCAGCGCGATCGCAAGGGTAGCTTTGGTCAGTTCGTGATTGCTGGTCACAAAGCGGATGTCTTGTTTTTGTATATGCGCCCTTCGCTGGAAGAATTGAACGAGGTGAAGGCGGCTTTTGCGGCAACTCCCATGGCGGACTTGACTGAATCTACATATTCGTACATCTCGGTGGTTGAACTGGGCGGGTACTTGGCGAAGCCTGGTGTAGATATCGAGCAGGACGAAGCCATCCAAGCTCGACTCAAACCGACCATGCCGGCACACCGCCATATATGTTTTTACCCGATGAACAAACGGCGGATGCATCCGGATAACTGGTATATGCTCGATGAAGACGAACGGCGCAAGTTCTTGCAAGCCCATGGGGCCATTGGTCGGCGCTACGCAGGAATTGTCAAACAGATCATCTGTGGATCGATCGGTCTTGACGATTGGGAGTGGGGTGTGACGCTTTTCGCGGACGATCCGCTGCAATTCAAAAAACTGGTGCATGAGATGCGCTTTGACGAGTCGAGCGCGCGCTTTGCAGAATTCGGTCCGTTTTATGTCGGACACCAAGTCGACACAGATGGATTGTGGCAATGGCTCATGAGCGCACGTGCGTAATTCGCTTACGAGAGGGGAACCGGGGAACGATGTCAGAAATCGAACAATGGGTCAAGGCCATTGAGCCAGATTTGGTGCGCTGGCGGCGCCACCTGCACGCGCATCCTGAACTTTCGTTCGAAGAGGTTCAGACGTCACAGTTTGTGTTTGATGTGCTCTCACAATTGCCTGAACTTGAAATTTCTCGTCCCACCGAGACGAGCGTCGTGGCTCGGCTCGTTACGAGTAGGCCGGGCAAGGTGCTCGCGTTGCGGGCCGACATGGATGCACTTCCGATTACGGAGGAAACGGGGCTCTCGTTTGCGTCGCAAAATCCAGGTGTGATGCACGCCTGCGGCCATGACGGGCATACCGCCATGTTGCTCGGTGCCGCAAAAGTTCTACACGACCGGCGAGATTTATTAAGCGGCGAAATTCGCTTCATATTTCAACATGCCGAAGAATTGAATCCAGGCGGCGCGCAGGAACTTGTCGACAAGGGTGTTTTGGATGGCGTGGACGCGGTTGTCGGACAACACTTGTGGCAAGAGCTTGCGAGTTGTCGCATCGGGGTTCGTGAAGGCGCATTAATGGCTTCGCCCGACACTTTCCACATCACGATTGTCGGGCGCGGCGGCCATGCGGCGCAACCGCATTTGAATGTCGATCCGATAGCCATCGCCGCACAAGTCGTCGTCAACCTGCAACACATCGCAAGCCGGATGATCGATCCGCTTGAACCATTCGTATTGAGCGTGACGAAGTTCATCGGGGGCACCGCCGACAACGTCATTTCCAATTCCGTGGAATTGGCTGGCACGGTGCGCACCTTTCGAGAAGAACGACGCGATCTTGCGGCGCGCTGGATGGAGGACATCATTCGTGGCATCACGTCCGCGCATGGGGCGAGTTACACGTTTCACTACGACAAAGGCTATCGCCCAGTAAACAATGATCCAGAACTTACGCGTTTTGTTCGCAATGTACTGCAAGCTGAGTTGGGCAATCTGGTGACCGAAGCCGTGCCGACCATGGGTGGCGAGGATTTTTCAGCTTATCAAACGGCGGCTCCCGGTACGTTCTTTTTCACCGGAATTCGGCCTGTTGCCAAGGACGCGTTTCCTCACCATCACCCGCGTTTTGATATTGATGAAGATGCGCTTGCTGTCGGCTGTCGAGCGTTTGTCGCCATCGCTTTACAGTTTCTTAAGAACGAAACCGTGTAACAGGATACGGCGTTCTACGCTGTGCCAAGGCAAGGTGGATTTGATAAGGGCGGCTGTCACTTGCGGGGCAATCGAGGCCCTCATACACTACACCAGAATTGAGCGAGGGGGTGTAGTGATGTACGGAGTGTTTGGCGGTTACACCCGCTGGGCGGTTGTGTTCCTCATCATCTTCGTCCTGTTCATCTTGTTGGTTCCTTATGGTACCACCACAACCTGCACCACGACCCCGGTGTATTAATGCATGGTGGCTCAGAAAACGGTCCGACTCGAAAGGCGGACCGTTTTCTACCATAGTGGAATGTGGCGCCTGTTCACAATTGCACCCAACCATCCGCTCGTAGCCGAAACAAATCATCGCCATACTGCTTTAACCAATTACGTGCTTCTTGCCAATTAGGCAGGATCGATTCGACGATGGACCAAAAGCGCGCACTGTGATTCATCTCGCGCAAGTGTGCCAGTTCGTGGATGATAACGTAGTCACAAATCCATTCCGGCGCCTGTATAAGCCGCCAATTCAATTGGATATTACGCTTGCTTGAACAACTCCCCCATCTACTCGTTTGCTCTCTGACGCGCACATTGTCCGGCAGGAGTCCGTGTGCATTTGCCAATTCCCAGGCTCGCTTCGGCAAAACTTCCGCCGCCATCTGCTTGATCAAAGCATATAGCACCTCGTGTTGAGACGTGGGTGGCGCCTCTGGTACATAAATGCATCTGTGAAGTGAATCTGGACCAACGATTCGTCCAGCTTGGCGGATGGACCATGGCATGCCGAGCAAGCAGATGCTGTCGCCGGGGACAAGAGGGCGGATGTGAAGCATGGATGACGCTTGCTGCCGTGCCAGAACCCACTCGCAGTTGCGTTCAATCGCACTTTGAATGGTTGCCTCCGGTGTTCCCCGCGGCGCACTGACGCACAGTATGCCATCCTGCCACCGCAGAATGATACGCACCTGGTGTGGTCGTGGTGGGATCATTTTATACGGGATGATGCCACCGTTTAGCCTAATTTGGCGGATTTGATCGCCGTCTTGTCGCTCGTTTCCTTGGATTTTGCGCTTGTCCATAGACACATTGTAACGCACGGGCATAACCGTGTCGCTGGGAAGCAGACTACACGATAGTCCATCCAGTCCAAGATTGGAGGTTTGGCCATGCATCGGTTAACATCTGTGGCTGTCGCTGTTTTCTCTGCTACATGGATTCTTACTGGCTGCGGTGATGAAAATCGGCCAGCGAACCAAGCTGCTCTTGCCCAACAAGCTCTGCCCAGCGCGATCGCCGATCCGCCCAACAACGTGGATCTCCCGCATTATCAGGCACGTAATCCGCACTTTGACGTCATGACAAAAGACGGCAACATCGTCATTCGGTCGGACGATCACGGTTGGAACGGGCACACGATTGACGTTTATTACGCACCGCCAGAGGCTGTTATGATCCACGACGGCGACTATGTGCTGCGCGACACAACGCACTTGCAGCGTATTGCTTCGGTTCCGCTTAAAGGCAATCAGACTTGGGTGGCCGTATGGAACGTAAAGGGTCATACATTGCCGCGGGAATTTTACTTGCTTGCAAAAACGAACGTCGGGCAGGCCAATATCGAACATGTGCTTTGGATGAACCAACGGTATATCGAGGGAGGCGCGGAATCGCGCGTGCAGTGATGAACTCTTGCGGGCATTTGTCGTCAGCGAAGTCGCTGCCAGTGTCCCCAAAGCCCTTGAAAAGCTATGCCGCCTGCGATGGCCATCAGCAAGGACACTGCCGTTTTGAGCGCAGTATAGCGGATCCCGAAAAACGGCAGTTCTGCTGGCAGGCGGCTAAGTGATACTAACTGCCACGACGTCACGAATGCGAAGACGGCACCAGGTGCGGCGTCCGCTGCCAACAGTCCAGCAGCAAGTGGATACACGGCGAAGCGGGATCCAGTGCCGACAAGCCCCAAAAAGGCCGCCAATGTAATACCGATCACACCAGATTTAGGTCCCAGCCAGAGAGCGATTGCGGCCGGATCGAAAAGCTGTGCTATGAGGCCAGCGGCAAACATGGACACTAGGATCCACGGTGCCGCTTGCATCAACATCTCCATGGCCTCATGCCAACCTTCGGCGGCTAGTTCTGGGCGCGTCCATGCGCAAATCGCGTACCCTGCAACCGTCACAGCTGTGAGGCCGATCAGCGTTTTATCCATGCGCATCTCCCCCTCGACATCAACCGGCGGCGTGTTTCGTTTGAATGCCTTCTGTGCGTAAGGAGTGAACCGTCGCTGTCCAAGTGCTTGGATCTGACCATGCAAGCGACCATACCGCGACGCCAGCAAGCCCATTTTGTGTCACGAGCGACAAGGTATCCTGATAGGTGTTGGCCGTTGGATACCATACCTCTGTATAACCGTCTGCATCTGGAAATTTTGTGTACATGAGATCGAGCTTCGGGTCCCATACGCCTAAAGGTGCCTTGTCCTGACGCAGGATATCGGTGACCGCGCCCGCACTGACCGCTGAACTCGTGACGCTCCCATCGCTGTGCACGTACCAGAAACGCGTGTAAAATGGCATACCCAAAATCAGCTTATCAGTCGGTACGCCCGTGTCGAGTAAATCGTTGACGCCTGCCGTCACCCATGGCAGGTCGGCGACAGGGCCGGGATCGGGGTCTGTGCTCCAGTGTTCGTCGTACGCCATTAAGACAATTTCATCGGCATTGTCAGCCAACCCCGCATGGAAAAACGCGAGACTGTCGTCTAGTGGAACGATGTCAGGCGAAATATCGACCGAGAGATTGACATGGATGGGGGAGAGCGCGCGGTGCAAATTCCCGATAAATTGCGTGAACAGGTTCCGATCCGCCGCCGCCAAATTTTCAAAATCGATGTTGATACCATCCAAGTGATAGAGTTTGGATTGATATACCAATTCATCGATTAGGTTCGACTCCGCTTTGGGATTGGCCAAAACCTCGTGCGTCAAGGTCGCGGAAAATTGATTGTCAACCATCACCCAGACCTTGATCTTATGTTGGTGAGCGTACTCGATCACGGACGGCAGTACGCTACCGCTTAAATTGCCAGAAGCATCCTGAAGATGCAGCCATCCGGGACTCACGACGTTCATCCCAGGATTATCGGCCATGAGCTGAATGCAAGAACTGCTTGACGTCGACGGCAGCCAGCCAAGGACAATGTCCTGGGGGTTGTTGGCGATAGTCGTGATCGACTGGAACAACGACGTCTGTGCGCCGCTATTCTGGACAGCTTGTGCGCTTGTTTCAGGCAGTAAGGAGGTCAACATCTTAAGGGGGTTAGAAAACGGCAGTCGGACATGGGCCGCGACAGCCGACGCGATGGACTGCGTCTGTGTCGTGGACTGTCCTTCATAGTCTGCCGTTCCATAGAGTTGGTTTAATTCGATATTCGACAGCTCGTCCGCTTCGGAGGTGGCGATTTGCTCCATCCCGGACTTGCCAAGGAAGGCCCATACCGTACACGTGCAACCCAGCAAGAGGAGCAGGAGTGCGGCGGAAGCGGCAATGAACTGCGAGACGACGTTGCGAAGCGTGGTACGATCCATGGCCACACACCTCTCTATTGACATTCCTGTGAGAGTCTATGACCGGATTGCCCCGTTTAGAAGAATAAACGCAACGTGCTAGAATAA
Source organism: Alicyclobacillus tolerans (assembly GCF_001447355.1). Classification (GTDB taxonomy): domain Bacteria; phylum Bacillota; class Bacilli; order Alicyclobacillales; family Alicyclobacillaceae; genus Alicyclobacillus; species Alicyclobacillus aegles. Next base: position 34,554 of record NZ_JXBW01000006.1, on the reverse strand, counting down.
ACGATGGGCTGCCATTATGGATTCGCCTGCCAAGCGGTTGACCCGTCTGCGAAGAACTCTTTTTTCCAAATGGCAGCTTCGCGCTTAAGGCGTTCAATCAGCATGTTCGCCGCCTCAAAGGCGGCGGCGCGATGCGGCGAGGATGCCCCACAGATGACGGCGATGTCGGTGGGCACAAGCTTTCCAATCCGGTGCCATTGCAGCGTTTGAATACCCGAGAAACGCCGCTCCACATCGCTTTGAATGGCTGCCAACTGTTTGTACGCCATCGCCGGATACGCTTCGTAGAACAGGTGATCTGTGTGTCGCTGGCCGGTCCATTCGCGAACGGTTCCGACAAACAATACTGTTCCACCGTGCTTTGGGTTTTCTAAAAGTTTATACGCTTCCTCGACGACGAGCGGCTGTTCACTAACCCGTAGCCATGGTGTCTCATTTTCGACTTCACCGCCGCCGACAGGCGGGATGAAGGCGATCTCGTCGGTCGGGCGAAATGTGTCAGCCGGCCGTGCCAGCGCGTGGTTTTTCGCAACGAGCACGTTCGCCAGCGCATCCTCCAGTTGTGGATACCGGCTTGCAACCAAACTGGCCAGTTCACCAGCTGGTAGCCCGTCTGGCACATCGATGCGAATTTTGTCTTTTCCCATGATTTCCTTTAAATTTGCAAACAGGCGAATTTCGATCTGCATGTCGGATCACCTCGTGCCAGTCGTACAATTGGACAACAGGAGCGATGTTATGTGTCGGAGCAAAGCTTGAACCACTTTACACAGGACGGCCGACCACACATGGTCGATGTCAGCGAGAAGGCCATCACCAAGCGTACAGCTGTCGCCGAATCACTGGTGCGCATGCAAAAAGCGACGCGCGACGCTATTGTACACCAAGCAATGCGCAAAGGCGATGTCCTAGCGATTGCAGAATTAGCTGGGATTATGGCGGCTAAAAAGACGTCCGATCTTATTCCCTTATGCCATCCTGTGCCCTTGCACCACGTTGTGGTCGATATGGACTTCGAGGAGCAAGATCACCCAGATTATGCCTGGTTGCGCATCGAGGCGCAGGTCGACACCGCGCACCAGACGGGTGTCGAGATGGAGGCGCTCACCGCCTGTGCCGTCGCAGCACTCACAGTCTACGATATGTGCAAGAAAACCGATCGCGCCATCGAGATTGAACATACGCGCTTGGTTTATAAGAGTGGGGGCGAAAGTGGCACCTTTGAGCGCCGCTAGAAGCTCGAGTTCGCAAGCGGTACAATAGAGAGAGGACGAAAGCGGGGGTGCCGCTTTTGATCTCACAAGTTGGGATGATGAAAATGAGTGAATCGACGATTGGGGCGAAGGAAGAGCGGGCCCAAAAGATAGAGGAACAGCGGAAAAACCGCCCTGAATGGCTTAAGGTGACCGCGAAAACAGGCAAAAACTATACGGCGCTCAAGGACATCATGCGCACGCAGTCACTGCATACGGTCTGCGAAGAAGCTCATTGTCCAAATATTTTTGAGTGCTGGGAGCAAAGAACAGCTACGTTCATGATCCTCGGCGATATTTGCACGCGCGCCTGCAGGTTTTGCGCCGTGCACACGGGACGACCGACGGAACTCGATTTACGGGAACCCAAGCGGGTCGCTGAAGCAGTGGTCGCCATGGGTCTTGAACACGTCGTCATCACGAGTGTTGCCCGGGACGATCTCGCAGATGGCGGCGCGTCAATGTTCGCTGCGACGATTCGCGAAGTCCGTAAACAAGTGCCAAGTTGCAGCGTCGAGGTGTTAATTCCTGATTTCGATGGCAATTGGGACGCATTGCGGCTCGTCATGGACGCTGAGCCAGACATTTTAAATCACAACGTGGAGACAGTTCGCCGCCTGTCCGACAGCGTCCGTTCGCGCGCGAAGTATGATCGCACGCTGGAACTTTTGCGCCGTGCCAAGGAGATGAAACCCGACATTCCAACCAAGTCGAGTATCATGGTTGGCGTCGGCGAAACCATGGACGAGATCTATGCGACCATGGACGATCTTCGTGCTGTCGACGTCGACATCTTGACCATTGGACAATATTTACAGCCGACGGAAAAGCATTTAGTCGTTGAACGGTTTTATACGCCGACCGAATTCTTGAGGCTGCGCGGCGAAGGCTTGAAGCGTGGCTTTCGACACGTCGAGTCAGGACCTATGGTGCGCAGTTCTTACCACGCCAAAGAGCAAGTGCCAGCAGGTGCACGAAAAGTGCGCTGACGCGGCGAAATGGTTTGCTAGCGGATTTTCATTCTGGAGGTCATAGACATGGCAGCTGCGCTTGATTGGCAGTCGCTCGGCGAGATCGACTACGATAGGGCATTGCAATTGCAATTGGCTCGCGTTGACGCACTTCTTGCCGGCATAGATGAGCGACAGACCGTGTTCGCGTTGGAGCATCCGCGGACCATCACCATCGGCCGCAACGGCACGCGCGATCACATTCTGTTGCCGGCTGAAGTGCTTGAGCGTCGGGGCTTCGTCGTGCGCGAGGTCGACCGCGGCGGCGATGTGACATATCACGGGCCTGGACAGCTAGTCTTGTATCCGATCCTTCACCTTGCTCCATGGGAAAACGATGTGGCCAAATTTGTTCGCAACTTGGAGGAGTTCGTGATCCGTGCTTTGGCAAACGTCGGCATCACGGGTACTCGCGTCGGCGATTTACCAGGCGTATGGGTTGGCGACGACAAGATTTGCGCTGTAGGTGCGCGCGTCAAACGGCGCCCAAGTGGGGAGTTCGTCACTTACCACGGCATTGCACTCAACGTCAATACACAGTTGGCCGACTTTGGCGCGATCATCCCTTGCGGTATTCAAGATCGCGGCGTGACATCGGTTGCAAAGGTATTGGGTCAGGCACAATCCATGCCATTTTGGGAGAAGGCCCTCTGTGATGCATTTTGTGATGTGTTTGACTGTGCGCCGATCCATTCCGAGATGAGCCATGCGGATGTGTGAGTCAAGCGAGGGGCGGGAGGGCGTGATCGAACTTTTTTTCGATCTCGTCGCCATCCCCAGCCCTTCGTTTCAGGAAGAGGCAATCGTTGACGCATGCAGAACTTGGCTCGAACACTTCGGGTGCGAGGTGGAAATCGACAACGCCAATGAGCAATTCGGTGGGCAAACCGGAAATCTATGGGCGTCTATGCCTGGTAGAGCCGGCATGCCCGCCGTTTTATTGTGTGCACATCTGGACACGGTAAGTGCAGCGACGGGAGTCCAGCCCTATATGGACCGTGAAGGCATGATTCGCAGTCGAACCGGATCCCAGCTAGGGGCTGATGATAAGGCAGGGGTTGCCGCCATTCTCGCATCCATTCGCCGTTTGCGTGAAGAACACTTGCCGCATGGGGATATTCAGATCCTTATGACCGTCGGCGAAGAGGCAGGGCTTTATGGTGTGCGGGCACTTGACCCGAGTGCTTTGTACGCCAAGCGAGCACTGGTACTGGACTGTCATGGTCCAGTGGGGTCCGTCGTGCTATCTGGAGCCGGTCTCGTTCGCCTGACCTGCACACTAGGCTTGCCGACTGGCGGGGGTGTGCCACGAGTTGGGCTGGTGCAGGCGGCTACGCAAGCCATCGCGGCCATGCGCCAGCCACAGCTTGGCGGTGCGACAATCGAAATCGATTCGTTTCAACCGCTCGAACATGGGATACAGGTTGTGGGGAGGGTGGTATCAAGCGAAGCTCTTGGACTCGTTGAGGCTGCCCGCATTGCGTCGGAAAGGTTTCAGCAGACAGCAATTTTATGCGGATATGACGCTCGAGTTGAGCGGGAACTGTTGTACCCACCCTATGCCATTGCGCGCGACGGAGCTTGGTATCGTGCAGTGTCTTCTGCGATCCGCGATTGCGGCCTCGCATGTCAAGAACTTCATGTGATGCATGGCAGTGACGCGAATTGGTTATCCACACTTGGCGTGGAAGCCTTGAACCTAGGCACCGGTTATGAAGGCGAGCACTCGGAGGACGAGCGCATCAACGTAAACAGTCTGTACCAGTTGGAGCATCTGATTGTTAAGATTTGCAGCGGACTCGGTGTGGACGAGGAGGGAATGTGACGTGATTCATCACGAAGAGACGATTGGCGAGGAATCTTTGTTTACCGGACGCATGATCCAGCTGAAGCGTTTGACGGTGAAACTACCCAACGGTTCGACCAGTACTCGGGAAGTGGTCGTTCATCCAGGTGCGGTCGCGGTGTTGGCTGAGGTCAAACCCGGCTCCATCGTGCTCGTGCAGCAATATCGCAAGCCGTGTGAAAAGACCTTATGGGAAATCCCCGCGGGCAAGTTGGAACCGGGTGAAGCACCGGAACAAGCTGCGCTGCGAGAGTTGGCGGAAGAGACGGGTTATGTAGCGAAGGACGTGCAATTGGTATACCGTTTTTTCACAGCTCCTGGATTTACAAACGAGCGCCTGCACGTGTACTTCACGAGTGTTGTAGAAGCGGGTGAAGTCCATCCGGACGCAGATGAATTCGTCGAAGCGCGCCTGTTTACGAGGGATGAAGTTGAGCGAATGCTCGAAAATGGTGAAATCGAAGATGCGAAAACGCTGGTGGCGCTTTACTGGTGGCGCCAGAACGGCCGATGAAGACCTACTTTGCAGACTTCCACATTCACGTAGGGCGCGCAAAAGATCGGCCTGTGAAAATTGCCGCTGGGAAGAATCTCACGCTCACGAACTTGCTGGAGCATGCACAAAAGGTCAAGGGGCTTGACATTGTCGGCGTGATCGACGGCGTGTGTGACCCAGTGTTGGCCGAACTCGACGAGTTGGTCGCCGCAGGCGAGCTCGCCGAGTTGCCGGACGGGGGGCTGTTATACCGGGATCGACTCCTGGTCATCGCTGGGGCGGAGGTCGAGTTAAAGGGGCCGAAGGGACGTGCCGCTCACTTTGGTTGCTGGTTTCCCAACCTGGCTGCGGCACACGATTTTAATGCGTGGTTAAAGACGGTGCAAAAGAATACATCCTTGTCGTCCCAGCTTGCCCGGACCAGCCCTTTTGCGCTAAGTCAGGAGACGCATGAGCGCGGCGGGCTGCTTGTCATCCATCACGCGTTCACGCCATTTAAAGGTATTCTCGGCGCCGCTGTCGATCGCGTCTCCGACTTTATCGATCTCGGTGCCATCGATGCGTTGGAACTCGGCCTTTCGGCGGATACCTCAATGGCGGATCGCATTGAGCAAATTCAGCCTTTCACGTACCTTTCCAATTCGGACGCACACGGTCTCGATACCATCGCTCGCGAATGCAATCGCGTTCGTCTCGACCGCGTGTCGTTCGCCGAGGTGCGTCGCCTTCTCGCACGTCAGGATGGTAGGGAGATTGTCGAAAATATCGGTCTACATCCGGTTCACGGCAAGTATTATCAGACACGTTGCCGGCGCTGTGGCGAGATCGCAGGGGATGGCCGCGTGTGCAGTTGCGGCACGGATCGCAACGTCGTAACCGGCGTGTCGGATCGAATTGACGCTCTGGCCGATTTTGAGGAACCACAACACCCAGAGTGGCGGCCACCTTATCGCCACATAGTGCCATTGCTAGACATCCCCGGGGTTGGACCGAAGGCGTATCGCTCACTTGTCGACGCGTTTGGTAGCGAATTAGCGTTGCTCCGCGAAAATGTCGCCAAACAAGATGTGCAACAGGTCGTCGGGGCGGCGCTCGGCGAACGCGTGTATCAGACGTTGCAGGGTCATGTCTCGTTTGCTGTTGGCGGGGCAGGAACTTATGGCAAAGTGCTAGTGTGAAGGGGGCATCCCCCCCTTTTTTTCGCGGAATCTTGCACTCCATCATGTCAACTCAATTTCGAAGTCTAGCGGCGATGTTCGTTTCATAGAATCCTGATGAGAGGTGGCTGAGGTACCACCTTTCGCATAAACGGCTTGTCAGGCCAGGCAGCCGAGGCCGAATTTGGGGGATGGAACGTGAGATCGACCGCATTCGTACCACAACGACGCCGCTGGGATCTACTCACGCATACGATCCGCCGTCAGCTGCGCGCACAGGTCGGAAAACATGCGCACACATGGTCGTTTTTGCTTGGTATTGCCGTTTGCGGACTGGTGTTTGGCGCAATTGTTGCGGGGCAACTGGGGCAGGCAGACAAATTGGTTTTGGGCAATGCCTTGGAGCAGCTTTTTATCGCGCTCGCACATCATCAGGTGGCTTCTGGCAGCGAGGTATGGGCACAGCGAGCATTGTCTGACGCAGAACTCATCGGTTGCATTTGGCTGTTTGGCGTCTCGGTCATTGGTATTCCATTCATCGTGGGTGCCGTGTTCCTTAAATCGTTCACGGTAGGCTTCGGTGTCGCCTATACCACGCTTCAGTTCGGGTGGAAAGGATTTGTCGTAGCCTCCATCGGGATTTTTGCACATCAGTTGATCATCCTGTTCACGCTGTTCATCGCGAGTGCCACTGCCATCCGCTTTTCATACCAATTGGTGATGCAAGCAGTGCCGGTGTCTCGTCTCACCGTGCAGTTTTTGCGATATACTGGTACATTCTTGTTATGCAGCGGCGGAATCATGTTGGGTGCGTCGATTCAGGCTTTCATGGTTCCCGCTTTGCTGACTCAACTCATTGGGTGAGGTTTTGGTTCTTGTCTCGTTTCACGCATCGCAATGAATCGTTTACCTGTATAAACTGTGGGCTTCAAGTCGAGCCCAGCGAAAGGACATGCCGCAATCACTGCCCACATTGCCTATACTCTGTGCATCTCGACGTCTTTCCGGGTGACAGACAGGCAAACTGTGGCGGCATCATGGAACCTTTGCGAATAGAGTACAATTCGCGCAAAGGGTATCAAATCGTCCATCGTTGCCAGCGATGTGGACACGAATCGCGCAACATTGTACTTCAAGATGTGGCGGTTCAACCAGATGAGCAAGAGGCACTTTATGAATTGATGAAACATCCAAAGGCGTGATCGTTTCCGGCTCGAATGGTTGTTGCAGGACTTTCAGTTCGGATCGTGGAATACTCCAATGCGTGTAGTTTTGAACGGCAAAGGAGCGTTCTTATGGACGAGTGGATTCGGCAGTTTATGGAACATCTTCGCGTGGAGCGAGGGTTGTCCGTCAACACACTCGACTCGTATGAGCGCGACTTGCGTGCCTTTCATGCATTCTTAAACGAACGCGGATGTCGCTGGGGAGACGTGGAAAGGCACCACATCAACGCGTACTTAGCTCATCTGCATGCGCGAGGTCGAGCGAGTTCAACGTTGTCGCGCAATTTGGCGAGCATTCGCTCGTTTTTTCACTTTCTTGTACGTGAGGATCTTCTTGAGCGGGACCCAACGCGACATGTGGAAACGCCACGAACTGAAAAGCGGTTGCCGCGCGTATTAGCGCCGGAAGACGTGGATCGTCTGCTGCGTGCACCAGACCCTAGTGGCCCGACTGGACTTCGCGATATAGCGATGTTGGAGCTGCTGTACGCCACAGGCATCCGCGTGAGTGAGCTCGTCTCACTACGCTGTGAAGACGTTCATCTTGCCGCAGGTTTTTTGCGATGTTTTGGCAAGGGTGGCAAAGAACGTGTTATTCCCATTGGGGAGTACGCCTTGCGAGCGCTTCTTTTATATCTTGAGCATGCTCGCCCTACTCTGGTTCGTGCTGGTGAGACTGCGCTATTTGTCAATCATCATGGCACGCAAATGTCCAGGCAGGGATTCTGGAAAATTATTAAGAAGTATGCGCGTGAAGCAGGCATCGTATCGGACATTACGCCCCACACGCTGCGGCATTCATTTGCGACACATCTTTTGGAGCGTGGCGCCGACTTGCGGGCAGTACAGGAGATGCTCGGGCATGCTGACATCTCGACGACGCAGATTTATACGCATGTGACAAAGACGCGCATGAAGCAAGTGTACGCATCTGCTCATCCACGTTCTTAAGTGTTTTAGGAAGGAGATGTCATGTTGGCATCGCGACGCTGTATTTGGATTGTCCTTGACAGTTGTGGGATTGGCGCCGCACCGGACGCGTCATCGTACGGTGAACCTGACGCTATGAGCAATACCATCGTTCACGTCGCCGAGGCCGTGGGCGGCCTGGTTGCTCCCAACTTGGCGCGCCTGGGTTTGGGGCGGATCGATCGCGTGCCAGGCGTGTCGGCCGCTGCGGCGACAGGCGCATACGGCACAATGGTCGAACGCTCAGCGGGAAAGGATACGACCAACGGGCACCTCGAATTCGTCGGTGTCGTTTTGTCCGAGCCGATGCCGACGTACCCAAATGGATTTCCTCCCGAGATTATAGAGCCGTTTGAGCGGTATGTTGGCAAACCTGTGCTTGCGAACAAGCCAGCTTCAGGCACCGTCGTGATCGACGAGTATGGCCATCTTCATATGCAGACGGGTCGTCCAATTGTCTATACGTCGGCAGATAGCGTGTTTCAGGTCGCTGCTCATGAAGGGATCGTACCCGTCGACACGTTGTACGACTGGTGTGCGTATGCGCGTTCTATCCTGACAGGACGGCATGCGGTCGGGCGCGTGATCGCTCGTCCGTTTATTGGTGAGCCTGGCCATTTTGTGCGTACGGATCGCCGCCGCGATTTCTCTCTACATTTTGGCGACACGGTGTTGAACGCTGTCGAGCAAGCTGGGTACCCTGTCATCGGGATCGGAAAGATTGGGGACATTTATGGTGGAGCGGGCATTACCACGAGTATCCATACGCACGACAACGACGATGCGATGCGCGTCGTTCTGGAGCAGATGCAAGTCGTCCAAGAAGGTCTCATTTACGCGAATCTAGTGGACTTTGATGCGAAGTATGGACACCGCAATGACCCGGTCGGGTTTGCGCGGGCCATCGAAGCATTCGATCATTCATTGGGCTCTTTGCTCGCCACCATGCGGCCGCAGGATTTGCTCATTGTGACGGCAGACCACGGATGTGATCCCACGGTCCCTGGTACGGATCACACTCGAGAGCGCGTTCCGCTACTCGTTTGGCACACGCGGATGTCCTCCCCCATCGATTTAGGCGTACGTTCTACTTTCGCCGATGTCGGTGCGACGGTTGCTGCGTTCTTTGGCGTGGAAGCGCCACCTGTAGGCGTCTCGTTCCTCGATTTGCTCGAGTGCTGAACAGATTTTGGACATCGTGTAGAGACTGTGGGGTATCGGCCGGCGCGGGCGTGTAGATGCGTGGTTCTCTGCACAAAATAACCCCGATTCGATTCGAAACCGAACGAAAAGGGGGTTGCAGGATGAAACGGCACTCCAAACATATGCACAAGGCCGTCGCCGCAACCGCGTTGCTGGCGACTCTCGCTGGGCCATGTGCACCCATGGTGTACGCGGATGCAACTTCGAAACTTAGTTCTGTCGTCCCGGTTAAGGAGATACTAGAAACTCCCGTACCAGAATCGGGGTCGTCTGTCGATCTCGCCAAACAAGCGCGTTCTGCTGTGCTCATGGACGCGACAACAGGAAAAGTGTTGTACGCCAAGGACGCACACGAACGGCTTCCCATGGCGAGCATCACGAAGATCATGACCCTTCTTCTCATCTTTGAAGCCATCGATTCAGGAAAACTCAAGTGGACCGATTCGGTTAAGGTCAGTGAACACGCCGCGAGCATGGGTGGGTCACAAATTTTCCTCGAACCCGAAGAAAGCATGACCGTCCGCGATATGGTCAAAGGCATTGCCGTCGCTTCTGCGAACGACGCATGCGTGGCGATGGCGGAGCATCTGGATGGCAGTGAAGAAGCCTTTGTCGCTCGCATGAATGAGCGTGCCAAACAGCTTGGCATGACCGATACGCACTTTTCGAATTGTAATGGGCTTCCTGTTGCAAACCATTATTCGAGTGCACACGATATTGCGGTGATGTCGCGCGCGCTATTGGCACATTCGGAAGTGACGTCCTTTACATCCATCTACAGCGACTATCTGCGCAAGGATACCGATCACCCACTTTGGCTAGTCAACACCAATAAACTGGTGCGTTTTTACGATGGTGTCGACGGATTGAAAACGGGGTACACACAGGAAGCTAAATATTGCTTATCGGCGACTGCCAAGCGCGAAGGATTTCGCGTGATCGCGGTGGTCATGGGCGAGCCCAAGCCTGCGGTGCGCAACGCAGAAGTCAGCGGTATGCTCAACTGGGCGTTCGCCCATTACACGACCGTCTCCGTATTTCCGAAGGGGCAAGTTGTGGGTAAGGCAAAGGTTTTAAAGGGTAAACGGGATACGGTGGAAGCCGTCACGCAACAACCTGTCGCCTTTGTTACGGAAAAGGGAATGCGCAAGCCCTACACGACAGAGGTACTTCTCGACAAGGTCAAGGCGCCAGTGCATGCGGGAACCGTGGTCGGCAAGGTCGTTGTACGCTCGGGAGGACAGACGGTCGCACAAGTGCCTTTGGTGGCCAAGGAGTCCGTGGACAAGGCGAATTTCTTCCAGGGTTTTGCGAAAACCGTCAAAAAGGTCGTCACCTTTGGTCACGCCGAGTCATGACGATCTCGTGTCGAAATTGCAACTCGTTCGCTCGACTCCTATCGACAACGTGTCGAGCGAACGAGTTTTTTGCTGATGAATCTTATTGTCTTGGAAATATCCAAAATGTGAACGGCGCTATCTCTCGTTCTTGGTTTTCGTCGGCGGAGATTGTTTGTCCCGCTTGTGTTTGACAAAACTTGATCAGCTCTGCGTCAGCTCCAAGTTGGTGTAGAACCTCGCACTTTAAGCGGACATAGTCCGTGGGCAACGACGTTGTATCATCTTTGCAGCAGCCTTCCAATCGATCCAATTCAGCATACGCGTTCACAAGATCCTGAAGTTGTAAGAATATCTTGATACGCAACGTTCGCAACGCGACCTCCGCCCGTCTGTCAAGACGTTTCGACGCAAGCGCGATCTCGGTGTGTTCAATCCCCTCGTGCAGCCGTTCGAACTGCAAGCAGAGTTGAGCGAGTTCGTGGTGTATGGCGGTCCGAAGTAAGCTGTCATGCGGATTTACACGTGCACGAAGCTCTTGTAGGTAAGTGTAGGCCTCATCGTAGCGGTTCGCCATACGCAGAATGAGGCCACGATTGATCCGGCAGCGCATGGCGTTGCCATTGTTCTGTAAGCTTTCGTGTTCTTCTACGGCTCGCTCACAGTAAACTAAAGCGTCTTCAAATTCGCCCAGGTAGGTCGACGAACACGCTAGACCATGGTAAATCGTCGCGAAGTCAACACGGCTCGAATATCTGTGTGTGAGTTCGAGCAGTTCGAGATAAGTCTCCTTGGCCTTTGCAAAATGACTCCATTGCAGGTAAAGTCGCGCCAAACTGAGCCCTACTTTGATTGACATGGAGGAGTAATGTTCCACATGAGTGCGGAGGATTTCGCGAGCACGTTCTAAGTACGCGATCGCCACATCGTCGTGACCTAGCTTCCGATAGGCCAACGCACCATGGTAATATCCGCTCACCACGACCGAAACTTCCGAGCGGTTGCATCCCAACTCGACGAGCGACTCATACATATTGGCCGCTCGTTCGTACTCCTCAAGTCGGAAGTAACAGGTGGCTACATCCATATAGATGGAGTCTGGGCGAAATTGTGGCGCCAGTGGCCAACTCAGAGATTGGAACAAGTCGATAGCCTCGCGGTAATTCCCTGCCTCCATGTGTTCTTTTGCTGACCGATAGCACTGCAGTTCGTCCGATTTTTCAATGAACTCAGATTCAAAATAATTGAGTTCGACACCAAGACGATTGGCGAGTTGTTCAAGCAATTGTGGTGACGGTGTTGCTCGGTCACTTTCAATTTGACTAATCATACTTGGCGTTGAAATTCCACGGGCCAGTTGTAGTTGAGTTAAACCGCGTTGCTTGCGCAAAGCCCGCATTTTTCTTCCGAGGGTTTCCATAAAGCTACCTCCACGACCGCTTTTGTCCATTTTACTACGTAGAAGTTTAGCTTGAAATGGGAGAATTGTCGAAAACGCAAGAATCACAACTACTTTTGTCAACGTGCAGGAATTGACCGTTTGAAGCGTGAATTTCTTGGCCAGATCGCTGATATGGAGGGAGAATGACAGTGCCGGTAGAGACGAGATACGAGCAAGGTGTCTTGGTCATTGGACTCAAAGGTGAGTTGGACCACCATGCTGTGGAACAAATTCGGGATAGAATCGAACAGCAGTTGGAGGAACATGGGTATCGGGGCTTAGTGATGTCGTTTCGCAACATCGACTTCATGGACAGTTCGGGGTTAGGGCTGATTCTTGGCAGGTATCGCACTGTCATGGAACATGGTGGTAAGATGGCGCTTTGTGAAGTGAGTGCGCCGTTGCGGAGATTGTTTGATATGTCAGGCCTGTTAAAAATACTGCCGGTGTATGAATCTGAGGAAGCTGCGATGGCAGCCATTCTGGGAGCGTGATATATATGGATCGCATCGCTGAGGATGTCCGCCTTGACAATTACCTGCGTCTGCAGTTCCCAAGTAGGTCGGAAAACGAATCGTTGGCTCGGGTTGCCGTTGCGTCTTTTGTTGCAGCATTGGATCCAACGATGGAAGAGCTGACAGAATTAAAGACGGCTGTTTCGGAGGCGGTCACAAATGCCATTATTCACGGCTACCAGGAGGGTGACGGAGAAGTCACCGTCGAGTGTGCGTTATTTGAACACACGGTGCGCGTGGTCATCGAGGACCATGGCGTAGGTATCCCTGATATTGAAATGGCCAAACAGCCCATGTATACATCGCGTCCCGAATTGGAGCGATCCGGGATGGGCATGACCATCATGGAGACATTTGTCGACTCGATGGAAATTGTCTCTGAAGTGGGGGAAGGAACTCGCGTCACGCTCGTTAAAACGTTTCGAACCGCCCCTGACGTCATGTAAGGGGGCTGTCTCGCGATGGACTATGCGAAAGAGTCGTCTTTGAAACATCAGAAGCTCTCCGATGACGAGGTACGAAAGCTGCTTGAGTTGAGCCACGAGGGCGATACAGAGGCACGCGACAAGTTGATCGTACATAATCAAAGGCTCGTGTGGGCAGTTGTGCAACGCTTTTTGGGCCGCGGGTACGAGGCGGATGATCTTTTTCAAATCGGTTGCATTGGCCTGATGAAGGCGGTCGATAAGTTCGACTTGTCTTATGACGTGAAGTTTTCCACGTATGCCGTCCCCATGATCATCGGCGAAATCCAACGATTTTTGCGCGATGACAGCACGGTCAAGGTGAGTCGTAGCCTTAAGGAGACGGCAAAACAAATACGGCACGTGCGCGATCGGCTCTCCAAAGAACTTGGTCGGCAACCGCACATTACCGAGGTCGCAGAAGCTATGGGCATGGAGCCTTCCGAGATCGTCTTTGCGCAGGAGGCACTGCGGGCACCCGCATCGATTCATGAAACGGTGTACGAAAATGACGGCGATCCGATTTATCTGATGGATCAAATTGCCGACGAAGAGACGGATGGGAAGTTTGATAAAGTCGAGCTTCATGAAATTATTGGGCGTTTGCCCGAACGAGAGCGCTTCATTGTGTACATGCGCTTCTTTCGCGACAAGACGCAAAGCGACGTCGCACGCGTCTTGGGAATTTCGCAAGTTCAAGTGTCTCGGCTTGAGAAACGCATTTTACAGCACATCAAGAAGGAACTGGAGTGACGGGTTGGAAATTCAGTGGATAATTGCAAAGCCGCCGTTGGCGGCTTTTTTCATTTGCACTGGGCATCCTATCGTCGATCAAACGAACGCTTGTGGGAGGGATGTGCGTGTCGCTGGTCACAAAAGAGGATCGCCTTCGTTATCAAGAATTGGTCAAACGCGAGCGACCTGCTCGCCGGATTGTACGAAACACGGTACGGGCGTTTATCGTGGGTGGTCTGATTTGCGAAATGGGACAGGTCATCCAAACGCTGTTTATCCGCTACGGACACTTCAAGCCCACAGAAGCTGGCAACCCTACCGTCGCAGTACTCATCTTCCTCGCGGCCTGCTTCACCGCTTTTGGCGTGTACGATCGATTTGCGCAGTGGGCCGGAGCGGGGTCCGCTGTGCCTGTCACAGGATTCTCCAACACCATGACTTCAGCCGCCATGGAACATAGGAGTGAAGGGCTTGTTGCAGGTATCGGTGGCAACATGTTCAAGGTGTCCGGCCCGGTGATTGTCTATGGGGTCGTGAGTGCCTTCTTTATCGCACTCATTCGTTATATCATCGAGCACCTGTAAGGAGGATGAGGACATGGCGCGTCTGGGGCGATCCACGTGGGATTTGCAACAAAATCCGGTATACGTCGCCGGCGCTGGTACGGTTGCCGGTCAGGTCGAAGCGCAAGGACCGCTGGGACAAGATTTTGATATTCGTCTTGACAACGACCGCATCGACGACGACACGTGGGAGCATTCAGAACAGCGAATGTTTTCGCAAGCGGTACAGACTGCAATGGAGAAAGCACATGTGACGAGCGAAGACATTGACGTTGTAGTCGGGGGCGACCTCAACGCTCAGTTGACGGGATTCTACTTTGGTACGCGCGCCTTTATGCGGCCTGCCTTGGGGGTGTATAGCGCCTGTGCTTCGATTTGTGAGTCGTTGGCGCTTGGTGCCTTGATCGTTCACACTGGTCACGCACAGCGGGCGATTGTCGGGACGTCCAGTCATACCAGCACGGCAGAGCGTCAATTTCGCTACCCGACGGAGTACGGCGCACAAAAGCCACCGACAGCGCAACGGACCGTGACAGGGGCTGGAGCCGCAGTTCTTTCTCGCGCATCGAGCACCATCCAATTGACTCACGCGACGATTGGCAGTGTTGTCGACTACGGTATCAAGTCGCCCTGGGAAATGGGTGCCGCCATGGCACCAGCCGCTTGCGATACCCTTTTGCAACATCTGCGTGACACAGGGCGTACGTTTGCCGATTACGATCTGGTGGTCACCGGAGACCTTGGCCACATCGGTTTGCGGCTGTTGCGTCAGCTCTTGACAGAACGCGGTATAAACCCTGAACCAGAGCGCTTAAACGACTGTGGGGCGTTAATTTACGACGCGAAGCAGCCTGAAGTCTTTTCTGGTGGAAGTGGCGGAGCCTGCTGTACCATCGTCACGTTTGGGCATCTCTTTAAACGACTTCTCGACGGTACCTACAAACGGATTCTGGTCAGTGCTACGGGTGCCTTGCTATCGACGGTCAGCGCCCAGCAAAGCGACACCATTCCTGGCATTTCCCACGCGATCGCGTTCGAACGAAAGGATGTGTAAGCCATGCCAACTTGGTCGACGTTTCTTTGGGCGTTTCTCGTCGGAGGTGCCATTTGTGCCGTCGGGCAAATTCTGATGGATTCGACGCGAATGACGCCTGGACATGTGATGTCTATATTGGTCGTGGCTGGGGCAGTGGCCGACGGGTTAGGACTTTACGATCCGCTCATTAAATTTGCGGGTGCGGGTGCGACAGTCCCTATCACCAGTTTTGGCAATGCGCTTGTCCACGGGGCCATGCTCGAAGCGCAGACACACGGCTGGATTGGTGTCATTACTGGCATTTTTGAGGTAACCAGCGCAGGCATCTCTGCTGCAATCGTCTTCGCCTTTTTGGCGGCCATGTTTGCTAAACCCAAAGGGTGAGTGTCATGTCACATGCAAATAGCGGCAAAGGGGGATGCAAGCGGAGGGTCATTGTCGTCACCGATGGCGATCACATGGCTTTACGTGCGCTCAAAATGGCGGCACGGCGTACGGGCTGCCAGGTGATTGCAGAGAGTGCCGGCAATCCGACGCCAGCGACGGGCATCCAATTGGTCGACTGGATCCGCCAGTCTGCAGGCGATCCTGTCATTGTCATGCTCGACGATAACGGCAACAAGCACGAGTCAGGTGGCGAGTCGGCGTTAAGCGTGCTCTTGCACCACCCTGACATCGAGGTCATTGGAGCCCTCGCCGTCGCCTCCAAGACGACAGATGTCGAAGGTGCGGCGGTGGATTTTAGCATCGACCGGTTTGGCAACCGGGTGGAACGGGCAGTCGATAAGGACGGTTTTGAATTGAACTCCTACATCGTCGAAGGGGACACGGTCGATATTCTGCGGCGACTTGACGCGCCCGTTGTCATTGGTATCGGAGACATCGGCAAGATGCAAGGGCGCGATGCTCCGCAACGTGGCTCTCCTGTCACCACCTCCGCAATCGAATGGGTGTTGATGTTGGCACACAATCATCGACAAGAGCGCCCACAAGAATGACCCTGCCATAGCATATCGTGCAGAAGAAAGGTGGAGGTGAGAGCCGTCATGCTCAGCATGTTGATGTTCCTTCCCCGGCTATTCCGCTATTTCGGCATGTTTCAGACATTTGTGGGGATCGTTCGCCCTGTTTGGCCGTTTCTTTCACGGTTCTGGTCACGTCAGCCAGCGACAGCGACAGCCTGACGGCGTTCCGTTATACTAATTGCAGACTGATTGCGATTGGGGATGACGTGCGATTTCAGAACTATTTTCTGGACCTGGTTCGGTGCACGATTGGATAGAAGTCATCGAAGACGGGCGCGTGCGCCAAATGCGATTTGGAAAGCGGGGCGGGTGGCAGGGAGCGGTCGATCTCGCCCGGCCCGACCGGCCGGTTTTCCCTTATCAACGTGCGTTTCGGGGACTTGTTCAAACACGACCTCAGTTATCTTCGTTTTTATCAATAGGTGTGGGTGCAGGTACAAGTCTGTACCATGTTCGTAAGGCACATCCAAACTGTCAGCTCCACGGCGTCGAGATCGACGAAACGGTCCTTGGGCTCGCCATCGAGTACTTTCAAGCGCCAACACACAAGGAGGCCGACTACTGGGTGGGTGACGGCTTCGCGTTTGTGCGCTCGGAGATGGCCGGAATATACGATCTCATTTTCGTCGATGCCTACCTCAAAACGCGCATATACCAGCCAGCCTTGGCCACTGAGGTGTGGGGTTGGTTGCGTGATGTTTTGCAACCGTCAGGGATCATCGTCTACAACATCATCGCATCCCATTATCGGGCTGGACAGTTGCGAGCGTTTGTCAGGGCAGGTGCCGAACGCTTCGCATCTATCGTCGATCTGCCTGTGGGCGTGCCGTGGACGAGCCAAAATCGCCTGCTTATTGTCAGTGACAAACCCAATCTTGCCGGCGAATTAAAGGAGGCTCTCCTGTACACAGATGCCGCTTTCGTAGAGCGTAGCCTGTGGCGTGCTCGTCTGCGTGACTTGCGCGGGGCTGTGCTATAATTCGTCTATCGATCGCGGCGGGAGGTTTCGCTTTGTTCGCTCAATGGTCGTCGCCAACTTGGATTTTGCGCGTTTTACTGGTACTTGCGAGTCTCGTTCTTCATGAATTTGCCCACGCTTTGGCAGCTGATCTTCAAGGAGATAAAACGGCTCGCCACGAGGGACGGTTGACCTTGAATCCACTCGTTCACCTTGAGTGGACAGGTGTCATCGCCATGCTCATCGCGCCAATTGGCTGGGCGCGTCCTGTACCCATCCAACCCGCACACTTTCGCCATCGGCGTCTTGGCGTGATCGTCACGGCCGCCGCCGGGCCATGTTCCAACCTCGTGATCGCAGCGGCGAGCTATGGCGTGTTGCGGGCGATGCAACCGTACACATACGGAATTTTGGGCACGGTACTTGGCATGCTCTTTGAGATTAATATTGCGCTGTTCGTGCTGAACATGATTCCCATCCCGCCGCTTGATGGCTCGCGCATCTTATACGAACTGTTGCCGTATCGGCAGGCGGCTGTGTACAGTCGAATTGAACCTTACGGGCCGTGGATTCTGCTGTTCATTTTCCTTGTGCCACCGTTGAACGCCGCATTTTCCGATCTCGTGTATCTGCTCATGTCTTGGTTTTACGGGACGTGAGGGGGTGTGTGCCATGTCTTACGAAGTTCGCCTGGCTCAGTTTGAAGGCCCACTGGATTTGTTGCTACACCTGATCCGCAAGCACGAGGTGGACATTTATGATATACCGATTGCATCCATTACAGATCAATATATGGAGTATCTGCACGAGATGGAAACTTGGTCTCTAGAAATCGCCAGTGAGTTTTTGGTGATGGCTGCAACGCTTTTATCTATCAAATCGCGGATGCTTCTGCCGCGCACGCGTACCAACGACGAAGAAGAAGTAGAGGACCCGCGCGCTCCTCTCGTCGAGCAATTATTAGAGTATGAGCGCTGCAAATGGGCAGCTGCTCAACTGTCGACGATGGCCGCCAATCGTGCCGAGGTTTATTCCCGGCAACCGATGGATTTGCATCCGTTTCGCACGCGTGAAGTACCTCCTTTATCCGGCGTTACACTTTGGGATTTGGTGGACGCCTTTCGCAAGTTGTACTTGCGTTTACCGCCTAGTGAGCGGGTCGCTGAAATTCGGGGTCATGTTGAGCGCGTCGAAAACGTTATGGAAGAAATCGTGGAAAGAATGCGCCGCTACCGGATGACGGAGTTTGCCGTGTTATTTCAGGGAGCACGCACGCGCCCAGCGCTCGTGACGGCATTTCTTGCCGTTCTTGAACTGATTAAAGGTGGCCGCTTGGCGTGCCGTCAAACAGAACCTTTTGGTCCACTTGAGCTGATTTGGGTAGGGGATTGATATGCACTTGTTGTCCGCATTAGAAGCCGTCTTGTTTGCAGTCGGAAGCGACGGTTTGGAAACGAGGGACATCGCCTCCATTCTCGGTGTTTCCCCGGGCGAGGCGGAGAGTCTATGCCTACAGTTGCGGGCACAACTTGATGAGCGCGCGGCTGGGATCGCCGTGCAACAAGTCGCCGACACGTGGCAATTGGTCACTCGCCCTGAATACGCTGATTATCTCAAGCGGATGGCGCAAACGCCGATGCAAAGCACATTGTCGACGGCGGCGCTCGAGGTGCTCGCAGTCGTGGCCTACAAGCAACCCATCACACGCCCGGAAATCGACGAAATTCGCGGCGTGCAGTCGGATCGCGCCTTGGCTACATTGGTTCACCGCCAACTTGTCGCAGAGGTCGGTCGTCAGGATGCCCCAGGTAGGCCCATCCTCTATGGCACAACAAGCGAATTTCTACGCCAATTCGGTCTTCGTTCGCTCGACGAACTGCCCCCCTTGCCAGAAGATTTAGGGCGCGAAGGCGTCTCACTGTTCCAACTGCCATCCGATATCGCTCGCGACTGACAGGTTAAGTATAGGAGTGCTGGAAGGTACGCATAATGTCATCGACACGAAAGAGGTGGCGTGCGTACTATGTGGCTGCTCCTCATTGTATTGGCACTGCTTGTACTCGTCTTTTTGTTCCTTTGCCTTCCTGTTGAAATTTCGCTTGTCTATGAGCGCGTGCATGCGGACGACAGCGCGTCTATTGAAATTCGAACACTGCTTGGTCTGGTTTGCGTGCGACGCGAGTTGACGAAATTGGAAGCGACGCAGACCGATGGCGGACCGGCCGTCGTTGCACATGGCAAAGCAGGTCACGATGGCCCAACCGACGAGGGAGGCGTTTCGACGGCAGATGTTCCCCGGCGCTGGGATCAAATTCGTGAGCTCATCGCGTTTATCAAGCGTGCTCTGCACATCGCCAAAAACACGTCCCCGCACATTCACATCTACAATCTACGTGTCGAAGCCCACGTAGGGGTCAACGACTCGGTGCAAACGGGCATGCTTGTAGGCACCATGTATGCAGCGATCAGCACGTTTCTTGGTTGGCTCAGTCACCAGTGCAAGTTTGTCGATCGCCCGTATATTCAAGTACGTCCCGCCTTTCATCAGACTCTGTTTCATCTGCGAACGCAAAGCATATTGCGGATACGAATGGGGTACGTTATCAGCGCAGGAATCCGGCTGCTTGTAGCCTGGAAAAGGAGGGCTTTTTGACGTGGAGCACCCAATCCAAGGATTGATGCAAACGGCGATGGCCAACATTCGGGAAATGGTCGACGTCAACACGATCATCGGCGACCCCGTGGAGACCCCTGACGGGACTGTCATTTTACCAGTCTCAAAAGTGGGGTTTGGCTTTGCGGCTGGCGGTAGCGAGTTTGAAGGCGGCGACGGGGGATCCGGCCAGGGGGGTGAACACCCGTTTGGCGGAGGTTCTGGCGGCGGTGTTTCGATCACGCCAATCGGCTTCCTCATTGTACACGGAAACAATGTGAGGTTACTTTCAACCGACAATCAAAACCAGTTGTATGACCGGTTGATCGATATGGCTCCCAGCGTGATCGAGCGCATTCAACAGTTGTTTGCAGGCGGCGGTGGACAGGCAAACAAGCAGCAGAGCCAGCCTCCTGTGATGTGATACAGAGTTCCGGCTTTGGCTCTGCGTGAGTGTTATCTGGGCCAAGG
Source organism: Alicyclobacillus tolerans (assembly GCF_001447355.1). Lineage (GTDB taxonomy): Bacteria > Bacillota > Bacilli > Alicyclobacillales > Alicyclobacillaceae > Alicyclobacillus > Alicyclobacillus aegles. The sequence continues at coordinate 14,196 of NZ_JXBW01000006.1, read as the reverse complement.
TCGGCATACCCTGTACGGACAAGGTGTTGTCCGACGGGGGTGTTTCCTGCGTGATCGACTTTATTTGGCTCACTTTGTTTCTCTCAGGCATCGTCACAGCTATGTTTACAGGCCATATGTCGCACGTCGCAAACGCCATATTAAAAGGGGCGGAAAGCGGCGTGCAGTTGTCGATTGGACTGATTAGCGCAATTGCGCTGTGGCTGGGTCTCATGAAGATTGCGGAGCAGGCCGGTGCGGTGGCGTGGTTATCCGCCCGCTTGCGACCTGTGGCGCGTTTTTTGTTTCCGTCCGTGCCGCCGGACCATCCGGCTATGGGCGCAATTCTCGCAAACATGAGTGCCAACTTGCTTGGTATTGGCAATGCAGCCACGCCGCTCGGTCTACAGGCGATGCGCGAGTTGCAGACACTCAATCCCGACAAAGAGACTGCCAGTGACGCCATGTGTACGCTATTGGCAGTCAATACGGCGAGTATCACGCTGATTCCAACGACCGTGATCGCCATGCGCATGCAATATCATTCGGCGCATCCGACTGCGGTCGTCGGTACCACACTCATCGCATCGGCCATCGGAACGGTCGCCGCGATCGCGCTGGATCGCATGTACCGTGCAATTGATCGGCGACGGCGGGGGAGAGCGTGATGCAGCAGGCGATTTCGGCAATTAGCGAATGGATGTTGCCACTGCTCGTTGGTGTCATTTTGCTTCATGGCATCGTTAAACGCGTGCCCATTTACAGCGCGTTCGTCGACGGTGCGAAAGGTGGTTTTGGCACGGCAGTTCGTTTGATCCCGCATTTGATCGCGATGGTTGTGGCGGTTAGCGTGTTTCGGGCATCAGGTGCCATGGACTTGCTCGTCAAATGCTTGCATCCCGTACTCAATTGGTTGCACATTCCTGCTGAGGTTGCCCCTATGGGCATTCTCCGTCCCATCAGTGGCCAAGGTAGTCTAGCGATGATGATCGACATTTTTCAGAAGCATGGTCCAGACTCGTGGCTTGGCATGCTGGCATCGACGATGCAAGCTTCTTCGGATACAACGTTATATATTTTAACTGTTTATTTTGGCAGTGTGGGCATCAGCCGCTTTCGGTATGCGCTGAAAGTAGGTTTACTCAGCGACTTCATCAGTGTCCTTGCATCCGTGTTCGCCGTATCGCTCTTTTCTGGTATGATACACTTCTGATACATCGCGGGATGTTTTGAAGACATCTACATAGGGCGGCAGACGGGAGTATAAGCATGGAACGACTGCAAAAGGTTTTGGCACACGCCGGCGTCGCATCTCGACGCAAGTGTGAGTCTTTGATTGCAGATGGCCGGGTAAGCGTCGATGGAAAAACAGTGACCGAGCTTGGTTACAAAGTCGACCCCGCTCGTCAAGTGATCGCCGTCGACGGCAAGCCAATTCGCCTCGAAGCAAAGGTTATTATTCTGCTGAACAAGCCGACGGCTTACGTGTCAACGGTGTCCGACCCGGAAGGGCGACGGACGGTTATGTCTCTTTTGCCGAAAATCGAAGAGAGGCTCTATCCCATTGGCCGGCTCGATTATGATACGAGCGGGCTCCTGCTGTTCACTAACGATGGCGCATTGACCGAGCGCTTGTTGCATCCTTCTCATCATGTCGAGAAGGTTTATCGGGTCACGGTGCAAGGTCGAGTGAACAAAGAGGCCCGTCAATTGTTGCAGCAAGGTGTTGAACTTGACGACGGGTTAACGGCACCTGCAGTCGTCGAGGTGTTACGGCAAGGGGAAGAATCCGTTGTTCATTTGACGATTCACGAAGGGCGTAATCGTCAGGTTCGCCGCATGTTCGAAGCGCTCGGCTTACCGGTGAAGCGGCTCAAGCGAATCGCGTTTGGCCCTATCGCACTCGGCCACTTAAAGACGGGTGAGTGGCGCATGCTTGAGCCTGATGAATGGAAGGCGTTATATCGGAGTGTCGATCTGACGGCGCCGCCATACGTAAAGCCGACATTTCTTGATTCACCACGCCCGAAGCGCGATTCTCGACGCGGTGGTGCGCAGGCGCGCAAGGCGACATCTGCAACAGGAGCGCGGAGGAAGGGCAACACGACTGGCTTTCGGTGAAATTCGCTGCGTATGTTCCTTCGTCTAGGCCACATGCTAAGGGCGGAGGAGGTGTTGCAAGTGAAACGTGTGTTACGTATGGTAGCAGTTGGTTTGGTTGCACTGTCCGTCGCCGGTTGTGGTACAGGCAAAAACGCAGCGCAAACAGGTACTGATGTGCTGAATGCCACGCGTCAAGCCGGCAACGCGGTGACAAACGCCACAGACCGAGCTGGACAGATAGCGGACAAGGGCGCGCGCGATCTCGCGAGTGGCGCGGCGACGGCAACTCGTCGAGCAGGACAGGCTGCCGCAGACATTGGCAATCGCGTGCCGGGCGTCCCGGCCAACCCCCAGCATGCAAATGCTGTGCACATGCAGATTGCGCAAAAGATCTCCGATGATCTTGTGCGGGCCGGCTATGCCAAACAGGCCGTGACGTTTGTCGCTGGCGACACGGCTTATGTTGCACTGCAGCAAGCCCACCCGGCAACGACCAACCAGGGACTGAAGGACAAACAGGCCATCAGTCATCGCGTACGTCGCATGAATCCACAAATCCGCACAGTGTACGTAAGCGCTAACCCAGACGTTTATACGCGTTTCCAAAGTTTTTCGAAAGACCTAGCTGCAGGTCGACCGGTAGATGCTGTCTGGAACAACTTTCGGACCTCTGTTAACCGGATGTTTCCGACTCAATCCTAAACAGCCGATCCGTCGGTTGCAGGGCTTTATGCGCTCTGCGATCGGCGGATCGTTGTTGACGAGATCTTCTGGCCTTATAATGGACAGAAAGACAGGGACGGAGGTCGCAAGATGCCACAACCACGTATTCTGGTCGTTGATGACGAAGAGCGCATACGGCGATTGGTTCGGATGTATTTGGAACGCAGCGGATTCTGTGTTGCCGAGGCGGAAGATGGCAATGAGGCTGTGGACAAGGCGCTGTCCGAGCCGTACTCGCTGATCGTTTTGGATCTGATGTTGCCAGGAATGGACGGGCGCGATGTGTGTACGCAAATTCGACAACATAGCAACGTGCCCATCATTATGTTGACGGCTGCGGGCGATGAGTCGAACCGAATACACGGATTCGAACTTGGCGCAGATGACTATGTTGTCAAACCGTTTAGTCCTCGTGAATTGGTGATGCGCATCAAGGCATTGCTGAAACGAACGGGAGAAGTGGATTACGCTCGTAACGACTTAAACCAGACGCTTACGTTTCCTGGGTTGTCCATCCAGATTGATGCCCGCCGCGTGGAAGTGGATGGAAATGAGGTGAGCTTGACCCCAAAAGAGTTTGATCTCTTGGTCTATATGGCACAGCGTCCTGACAAAGTGTTCAGTCGCGAAGAGTTGTTGCGCGATGTCTGGAACTATCAGTTCTACGGAGATCAGCGCACGGTCGATACGCATATCAAGCGACTCCGAGAAAAACTTGGACAAGTGTCGCATAGGGTCAGCCAATACATCGTCACGGTTTGGGGCGTCGGTTACAAGTTCGAGGTGGCCTCGTGATTCGCAACAGTGTTGTCGCGAAGTTGTGGCTGACCATCGTAGGCATGGTGTTCGTCATTCAAGCTCTGTTGTCCGTGCTTTTGCAACAGGTATTTAACAAGTACATTGTTCAGCGAGAAGTTGAAACCTTGACCCAACTAGCCACGTCAATCCAGTCTGTGTTGACATCTAATTCCAATCGCGGTGTCAAGGAACGGGTTGCGAGCGATCTCGCACGCAATGTGGAGCGGGCGGAGATTAAGTATGGAATTCCTTATACAAAAAACCCCACATTGCTTCAAGCATACCGCAGTTTGACACCGTCGCAAAAATCCCAATTTAACGATGGCGAGCCGGTAGCTGTGCATCGCGTCGGAAACCAGTCCAATGAGTTGGCAGTCTATGTCAAGCTCCCGGATGCCGGGGCGCCGCCCGGTATGCTGGTAGTCACACAGCAGATGAGCGTTCTCGATGAACCTGCGCATGAGATGCGCAACCTAGTCGTTTTTGATACGGTTTTGGGTGTTATCCTCGCGACAGGCTTCGCTTTTGTCATTTCAAACAACCTATCACGGCCGCTGTTGCAAATGAATCGCGCGGCGGAGCAAATGGCCCGTGGACACTATCGACAACGAGTCAAAGTCGTAACCAATGACGAAGTCGGCAGGTTAGGCCATACCTTTAACGCACTGGCGGAGGAGTTGTCTGCAACCATCGAACAACTTTCGATGGAGAGAGAAGGGCTACAGCGCATCTTGTCTTCGCTCGAGGATGGTGTTGTTGCAACGGACATGCAAGGTCGTGTGGTCCTTGCCAATCCTCCGGCAAGGAGAAGGTTGCGCATGCTATCGGTTGCCGAGCAAGGCGTGGTCAACGAACAACTATTGCCGGATCGATTGATGAAGCTGTTTGCTCGGGTTACCCAAGAACAGGAACCGGTCTTCCGCGAAGATACGTGGGAAGGTCGCACGATGGCCATCACGATGCTTCCTTTGTACGAGGCAGATGCTACGACGATGCGGGGGACGTTATGCGTATTACGAGATGTGACGGAAGAGCGCAGGCTAGACCGCTTGCGCAAGGATTTTATCGCAAACGTGTCACATGAGTTACGTACTCCTCTGAGTATGATGCAAGGGTATACAGAAGCACTTCTGGATGATATCTCGGACGATCCGGCCATGCGTCATGAGCTCACCGAGATCATTCACGATGAAACGCTCCGTATGAAACGGTTGGTCAACGACTTGCTCAACTTGGCACAGTTAGAAAGTGGACAATTCCAAATGAATATTCATCATATCGATTTGGTACAGCTGATCCGGCGTACAGCACGGAAATTTCAGGCGCTCGCCTCTGACTATGGATTGGCGTTCAAGTTGTCTACGCAGGACGAACCGGTATGGATTGAGGCGGATGAAGACCGGCTTGAACAGGTCTTTACAAACCTGTTGGACAATGCTTTTCGCCACACAGCGGAAGGTACGATTTCGTTTGCGTCGGATATTCGCAACGGCTACGCATACATTCGGGTTTCCGATACGGGAGCAGGCATTCCTGAAGAAGATTTACCGTATATTTTCGAGCGGTTTTATAAGGCGGATAAAGCGAGAACGCGTTCTCGATCTGGTACAGGTCTCGGCTTGGCGATTGCGAGACAAATTGTGCTGGAACACCACGGTGACATATTGGTTGAAAGCCGGTTCGGCGAGGGCACAACGTTCACAGTTGTTTTACCCATCAGCACCGATTCAGAGCAACGTCAATCCGACGAGTGGGAGTGAATCAGCGTTGGCCTGGATATATTATTATCGATTGGTTGATACTCGTTTTCAAGCGGACTGCCTTGCAGCCCGCTTGGAAGAGGGAGTATGGTGGATGCCAAAGCGTCCGCCCAGGTTCATCGGTGTCTTCCAAACGCAGCGTGGACGCTATGGCGTCAAGGTTCTTTGGGACTAATGTGCCCCTTGCGATGGGGTGGAACAAGTACTTGAAAAATCGGATGGGACGGTGATAGTACCCGCACCGTTTTGTCACGGTTTGCGGTTCTCTTTGTCAGAGTTCATCAGGCATTTTCGTTGTGCCAATAATTCGATAACGACGCGTAAAAATGATGCCTCTGCTTCGGATAGCGTAGCCATTCGCTGGGCTGCTTCTAGGTAGGGCATGGCCGACTCATTCAAAATAAAGTTTTGCATGGAGAGCGGCAATTCATCCGGCGAGTTGCGCATGTTCGGTGTTCTGTACGCCGTATGGGGATCACATAGAACATGCAACGGTACGCCCAGTGCCGCGGCCAAACGCTGGGCATAGTCCAACGATGGGTGACGCTTGTCGCGTTCAATCGACGAGATGTGCGGTGTCGAAATTCCGGAACGCATAGACAACTCCTGTTGTGACCACGATCTGCTCTGTCGAATGGCTCGAACACGGCTCCCAAAAGAATCCTTCATGTAAATCCTCCTAACAATTAGTGAATCATGCTCACGGTGTAAATATATAGGTTGAGCGTGCATATGTAAATACAATACTGGAAATAATCTATAAAATTTTGTATAGGTGCGCGATGAAATGGTTTTTTACTGTAACGGTAATATCCTGGATACCTTAAAACGTATCGATATGTCACGGTTTTGCAGATCCCAATTAGTGGCCATTACAGGTGCAGGCATTAGTGTGGAAAGCGGTTTACCTGTTGGAACCGGCTCCGTTATGGGTGTTTCGCTTGACGACTTTTTTCGACGGGATATTTGGCTGGATGATCCTCACTCAGCTTATGATGCCTATCGTCACATGCTGTCGACATGGCGGAGCGCTTCTCCCAATGCCGCACATTTGGCATTAGCACACGCGGGAGTGCGCATTGTCACCCAAAATGTCGATGGCCTTCATCGTGATGCTGGTAGTCAAAGCGTAATTGAATTACATGGCAATTTGCGGGAATTGCGGTGTGATGTATGTAGCTCGCTTTTCACCGCCAAGTTGGCCTTTCGGGAAGCGGTTCCACAATGCCCAACGTGTACGGGAAGACTATTCCCTGGGGTTGTGTTTGAGGGTGAACAGGTACGCCACATCGCGAGGGCGACGGAATGGGTTGCAGATGCGCGCTGTGTCCTCGTTGTGGGCACAGAAATGAATATGGATCCTGTTCGCAGGTTACGAGAAGTGGGGGTGCGAGCTGGTGCGGACATCATTTGGGTGTTGGATGACGCGGAGGCATGGGTTTGCGCATTGGTAGATGCGTGTCGTTAAAGTTCGTGCAAAATCGCGAATTTTCTACAGGAACTAGGGCTCGTCCTATTTCTTTCTCGACTTTTGTCATGTATAATGAGAACAGACTTTCCCATATCCTTATGCGCAAATCGCCCCCTAATCAGGTTGGTTTACCACAGGGGGCGTTTTGCATGGGAACATATTGGAGATGGCAGGTACGCCGTCTGCGAGAAAAAGTAGAGGGATGGACGGTTGACAGAGCGGATAGCGCATTATGCGCTTGTATTCGACAATAGCCGTAAAGCAAAATCGGTTCGGCAATTATATGACGTCCTACGCGCTCGCGCACAGCAAGAGGATCTACTAGACGTTGCGGTGTTCGGTGAGGTAATCGGACGGGATGGCGTGCGCGTAAGGGAGCCAGATCGCTACAAAGTGTTAAACCTTCGTCTTCAAGATGAGCACATGAGCCCTTATTTCCGTACGTCCATGAATTTATTTCAAATGCTGATGCTAGATGAAAGCATAGAGATGTCTATCTTTCGTGCCGAGAGGGCCTGGCTCTTTGAATTTCATGGCGTCGCTACTGGACCGGTGCCGTTTGGACAGAACGGGTTTGATTTACGCTAGGCACCCGTTGCAGGTGTGCTAGCTGTTGCGAAAGTGTACGGTCCCACGCCGTGTGGCGCCGACATTTCGTAAAATTTTTGCAGATATTTCGGCGAGAACGAGAAGCAATACGGCCAAGATAATGTCGGCCCACAAGGTGGAGGCCAGCGCAAACGTGTCGTAGGTTCCGTGAGCAAGCGCTGGCAGCAAATATGCGAAAGCTTTGTTCTTGCCGTCAAACTTAGTTTTAGCGAATCGATATCCCATGATGATTGCAAACATGAAGTGAGCTGGCACGGCTGTGACCGAGCGTACGATGGCCGTTAGAAAGCCAGAACTTGTCACATATAAGATGTTCTCGACGGTTGCAAAACCAAGTCCGATTGCAGCCGCATAGACGATACAATCGACACGGCCTTGGATAAGACTGCTGTGAAGGACTGTGCGGTCAAAAATCGAGGCCTTGAGAAATTCCTCAATCATCCCTGCAATAAAAAAGGCCGTAATAATCCGTCCCTCGAGACCTCCTTGTTGAAAGCCAGGGCTATCCATTGTCATTCGCTCGATGAGCCCTGCCGGAAAGACGATGGCGGCCCCGAGGAGGAACAGTCGTATTATTTGCCGCTTGGGTTCGGGGTGGAGTTGATCGCGCGTGTAAATAAAGATCATCAAAAACAAGCCCGGAATGACGGCGAGTGCAACATACAGCATTGGGCCCACTCCTTGTCGGAAATTGTGCCCGTAGTTTGGCGAATGGAGGCGGCAAATATGTTTGAAGGAGACATCCGGGAATTGGACCCGCAGGTAGGTGAGCCCGTCACCTATCGCTTATCGTTATCGTCGGGAACGATAGAACTTGCCAGTTGGTTTAACAAGACCGTGCGGGTGAACTTTACAGGCGTCCGGCGGTGCATTGTTTGTGGGCGGAAGGTAAACAAGCTTTTTCAAAATGGATATTGTTTCCCGTGCGTTCGCTCATTGGCTGAATGTGACCTTTGCATTGTCAAACCCCATGACTGTCACTTTCACCTCGGTACATGCAGAGACGAAACGTTTGCAGAAGAACACTGCATGGTTCCGCACTATGTATATCTCGCTTGGAGTAGTGGTTATAAGGTTGGTCTAACCAGAAAGGGAAGACAGTTTAAACGATGGATGGACCAAGGTGCCACACTGGCGTTGCCGATAGCGGAAGTTCCAACTAGAAAGTTAGCTGGGGAACTGGAAATGGAAATTGCGAAGCACTTGCCGGACAAAACGGATTGGCGAAAAATGCTTAAAGAAGAGCAACGGCCGGAACAGTCGCTTGCGGAACTTCGTCAAGAAGTCGTGGCGCGATTGACTCCAGAGTTTTCACAGTACGTGCTTTCGGATGTTACAACGTACGCGTTTCGTTATCCGCGGCCGGAAGGGTTTAATGTCAATATAAAGTCTGTACAACTGGATAAGCAACCGATTTGGGAGGGGACGTTAAGGGGAGCTAAGGGCCAATACTTGTTGTTTGACGAGGGTGTGTGGAATGTAAAGAAGTTCGCTGGTTATGAAGTGTCAATTACATGTTTGTAGACGTTGGTAGCATAGGAACTATCCGTAAAACCATTTCATGAACTCATGGTATGTGGACACACTATCCCATGCGAGGGGGATATCACATGACATGGGTGTACGAAGCTCGCCTGTACGACTCAAAGTCGGTGGCGTCATACGTCGCAATGTGCATACGCGACGATCATCTACAAAGTGGCAATACGGATCTTCGCGTACAGGTCTACAAAACACGACGGGGCAACTATGGTGTGCGCTATCGGAGAGATGTATCGGTCTAAAGCCCGTTTTTGGAAACCCATCTCACGCCCGTTTCTCCCCAAGAATACAATGTACAACGCATCGTCGTGGGCGTATGCGGCTTTTGTTGTTCTTAGGGGTGACGCACATGATGAAAAAGTCGCAGGTGTCGGCTGGGAAGCGGCATTCCGGAGCTGCGATTCCCAATTTCGTGAAATTAGTTGAGCGTTATAAAAAGTCTGTCCTCGGCATTGAGGTTGTTCAGACTCCGTACCGCGATCGAACGCTGTTTTTCCCCTGGGATCGCCCTGTGCCAAGAGTCGGTCGCTCCGCCCTGAACATTGGAACAGGTTTTGTATTCCACCCCAAAGGGTATATTTTGACCAATGAACACGTGATCGCCGAGGCAGATCGCATTATGCTACGTGCTTTTGGGCGCAAGGAACTCATCGATGCCGAAGTTGTCGGGCGCGATCGCCGGCATGATATCGCCATTTTACGGGCTGACATGCCTGTCCCCTCACCCATCCTGAGACTTGGCCACAGTCGAGACATTCACGTGGGAGAATGGGTGTTGGCCATCGGTTCGCCGCTCGGCCTCGATCATACGGTGACGGTAGGCATCGTTAGTGCCAAAAACCGTCCGCTACAAATTGGTGATCGCGACTACCCAAATCTCATTCAGACAGACGCGGCCATCAATCGAGGCAATAGTGGTGGACCACTCATCAACCTTCGTGGCGAAGTGATTGGCATGAACACAGCGGTGTCCCAGAGTTCGCAGGGCATCGGTTTTGCCATCAGCGCGGATGTGCTGAGAAAACGAGTGAGCGAAATTTTGCATGAGCCACTTTGATATCCATCCCCTCACGATTGTGGTACAGTATCGATGTCCGTCTGCCACGACTAGGTTGCGAGACGGAGATAATTTTGTACCCTGGAGGCAGTTATGGTCAACGATATTCCTCAGTACAATGCGGATGAACTGAAGCGGTTGCTACAGGCTGGCGATGTACAGGTGATCGACGTGCGGACACCAGAAGAATACGCAGAGGGCCACATTCCCAACGTGCCGCTGCGACCGATGCAGGAAGTAGCAGATTGGATGTCAGAGCTCGATCCGCAAAAGTCGTATGTGTTTGTCTGCCGTAGCGGCAATCGATCGCAGCGCGTTGCGGAATTTTTACGGGCCAACGGTTTTGAACATGTGGCCAATTACAGCGGCGGCATGTTGGTATGGGATGGCGAGCTTGAATAACGGCGGAGAAAAAATAGTTGGCGTGGATTTTGCTCGTACCACGTCTTCAGAATTTCGTCCGTCGTCCATTCATTTTCGGAGTCGAGGCGACGCCGTAGGTCTGCGGTGATGTCGCGAATCCGGATGTTGAGTTCATCCACCTTCACACCGTCGACGAGCTGATCCCAAGCGTAGCGCATACAAGTGCGACGCAGGAGGTTGTGGCGAGCGCTCTCGCTATATATTTGAAAATCCCCGCTCTCCATCAGGATGATCACTCCGGACGGTGTGAAGATGTAATCCCCTGCTTCCTCAATACTTGCCTCAAAGATATGCCCAATCTTGGCCATGTCAGGTTCCCCTCCTGGTTCGTTTCTTCACTGTACGAGATCAGACCAGGCAACTGCAACTTTGCAGGTTGGTCGGTGTCTAGGCATTCAACGGGTTCGTAAAGCGTCTTGGCCGCATACGATGGGCTGAGGAGGGGCGAGCGGTGACATATCATGATGCCTTGGCACAACTTGGAATTCTCCATGCACACCCTGGCGGTGAACAATTGACTACGTGGTGGATGGACCGCATTTCGTTGCGAGAACACGCTCGTATCTTGGATGTCGGCTGTGGTAACGGTGCAACTGCATGTTTACTTGCGCAACGTTGGGATGCAAACGTCACCGTGCTCGATGTGCGTCGCAAGATGATCGATCACGCTCTTCGTTTGGCTTCTGAGCGCAATCTACGTTTGCGTGGAGTGGTGGGTTCGGCCGAGGCGATGCCGTTCCAGCGCGAATCGTTCAATGCGATTGTCAGTGAATCTGTGTTGGTCTTTACGAAGCCCCACCGTGCCCTTCGAGAATATCGGCGCGTGATGGAGGAAAATGGTTTCGTGATTGCGGTTGAGATGATGACACTTGGCCCTGTGACGGACGCTTGGCGAAAAGAAGTCCGAAATCTATATGGCGCTCAGTATGTGCCTGATCTGTCCGGGTGGAAACGACTTTTTCACGATGCCGGTTTTGAGGTCAAGGTGCTACGCTCCGGCTCGGTGTCAAGCTTGCCCCTGCCGGTAAATCAGCAAGACTCAACTTTGGCTGATCCGAAGGCATTATTGGATCCTCAAGTTAGAACAGTTCTGCAGCGTAACGCCCAGTGGATGGAGGAACACGGAAAAGAAATGGGCTACGGTGTGTTTGAACTGCGTTGTAGACCAACATAAACCTTGTGTTCACTGGACATAGTACAATCGACATCGACTTCGCGATCGCGATCGTATTCGCTCCAAACATCTGATGATGCAAGCCTATGTTGAACCCGGTCTCGACGGATATCAGGGCGACGGATGTCAGTTGTGTAGGTTGCAGAGGAAGGTTTGGACCTTATGGGATTCAACAGAGCTGTCAAACGCCTGATCCTTGGATTCCAAGGTTAGTCGGGTACGAAATAATCGCGAAGCGGTGTTTGATGCCGGCGGTTGGTTGACCGCCGGCCGTATTTATAAAAGCCATTCATCAGGAATGCGAAAGGGTGTAAACCCGAGATAATCGCTGCTTACAAGCCGGTAGTAAACGCCTTCTAAATAACCGTTATAGGCAAATTTATGTGACGCCCCGTGCAGATGCCCATATAGACAAACCTTCACGTTATAGGACTGTAACAGTGACGAAAAAGTGCTTGACTCGCCGGTGCTGTCGACGGGCGGGTAATGCATCAAGCATACGATAGGTAAGTTGGTGCGACTCGCCTCTTCCAGTGACAGCGTTAAGCGGTGTTCTTCTCGATGTAAAAGTTTGGCGTCATCTTCTGTGAAGCTTGGGTGTGATGGCAGGAGCCACCCTCTGGTACCTGCAAAACAGACTTCGCCAATGCGTATACAATCGTTTTGTAGCGCGAATGTCTGCGCATCCATGCACTGACGAACTTTTTGAATCCCACTCCACCAATAGTCATGGTTTCCACGAATCAATATTTTGGTCCCAGGGAGCTGTTGGATCCAATGTAGGTCGCTTCGGGCTTCGTCCAGTGTCATGGCCCACGATATATCGCCAGGAATGCATACGATGTCCGAATCAGTAACGCGTTCTTCCCATGCAAAGCGAATGCGAGCAACGTGATCCTTCCACAGGGCACCGAAGATGTCCATCGGCTTATTGACCGAGCTTCCCAAGTGTAAATCGCCGATTGCGTATATTGCCATATACGACGCCCCCTTAAATGCCCATGATACCACGACTTGTGAAAGAATAAATCGATTGCAGATTTTTTTCTTGAATCAGCTCGAATTGGTCTAAACATTATCGACTGCCCACGCCGCATTTGCCAGGATTATTGTCGAGGTGAGGGGCGAGATGTGGACTGATGAACAACTTAGCATTATTTCTCCGCGTGAAGGATCAACATGTGTAGTGGCTGCACCTGGTAGCGGCAAAACTTCGGTTCTAACAGAACATATTGCACAGGTTGTCAAGGCTCGTCGGGTTGCGCCAGCCTCTGTTTTGGCGATGACTTTCACCAGGCAAGCCGCTGAGCATATGCGCAAGAAACTTCGTATTCATCCCTTGCTCAACAAAAAGGAAGTCGAATCTTTACAAATCGGCACATTTCATGGATCGATGTTTCGCTTCATGATGGAACTGCGTTCTGATATTCCAGTGCTACTCAGCCGTGAAGAACAATTTGCATGTATGCGAGAAGCCATTGAGAAAGTCATCGGTCAGTCAAAGGCTGTAGGTTTCTACGACACCGCCTCTTGGTTGACGCGTTACACAAAATATGTCGGCACAGGTAGAACGACGGGGGAGCGGCACGAGCAGAAGATTTATCAGGCCTACAATCGCATCAAGCGTTGCGCCAATCGGTGGGATCATGACGATATTCTTGCCGAAAGTTTGGCCGTTCTGCGCTCCGGAACGAAGCCTGAGCGGTGGACCAAAATCCGATATATTCTTGTTGATGAATTCCAGGATACGAATCAGCCGCAGTGGGAAATTGTTCGCCTGTTGCACGAATCCTACCATACGCCTATCTTTGTTGTGGGCGATGACGATCAATCCATTTATGGGTTCCGCGGAGCCTCACCATTATTTTTGCAACACGCGTCCGAACAACTTTTTCATATCGAGCAGTTTCTACTTACCAAAAACTTTCGATCGTGTATCTCTATCGTACATGCAGCTGCACAGTTGATTCAGCACGTGTCATATCGCATTGATAAGCCATTACGGCCTGTGTCGAGTCGCGAGGGATATGTTCGTGCTGTGGAAATAGATCATGAGGGGGCTGAAATCGCCTGCATCAAAGATATCCTGAAAAGCTGTCTGCAAATACCCTGTTCAATAGCCATTTTAGCGCGAACCCGTCGGCAGGTGGCGCGCGTCTGGTGGGCGCTACAACGTGAACTGGGAGTCACATGGCGTTCGTTGCAAAGAAGAGTGGAATTTCGAACGTTCCACGATAGCAAGGGAAAGGAATGGGATGTTGTCATTTTGCTAGACACCGTCGTTGAGCGTGTTGATCCAAATTTCATCAATGATGAGGAACGCCGTCTATTCTACGTGGCGATGACTCGCGCCAGATCGGTATTACTATGCCTTGTGCCTCGGACAATTGACGGTGTCAAAACCCTGCCGAGTCCCTTTCTGTTTGAATCTCAACTCTTATTTGGGACGTGGTCACAAGGGGAAGTGCAACAAATTCAACAGTGCTTAACGGTAGAGGCGTAACACATATTGCAAAAACATGCGAGTTGCGAGTTACTCTTTGGTCCCATTTCCCAG
>NZ_JXBW01000055.1 GCF_001447355.1 Alicyclobacillus tolerans | reverse complement strand
CCAGCTACTGCGGCTCGGATGCTCTCATGCGAGCACCAGACATCGATGGCGTGCCAACCCATGGCTCCGACGGGCAACGGATGGACGTTCCGGCGCGGTTTCCACTCGCCTGACCAGTCCAAGCGCATCATGGTGCCGCCCTGTCCCGGTACAAATACGTACCGGGCGCGCGGCTGAAAATGTGTCTCGACGTCGTAGAAATCGCCAGAGTAGTCCCGCCAGGCGTAGTACCAGGTCGCGACCACCGTTTGGGCATCGACCATCGACTTCTCGTACCAAACGATGTAGGCGGTGTCGATCAGATGTTTGCGCCCGCGGCCGCGATGTTTGACCAAAACTCGGCCGCCGCAAGCCCCGGGCTTCAGCTCTGGGGATAAGGCGGCCTAGTCTTTTTGATTAGATACCCTTGTGAGATATAATATTTCCATGGAGTACAAATCCAATCGAAACGTTGTGTATTCATGCAAATACCACGTTGTCTGGTGCCCAAAATATCGTCGAAAGGTTTTGGTCAACGGTGTAGATGAACGGCTCAAGGAAATCCTTCAGGCCGTAGCGGAAGAACGCCGTGCGGAAATCATCGAAATGGAGGTCATGCCGGACCATGTGCATTTGCTCGTGGAAGTGGACCCGCAGTTTGGCATCCACCGATTGGTCAAACAGATGAAAGGCCGTTCGTCAAGAATCTTGCGTCAAGAATTTCCTGGGCTCAGGAGTCGGTTGCCGACCTTGTGGACCAACTCTTACTTTGTGTCCACCGTTGGGGGTGCCCCGCTTGCCGTCATCAAACAATACATCGAAAACCAAAAATCAGTATGAGGTACGGCGGCTGCGTTTGGCTTCTACCCCGCAACTCGATGCCCTGGCGCGGTCGGCGGGCAACCTGTATTCCACCGTCGTAGTGGATTTTTGGCGCACCGTTCGGAAACATGGTATTTGGTTAAAGCCGTCGGCCATGATGCGGTGGCATACGTCGAACCAACTTCATGCCCACAGCGCCGATGCGGTGGTGCAGAGCTTCTACGCCGCTCTCAAGTCCTGGCGTAAACGGAGGAAGACGGATCCGCAAGCCAAACCACCGTACCGTCGGCGGCGCTACTTCCGTGTTCAGTGGAAG
>NZ_JXBW01000054.1 GCF_001447355.1 Alicyclobacillus tolerans | reverse complement strand
CGGTAAGTTTTGCATCGCTCACTCACTGGCGAGCTCAGCATCTTGACCGATTGGCCACCGGACGTTGCCGTAGAGCGCCGTCCCAAGCGGCGTCAACTACTATACTACGCAGGACGTTGGTTGTCTAGTACACATTGTTTGGTAAATAAATCCGAGGTCTATGAACCTCCCCACAGACGGATTCGGCACGTGCTATTAAGTCTTGCTCAACTGTTAACCGGGCCGCCCAACAGGGCACGCTATGTAATTGAGTACCCGGAAGCTCCCACCGCATCTATCTAAAGTCGGGAAGCCCGCAACTTTATCATCAGTGAAAACGTGGGCCACAATTCCCTCTGGGCTTGCGCCTTAGAGGACCCAAAGATGCTCTGACAACGAAAAGAAGCATCCACACTTCAATTCATAGCAATTGATACTTTCGTCATAGCAATTGATACTTTCGCTTCGATGCAATTAGCTATAGACGGGATCGCCATATAAAACGCTCAAACACATAAAAGCCAAGGTAACGGGTAAAGCCATGTTGGAGAAACGTGCTGATCCCTTTTCAGAAAAGGATCGCTACCTACGTCCAAGATGGTTGATCAGACTGGACATAACACTTCATGCGCCAATAAGCTCGCAACATATCTCAAATGTCATTGATCTCAAATGTGACTGAAATGGTTTTTGTTGTTCGGTAGCATTGGTGACTGTAGATCAATTCCGATCCATCACGTATAACCTTACCTCACACGTGCACTCTAAGTGGGCGTTATGCGGTGGGGGCAATTAAAGGGCAGTTAGATGAAGGGGTCATGACGACTGTCCATAGAACAAGTCATGCCGAACGTCGATTTTTAAAGAAATTTGTTTTGAATGCTTGACTTGGTACAAGATACGTGTTAGATTACCCAGTGCGCAACGATAACACGTTGATGCGAGCCATTAGCTCAGTTGGCAGAGCACCTGACTTTTAATCAGGGTGTCGCTGGTTCGAATCCAGCATGGCTCACCATGCCACCTTGGCTCAGGGGTAGAGCGGCTCACTCGTAATGAGCGGGTCGTCGGTTCGAATCCGACAGGTGGCTCCACAATTAGAGGGCAATTTTAATATGTTGCCCTCTAACCTTGAATAATCGTTGTTGGGGAATAGCCAAGCGGTAAGGC
>NZ_JXBW01000053.1 GCF_001447355.1 Alicyclobacillus tolerans | reverse complement strand
GTTCAGCCAAATGGCGATGTACATTGGTACTTTATCTTTTGGTTTCGCCACCTGAAATCTTCTCGAAGCTTGGGGTGAAGTCCTTTTTTATACCCCGAAATCCCTTGCCCTACAAGGGCTTAGAAATCTGCAAAACGCTCATTATATTTCTAAATAGGGGAGTTGGAAACAATCCCTATTCTGTGTGGTAGGGAAAGGTGGTGTCCATATGCAATTGCAGAGTGTTCAGCCAAATGGCGATGTACATTGGTACTTTATCTAAATCATCCAAAGTTAAGCAAAAAGGTATCATCCTATTGGCTGATACCTTTTTGCAACAATTGAAGGAGGTATAGGAGACGATGAGTAAATATCCGTATCGACATCCAGATTGGCCCGTTTATAGGTGGAATTCAGAGGCTATCCGAATTGGTGCAGATGACACTCAGGTGTGGCAAATTCAAGACAGAGAAGGGAAGTGGGAAGCCCTTCTCAATCTTTGTACGGGTACTTTAAGTTTGGACGAAATAGAGATAGAGATCTGTAAGCATTTCTCTGTTAACCGAAAGGAACTGTTAGACGCTATCGAACAGTTAGTGAATGCCAACGTTATAACGATGAGAAGCACTCCATTCATTAATGACTCTTGGCACAAGAGATTCAGTTCAAACTTGTGTTATTTTGCAAGCGAAGGATTTAATGATGAAGACCAAGACAGAGAAGGGAAGTGGGAAGCCCTTCTCAATCTTTGTACGGGTACTTTAAGTTTGGACGAAATAGAGATAGAGATCTGTAAGCATTTCTCTGTTAACCGAAAGGAACTGTTAGACGCTATCGAACAGTTAGTGAATGCCAACGTTATAACGATGAGAAGCACTCCATTCATTAATGACTCTTGGCACAAGAGATTCAGTTCAAACTTGTGTTATTTTGCAAGCGAAGGATTTAATGATGAAGACCTACAACGCAGGTTTCAAGAAATGACGGTAACTGTTCTAGGTGTGGGCGGTGGTGGAAGTAATTACGTGATGCAACTGGTTGGTTTAGGTGTAGGGAATATACGTCTGGTCGATCACGATAAAGTAGAGTTATCAAACCTTAGTAGGCAACTTCCCTATGAATTCGCTGATGTTGGCGAATATAAAGTTGAAGCGGCTAAGAGGTACATAGAAAAACGTAATGCTGAAATTAAA
>NZ_JXBW01000052.1 GCF_001447355.1 Alicyclobacillus tolerans | reverse complement strand
GATACAAACGTAGGTTGCGAGCCTTGGAAGCTTCATCTCGGAAACGTTTGACCCAATACCAAAGTTGATGTGGCTTCAGGCCATGTTCGGCGCAGTACTGAGCGGCGGACAGACCACTGCCGTAGAAGGAGCCGATACGTTCACGCCAAAGATCGTGACGTTCTTGGCGGGACATGTGTTCTGGCATTCGAAAACCTCCCGATGCTTGATGAGCCCATTTTCAAGCAGCAGGAGGGCAAATGACATGTGGGGGTGACGTTTACATTTCACTTAAATTAACGAATTTAAGTCCTGACGGAAATCCAGGGTACGCGCCCTGTTTGTAGTTCATTTGAATAACGATTGTCGTTGAACCTTGTTCAAAATAGTATTCCCTGCTTGTCGAATTAATAATTGTCATGTGGTATTGTAACCCCGTAGAATCCTTTACTGTGGTCCAATGTTTGGTTCCTAAGTTTAAAATAGAGTCCGCATAAGATATACTTTTAAATTCACTAATACTATAAAATGCGTTATATTCCGGAGAAAAGAGTGTAAATGACGGTTGTCCAGTCATCGATACAACGTATGCCTTTTTTCCTAGACCGCCAGTTGGTATATAAACATCGAATGCATATTGGTATTTGTCAGCCCACGTAATCATCTTCTCGACGTTAGATTGAGACAATTGATTAGCTGCAGTCGTCGTGGCAATAGTTGATTTCATACGATGAGGTTCATTTATAACATAAATGCCAACGCCTGAAAAAGCGACAAGCGCACATGCTGCAGATAAGAACTGAGGAATGAGCGAAGTTCTTTTCTTTCTGCGTGACATCCTGTGGTTGTGTTTCATAAATAGGGAATCAAAATCAATACGGTTACCTTTAACCAAAAACTCGGACTTATCGCGACGAAACAATTGTTCCAATTCTTGATTATTCATTTCTACCAATCCCTTCGTATACTTTTTTTAACATTTCCCTACCGCGTTTTAAGCGAACGCGACACGTGGATGGGTTTATACTTAAAGTTTCCGAAATTGTAGCTATATCCATATCCTCATAATAAAAAAGGTACAACACAGTTCGATACCTGTTGTCTAATTTCATCAGACAATCACTCATATATGTTCTTTGGACAAAACTTTCTGAATGATCCTCAATGTGATCCCGATCGATGTCATACATTTTCAATACACGCTTCCAGCGACTTCGATTATGGGATTTGCACTCGTTAATCAGTATTGATATTAGCCACGTAAATAAACTGCTCTTAC
>NZ_JXBW01000051.1 GCF_001447355.1 Alicyclobacillus tolerans | reverse complement strand
TTTCAGTTTAAGTGTAACACAGGAGATTGATACGTCAATGAAGGCTTTTCATTCGGACCGATGGATGCGGTGTCTAACCTCAACCACAACACCTAAAACTTGTACGTCCTTAGCTGGATAAATCATAGGTTCAATGTCAGGATTACTTGAACTTAATATGCATTGATCGCCTTGTAGTTTGACTCTCTTAAGACAAGCTTCTTCATCGTTAATGGCAACCACGCAAATATCTTTCGCCGAAAAATGGGGAGTTCGAATTACCACGACACGATCTCCATCATAGATTTGATCACCAATCATGCTGTGTCCTTTAACAGTTAAAACAAACGAATCATAAGAACGGACCAAACTTTTATCAACTAACTCATATTCAGGATTAACTTCTTGGATCATTTGGAGAGGTTGTCCGGCTCGAATCGATCCCAAAAAAGGGGTTTTTACTTGTTCCTCCTTGACTATAGAATGTGTAATATTTGAATTACATTCGGATGTGGATATAGATTTGTTCTGTTCATGAGTTGGAAACAGATTTTCCGATCTTCCCAAAAGATAGTCCACTGATACGTCGAAAAGGTCGGCAATCTCCTGGACAATATCGTATGTAGGTTTCCGCTCTTCCCGTTCATACATACTTATGGCGCTTACGCTCAAACCGAGCAAAAAAGCAAGTTCCCTCTGTTTTAGCTTTTTCCTTTTGCGCAGTTCCCTTAGGCGTTCACTAAATCCGGTCACTTCTCAATCCCCTCAAGTTCGTTTTTTTGCAATGTAACATGCATCGTGTGAAAAATCTAATCAAATCCACAATTCGTGTTGATAATATACATTTGAAGTAATATGATGGATATGAAACACGTTTCGTGCATTTTTGGGGGTGCAATACTGTATGAAAGAAACAATTGCTCGTCGTTTAATTGAGCTACGAGCTGAAAAAAGCCGAGAAGAAGTAGCTCAAGCAATCGGTATTAGTGTTAGCGCTCTCCAAATGTATGAGAACGCCAAAAGAATACCAAGGGACCATATAAAAATTAAATTGGCAAATTACTACGGTGTTTCAGTTCAAGTATTATTTTACGATTACTCTTCCTCCCATATTACCTCTTGAGTCAGATTAAGCGTAATTCAAGACATTTCACAGGTAAAGGCGTAAATATCTCCTCTTGAGATTGAAACGGAATGATAATTTCCGGAATTAGTTGTTTGCAAACGATAGGGGGGTTGTTTGGTGGTTCAGGGGTTGGTTCGCAAGGGATGGATTAGTGAGTTCAGCCAATTTCCGAATCGAATCTATGACACGCGTGTGAGTGGTCATGCCAAGGCGGTATACATCTATCTGTGCCGTCGTGCTGATAGCGAAGGTCAAAGTTTTCCTGGTTATGGAACGATGGCTGAAGAGGTCGGATTCTCAAAGTCCACCATTCAGAGAGCTGTGCGCGAATTGATTGAGGCCGGGTTGTTACTCAAGGAATTCCGCGGGCGCAAAGAGAGCGGCGAGTTTTTTACAAACTTATACACCATCATCC
>NZ_JXBW01000050.1 GCF_001447355.1 Alicyclobacillus tolerans | reverse complement strand
GCTGCATATACTGAAGAAGACGTTGCATGGTCAGTGTTTTGTGATATACTGAACCTATACAACAACACATGGGACAAGAAACTCCGATTGGCCGCCAAACCGAGTCGGGGTTTCTTTCA
Organism: Alicyclobacillus tolerans; assembly: GCF_001447355.1. GTDB lineage: Bacteria > Bacillota > Bacilli > Alicyclobacillales > Alicyclobacillaceae > Alicyclobacillus > Alicyclobacillus aegles. The sequence continues at coordinate 1,484 of NZ_JXBW01000050.1, read as the reverse complement.
TTTTCCGTCCTTAGATATATACCTAAGAAAAATACAGTAGTAAAAGAGACCGATACCCAGTTACGACCATGCATCACTGGGAATCGGCCTCTGCTCATTTATGCTGAGAATCTGTAGTGTCTAGGACTTTTCTATAGACACCCACACTCGTCGCATGCTATAATTACAGGCAGAAACGTCTCCAGCGTTGGTCGAGAACGCTTGGTGACAGCTTCGGTGGGCCTGGGAACCTACCGGAGCTTTTTTATTGCCTAAACGTATAAGTTGTTCATTCCACAAACAGCGAAGTTTTCCTCTGTGATGATCGATATTCTAGCACAAAGACTATTCGCTGTGAATAAGCATTTCGACATGTTTGTCCACCAATGTGTCAACGTTCGTTCTGGGTTGTCGAGTCGAGTTGATTTAACCCAGCTTCCAGTATCTCATTCAAAAATTTCGTTTTGAAGCCTCGACTGTGTTTCCGCGATAGTTTCTCTAGTCGTTCGAGCAAGTCTCTGCGAACTACAAAGGTGTGTTTTGTGTATAGCTCATCATAGGATTTCTTCGCTTTCTTTTCCTGTTCATAAGCACGCATCTTTGACGCTATATCGAATGACGTAGGCACGCTATGTGGCTCTTCGTCCGATGGAGTATGACTGATTTCTTGTACAGTATTCGCACGGTGTAAAGGTGTTTCGTTTGTGTGTTCTGTATATGTGTTTAGTGTACTTACACGGTGTACTTGTTCTGTGTTGGGGTTTGGTGTATTTCCTCCCATTAAACCGTCAATCACTTCTGTTTTGTGTGGTGGTGTTTCTGTTCTGGATGGCATCAAGCTTTCAAAACGCTTCTTTTTATCACTGGGAGACACGCTTTTTCAACTCCTCAACAAATTCTTCGTACATAGTTAATGCCTCGCGATCGGCCTTGCTCTTGAATTGAATTCCTTCTACCGAAAACTCGATGATTCTTGATTTCCTTCTGATTACCGTATTAAAAACAAAACCTTCATACTCTTCCTTCACACGTTCCGTAATATAGTTTCCGATGGCTGTTCTTGCATCCAACAGCGAGATGAGAATACCAGCAATTTTAATGTTGGAGTTCACTCTTTCCTGAGCTGCTTGGACAATTTCCATGTACCTGTCAAGCGCATCATAAGCGAAAGGTTCTGATTGGCATACAACAACGCAATAGTCGGAGGCGCATACTCCATTTAGCGTAAGACCACCAAGATTTGGTGGTAAATCTATAAGGATATAATCATACTCATCCTTCACTGTGTCGAGAGTGTCTTGAAGAATGGTCATTTGTTTTGAAACGGGCACTTCGGTATATAACCACTTATCAAATTGACTCAGAAAGTCTTCGGCTGGTAAAAGATGAAGACGATCCGACACGGCGTGCACATATGGTTTCGGATTCCGCTCTTTACACGCTTCTAAACTTGTCTTATGTACAAAATCATACGGGCTTCGTCTTGTGAGAAATTGCGTGAGATT
>NZ_JXBW01000005.1 GCF_001447355.1 Alicyclobacillus tolerans | reverse complement strand
CCAATTATACGGACTCAACTATCAGACTTGCCATGGAACGGTAACACCAAGTTTTTTGTCAATGCAACGGACGGCCCTGTACAAATGTCAATGCTCCTTCGTCTTCCCGCTTGGTGTGTAGATGAGCCTAACATCAAGGTTAACGGGCGCTTATTGGCAGGGCCAACGCTGCACGTGGAGGATGGTTACATCGCGATCGAGCGCAGTTGGGAAGATGGCGACGTGGTGGAGTTAGAATTACCCATGAAGGCTACATTCGTCGTGAGCCACCCACAGGTACGTGCCACAAATGGAATGGTTGCCATTGAGCGAGGGCCAATCGTTTATTGCGTGGAGGAGGCCGACAACGGAGCCAATCTCGCTGCAATAGCCATCGACACACATGCACAACTTAGAGAACAACGGTGCGACGTCGCGGGTGTGCAAGCTGTCGTGATCGATGTCGATGCCACTCGACGCGACGACTCGGCGTGGCCAAGTGACGTACTATATCGACCATTGAATGCGGAGACAGAGTCGGAACTGTCTTCACAGATACGAGCTATTCCGTATTTCTTATGGGGGAATCGCGGTTCGGGCGAAATGGCGGTCTGGTTAAGGGCCCAAACATGCAGGTGAACTCGTTCTAGGGATTTTGTGTGTAGCCTCCAGGCGGGGCTTTAGCAACCCTGTCTGGGGCATGTTCTTATCGCCAGCCCCCGCTATACACTCCCTCATATTGTCGCGACATCTGCCAAGGAAAACCTTGCGTATGGTGCTGCCTCGACCAAGCCTCTGGACCATCACAAAATCAATTTGGATTGACAAAGCCAATAAAGCGCATTATCCTACAAGTTGTACGTACAAATGCAGTATAACTAATATTCGTCCGAACATTTGTAAACGGATTCTATTCGGGAGGGGGCTAGTCGGTCGTTTATTGCCCATGGTGACTATGGTTAATTGTGTTTCGCGAGAAGTTTGATGTACCCGGAAGGAGGAATTATCGATGAGTCGCTCCATATCACAAGGAAGGCCTCACCAGACTGGCTCGGCTCTATATGTCGTCATGATTTCTTGCGCAGCTGCTCTTGGGGGTTTACTGTACGGTTACGATACGGCCGTGATTTCTGGTGCGATTGGGTTCTTGAAAACGCTCTATAACCTGAGTGCATTCATGCAAGGCCTTGTCATATCCAGCATTATGATTGGCGGTGTGATAGGTGTTGGTGTATCCGGCTTCATGAGTGATCGCATCGGTCGGCGCAAGGTCCTGATGACAGCGGCTTTCTTGTTTGCAATTGCAGCCATCGTGTCAGCGTTTTCGTCTGATGTAACCGTACTCATTGTTGCACGTATCATTGGTGGTTTGGGCATCGGTATGGGATCATCTCTGTCGGTCACGTACATCTCCGAATGTGCGCCCCCTCGTATTCGCGGTGCACTCTCGTCGCTCTATCAGTTGCTTACTATCATTGGCATTTCTGCAACGTATGTAACCAATTTCCTCATCCAAAGGTCGGGTACCGTCGCATGGGACACACACACCGGGTGGCGGTGGATGCTTGGGCTCGGTGCGGTGCCAGCTGCGATTTTCTTTTTCGTGTTGTTGTTTGCTCCAGAAAGCCCGCGCTGGTTGGTTAAGGCCGGGCGCAGTCAACAGTCCCTCGCTATCTTGACGAAAATCAACGGGGAGTCCGTCGCGAAGACTGAGTTGCAGACCATTGAGGACTCACTGCGCAATGAAGCAAGTAGCAGCGTTGGCGATTTGCTGAAACCAGGTCTACGCAAGGCGCTCGTAGTTGGCATTTTGCTTGCTTTGTTCAATCAAGTCATTGGCATGAATGCGGTCACATATTATGGACCAGAAATCTTCAAAATGGTTGGCTTCGGTTTGAACTCCGACTTTTCCATCCAAGCCTTTTTTGGTGCCATGTGGGTCGTGTTCACAGTCGTTGCGGTGTTTTTGATCGATCGCGTTGGACGCCGCCGCCTCATGCAAATTGGTTCCGCACTGATGGCGATATTCATGGCTTTAATGGGGGCCACGTTCTTTTTCCACATTTCCAACGGTTTCTGGTTGATTCTCTTTATTATGGGCTTTACCGCTGCCTTCAGCGTTTCGATGGGTCCTATCCCGTGGATCATGATTCCGGAAATCTTTCCGAATCACCTGCGGGCACGAGCTGCAGGCGTTGCGACCATCTTCCTATGGGGCGCAAACTGGGCCATTGGTCAATTTACGCCCATGTTGCTCAATGGACTTGGCGGTGCCGATACATTCTGGATCTTTGCAGTTATCAATGTAGTTTGCTTTGTGTTTGTGAGCACGCTTGTCCCGGAGACGAAAAATAAGTCGCTTGAGGAAATTGAACAGTTTTGGATGCGTGGCAAGGCTTCGATGCGCAAGGGATCTTCCGCACAAGACCCGAATTCAGTGCAAAAGGCCAATTTTTCGGGATAACTTGTACGAATAAGTCGTTGTTATCGTTCGTAGTTGTAAGTACAATTTGTTAGTGAGGGCGGTTTCACTAATCGATGGGTTGTGGTGATGAATATGGCGAAGTACAGCATCGGGGTCGATTTCGGTACACAGTCTGGGCGAGCCGTTTTGGTGGAAGTAGGAACGGGTCGTGAAGTGGCGACGGCTGTGAAGGCATATACGCACGGCGTCATGGACGCGTATTTGCCGGATGGCGTGACCCGCTTAGAAGACGACTGGGCCTTACAACACCCTGGCGACTACTTGGAGGTATTGCATGAGACGATTCCGCAACTCCTCCAAGCCGCTGGCGTGGAACCCGCTGACGTCATCGGTATAGGCATTGACTTTACGGCTTGCACCATGTTGCCTATCGCAGCGGACGGCACGCCGCTTTGTATGCGTCCTGAGTTTGCAAGCCACCCGCACAGCTACGTCAAGCTTTGGAAACACCATGCAGCACAAGACGAAGCGAATCGCCTGAACGAGATCGCAAATTCTCGCGGCGAGACCTTTTTGGCGCGATACGGAGGCAAAATATCGTCTGAGTGGATGCTTCCAAAGCTATGGCAAATCCTCAATGAGGCGCCAGAAATTTATGATGCCGCAGACGTCATGGTGGAAGCCGCAGACTGGGTCGTTATGCAGTTGACTGGAAAGCTGGTTCGCAACTCGTGTACTGCGGGGTACAAGGCCATTTGGCACAAACGCGACGGGTATCCCAGCCAAGACTTCTTTCGTGCGCTCGATCCGCGGTTGGAAAACGTCATCGACGACAAGTTGCGGGGAGAGATTCGGCCCATTGGCACGCGCGCCGGTGAGTTAACCGAGGTGGCAGCCAACCTCATAGGGCTTCAACCAGGCACGCCAGTCGCCGTTGCTAACGTCGACGCGCACGTCTCAATGCCCGCTGTAGGGATTACGGAACCGGGCAAACTCCTGATGATCATGGGGACTTCGACGTGTCATGTCTTGCTTGGGACCGAAGAGCGCATGGTGCCAGGTATGTGTGGCGTTGTCGAGGACGGGATTATCCCTGGGTATATGGGATACGAGGCTGGACAGTCGTGCGTCGGCGACCATTTCGAATGGTTCATCGAACAGTGTGTACCCGTCAGTTATGCGGAAGAAGCGAAGCGCCAGGGGGTAGGTATTCACCAGTTGCTTACCCAAAAGGCCAAAGCTTTGCGCCCCGGTGAAAGTGGGCTTTTGGCGCTCGATTGGTGGAACGGCAATCGTTCGACGTTAGTGGATGCCGATTTAACTGGCATGTTGCTTGGCGCGACACTTGCCACAAAGCCGGAGGAAATCTATCGGGCGTTGATTGAGGCGACGGCGTTTGGAACGCGGATGATTGTCGAGACGTTCCGCGAACACGGGGTGCCTGTCGACGAGGTCTATGCTTGTGGCGGGATCGCCGAAAAGAACGACCTGATGATGCAGATTTACGCCGATGTGCTAAACATGCCAATTCGCATTGGCGCATCGTCGCAGACGCCTGCGTTGGGCTCGGCCATGTTTGGCGCGGTTGCGGCGGGCAAGACCAATGGTGGCTACGACTCCATCCAGGATGCCGCCCGCGAAATGGGGGGCGTAAAGCCGGATGCCTATGTGCCGCAAGAAGATGCCGTGAAGGTCTATGACGTGCTGTACGCCGAGTATGCACGCTTGTATGACTATTTCGGGCGCGGCGAGAACAACGTGATGAAGGCTTTGAAGCAACTGAAAAGTGCAACGACAAAGGATGAGGTGCCGGTATGCTAGAGGAATTGAAACAAGCGGTGTTGGCAGCCAACCTCGCATTGCCTAAACATGAACTCGTCACCTTTACGTGGGGAAACGTGAGCGGTATTTCAAGGGCGGATTCCCTTGTGGTCATCAAGCCTAGCGGCGTGCCTTATGAAGAGTTAACGGCGGAGGACATGGTGGTCGTCGACTTTGACGGCAACGTCATCGAGGGCGATTTGCGCCCATCCTCTGACACGCCAACACATCTCGTACTCTATAAGGCATTCCCCGAAATCGGCGGGGACGTTTAAACCCACACACCGTGGGCCACGGTGTGGGCACAGGCCGCCATGCCAATCCCGGCTTTAGGCACGACGCATGCGGACTACTTTTATGGGGATATCCCGTGCACTCGCAAGTTGACGCAAACCGAAGTGGAGCAGGCTTACGAGTTAGAGACAGGCAACGTGATCGTCGAAACCTTTGCAGAGTTGGGACTCGATCCGAAAGCCATGCCAGGCATTCTCGTCGCCAATCACGCGCCGTTTTGCTGGGGGAAAGATCCCCAGGATGCGGTCTATCACGCGGTTGTCCTTGAAATTGTCGCAAAGATGGCGCTCAATACGGTTCGCTTGAACGAGAACTGGGCCGCCATTGATCAATTTCTCCTTGATAAACACTATTACCGGAAACACGGTGCCCATGCGTATTACGGGCAAACGAATCGCGTGAGCACACATTGACTTGTCCGGACAACGGTGGTTGTGGCCAAGCGACTTCCGGCGTATCAAACAAGTCGTCAAAATGGAGGATGCAAACATGCATTTGAAGTCTTATGAGTTTTGGTTCGCTGTAGGCAGTCAGTTTCTCTACGGGCCGGAGGTCGTGGAGGAAGTCGAACGACACGCCCGCGAGGTCGCGCAGACGCTTACCCAAGTCGTCCAGCCGGCTCATGCTATTACCTTTAAGGCCGTGCTCAAAGACTCGGAGGAAATTCGGCGCTTTTGTCTCGAGGCCAATGCGGACGATCGCTGTTCGGGGGTAATCGTCTGGATGCATACGTTCTCTCCGGCAAAGATGTGGATTCATGGTTTGTCGGTGCTACACAAACCCATGTTGCACCTGCATACGCAGTTTAATCGTGACATTCCGTGGGACAGCATTGACATGGATTTTATGAACCTGAATCAGTCTGCGCATGGCGATCGCGAGTTTGGCTTCATGGTCAGCCGCATGAACATTGCGCGCAAAGTCGTGGTTGGCCACTGGCAGAACGAAGCCGTGCAGGCGCGTATTCGCGATTGGGCGCAGACGGCGGCGGCCTTTGCGGAGAGCAGGCAGATCCGCGTCGCTCGCTTTGGCGATAACATGCGACAGGTGGCCGTCACCGAGGGAGATAAGGTGGAGGCGGAACTGCAACTGGGCTGGTCGGTCAACGGCTATGGCGTTGGCGATCTTGTCGAACGCGTTCAGGCTATCTCCGAGCAACAGGTCGATCAATTGATGGACGAGTATGAGACGTTGTACGACTTTGATCCGGCGGCGCGATCGGAAGGGGCACTGCGCGATGCGGTTCGCGAGCAGGCGCGTATCGAACTAGGGTTGCGTGCCTTTCTGGAAGAGGGCGGATTTCACGCATTCACGACAACCTTTGAAGATTTGCATGGGTTGCGGCAATTGCCTGGTTTGGCCGTACAGCGCTTGATGGCAGACGGGTATGGGTTCGGCGGCGAAGGAGATTGGAAGACGGCGGCACTCGTCCGCTTGATGAAGGTTATGGCGCGCGGCGAAGGCACGTCTTTCATGGAGGATTACACCTACCACTTCGAACCGGGGCATGAATTGGTGCTCGGTGCACATATGTTGGAAGTTTGTCCGACGATTGCAGCGACGCGCCCACGTATCGAGGTTCACCCCCTATCGATTGGTGGTAAGGAAGATCCGGCACGCCTTGTGTTCGACGGGGCGAGTGGCCGCGCCGTGCAGGCGACCCTCGTCGATCTCGGGCATCGTTTCCGCCTTGTGGTCAACGAAGTGGATGCGGTACAACCCGATAGGGACATGCCCAAATTGCCAGTTGCACGCGTGTTGTGGCGGCCGTTGCCTTCGCTATCCACAGCTGCGGAGAGTTGGATTTTGGCTGGGGGCGCGCACCACACTTGTTTTTCGTATCGCGTACACGTCGAGCAACTTCGGGATTTTGCGCAAATGGCAGGCGTGGAATGCATCGTGATCGACCAGACGACGAATCCGGTTTCCATTCAAAATGAGCTGCGCTGGAATGAAGTGTGTTATCGGTGATGCGTTTCAGACGGATAGATAAGGGCTGCGTGGTGAAGCCCTGATTGTGTCCAAGGGGGGGTGGAGTGCGCTATGGATTGGACGATTGAGGAATTGAATCGCCTTGCAGCCGAATGTTCATGTGGGCTGACGCATCATCCTATCGAGATTCGCGAAATTGTCGTGGAGCCGGATGCTTTGCAACGGGCTGCGGCATTTGTGCAATCTTCGTTTCGACATGTATGTATATTTGCCGATGGAAACACGTTTCGAGCGGCGGGGCAGGAATTGGCCAATAGGCTGAAAGAGCTCGCTGTGACCTCGAGTGTCTGCATCATGGAGCCCGATATGAATGGCGACGTCGTGGCTGATGAGCGGACACTCGTGCAAGGTTTTCTTGCATGCTCGCCTCAAACCGAAGCGATACTGGCGGTCGGTGCCGGGACGGTTCATGACATCGCACGTTTTTGCAGTTTTAAAATGAAGATACCGTTTATTTCAGTTCCGACCGCCGCGTCGGTCGACGGATTCACGTCGGCGGGGGCGCCGTTGATTGTACGGGGGGTGAAGCAGACATTCCAAACACAAGCACCCATTGCGGTGTTCGCCGACGTGAACGTATTGGTGCAGGCGCCAAGGCGGTTGGCCGCGTCTGGATTTGGCGACATGATTGGGAAGTTCACATCGCTTGCCGATTGGAATTTTGGACATCTGGTTGCTGATGAGCCCTATTGTCCGTGGATTGCGACACTGACAGCCAAGGCCTTAGAAACTTGTGTCGATCACGTGCATGAGATTCGAGCTGGTGGCCCGGAAGGGCTCTCCATCCTGATGCGTGCTTTAATTCTATCGGGCCTTGCCATGCTATTGTTCGGGCAGTCTCATCCCGCCTCTGGAGGTGAACATCATCTGTCTCATGATTGGGAGATGGAGTTGTTGCGAACAGGTAAACCACAGGTGCTTCATGGCTTGAAGGTGGGGGCGGCGAGCGCCGTGATCGCAGAAACGTACAAAAAGAATGTGCTAGCGGCCATGCAGAGCTTAGAAGGCCAGTCGGGACAAGAAGGATGTGGCGAGCAAGTCGAAGCAGTATATCGCTTGCTCGCAGGTCTGCCGTCGGCCGACGATTTCCGCGCGTGGATTCGGCTTGTTGGCGGGGCCGAGGAGCCAGCAGAACTCGGGATTGACGCTCATTTGGTGGCCGCGAGTCTTACACGTGCCTACAGGCTGCGAAATCGATATACGATGCTCCGGTTTTTGAATGAAAAGGCACGTGGTGTACTGAAGCTGCAATAACGGAATCTTTCAGCAGGAATGACTTGGATTTGGCATACGTTTATTTTATAATTATATGAAATAAACGTATGCCTGAGGTGAACTGTGTGATCCACATAAAGGATTTGCGTTCTAGTATGCACATCTTCAAGGCGCTAAGCTCGGAGGTTCGCGTAGAGATTTTGATGTTGCTTCTACATCACGAACGGTTGAATTTGGATGAAATAGCGAAAAGATTAAATCTTACAAATGGCGCTATTACGCAACATGTGCGCAAATTGGAAGAAAGTGGTTTACTAGTGACTGAGACTACCGGTGCTAAACATGGATTGCAAAAGTTTTGTTTCTTAAATGAGAAAAAAATCATAATCGACATAGATGTCGAAGAGCCGCATGACAATCTATATGAGGTAGATATCAAGGTAGGGCACTATGTGGCCTTCGATGTCGAGCCGACCTGTGGTCTTGCGACCAAAAACAGCATCATCGGCGACTTCGATGATCCCCGCTACTTTGCAGATCCCGAACATGTTAATGCGGAGATTGTATGGCTTACAAAGGGGTATCTAGAATACTGGATTCCGAATTACATAAAGCCTGGGCGTAGGGTGGAGGAAATCCAAATTCTTGCGGAACTATCTTCGGAGGCACCGTCATACAACAATGATTTTCCGTCCGATATTTATTTCTATATTAACGGTGTCGAACTGGGTTATTGGACGAGTCCGGGTGATTTTGGTGATGAACGAGGTAAACAAAATCCAGACTGGTGGCCTCCACACTTGAACCAACATGGGGTTCTAAAACTGGTTCGAGTAAATCGAAACGGCTCGTTCATTGATGGATGTCGTATATCCGACGTAACAATTGACGATTTACAGCCTTTCGATAAACATGAAATCAAACTTCGAATTGGGGTACCGGAGAAGGCAGAACACATCGGTGGACTAACGATTTACGGCAGGAGCTTTGGGCACTATCAGAGTGACATCACCGTTCGCGTCTTACACCGCCACGAAGCGTGATACAGGAGGATAGAGCAATAGCGGATTCTCAATCGACAAAGCTCGTCAATTATTTTACATAAATCAAAAACAGTTTTTGTTTATATAAAATTCATGTTGACTACCCATGGGTTCTTCGCTATGATCCTTATTAGAAAGCGCATACAAAGCCTGTTGGTCGGTGTGATTGGTTGTTTATTTTAGTCCGTATAAAATTGGTTTATATGGATTATCTGAAACCTGCTTGCACCGACTACTGAACGTTGTGGAGGTGATACGACTCTAAGCAATCGAGTGCTCTAACTTGTACGGTTGGATTTTTATGGACGGGGGGATCGGTGTGAAATATCGCAGGATAGCCTTACTGAGTTCAATCGTAGGTGCCGTAAGCGTTACATTGGTGGGGTGCGGCGATGCGTCGAGCAATACCGGAAACAGCGGATCTTCTTCCGCGCAGATGGAAGGTTCTACAACTCCGAAAACAAATTCAGTAGCCGGATTGTCGTTGCCGAAATATACGCAAAAGGCGACACTTACTTGGTGGGCGTGGGTACCAAATGCGCAGGCGGAAGTCAACATCTTTGAGAAGTATTACCCAAATATTAAGGTTAAACTAGTGAACGCTGGTGCTGGGGCGACTGAGTATCAGAAGTTTAGCACGGTTGTTCAAGCGGGTTCCGGCATACCGGATGTTGTGATGTTGGAGTTTGATATGATGCCTCAGTATATTTCCACGGGCTCGCTACAAAATATTTCTAGTTATGTTGGGAATCTGAAGGGCAAATTTTCTCCGTGGACGTGGAGTCAGGTTTCTTCAGGTGGTGGAGTTTACGGTATTCCTGAGGATACTGGCCCGATGGGTCTCTTCTACCAAAAGTCCGTGTTCGAAAAGTATCACTTGGCTGTGCCGACTACTTGGTCACAATTTGAGCAGGAAGCAATGCAGTTTCACAAAAAAGATCCGAAACAATATTTTTCGTACTTTTCTGATACCGATGGACAGTGGATGTTTGGTTTGCTTTGGCAAGCGGGCGTAATTCCCTTCCAGGGTTCGGGGAACAACTGGAAGGTTGATATCGACACGCCGCAAGCTGTAAAGGTGTTTTCTATGTGGCAAAACCTCGTCAAAGACGGCGCTGTGCAGAACATCTCAGACTTTACTCCAGCCTGGGAAAAGAATCTGAATAATGGGATGTACGCGACCGCGATTGGGTCGGCTTGGTTTGATAGCGAAGCGCTGGTTCCATATGACCATAACCTGGCTCAGCATAAGTGGAACGCGGCACTTATCCCACAATGGACTCCGGGTAACGTCATGGACGGTGACTGGGGAGGGTCGGTTCAGGCGGTTACAAAGGCTTCAAAATATCCAGAAGCCGCGGCGATTTTTGCAGCCTTCGTGAATGCGAGTTCGGCGGAACTCCCCCACGATGTTGCACCCCCCAAGGATGGAGGAGGCGGGCTATTCCCAGCTGCCACGGCAGGCTTCACTTTGGCGAAATTTAAGGCGAAGAATCCGGCGCTCGACAATCAGCCAGCGAATGTCGATGTTTTTGAGAAAGAGTCATCACGTGTGAATCCGAAATTCCAATGGAGCCCATGGAGTAGCTATGTCTTCAACGAGCTTCAAACTGAGATCGGAAATGCATTCGCCGGAAAAGAAACGGTTGCGCAGGCGTTGACCAAGGTACAAGAGCAAGTAGTAAATTACGCCCGTTCGCAAGGATACAACGTGTCTACCTGATATGGAATTGGGCGCTCTGGCTTTGGGCGCCCTGATTGGCTCCGCAGAAGGGAGTGACCAGCGTAATGGACTCAACATTGGGGAAGAGGCTGTCCCCGTGGGCATTCATGCTACCATTTTTGCTGTTATTCGTGGCGTTTTTGATTGTACCGATGGTCTATGCATTCTACACCAGTTTGTTCATACATCGCATGGGGAATTCCTATTTCGTGGGTTTCCAGAATTACGCCAATGCTTTTCAAGATACAGCATTTTGGGGATCGGTGTTGAACGTTATTAAGTACGCGATAATACAAGGCGTCATCATGTTGGCTCTATCCCTGGCACTTGCACTTCTGCTCGACACTAGGTATGCGAAGTTCAAGGCTTTCTTTCGCCTTGTCTACTTCCTTCCGTACGCGGTGCCCGGCGTATTTGCATCCATTATGTGGGGGTTTCTGTATTCCAAACCGCTAGATCCGCTGTTGCAAATGTTGCACTTTGATCCTCTTGCCTCGGGGGCATTTTTGTACAGCATCGTGAACATAGCAACGTGGGAATGGGCCGGATATAACATGACATTATATGCGGCATCGTTAACCGGTGTTTCTAATGAACTTTATGAAGCCGCTAGAATGGACGGTTGCAACGAGTGGCAACTCGCTTGGTACATCAAAATCCCACTACTGCGACCAACAATTGTGATGACAATCGTGTTAAGTTTTATTGGTTCCATGCAGTTGTTCAACGAACCCTTTTTGCTGGAGGCTTTAACTCCGGTATCCCAAACGTTCGCTCCAAACCTAGACATCTATAACATGGCGTTCTCATTGACCAATCTGCCCTATGCGGCCACACTCTCTGTCTTATTAGGTGCTATTACCATCGCTATTTCCGTCGTCGTCATGATGGTTACCAGGCTGTTCAATCGAGCGGCTGAACGTCGACAGGCGACAGCATTAGTGGCGGGGGTGTGATGGGGTATGCTGGAGGTCAAGCTGGGTAGGGAGTCCCTGCCTCGAGTAGAGTCGAGGGTACGGCCATCTTCCGTCCTCAAGTCGTTTGTAACTTTTGTCGTCACTGTAGTGCTGCTTGTACTGGCCTTCTACTTTTTGATTCCGGTAGTCTGGATATTGGTGGCTTCTACTAAAACACAGGCTGAGCTGTCATCCACCGGGATTTTTAGCTTTCCGGCGCACATTGTGCTGTGGGAAAATCTGAAGCTCCTTTTTACGTATAGCGGCGGAGTTTATGTGCGATGGTTCGTGAACTCAATTATCTATGCTGGGAGTGTCGCCATTTGCACGTGCGTGATCTGCTCGATGGCAGGGTACGCCTTGGCTAAGCACAAATTCCGGGGACGAAATATTACGTTTTTTGTGATTCTTGCGTCCATGATGATCCCTGGTACAGTGACGGCTATACCGCTCTTCGTGGTCGAACAACCCCTTCACTTGGTAGACACTTATCTGGGTGTGATTTTCCCGCTAATTGCGAGCCCGTTTGGGGTTTACTTCTTACGCATTTATATCCGCGACGTCGTGCCGAATGAAATGATAGAGGCCTCGAAAGTCGATGGTGCCTCAGAAGGTCGCACATTCTGGATGATTGTCTTACCCATCATTCGACCGGCACTTTCGACGCTATTTTTAATCAGCTTTATAGGGACGTGGAACAACTTTTTCCTGCCACTCGTCCTGTTGCATAACCAATCATTGTACCCACTGCCTGTGGGTATCGAATCGCTACTCAGCTTAATCAATACCGCTGCTGCGAACCAGTCATTACCGTTGTACCAACTTGTTATTACTGGTTCATTAATTTCCATTATTCCGATGATTGTTGGATTCATTGTATTCCGCAAACACATTGTGACGGGGCTTACACAAGGTAGTATCAAGCTGTAACCATGAGTTTGTTATCTCTATACCACAAGGAGAATGCATAATGTCCAAGTCGATTGCACGCATGACGATTGATCCGCAGTACCAGCTCGCCGATGTCGATCCAAGGTTGTTCGGGTCGTTCATCGAGCATCTCGGGCGCGCCGTATATGGGGGGATTTACGGGCCTGGCCACCCGTCTGCCGACGAGATGGGTTTCCGTCAGGACGTCCTCGAACTGGTGCGCGAACTCCAGGTGCCCATCGTGCGCTACCCGGGAGGCAACTTTGTGTCAGGTTATCGTTGGGAAGACGGGGTGGGGCCGCTTGCGTCCAGGCCCGCCCAACTCGATCTCGCTTGGCGAAGCTTGGAACCCAATCGTGTAGGTGTCAACGAATTTGTCGAGTGGGCCAAGCGAGCAAACTCCGAAGTCATGATGGCTGTCAATCTTGGCACGCGTGGTATCGACGAAGCGAAGCAGATTGTCGAGTACTGCAATCATCCTGGCGGCAGTTATTGGAGCGATCTGCGAAAATCGCATGGCTATGAACAGCCACACGACATCAAGGTGTGGTGCCTGGGCAACGAGATGGATGGGCCTTGGCAAATTGGGCACAAAACGGCCGAAGAATACGGGCGGATCGCTGAAGAAGCGGCTAAGGTCATGAAATGGGTCGATCCGTCGATAGAGCTCGTCGCATGTGGTAGTTCTGGCTCGAAGATGTCTACGTTTCCCGATTGGGGGCGAATTGTCCTCGAACACACATACGATCACGTCGAGTATATTTCAATGCACAGCTACTACGGAAATCGCGAGAATGACCTCGCGACGTACCTTGCCCAATCACTCGATATGGACCATTTCATCCGTTCGGTGATTGCGACATGTGACTATGTCAAAGCGAAAAAACGCAGCAAGAAGACCATCAACATCTCGTTTGACGAGTGGAATGTGTGGTTTCACTCAAACGACGCGGACAAACAAGTTGCACCGTGGCAGGTTGGCCCGCCGTTGCTGGAGGACGTTTATACGTTCGAAGATGCGCTCGTTGTCGGGTGTTTGTTGATCACGCTTTTGCGCCATGCGGATCGGGTGAAGATGGCGTGCCTTGCTCAGTTGGTCAATGTGATTGCGCCCATCATGACGGAGAACGGCGGGGTGTCGTGGAAACAGACCATTTACTATCCCTTTTTGCACGCTTCGCGGTAAACAAGTGGCACGGTGGCAGGTTGGCCCGCCGTTGCTGGAGGACGTTTATACGTTCGAAGATGCGCTCGTTGTCGGGTGTTTGTTGATCACGCTTTTGCGCCATGCGGATCGGGTGAAGATGGCGTGCCTTGCTCAGTTGGTCAATGTGATTGCGCCCATCATGACGGAGAACGGCGGGGTGTCGTGGAAACAGACCATTTACTATCCCTTTTTGCACGCTTCGCGGTACGGCAGAGGGAAAGTGATGCATTGCTCGCTACAATCGCCGAAGTACGATTGTAAGGAATTTACCGACGTGCCGCTGGTCGAGAGCGTTGCAGTGTGGAACCAGGACATCGGAGAGTTGACCATTTTTGCGGTCAACCGCTCGCAAGATGGCGGCATCGAGTTGGAATGCGACATCCGCGGGTTTTCTCAAGCCAGCGTGATCGAGCATACGGTGCTTGTGCATTCGGATTTGAAAGCGGCGAACACGAAAGCAGAGCCGCAGGAAGTGATACCGCAGCACGTACAAGGCGCAAAGGTCGATGGCGGCTTGCTCTTCGCTCCATTACCCAAACTGTCTTGGAACGTCATTCGATTGCGCGTGGAACCCTAATCGAAAGATGGTTTTGTGCAAGGGCCCTGCCTGTCCAGGGCCCTTTTGTTGTGTGGCGAATATGCTATATGCTAGCGCAAGGGTAGTCCAATTCAGACGATTTCGCAATTTATGCTGCGGGTATGTTAGGAAAGCTTACATACGCCATGGACAAACCCGAATCAGACAAGTACACTGCTAAACAGTTACAGCGGGCAGGGAATGGGATAGTCCTTATGCCGGTTGTACGATTGAGGAGGAAGTTTGTTTGAAACGCATTGACGCCATTATTCGCCCGGAAAAGTTGCAGCCCACCATCAAGGCGCTGCGTCAGGTTGGCGTGTCTGGATTCACGGTGATTCCGGTGCAGGGACGCGGCCAACAAAAGGATGCCGTCGGTGTCTACCGCGGCCACGTGTACGACATCAATCTGCACCCGAAGATCAAGCTGGAGATCGTGGTGTCAGACAACTATATTCAGCCAACCATCCGCGCCATTATCAATGCGGCACAAACGGGCAAAACAGGCGATGGGAAGATTTTTGTCTATGACATCCTCGAAGCATATAACATTCGCACGGGGGACGTGGACGAGACCATCGACGAGTTGAACCAGAAGAGGGAGGACAAATAGTTGTTGTCTGTACAAACCGCGCTCAACGCTATCTGGGTCGTGCTGGCCGCCGGCCTGGTCCTCTTCATGGAGGGCGGCTTCAGCCTGCTCGAGGCGGGTTTCGTACGCACCAAGAATGCGGTCAACGTCACGATGAAAGTGTTTGTCGACCTTACATTCGGAGTTCTTGCGTTTTATGTAGTGGGCGTCCATTTCCTGTTCGGGCGCGATCACGCTCATCTCATTGGCTTGGGCAGCCTTATTGCGCCGGCTCACCTGCCACAGGCGGCGTTCGTTCTGTTTGAAATAGGCTTTGCCATCGCCACTGCGTCCATCATTTCCGGGGCAGTTGCGGAGCGAATGAAATTTTCGGCATATGTCGTGATCGTCGTACTGGTCTGTGCACTCATCTATCCCATCTCGGCGCACTGGGTGTGGGGGCAGAATGGCTGGCTGGCCAATCTGGGCATGGAGGATTTCGCAGGTTCGGCAGCCATTCATGCTATGGGTGGCTTTATGGCCCTGGGATTCGCCTACACGGTCGGGCCACGCAGTCAGCGATTCAACGCCGATGGTAGCGTCAACGTGTTTGCGCCAAGCAATATTCCGCTTGCCTCTGCCGGAGCCTTTATTCTCTGCTTTGGCTGGATTGGCTTCAATGCAGGAAGTACGCTTAGTGCGTTCAATGTACTCCTTCCGAGCATTGCATTAAACACCGTTTTGGCCGCGGCCGCGGGTGGCGTCTCTGCCGTCCTGCTGACGATGACAAAGTTCAAGGTCGCGGATCCGAGTATGACCATCAACGGTGTTTTGGCCGGATTGGTCGCGATTACAGCGGGTTGTGCGTACGTCGGCCATTGGGCGGCCATTGTGATTGGCTTGGCCGCCGGCGTGCTAGTCGTGTTTGCAACGGGCTGGCTGGACACGTGGAAGGTGGACGATCCCGTTGGTGCCTTCGCAGTCCATGGTGCCGGCGGCGTGTTGGGGACGTTTTGCGTTGGCCTGTTTGACACGGGGCATGGTCTCTTCACGACAGGATCGGTTCATTTGCTGTTGGTACAGTTGCTCGGTTGTCTCGTGTACGCCGGTTGGGGGCTGTTGACGTCGCTCGCCATTGGCCTCGCACTGAAGCGCACCATCGGCCTGCGTGTCGCGATCGACACAGAGGAAGAAGGCCTGGACATTGTCGCGCACGGCATTCCGGCGTACAACGAGTTGGAACGGTTCACAGACATCTGAGTGTTACGTCAAGAGGAATACGATGCACTCGCTATGTGTGCCCGCTTGAGCACGGAGACGCCATACCCGGGCAAAACCACATGGCCGTTCTCGGGTGCCGTCCCAAACAGCGGTTCGTACGCTCTGTTATCCAACAGCACGCTCGCTTCGACGGGCGTAAAATTCATCAGGAATACGTAATCTAGGGCCCCGTCCGTTCGCACCTGTGCGCTAACGCCAGCGGGCAGTGGCGAGCGAACGACAGGCTCGAGCCCACTGGCCTGCACGACCGCTTGGAAGAAGTCATGCTGAAATGCATCTTCCAATCGCGCCGCCACGTAATAGGCTACGCCCTCGCCGTAATGGTTCACCGTCACAGCCGGGCGGCCCGTATAAAAATCCTCTTGATAGGTGGCCAAGACGTCTGCTGTCTCCGCGTGTATCAATTCACACAGCTCAAACGCCTTGTACGAGCCAGAGAGATCTAGGATATTGCCCGGGCAACATTCGACTCGATTCGATTCTCCGTCGTATAGAGCATCGATTTCTTCTGACCAGATGCCCAGGATGTCTCGTAGTGGCCCGGGAAACCCGCCCAGAAAGCACAAGTCGTTCTCATCGGCAACACCTGACCAATAGGTTGCAACGAGGGTACCACCGCTATGCACAAACGCGCGCAGCCGATCCGCCACGCCTGGGCGTACCATGTACAGCATGGGTGCGATCACCAGCTTATAGCGAGAAAAGTCGCAGTCCATGTTGATGACATCGGTCGGAATGCCAAGTTCCCACAATGCTTGATAGTGAGAGATGACCGTGCGCTCGTAATGCATTCCCGCGTTTCGTGGACCTTTTGCATCTTCGATGGCCCATCGGTTCTCCCAATCGAGAATCACGGCCGCCTGTACCTCTGGACTCGTGCCTGCGATCTCGCTGATCTTTTGCAGCATGTCGCCTACCTCTGATACTTCGCGGAACGTGCGGGTGTTGGCATGACCTGCGTGATCGACCACGGCACCATGCAGCTTCTCGCAGGATCCGCGACTTTTGCGCCACTGAAAGTACTGAACCGAGTCGGCGCCGTGGGCGATGGCTTGAAGGGATGTTAGCAAGTGAACGCCTGGACGTTTCAACTTGCTGATGGGCTGCCAATTGGTGACGCTCGGTGTACTCTCCATCAGCAGGAAGGGCTGCCCGCCGCCGAGAGATCGATTGAGATCGTGAATCATCGCCGTGCGTACCGCTTCGCCGATGAGCGTCGATTCGCGATGCCAAAGGGGGTAACTATCCCACGAAATGACATCGAGCACGTCGCGAAACTGCCAATAATCAAGACCTGGGTAGGTGCCCATGAAATTCGTCGTCACCGGTAAGTTGGGATTGATTTGTTTAAGTGGTTCGATC
Organism: Alicyclobacillus tolerans; assembly: GCF_001447355.1. GTDB lineage: Bacteria > Bacillota > Bacilli > Alicyclobacillales > Alicyclobacillaceae > Alicyclobacillus > Alicyclobacillus aegles. Next base: position 94,700 of record NZ_JXBW01000005.1, on the reverse strand, counting down.
TCGTTGCGGCAAAAATTGACTGTCTGGGCCGTAACAAACCGCTTCCAGTCCAGGTTCATCGCGTGAATTTGGTTCTCTCCATGAGGTGCAGGTGACTCAATTTGTGACCAATCGGTGTAGGTATGGCTCCAAAACGCGGTCCACCAAGCCTGGTTCAGCCGTTCGAGGGATCCATAGCGCTGTTTCAGCCACGCCCGAAACGCGTTTTGACAAAGTGGGCAATGACATTCACCGCCGTACTCGTTGGACACATGCCAGCCAATGACCGCCGGATGGTGAGCATAGCGCTCGGCCAAGCGGTGGTTCATCTCGCGCACCTTGTTACGGCAGATGGGCGACGTTGGACAGTGGTTGTGGCGCTGACCATGCAAGTTGCGCTGACGATTTGCTTCGACGCGCAGCACTTCTGGATATTTTGCCGACATCCAAGCAGGACGTGCACCGCTGGGGGTAGCCAAGAGTGCGAAAATACCGTTCGCGGCAAGGCGATTCAGTACATCATCCAACCATTCGAACCGATAGACGCCCTCTTCAGGTTCTAAGGCAGCCCATGCAAAAATGCCAATCGAGACCACGTTACACTGCGCTTGCTTCATCAACCGAATGTCTTCCTCGAGAATATCTGGGCGATCCAGCCATTGCTCTGGATTGTAGTCACCTCCGTGTAAGAAGCCCTTTACTTTAGGATGAATCAGTGGATAGCGAGCCATTGCTTTCACTCCCTGTGTGAAATATCAACTGATAGAATAGGTATGTCAGATTTCTTTACTTATGTGCTGTCTTTGCTCAGGTGTTGGGGCAGCCGTTTTCGGTAGGCCAGCGGTGTACAGTGTTTGTGTGCCCGGAACACCTTGATAAAGTAGCTGACGTCATGAAATCCGAGTTCCAAGGCAACAGATGTGATGCTGCGGTGGGGATCTTGTAAGAGTCTTGCGGCCAGATTGACTCGGCGTTCATTGATATACTGCATAGGCTTTTGCTGCGTCATCTCTTTAAAAAAGCGGCAGAAGTGTCCTTCGCTCATGTGAGCCTGCGCGGCCAAGTCTTCGAGCCGCAGGCGCTCACCAAGATGGTCCTCGATATAGGTGAGCACCCTCTTGAGCCGGGCGGAACGCTCATCGTCGAGGTGTTGGCTGCTACAATCCCCCAAGAGCATGTCATGCGTGACAAGTTCGGCGATGACTTGATAAAGACACGCCTTTATGAAAAGTTCATAGCCGGTAACCTTTGTGCCATACAACCGAACGATTTCATACAGTTGTTCGACAATCCGTTGTTCGAAAGGCCATTTCACTTTCATTCGGGCAGGGAAACGACGCCGTTTGTCGATCAGCGGTTGTATGAACTGATGCTGGATGCGGTCGTATCCGCTACTACAGAGGAGCTCCAGGTCAAAGACAATAGCTTGGCACACGCTAGGGGCATCGTTTGGTGCAATCATGCTGTGCAGTTCTTCGCTGTTGACGAGCACCGCCTGGCCTGCCGGGACGTCAAACGTCTGGTGGCCGACGCGAAAGTGCACGGTACCTTCGGTGACCAACACAAATTCAGTTTCCGCATGCCAATGTAAGTTGACGGTCTGCTGATAAGGGCCTCGCGTGAGAACGACTTCATATACCTGCAGGTGGAACATCGTATCCCCGTGTGTGCGCGTTTCAAGCAGATCGCGAACATCCAAGGCGCATCACCCCATTCGCAAGCGCTTTCAGGATATGAGTCATTGACCAGAAAATTTCAACGTATCCGTTCTTCAGGATGGTCGAGAAGACCTTCTCTGTCAAGTAGATAGACGTATCGGAAAAGAGAGCGAAAATGTCAAAAAGATACCACTTTGCATCAGAATCGTTAGGTGTAGGTTGCAAAGACGTGATTATAATTCCATTCAACAGCCCGCGTCCCACCTGAACTGTGCATCTGGAGAGCGCCAGGCGAATTTGGTTTTCGTAAAGAATTGCTCTTGGGTGAAAGCGCTATCGGGTTGGGCGGTGTTGCATACGCAGCGAATCGCAGAAGAAAGGGTGGTCTTTGTGCCGAGATCGCGCAAGAAAGCGGCAGGATTGTTGGTATCGGCAGGCGTCATTGCTGCCGGGGTGGTCATCTTGGTGACGAGGGGGGACGGCGATGGCGGCGTTCCGATGACAGCGCAAGCAGTGCCTGCGGCGAGTGTATCTGCTGGCCCGAGCGTAAACAACGGTGTCGTCCGCATTTCAGCACCAACGGGGACATCGCTCACATCGCTCGATCCGTCCCAATGGGGTGCACAGATTCTCGTCGATCAGGGCACCATCATGGAAGGACTCTATGGCTACAAACAAAAAAATGAAATCGTGCCCAAAATCGCTGCTGGTTACAAGTTGTCGAACAACGGCTTAACATGGACCTTTACATTGCGAAAAGACGCGCGCTGGTCTAATGGTCAGCCGGTGACGGCGCAGGACTTCTATTACGCGTATATGCGCCAGATGTCCCCGTCTAATCCGAACGGCCAGTTATGGCTCAGCGTGCTTAACGTCGTGAAAAATTCATACGCCTATCACGCCGGGACCGTTCCGGCAAGCGCCGTCGGACTCAAGGTGATCAACAACTATACGCTGCAAATCACCACTTCCGCACCGCACTATATCTTGGGCGATCTCGCTGAAGCGGGATCGATGCCGATCAATGAGCAGGTGGCCAAGGCGCATCCAACCAACTGGTTTTTGCCACAGTACTTTGTCAGCGATGCTCCGTACACGGTGAAGTCGTTCCAAGCAAACGGTCCGCTCATCCTCGTGCGCAATCCGAAGTATGTGGGCCATCCGGGTGAGGTGAACTTCGGTAGCGCCAAAGAGATCGACGTCCTGCCGGGGACAAGCGTTTCGGTCGAGGATTTTATGGCGAACAAAATCGATGTCACGACTATTGGTTCGACCTCGGATCTGCAATATGTCAAGAACCATGGTCAGTTGCAGTCGGAGATGCACAAGGCACCTGATTACGGTGTTACCTACTTGCAATACGACAACTCAGCTGTGCCGTCGCCATTGGATAAGCCGGCCGTGCGCCAGGCGATTGCGATGGCCATTGATCGTCAGCCAATCGTGAACGACGTGCTCGGCGGCATGGGTGGCATTACGAATACGTTCTCGGTACCTGGATGGCCAACGGCGAAATATGAGAAGGGTATAGCGACAAATATTGCGGAAGCGAAGCAGTTGCTAGCAAAAGCAGGATACCCAAATGGCAAAGGCCTGCCCACCATTTATCTGTACGCCGAGGTACCAAGCTCGAGCCCGCAGTCTGTGCCTGTTGCCGAAGCGGTGCAGGAAGAGTTACAGCAAAACCTCGGGATTCAGACAAAGATTGTGCAACTGAATGCAACCGATTGGGGCAATTTGACATACGGCGGTCCACAGCAGAATATTCAGCCCGGTTACAACGTGGCCGTTGGTGGCACAAACGATCTCGATCCGGCGTCTCTCAACCTTGGCGGCGATCAAGGGGTCTACTGGCCAGGTACTTACGGCTACTCGAATCAATTTGTACAGCACGTCCTGCCGTGGTACAACACGCCGTATGATCCAGCTTCGATTAAAAAGTACGGCGATCCCAATAACCCGAATGAGGGTGTGAAGTGGAGCCAGTGGTCGGCGCTGGTGAAAGCCGCGAAGGCAGATATTGCGTACCTTAACAAGTGGACGTCGCAACAGCCGGCACAGTGGCGCGCCATCATGGATCCACCGGGATCGTTAAGCTTGACGCAACAGTGGAATCAAATTGTGAATAGTTGGAACCAGGCGAAATCTGCCACGGCAAAGCACGCGGCGTACGTCCAAGCGTGGAAGTTCGTCGCACCTTACACCGAAGGATCTGGTGGTGGTGGCATCAATACATCCAGCCTCGACGTGCAAGTGTACTGGGATCAACACGAGTCTGCTGATGTGAAGAACTGGCGCATGTGGCAAGCAGAGTACCAAAACAGTCCGAGCATGTTTGCCTCCGCTTCCACAGCGGCCAAATTGATGACGCAGCTCATTCAACAAGGCTATACGATCCCGCTGTTCTACGGGGAGACGTATTATTTGGAGCGCACGGGTGTCACCGGGGCACAGCCCAATCCTTGGTCCTGGGGTGGCTTTTATCAAATGCAGTACCTTTCGGCCAAGTAAGTAGTCCAACTCGTTGCTGAGGCAAAGTGCAAATCGGCCGTACCGAACGTCGCTTGCGGTACGGCCTTTTGGTGTTCTTTTCGTTTGACACCTATAGGACGGTCGGATGAATAAGTTAATTTGACTCGTATACCATACAAGGGTATAGTACATACGAGAACGAGGTGAATCGAATGAGTCATCCCTACGCGAAGGAAAAAGCGGATTTGTTGACACGCCTGCGCCGGATTGAAGGACAGGTGCGTGGTGTTCAGAAGATGATTGAAGAAGATCGGTATTGTGTCGATCTACTCACGCAGTTGGCGGCCATTAAAAATGCAACGCACAAAGTTGCGTTATCGATTCTGGAAGCCCATACGCGCGGTTGCGTTGCAGATGCCATCCATCACCACACATCGGAGGATGAAAAGATTGACGAGTTGATGGATGTCATTCGTCAGTTTATCAAGTGATTTGCTTTTCCATACAGGCTCAACAGGCCTATCTCCACGACAAGGCTTTACTGAAGGGGGTGCTTGATGATGGGGGAACAAGGGGCAAAAGAACTGGTCTTGCCCGTCGAGGGCATGACGTGTGCCGCGTGTGCAGCACGCATAGAAAAGACGGTTTCACGTTTAGACGGTGTACAGTCATGTCATGTCAATCTCGCCTCGGAAAAAGCGATGGTTGTGGTTGGTCCAGGGATGGATTGGCGTACCGTCAAAGAACGAATTGAAAAAACCGGGTATGCCGTTCCTTTGAGGACAGCAGAATTCAAAATTGCTGGTATGACTTGTGCTGCCTGTGCGGCGCGCATTGAAAAGGTTGTGGGCCGCGCTGACGGCGTGGCGTCTGTCCAGGTGAACCTTGCGTCCGAAAAGGGCACCGTAGCATTTGTTCCTGGCCTGATCGACGAGCAAGGCATTATTGCACGCATTGAAAAGGCTGGGTATGGCGCTGTCGCGATGAAAAACGTCGATGAAGTTGACGAATGCCGTCGCCGGCAAGCAAGGTATCGCCGCGATTTATATACGTTCTGGGGCTCGGTCGTGTTGACACTGCCGCTTGTCATCCAGATGTTTGTGATGCTGGCTGGCGGGCATGCCCTTTTGCCAATTTGGTTGAGTTTTGCCCTCGCGACCCCTGTACAGTTCTACGTAGGCTGGAGATTTTACCAAGGTGCATATCATTCTCTGCGTGGTGGTGCCGCAAACATGGATGTCCTGGTGGCCTTGGGGACATCTGTCGCTTACGTGTACAGCACAATTCTGGCTGCCTTGGGTTATTCGGATACGTACTTCGATAGCTCGGCAACCGTTATCACGCTTATTTTCATGGGTAAGTTGTTGGAGGCGCGGGCTAAACAACAATCGGCGTCTGCCGTGGAGTCACTCGCTGGTCTTGCTGCAAAAGAGGCCCATGTGTTTCGCGACGGTCAGGAAGTGGACGTAGCTGTTGAGCAATTGCGTGTTGGCGACGTATTGCGCGTCCGTCCGGGGGAGAAAGTACCCGCCGACGGCCTTATTGTCGAAGGCTCTCCTAGTATCGATGAATCCTTCCTGACCGGTGAGTCCGTACCGGTAAGCAAAACAATTGGCGATCCAGTCTACGGTGCCTCCGTAAATCAGCTGAATGCATTCACAATGCAGGTAACCCGCGTGGGTTCCGACACGGCACTGGCACAAGTCATCCGACTCGTCGATCAGGCACAGGGATCGAAGGCACCCGTGCAACGGTTGGCCGACAAGATTTCAGGTGTTTTCGTGCCAACGGTGTTGAGTGTTGCGGTCGTGACGTTTCTTCTCTGGGGTGTGTTTGGCACGTGGAGCCACGCACTCCTGGCGGCCGTTGCGGTACTGGTTATCGCTTGTCCGTGTTCACTAGGCTTAGCGACTCCAACCGCGATCATGGTGGGAACAGGCCTAGGGGCGGAGTTCGGGATCTTGATCAAGGGCGGCGAACACTTGGAGCTGGCACACAAGGTGAATGCGGTGATTCTTGATAAAACGGGGACGATCACGGAAGGCAAACCTAGTGTAACGGATGTTCTTCCTGCAGAAGGAATGAATAGCGACCAATTGATCCGATTTGCGGCAGCGTTGGAAGCGCAAAGCGAACATCCCCTCGCGAGAGCGGTGACCGAGTACGCCAATCTGCGCGGTATTGCGGATACGGCAGCGACTGGCGTTGAGGCCATTCCAGGGCGTGGCATTATCGGTACCGTCCAGGCACATCAAGTTTTGATTGGTCAGATCAGTTGGCTTGAGCAACAGGGTATCGCAGGGCTTAACCCGACGATGGTTGCTAATTTAGAGGAACAGGCGAAGACCGTGGTTTGCGTTGCCATCGACGGATCATTCGCGGGTGTCCTCGGTATCGCGGATCGAATTAAATCAGATGCCAAGAGGACTGTGCAGGCACTCGCTCGTATGGGCATCGACGTATGGATGATCACGGGAGACCATGCGCGCACGGCACATGCGGTGGCGAGTCAGGTGGGGATCCAGCGGGTCATCGCAGGTGTCCTGCCTGCGGACAAAGCGACGAAAGTCAAGGAGCTCAAGGAGCAAGGTCGAATCGTGGCCATGGTGGGCGACGGGATTAACGATGCCCCTGCGTTGGCGGCGGCAGATATCGGCATTGCCATGGGTACGGGTGCAGATGTCGCCATCGAAGCTGCAGATATCGAACTCGTGCGATCCGAGATGTACGGCGTTGTTCGTGCCATCTTGCTCTCGCGCCTGACGATGAGAAAGATTCGCCAAAACCTGTTCTGGGCATTTTTCTACAACATCCTTGGTGTCCCGCTTGCCGCTATCGGTCTGTTGAGTCCTATGATTGCTGGCGCTGCGATGGCACTCAGCTCCGTATCGGTCGTATCCAACAGTCTTCTGCTCAAGCGCGCCCATCTCGCGACGAAGGGGGATGGTTATTGAAGCCGAGAGCTTCGCGATCATACTTTTCATCGAACATAAGGAAGGCAAGAAAGGGGGGTATTGCATGGCTACAACAACAACCATCGCCATCCAAGGCATGACTTGCTCGGGCTGCGTTCAGTCCGTCACCAAGGCGTTGTACGCGATTGCAGGTGTGCAAAACGTCGACGTCAGTTTGGAACAACATCAGGCGACCGTCACCTTTGACGATACAAAGGTAACGGTGGAGCAATTGAAGGAAGCTATTGAAGACGCTGGCTACGACGTTGCCTAAAGTGCGTTATCAGCTCGAATGAAAACATGGCCCGACATTCAACCGGGCCATGTTTTTCAGTATCGTTAACATTCGGCACATACCGTCAGGTTGTCCGTTCAAACCTGTAGTCGAATGGTCACACCGTGCGATGGATGGCCTGGCGTAACCCGCAGCCCAAGTTTCGTCTGTTCCACGGTTCCACCGTCGACTGTTGCCACTTGAGTAGATGCCCCGCGCAAACAAGCGGTCCACGGCTTTGCAAGGCCGTCTGGCACCAGCTCGATCACGCCTCCACGCCGTTTCACGCTGAGCGATCCCTCAGCGCCGCCAGCGGCTCCATACAATGTGAAGGTCGCCACAGCCCCCTCTTGCACTTGGAACACGTGAAACTCGACGCCATCTGCAAACTCGTAATCAGGGCGGTCCACTCGTGACCCGAAGGGCAAAATCGAGTTTTCCCGCACAAATAGCGGCAGGCTAAAATAATCATACCGCTCACGTCGCCACGAGCCGCCCACAACCACCTCGCCAGTCAACAGATGCGTCCACGTTCCGTGTGGAAGGTAATACGAAACGAAGCCGTCCTCCTGAAACACGGGTGCCACCATCAGCGACGGGCCGAGCATGTATTGCCGGTCCAGGTAGTCACATGCCGGATCGTCCGGGAATTCAAGCAACATGGCACGCATCACGGGGATGCCCGTGCAAGCCGTTTCTTTGGCGGCCGCGTATAGGTATGGCATCAAGCGATACTTGAGTTCTGTGAAATGGCGCAGGACGTCAACGGCCTCCTCGTCGTAAATCCATGGCACGCGGTACGATGCATTGCCGTGCAGTCGGCTGTGGCTGGAGAGCAGGCCGAACGCTGTCCAGCGCTTATATAAATCCGGCGTCGACGTCTCCTCGAATCCGCCGATGTCGTGGCTCCAAAAGCCGAAACCCGACAGCGTGAGCGACAGCCCGCCGCGCAGACTTTCGGCCATCGACTCATAGGTCGCGCTGCAGTCGCCGCCCCAGTGCACGGGAAACTGTTGACCACCAGCCGTGGCGGATCGTGAGAAGACGACGGCGTCGTGCTCCCCAACGTGTTGTTTAAGCGTATTAAAGACCACCTGATTGTACAAATGCGTGTAGTAGTTATGCATCTTCAGCGGGTCTGATCCGTCATAGTAAACGACATCTGTCGGAATGCGCTCGCCGAAGTCTGTTTTGAAACAATCGACGCCCATGTCGATGAGCCGCTTCAACTTGTTTGCAAACCAAGCGCACGCCGCGGGGTTGGTGAAGTCTACGATGCCCATGCCTGCTTGCCATAGGTCCCATTGCCAGATGTCGCCGTTCGGCCGTTTCAGCAAGTAGCCAAGAGCAGCCGCCTCGTCGAACAATGGTGATTTTTGTGCGATGTATGGATTGATCCAGACGCAGATGTTCAAGCCCTTTGCCTTCAGCCGCGAGAGCATCCCCTCGGGATCTGGAAAGACCCGCCGATCCCATTCGAAATTGCACCATTCAAATTCTTTCATCCAGAAGCAGTCAAAGTGAAACACGCGCAACGGAATCTTGCGATCCGCCATGCCATCGACGAACTGATTGACCGTCTGTTCATCGTAATTGGTGGTGAATGATGTGGTCAGCCACAGGCCAAACGACCAAGCGGGGGGCAGGGCAGGCTTGCCTGTGAGCGATGTATAACGTTCAAGCACCTGTTTGGGCGTCGGCCCGTTGATGATGAAGTAATCCAATGATTCGCCTTCGACACTAAACTGTACGCGCGAGACAACCTCGGACCCAACTTCGTAGGAAACCAGCTCGGGATGGTTGACGAATACGCCATATCCGCGATTGGTCAAGTAGAAAGGCACGTTTTTATATGCCTGTTCCGAATTTGTGCCACCGTCGCGGTTCCATATGTCCACCGTCTGTCCATTTTTCACAAACGAGGTGAAACGCTCACCCAACCCATACACACACTCGCCTACCGACAAGCCCAATTGTTCCCGCATGTGCGCAACTCCGTTGTCGATCACGTATGCCAAGCCCTTGTTGCCGCTTTGGGTAAGGAGGCCGCGATCATTGATAAACGACATCGACCATGGATTACGCTGTACCCGCACTTTAAGAGAACCGCTAGTCATCTCGATGGTATCTTCTGTCTCGGCAATCTCAACCGGGCATGGTTCTTCCTGAAGCCGAAATGCCGGCCCTGGATCTCTTTTTCCTTTAAAATGCTGTACCTGCACGCGGATGATATCCTTCATCGGCGAAGATAAGCGGATGGTCAACAAGGGCCCATCCAAAGTAGCTCCGCGGTGGTGAATGGGCTTACATGGTGTGTACAGCGTTACCGCGTTCTGTTCGATCACGGCGTCATGAACGAGCGCAGGGTTGTGCACAGAAACCCCTTTTCGATTGAGCCGGTTGCCGTCGCTGAATTTCATGGTGGTCACTCCTTGTGAGTGTTATTTGATAGCGCCTTTGGTAACGTTGTTCACAATCCATTTCTGACAGAAGATATATACGATGACCATAGGAAGTAGCGCCAGAAGGTACGACGCGAATGCCAACGAGTAATTTGTGCTGTACTGCGACTGGAACGCGTATTGCACGAGTGGCAGCGTATATTGGGTGGGATTTGACAGCATGACTAGTGGTAGTAGGAAATCTTTCCATGCCCACAGACCAGTCAATATGGCCACGGTCGCGTTCATAGGAGCCATGAGTGGAAAAACGACGCTCCAGAAAATTCGCCATCGATTTGCACCATCGACTAGGGCAGCTTCCTCAAGCTCAAGAGGCACGGACTTTAAGTAGCCAACGTATAGAAAAACATTTTGTGAGATGCCGTAAACAATATACAAGACAATCAAACCAACGCGGTCGGCTAAGCCTAGGTGGCTCATCTGTCGTACAAGTGGAAGCATCAAAATAGGAAAGGGGACAAACATTGCTGCAAAGAAATAGTTGTACAAATAGCGATAGAAGCGCCTATGCATGTTGCGAGCGATAGCGTAAGCTACCATAGAGTGTGTGAGAACTGTTAGTACCACTGCGAAGAAAGTAATGAATAGACTGTTCAGGAATGTATGGAAGTAGTGGGTGACGGCCATCGCCTGTTGGAAATTGTCCCAATGGAATTGCGATGGGATCCCCAAAACGGACTGTGCCAGTTCCTGTGGGTTTTTCACAGATACCATGATGGCCATATAGATAGGGAAGAGAATGCACAGTGACCCAACGATAAGGAAAGCCATGGCCACCCAATTGGTTTGCGTGTGCTTCCGCATTAGAATTGAACCTCCCGTCCTCGGGTCATGCGGACTTGAATCATCGCGACGCAGACGAGAATAATTAGGAATACGACCGCATTGGCTGATTGGTATGCCAGTTCGCCGCCGCCCAATCCATTCGTGTAAATCACGAATGTGTTCGATTGCGTTGCGGTGCCCGGCCCGCCATTAGTCATGCCAACAACTTGATCGAATACCTGAAGGTAGCTCTTTGCTGCAAGTACCATGTTGATTGTGAAGAACGGCATGATTAGTGGAAATGTAATTCGCCAAAATGTCATCCAGGTTGATGCGCCGTCGATATTAGAAGCCTCGTAAACGTCTTCAGGAATAGTTTGTAACCCTGCCAGGTACAACAGAGTGTTAAACGAGGCTCCTTGCCAGACAGACACGATCACGATACCCACCCAAGCCCATTGTGTTCCAAGAATGTTTTGGGCAAGTACTGTCAGATGCAGATTCTGAGCAATGCTTGGAATGAGGTTAGAGAACAAAAAGTTGAAGATAAAAGAAACAATTAAGGTACTCAAAACATAGGGCAGAAAGAAAATGGCGCGGAATGTCTTTGACAGCTTGATTTTTGCGTTCAAGGCAAGAGCAATCATAAGGCTGACGATATTGACGAGAATAGTTGTAACAATAGCAAATTCGAATGTGAATACGTAGGCATGTCGAATTTGTTTGTCATGCAGAAGGTCAATATAATTTTGAAGACCCACAAAATGATAAGGACCAAAGCCATTCCAATTTGTGAAACTGAGGACAATTCCATGCATCGCCGGCCAGGTGTGAAAATAAAAGAAAAGGACAGCCATTGGAACAGTCATCAGGATAAACGCAAGAGAGTTGCGTAGGGATTTCACAGGAAGCCACCTCTTGTAACATTGGCAAGCGGCAATAGCCGCTTGCCATTGGAATTATTGATGCGCGGCAGCTGATTGGTACAAGCTGTCGAGCTGCTGGAGAATTTGCGACGTAGATTGATTCTTAGACAAAGCCCCTTGCAGTACCGATTCATATTGGTTACCAGCAGCCATTGCGGCGGGATAATAGTGATCGTCGAAGTCGACTACACGACCGCTTGTAATGTAAGGCTGTAGCGGTGTGAGCGCTGGGTCGGCATTTTTAACCCCATTTACTGTGGAGAATAGGCCAGCGACCGTTGCGTACTGTCCGGCGACCTTTTGTTGGAGAAGAAAGTCAATAAACTTCATAGCTGCAGCCTCTTTAGCCTGATTTCCCGAGTTCGCGACCGCCAGCAATGAGTCGACACCAGAGACCATCTTGGTTTGGCTGGGATCGTTTGTCACAGGCACGACAAAGGTCCCAAGTTTGATCTTAGGATTGTCCGAGCGTATTACCGGAATTGTCCAAATTCCTTGAGCATAAAAAACTGACTTGCCATTAGCGAATGCCGCATTCGCATCGTTGTAGTCAACGCCGAACTGATTCGGCTGTCCCAGTGTCACAAACTGTCGAAGCTGATCTGCGGCTGTCACGTCACTCTTTGAAAATGTGGTTTTACCGGACTCTAAGTTCTTCAGGAAGTCTGAGCCCTCTGTATTGGTGGACAGTGCATTCCATATGGGCGCAATTGTCCATGCATCTTTAAAGCCGTTGTAGAACGGTGTGCCGCCCTCCTGTTTAATTTTTGTTGCCTCTTGCATAAGTTGATTCCATGTTGTGGGTATGGAAAGATGATACTTCTTGAAAAGATCAATGTTATAGATGATGGGAACAGCATTGACGGTGTACGGGATGGCGTAAGGTGTTGATTTGCCAACCTCTGTTTCCAACATCTTTACGTACGCTGGAGACACCTTTTGAAGTTCCGGAGCGCCAGACAGATCTTTAAACACGCCGTTCTTGGCCATTTGAATGAATGTTGCGTCGGCACCCATTGCAATGATGTCTGGCACCTGACCCTTTGCAAGGTCGGCTTGTAATGTGGTGTCCGTGTTTGGTGGATTGATTTGCTTAACCTGGATGTTCGGGTATTGCTGTTCGAAGTCCTTAATTAAGCTGTTCCACTCGTTCACCACTTCCGGCTTGTTTTGAAGGAACTCCAAAGTGACCTTTTGCCCGGTACTTCCTCCGGTGCTTTGGGAAGAGTCGTTGTTTGAACTTGTATTTGCTGAGGATCCACAACGGGTTGCGAGCAAAATAGTTGTAGCTACTGCGGCAGGCGTAAATACAAGATATCGTTTCATGATCTTCCCCCCAAGAATGAATTATTTACGTCAAAAAAATGATATACGTATGTCAATTTTGAGTCGAGTATCACCACCATTCGCTAAGGTGTGATGCAAAAATAAGCTAGAAACCGCTTGCATGGTTTTGTGTGGTCTTGGTAAAGCCATTGTAAATCGCGTCTGCTCGGATGTAAACAGTAATATGGTGATACGCATTTGCCTTTGTAGAACAAACAGGATTGATATACGTATATCAAAATAAGGTTCAAAACTGTGCGGGCTAATTAGACGTAGAACGCTGCATTCTCTCGCATAACAATTTCCAATCGTGTCATGTACGCTGTTCGACTAATTTCTTCGCCGAGGGCGATATGCGAGAACAGCTTTTTAATAGGCAAGTATCCCTGTCGTCTCGGATCTTGGGATATTACCGCCGTGATCGTTCCATTATGTAAACCTTCCAGAACAAGTGGGCTCATGTCGTGACCTATAAGAACCTTGCCTTTTGCAACTTGAGACTTGGCAAAGCTGTGTACCTCCGCATTTGAAACATATATGCCGTAATTGGCCGATAAATCCTGCTCCATGTTTTGGATGGATCTTTCACAATCTTCGGTTTCCATTTTCAGGGGCCCTACCAATTTGACTCCTGGGTGCCGAGAGAGTTCTTCACGAAATCCTATAATCTTTTGTTGAGATTGCAGCGAGGTCCAGGAGTCCGTGATGAGTGCAACCTTTCCGGTGCCTCGTAATAACTTCGCTATTAACTCGGCCGCGAGTCGACCAGCGTTGACGTAGTCGCATCCAACGTAGAATAGTCGTTTGCTGCTTGGTGCATCAATATTAAACGTGCAGACAGGCGTCCCACTGTCGATAGCTCGGTCGATAATATCTACATAGCTCATGTTACCTCCAGGCAATGCGAGCCCATCACCCTTAGTCCCGGAGAGCCACTCGGAGATTTGGGCGCAACTGGATTCGTCTGTGTCTGACACATGCAGCCACTCAATGTGTAATCCGAAGTCGCGCAATTCCATTATTGCGTCTTCAACGCCCATTGCAATTTGTGACCAAAAGTCAGATGGATATTCGTGCAGGACTACTCCAATGGTGACCTCACGTCCCTTCGACAGTAAGCTTGCCGACCTGTTCACTGAATATTCTAGTTGCTCGGCGGCTTCTAGAATGCGGCGCAATGTATCGGGCTTAACGCTCCCTCGCCCGTTAAGTGCGCGGTCAACGGTTGAGATGGAAAGTCCCAATTGTTCAGCGATTGCTTTCTTGGTAATCCGCTTTCTTTCCTTCATAGCAACAAATCCTTTGTCCAAGCATTTGATAAACCGCAAAAGGGACAGCAGGGGTGTCTGCCTTTTGCTACAATGATATAAATATCATCATGCACAGACCGGATTGAAAAATCTACAGTGTTTTAAACACAATCCTGCTAAATGATTGTTCCCATTTAAAGTAATCCAGAAAGGTGCCGTTGATCATGAAACTATGTTCGTTTTACCAGGACGGAGCCGTCCGTTTAGGGCTGGTGCGTGAGCGCCATGTCGTCGACGTCGCAGCCAGCGCGCATGCACTAGGTGTCGAAGCGCCTTTGAGTGTCATGGCTGCGCTGGCAGGGGGCGAGCAGGCAACGGCGCAACTTCAAAAAGTGTACGTGCAAGGAAGTGTCGCACTACCTGTGGATGACGTCGTGTTTGCGCCGCCTGTTACCCATCCAGATAAAATCATTTGCGTAGGGCTCAATTATTGCAAGCACGCCGAGGAGTCGAACATGGCGATTCCGGCATCGCCTGTATATTTCACCAAATTTTCGAACAGTCTGTCTGGGCATCGGGAAACGGTGACGATTCCGCCAGTTGCCAAGCAATGTGACTATGAGGTTGAACTTGTCGCCGTGATCGGACAGCGCATCCGTCAGGTGTCCGTCGAGGAAGCCTTAAGGGCAGTGTACGGGTACGCTGTCGGCAACGACCTGAGTGCCCGCGACTTGCAGATGCGCAATAGCCAGTGGCTGTACGGCAAGGCCATTGATGGATTTGCACCCCTTGGCCCGTACCTGGTGACGGCCGACGAAGTGCCAGACCCGCAGGCTCTGCACCTGCGTACCTGGGTAAATGGGGAGTTGCGCCAGGACTCGACGACGGCCGACATGATTTTCAGCGTTGCAGAAGTCATTGCGGATTTGTCGCAGGTCATGACGCTCGAGCCGGGCGACCTCATTTATACAGGTACACCGGAAGGGGTCATTCTCGGTATGGCAGAACAGCGTTGGTTAGATGCCGGCGACGAGATTGTCTGTGAAATTGATGGGCTTGGACGGTTATGTACGCGCCTTGCGCGCTAGTTACTCGGTCATGGAAACCTACCTGATGAGGAACAGCTTGAGAACTAACACCCTGTGGATTCCAGCACTATAAACAAGTTGAGGCGAAGTTCAATGAGTATCGGAGCGAGGCGTCGGCAACGGGCTGTCGTGAAAGTCGGATCGAGTTCCCTGACAGATGGCGCTGGGGTGTTGTCGGTCGCAAAGATGGAACGGTTGGTCAAGCAGATCGCAGAGCTACAAAGAGAAGGGCGTTGGCACGTTGTGCTGGTGTCCTCGGGTGCGATTGCTGCAGGGCTTGGCAAGCTAGGCTGGCAGCGTGCCCGTATCTCGATGCCTGAGAAGCAAGCGGCCGCGGCGGTTGGGCAGACGGCGCTTATGGAGGAGTACGAGCGGCTGTTTGCGCGAGAGGGTCTGTATGTGGGGCAGTTGCTGCTGACGCGCGCGGATGTCGAAGATCGCAAGCGGTTTGTGCATATTCGGAACACGGTGCAGGCCTTGCTGCGACATGAGATCGTACCCATCATCAACGAAAACGACACGGTGGCCGTTGAGGAAATCCGGTTTGGCGACAACGACTCACTCGCGGGTCTTGCTGCGTTGGTCTCAGAGGCGGATAAACTCGTCTTGCTGACCGACATCGATGGTCTGTACACGGCCAATCCGCGCACACATCCGGAGGCAACGCGCATCGATGAGGTCGCTGAAATCACGGACGAGATCGAACGGCTGGCAGGGGGTGCGGGCAGTGCCGTCGGCACGGGAGGCATGCGCACGAAAATGATCGCTGCCAAGGCGGCGGTACAGGCGGGGGTCGAAGTCGTGATCGCCAGCGCACAGACACCCGATGTGTTGCGCCGCGCCTTGTCCGGCGAGCCTGTGGGGACGCGCTTCTTGCCGGCTGCGCAACCGGTGAGCCTGCGCAAGTCGTGGCTGATGCACGCGCCGAAACCAGAAGGTGCACTAACCATTGACGCCGGCGCCGTGCACGCGCTGCTCACAGGCGGAGGGAGCTTGCTCGTGCCTGGCATTGTCTCGGTCACCGGTGACTTCCAAGAAGGAGCGGTCATTCTTCTGCAAAACGTAAAGGGCGATCCGGTGGGCAAGGGCATCACGAGTTTTTCCGCTCGCGATCTCGACGATTTGCTGGCGCGCCGCCGATCCGGTGAGGACTTGCACAACGTGCACGAAGTGGTACACCGCAACGACATGGTGCTCGTGATGGAGGCGAATGCGAGATGACGGAGATTTTCGATGGCGCGCTGGAGCTGCAGAAAGCGGTCGCCGACGTGCTTCGGCGCGCCCAAGCGGCGAAGCGCACGCTGGCCATTGCGCCGACCAAACAGAAAAATGACGCCCTGCGCAAGATGGGGGAGGCTCTATGGGCGGATCGCGCGGCAATCCTTGCTGCGAATGCGGCCGACGTCGCCGCGGCTCGCGAAGCAGGGCTACCGGAAGCGCGGATCGACCGGCTCGCCCTGGATGAGCGGCGGATCGAGCAGATGGTGGCTGGGCTGGAGGCTCTCATCGAACTGCCAGACCCGGTGGGGGAGCAGATGGAGCACTTTGTGCGCCCGAATGGCCTGGATATCCGCAAGCTTCGCGTGCCGATGGGCGTTGTCGCGATGATTTACGAAGCTCGCCCAAACGTCACGGTCGATGCGGCTGGGTTGGCATTGAAGACCGGCAATGTGGCCGTGTTGCGGGGGGGGCGCGAGGCGCTGCAAAGCAACCAGGCGATTGTGCGGGCATTGCACCGGGGGATCGCGGCGGCCGGTTTGCCAAGCGATGCCGTGTTGCTTATTGAGCGGACGGAGCGCGAAACGGTCGACTTCATCATTCGTGCACGCGGCTTGGTCGATCTCGCCATCCCGCGCGGCGGCGAAGGTTTGATTCGGCGCGTCGTCGAAAACGCCACCGTGCCGGTCATCGAAACGGGCGTCGGCAATTGCCATGTGTATGTCGATCAGGCGGCGGACTTTGCCAAGGCCACGCCCATTGTCGTCAACGCGAAGACGCATCGCCCGTCTGTCTGCAACGCCGCCGAAACGCTTTTGGTACATCAGGACGTGGCAAAGGTCTGGCTGCCGCAGGCTGCCAAGGCTCTGCGTGCCAAAGGTGTCGAGTTGCGCGTGTGTGAGCGTGCGTATGCGGTGCTAGCCGAAGCCGGCCTCACGGATGGCGTAAAACATGCAACCGAGGAGGACTGGGCGACTGAGTATCTCGCACTGACGCTCGCCGTCCGCGTGGTGGATTCGTTGGACGACGCAATTGCGCATATTGAGCGCTATGGGACCTTGCATTCGGAAGTGATTGTGACCGAAGACGAGGCAGCGGCTCAACAGTTTTTACGGAGGGTGGACGCGGCGGTGGTGTATCATAACGCATCGTCGCGCTTCACCGATGGCTTTGAGTTTGGGTTTGGTGCCGAGATCGGCATTTCGACGCAAAAATTGCACGCGCGCGGGCCGATGGGACTGCGTGAATTGACAAGTTACAAGTACGTCGTGCACGGAGACGGACAAGTGCGCAAGTAAGTATGTAAAAGGTCACGGCCCTTGTCGGTTGTGTCGATACAAATGCGGACGTACGATGGACCATTCCTAACCGAAAGGGGAATTGGTTCATGGGTACATTTGGTGGATACACGCGTTGGGCAGTGGTGTTCTTGATTATCTTCGTATTGTTCTTCCTCTTAGTACCGGCTGTCGGTGTCGCTGCAAGCAGCTGTAGCTGTGCAGGCGGCATGTACTAAGCGGTAAGTGTTGCGTACATCGCACGCAGAAAACGGCGGGCCGCTCCTTCTGGCGGCCCGCCGTTTTCATGTCAGCACGTCCATCGCAAATTGCCGCGTGCAACCCGTAACCCTGTTGCAGCGCTCGCCATATGATGCCCCAACATCAGCCTATACGGGTTGGGGGGGCATGGCATGCATCTTACGCCTTCACATTGGATTTACCTGGCCGTGGTCGTCCTGGTCGTCATTGGGATGGCTCTCCGCAAAGGCGTCATACCCATCTGTGTGTTGGGTACGTTCGCCATCGGCTGGGTGTACACGCACAGTTTCGTGAAAGGGTTGCAGACGCTGTACAATGCGAACTTGGCGAGTGCAACAAACCTCTTGGGGATCATCATCATCATTGGCCTGATGGTCGCGCTGTTGCGCTTGATGGAGCGGATTGGGGCGGACCAACTCCTGCTTCGGCCATTTCGCAACTCCGTTAAAACACCTGGCGTCGCCTTTTGGGGTACAGGGCTGATCAAAGGTGCCGTCTCGCTGTTTGTCTGGCCGACGCCGGCAACGATGATGGTCGCGCCGCTGATGACGCCGATTGCCATGCGCGCAGGCTTGCCGCTGATTGGCGCGGCCATGACGATGAACCTGTTCGGCCACGGCATTGCACTTTCCGGTGACTTTGTCATTCAAGGTGCACCCAAGCTGACCAGTTCGGCCGCAGGTGTTTCGGTGACTTCGGTATTGCAGGCGAGCGTGCCGCTGGTGTTGGCGACAGGCGTGGTCAGCACGGTGCTTGGCTATCTGTTCTTGCGTCGCGATATGCGCCGCGGCAAGCTATCCGTGGGCGAAGTGCAGGCGGCGCAGGTGCGCACCGAGTTTGGCGTTGCCGCCAAATTTGCTGCCGTCGTCGTGCCATTGGCCTTTCTGGCGACGATATTGACCACCATTCTCCTGCCTTTGCGCGGCGGTGCCATTCTCCTGCCTTTGCGCGGCGGTGACGCAACCGCATTCATTGGCGGTGTGGCACTTCTATTATTCCTTGCGATCGCGATTTTGGAGTACGGCCCCAAGGCCCCGGCCGCTGTCATGACGTTCCTGCAGGATGGGTTTATTTTCTCGATCCGCGTCTTTGCGCCGGTTATCCCCATCGCCGGATTTTTCTTTATGGGCTCTCCTGACGTTTCGCCCCAGATCTTAGGCAATGGTGCGCCTGGTTTCCTGCTCGACCTTGGCAAGGCCCTGGCCGCACATGTGCCGCTTTCGGTTGCGCCGGTGGCGATTATTATCGTGCTAGTCGGCGTGATCGCAGGATTGGACGGCTCGGGTTTTTCCGGTCTCGTGTTGGTAGGGACATTGGCGCAAGCGTTAGGCACGCCGATTGGTGCGAACGTGGCCTTGCTTGCTGCGCTCGGTCAGATGGGATCCGTGTGGAGCGGTGGTGGCACCTTGGTTCCGTGGGGCGTACTCGACATTGCAGGTGTGACAGGGTGCGATCCGGAGGAGTTGACGCGCCGCAACTTCGTCCCCGTCATCTGCGGCTTGGCGGTGGCGACGGTCGTCGCGATTCTGCTGGCATAGATGCAGGACAGTCTAGGCACATGCCAAGTATGTTCGGTAAGGTGGCAAAGGGCGGGAGACCGCCCTTTGCTCGTTCATCCAGCGGTGCTTTGTGACAGGCGCGATCGCGATCGTGTAAAGGCGCTTGCAGTGACGATGGTCATCAACAGAATGGCAGCAAAGGGGCCGAGACAAAGTACCGCGACAACAGTGCTGGAACGCGTGATCAGCCAACCGAAAACGGTAGGCACGATGGCGCCGCCAATTCCAGCAAAAAAGGTGACAAGGCGCGTGACGAGGGTGGTCATCTCCGGAAATGAGTGATTGGCAAAGACGAGCGTGACGACATAGATGCCAGACATGAAGATCCCGGTGGCGCATGCTTCGATGTACGCAACAAACGGCAAACGCGTCGCCGCGATTGCCAAAATCACGACGAGCGTACCACCGGTCGCCAACATGAGATATGGGCGGTATGGCAATCTGCGAATGACCCAACCTGTGGCCATGCGGCCGATGACCATCGCTATCCAAAACAAGCTGACGGAAAGCGACGCGGTGCTTGCCGAGAGGTGCAAGTGGTTCGCAAAAATGGCGGGGAAGAAGTTGTTGACGCACGACTCGACGCCGACGTACACGAGGATGGCGAACATAAAGAGAGCAAAGAGCAGCCATTTCTCGGACCGCCGGGCAATATTCACGGCTGCGGTCGGTGCGTCGATTGGGCCTGTGTGGTGTTCTGGCTGTACAATCGGCGTCATGAACGTGATCGCCGCAAGCAGGACGGCGAGGGCCCCGACGACAAAAAAATCCATTCGCCATATGCCGACACGGATAAACCAGCTTGCCAAGAGCGGGGTGATCACACAACCAAGCCCAAAAGCAGCCTCAGTGCGACTCATCACGACGGCGCGGCTGGTGGGAAACCACTCGACGAGCGATGTCGAAATGGTGGCTTGTAAGAGAGCCATGCCAACACCATTGATGAGCGACATCGCAATACACCACCAAACAGTCGGCAGGGTGCCAAAAACGATTTCTGCAATGCCTGTCGCGGTTGCTGCCATGGCAATCGCTGCAGGGTAGCCACGCGTCTTGACGAGGACCGGTGAGAGTGGGACGCCGACAAGATAGCCAACAAATTGCGCAAAGACAAGATCGCTACCAAACATATAGGACGATTGATAGTGGTGAATGAAAACTGGTAATACACTGCCAAGTGCGACCGTTGCCATCCCGTTCATGAGATACATACCACAGGCGAGCCAATCATAGAGAGGCAACAGAACAACCTCCTTGATGGGGAATCCGTTAGCGAGACTGTGATCCATCGTACTCCATCTCGGGGCACGGGGCTAGATGCGTCTTAGGCCTAGACCAGCGCGTCGGTTCAGATAAGAACAGCGTGTTATGATGAAAGACAAAAGGATACGGAAACGGACGTGACACGATGGACGAGTTGCTCGACGTCTTGGATGAACAGATGAACCGCATAGGTACGGCACCGCGTTCCCAAGTGCATGAGGCGGGGTGGTGGCACCAGACGTTTCATTGTTGGCTGTGCGACAGTATCGCTGGGGAAGACATGTTGTTGCTGCAGCGGCGGCACCCGAGTAAGGACACGAACCCAGGTAAATGGGACGTGAGCTGTGCAGGGCACCTGGCGGCAGGGGAATTGCCGGAGGACGGCGTACGCGAGCTACAAGAGGAACTTGGAGTTGCGATTGCTCCTAGTCAACTCGTCAAGCTTGGGCTGGCGAGGCATCACTTTCGTAAGAATGGCGTTATTGACAATGAATTCAGCCATGTCTTCGTCCTACGCTGTGGATACGTGCACGACGTGCACAGGTTTCAAGTGGCTGCCGATGAAGTGAGTGGGCTCTACCGAATTGCGGTGCACAGTTTTAAGGAGTTGGTCGACGGCAAGTCACAAAGCGCCGTTCTCGACGGGGCGCAGTGGACCGATGAAGGGTGGATGCATCATGTCTGTGAGGTGCAAATGGTTGATCTCGTCCACAGAGAGCCCGATTATTACCGCTTGCTCTGGCAGTACTTTCACGTTCTATGATGAGAATCAAGGGGCACATGCAGCACATGTACCCCTTACCCCGGGCGTCTGTCTTAATCTACGAAGGGTCCATTGAAGATGGGACGTTCGCCGACAGGCTCGCCGAACACAAACACGGCCCGCACATCATCTTCCGCGCGTACCGGCGTCAGTGGCAGGCTCTCGACGTCGCCGTTAGCCATGAAGACGAGTAGATCTCCTTTGTTGATGGGCGTTTCATCCTCCCCCAGATAGCCGTGGCCGGCAAGAACGTAGATAAATCCTTGGTAGCCTGTCGGTACCTGCAACGTGTGTGTCTGTCCTGCAGCAATGGCCACATCTTCAAACTGCATGGACCTGCGCGTCTTGACAGGTGACAATCCACCGACAATCCATGTGCGCTCAACACCTGGGGTAATCTGTTCGCGCGGTAGTGCGGCAGGCATGATGTCCTCGTAACCGGGATCGATCCCTTTTTCACTGCGCGGCAGGTTAATCCAAAGTTGCAATCCGCTGTCGATCCCGTCGGTGCCCGGCATCTCGGAATGTACAATGCCCTTGCCGGCTACTACGTGTTGTACACCTCCTGCCGGTATGACGCTCTCGTGGCCCGCGCTGTCTGCATGGGCCAATGCCCCTTCCAGGACATATGTCAAAATTTCAAAGCCGCGATGCGGATGATCCGGAAAGCCGTAAGGCTTTTCAACTGCAAAGTGATCAAGCAATAAAAACGGATCGATGTAGGGCGTGTGGCGCGTGGGAAAGACGCGGGCATGCTCCTGTCCCATCGTGCTTGCGCGTTGTCCCCCAGGGTATTTTAACCAAGTCATCTATTGTCTCTCCTTCATCGGCATGTTGGGCGCAGAATTGAGCATTTGGCGTTGGCGGTATTCCTGCACAGTCATATTGGTCAGTGGGGGTGTGGGTATCGCGTGTAAGCGGTCGAGGAATTCGCGAATCACTGGATCAAGTGACATATCGGCAACCTCCTGCACTGCGCCTTCAATATGGAGCATCACATCTATCGCCATTGTATCAGTTGTCGCAGGAATACAAGAAACGTGGCCACGGAGCTACATTTGCCTGTGGATTACCGACCAATCCTTCATGCTTGTGGTAACGTTTGAACAGAACGTGTCTTCCTGCGGAAAATGATATAGCGCTATTCATATACCTGTTATGAAAATGATTTGTGGATATAGAAAGACAAAATTGACTCTTGATCGCGCCTTATGTAAGCGGTATACTACGTGCAAACGTTTGCATCATCTCAGTCAGTCCTAGGAAAAAAAGAGTTGTGTATTTCAAGGGGGAGTTTTGAGATGAAAAAGTGGCAAATCGTCACGACGGGTGTGGCGGCGTTTGCGCTAGCCGGCGGCGTTTTAGCCGGTTGCGGCACAAACAGCGGCACCAACACAGCCAATGCTGCAAACACCAGCACAGGCCAAGCCGATACTGGCGCCGCTAGC
Source organism: Alicyclobacillus tolerans (assembly GCF_001447355.1). Classification (GTDB taxonomy): domain Bacteria; phylum Bacillota; class Bacilli; order Alicyclobacillales; family Alicyclobacillaceae; genus Alicyclobacillus; species Alicyclobacillus aegles. The sequence goes on along the minus strand of NZ_JXBW01000005.1, from coordinate 71,757 downwards.
ACGTTGCCGAAAGGGCAGACCATCACCGTCTGGTCTTGGGCCGGTGGTCCTCAGCTCACCGACGTCAAGAAAATCGCGCAGGCATGGGCAAAGCAACATGGCGACTCGGTCAATGTCGTCGACCAAAGCTCCAATCCTAAGGGATTTCAGTTTTACGCGACGGCGGCGCGCACGGGCAAAGGCCCCGATGTCGTGTTTGGCATGCCGCATGACAACAACGGGACGTTTGCCGAAGAAGGTCTGATGGCGTCCGTGCCAAACAGCATTATCAATACGAAGGCGTATGCGGCAAATACTTTGGACGCCGTGAAAGTCAATGGCACGATGTACTCTGTGCCGGTCTCCGTTCAGGTTGCGGCTCTGTACTACAACAAAAAGTTAGTGCCACAAGCACCGACCACCTGGGCTGCGTTTGTGAAGGACGCGAATGCGCATGGCTTCATGTATGATCAGGCAAACCTGTATTTCGATTATGCGCTGATTGGCGGCATGGGCGGTTATGTGTTCAAGGATACAAACGGCACGTTAAATCCCAACGACATCGGTCTTGATAACAGCGGATCGGTCAAAGCGTATGCGTTGATGCATGACATGGACAGCAAATACAAGTGGATGACGCCAAGCGTGAACGGTTCTATCGCCAAGGCGCAGTTTTTGGCCGGCAAGATTGGCATGTATGTCAGTGGTCCGTGGGATACGGGCGACATCGAAAAGGCAAAAATCGACTACGGCATCACGCCATGGCCGACGTTGCCAAACGGGAAACCTGCGACTCCGTTCCTCGGGGTGATCACGGCGTTTGTCAACAAGGAAAGCAAGACGCAGCCAGCGGACTGGAGTCTGGTGCAAGCTTTGACCAATGCGAGTGCGCAAAAGACGTACTTCTCGGATTCACAACAGATCCCGGCTCTTGTGAGTGTACAGAAATCGCCAGCCGTACAAAACAATCCTGCATTTAAGGCGTTCACGGCGGCTTTGAAAAACTCGGTGCCGATGCCGAACATCCCACAAATGCAAGCAGTGTGGACAGCGGACACCATCCTGCAGAATATCATCGCGGGCAAGGTGTCGCCGCAACAAGGCGGTAAAGACTTTGTGCAAAACATCCAAAAGGGCATCTTGGCCCAAGGATAAACCGTCGTGACAGCTTGTTTCAGGAGCCGGCCGCCCCGCTGGTCGGCTCTTGCTATATCTGGAGGTGGTACACGTGGCTGCTGTTGCACAGACGGGAACGACACCAGTAGCTCGCAAGCGGCGCCGCAAAGTGGATTGGGTGGCGTACGGATATCTATCTCCGGCGCTCGTGACAATATGCGTTTTAAGTATTGTCCCGATCTTCTATACGATTTATATCTCGTTTACAAATTTCAATCAGATGCATTTTACTTCCTATCAGTTCGTGGGCCTGCAGAACTATAAAGAGCTGCTCAACCCGCACGATCCGCTATCGAATTTGTTCATACCGACGCTCATTTGGACCATCGTCTACGCGTTGTGTGCCACTGGTTTCAGCTACTTGGTAGGGCTTGCGCTTGCGGTGTTATTAAATAACAAGCATATGCGGGAAGCCACGGTATATCGGACCTTGCTCATCATTCCTTGGGCCGTTCCCACGCTCATCACAATGCTTGCCTGGCAGGGGCTGCTCAACGACCAATATGGCCAGATCAACGGCCTGCTCCACGGCGTTTTTGGCTTGCCACGCATTCCGTGGTTGACCAACGCGACATGGGGGCGGGTGGCCATCATCATCGCAAACGTGTGGGCTGGATTTCCATATATGATGACGGTTTGTCTAGGTGCATTGCAGTCGATCCCGACGGATCAATACGAGGCAGCCGAAATCGACGGTGCCACCTGGACACAGGTCTTTCGGTACGTGACGATGCCATCCGTGTGGCGCATTTCCTTGCCCCTGTTAATTCCGTCGTTTTCGTTTAACTTTAACAATTTCAACGCGACCTACCTGCTGACTGGCGGTGGTCCACCGAATTCGAACAATCCTTTCCTTGGGCAAACTGACATTCTGGCTTCAGCCGCATACAAAATGACCTTGTCGTTTAACCGTTACGATCTCGGCTCTGCCATCGCTGTTTTGCTCTTTATTCTCGTCGCGTTTATCAGTTGGCTCCAGATGCGCTACACCGGGGCGTTCCAGGAGGTCGATTCCTAATGGCGGTCACGCATCGCAGTCTTTCACAAGCGGGAGCCTCGCCGCGCCCGCGCAAGCGGGGCTTGCAGCCCGGGCAACTGTTGCGCCTTTGGATATCGCGCGTCATTATCTGGGCGGTCATCATCGTCGTGCTCATCCCGATGTGGTTCGTTTTCACAGCGTCATTCGACCCGTCGAACTCGTACATCTCAGTGTCGTTTTTCCCGGCGCACGCGACATTTGCGAACTACAGAGCGCTGTTTCAAGGCGGCCAGTTCCTCGTTTGGGTGCGCAACAGCTTGATCGTTGGCTTAACGGTCGCCATCGCCCAATCATTCATTACGGCTCTGTCCGCATTCGCGTTTTCCAAGCTGCGGTTTTACGGGCGCAAATACGGTTTAATGGTGCTCTTGCTGTTGCAAATGTTTCCGAACATCCTGTCGATCGCGGCGTTTTATTCGGCGCTCGCCAAATTGAACATGATCGACTATCTTGGATCCTATATTCTGGTGATGTTGGGGGCCAGCGCGTTCAACGTCTGGTTGTTAAAAGGGTTCATGGACTCAATCCCGAAGGAACTCGACGAAGCAGCCCTGATCGATGGTGCAAACACGTGGCAACGGTTTATTCGCGTACAGCTTCCGCTGTGTTTACCGATGCTCGTCGTCATATTCTTCTTGACGATCGTCGGGGCATTCGGCGAATACCTGTTTGCAGGGACGATTTTGCAGTCGCCCAGCAACTACACGCTTGGCGTCGGTATGTACAATTTGATTAGCGGCCAGTTCGCAAAGAACTGGGGTGAGTTTGCCGCTGCGGCGCTTTTGTCTGCCGTTCCGCTCGCCGCTGTGTTCGCATTGGCGCAAAAGTATTTGACGACCGGTTTGGTCGCCGGATCGGTGAAAGGATAATGACAAGCTAATTTGTGTTTTGAGAGGGGATCAACGCCATGGCTACCATCAAAGATGTAGCACGCTTGGCCAATGTGTCACCGTCGACTGTATCGCGGGTGCTCTCGAATTCGTCGCGGATATCGGAGGAGACAAAGCGACGTGTGCGCGAGGCTCTCGAACAACTCGATTACCATCCAAACGTGTTTGCACGCGGATTGGTGACCAATAGCACTGGCGCTATCGGGATTTTGATCCCCCCCTCGATGAATCCGTTTTTCGTCAACCCGTTCTTTGCCGAGTGGATGAGCGGGTTGTCTGAAGTGGCGCGCGAGCACGGCGTCGATACGGTGCTCTCGACGTCTGCTCGCGACGAGGAAGAGGTCGTCGACCGCATGGTGCGTGGTCGGCGTGTCGATGGGCTGTTGCTCTTGGGCACGCGCCCGGGCGATCCGGTCTTGCGCCGCGTGTCTGATCAGAAGTTTCCGGCTGTGTTGCTCGGCCGTCCTGCTGATCCGATACCTGTGAGTTGGGTGAACAACGACAATGTGGAGGCCGCACACTGTGCCACAAAACACTTAATCGACCTCGGGCACCGGCGCATTGGTTTTCTTGGCGGCGCTTCTGAAATGGTGGTTACGATTGACCGCGTCACAGGTTATCGCAATGCACTGCTGGAGGCGGGGATTGAGCCGGATCCGAGGCTTGAAGTATCGAGCTTTTTCCTTGAACAAGGCGGTTATCTGGGCATGATGCGGCTCTTGGCGATGTCGGATCGTCCGACGGCCGTGCTGGCATCCGACGACGTACTCGCGTTTGGCGGCATGCGCGCCGCGGCTGAACTCGGCTTTCGCATGCCTGAGGAGTTGGCGATTGTCGGGTTTAATGACATTCGCTTGGCGGAATTGGCCAATCCCGCGTTGACGAGCGTCCGTGTCAACATGCATGAACTAGGGGTGCGTTGTGCCGAACTGCTATTGAAACAGATCGAGTCGGGGAGCCCGGCTTACATTTCGGAAATCGTGGACTTTGAGTTGGTCATTCGTTATTCCTGCGGCGCTCACGCCGCAGCGCGCAATGGGTAAGGAGATGGCCCGATGGACATTGGTCTGCAGCATCAGTCAAATAGTCCCTTTGCGTACCCGCTTGGGCAAAAGGTTGTCCGCCTTGTCGTGCAGGTGCACAGGCCTTATCAGATGCAGGAGATAAGGGTGCATTACGGAGATAAATATGAGACCACCTATTCCGACGTACTGACCATGCAAGGCGCGGGGCAAGGTACACACTTTGACTACTTTGTCGCAGATGTACCGGTGCCGACACGGCGCTTGAAATACGCATTCGAGGTTGTTTTGGCTGAGAACGCATCGCAGTGGTTCGGTGAGATGGGATGGGCGCACGACCTAGATGAAGCGGTGCCCTTTTATATTCCATACATTTGCCCGCGCGATGTCTTTACCGTACCGGATTGGGTGGATCAAACGGTAGCGTATCAAATTTTCCCCGAGCGTTTTGCAAACGGCAATCCGCTGATCACGCCGGAAGGTGCGTGTGGTTGGTACGACACGCCTACTTCCACCAGCATTCACGGCGGCGATTTAGCAGGCATCCGGCAGCGGCTCGATTACCTGCATGAATTAGGGATTCGCCTTGTCTACCTGACCCCCATTTTCCGGGCGGGATCGAACCATAAGTACGATACAGCGGACTACTTTGAGATAGATCCGCAGTTTGGCACCAAGGACGATTTACGAGCCTTGGTGGCTGATGCACATGCGCGGGGGATGCGCGTCGTGCTCGACGCAGTATTGAATCACTGCGGATATTCCTTTCGGCCGTTTCAGGATGTCATTCGCAATGGCCGCAAGTCTCGCTATTGGGACTGGTTTTTTATCGAGGGCGATGAGATTGACACCAAAGCGGTCAATTATGAGACGTTCGCGATCAAATTGCGCAATATGCCAAAGCTCAACCTCGCTCATCCAGAGGTCGAACGCTACATGCTCAAGGTGGCCGAATATTGGCTGGAGGAGTGCGACATCGATGGCTGGCGGCTGGATGTTGCCAACGAGATCGATCACGTCTTTTGGCGGAAGTTTCGCGAAACGGTAAAGCGAGCAAAGCAGGATGCCTTGATCATCGGCGAAGTATGGCACAACAGCTTGCCCTGGTTGCAAGGGGATCAATTTGACGGCGTCATGAATTATCCGCTGCGCGAGTGCATTCTCGACTTGTTTGTGCGCGGCAGGGTAGCCGAGGACGAGTTCGCAAAGCGCGTGACGGATTGGCAATTTGCTTATCCCGCGCAGGCGCAGCGCGCGATGTTCAATTTGCTAGGGAGCCACGACACCGAGCGGATACGAACGTTGGCCGGCGGATCGGTCGCGGCCGTCGTGCAGGCCATGGCGTTGCTGATGACGGCTCCGGGGATTCCGATGATTTACTACGGCGACGAGATCGGCATGCAAGGTGGGGCCGATCCGCTGTGCCGCGGAGGCATGGTTTGGGACGAGGACCGCCAGGACAAGGCGTTGCTGGACATTGTCAAGCGGTTGGTCAAGCTGCGACTCTCGGAACCGGCTTTGGCGGGTGGGCTCATGCGGATGGAGCGTGCGGAACCCACCGCGCACGCGCAGCGCGAGATGTTCAATTTGCTAGGGAGCCACGACACCGAGCGGATACGAACGTTGGCCGGCGGATCGGTCGCGGCCGTCGTGCAGGCCATGGCGTTGCTGATGACGGCTCCGGGGATTCCGATGATTTACTACGGCGACGAGATCGGCATGCAAGGTGGGGCCGATCCGCTGTGCCGCGGAGGCATGGTTTGGGACGAGGACCGCCAGGACAAGGCGTTGCTGGACATTGTCAAGCGGTTGGTCAAGCTGCGACTCTCGGAACCGGCTTTGGCGGGTGGGCTCATGCGGATGGAGCGTGCGGAACCCGGCTTGTTGCGCTATGTTCGCGAAGGGCAAACGGGGGAGCGCGTGTGGGTTCAGTTTGCGGCGCCCGACCGCCTTGGAGCGGGAATACCTAAAACGGCCAGGGTCCTCTTTGCTGAACAAACAGAGCCCTATGTCGCGCAAGGCGAGCAGGCTTTCGCATTCAGCGAAGGTTGTGCAATCACAGTTTGGCGATGAGCGGGCGCGCAGAACGCCCGACACGGAGTGAATGCTAGAGACGAGGTGCAGACATGCAGACAAGTGAATCGATCAAACCGGATCGAGTGAAACAACCGGTGCTCGCAGAGCGAGCACTTGCACCTTTGGGGGGATGGCAGGCGCATGACTGGGGTGTCACGCTGACGCTTGGACAGCGCAAATTGGCATTACAGGCCATCTCAAACGACATCCTGCGTTTGGTATTGTGTGACGACAGTGGACATATTCCGGCTTCCACCGTCGCGGTGCTGCCGGATGCAGTGCAGCCTCGGGCAGACAGGTGTGCCGTCGAGGAGACGGATGCGGAGGTCACACTTCGCCTTGAGTCGTGGACGGTAAGGATTGACCGACAACTTGGCAAGTTTGACGTCACCGATAGCAGGGGCAGCTTAGCAGCGGCAGGGATGCAGCTGTTTTCACCGGCCACAGGCGGCGTGGGTGCCGTGTTGCAAGCGGCGCCGGCCACGCGTTTTTACGGGCTCGGGGAGGAAGCAGGGGGCCTTGATAAGCGCCACGAAGCCTACACCATGTGGAATTCGGACGTGTATGCCCCGCATGTTCCAGAAATGGAGACCTTGTACGTCTCCATTCCGTATGTCATTCGCTTTGATGCGGGCGTTGCGTCGGGCCTGTTCCTCGACAATCCAGGCAAGACGAAGTTCGATTTTCGATCGCGCTTTCCTGCCTACGAGGTGTCGACCGCGACGGGCGGCTTTGATTGCTATCTGTTTGCAGGGCCGACGCTTAAAGATGTGATCTCGGCATACACCCGGTTGACGGGGCGCATGCAGTTGCCACCGCGTTGGGCTATGGGCTACCACCAGTCCAGGTACAGTTACGAGACGCAGGACGAAGTATTGGCATTGGCGCATACGTTTCAAGACAAGGAAATCCCGCTTGATGCCATTTACCTCGACATTCACTACATGGACGGCTACCGCGTGTTTACGTTTGATCGAAATCGGTTTCCGAACCCGCAACAGATGTGCGACGAACTGCGGGACATGGGCATTAACGTCGTGACGATTGTCGATCCGGGTGTCAAGCGAGACCCAGAATATCACGTGTATCGCGACGGGATCGCCAACGACGTGTTTTGCAAGTCGGTCGAAGGCGACATCTTTATTGGCGATGTGTGGCCGGGGCCGAGTGCCTTTCCCGATTTCACGGACGATCGCGTCGCGCGCTGGTGGGCGGATCTACACGACTTCTACCTGCAACGAGGCGTTCGCGGCATCTGGAACGATATGAATGAGCCGGCCGTCTTCAACGAGACGAAGACGATGGATATCGGGGTGATGCACCGCAAAAACGGTCACCCACGCACACACAGGGAATTGCACAATTTGTATGGCATGCTGATGTCGAAAGCGACATACGAAGGACTCGCCAAAAAACTCGGCGGCGAGCGCCCCTTTCTTCTGACGCGCGCGGGGTACAGTGGCGTACAGCGGTATGCGGCAGTGTGGACCGGAGACAATCGCAGCTTTTGGGAACACATGGCGATGGCCATCCCGATGGTCTTAAACATGGGCATGTCCGGTATTGCGTTTGGCGGCCCGGACGTCGGGGGATTCGCGCATCATACGACCGGGGAATTGCTGGCAAGGTGGACCCAGATGGGCGCGTTCTTCCCGTTTTTCCGCAACCACAGCGCGCTGGAGACGCTGCGTCAGGAGCCCTGGTCGTTTGGCGAAGACATTGAGCACATCGTGCGCAAGTATATTCGCCTTCGCTATCGACTCCTGCCATACCAGTACACGTTGTTCCGGGAGGCAAGTGAAACAGGCGTTCCCATCATGCGGCCGCTGGTGCTCGAATATCCTGACGATCCCGCGACCTACAACCTTGACGATCAATTTCTTGTCGGATGCGACATCCTCGTCGCGCCAGTGTGTCGTCCGGATCTGCGCTGTCGAGCCGTCTATCTGCCAGCGGGAACGTGGGTGAACTACTGGACGGGTGAACACCTCGATGGGGGGCGGCACGTCTTGGTCGATGCGCCGCTTGCCACATTACCGCTTTTTGTCCGAGCAGGGTCCATCATTCCGGTCGATCTCGGCGAAAGCAATCGCCCCGGTCAACTGGCCTTGGAAATATACGAGGGTAAGGCGGGCGAAGTTGGGGTAGGGCGCCTTTATGAGGACGACGGGTTGACGTTTGCCTATCGCGAGGGGCGCTATCGGGATCGCAAACTCACTGCGGAATTTTACCCAGACCATGTGCTCGTGCGAGCGAAGGCAACCCACGATGGTTATGGGCAGGCGGACGAGGAGTGCCTGATTCGCATGCACTGGCGCGATGGGACGGTTTCTGAAGCCATCGGCCGCGGCTCGTCTTTCGAGGTCAGCCTGAACAGATTGGCATGATAGGAAGACAAGACAACAGGGCGTAACCTGGAGAGTAACCACCAGGTGCGCCCTGTTTGTTATGTGGCTTAGCGCTGTGCTTTGGCGGATGGGTTGACCGTAATCACCATCGGATCGGTCACAGCCTGGCCGGCTTCATTTTGTGCCGCGACGCGCACGGATATGGACTGTGTTCCAGGCGCCACAGGCAACCTGAGGTGGACATCGCCATGTGCCGCCATAGTTGCGACGGCCTGATAAGATCCATCGGGCTGTTGTACATAGACGACATATTGTGTTGCGTTTGGCACCGGTGTGATGCGCAGGCCGATCCCGCTCTGCTGTACATCCGCTTGCACTTGGGGCTGGCCGAGGGATGCTGCCGGTACCGTAACCGCCTGTAGCGCTTGGCCAAAGCTAAGGCCGACGCCTGGTGCCACGGGTGGCAAGGCCACAACCGCATAGTCGACGGCGGTTGCACCTTGGGTTACCGGCGCAGACAGCGTGTTCGCCGAAAGCGGGCGACCCACGGGCACCCATACATCGCCTTCGCGTCGGAGCAACATGTATCCGTTCGCCCCAGCCACCGGCGTCCAGGCAATCGAGGTTTGCCCATTGATTGTCTGCAGGTATGCGACAGGATTCGCTGTGGGCGTGACCAGAATAGCACCTTCGTATGGCGCCAACGTCAGTTGCACAGCCCCATTCTCCACGGTGTACCATTGGTCGTTGAGTTCGTCCAGAAGTTTCGTCCCATTGGCGATCACGCCCGCAACCGGAAGGCTCACGGTTTGCGCTTGGTCTTGGTTGTTCAGTGCCACAATCGCCGACGCGTCGGCTGCGGGCTTGCCAAATACGTCTTGGCCGCCTTGGATGGTGCGTGCGAAAGCATAGACCTCGCCCTGGGCGTAAACGGGCGTAAACGTGCCGGTTTGCAGCACAGGGTTGGCCGCGCGAATCGCGCCAAGCAAGCGATAGTGGTTGAGCAGAGTCTCATTTTCATGGCCCCATGGGTACGTGTCACGAGACAGTGGATCACTGTAACCCGAAACACCCGCTTCGTCACCATACCAGATGGTCGGATCGCCCGGGAAGCCAAACTGCAGGTCAGACACGAGCTCTAGGCGCTTGATACCCAGTTGCTGAACGGCTGTCGTGGGTTGATAGGTGGCCTGTTGCAAGGCACTCATGGAGCCTGGCTCGGGCGCGTTTTCGAGAACCGTCAAAATCCGCATCGTATCTTGGGAGTCGACGAGGTTCATCATCGCGTAGAACGACTGCAAAGGATACTCGCTGTACAGGCGCATCAGTTCCTGGTTGAATCCCGCTGCGTCGACCGCGTGATGTTGGACGCTTCCGTCGTTGTACGTTCCACGGAAAAAGTCGATCACGGCGTTGCGAAATGAGTAATTCATCACGCTGTCGAAGGTCGATCCGGTGAGCCAGTCCGTGCCGTTGTCGTTTGTCGCGTTGTTCCATATTTCCCCGACGATTGCGGCGTTCGGATCAATCGATTTTACGGCGTTGCGGAAATTGCTCCACCATGTGACGTTGTAGTTGCTGTTGTCCGCCGAATCAAGGCGCCAGCCATCAGCGCCAAGTGCCAACCAATGCTTCGCGACGGCGTCTTTGCCGCCGTAAATAAATTGCTGAAATGACGGGTTATTCGTATCCGTCTGCGGCAACGTGTCGTTGTTCCACCAGCCGTTGTAAGGATTCGCTGGGTTGTTGGTCCACTCGTACCAGCTATAGTAGGGCGAGAGATTCGGTTGATTCTGCATATAGGCCTGCCAGGCGCCAAGGCTGCCCATGTTGCCGAATTTGTTGAAATACACGCTGTCCGATCCGGTGTCTTCAAACACACCGTCCAGGAGGATGTGAAATCCGTCTGCATGGGCAGCCTTCGCAAGGTTCAGCCAGTCCTGGGCAGTGCCAAACCCCGGATCGATCTTCATGTAATCGGCCGTGTCGTATTTATGATTGGACTCGGCCTCAAACACAGGCATGAGATAAAGGGTATTGACGCCAAGGCTTTTCAGATAATCGAGCTTATCTTGAATTCCCTTCAGGTCGCCCCCGAAAAAGTCGATGTTCCACTGACCGTTGCCACGCAGGGCCTGAATGGCTGGATCGCTGGAAGCCGGGATATTCGGATCGTACGGTTGACTATTCCAATCTTGATGAAATTGAATAGGGCCCAGCGTTTCCTGACCAGCGGCATCTGTGTAGATACCCTTTTGCGTCTTTGGATTTTCGTCGTTCGCGATGTCGCCGTTGTAGAATCGATCCGGCATAATCTCGTAGATAACCGCGTGTTTCAACCAGTCGGGTGTCGTAAATCCTTGGTTGTAGACAGATAACTGATAGCTGGGCCCACTGGCAGAAAAGCTGGGTTGGCCAGGGCCCTCCAGCTGGTTTCCGTTGTCGTCGTAGTACACGGTTTGGCCACTTGCCAATTGTCCTGCGAACTGATACCACATTGTTCCCGCGGTGGTCACATCGGAGGCGGGGATGGTCACGGTCCACCAACTGTATTGTGTAGCATCAGGCGTGCCGGTTGCCTGTTCGATCTCCGTCGCGGACATCGCGAGTGGCTGCATCGGCAAGTCGAGCTCAGACTCGCTTCCGTTTGCACCCCATAGCCGAAGGAGCGCCGATTTTAAATCTACAGGTCCACGCAGGCGTAGGGTCACGGGTGTGCCGGTGGCCACAGCACCAAACGGACTGCGATAAAACGAACTGTACGAGTCGTGGTAAAAGCTCTGCATCCAGGCTGGTTCCGGACCGATCAAAAGTGGCACCTGCCGATCCAGCGAGACGTTTGTCACACCATCCGCGTCTTTCGCGGTGGTATCGAGATCGACCGTGTACAGTCCGTTGGGGACATCTTTTGGCACTGTGAAATCGACACTCGACCAACTTGCGTTTGATCCGGTCGTCGTTGCGACGATGTTCCCGCTCTGGTCGAGGAAGTTGACGGTCGTTTGGCTCTGGCCGCTGCCTGAGAAATCCCCGACGGGGTCGGAGGCCGTCACCGTGTCTCCTGGATTTGCGTCGGTTGTGGACAGCGTCACAGCGCCTACGGGGAGGGGGAAGTTTTGATTCGTGTCGTCGCTTGTGTGCAGGCCATCGCCGGAAAGACAAGCGAAGTCATTGCCGTCATACAGGTCAAACCGATAATAGATGGTACCTCCATTCGACGCCGGGACAGTCGCCGACCACAGCTGATAAGGGCCAAACGTCGACGCCGGCGTCATCTCGACGTCAAACGATTTGCTCTGTGCAGTGTCGTACGCCTTCAGTACGACTTTGGTCAAATTGCCGCTGTAGGCGCGAACGCGAATGGTGACGTTTTGCCCCGGGCTTGGATTGGGGATCGAAACGTAGGTTGCAGAATCGTCCGTGTAGACACCGTCCCACTGAGTGGTGCTTGCGCTGGTGTACGGCTCAATGGTGAGCGTCGCGGATGCGCTGGCGCCACCAGCAGAGACTGTCAGGGTATACGTGCCCGCACCTAAACCACTGTCCCCCATGGGCAATTCGACATGCAGTGTCGAATTGTCAGCGACGGTTGTATCGGTCGTGAGATTGCGCGTCGAGCCGTCTGCGCCTGCCAAGGTGACGTCTGGGGTGGTTCCGACAATGTCCATACCACTCACGGCGACGGTGAGGGTGTCACTCGCCACGCCAGCTCTCGCGTCGTTTCCCGACGTAATTTGGATGGACGGTGTCGAACCGTTTGCATCAGCGAACACTGGCTTTACGGAACCGGCTGTTGGCAGAGCCGCGGACAGGGCGATGAGCGTCGCGATGGTTGTTTTCTTGATTTGGCCCACAAAAATCCCCCTTTGTGTCGTTTTGTCACAAGCGTCAATGCGGGTGTGCAATGATGTGAAGAGAGTGGTCTGCAGTGCAATCGTTTGCACAATTGGCTGAAGCATAGAAGCGTATGAACATTGCATCATTCATGAAGATAGCATAGAGTTGAAAGTGCTTACAACCCCTTTTGTTGATGCGTATGATGGCATGACAGCACATATGTGGCGCTCAGGTTTACAGGCGTAAAGAAGTTGGGGGGACGTATGATGCGAAAGTGCGTTGGTGATACCGTCAAGCATCCGGAGCGCGACGAGTCGGGCCAAGTTGTTGGTATTATCACAAACCCAGCTTGTCTATTAAGGACGCTGGTCATCGAGTGGGATTCGGGTGAGACCGAGGAATGGAGCGAGATTGAATTTGGACCTTTGCAAGACTGAGCTGTCAGGGGTGTGCAATGGTTCGGTTCTTCCCAGACTTTTTGGCTTGGTAAAGACATTGATCAGCGCGCTGAAACAGGGCCTGGCTATCTTCGCCCGGCACATACGTGCTCAGTCCGATGCTTACGGTCGCGTGCTGTGCAGTCAGTTCTGCATGATGAATGTTCGCGATGTACTCGCGGATTTTCTCCACATGGGCGACCGCCTCTTCATGGCTCATTTCGGGGATGATGAGTGCAAATTCTTCGCCGCCATAGCGAGCAAGGAAATCTCCGGCCGCCAGGTGTTCTTCAATGGCTCGCGCGGTGCGGCGGAGGATATCATCTCCCACCAAATGGCCATGGCGGTCGTTGACCTGTTTGAAGTTGTCGATGTCGATCACGGCTAAATGCAACGGCGTATCCGTCTCTGCACTGATGCGCAGGGCAAATTCGAGATATTCGTTAAACGATTTGCGATTGTACAAACCCGTTAGAGCATCCGTCTTGGCATCCTTCTCGGAGACGATTTGCCGCACCAGAAGCTCGGTTTCCAAACGGCCACGCTTGCGCAGTTCCTCCCAAATTTCCGCCCCGCGCGCAATAATGCCATGGCAGACGACGGTTTCGCCGACAAGCTCCACAATAAATGTGATCAAGTCGTACGGCGTGGTGCCCGACTCATGGCCATGAAACGGATTGAGCCAGTACAGAATACACTCTGCGAGCATGGCTAGAATGCCTGCGAGCCATACTTTCTTAGGGCTTAGAAAAAAGACAGAAGCCAAAACAGGCAGTAAGAGAATCGACTCGATTGCATGAAGCCGCGGATTGAAATAGATTGCAATGCCTGCCAGCAGGACTCCTGTGACAATCAAGAGCGTTTGTCGACCACGTCGCAGGCGACGCAAGCTCCATTCCACACAGCCTTCCACGACAGCCAGCAACACAAGCGGGTATAGCAGATGGGATTGCACGTACGAAAAAAAGCTGGCGCGTGCGGTCAGCCACGCGACGGGCAAGGTACCTGCACCCGCAAGGGCGTATAGCCCGATGAACATGCGATACCCAATCGCAATTTTGCGTTCCCATCGACGCATTTGCTGATCGTCACGATCCAGTGCCACGCGTATCACCACCAAGGCAACGATGTTCGACATCGATTGACAAGTTCCTGCTTCTGTTGGAAGGTTGAGCAAATCACCTACAGCCGTGACGACGGGGCACGGCTGTAGGTGGCGAAACCGATGATGCGCGAATTATGCGCGTACGAGCTCAAAGTCCGCGATGATTTCGCCGACTTCGCGTCCTTGTGTGTTGCGCACGCTGGGCCTCTCGTATGGCGCCAACTGGGTGCGTTCCGTCGGCGTAAGGGCGTCGAGGGAGATAAGTACGCGAAGCGCGATAGGCGGGATCGCCCGGCTATTGCCGTCGCGCACCTTGATGACCACGGACGCACGCTGCGCCGTATCGATGATCATGAGGAATCCCTCGGCTCCCCCTTTGGCGACGATGCGTCCCGAAGTCGCCCGCATCAAGTCGGTATCGAAGCGGTCTTTCGTGCCTCCTACCAACTCCGGGTGGCTCCCCATGGCCCGAAGAATTTCGCGCATCGCCGGAGCGTGTGCTTCGCCATCGCGAACAAACTTTGCAAAGGCGCGCCCCCAAGCGGGCATCGGTATGGCATGCACAGGGACGCCACAGCCGTCGACGCCGAGGATGATGTCGCCTTGTGGGACTTCGGCCAGTTCGGCGAGCGTTGTCAGGATTTTTTGTTGTAAAGGATGTGAAACATCGGCGTACGTTGCCGGATCAGATCCCGTGGCTGCGCAATAGGTGAGCATGCCGGCATGTTTTCCCGAGCAGTTGCTATGTATAGCGGTCAATTCTCCACCCTTGCGGATGATCTCCTCGTATGTCTCGTGGCTGTGCGGTGGATGCGGCCCACAGACGAGCAGAGAAGCATCGAGGCCAATTCGGTCGAGGATGGATTGCACGCGATCCGTATGGATATGCTCGCTGCTGTGCGAAGCACAGAATAGAGCGAGATCGGCCAAATCGAGGCCATAGCGGGCAAGCGCACCTGCCTCGACGGTGGGGATGGCTTGAATGGGCTTGCATGAACTGCGGGCGAAGGTCACGAAGTCGATCTCGCCAGCGTGTGCCAGACGCCGACCGTCTGCATGTGTCACGACGACGGCTGCGTCATGCCAACTTTCGTCGATGGAACCGCGGGTTACGCGAACGAGGTGGGACATGTTCATCACGTTCCTCTCCATATAGAGCGCAAAATGAAGATGTGATGAGTGTACCACAAGGAGAGGTGCAAGGAGGCAGAGTCCTTGGGACTATGCCTCTTCCTCCTCGCGAGGACGTTCGGCAGCGGCCGTGAGGTTACCCTCCACCTGGGGGTCTGACGGAAGTTCGCGCGCCTCCACGCGCTGTACCGTTTGCTCAATGACGAATTTCGGGGTATCCTCTTCCATCTGCAAAACCTCCTTTTTCTGTAAGGGATACCCCAGAAGGCGCAGAAATATGAGTTTGGGCGTCAGAAGTTCATAAAAAGTTCGGCCCGTCACATTTGTGCGGGCCGAGCTACGTTTTGCAAAAATTGTCGTGTGCGAGGCGACTGTGGCCGATCGAATAACGCATCTGGCGGACCTTCTTCGCCGATTTTCCCGTCTGCCATGAAAATGACACGATCCGCTACGTGACGAGCAAACGCCATTTCATGGGTGACCAGAAGCATTGTCATACCTTCGCTGGCCAAGCTTTGAATGACCTGTAAGACCTCGCCAACCAGTTCGGGATCGAGCGCTGAGGTCGGTTCATCGAGCAGCATCACGGCCGGTTCCATCGCCAGGGCCCGCGCGATAGCGACGCGTTGCTGTTGACCTCCTGACAATTTCGATGGGTATGCGTCGGCCTTGTCGCGCAAACCGACCTTCTCAAGCAACATGTAGGCTCTGTCCATGGCCTGGCGGCGATCCATTTTCTTGACCGTCAGCGGGCCTTCCATCACATTTTGCAGAGCTGTCAGGTGCGGGAACAGGTGAAATCGCTGAAATACCATGCCAAGATGTTCGCGCTGTTTGGCCAGTTGACGCCGGTTGCGGCTAAGCGGTTCACCGGCCACCTCGATGCTGCCGCTTGTCGGCGTCTCCAGGCCGTTAAAGCAGCGCAGGAGCGTCGATTTGCCGGAGCCACTGGGGCCGATGATGGCGACGACCTCGCCTCGGCGCACGTCGATGTCGATCCCGTCAAGCACAACGAGCTGGCCGAAGGACTTGCTCACGGCGCGACCGCGCAAGATGATTGATTCGTCCGATGGCATTATCCGCGCACCTCCAGCCAACGTTCGAGTTTTCCTGAGAAGAAGACGATAATACTGGTCATGGCCAGATAGAATAAAGCGGCCGTGATGTAGCTCTGCATGGGTAGAAAGGTGGAGGAACTCACCGTTTGTCCAATGCGCATGAGCTCGGTCATGGAGATGGTCGAGACGAGCGACGAGTCTTTGAGCAAGGCGACGAATTCATTGACAATAGGCGGTAGTAAGCGGCGATAGGCCTGCGGGAAGATGATTCTGCGCATGGCCTGACCATAACGCATGCCGAGTGATTCGGCGGCCTCCATTTGGCCAGGATCAATGGACTGAATGCCAGCGCGAATAATTTCCGCGACGTAGCCTGCCGAGTTCAGTCCCAACGCAATAATGGCCGAAAGAAATGGCGTCAATTGTAGCCCGACTTGTGGCAAGCCGTAGTAGACAATGAACAGCTGAACCAGAAGTGGCGTGCCGCGGACAACCCAGGTGTAGAGCCGGGCGAACCAGCGAAATGGCCAGATGTGTGACAAATTCATCAACGAAACCAGGACGCCGAGTATAAGACCAATAATAAGACCGCAAAGGGTTAACTCAACCGTGACAAGCGCACCTTGCGCAAATGTCCCGGCGTACGTCGCTAAGAATTGAAAGAAGTTCATACTACACTCCTTTAGCAAACGCTCGCCCGCGTCAGAACGCGGGCGAATGGATTATCGTTATTGAGCGCCAAACCAGTACGTATAGATCTTGTTGTAAGTTCCGTCCTTTTTCATTTGGGCAATGGCCTTTTTCACCTTCGCGTCGAGGCTGGCATTCTTTTTGTTGATGCCGATGCCGACAGGCTCGGACAGGAACGGTCTACCGGCAATTTGATAGTTGTTCGGCTGCAGATTCACGTAGTAGCGACCGACAACTTCATCGACGACACAGGCAGCCAACCGGCCATCAGCCAAGTCCTGAAATGCGTCTGGGAAGGTGTTGTACTCCTTGACGTCGATGCCACCTTCTTTTTGTAGGGCATCTTGACTTGTGGTGCCAATTTCAACGCCGACTTTCTTTCCTTTCAAATCGGCAATGGTCTTGATGTTGCCTGCATGTCCCTTTTTCACGACGATGACTTGGCCGAAGCTCATGTAATCGACAAAGTCGATTTGCTTTTCGCGCTGCGGCGTATCGTTTAAGGTCGAGATGACCATGTCGTATTTGCCTGCCTTCAGGCCTTCGACGATACCGTCAAAGGACGTCGGCTTCCAGACGACCTTTTCGTGCAAGTACTTGGCCAAGGCGTCACCGAGATCGATATCGAAACCAATCAGTTTGTTCGGGTTGCTTGGATCGGTATACTCCATCGGCGGATAGGTATCGTCAACGGCAATCACGACCTGTCCAGGCTTTGGCATGGCATTGGGATTGACGACAGCGTTTAAGCCAAGTGCCGACGTTTTGGTCCCCGAGATGGATGCGGCACCCGCATTTGCGGTGTTGGAAGTTGTATTCGTGGAACTGACCGTATTGTTGGACGAAGCTGCAGTTCCACAACCTGTGACAAGCGCACAGACGAGGGCAGCTGCACCGGTTAAAGACATGATGGATTTTTTCACATTTTCACCCCTATGAATTCTAGTCTGCAAAATTATAAATACAAACTTCGGTTTTATGCAATTGTCCACGTACATTATCCTGACACAGAATGCAGAAAAACATGCGGTGACAGGACGCATGTATCCTAATCTGTAGATGTTTGGGCTTGCACCATGTCGTATGCTAGAGATGGAGAAAGGTGAGTTGAGAATGGAGCGAATTCGCCGCGTTTCGCTGATTGGACTGGGGGCGGTTGGAGCTGCTTACGGCAGTCGACTGCTCGTGGCTCCAGAGACAGAGTTGAGCGTGGTTGTTGACCAAACACGCAAAAGTCGATACTGCGAGCGTCCTGTTGTGGTTAACGGCCAAGAAATCGCATTTCCTTATGTACTCCCGGATGCAGATGTGGAACCGGCTGATCTGATTTTGATTGCGGTTAAATATGATGGTTTGGAGCAGGCACTGCACGATATACGCAGGCAAGTCGGGCCCAATACCATTTTCATGTCTCTGTTAAACGGTATTGCAAGTGAAGACGACATCCGCGCTGCCTACCCGCGCAATCCCATCCTGCATGCCGTCTGCATCGCCATCGATGCCGTTCGCAACGGCAGAGATGTGACGTTTAGCAACCTGGGCTATATCAGCTTTGGAGATGCGTCGGGAGAACAAGCGGAAGCGGTCGAGCGTGTGCGAGAACTGTTTGAGCGCGCAGGTATTGGCTATGAAATTCCCGAGGATATTTTGCGTACCATTTGGTGGAAATTTATGGTGAACGTTGGCGTTAACCAAACATCAGCGATTCTACGAGCGCCCTACGGGGTTTTTCAACAATCTACAGACGCGCATACGGTCATGGCGATGGCCATGCGCGAGGTGATTGCCATCGCGCAACGACTTGGCATTGATCTTTCAGAAGATGATATCGCTCGTTTTGATGAAGTGCTACATGCGATGGCACCAACCGGAAAAACGTCGATGTTGCAAGATGTCGAGGCCAAAAGAAGCACCGAGGTTGAACAGTTGGCCGGGAAGGTATGTCAGATTGGGCGTCAGCTAGGCATACCCACACCGGTCAATGAGGTTTTGTATCACGCAATTCGGGCAATCACGTCCGCTTCTCCGTGAGACGATTACGCGTGGACCGCATGGCGCCGGCGGTGTACACCTTGTATTTTATCGTGGCCGCGCTCGTGTGGCATTTTGGAGCAAACTATATTCTATCTAGCATTTACGGCAAGCAATTGCCAGCGTTCTCGGTTTGGCTTCGGTTTGTCGGAATGCTCGCGATAGGCGCCGCTTGTACGTACAGCTTATCGCGACAAGCGCGCCGACTTGAATTGGAATATCGAGTGTTTCTGGATGATGCGCCATTTCCCATCTTCGTGCACGTCGCTGGCCGCTGGGTGTATGCCAATCGGGAAGCGATATGGATGCTCGGTGCCGCTTCCATCGAGCAAATCCTGGGCAAACCGGTTTTCGATGTGATCCACCCAGATGATGTCGATGAGGTTCGTCGCGAGATCGAATGGATCATGCGAACTGGAGCAGCCAGCAAACCTTTGCTTGAACGGCGCATGCGCACGTTCGACGGGCGCGAGATTGTCACGGCGTTGCTCGCGCGCACCATTCGCTATCGCGGACAGACCGCCATCATTTCGGCGCATCTTGACGTCACCGAGCGCAAGCGTGCCGAAAGTCAACTGGCGCAAGCGCAACAGATGCTTTACGACGCGGAAAAGCTGTCCGCTTTGGGCCAATTGGCGGCGAGCGTCGCACACGAAATCCGCAATCCGTTGACGGCGCTCATTGGCTTCACGAAGTTGATGCCACAGGCGTCACCTGAGGATCGTGCACGTTACTGCGAAATTATGGAGTCTGAACTTCAGTCCATTCAGGCCGTTGTCGGAGAGATGCTGTTGTTCGGCAAGCCGCAGCCTATTACGCACGGTCAACTGGACGTCCGAAAACGCTTGGAGGAGTCGATCGCGCTGTTGCATGCGCAAGCGAACATGCATAGCGTCGAGATCGTCCGGCAAATCGGGGATGAACCCTTATGGACGACAGGCGACTCCAATCAAGTAAAGCGCGTTTTTATCAATGTGATGAAAAACGCGATTGAGGCGATGCAACAGGGCGGGCGTCTATTTGTGCGTGCGTTTCGGCACGATGGCCAGGTGGTCGTCAAATTTACCGATGAAGGTCCAGGCATGACATCTGAGCAACTCGAGCGCATTGGCAGTCCGTTTTATTCGACGAAGGCGAGCGGCAATGGACTTGGCATTTTGATTTGCCGACGCATTCTTGAAGAACACAAGGGGTCGCTGGAAATCGCGAGCAAGCCCGGCAAAGGGACGACCGTGGTGATCCGACTGCCAGTGCCACCCGAAGAATCAAGATAAATGAAATTGCGTGAGCGTGCGGTTCTATACAGGGCCGCACCTTTTTTTTTGCATAGGTGAGCCGGTGCCTCGCATTGGCAATTCCACCATCAACCATTTTAACGGGTCAGTGGGACGGTCGTCGTGGACAGGATGGCGACCTCTGCATACTGTAGCTCGACATCTGAGTCTAAGGAGGCATCTCTCATGCATGACATGGACAATGTGACGAAAAACCTGACGGATTTACTTATTGAGGATGTATTTCGTAAGCACAACATCTCGCAAGCAAAGCGCAAGCCCATCTCGCCCGAAGAGCGGGACAAACTGCGCGATCTCGTTCATACGCTGCAGGCACAAGTCGAGGACTTTCTGCAATCGCAAAAGGTATCCTCAAGTGAGGACGTAGAGACGAAGCGAAAGAAATGACGCACGGCACGGGAATTTGGCGAGTTTGTCCTAGGGAACCTGTCCTTTACGGCTTATTAGGAAACTCCATACAGTGTGGTAATTCCACAGAAGGAGTGAGGAACATTGGCAACCAACACAACTTGGTCTGCACTCGATCCACAACAGGCACATCCATGTGCTACAACACTTGGCGGGGTCTCACAGGGAGCGACGGAATCGGCTCGCACAGAGCAGCTCAACGATGAGCACATTCTGATTAAGGACTCGTGTGAAATTACCGTCACCACGGTCGACACACAGGCGGCCGTAAATCTCCAGGTGGCCATTCAATTGGCTATTGCACTCGTGTTGAGCATCGCGATCGCCGATGGCAATGAAGCCAACAACATCGCGCAGGACTTGCTTGAACGAATCCGGACTCGCCAGAGCATTAAACAACGCACCGTCATCGAGAATTCCCGCAATGTAACGGTCACAGCGACGGCAACGGAAGCAAGTGTCAATATCCAAGTGCTGCTGCAAGTGCTTTTGGCGCTCATTGCAAAGCTTGAAATCCTGTGATTGGCGGAGGGGAGCGTATGCACGAAGCGGAACCCAACCAGCGGCTGGAGCGCATCCGCGCTGTATTGGAAGAGGCATATCGCGACGCCATGGCACGCATGGGAATGCAGGGGTCCAATGCAGAGGAAACGGATCCTGCAGCGTCCACCGCGGGGAGCGAAACGAAACCTAGAAGGCGGCTTGTTTGGGCGTTCCAGAAGCAGACCCTCGTCGAGGGCCGCGCAAACGGCCAAGAAGGAGGCATTGTTCTGTGAAGGGGAAAAACAAACACCGGCATGTCCGGCGTCGGCGACATGACAACCGTATGCCGCTGCTTAACGCAGGACGCACAACGGTTCGCCCTATGGCATCGGATTTTGACTACGACGTCGACAAGTCGTGCGAGTTGCCGCAGGCCGAATTGCCATTAGGGGATCCCGGCATCGCACAGAATGCGATTCTCGAAATCGACGACAACGAGTCTTCCATTCTAGACATCATTGTAAAAGACTCGGCAAACGTCGAAATTAACAGCCACGACTTGCAAGCGGCTCTATCGCTGCAAGCTGCTCTTGAATTAGCCTTGGCGATTGTTCTCAGCGTGTCCGTCGCTGATGGGAACGCGGCTTCGCAGGTGACGGAAGACCTGCTCGCACGGATCTGCACAGCACAGCGGATTCGCCGCGTGATTCGCGTCGACAACGCGTATGCAGTGCGCGTTCAGGTGGTTGCAACGGAGCTGGCCGTCCAGCTACAGTTGCTGCTGCAAGTGTTGGCGGCTATTGTCGCCAAACTGGAAGTGGCCTGAGATTTCGACGCGTGGCAATGGCCGTCTCCATACTGTGGCGGCCATTTCCGGCGGCTCAGTACCTGTCGTCGACAGGCATTTTGAGTTCCCCGCGCAAAGCGAGATCGACATCCATTTGAATGGCATCGTCAATTCCACTCATTCGGTTTTTGTAGAACTTGCGGCCTACTGCATAAATTTGTTCTCGTAAGGCATTGTCGTCGGGACGAGCCTGCAACTTTTCGAGTAATGCAAAATAGTCATCGCTTGGCCTGTCGGACCTGCGCAACCAGTTAAATAGCCACAGACAACCTCCGATGATGATGATAACGGCAATCACCCAGTATACGAACTTCATCACAAAGCCCCCTAGCTTCGTTGTCTATCCGCTGTTGGCGGCTCACAACTGCTAGTCTACAGGTTTTCCATCTGCAGGTCAGGAGCTATCATGCGAAATTCGGACATCTGCCACACCTTTGTGATCAACTGCATCTATCTTTTGACCGATGCCTGCATCCGTCGCGCGTCGAGTCGCTGTTTAAGCTCTGCATAGGACAAGGTATTGGGCACTTGGGCCTTGGGTAGCCACCCCCGGATACCCATGCGGACGCCATAAGTGATGTTATTCATCTCGCCGGGCTCGTGCGCATCCGTGTCGATGGGGATAGCAATACCAAGCTTCACCGCCTTGCGAATCCATTCATCCCAGATGTCAAGGCGATTTGGATTGGCATTTAGCTCAATCATCACGCCATGGCGCGCTGCAGATGCAAGCACCTGTTCCGTGTCGACCGCGTAGCCGGACCGCTTGCCAATCAGCCGGCCATGCATGTGGGCCAAGATGTGCACGTATGGATTCGCCAAAGCGCGCAGGATGCGCCGCGTCATCGTATCGCGCGATTGCGTGAACACGGTGTGGATGGAGGCGATCACGATGTCGAGATCGGCAAGCACCTCATCAGGGAAGTCGAGCCTTCCGTCCGCCAGAATGTCGACTTCCGAGCCGTGCAAGATACGGACTTTGGCGCGCCGGCGCACTTGTTCGATCTCGCCGCGTTGACGCCGCAAATCATCCGGTGTCAAGCCATGGGCGATGGTGAGCGACTGCGAGTGATCCGTCACAGCGATATACTCGTAGCCCATGCGTTCGGCGGTCTCTGCCAATTCGGCAATGGTCAGCGAGCCGTCGCTCCACGTGCTGTGCATGTGCAAATCGCCGCGAATATCCGTTTGCTGTATGAGGAAGGACGGCGATTGCAGCATGCTTTCGCCTTCTCGCAGCTCAGGCGGCAACCAGGGCAAGCCAATGCGGGCGTATAGTTCCGCCTCAGACGCAATCGGAATGGATTCTGTTTCGCGATGCATAAGTCCCACTTCGCTCCATGTCAAAGCGGCCTCTGCCAAAAGTTTCGTGACGACTTCGACGTGAGTCGGATCGCCGGTGCTTTGCAACAGTGCCGCCGCAAACGCCTCCGGCAATGCGACGTGGATCCGTACCGGCAATTCGTCCGCACCACGGCCTGCCGTGCAGTGGATGGTTGCGATGGCCGATGGATAATCGGCAGGCATGCGTGTCACAGCTCCAGCCTTCTGGCACCACGCATCAAGGGCGGATCGATCCGCACATGCAACCACGAGTTCGATACACCGATTCATGGCCGCAAGGCGTCGCACGCTGCCGGTGACGGATACAGCCGTGACACCGGGGGGGTTCGCCAATTCTGCACAGATGGCGTCTGCTTGCGGAGCGGCGAGGGCGATGGGCCAGCTGTGGCGACGTTCGAGTAGGACAGGGAGATCTCGTTGCCAGCGATCGACGGTGTTGTGACCATAGGACTGGAATGTCCGCGGCGAACGGTTCAGAGCTTCCGCCAAACCTTCGAGCGTTGCAATGCGATGACGGCGATATAAGTCGGCGGCAATCTTCGGGCCGACGCCGGGCAGCTCACACAGTTCTGCGACTTCGCGAGGGACGCCAAGGCGTTGTAAGGCTTCTGTTGGATCTGGGCGGCGGTGGCGATTGGGCATACAGTACCTCCGATTGGCAAATGGATTGCTCGTGCATGTAAAGGAGCCAAAGTCCTCACGGATTTGGAATGTATTTTAAGCGTGGCCGTCCTTCGTCATTCCACGCGGCGGCAGCCAAGCCAGCAGATGGCCATCGCGGATTTGCGTGCCGTATTGCTTCTTGAGCCACTCGGATAAGTCCGGATATGACCTAGGGTCTTCGATCACGGCGACACCCGCACCGATTTTCCACTTCTGCTGCAGCCACTGTGCATAGGCGGCGGTTTTGTCGCCGCCGTACCAGCGCCAACCGCCCCGTTTCGCATAGTCAAACAGAATGGGACTTGATGCGGCGAGCGCAATGCCTTCGTTGGCGGGAAGCTCGGCCTGCAACTGTCTTCCAAGCCGATACGCGGGCGCTTCTGCAGGCTGATAGTAAGTCGGAGTTGCCACAACGCTTATCGTCACAGCGCCACAGACGATGGCAGCAGCCATCGCGCGCAATGGCAGGCGGCGGGATCGCCACAATTGCCATATACCCAAGCTGGCGAGCATCGCGGCCGGCACGGTGAGAACGATGTAGTAGTAATGCAAGGCATTGTGTGTAGCGACCCAGGCGGTGAAGAGAAAAGCGCCGCTCAGCCAGGCTACAAAGGCTTGGCGAAACGGGGCAAGGGCGTTGGGGCATGCACAAAAACAGCCATATAAAGCGGCTGCCGCGACGGCGAGGCCGACGGCTGTCGTCGCCCCAAACCAACCTGCGTGCAGATACGTTTGTGGATGAAAGACGTCGCCAAGGTGTTGTAGCAAATAGGCATGTGTATCGCCTGTGATGAATGCGTGTGCGGCCTGCTTGCCTTCGTACGCGGTGTACAGCCAGGTGATGGCAATGGCGAAGAAGACGGGTACCCAAGTCCGTGCGCGGGCAAGGATGCTGAAACCTTGTTGTCCGATGACGACAACCGCTAAGGCTGGAAGAACGGTCGCGGATGGGAGTTTCGCAAGCAACATCAGGCAGATGGCGAGTCCAGTTAGAATTGCTCTTCCCCAGGTGGGCTTTTTTGCGTAGCAGAGTGTGGACCACACGGCAAGCAACATGCCCGTGGTCATCACCACTTCTGGCATGAGGGCTTGTCCATAGTAGATGTCATAGGGAATCAGCAGGTACACGGCCGCTGCCGTGCGGGCAATGCCGATGGGTGCAGAGAAGGCGCGGGCCACTCGATAGCATAACCATACGTTGCAGCTAAAACAGGCGTCTGGAATGAGGTGGAGAAGCCATATATGCCAACCGAGAACGTGCACCAAGCAGGCTGTGAGCCAAGGTATGATTTGTAGTTCGAGTTGTACGCGCTGAGGGCCCAGACCATCGTAAAAGACAGCAGGATGGAGGATGTTCATCGAGTTATGTACAAAGTGGTAGACAATACTCTCTTCGTCCGTTTGCCGCCAGGCGTCAATAGAAATAAGCGGCATGTTAAGAGTGGGCAGATGTATCAAGATAGAGATGAAAAGTAATGCAGACAACGGCCAGTCGAGACGTTTTTGATGATCTATCTCATTGCTCGGCTGGCCGTAGGCAAGGGTCGTTTTGGTCATCATGAGCTCCTTGAACGTATAGACACCTTTACGTTGCAAATCTTGAAAGAGATTGTGCCCATTCTACCAAATCAACCTGTTATCGAGCTAACCTATCTAGCTTTGGATGGTGACGAGCGTACCAATATGGATGTATGAGAACACCTTTCCTGCAATGCTGAGCGGCAATTCGACACAGCCAAGGCTTTGCGGATAGCCATAGTCAGCGCGAACGAAGCCGTGGATGGCGCAGCCTCCATTAAAGTAGCTCACATAGGGTACACCTGGGTCATTGTAGGGAACGCCGTTTGGATCCTTACCGCGCATGTCTTGTGAAAGATATTGCGCAAATACCGGGAACGTTCCGATAGGAGTTGGCGAAGCAGCAATACCCGTGTTGGCGAGCGTCGTCAAGACCACTTTTCCGTTTTGCCAGACGCGCAGCGTCTCCGGTCGTGCCTCACTGACTGTGATATACGTATAGGGGTGGAATGAAACCGCCTGATCCGAGATCAACGCCTGCTTCAACGCGCTGTCCACCTGTGGGCCTGCAATGCCGTCCACCGCGAGCCCATGTGCGGACTCAAACGCCATGATGGCGCCTTCTGTGATCGCTGACGCAAGGTTCGGGTTCCACAGTTGCACCAGGCTCTGTGGTTCGGCGGTCTTCCATGACCATGAGCCGGCTATTGGCGCCAACGTGCCGGCGGCAAGCGCAAGCTCGAGCTGCTTGCACGCGGCTTGCGGGCCTTCGCCATTTGCTGGTTTGAACGTCAAAGGCAGCAGATTTAACTCCGCCATCGCTTCGTTCATCCAAAGAGCCGCATTGCCTGTCGATCCGATGGCAATAACAACTGGTTTTGGCGGTTGCGGTACGTTTGCCTGTTTGAGCTTGGTGGTTGTGTGACTTGTCGCGTGGGTCGTGACACTTGATGCGCTCTTTGTCGATGTCGTCTGGGCTGCAAGGACGGGTTGTAAGGAGGCGCTGTCGTCTCCCGACATGCCCCAAGGCGTGAGCCACACCGTAGCGGCAATCACCGCTGACAAACAACGTGTCCACCATGTTTTGCGCATCTGCCATCTCTCCATCCTGCGTCCGATCTGACCGGAAACAACTGTATGTTGTGACGTATTGTTCATGTCGCGAATACTGCGGCTTTCAGTCTAACAAGGACTGTGCGTCACATGCTGTCGAACGCCGCGTCATCAACGCTTATTTCTATTCAGTGACGCTCGGCCATTTGCGTGCTATAATCATATCCTCGAAAGAACGTGTCGCAGTTTGGGGGGCATTTGCGATTCGCACCATGTCCGGAGTTACCAAGGTTCTGTTGACGCTACTGACGGTCGGTATTCTGTTTGCGTTCAACTTCGAATTGGTTGGCGTCGTTGCGTTTCGCTATTTGTACTCGCCGCATCCTTTCCTTGGGAAATACGTGTTTTTCGCGCTTCATTGTGCACTTGGCGGGGTACTTACCCTTTGGATGTATCGTCAGTTTTTTCATGATCATCTTTGGTACGGCTCTAACAAAAGGCACGGGTCATCTGGATTACAGGTTTGAAGCGAAAAAAGGGCAAGCCGTTAGACATGCGGCTTGCCCTCTGTTTTGACGAAACCCTTCGCATTGAGCTTATTCGACTTCCACAATGAGCTTCCCGGTATTGATACCGGTAAACAGCCCCAAAAATGCTTCGATGGTTCTGTCGAAACCCTTGATAATGGTCTCTTGGGACTTCAATTTGCCATCGTTGTACCATTTCGATAGCTGAGCCATGCCCTCCGGAAAGCGGGTGTGGTAATCTCCCACGATAAACCCTTGCATCTTTGCCTTGCGTGTGAGCAAGATGGGCGCGATACGGGGACCAACGTCAGGCTCGGAAAGATTGTACAATGAGATCTGACCGCATACTGAGATGCGTGCAAAGTCGTTGATTTGTTTCATCACCGCGTCCGTGACCGGGCCACCCACGTTGTCGAAATACACATCGACTCCGTTGGGACATGCCTTCTTCATGTCTTCATAGAACGTGGGCGATTTATAATTGACGGCCGCATCAAAGCCAAGTTCGTCGGTCAGATATCGGTTTTTGGCGTCCGATCCGGCGATCCCGACCACACGGCAGCCAAGGATTTTTCCGATTTGCCCGACGACCATGCCCACGGCGCCAGCGGCACCCGAGACGACGATGGTCTCGCCTGGCTTCGGATCGCAAATATCGATGAGGCCGAAATACGCCGTCAAACCGGTCATGCCGAGCAAGCCAAGGGCAAGTGTCACAGGTTGTGGCACAGGATCGAGCTTGCGAACCTTTTCAGCTGCAAGGAGGGCGTGTGTCTGCCAGCCCGTCTGCGTGAGCACGAGGTCTCCAGGCTGTAAGTGAGAAGCGCGCGAGGCGATAACTTCGCAGATGGCACCTCCGGAAATCGGCTCATCGAGGCGATAGGGCGGCACATACGATTTGACGTCATTCATGCGCCCGCGCATATAGGGATCGACAGAGAGATAACGCGTTTTGACCAGTACCTGGCCGTCGGCAGGCTCACCGAGGGCGACCGTTTCCGTGCGGAAACAATCTGGGGCTGGCGTACCGGTAGGGCGCTTCGCCAACACAATACGAGCGGCTTGTGTGTCAGACATCAGGAACACCTCCATTTGTCGTGCACGACCAAGTTGTTTGCAACAGTCTTGCACCGAGCCAGTATACAACATACGGAGGACGGAGGAGAAATCTGTGAATGAAGTGGCGATACACATGGCAGATGTCGGATATCAAAGCGGCGATAAGTGGTTGCTGCAAGGTGTCACCGCAACCTTGGCAAGAGGCCGTACCGCGGCCGTTATTGGCCCGTCAGGTGCGGGCAAGAGTACACTGTTGTCACTTTGCAATCTGTTGCGCACGCCGACTGCAGGGCGGATTGAGGTGGACGGGCAGGACATTCGCGATTGGCCGGTGCAACGGTTGCGGCAAAAGGTCGGCATGGTGTTTCAAGCCGCCACGATGTTTCCGGGCAGTGTCGAAGACAACGTGTTGTTTGGGCTGAAACTGCACAATCGTCCCTTGACAGATGCCGGGCGGCTTCTCGAACTGGTCGATCTCCCACGAGAATTACTGCCGAAGTCTGCGAGCGATCTCTCCGGTGGCCAGCAACAGCGTGTCGCTTTAGCGAGGACGCTCGCGATGGAACCGGACGTGCTGCTGCTTGACGAAGTCACCTCGGCGCTGGATGTGCATGCAAAGCGGGAGGTCGAAGAAACGCTGCTTGAAATCCGATCCCGCTTGCATACCACGATGCTTTGGGTGACACATGATTTGCGCCAGGCTCGGCGTGTGGCGGACGATATATGGTTCTTGACAGCCGGGCGTTTGGTCGAGGAAGGGCCTGCCGAGCGCCTGTTGGTGGAACCTGCGACTGCGCAATTGCGATCGTTTCTTGCCCAAGCAGAGGAGGGGGAAGCGTGAGTTATCTATCACTCTCATTCACGCTGCTGTTTGTCGTCGTGTCACTCGTGCTTTCGGTGTGGTTGCGCCTTGGCGTCGAGCGCGACATCGTGATCGCAGCGGTGCGTGCGGCCATTCAGTTGCTGGTGGTCGGATACATACTGAAGTTTGTCTTTGCGTCGCATCAGACAGTTTTTATCCTGCTCATGGTCGCACTGATCATCGCAGTGGCGGCATGGAATGCGCGCGGCCGCGCGAAGGGCATCCCCGGTGTCATCTGGTCCATTCTCATAGGCCTCGTCGTCACCGAGATCGTCACCCAAGGGCTGTTGCTGGGGATTGGCGTTGTGCCGTTTCAAGCGCGATACGTCATCACCATCACGGGGATGATCATCGGCAACTCGATGGTCGCCGCAGGTCTCTTGCTCAATCGGTTGCAGCGCGAAGTGGAGAATGGCCGCGCTGAGATTACGGCTGTCCTGGCACTTGGCGGCAGTCCTAAACAGGCCATATACCCTCGACTGAAACAGGCCATTCGCGCGGGTATGATTCCGACTATCGACTCGACGAAAACGACAGGCCTCGTCCAGTTGCCTGGCATGATGACTGGCCAAATCATCGCGGGGGCCGATCCGGTGCAAGCCGTTCGCTATCAATTGATGATCCTCTTCTGTATTTTGGCGGGATCGGCCATGACGAGTATTGTCATCGGCTTCTTAACGTACCCAAAGCTATTTACGGCCCATCAGCAATTGCGGGAGGGGTGAAACTTGAGGGCTCGCGTGGCAATTATCGGGGCGGGCATTGCGGGCTTCGCCGCGGGACTTGCGTGTCGGCAGCTTGATGTCGAGTTTCAACTTTTCGATGCAGCCGCAGATCCATTGGCTGGTGGCGCGGCGATCACGCTCTGGCCAAACGCTCTTCGCGCCTTGAGCGAGCTTGGCATGCGCGATTTGGGTAGCGGACTTGCAGCGAACGCCATTACCCACGGGGGAATTGCAACGGAGCGGGCGGCGGTGTTGTACGAGTTGCCGCTTGTTTGGATGCGCAAACAGTATGGATACTTTCCGGTCTGTGTCAGGCGCGATGTTTTGCTCTTTGCCATGTATAAAGCGCTTTTGCGGCCGACAATCGCTCGCGCACGTGTGCAAAGGGTCTTTGCGCAGACAGATGGTGCGATGGTCGAGGGATCGCACGGAAGGCTCGCGTATGATGCGGCTGTTATCGCGGATGGCATTCATTCGCAAGCCCGACACGATATTTGTCCCGTACAACCGCGGCCGACGCGCTATACGGCATGGCGTGGGATTGCCCAGGGACCTGTGGTCGATCCGGCAACCATGTGGGAGTACTGGGGAGAGGGTGTGCGCTTTGGCTATGCATCCATTTCACCGCATGCAACCTACTGGTTCGCGACGGTGAATGATCGGCTCCTCGGCGGTCAGGATGCCGGTTGGGACGTTGCGCGGCGGCTTTTCGCTGGTTTCCCGCCGCCCGTGCGCGCATGCATCGCGGCAACGCCGGACGCAGATGTCTTGCGCCACCGTGTGCAGGACCTCCCACCAGGCTGCCCGCTGGCCCAGGGACGCATCGTGCTCATGGGTGATGCGGCACACGCCATCACGCCGAATCTGGGATTTGGTGGCGCGTTGGCGGTGGAGGACGCTGCGACGTGGTTGCGCGCCGTACGAAATGTCGGTGTCTCCCCGGCAGCGTTTCGCATCTATGCAGCCCAGCGACGAAGGAGGGTTCGCGAGATGGCTTATGTGACACGGCAGTTTGGTGATGTCATGCAGTGGCAAAATCAAGGCATGATTCATATGCGAAACGGCCTGTTCCGAATTGCGGCGCCGATGGCCGGTCGTCTGCTGTGGCGGCGGTTGCTTGGGTCAACTGGCCGACCGTGAAAAAACCTGTGCCATCGTTTATAGCATGCCAGCATCGTGCTGTAGCTTCATGCCATGCATGAGGTTGGCAAAGATCTGCACGGTTGTTACAGTTCCGACGCCGCCAGGCGTGGGTGTGTAGGCCTTGGTCAAGGGCGCCGCTTCGGGAGCGAGATCGCCCTGTACCTCGCCGTCCTCGCCCTGCGAAATGCCGACGTCAACGACAGTCAGGCCTCCGTGAACCATCTCCCCATGCAACAAGCCACCTTTACCGACAGCCACGATGGCGATCTCGCTATTTTGCAAGTGACTTTTGACATCGCGTGTGAATTCGTGACATGCAGCGACGGTTGCACCTTCGGCGATGAGCAGGTGCAACAGCGGCAAGCCAACTGTCTGGCCGCAGCCGACCAGCGTGACGTCGGCACCTTGAAGCTTGTAACCATAGTGCTTCAATAGGCGAATGCAGGCGAGTGGCGTGGCCGGGTACAGGGCGGCCTCCGGTGTGGGTTTGGCAATGGAGTGGCATGGAGAGAGGCCATCGACGTCTTTCAAGGCGTCGATCGCGCTGACGACCCGTTGCACATCGACATCACCAGGCAAGGGCATCTCAATCATGATGCCGTGGACCAGCGGATCGGCGTTCAACGCCTCGATGCGGCGAATGAGCTCATGTGTGTCGCACGTTTGTGGCAGTCGAACAATCTCGAATTCGACGCCAAGGCGCTCTGCCGTGCGCCGCTTTTGTGCAGCATAGACGCTGGACGCGGGATCATCGCCGACGAGCAGCGTAACCAGCTTCGGTTGAATGCCACGAGCTTGCCAAATCGCGGCCTCAGCGGCAATGTCCTCACTGAGCGCCAATGCGACCGGCCGACCAAGTAACTGTTCTGCCATGTCTACCCCTCCTGCAAACGTATCCGCGTTTGTCTATGTTCAGTATGCCTGTATATACGCAAAAGACCGCCTGGGTAACGTTCTGCCCAGGCGGTCGACTGTTTTCGCTGTGCTTCCTCGTGGTGCTCCACGCAAAGCCGCCAGTTACACAGCGCTGTGATTGTCGTTTCGTGTTACGCTATCCACAGTGAATATAACAGCGATCGCGGCGGCCTGCAAGCGCCCCGCACGGCCAGATGCCGGCACAACTGCCGCGAAGGAGGATTTGACGTGGAGTTTCAATCGCGCACACAAGCCATTCAGATTTCGGGGATTCGCAAGTTTTCTGAGCTCGTCGCCAAGTACCCCAATGCCTTGTCGCTGACCATTGGCCAGCCGCACTTGCCGACTCCCGAACACATTCGGATTGCCGCGCAAGAGGCCATCGCAGAGGGCGATACGGGCTATACGCCAAATCGCGGCACACTGGCGTTGCGCGAAGCCGCCGCGGCTTATTATCGCCGTCTCGTGGGTCTCGATTACGATCCCGCAACGGAAATACTCGTCACTGTCGGGGCGACGCACGCGCTGGATGTCGCCATGCGCACGCTTGTGCAGCCGGGCGACGAAGTCATCATTCCCGCACCTGCCTATCCGGGCTATGAGGGTATCGTCAAACTGCTCGGTGCCCAGGTGGTCTACGTCGATACGCGACAAGACGGGCTGTTGCTCACACCAGAAGCGCTGCGGCGGGCTATATCGCCGCGCACGCGGATGGTCATCCTCGCGTCCCCGGTCAACCCGACCGGCGTCGTTTATCCCTTTGAGCGGTTGCAGGCCCTGGCAGAGGTGCTGGCCGACACCAAGGTGTGGGTGATATCGGACGAGATATACTGCGAACTGCAATTTGCCGGCCATCTGCAAAGCGTCGCTTTGCTTCCCGGCATGCGCGAGCGCACCATCGTCATCCACGGCTTGTCCAAATCACACAGTATGACCGGCTGGCGCATTGGCTTCGCGTTTGCACCCGCACACGTGGCCGCGGAGATGGCTAAGGTTGTCCAATATGGCGTCAGTTGTGCGTCCTCCATCAGCCAACGCGCTGCGCTCGCCGCGCTGACCGAAGGGGAAGACGACGCCCGTCCGATGCGCGAGTTGTATCGCAACAATCGCGATCTCGTCGTCGCCGCGTGTACCGCCATGGAGATCCCACTCGTGTGCCCGGACGGTGCGTTTTACGCATTTCCCGCCTTCGCCCTTGCGCTGGGCGACACGTCAGAGAACATCGCACACCGATTGCTCGCCGAGGCAGGTGTCGCCGTCGTTCCAGGCGACGCTTTCAGTCCGTATGGCGAGGGGCATGTCCGCCTTTCGTACGCATGTGATCCCGAAGTGCTGCGCGAAGCGCTTCGCCGCATCGAGGCCTTTGTCGCCAAAGAACGCCGGGCGTGACCGCAAAAAAGCCAACCCCTGCGTATGAAACGCGTGGGGTTGGCTCAAGCTAAGCCCGAATTCCGATCCGGTTGGGGGCGAAGCGATGCGATCCAAGTCGAGAAAAACGCAAGTCGCCGTTGGCGCCGTGATTTTTGCCCTGCTTGCCATCCTCGTCATGCTGTCGAGCGTGCACCGGTACTTCATCGAACATTGGATGTGAGTGCAACGCCCGCGACGAGTATGCATTCATCGAATCAGCGGTAGCCGCGCTCGCTGAAATACGGGATAAGGACGCGCAGCGCCGTATCGATGCACCGTTCGTCGGGCAGCATTTTTTCATGGTGCAGTCCGTACGGCGTCGACGCGCCCAACCAAAACAAGAAACCGGGAATCTCCTTCAAGAAATACCCAAAGTCCTCGCCGGTCATCGCCGCCGGCACCTCGCGCACGACGGCTAAATCTCGTCTGCTGACAAAGTCCATAAACGATTGCGTCAGTTCCTCATCGTTAAAGACCTGATAATAATTTGCACCGTAGTCGATTTCGGTCGCGCAGCCAAACATTTCACCGATACCCGCCACCAAGGCCTCAATCCGCTGTTTGATGCGTGGCATTGTAGCCGCCGCCAGTGTGCGAATCGTCCCCTCAAGCCGCGCCTTGCCGGCGATGATATTCTGCTTCGTGCCAGACTCGAGGCGGCCAATCGTGATGACCGCCGCATCGAGCGGATCGACATTGCGTGCCACAATCGATTGCAACGCCGTAACCAGATGAGCTCCGGCAACCACCATGTCGTTGGCTCGGTGCGGGTACGCCGCATGGCCACCTTGGCCAACGAGATCGATAAAGAGCTCCGACGTGTTGGCAAACAGGATGCCCGGCCGGATGCCGATCTCGCCGACTGGCAAATCCGGCTGCACATGTAGAGCAAAGATCTTCTCCGGGCGCACAGCTTGCAACGCCGTACTTGCGAGCATCGGCTGTGCACCGCCAGGGCCTTCTTCCGCTGGTTGAAAGACAACGACCAAGTCGTCCTTAGGCTGTACGTGCGCAAAGTGATCGACCAAGCCAAGTGCAATCGCCATGTGTACGTCATGCCCGCAGGCGTGCATCATCCCCTCATGTGTCGAGGCGAAGTCGCAGCCTGTTTCTTCGCGAATTGGCAGGCCGTCGATGTCACAGCGGTAACCAATGCGCGCTGTGGGCTCAGAGCCGCGGATATGGACGATGATCCCCGTGCGCCAAGTCGCAATCGATAGATGTTCCTTCGGCAGCCCGTTCAACAACGACAGCAAATACGCCTGCGTCTCGTACTCTTGAAAACCGAGTTCTGGAATGCGATGAAGGGCCCGCCGCGCCGCGTAAACGTCAATTTGGCTCATAGGCGCCGCAGTTCCTCTTTCAGCTCGATTTTTTTGCTGTCGACGTCTTCAATCCGCTTGATGACCCGTGCGGGAACGCCAGCAACCACCGTGCCTGGCGCCACATCCTCGATGACGACGGCGCCTGCCGCCACGACGGAGCCCTTGCCAATGCGCACGCCCTCCAAAACGACCGCATTGGCGCCGATGAGCACGCCATCTTCGACAATGACCGGCTGTGCCGATGGTGGTTCGATCACGCCTGCCAACACCGCGCCGGCACCGATGTGGCAGTTGGCCCCAACCGTAGCGCGCCCACCGAGGATGGCACCCATGTCGATCATCGTGCCAGGCCCGACTTCTGCGCCGATGTTCAGAATGGCCCCCATCATGATGACCGCATTCTCGCCGATTTTCACTTTGTCGCGGATGATGGCGCCAGGCTCGATGCGCGCCGGAATGTCCTTGGTATCGAGAAGTGGAATGGCGCTATTGCGGCGATCCGCCTCGATTTCAAAATCCTCAATCACTTCGCGGTTCGCTTCGAGCAGTGCTGCGATGTCACTCCACTCACCGAATACCACCCCTGCTTTCCCGTCGACGAACGGCCGCACGGAGGCGGGGAATTGAATGTGTTCCAATTGGCCACGAAGATATACTTTCACAGGTGTCTTCTTCTTGCTTTCTGCGATAAAGCGAATGATCTCTTCAGCTGTTTGCATGGTTTGAACTCCTTTGTCAGCTTCTGCTGCTGTGCGCGGAAGTAGCCGTGCGCAGCATGTGGTATGATAGAAGTTGTGTGCAGGAGGAAGCGCCAAGGGCGTTCGCAACGGCACAAAGAAAGACGCGGGCCAAATGCACTCGTTGTAGGGTTCGCCACGTGCCAAGTATATCGCGCAAACCTGCTTGTGGAACAGCGTTTGTTGCAAGGTACATATCTGCGTGATCGCAAATCGGCGCTTCTGTCCAGTCGGCCGTTGGTATAGGGAGAGGACGCGGCCGGGACACTGAAATCAGAAAGACAGCTGACTAGGAGTAGGAAAGGGTGTTCTCTATGCAAGTCGGGCTTATTGGGCTTGGCAAGATGGGGCATAACTTGGCCCTCAACATGATGGATCACAATCATAAGGTGGTTGCGTTCGACCTCGACAAGAACGCCGTTGCGCGCTTGGCCGAGGCGGGGGCGACGCCAGCCGAATCGATTTCCGATTTGGTGTCCAAACTGGAGTCTCCGCGTATCGTTTGGTTGATGGTACCGCACGGCAAGCCGGTCGACAACTTGATTGATCAACTGACGCCACTGCTCAGCAAAGGCGACATCATCATCGAGGGCGGGAACTCGTACTACAAAGAGAGCGTCCGCCACGCTGAGGAATTGTCCAAGCAGGGGATTTACTTTTTCGACGTCGGGACGTCGGGCGGTATGGAAGGTGCCCGTCACGGCGCTTGTTATATGATTGGCGGCGACGCCGAAGTCTTCAAGACCATCGAGCCGCTGTTCCGCGATACGGCAGTGCCAAACGGCTATGTGTACACAGGACGTGCTGGCAGTGGCCACTACTGCAAAATGGTGCACAACGGCGTCGAATACGGCATGATGGCCGCCATTGGCGAAGGTTTTGAGGTGCTCGGAAAGGGCCCATTTGATTACGACTTTGCGGAAGTCGCACGCTGCTGGTCGAACGGTTCCGTCATTCGCGGCTGGCTGATGGAACTCACCGAAAAAGCGTTCCGTGCCGATCCGCGCTTGGATCAAATCAGGGGTGTCGTGCACTCGT
Organism: Alicyclobacillus tolerans; assembly: GCF_001447355.1. Lineage (GTDB taxonomy): Bacteria > Bacillota > Bacilli > Alicyclobacillales > Alicyclobacillaceae > Alicyclobacillus > Alicyclobacillus aegles. The sequence goes on along the minus strand of NZ_JXBW01000005.1, from coordinate 35,586 downwards.
CTGGCGAAGGTCAATGGACGGTGCAGGAGGCCCTCGACATTCAGGCGGCGACGCCCATTATCGCGATGTCTTTGCTGATGCGCTATCGTTCGCAGGAGGACGATACGTTTACGGGCAAAGTGCAGGCGGCGTTGCGCAACCAGTTCGGCGGCCACGCGGTCGAAAAGGTGTAAGACCTGCGGCGAGATCGATAGATGGGCGTTTGAAACGGGGGATGAGCCACTTGTTCAAACGGCCCGGATAAAGGACATGCAGGCGGTGGATCTATTCTACCGCCTATTGTCATAGGGTCTGGCGATGGGGGAACAGGATTGTGGGAAAACGGGTGACCATTCAAGATGTGGCGGATCGCGCTGGTGTGTCGATCACGACGGTTTCTCGCTACGTAAATGGGCGTTATGAATCGATGAGCGAGAAGACGCGGGAACGCATTCGCAGGGTGATCGAAGAGTTGGGATACCGGCCGAATGCGCTCGCGCAAGGCTTGAAGGCGAGTCGCACAAAATCGATTGCAGCTGTCGTGGTGAACATGAGCTATCCGTTTTGTGTAGGTTTCTTGCGTTCTCTCAGCCTCATCCTGACACAAAGTGGGTACCATCTCATCGTCAGTGAAACGGGCGGTGACGCGGCGATTGAGCGAGACGTCGTGCAGTCGTTGCTGGCGCAGCGCGTCGAGGCGATGGTGTTGCAGACTGGGGGAGAGAACGGCGATTTGCTCGCGGCGACGGCCGAGCAGATGCCAGTTGTCTTGGTGGATCGGGCTTTTGCGATTGCGGGTACACATACCATCGCGACCAACAATCGCGAGGCCTCTTGTGAAATGGCTTTACACTTGTTCGACAGAGGTTATCGCCATGTGGTCTACGTCACCGAAGATGAAGCTGGGATTCCCACTCGCGTCGAGCGCCTGCACGGTTATGAGGACGCCTGTGTGGCGCGAAAAGCCAACGCGACAGTGATTCATGTCAATCGGCAGAATGTTGGCACGATGGAGCGGGCCGCACGCGCCGTACGTGAGATGGCAGAAGCCTATAAGGGTGAGTCGATTGCCGTCTATACGGCAAACGGCCTCATTATGATGCAGTTATATCGGTTGTTGCGCCAATTGCCCTTGGCGGTACCGGGGAAGTTAGGGATGGCCACGTTCGACGAACCGGATTGGGCGCAACTCGTCGACCCGACCCTGACGTGTGTGCGCCAACCTGTTGAAGAGATGGGGGCAGAGGCTGGGCGCCTTCTCCTTGCGCGCGTCCATGGCGGCGAAGCGGCCAGTGACGAACAGGCAGAAGCCGCCCAAATCATCCTTCCATCGCGCATCGTACAGGGCGGATCGACCCTGTAGTTACGGCCTTTTCAGAGCAACTTTTGCACCAGTTCGCGCCACCGTTTGTAACGGCGGTGCACCTGTTGTGAAGCCTTTGCATCCACCTTTGTCGGTAGCAGTTGGAGCGGTGGAGCGGCCAAGGCCAATCCGGCGCGGCGGGCGGCCACCATGGCTGCGCCATAGGTCGCACCATCGATTTCAGCTTGCGTGGCAAGTGGCAACTCGAATAAGTTGGCAATCCATGACAAAACCCACGGTTGTTGAAACAGTTTCCCCGACACCAGCAGCAGTTCTGGCTTTCCTCGCTGTTTCACCAGTTGTTGCGCAATCCAGTACGCATTAAAGAGAATGCCCTCGATGGCGGCTCGCATGAGGTGCGGTTGGCGATGGTAGACTTTGAGCCCGACGAACGCGGCGCTCGTCGTCTCGTCCCAAATCGGCGCTCGTTCGCCTGTGATGTAAGGAATGCAATAGAGGTCGTCGACCTCTGTCGTTCCGGCCTCTGCACAGAGGGCGGGGAACTTTTCCGCAAATCCCTCTCCACTTTCGGAAAACACGTTGCGGTACAGCCAATCGAGAACGACCCCGCCGCTGTTGCTCGGCCCGCCCAGAATGAAGCGATGATCATCCAAGATGTAACAGAATGACCGGCTCTCCAAATCTGTCGACGGCTCGTCGTGTCCCGTGCGCAGAGCCATGCTGGTGCCAAGTGTCAATACCATGACGCGGCCGTCGGTGGCGCCAGCGGCCAACGAAGCGAGGACTCCATCTGATCCGCCGATGACACATAGGGCCTCATCGGAAAGCGGCAATTGATCCGCAAAAGGCAAAGCCGAAGCGGGCCGGGCGAAGTCGACCGGAACCAAGGTCGACAACGCGCTGCTGCGAATGCCCGCGTATGCGAGTGCGGGATCGTACCATGTGCGCGTTTGGATGTCGAGCAAGCCGGTGGCAGAGGCCATGGCGTAGTCGACCTCCCAGGTGCCAAACCAACTGTGCCAAACGTATTCCTTAATGGACACGAAGCGCCTGGCCTTTGCAAACAGCTCAGGCTGGTCCGCGTGTAGCCAGGCCAGCTTCACGACCGGTGCCATGGCGTGGACGGGCGTGCCAGTGTGTCGGTACACATCCTTGCCCAACTCGGTTTGCCACAAGGCTTGTGCCTGTGCGTGTGGGCGCGCGTCCATCCACGTCATGGCCGGGGTGAGGGGGATATCGCGGTCATCGAGCGCAATCAGGCTGTGCATCGCGGCACTGATGCCAATCGCCGCAATGGCGGCGCCTTGTGCGGCGAGATCGGCAGCCAACTCCGTCAGTGTTGAGGTTGCTGCGCGCACGATGGCCTCGGGGTCCTGCACGGCCTGCCCGTGCGTATCGGTATGCGTCTCCATCAACGTCGAACGGCTGGCGAGTTCCTCGCCAGCCAGCGTATATGCGACAACTTTGAGCGACGTGGTGCCCATGTCGAGCCCCACGATACACAGGTTGCTGTTCAGTTTGGGTCACACCCTTTGTTCTGGGATCTGGTCAATTTTACCGAGCATGAATACGTAACACAAGATACCAAGGACAAGCACGATACCCGCGATAACAAACGCCGATTCAAAAGAACCGGTGCGCTGCACGACGAAGCCAGTGACGATTGGCGCGATGATGCTCATCAGGTTGTTGATAAAGTTCATGATGCTACCGACTGTACCGACCGTCCCTTTCGGCGCGATCAGCGATGGAATACTCCAACCGATGGGTGCGGAGAATGCGAGTCCGCCAAGCGCAATGGCAATCCAAATGACAGCGACATTCGGATTCGACGTGAAGGCTGCTGGGATGACGGCGAGCCCCAAAATCATACCGATGACGAGCACCGTTTTCCGCACGCGCGTAACATCATGGCCGCGCTGAATCAGCTTGTCGACGAGCCAACCGCCAATGAGCAAGTCGGTGATGGTCGCGACGAGCCACGGACCCGCTGTGTACCAGCCGGACTTAAGAATGGACATATGCATCTGCTTCTCAAGGTAGCCCGGCAGCCAGGTCAGGAACAGGTAAAACGAATATCCGTAAGCGGCAAAACCCAGTGTTAAGCCCCAAACTTTGCGCTGGCGAAGCAGGTAGGCCAAGTTACGGCCAACGCCGCCTTCCGCCTCGCCGATCTCTTGGGCGCCACCTTCGCGCAGCAATTGCGCTTCTTCAGGAGACAGGCGCGCCTCTTTTGGATCGCGATAAAAGATCCAATACGCAATCAGGTAGAGAACGCTGAGGATGCCGGTGAACCAAAAGCCGCCTTTCCAACCCCACTGTGTAACAGCCCAGGCGATGAGCGGCGTGCCAATGACGTTGGAGAACTTCGCTGCAGCATCGAAGAGCGATGTTGCGAGTCCGCGTTCACGCACAGGAAACCAGTAACCTGTCGCTTTAGACGCCGCGGGAAAGACCGGCGCTTCGGCGACACCGAGCAGTACGCGCGATAGAATGATGAGTCCCATGCCGCTGACAAGCGCGGTCATAAATGTGGCGATGGACCAAATGATACCGCCAATTCGATTGAGCCATTTGACGCCGACCTTGTCGAGCAAGGCGCCGACTGGCAACTGAAACGCCGCGTAGGACCAGCCAAATGCAGAAAGAATAATGCCCATCTGTGCATCATTTAAGTGGTATAGATTGGATAGCGGCTGTTGCGCGACAGACAGGTTTGTCCTGTCAAAGTAGTTGATGAGGACGCCAATGCCGATTAACAGGCCAATGCCCCACCTTTTCATGATGTTCCCCCTCTTTCGTTGCGCCATGGGCGCTTTTTTTACAATTTCCTCGAGGCCGCTGCAACATCCGCCAGCGTGGATGGCATCCGACGAAAGCGCAAGTGAGCGGCATGCACAAATAAGGAAAACGTTTTACGAAAACGTTATACATAATCTACGACAGTTTGCGCACAGATGCAATGAGATTTCGTGGAAAGGGCTTTCTCGGGATGCTGTTATACAAATGCGGGTGGCTGCGGGCGGCCTGGTGGTATTCCGAAGAACTGAAGGGGAAGTTACGGTATTCCAACCAATGCCGCCGATCCAGGAAGTCGTCTGCGTCAGGCACGCACAATTCAACGTGCGCGAGGTAGGTAAGTGGAGAAGAATTGTACAACTCGGTGGAGATAGGGGCCCGGCTCGACGTCATAAGCGCCGACGTGCACGGCCTTGGGTACGAGCCACAATCTGTCTTCTGGATTGTGCTTCAATTCTGCGTAGATTTCCTCGCTATTTTGCATCGGGATCGTCGTATCGGCCTCACCTGCAATCAGCAGAATCGGGCGCGGCTTGGCCGAGGCGAGATCGCGCAACGGATCGACCGCAGTCGGATCGAGGTGAAATATGTGTTTGGCCTCCCAAAAAATCTCCGCGTCAAACGGAAAGGCAGGGAGGTGCGTCCACGTCCCCATATTTTGTTGCAAATAGGTTTGCAGATCGGCGAAGGGGCTGTCGGCAATCGTTGCACCGACACTTGGATCGAGCGCGGTCGCCTCGAGCGCCGTCGAAGCACCCATCGAATAGCCGATGATACCAATCTCAGCGTACCCGTGGGCGTGCGCGTAGTCGATCGCGCCCAGCAAATCGCGCACCTCGTACTCGCCAACGCTCACTTCGTTGCCGGGTGAATCGCCTTCATCGCGAAAGTCGAACATGAGCACCGCGAAGCCTGCATCATGCAACGCCTTGGCGACGGGCAGTGCAGGGTGATCCAGGATGCGGTTCTGCCTGTATCCGTGTGCCTCAATCACGATGCGATCCGTCTTTGTCGCGGCCGGAATGAGCCATCCGGAAAGCGATAGGTGATCGATGCGGGATGGGAAACGGATGTTTTGATAGGCCAATCCATCGATCGCAGGCGTTTCGGTTACCGGTTTGCGCGTGGGGTGTGTCAATTGTTTACAGACGACGTAGGAAACAGCCAGCGTTGCAATCCATGCGACGAATGCCAATAGGAGAACAACCATCGCCGAGATGCGAATCGCCCTTCGCACAAATGTCACCACCTAATGGACAGATCCTATTCGCCACTCGACCGCGCTCGGCGCCATGCCCGGGCAATCATGCCGCTAGGCAATGGCGAGCGGCCGAGTGGACACATTCTTCATGCATGAGTCTGGCGGCTCAGCCCAGCATTTTGTGCATGGTTCGCGCTGCTTCGGCTTGCTGAATCACGTCATCGAGCGGCAACTGGCTTCTGGCTGCGACCGCGGCGGCGACGGCCCCTTCCACGAGCGGGGCATCGACGATGCGCGTGCGTACGGCGACAGATGGAGGTGCCAATTCCAACGCCATCTCCGCGTTCATTGCGGCGCTGCCGAGATCGAAAAAGACGAGGATGTCATGGGTGTTTGGGCACTGTTGCAACGCAGCCATGATGGCCGTCGCGTCGGTGCCAAGTTCGTCACCGAGGCCAGCTGCCTCGTGAATGTCGACCCCAGGCGCCAACTGGCGCAATAATTTCACGAGTCCTTCCCCGAGCTGCTTGCTGTGTGACACGATTACCAGGCTCACGTTTGCCATGACGTTTTCGTCACACCTCCTACGGTGGCATCGGCCAGTTCTTCGAAGAACACGGCACTAGAGATACTTCCGGGGTCGCACGTACCCACGCTGCGCTCACCCAAGTACGCGGCGCGGCCCTTTGTGGCTGGAATGTCGCGCGAGGCCAGGGCGGCTTTTGTTGCACTTGCAACTGCCGCGCGCATGCCGTTTTCGTCGGGTTGTGCCGCGAGTGCCTCGGACGCAGGCGTCCATACGTCCAGCAATGTCTTTTCGCCGACTTCGGCCTTGCCGCGCGCCCGCAGGCCTTCGCAGGCACTGGCGAGGCCTCTGGCCACCTGCTCAAAGTCGACATTCGTGCAATCCTTCCAGCTTTGTGCGAACCGCATAAACACTGTCGCATAAAGCGGTCCCGAGGCGCCGCCGACGCTTGCGAGCAAAGCCATCGCGACAGCCTGACACAGCGCACCAAGGTCCGCAAACGTTTCGCCTGTGATGCGATCCGCCGCTGTGCGGAACCCGCGGGCCATGTTCGTGCCGTGATCGCCATCGCCGATGCGGTTATCGAGATCGTCCAAAACGGTACAAAGTTCTGCGAGACGGGCGGCATAGGCTTGAATAAACGCCTGCAAAGTCTCCAACGTCAGCATCTGTGCCACTTCCTTCGTCAACGCTGCCGATAGGCAGGCGTGTCGGCCGGGGCATCCAGCAGACTCATCAATTCGTCGTCCAGTTTGAGCAGCGAGATGGAGAACCCGGCCATTTCGAGAGACGTCATATATTCCCCAACCAACGCCTTGTGTACTGCGATATTGTGGGCTCCCAGGCGCTCAGCCACGCGGCGATACGCGATGTAGAGTTCACTTTGCGGCGTCGCGCCGAGGCCATTGAGCATGACGGCGACCTGATCTCCCGTCACCACGCCACTGTGCGCGAGAATGCGATCCAGCAACGTGTCGACGATCTCGTCGGCGAGACGCAGGTTTTCGCGATGTGTCCCTGGCTCGCCGTGAATGCCGATGCCAATCTCCACTTCGTCTTCGCCGAGGACGAAACTGGGTTTGCCGCTCGCGGGCACGGTGCACGGTGACAGGGCCATGCCCATGCTGTGTACGTTTGCAATCACCTTCTCGGCAATCCGTTTCACTGTCGCCAGATCCATTCCCGCTTCCGCCGCCGCACCGGCTATTTTGTGTACGAAGACCGTTCCCGCGATGCCGCGTTGGCCGACCGTATAGGTGCTGTTTTCGACAGCGACGTCGTCGGCGACGATGACCTTTTCAATCGCGATACCTTCCATGCTCGCCAAATCAGCCGCCATTTCAAAGTTCATGACGTCGCCTGTGTAGTTCTTGATGACAAGCAGCACGCCTTGCCCTTGATCCACCGCGCGGATGGCCGAAAGCACCTGATCCGGCGTCGGAGATGTGAAGACAGAGCCGGAGACAGCCGCGTCGAGCATGCCCTCACCGACATAGCCTGCGTGTGCGGGCTCATGGCCGCTGCCACCGCCACTGACCAACGCCACCTTGGCCTTTGGATGTGCGCGGACAATCACCTGTGTGCCAGCAATGCGTTTGAGTTTTGGATGAGCCGCGACGATGCCCTCCAGCATCTGATCGACGTATTGATCTGGCTGGTTCATCAGTTTCTTCATAAGACAAGCCTCCCTTGGCAACGTCCATCGCGATGGGACAACAATGGCCACAGAGCATCCGCCCCCAATTTGATAAGGCGAAGCAGTGTGGCCATTCCCGTGCTCAAGCCATACGCGAATGAACTTGTGTGGATGCGCTTTCATGACTATCTCAAGTCTAAACTGGCGCGCTAGAAGATGCAACCCATAGGATGAGTGGAGGGGCATGAGGTGGGCGGAACCCACCCCATGTAACCTTAGCGGTTCGCCATCAGCCGTTCGATATCATCCACGCTCTTCGGGATATCCTCTGATAAATTGATATATCCTTCTGCTGTCACCACGACATCGTCTTCAATGCGGATACCAATGCCTTCTTCTGCGACATACAAGCCTGGTTCGACCGTGATGACATCGCCCGGCTGCAACGGCCATTTGGGCGATCCGACGTCATGCGTGTCGAGGCCCAGGCGGTGACTGACGCTATGGTAGTAATAACGAGAAACCTCGCTGTCCTCTTGAATGAGGCCAATGGCCTTCAGTTCCCGTGCGTATGTAGACTTCGTCACATCATTGAGTTCAGCGAGCGTAGCCCCTGGTCGGATGGCCGCAAAAGTCGCCTCCATCGCCTTTAACACGATTTCGTACAACTGGCGCTGGCGGTCGGTGAATTTCCCGGTAATCGGAAATGTTCGCGTGATGTCCGCTGAATAACCGCCGACGGCCGCACCGAGATCGCAAAGCACCAAGTCGCCTTCCGCAATGGTCTGGTCGTTGGTCACATAGTGCAATACCGTTGCGCGTTCGCCTCCTGCGATGATGCTTGGGAACGCGTGCTCGCGCACTCCTTGCGAACGCAGAGCATAATCGAAATGCGCCTCTAACTCATATTCTTTCATACCCGGTTTGGCATGCTGCATCATGCGCACAATGCCGTCCTTTGTAATGCGCAAAGCTTCGCGAATCTGGGCAATCTCGCCCTCATCCTTCACGCTGCGCAACCGACAGATGAGGGGATAAGGGTTGCGAATCGGCACGGCCGGGTACTTGTCGCGGAACGTGCGGGCAAAGCGGTGTGCCGGCGTCTCTGTCTGCGCCCAGTTGTCTTGTTCGACATCCAGATAAAGTTGTTCGTATTCTCCCGTGCGCAGAAGTCTGCCGAGTGTCCCTTCAAACTGGGCGACGTCCTGAATCGTCTCGATGCCGGAGATGGAGCTTGCTTGATCGTCGGACAAGCGCTTTCCTGTCCACTTTTCTTCGGTAGGTGAGACGTGCTCGGTAAAGAGCAGGGTTTGTTCCTGTCCGTCCAATTTTGCTAGCAACAGGATGGAGTGCTCCTGCGCAATGCCACTCAAATACAAAAAATTGCGATTGACGTGAAACGGACTATATGGGTGATCTCCTGACATGTAAGGCGCTTGACCGGCAAATAGCAGGGCCAACGACCGCTCGGGCAAAAGTTCGAATAACCGCCGGCGGCGCTCAGCATAGGCCTGCGATTCTGTCATGGTTTTTCACTCCTTTTTCGCGAGTGGACTCAACGGTCGGTTTCAGGGCCGCACGGCTTGAAATCAACCAGTCCCTGTTCCATCGCGCGCACCAGTGCCTCTGCCGTCGCCAGGTTCGTTGCCACTGGCACGTTATGTACGTCGCAGATGCGCAGCAGGGCCGTAATGTCGGGATCGTGCGGCTGCGCGGTGAGTGGATCGCGCAAGAAGATGACGAGATCCATCTCGTCGTTCGCAATCATCGCGCCAATCTGTTGGTCGCCGCCATACGGGCCGGATTGAAAGCGGTGGACGGGCAGTCCTGTTGCCTCGTGGATGCGACGTCCCGTGGTTCCGGTTGCAAAGAGATTGACGTTCTTCAAAATGTTCTGGTACGCGATGGCCAAGTTTACAATGTCGTCTTTCTTGTTGTCATGCGCTATCAATGCTACGTTCATCGTCTTGCCTCCTCGGCGATGTTTCACGCTATCAGTGTACCGCAAACAGCACATTGGGGGAATGATGGAGGATTGCGTATTGCGTGGTACACTAATGGCGATAGAAATGGGGGATTGGCCGATGGCCGACACGAGGGAAGATCAGCACAAGTTGCTTGATGCACTGTCACGTCCCTTGCGCGATCTACGAATTTCCTTGACGGATCGCTGCAATTTCCGCTGCCCCTACTGCATGCCAATCGATCAGTTTGGTCCCAACCACCCATTTCTCCAGCGCGATGAGTTGCTAACCACGCAAGAACTGGTACGCACTGCGCGCCTTCTTGTGGAACTTGGCGTCGAGAAGATTCGCCTGACTGGCGGGGAGCCGTTGTTGCGAAAAGAGATTGTCGACATCGTGGGCGCCATTCGGGAGATCAAAGGCGTTCAAGATATCGCGCTGACGACAAATGGGAGTTTACTGACACCGGCCCGTGCAAAGGCATTGGCTGACGCAGGTTTGCACAGGGTGACCGTGAGCCTGGATGCACTCCAACCGCACATTTCCGCGCGTATGAACGGTGTTGGTTTTCCCGTCCAACGTGTCCTCAAAGCCGTTGATGCGGCGCTTGCAGCAGGTTTGACACCAGTGAAGGTCAACGTGGTCGTCCGCCGCGGCTGGAATGAGTCGGAGATTGTACCCATCGCAGAGCGCTTTCGCGGTACAAGCGTAATCGTGCGATTTATTGAATACATGGATGTCGGTACAAGTAATGGGTGGCGTTTGGAGGACGTGGTGCCAGCGGAGGAAATCCTGCGCGCAATTGGCGAGGTTCATCCGCTGGAGGCCGTGCCGCCGCGCGTGCCCGGCGAGGTGGCGACGCGCTACCGATATCTCGATGGCATGGGCGAGATCGGCGTCATTCACTCGGTCAGTCATCCGTTTTGCGGGGGTTGCACCCGCCTGCGCCTGACGGCCGACGGCGAACTGTACACCTGTCTGTTCGCCACCAGTGGGAAGCCACTTCGGCCGTTATTGCGATCCGGCGCTTCCGACGACGAGGTGCGGGAGTTTGTTGCCAACCTTTGGCGTCGACGCCGCGATGCATACTCGGCCCTGCGCACGCAAGAGACGAAGCGGATGGGCAAAGTCGAAATGTCTCGCGTTGGTGGCTGAAGATCCTGTATAAACGAGGATGTGAACGATTGCACTTGCGATGGAGGGACTCTGCAATGAAGGCGGTTCAACGTGCAGTACGGACGTTTGTGTTGGCGTTCGTAGGACTTAGCTTACTGATGATTGTGGGCTTCATGCTTGTCCTTGCGGCGTCGAGCAAAGGCGTTCTCGCTTGTGCCGGTGGGGCCTTGATGGTGCTCGCGATGATTCTCGCCGCGGCAGTCGATATTCGGCTGCGTAGCCCGCATGTGCGCAAGGTGCAATAACGGCATCCAACCTTGCTTCGCCAGTTGTTGGTTCACCAGTTGACGGAAGTCGTTGATTTTTGTCGCTTTCGGGCGTTTCGCTGAGACATCCTGCGGCCTTTCAACATACGTTGAGGAGAGGCTCCGCTAGGAGCGAAACGGAGAAGGAGGATGCGACATGGCGGCTTCATCAAATAAACGAAACCGCAAAGGCTCATCGCGGCCCAAGCGGCAGACTGCGGCTCCTGCGTCGCCGGCGCCGGAAGCGCAGCAAGTGGCGGCGGCTCCGTCGGGATCGCTAGACACGTTGAAAAACAACCTCGCTGGCAAGCGCAAAGCGATTTTTCAAATTCTCGACGACGTCAAAAAGGTGACGCCAGATCAATGGCGTGACCCGAATCAGGTCGAGTCGCTGGCGAAAAATTTCGCAGATAAACTTGGCTTGCCGGTTCCCGAACAACGCATCAAGCAGTTCGTCAAGGCATACTCAGATGCCACAAAGAACGGGCCGAACGCAAGCGTCGACGAGATTGTCAAGAAGTATGGCAAGAATGTCGACGATAAGACGCTCAAGGAAATCAAGAAGTTCGTTCCGAAAAATACAAAGGACTGAACTAGAGCCGCCCGGGGATATAGCCCCGGGCGCTTTGCTATCTTCGTCAGCGTTCCTGAGTTCGATTTGGCACGGAATGCTTTGGTAGGTCCATTTGCCTATCTAGAGCTTGAGCATCCGATGCGGATAAGAGATGTTAAGACGCTGCCATGGCGGATCGACAAAACGTGCAAAATTGTTCATGGAAACGGCTTGTGTCGGGATGACTTGTGGAGAGAAAATCAAAGTAAGGCGGCGAGGAGGGGAAAGTCGATGTTTTCACGTCGTGCGGTGCAGTCCATCTTGGGAGGCATCTGGTTTCTTGACGGGTTTTTTCAACTGAAACCGCAGATGTTCAGCCCTTCCTTCGTTCAACAAGTCATTTTACCCACAGCCGAAGGTCAGCCCCGTTGGATTTCAACCTTGGTGAATTGGGGTGCCCACGTTGTGACTGGGCACATCGTTGTATGGGACACGCTGTTTGCACTGGTGCAACTGGCACTGGGCGTCGCCATGATGTTGAACTACTGCCTGAAGCCAGCCATCATCGCGTCAGTGATTTGGAGTAGCATTGTGTGGGTATTTGGCGAAGGCGTTGGACAAATATTTACCGGCCAAACGTTGCTTTTGTCAGGTGCACCTGGAGCGGTTTTCATCTACGCATTGATTGGCATATCCATTTGGCCAACAGACGACGGTTATTCGCGTCAGTGGCGAGCCGGAGGCATCCGTTTTGCGCAAATTTCACTGGCGATTTTAATGTTCGCCGGATTTGTCATGCAGTTGCAGCCTAGCTTTTTAACACCAACCGGCTTGACGCGGGTTATCGCAACGCCTTGGCTGGCAGCGGCCATCGGCAAAGCGGGAGCCGTTGTATCGGTTGTGCTAGGGCTCATTGAACTGGCCCTAGGAAGCATGCTGCTCTTCAAATACAGAACTCGGCTCGCTGCCTCGCTCTCCATCATCCTGTCTATTCTGTTCTGGTGGTTCGGTCAATCATTCGGCCAAATTTTCGAGCCATTTGCGACTGACTTTAACTCAGGGTTGTTGATGGCGTTGTTGGGCGTTTGTGCGAGACCTCATTTCGCTCCATGGCTGGTTGGGCGTCAGATGATGCGGCAGAGGACACCGTAACAACTGGGCCGCTGATGCATGCACGGCTCTCTTTGCACAATGGAGTCCTAAATTAAAACCTGTTGGTCAGCGCGTGCGGTTGGCTTTTCGTGCCAACCCTTCTGGCCAAACGCTGACCATCGTCAGCCAGGGCATCCCATGCATTCTTTTGCTCTTGAGTCCAGTCAAAAAAATAGCTGCCTGCCATAGAGGCAAGGGCAGCTAAATTCCCCCAAAACCGATTGTCGCACGCGCCTATTCGCCCTCAGGCTGTGGTCTTTGCTGCCCGTTTCCAGGGGGCAGGGGCGGCGGCGTATAGGGCTGTGCAGGGCCGTACACCGGTGCCTGATAACCGCCGGGCGGCGCGTAGGCGTTTGGATAGCCGGGTGCCGCATTCTGTGGTGGATACATAGGTGCAGGCGGCGGTGTCTGGTACGGCTGTGCTCCCGCATACATCTGCCCAGGTTGCTGTGGTGGCTGTTGCTGCGGCTGTGCTTGAACAGGCTGCTGATTCGCCTTTGTCGCTTGGTTGCTTTCATTGTCGTTCGATCCGCCCAGCAAACCAGCGCCCAGTGGAGACGCCATCAAGGCTGCTAAAATGCTGGTGAAATCCTCGGTGGTCAAATTTTTGCCACGGTGTTTAAGCAGTTTATCGAGAACGCCGCTCTCTTTGAGCGTGCCTGTAGTGACATAGACCGTATCAAGCATTTTGTCCGCCTGTTGCAAATAGTTCAGCCAATTCTTCACCATATTCCGCAGATTGCCCACCGTTTTTAAGGTGTCCTGCATGTTTTTCGGCGACAGCAACTGCGAGAGTGAGGGAGACTTTTTGCTCGGGGTAGCGACGGATGACGATGCGCCTTGGCTTGATCGCTGTTGTGTTTTACGAGGGCCACTGCTTCGCCCTTTTGGACCTGCGGCCGAACGTGGACTTCTGCTTTTGGTCAGCACCGCGTCAGGAAGCCGCAGAGCGGGCCCTGGCGCCGATTGGCCGCGCTCAGGCCTCGTCGCCGCCTTTCGCGTTTGTGTCGTTTTCCCCGCAGGGCGTTTCGAATTCATCGGGGTACACCTCGCTTCCCCATCGATGCTCCTACATCGTATGGCGGTCGCCACGACTCTGTGCCAGCAGACCGGCGTCCATCGCGCGTGCATAGCCCATGCCTTGGCGCACAGACTACGGACGAAGTGTGTAGTGGGGAAAGGAGCTGGCCTGATTGACATATCGCAGAGACCTATACGCGAAGTACGGCGGCGTTCATTTTGTACAATTGGCGCCGGGGCAGGATATCAACAAATTTGTCAGATCGCTTCCGGAGGCAAAACGCGACAGTCTGTTCGAAGTCCTGCATGAGCTTGACCAAGCTGGGCTGATTGCCATTCAAAATGATCATCAAATTCTCGATCACGAAGGAGAAATTCATCCGGCAGAGCCGGGCTCATCGAGCGAGCCAAGATGAGTTTGCCCGACCAAGTAGCCGCATTCTTCATCAATACGCAAAAAGCCGCCCGTTGGGCGGCTCATGCATATTTGAAGACGAAGGTCGCTCAGCGCGTCAACTTTTGATGGAAGGCTCGCATCCGGTCGATGGCTTCGACGACATCGCCGTCGGCGACGGCATAGGAAAAGCGCACGTAACCCGGGGCGCCGAACGCTTCGCCAGGTACGCTGGCCACGAGTGCATGTTCAAGCAGCAACTCACAATAATCACTACTCGATTCGATGGTTTGACCATCGTACTTCGAGCCGAACACACCCGTGACATCCGGGAAGGCATAGAATGCACCTTCTGGCATCAGACAATGGACGCCATCCAGGCTGTTGAGGCCGGAGACCAAGGTGTCGCGCCGACGTCGAAAGACTTCGACGACGCTGATATCGAAATGTTTGAGCGCTTCCAGTCCGGCGTACTGTGACATCGTCGCTGGGCTGCCAGTCGAATGACTTTGAAAGCTGGCGATGGCCTTCGCCACATCAGCTGGCGCCGCGACGTAACCAAGCCGCCAACCGGTCATCGCAAACGCCTTGGAGAAGCCGTTGACCACGAGTACGCGGTCGTGCAAGTCTGGGCAAACGGCCGCCAAACTGACCTGTTTGACGCCGTAAACCAGGCGTTCGTAAATCTCGTCAAGGACGATATACACGTCATGTTGGCGCAACACTTCGCCGAGCGCCGCCAATTCTTCTTCGTGATAAACGGCGCCCGTCGGGTTGGACGGCGAGTTGAGGAGAACGGCTTTCGTCCTAGTTGTAATGGCCTTCTCCAGGGCTTCTGCGGTCATTTTGAAGCCCGCTTGTGCACCGCACTGCACAATGACCGGCTTGCCGCCAGCGACGCTGATCTGCTCGGGGTATGACGTCCAATATGGCGCAGGTAAAACCACTTCGTCGCCTTCGTCGAGAATGCTTGCGAAGATGTTGTAAAGTGTATGTTTTGCGCCATTGGAGACAATGATTTGCTCAGGTGCGTACGATAGGCCATTTTCCGCCGCTAGTTTTTGCGCAATCGCTTTGCGCAATGCGATGGTACCGGCTGCTTCGGTATAGCGCGTTTGGCCATTGACGATGGCGCGTACACCGGCAAACGCCGCAGGCACGGGTGTATCGAAGTCGGGTTCGCCGACACTCATGTTGATAACCGGCTGTCCTTTTGCCAGCAATTGCTTGGTCTTGCTGTCGACGGCCATCGTCGCCGAAGGTCGAATATTTCGTACTCGCGCGGACAAACGTTGTTCCACAAGACACGCCCCCTACATGTGTTGCCGCCATTGTAGCACACAATTTCGGCTCCGGCGCGCTTAGAACAGCTTGCGCAACCAACCAAACAAACCGGACTTGGGCTTTGTCTCTTGCGGCGTCGACGGGCTGTGCAACGGGCACGGCTCGGTCGGTTCCGTACCTGGGCGGAAGTAGTCGGTTTCTGCGATCCGGCATTCCGGCGTCGCCACGCCGCCCGACAGCGGATCGATCCGCACAGCTTTCAAATCGGCAGGTGCCGTAAACCAACCGCCGGGCATGTGCGCTTGCGCCGTCCCCATGAACTTCCCCCAAATCGGCGCTGCCAAATGCGATTCAGGCACCGACAACGGGCGGTTCGAGTCATAGCCTACCCACACGGCGCAGACGAGGTTTGGCGTATAGCCTACCATCCAGGCGTCGGTGTCTGTAGTACCTGTCTTGGCGGCCGCCGGCGCGTGTAAGTACGGCCGAGCTCCATAGCCCGTCCCCGCGTCACCCAATACGCTTTGCATCAGATCGGACATCTGAAATGCCACATCCGAAGACAGAACGCGTTCGCTGGGTGCGTCGACCACCGTCCGGCCTTCCGGCGTGTCGATCTCGTTGACAACGTGCGGCCTCACCCGCAGTCCACCGTTGGCCAATGCCGCATACGCACCTGCCATTTCGACGGGCGATACAGGGAAAACGCCCAGAGCAAGCGATGGATATGGCTTCATCTGATCGGAGATGCCCAAGCGGTGTGCCATCTCGACGACGTTTTGCGGTCCGATGGCGAGGTTGGTGTGCACCGCGTACACGTTGTCGGATCGCGCAATCGCTTCGCGCAATGTTAAAGGCCTTCCGGCGTACACGTCTGCATAGTCGTGCACCGTGTACCTGTCGGCGGGCGACGTTCCATAGACAAAGGTCGTCAATTTGCTGTCGACTTGCTTGGCCGGCGTCCAGCCGTGTTCGAGCGCCGCGCTGTAGACGATCGCCTTAAAAGTCGATCCCGGTTGCCGCGGCGCCAACGCCCGGTTAAACGGACTCGTCCGGAAATCGCGTCCGCCCACCAGGGCGCGAATCGCGCCAGTCTTCGGATCCATCGCAACCAGTGCCACCTGAATGCCGCTGTTTGCAGGCAGTGTCGATGCAATGGCGCGCTCGGCGGCTCGTTGCAAGAGCGGATCGAGCGTCGTTTTAATGCGCACCGCACCCGCATCGAGATCAGCGTCGCTTAAATGGGCGACGCGTTTGGCTTCGCGGACGGCGAGATCGGTGAAATACGGCGCCGTGACGACAGGTGTGTGATGCACGGCGACGTGGATCGGCTCGGCTGCCGCCGCCTGTGCCTGTGCCTGCGTCAGGTAACCCGTGGCAACCATCCGTTGGAGCACCACGCGTTGGCGCTGTTTGGCCCGCTCGAAGTGATCGATGGGAGAGTAGATGGACGGGCCTTTTGGCAGTCCGGCGAGCATGGCACACTCCGCGAGATCGAGATCCTGGACGGGTTTGTTGAAATACAGCTTCGCTGCCGCCTGCACGCCGTATGCGCCGTGGCCGTAATACACGACATTCAGGTAGCGGCCCAAGATCCAGTTTTTGGATTTGTGCAATTCGAGCTGGATGGCAAACAAAGCTTCGCGAAGTTTGCGCGATAGCGTTCGATCTTGTGACAGATACAGGTTTTTGGCGAGTTGTTGGGTAATAGTCGATCCGCCTTCAACCACGCCGCCGTGGCGTAGGTTTACGACCAGCGCACGGGCGGTCGACTTGAGGCTGATGGCGTGATCGTGGTAGAAGTTTTGATCTTCGACGGCGATGGTTGCGGCGATGAGCGGTTCTGGGATCTTCGCCAGTGGAATGTTCTGGGGCGCTTCACCCGTTGTCGTCCAGTTTGCAATCCGCGTGCCATCGGCGCTCTCAATTTCTGTGGGCATCGCACTGCCACCCGCGGGCAAAGGCATCAGCCGCAGCCCAAGCAAAAGCAAGGACATGCCGCCAAAGCCGACGCCAAGCGGGATAAAGAAGGCCGACAGCAAAATCCGCGCCGTCGACTTGCGGCGGCGGAACACTTTGGTTGCCTCGCGCTTGTCCGCCGCGAACGAAGGCCAGGATCGGTCCATGCTGCCACCTCCTGCGATAGGAAAGGGTACCGTTTCCCGGTATTGTGCATCATGGATAGGAATACTATTCCATATTTCCTCGATCGCGCTCGTTCGTTTACCAAGACTGTGAGTTTGGTATAATACCGTCGCGAGAAAGGGTGGATACATATGGCGCAATCGAATTTATGGTTTACAGAGCTTCAAAACGAAAATCTTTCGATTGGTTTGCGGATAGAAAAGACGATTCACAGCGAGCGCACCGAATTTCAGCAGCTCGACGTCTACCAGACGGCACAGTATGGCAATCTTCTGGTGCTCGACGGTTGCGTGATGACGACCGATAAAGACGAGTTCGTCTATCACGAGATGCTGGCGCACGTACCCTTGCACACGCACCCGAATCCGAAAAGCGTATTGGTCGTGGGCGGGGGTGACGGCGGCATTATTCGCGAGGTCATCAAGCATCCATCTGTCGAGCGGGCGGTGCTAGCGGAAATCGATGGCCGTGTCATCGAGGCATCCAAGACGTATTTTCCGCAAATCGCCGCTGGCTTGTCGGATCCGCGCGTCGACGTACAGGTGGGCGACGGCATTCGTTACGTGGAAGAACATCCTGGTGAATTCGACGTCATCCTCATTGACTCCACCGATCCGGTCGGGCCTGCGGGGGGCTTGGGACTCCACCGATCCGGTCGGGCCTGCGGTGGGCTTGTTCAGCAAGTCGTTTTATGAGTCCGTACATGCGGCCTTAAAGCCAGATGGCTTGATGGCAGCGCAGACGGAATCGCCGTTTGTCAACCAGGAGCTTATTCGCCGGGTTTACGGCGACGTCGCGCGTACGTTCCCGATTGCCAAGTTGTACGTGGCGTTTGTACCGACCTATCCAACAGGCATGTGGAGCTTCACGATGGGCAGCAAGCAGTACCGCCCGGAAGACGTCAAGGCTGTGCGTGTCGAAAACACGAAGTACTACAACCTGGGCATCCACCACGCGTCATTGGCATTGCCGAATTTTGCGAAGGAGCTTGTCGGTGAATGAGTTTCCCATTTGACATTAAACAGCCGTTTCTTCCCGCATACAGCGGCAACGTCTTTATCGGCGCGACGCATGATTTCGACGAAGCGCAGGCCGTCATTTACGGCATGCCCATGGACTGGACGGTGTCGTTTCGCAGCGGCGCGCGGCTTGGGCCTGCGCGCATTCGTGAAGTCAGCCTGGGCCTTGAGGAATACAGCCCGTATCTCGATCGGGACTTAAGCGATATCCGCTACTTTGACGCGGGGGATATCCCGTTGCCATTTGGCAACCCACAAGCGAGCATCGAGCGCATTTACGCCTACGTCAAGGCGCTGTACGAGGCGGACAAGCTGCCCATCGGCCTTGGTGGCGAGCACCTCGTCTCGTGGGGCGCCATTCAAGCTGCCATCGAGCGGCATCCCGACTTGCGCGTCATTCATATCGACGCGCACACAGACCTGCGCGATCACTACGAAGGCGAGCCTTTTTCGCACGCGACCGTAATCAAGAAAGTTTGCGACGCCATCGGGCCGGATCGCGTTTATCAGTTTGGGATTCGCAGCGGTACCCGGGAAGAGTTTGCTTGGGCGCGGGCAAATACGCATTTTGCGCCATTCGAGTTGGCCGCGCCTCTGCGTTCTGTGCTGCCTGAACTCAATGGCAAGCCGGTGTATGTGACATGGGACATCGACGTGTTCGATCCCGCGACGGCCCCTGGCACAGGCACCGCAGAGCACGGTGGCATCTTCGCGCCCGAAGGTTTTCGCGCCATTCAATACATGAAGTCGCTCAACGTCGTTGGTTTTGATCTCGTCGAGGTCGCGCCGCAGATCGATCCCACCGAGCAGACGCAGATTCTCGCCGCCAAGCTGATTCACGAGGCCTTGCTCGCGTTTGTGCCCTGATGGCCGATGTTTTGGTTAGCTGACCGCGAGGATGCGGCAAAGTGGGATTGTACCGTGACGTGGCATCGCCAAACCGGGGCCAAGGCGCAGGGAGAGAGCGGCGCAGAGCGCGAGGTGGTCGAAGCGGCCGTCTGGTACCAGCGCCGGGGTGTGCACTTCTTACGCTGGCAGGAGCCCGCCGATGCGGGCGCATCCATCACCTTGCGCATTGAGCCCAACTGCGTCACCTGGATGCGCCGTGGTGCCGTCGATTGGACCCACACGTTTCGTGCCGGCGACATCGCGACATCGCGGATGGCCGTCGGCCACGGCGCCCTCGCCGTCGAGACGTGTACAGAGCGCCTCGCGGTCGACATCTCCCCCGTTGGCGGCGCCATTGAGCTCGCCTATCGCATGCGCATGGCAGGGCAGGGCGAACAGCCGGAACGCATCGAGCTCACGATCCGCTGGGAACGGCCGCGTTGATCCGCTCCCAGCCGGTCGCTTACGATCTGCGCCGCGGGTGCAACCTTTTGACATCCAACCAACCCTCCGGATGCTCCTCCCATTCAATCTCGTATTCGTCTCCCCATTCGCGCATCATGCGCTCATACATTTGGCGCTTAATGGCCTGAAACCGCGCGCGATCACTTGGGTGCGTCATGTTGTGTGCATGCTGGCGGATGTTGTACAACTCCTGCTCGACATACGCGAACCGACCATGTGCAATCAGTTTGAGCAACAGCAGTTTATCTTCCAGGTAGCGGCCATGGCCCGCGGGATCGTTCTCAAAGCCGCCTACGGCGCGTACGGCCTCGGTGCGCAAAAAGCGCGGCACGAGATTCGGCCCATAACAGAAAAACTCGTACTTATCCGCAAACGCCTGCCCCTTTTGCACGCGATCCCGGTGCAAACTGCCGTCTTCCGCCTGAACCCAATACACACCGTCTGCACAGACGAGTGATACGTCCTCATCTGCCTGTTCCATCATGTTTAGGCAGCGGGAAATGGCCTCTGGCGAAAACCAGTCATCGCTGTCGAGAATGACAAAATAGGGCGTCTTCACACGCTCTAAGCCTGCTTGTAAAGCGTTGCCAAGGCCGCGGTTTTCCGACAGCGCCAATACCTCTATCCGCTCGTCCGCGTGGGCAAAGCTCGTTGCCACCTCGCGTGTATCGTCCGTCGACCCGTCGTCGATCCCGATGCATCGCCAGCGCGCTTCTGTCTGCGCTTGTACACTTGCCACTGCCGTCGGCAACAAATCCGCCCGGTTATACGCCGGAATCAGCACTGTCACGCGCGGTGAGCCGCCATCCACTGTGCCGCCATTTGCGATGTTTCTTTGCATCTGCGACATCGTTCTCCACCCTTCTGCGACTTGAATTCGCTAGAATGAGTGTAAACGATGGAGACAGGGGCGTGCCGCCGGTGACAAAAACATGGAGCATCGAACGCTCGTGGATGGGCGATACGGCCTTGCTGCTTCGCCTGCCAGAGTCCTTGCCAAGTGCGTCCAGCAAAGCCACGGCAGTCTTGTTGACCATAGACCAGATCTTGCGAAAGCATCTTGCACAGGTGCCCGGTGTGCGCGATTGCGTGATCGCCTACCGATCGCTCGCCATTTATTTCGATCCGGATCAAATCTCGCCCGATGCATTATGGGCTCGTGTGGACGCCGCGCTCGATGACGCCACCGCAGCCAGTGCAAACGCAGAAAGGCCGGGTGCCATCACCATCCCCGTGTGCTATGGCGGATCGTTCGGCCCGGATTTGGAGGAAGTCGCGCGGCACGCCAAGCTTGCACCAGACGAAGTCGTCCGTCTGCACACGGCGGGATCGTACGACGTGGCAATGATTGGCTTTGCACCTGGGTTTCCATATTTGACAGGGCTTGATCCGCGCATTGCCGCCCCGCGCAAGCCGACACCGCGGGCACGGGTTGAAGCGGGATCTGTCGGCATTGCCGGAGGGCAGACGGGCATCTACTCGTTTGCGACGCCTGGGGGATGGCAAATTATCGGCCGCACGCCATTGCCTTTGTTCAATCCGGCGCGCTGGCCGCCGACATGGCTGGAGCCGGGCATGCGTGTGACGTTTCGGGCCATCGACGAGGAGGAATACGATGGGATCCGTCGAGCGTACACATGAGGAACGGTCGCTGGCTGAGGCAAGCGTGGCACAGCCAGGGCTGTACAGCACGGTGCAAGACGAAGGGCGCGTTGGTTTCATGCGCTATGGCGTACCCCTGGGCGGTGTGCTCGACGCGACGTCTGCCGCGTTGGCTAACGCATTGGTGGGCAACGCGGCGGATGCGGCCGTGATCGAATGCACGGCAGTGGGACCGGAGATCGATTTTCCGGAGAGCGCCGTCGTTGCAGTATGCGGCGGAGCGTTTGCGCTGTTTGCCGCAGATGGCACGCCATTGCCGACCGCGCGACCCATTTGGCTGTGTGCAGGCAGCAGGTTGCGCATTGGCGCGGCCGCAAGCGGTTACCGCGCCTATCTGGCCGTTCACGGCGGCTGGCAGACAGAGAAGATATTAGGGAGCCGCAGTACGCTTGCCCGCTATGGCATCGGCAAGCCGCTTTCGGCGGGCGACAGGCTTGTCTATCGGCCTGTCGCGCGCAATCGGCCAGATGGTCCCTGGCGAGCGGTGACGACGGATGCCTATGTCGCGAAATGGTCCGCGGGAGCCTGGGCGCAGGCCGGGGATAGGGACGATCCCGTTTGGCTACGTGCGGTTGCCGGCGAGCAGGCGAGCGCCTTTTCGTCTGCGGCCAAAAAGACCTTCTGGAGTGCGCCCTTTCGTGTGGATGCCAAGTCCGATCGCATGGGCGTGCGCTTGCTTGGACAAACCATCGCAGTGCCTGCCGGCGAGATGACGTCCGAACCCGTGTTGCCGGGATCGGTGCAGGTGCCCTCTTCCGGGGAGCCCATCGTCTTGTTGCGAGAGTGCCAAACCGTAGGCGGCTATCCCAAAATCGCGACCGTCATCAATGTCGATCTCGACCGTTTAGCGCAAATTCGGCCAGGTGCGCAACTGCGGTTTAGCCAGATTTCGTTTGGCGACGCCATCACACTCTATCGCCGTCACCGTCGCATGCTGCGCGCCTGGCTGGGACAAATACGCGCGCATGCTACGGCCTTGATCGAGGCGTGAAAGGAAAGTGGGGGAAGGAGCTTTGCTTACGGTCGATTTAAATGCCGATCTCGGCGAAGGTTATGGCATTTACGTCTTAGGTGCGGACGAACAGTTGCTTCCATATGTGACCTCGGTGAATCTTGCCTGTGGCTTGCATGCAGGAGATCCGCATGTCATGTGGACGAGCGTCAACCTCGCCATCGATGCAGGGGTCGCCATCGGCGCTCATCCTGGATACCCTGATTTACAAGGCTTCGGGCGCCGAGACATGGGACTTTCGGCCAATGAAGTGTACGTCTATGTGCTCTACCAAATCGGGGCCCTCTCGGGCTTTCTGCGCTCCGCAGGCACGACCTTGCACCATGTGAAGCCGCACGGCGCCTTATACAATCGCGCGGCTGTCGATGCGGAGATCGCCCACGCCATTGCGCAGGCGGTCGCCGATTTTGATCCGGGGCTGGCCTTGTACGCGCCATTTGCCAGTTGTCTGGCAAATGCGGGGGTGGAGTTCGGCCTGACCGTCTGCCACGAAGTGTTTGCGGATCGTCGCTATGAGGCGGACGGACGACTGACACCGCGCCGGCACCCAGATGCGCTCATTGCGGATCCGGAGGAAGCCTGTGAACAGGTACTAACCATGATTTGTGACGGGAAAGTGCGTGCGCGAACCGGCGAATGGGTCGAGGTGCGGGCAGACACGGTTTGTCTTCACGGCGATGGGGCGGAGGCATTGGCCTTTGCCAAACGCATTCGCGACCGCCTTGCGGCAGCAGGCGTGCGCGTAGCAACATACACAAACGCGTAAACGAAGGGATTGGGGAAGAGATGGAAGCATCGTTTATCAGTTGGCGTGTCGAAGGTGAAGTCGGCGTTTTGACGCTTAACCGGCCGCAGTCGCGCAATGCCTTGAGTCGGGCTGTGTTGTCGGAGCTTGGCGCACACCTCGCGATGTTGGTCGGCCATTCGGAAGTCCGCGCTCTGGTCATTCGCGGCGAGGGAAAAATGTTTTGCGCGGGGGCGGACATCGCAGAGATGCAAGGGCTCTCTCCTGCGGAGGCAGAGTCGTTTGCGCGGCTCGGCCAACGGATTTTTTCCGCACTTGAGCAATTGCCCATTCCGGTTGTCGCGCTGGTGCACGGTGGGGCCTTCGGCGGTGGACTGGAGTTGGCACTCGCGTGTGATATCCGATTCGCCGCGACGGGTACACAGTTTGCGCTGCCTGAGGTCGGACTTGGCATCAATCCCGGCTTTGGTGGCACGTTCCGCCTGCCGCGCACGATTGGACTTGGCCGCGCACTTCCGATGATGCTGCTCGGAGAGCGCATCGCTGCCGACGAGGCGCTGGCTTATGGCCTTGTGTCGCGGGTCGTGCCGGAAGAAGAACTCGTTGCGGCGGGCATGGAACTGGCGAAGCGACTTGCAGGCCAGTCGGCGTCGGCGGTCGCGGCCATCAAGCGCCTCGCTTACGCAGGTGTAGGTAGCGATCCGCAGCGGGCACAGACCCTGGAGGCTGCGCAGTTTGGCCTTTGTTTTGCGACGCCCGATGCCCGTGAAGGCATGGCGGCGTTTCGCGAGAAGCGCAAACCAGAGTTCGGCGGATCGAAGCCGATGTGAGCCGTTGTCTATCGCGTAGCTCTGTGCAGACAAGGTCATTGTGTGGATGTACCTATAGTTGGGTAAAATGGTTGCAGAAACTGACGGGTGAACCGATTTCAGACGCCGATTTGGTGGTCTAAACACATAGCGTCACCACTTTGGCTGTGCTATAATCCATGTATTTGTGATGGGTAGGCGTGGTTGGTGTAGCAGCCCGGTGAGAAGGGAAGGTCGTAACATGGCAATTGCGTTGGCGCGGCCGGATCACGAGATTCAGCAAATGCCTTTGGTCGAACTCGTGTACGAGATTCTCAAGGCCCGCAAGGAGCCAATCTATTTTCGTGAAATCATGAAGGAAATTCAGGACTTGCGCCACATGTCGGACGATGAAGTCAAAGAGGTCATTGCGCGAGTCTTTACGGAGATCAACATCGATGGGCGGTTTGTCTGCATCGGTCAGAACATTTGGGGGCTTAACCGCTGGTATCCGACCGACAGAACGGCAGAACGCCTCGGCGGCAAGAAGTTCATCCGCAAGACGGGCGACGCCTTCGGTGACGAGGACGAAGACGAAGAAGAATTTGAAGATAGCGTGCTCGATGAAGAGAGCGAGTACGAAGAGATGCCGGTTGACGAGGAAGTTGGGTTCGACGAAACGGTCGACGAAGACGAGGAAGAAGTACTGGCAGAAGATGAAGACTATGAAGAATCACCGCTGTTCGACGAGGATGAGGATGACGAGGAGGAAGAGGAGGACTGACGTCCTCCCTCGCTTCTTCGCTATGCGTTCTGGATGCATCCGGAACGCTGTTTTTGTGTGCCTGTAGGCCATGGGACCAACTTGAGGAGGACGGGTGTGATGAGTGCAAAGTATATTTTCGTGACCGGTGGCGTGGTTTCCGGGTTAGGTAAAGGCATCACCGCCGCCAGTCTCGGCCGGTTGCTGAAGAACCGCGGCCTCAACGTCACGATTCAGAAGTTTGATCCATACATCAACGTCGACCCGGGTACGATGAGCCCTTACCAGCATGGTGAGGTGTTTGTCACCGATGACGGCGCTGAGACGGATTTGGATCTTGGCCACTACGAACGGTTTATCGATAACGATTTGAGCCAAGCCAACAACGTCACGAGTGGCCGCATCTATTGGTCGGTGATTCAGAAGGAGCGCCGCGGCGATTATCTGGGCGGCACGGTGCAGGTGATCCCGCACGTCACCAACGAGATCAAGGAACGCGTCATGCAGGCGGCGAAGCCTGACACCGACATCGTCATCACCGAGATCGGCGGCACTGTCGGCGATATTGAAAGCCAGCCGTTTCTTGAAGCCATTCGCGAGATGAAGGGCGAAGTCGGGCGCAATAACGTGCTGTATATCCATGTTACGCTCATTCCATATCTACGCATGGCGAGCGAAGTCAAGACCAAGCCGACGCAACATAGCGTGGCGTCACTGCGCAGTATCGGCATCAGCCCCAATATCATCGTCTGCCGCACGGAAGTGCCGCTCAGCCAGGACGTCAAACGCAAAATTGCCCTGTTTTGCGATACAGACGAAGACAGTGTGATCGAGGCGCGGGATGCTGACGTGCTGTACGAAGTTCCGCTTTGGCTGCGGGAAGAGGGACTCGATGATATCGTCCTGCGCCACTTCGGCATCGTCGCGCCGCCAGCCGACATGCGCGAGTGGGAGCAGATGGTTGAGCGCATCAAGCGGCTGCATCAAAAGGTCGAGATCGCGATTGTGGGCAAGTATGTCGCTCTCCCTGACGCATATGCCAGTGTTGTTGCCGCGTTGCAACACGGCGGCTTTGAAAACGACGCAAGCGTGCAAATTCGCTGGGTCAACTCGGAAGACGTTACGGCGGAAAATGTGGACGAGCTGTTGTCCGGCGTGGGTGGCATTCTCGTTCCAGGGGGCTTTGGCGATCGCGGAATCGAGGGCAAAATTATCGCGTGCCGCTACGCGCGCGAGCACAATATCCCGTACTTTGGTATTTGCCTTGGCATGCAGATTGCCGTGATCGAGTACGCTCGGCATGTGGCCAATATGGCGGGGGCGCATACCAGCGAGATCGATCCGATGACGCCATACCCGGTGATCGATCTGCTTCCTGAACAGAAGGAAGTTGAAGATAAAGGGGGCACGATGCGCCTTGGGGCCTATCCGTGCCGCGTGTTGGACCATTCGAATGCTCGTGCGGCGTACCAATCCGAATGGGCCTCCGAGCGCCATCGCCATCGGTACGAATTCAACAACGACTTCCGGGAGACGTTAGAAGCACACGGCCTGCGTGTCACGGGGACGTCGCCGGACGGCCGGCTGGTCGAGATTGTTGAGATCCCGGAGCATCGCTGGTTTGTCGGCGTGCAGTTCCACCCGGAATTCAAGTCGCGGCCCAACCGCGCGCAGCCATTGTTCCGCGAATTTGTGACGGCGAGCCTCCGGTACCAAAACGATCAGCAGCGCCCTTAACGCAGACGGCCGCAGGACGACGGTCAATGCCTTGAACAGGCTTGACAGGAGTTCTTTTCAGGCGTGCCGAACATTACTCGTGACGAGTTGAGCTAACGAAGAGGGTGTTTGCATGGCGTACAAGGTACTGGTTGTCGACGACCAGTTTGGCATCCGAGTCCTTCTTCAAGAAGTGTTGCAGCGGGAAGGATATGAAATTTTCCAGGCGCCAAACGGGGTAACTGCGCTGCAAATCGCGGAGCAAGAGAAGCCTGACCTGATCCTGCTGGACATGAAGATTCCCGGCATGGATGGGCTCGAAATTTTGCGCAACATCCGGAAGCTCGAGCTGGACTCCAAGGTCATCATGATGACGGCGTACGGCGAATTGGATTTGATTCACGAAGCGATGGAAATGGGGGCTGTCGCGCATTTTACGAAGCCATTTGACATTGATGAATTGCGCCGTGCTGTTCGATCGCAATTGGACAGTTAGCCAGGCGAGTTTTACAATGGACAAGGCTGCTTCGGAGAGATGATCCCGCGTGAACATGGTATGATATATCCGTAAAGAAGTCGTCCGGCGGTTCATCTCGCATGAAGGGGGCGGCCGCAAGAACCCTGCGGGCGGCTCCATAAACAGTCTAGGAGAGGATGAGGAGCAATGAAGTTTTTCATTGACACCGCGAATGTCGACGAAATCCGTCGCGCGGCGGAGATGGGGATTTTGAGCGGCGTCACGACCAACCCGAGCCTCGTGGCGAAAGAAGGTCGCGATTTCGTTCAAGTGTTGAAGGAAATCGTCGAGATCGTCGACGGGCCCATCAGCGCAGAGGTTGTCAGCCTCGATGCGAAGGGCATGGTGGAAGAAGCGCTCCCACTCGCGGAGATTCATAAAAATATTGTCATCAAGGTGCCGATGACGGTCGAGGGCTTGAAGGCCGTGCATCAATTGGCTCAACGCGGCATTCGCACGAACGTCACCCTGATTTTCAGTGCGAACCAAGCGCTGATGGCAGCACGTGCAGGTGCGGCATTTGTCAGCCCGTTCATTGGCCGTTTGGACGATATCAGTGTCGACGGCGTCGAGTTGATTGCGGACATCGCTCAAATTTTCGATATTCATGGCATTGAGACCGAAATTATCGCTGCGAGCGTTCGCCATCCGATGCACGTCACGCAGGCTGCAAAAGCAGGCGCTCATATCGCGACGATTCCGTTTGCCGTGTACGACCAAATGGTCAAACACCCACTGACGGATCGCGGTATCGAACGCTTCCTGGCAGACTGGAGCAAACTCCAAAAGAAGTAAGGCTGATGGGCGCCGGGTTCACCGGTGCCCGATTTTGTGTACTCTTCGGCGACGATACACGTCCACCGCTTGTGAAACGGCCCGCAGCTGTTTATACTACATATAGCCGCAGAATCATTCGATTCCGTGGGGGGATACGCTTCATCTTCCGTGCACCTCATCACTGGCGCACACGTACACCTCTCTCATCTCGTTTCCTGATGTGCTGAATCGGACAATGAAAGAGTGTAGCTAGAACGCCTCAAACATACGAAAAGCCAATCCGGTCCCCAGAAGTACATGGATACAAACGCTTGCATGCAAACGGCTGTGAACAGGGCAGTCGGTTTGTTTGATATAGATGTGCAAATGCAGATCCGAGGTTGCTATCAGCGTAAAAAGAATGTGAGGGACGATTTTGGATATCCGTGAACTCGAAGAGAAAAAGCTGACGGAGTTATACAAGTACGCGAAAGAGTTTCAAATCCCGTATTACGGAACCATGAAGAAAAAAGAACTCATTTTTGCCATTCTTAAGGCACAAGCGGAGCGCGACGGTCTGATGTTTGCCGCTGGCGTGCTTGAAATCATGCCGGATGGTTACGGCTTTTTGCGGCCGGTTGGATACCTTCCGAGTCAGGAAGACATCTATGTGGCGGCGTCACAAATTCGCCGTTTTGACCTGCGCACCGGTGACCTCGTCAGTGGCAAGGTGCGCCCGCCCAAGGAGAATGAACGGTACTTTGGTCTGCTTCACGTCGAAGCTGTCAACGGCTATAGTCCGGAAGCCGCTGCCGAACGCCTGCACTTCCCGGCACTCACGCCACTCTTCCCAAGTGAGCGCATCATCATGGAGACGACCTCCGAAAAACTTGCGACGCGCGTGATTGACTTGTTTGCGCCTATTGGATTTGGGCAACGCGGACTTATCGTGGCTCCGCCAAAGGCGGGCAAGACGGTACTTCTCAAGGAGATTGCAAACAGTATTGCGGCCAACTACCCGGAAGCGCACTTGTTTGTCCTTTTGATTGATGAGCGCCCGGAAGAAGTCACAGATATGCAAAGGTCCGTGAAAGGTGAAGTTGTGGCGTCCACGTTTGATGAACTTCCTGAAAATCACATTAAGGTCTCCGAACTGGTACTTGAACGAGCCCTTCGCCTCGTCGAACACAAGCAAAATGTGGTTAATCTCCTCGACAGCTTGACTAGACTTGCACGCGCATACAACCTTGTCGTGCCGCCGTCTGGACGCACGCTTTCTGGTGGTATTGATCCCGCTGCATTTCACAGACCAAAGCGATTCTTCGGTGCAGCCCGCAATGTCGAGGAGGGTGGCAGCCTGACCATTCTGGCGACCGCCTTGATCGATACCGGGTCGCGCATGGACGACGTCATTTATGAGGAATTTAAAGGTACCGGCAATATGGAGTTGCATCTTGACCGGAAGCTGGCTGAAAAACGTGTCTTCCCGTCGCTCGATATCCGCCGCTCGGGCACGCGCCGCGAGGAAGCTTTGATGCCGAAAGATGAGTTGGAAAAGGTTTGGGCAATTCGCAAGTCGATGGGTGACAACCAAGACTTTACAGAAATGTTTTTGCGCAAGTTTAAGCATTACAAGACGAACAAAGAGTTTCTCGATAGCTTATCTCTCAATCGTCCTGCGGAGCGCAAATCCGTTGCACCAGCAAATCCAGCGGTCGGAGCGCAAAGCTGATTTCGCGTATTTGTTCCGATGATATCCTGTTACGTGACCAGTACGGTCGAACGTATGCCGCAAAAAAGCCCACAGGCGGGCAGGCCCGTGGGCAATTCTGGCGGGTGTCATACACGGCTTACTCCCAATCGTCATCCGGCCAATCGGGCAGGAAGCCAAATGACGGAGTGGCTGTAGACGTTGTGGTTGCAGCGGTTACGGCGCCAGGTGCATTGTGGTTGGCAACGGCGGCGTACGCTGGGCTCGCCATGACAAACAATGAACCGATGACGCCCAGACAGGAAATCATGAATTTGTTCTTCATCTGCATCCATCCTTTGCATTGTGTTGTGCTGCAAGTTCAGGATATCGGGCAGCCAAGTTTGTCTCCATAACGGACAGAAAACATTTGATTCATATTGAAAAGTTCTCCAAAGTTATATGCGTGATCGCCATCTGTAAAATGGTGTGCATGTATATTCCAAAAAGCAGATGGCCATATTGCGTGACATATCACTGCATCTTTGTTATAATTCATTGCAGTGTGTTTTAACGAGATAGGGGTGAACAAATATGAAAACGGGTATTCATCCGTCCTACCATACAGTCACCGTGACGTGTGCTTGCGGCGAAACGTTTGAAACGGGTTCGACCAAAGAGGCGATTCGCGTAGAAATTTGCTCGAAGTGCCATCCGTTTTTCACGGGCAAGCAGAAGTTGATCGACGCGGGCGGCCGTGTGGACAAGTTCAACAAGAAGTACGGTTTGCAAACACAGCGGTAATGAGCGTGCAGCGAAAAAGCCATGGTTGGCTCCCATGGCCGCCCGGCGACGGCGCGGCGTTTGGCGGAGTTGACTTTGGCTTTTTTGTCGTGCACGCATTTTCGTTATTTTGATGAGGCATGAGGCGGGAGGTGATGGCGATGTTCGAACGTCTGGCAAGCATGGAGGAGCGCTATGAGCACCTGAGCGATTTGCTCTGTCGCCCTGAGGTGATGAACAACCCCGCCGAGTTGCGCATATACGCGAAGGAACAGGCGGATTTAGCGGAGACTGTTGCGGCGTATCGCCAGTGGAAGCAGGTTGGCGGCGCGATCGAAGAGGCGAAGGCGATGCTGCAGGAGAAGCTGGACGAGGAGATGCGCGAATTTGTGCGCGCAGAACTCGACGACTTGCAGACCGAGCGGGCGAGACTCGAGGAACAACTGCAAATCTTGCTTTTGCCGAAAGACCCAAATGACGATAAGGACGTGTTTCTCGAAATTCGGGCGGCGGCTGGCGGCGAAGAGGCAGCTTTGTTCGCTGGCACGTTGTTGCGCATGTACCAGCGTTATGCGGAAGCAAACGGCTGGAAGGTGGAAGTCATCGACGCTAACTACACCGACATGGGCGGCTTTCGCGAAGTGACGATGGCCATTCATGGCAAGGGCGCGTTTTCCAAATTGAAGTTTGAGAGCGGGACGCATCGCGTGCAACGGGTTCCCGTTACGGAGTCGGGCGGTCGCATCCACACGTCGACGGCGACGGTCGCTGTCTTGCCCGAGGTGGAAGAGGTCGAGATCGACGTCCAAGAGAAAGACATTCGCATCGACACGTTTTGCTCCACGGGGCCTGGTGGCCAAAGCGTGAACACGACGCAATCGGCCGTGCGGATCACGCACTTGCCTACGGGCATCGTCGTCTCGTGCCAGGATGAGAAGTCGCAGTTGAAAAACCGCGAGAAGGCGATGCGCGTCCTGCGTGCCCGGCTCTACGAAAAGGCGATGCGCGAGCAGCAGGAGGAGCAGGCGGCGGCGCGCCGGAGCCAGGTCGGGACAGGGGACCGGAGCGAACGCATCCGCACGTACAACTTCCCGCAAAGTCGCGTCACGGATCACCGGATTGGCCTAACGCTGCACAGATTGGAGGCCGTCCTCGACGGCGACTTGGACGAAATTATTCAAGGGCTCATCGTCGCGGATCGGGCCGCCATGTTGCAGGCGGAAGAGGCATGACGAAGTCCGTGCAGGTCGCGGCGTTGTTGCGCAGGTTGGCGGAGCAGTTGTCCCGGTCACCCGCCTATGTCGATCTCGCCCCTGACGAGCGGGTCCACCAGGCGCAGAGCGAGGCGGAGCAAATCCTGCGCAGCGCTGCAGGTTGGACGCGTCTACAACTGCTTCAATCGTTGCAGGAAGATGTCGAGCCCAAGCTTGCCCGGTTGGTGGCCGAGATGGCGGCGCACCGGGCAGACGGCGAGCCTATCGCCTATATCCTTGGCCGTGCCGACTTTTACGGCCACACGTTCGCCGTCCGTCCGGGTTGCCTCATCCCGCGCCCGGATACCGAGATCCTGGTGGACGCTGCCGTGCGCTTTTTACGCGCGTTACCCGCGGGCGCACAGGTTGCGGACATCGGCACGGGCTCTGGTTGCATCGCCATCTCCATGCAGCTCGCGTGCCCGCAGGCGCGCGTGACTGGGGTCGATCTCGCTGCAGACGCGCTTGCCATCGCGGGAGAAAATGGGGAACGCCTAGGGGCAGACGTCGAATGGGTGCTGTCTGATGGACTAGAATGGTTGATTGTACAGGCCGCAACAGGGCGTCGATGGCACGCCATCGTCTCGAATCCGCCGTACATACCAAGTGCCGACATCGCTGGCCTGGAGCCTTCCGTGTCCGCATATGAACCGCGCCTCGCGCTTGATGGCGGCGCAGATGGGTTGATGTTCTACAGGCAGTTTGCCGCCTTGCCGCAAAGCGTGTTTGCTACCGGCAAGGCAGGATTGTTCCTTGAGGTCGGTTGCGGACAAGCGCCCGAGGTCGCAGATCTGTTTGCGCATTGGCGGGCAGATGGCTTTGCCATCGAAGTGATTCGCGATCTCCGCGGGATCGAACGCGTGGTGACGATTGTCCGCCACGCGACCTAAGGCGGGGAGCGGGGCCTGGCACGGCCTTCGGCGAATCTAGCATTTTTTCTACCAGCTTGTTTAACTTCGCTAGCCTCTGACCATACTGACTGCTAGAGAATGCAGGAGGGATGGCAGATGGGAGTCGCGAAGCGCTGGGTTGGGTTCTTGATGGCGGCGGCGTTGTGTATCGGAGCAGGGCGGACGGTGATGGCACACACAGCAGGCAGCGAGGCAAGCGACAACCTGTTGCACGGCATCGCGACGCCGCATGCTACGACCATTCCGCAGGACGCGTTGCGCTTGCGCATCATTGCAAACAGCGACAGTGCAGCAGACCAGACATTGAAGCTGGAGATTCGCAACGCAGTCGTGGAAGAAGTCGGCCAGCTCGTGCAGCATGCGACATCTGCCGCCGAGGCGAAGCAAATCGTCGAGGCGCATTTGGATCAGATTCGGGCGACTGCCGTTGCGGTGGAGCACCAGCATGGCGTGTACGAGCCCATCTCGGCGAATGTTGGTGAGGTGCCGTTTCCGACCAAAATCTACGGCAACGACGTGTACCCTGCGGGCAATTATGACGCCTTGCGGATCATCATTGGCAAAGGGCAGGGTGCCAACTGGTGGTGTGTGCTCTATCCGCCGCTGTGCTTCGTCGACATCACCGAGGGGGATGCCGTTCCGAATACCGGATCGTTCCCGGACCTGCCGCCGCTGGAGACCATTGATGTGCCGACGGCTTCGGGCAAAAAGCAACCTGTACAGGTGCGGTTGTGGACGGTCGATCACGGTGAAGAAATCTACCATGCATTGACCCACATGTTTCACTAAGATCTCATCAATGGCTCATCGCGTATGACAGGCTTTGAAGGGTAGAGGAGGTTGGCCATGAACAGGTGTGCAATCGACGATTTGCGCGACGTTGCCCAACTGCGTCGACGCGTAGCGGAGCCGGCGGCGAGCTTGCGGGCGGGTGGCTTGGTTGCATTTCCGACGGAGACGGTGTACGGCCTTGGCGCCAACGCGCTTGACGACACGGCGGTGCGCCGTATTTTTGCGGCCAAACAAAGGCCCGTCGACAACCCGCTGATTGTCCATATTGCGAACGAAGACCAACTTGAAGCTTGTTTACCAGCTGGCTATCAGCTGCGTACGGACGAACGCAAGTTGATGCAGACCTTTTGGCCTGGACCCTTGACCCTGCTCCTGCCGGCGGGGCCGCAGATTGCGCCAGCGGTGCGACCTGGACAAGAACTCGTTGGCGTGCGCATGCCAAACCACCCGGTTGCGCGCGCGCTCATCGCCGAGGCCGGCGTCCCCGTTGCCGCGCCCAGCGCCAACATCTCCGGCCGTCCCAGTCCGACTGTTGCCGACGCAGTGGCCGCAGACTTGGGGGGCGTCATCGATTGGCTGATCGATGCCGGGCCGAGCGCCATCGGTGTCGAGTCGACCGTGTTGTTGCTTGAGCCAGACTATGCACGCATACTGCGCCCAGGTGGCATCACGCAAGAGATGATCGCCAAAACCATACAGCGTCCCGTTCTGTTTGCGGCCGACGTGTTTGATCTCGACGCCGCCCCGCTTTCGCCTGGCATGAAGTATCGCCATTATGCGCCCAATGCGCGGGTTCATGTATGGTGGGGTGAGGAGGCGGCAATCGCGTCTGCCATGCGGGCATTTCTCGAGGGGGAAGGCGATGGGGCGGATGCGGCAACGACGATTCCGGCGCTCATCGCGCCACAGGACTTCGTCAGCCGCTTTGAATGGCACCTGCCGCCAGCGCGCATGGCCGCGCTTCCCGCCGACGACTATGCGGCAAACTTGGCACATGCACTTTACGATTTGTTGCGCAGGTTCGATAAGGTCGGGGCAACGGATATTTTGGTATATGGGGTCGATCCCGCGCATGGGATCAGCACAGCCGTCATGAATCGCTTGCAAAAAGCTGCATCGGGCCGCGTGCGGCGAGTCGAATGAGCTCCCGCTCGCGCGTCCGGTGTCTGTGTTTGTGAAGTGGATGTTTAGGGATTTTGATATAATATATTCCATATGTGTGGCGAAACTTCGGCACCGATTCGAACAAAGTGCGACAAGTGGTTTGAATCCGTTTTCATCGACTGACTAGCGCAAGAACAGCCGATATAATGGCCTTGCAAAGCAGGAAAGATGCAAACGGGAGATGAGAAGAATGCAGATCGTTTTGACGGTCATCACTGTTGCGTTGATTGTGGTTGTGGGTACAGCCTTGTTGATTGGAAACAAACTCGTCGACAAGATGGTGCACAAGGATTCCGAGGAAGCAGAAGCGTTGTTGGCTCAAGCAGCCGCAAAAGGCCAGCGCACATCTGCTTAACCTGTTGAGTTATTCGGCCTTCATCATTCGGTTTGCATTGATATAGATTGTCTGGATGTGTTGATGTGTTTCAAAAGAAAGCATAAAACCCAGCGCGCGTGGTTAGTCGCACTGGGTTTTTGTATTTGGTGGGGCATTCATCCCTTTTGGCATGTCATGGAGTTTCCAGGTTAACTCGCGGGCGAAAGCGCTTGCCCAGAAGCCGTCGTATTGCTTGTGGTGACTGCGGTGGACCCCGATGTCACCATCGGGGTTTCTGCGGATCCGCTCCTATTGCCAGTTGCCGAAGTGCTTGTCTGCACGCCGGTTGCCGGAGGAGTGGCACTGGTTGTATTGGTATTCGCCGCAGATCCACCCGTTGTTGCGCCCGTGGATCCGCCTAACGCCGTGCCATTCGACGATCCCGCAGCACCGGAGTTCGATCCAGACGAGCCATTCGTCGGTGCAGGCGCGGTGCTGGACGTACCATTTCCCGTCGCGTTGGTCGAACTCGAATTGTTCGCAGGCGGGGTACCAACTGTATTATTTGTGGCGGTTGTATTCGTCCCGGTTATATTGCTTGTACTCGTCACATTTGTCGTGTTGGTTGTTGCGGTCGTGTTTGTCGGCGAGCTCACGCTGACAGAGCCACCGCTTGAGCTTGTCCCAACACTGGCTTGTGAGCTCGAGGAACCGCCTGAACTGGCCGTTTGCGACGTTGTTGACACATTCGGCTGTGTCAACAGAGGATTGGTAGCCGCGTTTGTCACCTGTTCATTCGGAGACCAAGCAGGTTCATTGGTTGGCACGAGATGAACCGGCGTTGTGGCCGTGGTCACGGCAACTGTCGTTCCCATGTTCTCCGCCCGTGGCGTTCCGCCGCTTACATCCCACCAAGCGCAGAGCGCAACGGCGATGGCAGCCCCCGCC
>NZ_JXBW01000049.1 GCF_001447355.1 Alicyclobacillus tolerans | reverse complement strand
CTCCGTGGCTTCACACGGTGCGCAAAGTATGCGCTTGGATTCAGTTAGACGTTCACGACATAGAAATCCCGTCAAACGTTGGCGCTACTCCACGACTTCTTCCCGATTTCTTCGCTAGGCTACTCCATCGGTACTCCGTCGCTTCTTCGCGCGTGTCAAAGTGGTGTACACAGATACGCTGTTCCGTGATAGTTGTCCACGATCCTTTTTGCGTGTAACCCTTGACCTACGCCATGCCCGTGGACATCTAGCAACGGTGCATTCAAGGACGCTCCGCACCTAACCCAGTGTGCGTCGGGGCCTGATCCCTCTTCAAGCGCTTGACTCATTAGGCATCGCAGCCCAATGGTTGCCTTTGAAGATTTTTATGAGATTTGCACGGCGTCCAGCTCTGCGCGAAGGGAGACGCTGAAGAGTTTAGCCGCTACTCCTTGAGGTTCTTCGCAGAATCGCTACTCCCACTCAATTCTTCGCATGCTTGTATGTATTCGCAAAGGCTCGATATACATACGTCTTCACCCACGTGCATCCTCATCTCTCCAATGCAAGGATGAGGAATTCTTTTCAAAGGGAATTGAACTATGCCTTTATTATCGAAAGACATGTGAAGCTTGTCAATCGTCTCTTTGTTACGGAAGGCAAAAAAACACCCGATATAGCTATCGGGTGTGCGACAAGCGTGTTTTACCGTGTTCCTAATCGCTCTCGGGGTTGATGATCCACCATCATGCCATAGTAGCCGGACTTGTGTTGCCCGAGAATACGAACGGTGATGCGGTCACCTGGCTTCGGAATTTCGCGGAGTAACACTGGATCAACGCTCACGTAAAATCCTGGGTAAATTTCTGCGCGTAAGAGCCCGCCGCGTATCGACGCGACTTTTGCGCGTAAAATCGTTCCTCGGTCAAAACGTAAAGAAGAAGGCACGTTTGGGTTCTCCATCAAGTGACAACGGCTGACCACAATGCGATCTTGAACGCGAGTTGGCTGAATTTGAACGGGGAATTCTTCGCCAATGAATCCCTGATTTCGTTTGGAATCATCCCAGTCGTACCATGACTTCGGCAATAAGGCGATATATCCGCCAACATTCATCACGTACGCTCCCTGGCGGATATCCACGATCACACCTGTCGCACGATTACCAGGCTTACTAACTCGTTCGGCATTCAGTTCCTGCAAGCGTTCTAGACCACGTTTACGATTGATTAAGATGGTCGAATCCCCTTCGTCTTGGAGATCAAAATCCTCAACCATGCCGCATATCCACCGTTCTGTCAATGTGAGCGGATCGGTGTCTTCTGTAAGATTGGAGTACTCTGGCTCGACCGGAAGAATCACTTTCGCTGGACCTATATCGCCAAACAGAAATGCACGAGTCTCACCGTTCATTTTCATGTGTTGCAAACCGAGCATGTGTACATGAATGATCGTCTTGGCTCGCTTCCATCCACGTGCGGCCATTTTGAGCTCATCTGGAGTGAGATGAATGGGTTCACTGCTTCTTGAACCTTCTGCAAATGTGTTTACGTATACGGCACGCAAGTTTTCCATGATAATCCTCCCATCGCTTCATCCGTAATTGATTTGCCTATACTCACCTTATATCGGTTATCCACAAAATGTACGCCAACTTTAC
>NZ_JXBW01000048.1 GCF_001447355.1 Alicyclobacillus tolerans | reverse complement strand
TTTTCGAAGCGCGAAGACGAGTTCGGGATAAAAAACTTGCGGTACAGCGTGCGCAGGAGTCTGTGATACCTGAGTTACGCCGAGCACGACTCATCGTATTCCCCGGCATGAAGGACGAATCGAAGCGAGGTGACCGTGCATGAAAGGTTTATGGCACTTCATTCATCACTGGTATCTCAAAATCCCATACAGCCCGGCGGAAGCACATCTGTTCCGTAATGTATGGCACATGATTCCGTTTTGGA
The DNA here is from genome assembly GCF_001447355.1 of Alicyclobacillus tolerans. Taxonomy (GTDB): domain Bacteria; phylum Bacillota; class Bacilli; order Alicyclobacillales; family Alicyclobacillaceae; genus Alicyclobacillus; species Alicyclobacillus aegles. Next base: position 1,404 of record NZ_JXBW01000048.1, on the reverse strand, counting down.
TGCCGGGATTCGTCGCTTTGAGTATTGTGCCGGCCGGTTATATCCTCATGATTTTGCTCAGCGTGATCTTCTCTGGTTTCGAGTGGTTAAAGTACGAGAAAGCACTTGAGGTCATCAAGGAGCGCGGTCGGAAGTATTCATACTACGGCCTATGGCTGGCCTACGCAATATGGGCTCCGCTTCCGTGGCCGCGCGCGGCGACGTTCGGCTGGACGGTAGTCGGATGGCTCACGATTCGCCACTTCTGGAAGAAGCGCCGTCGTCGGATCGCGTGGATGTCGACGCTCGACAAAGCGGACCTGGCGCTCATGCCTGGGTGGGCAGAGTGGTTAGAGCGGCAACAGCGGATTGAGGCGGTGTTGGATAGAACCCTGCCATGGCGGTGGGCAAAGGCGAAAAAAGTATCAGTTGGCTGAGAAATGGCACAACCAACCCTGTAGCCTGGCCAGGTTGCAGGGCTGGTTGCTCTTCACGCATGTTACAGACCCATGCGTTGCAGGCTTTCCCATCCACCAGTATATCGTAACACCTAATTTCTTTCGTAAGTTTCTGCAATATGGCTCAAAGTTGGCGCGTTTTACTTGTGTGTCTACGTTACTCTGAACACACAAGGAGCTGATGATTGTGAACCCCACTTCGCTCTTCGAATCTATCGCCTTTGTCGCGGAATACGGTGATCCCGACGCAGACCGACATGTGAATCGAGTAGCTACCTATGCGCGGTTTGTCGGCACTCACGTCCTACGTTTGCCCCAGGCGTCTTGTGATCGTTTGGCGCTCGCGGCGCTCGTGCATGATGTGGGGAAGGTGGCAATCCCACGGGAAATCCTCCGCAAGCCAGGGCAGCTGACGCGAGCAGAACGACAATACGTCCAGCAGCACACGGTTCTGGGCCGGGACATGCTCGCTCATATTGGAAAGATGTACGGCGCCAGTGATGCGGAATTATTCCAACTTGCGCAACAGGTTGCCCTCTATCACCACGAACGCTGGGATGGACGCGGTTACCCCGAGGGTTTGTGTCGCGAGGAAATCCCTCTCGCGGCGCGCATCGTGCACCTCGTCGATGTCATCGACGCGCGGCTCAGTGCGCGTCCCTACAAGCCGGGCCAATCGTGGAACCAGGTGAAGCAGGCGCTCGTCGAGGGCATGTATCTCGACTTTGACGGCATGCTTGTCACAGGGCTTTTGCAGGTGGAATCGGCTTTTCTCGAACTTGTCCAAGCGCAGTCTTACGGGCAGTTGGTGCCCGTATGAAGCGATTAGGTCTGTTTCGGTGTTTCGGATACCGCCCGAGCCGAAAGACGTCTTTCCATGGCTGGTGAAGCGCCTTGTGCTATCGCTTGGACTCGGCGGTGTACTCGGTTATCTAGCGCTTCTCATCGTCGCGTTGTCGCTGTTGGG
>NZ_JXBW01000047.1 GCF_001447355.1 Alicyclobacillus tolerans | reverse complement strand
CCAGTTCAAGCCTGGTTGGGAGCTCCATGTGGCCCCATGGTCAAGTGGTTAAGACACCGCCCTTTCACGGCGGTAACGCGGGTTCGAATCCCGCTGGGGTCACCATGAAAATTACCACTTGACGAAACTCGTAGGTTGTGTGTAGAATTGATAAGTGCTTGCGCGGAAGTGGCTCAGGGGGAGAGCATCGCCTTGCCAAGGCGAGGGTCGCGGGGTCGAATCCCGTCTTCCGCTCCATGATTTCTTACTCCAGCCAGCCGAGCATAAGCTCGGCTGGTACGGAGAGAAATTTCCACAAGCCTGCGGGTGTAGTTTAATGGTAGAACATCAGCTTCCCAAGCTGAGAGCGAGGGTTCGATTCCCTTCACCCGCTCCATGCGGCTGTAGCTCAGAGGGAGAGCACCACCTTGACACGGTGGGGGCCACAGGTTCGATTCCTGTCAGCCGCACCAACTGTAATTGGGACCGTCAATTGGTTCTGACAGTAAGGCCCTATCGTCTAACGGTTTAGGACGCCGCCCTCTCACGGCGGTAATAGGGGTTCGAATCCCCTTAGGGTCACCATCAGATGGAGTGATGGCCGAGTAGGTCGAAGGCGCTCGCCTGCTAAGCGAGTATACGGTCAAAAGCCGTATCGAGGGTTCGAATCCCTCTCACTCCGCCATGGAACTGTGGTGTAGAGGCCTAACATGCCTGCCTGTCACGCAGGAGATCGCGGGTTCGAATCCCGTCAGTTCCGCCACTTGCGCCCATAGCTCAGTCGGCTAGAGCGCACGACTGATAATCGTGAGGTCGGTGGTTCGAATCCACCTGGGCGCACCAAAACTAAGGCTGTCATACGAATTAGTATGACAGCCTTTTTTCATTATAATTATAGAGTAAGCGGTATATGTCCCCCCTTCCCCCAAACGGAATTAGAGTTGATTTTTCCTCTATGCTCCGGGCTCGAGTTACTCGCATTTCTCCACGCAGTTCCACCCGACTACATCCTCCTGCTGGTTTACGTCTTGAAAGCGACTACTTTAGACTCGCGTGTTGCCAAGCCAACAAATCCGTTGTAGGATAATCCCTTGTACTCTTCTAAGAATTTATGCATATGAGGTGAGTGACGTGCAAGAGGGGTTAAAGCGTGCTTTACGTACGCCCGAAGTGCTATTCATCGGCATGAATGGTGTGATCGGTGGAGGCATATTCCTGCTGCCCGGTCAAGTCTCTGCGCTAGCAGGCCACCAAGCGCCGTGGTCATATTTGATCGCAGGACTTGTCGCTATTATGATTGGCCTTTCGTTTGCTGAGGCTAGCAGCATGTTCAATGAAACTGGCGGTTCATACATGTATGCCGAACGAGCGATGGGTCGAACGATCGCGGCAAGTGTAGGTTGGATGAGTTGGCTAACGTTAATCGTCGGTTGGGCCGCACTCTCAAATGGACTTATGGGCTATGTGACGTCACTTGTTCCAAGCCTAGCCCCGGCAAAAGACTGGATTGCTGCAGGAGTTATCGCAGCGTTGTGCTTGCTGAATTCGCTGGGTGTTCGCAAAGGCTCTTGGGCAGTCATTTTCTTCTCTATCGTCAAGCTGATACCACTGGCATTGCTCGTGATTGTTGGGCTATTTATATACGCGCATCACACGCCTGCTGTATCCGCTTTGTCCCACAGCGCGCCGCAGATTAGCAAGGCCGTGCTTGTCTTGATTTATGCATATGGTGGCTTCGAAATGGCGACGGTACAACAAGGTTAAATGGTTCACCCACGCAAGTCGGCCGTGATCGGCGTAATTGGTACATTAGTAGGCGTCACGCTGTTCTATTTGCTCATTCAAGAAGCCGCTGTGCGACTCGATCCGTCCCTCGCCACGTCGGCTACCCCGCTTGCGGACGCTGGACGCAACATGTTTCTGGGTGGAGCAACCGTGATGACCATTGGAGCTGTTTTGTCCATTCTGGGTACCAAGAGTGGTGTCGCTTTAACGGCTCCACGCATCCTTTACGCGCTATCCCTGCGTAGAGGACTGCCGGGGATCCTGGCGAAGATTTCGCCCCGCTTTCAAACGCCTATCGTGTCGATTTGGGTGACGGGCGTGATTGTCATTATACTTAGTGTCACGGGCACGTTTGAGCATCTGCTCATGCTTAACGTCGCTGCGCGCCTGTATGAGTATCTCGCCGTCTGTGTCTCCGTCATTGTCCTTCGTTTTCGGGCAAAAAACGAGTTGCGTTCCTTCCGACTCCCTTTTGGCGTAGCCATTCCCGCTATTGCAGCCGGGTTGTGCATTTGGCTGCTGAGTCAAGAAACCGCGGGTCAGCTTTCGCTTGCACTGGCGGCCCTGGCCATTGGGATGGTGCTATACGGAATTAGCCGTCGCACACAAGCCAAGTCGAGCGGGCATGAAAGGGATCAACAACCGACTCGCAATGCCGGTTAAGAGGACGATCACGCTGTGCTTCCGGATGTCTTAGACTATGGGGCTGTCCCAAAAG
>NZ_JXBW01000046.1 GCF_001447355.1 Alicyclobacillus tolerans | reverse complement strand
AGGGCTTAGAAATCTGCAAAACGCTCAGGTAATAAGGAAATCTTATGGAATGCAATGAAGAACGATGAAATGTTTCGCCTGTTTTTGGAGGGGATCTGGCGTTACCAGTGGTTGAGGAACTATACTCCGCTTTCTGATGAACTGGTTTCGGCAATATTTGAAGAAACACAGGGGATATCGGACTTGGTGATAAAGCTATACCTATATGCCCAACAATTCTCTATTGAGCGTGGCTTCGAGGTGATTACTCCCGAAATCATAAGAAGGGTTGCCAAGGATCACTTCAGGCTCATGAAACCCATGCTCGATGCGTTGAAGACGGGTAATCCTTATAAAATTGCCCAATTTGATGATCTGAGAATACTGGATGCGAAGGAACGGGCATCATCACCACATCCCACACCGCCAGTTCAAAAGAGGACGAACGGTGTGAAAAAGGAAACGAAAGCAACGAACCCACCCCCAATTATAGAGAAACCAAAGAGAAACGTTGATTACAGGGATGGAGATTTGAGAAGGTTCTTTCGGGTAGCGAAGCAAGAAAATGTTGCCCCTGAGACTGTTCTGGAGCGTGAGGGATACATTGACGACATGAAAGTGTGGACAGAGGGTGGCAAGCTATGATGAATTTTATCCCGCAAATCTACAGCGACGAATTACTTTATTCCGTCCTCGCGCGATACAAACGCATGTGCGGGATGGTGAGCAGAAGAGCATTTTTGAAAGACGTGTACGGAGAGAGTAAGATGCTTACTTCAATATTCTTCCCGCAGTATCTTGAGAGTCTACGGGAGAATATGCCTACTTATTCCAAAATTACAGTCAATGAACTGATATGGAATCACACCATGTTCCCGTTCTACACCGCCTTTCTTTCTAAAGAGCGTTCGGACAGTATCCACAGCATGATGGTCGATGGCTGTGGTAAGAGTATCGAGAATATTTTGGGATTCAGCGGCGGGAAGGTGAAGCCATATAGCCGACTTAGGTATTGTTCCAAGTGTTATTCGGAGGATATCGAAGAGTATGGAGAGAGTTTTTGGCGGAGACTTTTTCAAGTTCCAGGTGTGCTGTATTGCCCGAAACATGGGGTATCGCTGAAAAGCACAATCGTGCCATCAACAGAGAAGTATGCAGACTATTGGTGCGCTGACAGTGATATGTGTAGTGCTGAGGTTGAGGATGATACATATGACGAACAAATTAAGGAACTGAATCTCCAATACATATGGAACGTGATATTTCTGATGAATAGTGCTTACAAGAAGAAGGAACTGTCCGATGTAGTTCATTTTTACATTGACCGATTGCGGGAGAGGAGGCTTGCTTCGGCGAAAGGCTTCATCCGTATCCAGGATTTCGTAGACGAGTTCCTTCGCTTCTATCCTTCTGACTATCTAAACTTGATGCAAAGTAATGTGGATTTGAATCAGCAGGCGAATTGGTTGAGACTATTCGTTCGGAACAACGCAAAGAATCGTAGCCCGCTACGGCACCTTCTGGTTTTGCAGTTCCTTGGAGTCAGCGCAGACGAGTTTTTTCATGAACAATCTGCAACGGGAAAAATTGCGGTACGGGTGAACCATACCCCCTCCTTTGATCTTGAAGAGCGGCGAACTGCATGGTTAAAGATTATCGAAGACAATCCAGGGCTGAACAGAAGTCAACTAAAAGAGATTGGGAAAGGGCTACACACCTGGATATATAAGCACGATAGAGAGTGGTACGACCAGGTAACGCCACGGGTTCGGAAAAGGAAGAAGCGTTCCCCAGTGATTGACTGGGCGAAGAGGGACGAAGAGTGTTTGGCTCTGGCGAAACAAGCAGTTGAATCTATTTTGAATCGGGAAGGAAAACCAATTCGAGTTTTACCCGCAACCATTCGGCAAGAAATTGGTGTAAGGCGATGGTTTGATAATCGGAAGCTTGTGAGAACACGGCAATTTATCCAGCAGGTCACGGAGGACATCAATTCATATCGGATCAGAAAAATCAAATGGGCGATTAGTGAACTTGAAAGTGAGGGGGTGAGCGTGACGGTCTACAAAATCCAGTTGCGGGCAGGATTTGGCGGGGATAACAAAGAAATTGCGAAACTGATTTCCAGAATTGTGGATATCGGGCACTTGTCTCCTTAATTAGCTTTCGTGAACTACATTCCAGATCTAAAATTGGGACGTTAGCACAATGGTTTTCTAACGTTAGTTGTCACTTGTAAGGTTGAGAAGGCGGGGTGAGTGTTGATAGTTATAGGCATACACATTAAATGAGAACAAGGGGTATGAATTTTGATGCTATTTAAAGCGATGGATCTGTTTGTCATGGCGAGGATGGCTGAAATTGGTTGTGGATATCTTATCTGGCAATAGTTGCGGAACGGGAAACCACTTTGGGTTGGAATACTGGGAGCAGTTATTATGGTTGTGTATGGGGTAGTTGCAACTCGCCAGGAGTTCTCGTTTGGTAAGACTTACGCCGCTTACGGTGGTATCTTTATCGTGATGGCTGTACTTTGGGGCTGGCTTGTCGATAGAAAGATTCCTGATCTGAGCGAATGGATTGGCGCGGGGATTTGCTTGGTTGGGGTATTCGTCATAGTTGAGTCCAGTATGCTGTGTAAAA
>NZ_JXBW01000045.1 GCF_001447355.1 Alicyclobacillus tolerans | reverse complement strand
GGAGTATACAATTTCGACTTGTCACTGATGCCGAGTCCATATATTACTCCTTTGGACGAAGATGGAGTAAGAGAACTGACGGCAAGACGAGCTTCAAGTCCTATTTTCGGGTGATGGGCTGCGCCAGCAAGTGGGAAGTTCTGTGCGTGGAATTTGAGTCTACTACCAAGGGGAAAATCCCTGTTGTTCAACCGATGTAGACTTATTGAGCGATTTTATTTGGGAGAGATCGATACAGAACCGTCACGAACAGGTCTTGCCATGTTGTCGGGCAATTTTCGCCATAGCCGTAAGATGTGGCGCTGGTCTGTATGCCCACAACACTTTCTTCGTCGATTTCATTTAGCCACGAATTCACATCGTGCTCTAAGATTTTTACGTTTCTGTTCTCACTTTGAAAAATCCGTATTTGAAGCGCCACAGTCTCACCCTCCTCGTTTCTTGTTTAATTAATACGACTCGGTAGTGTGGAATATGATATTGCTGTGTGCGTAAAATAGCGCACACCTCGCTTGCAACATAGATTTCTGAGATGATTCCCGCATGATCAACCAGGGAGGGAATCATCGTGTCAAGCGCAGAACGGGCCAGTTTGAGAGAATCATGGCAGGCACGGGTGGCAGCATTTCGTGCCAGTGGGCTCAGCGCCGCCAAATGGTGCGCCGAGAATCAGGTCACTGAAAGTCGGCTTTGGTACTGGGTTGGCAAGTTTCGGGCCGAACAACAGGAGAAATCGTCATCCAACACCGATTGGATGGCTGTGCAGATGGACACTTCCACGGATACAGGTCCCCTGCACGTTCGCATCGGCCAAGTGGAGATTGAAGTCAAACCCGGTTACAACCCGGAGTTATTGCGTGATGTGGTGCGCACGCTGATGACATTGTGCTAAATGAAATCATTTCGGAACAGCGTGTCTATCTGGCGTGTGGCAGCACGGACCTGCGCAAATCGATTGACGGGTTGGCAGCACTGGTGCAGGAATCGTTTCAACTGGACCCATTCTCCCCTTGTGCATTTGCGTTTTGCAACCGCCAGCGGGACAAGCTGAAGATCCTGTATTGGCAGCATAACGGCTTCTGGCTGTTTTACCGCCGCCTGGAGCGGGGACGGTTTGAATGGCCGGATACAGGGACAGAGAAAACCATGGTGGTCAGCCGTCGGGAGTTCAATTGGCTGGTGGATGGACTGCCACTCAACCAACCAAAGGCACACCTCAGGGTTACAGCGAAAAAAGTGGTGTGAGACCGATAAACACAGAAGGATCTGTCAAGGGATTTCGGCAAGCGTGTCGAAATCCTTTTGCATGATGAACACGACGACAGAGACCACAAATCAACTGGAAGCCCTTCAACAGCGTTATGAGTCGCTGGAGCGTGAGAATGCGGAGCTGAAAAAGCAGGTCAAACTGCTGCTGGAGCAGCTTCGCCTGGCTCGTCATCGGCAATTTGGGAAGTCCAGCGAACGCGTGGCGAATGACCAGATGCGCTTGGACCTGGTATTCAACGAGGCCGAGGTTGAGGCGGAGCCGGAGGCAACGGAACCCACCCTCGAGACGGTGACCTATGAGCGACGCAAGAAGCAGCCTGGCCAGCGGGATGCCATGCTGGCAGACCTTCCGGTGGAACGGGTGGAGTACCGTCTGTCGGAGGAGGAACGTCAGTGCCCGTGTTGTGGCGAGGTGATGGACGAGGCGGGTGTGGAAATCCGTCGCGAGCTCGTCCACATTCCGGCACAGACAAAGGTACGTGAACACGTGCAACAACAGTATGCATGCCGGACGTGCGACAAGCATGGGACCGAAACGCCCATGGTCAAGGCACAGATGCCAAGGCCCCCGATACCGGGTAGCCTAGCATCCGCCTCGATGCTGGCATACGTGATGGACAAGAAATACGTGGACGGCTTACCGCTGTACCGGCTGGAGGAGCAGTTTGCTCGGCAGGGTCTGCAGTTGACCCGGCAGACGCTGGCGAACTGGGTGGTACTAGGCGCCACACGATGGCTCGAACACATATATCACCAATTGCATGAGGAGTTGCGCAAGCGCCGGTACCTTCATGCGGATGAGACGACGCTGCAGGTGCTGCATGAGCCAGGGCGACCGGCCGAGACGACGTCGTACATGTGGTTGTACCGCAGTGGTGCAGATGAACCGCCGATTGTCCTGTTCGACTATCAGGAGACCCGTTCGAAGGAACACCCGAGACGGTTCCTCGAAGGATTCGAGGGATACCTGCACGTGGACGGGTACAGCGGGTACAACGACATTCCGGGTGTAAAGCTGGTCGGGTGCTGGGCACACGCGAGGCGCAAGTTTCATGAGGCACACACTGCGCTTCCGGCGGAGGAGCGAAAGAAACCGACAGCGGCCAAGACCGGTCTGGAATACTGCAACCGCTTGTTCAAAATTGAACGCGCCCTGAAGGACGCAAACCCAGAAGAACGTCACACAGAGCGGCAGAGGCTAAGCCGGCCGGTGCTGGACGAGTTTTTGGCATGGCTTCAGGAGCAAAACAAACAGCTGCTGCCCAAGAGCGCCTTGGGGCAGGCGGTTTCGTATTGCCTGAACCAGTGGTCTAAACTCACCACGTTCCTGGAAGACGGGAATCTGGATCTGGACAACAATCGAAGCGAGCGATCCATCAAGCGGTTTGTGATTGGCCGGAAGAATTTCTTGTTCGCGAACACGCCACGGGGCGCGCGGGCAAGCGCCATCGCATACAGTTTGGTGGAGACGGCCAAGGAGAACGACCTGGACTCGTACCTGTACCTGGAGTACCTGTTCGAACGGCTGCCGAACATCCAGATGGACGACCGGACGGCGATGGCTGACTTGCTGCCATGGTCCGACCGTCTGCCGGACGGAATCCGTCGCCGTCGCAAAAAAGCATAACCATGCGAACCATGGGGCTGTCCCAAAACCC
>NZ_JXBW01000044.1 GCF_001447355.1 Alicyclobacillus tolerans | reverse complement strand
TTTTACACAGCATACTGGACTCAACTGTTTTAATCCACCTTCCAGCTGAATTTGATCGCGCCCATATTGCTCCGAATTCACCTTTGAAAAGTTTGGCTAGCACCGAAGAAGAGAATCATAGATTCCTGGTTGCGTTTCAAACTGGAAAACCACAAAGGATTGAGGTCGGCCCTGAGAAGTTTGGCTTCCCGTTCGTCGTGACCTACAATCCGGTTCGGGACGCAGACCAAACCGTCGGAATGATCATCACGACGACTTCCCTTGAAAAGATTGATAGACTGCGTGCCATGTCGGACATTCTGGCTGCCACCGTACAAGCAATGAATGCGACTACAGATGAAGTCGCTCAAATGGCCATGGTCATCTCCGAGCGATTGCAACTCCTCACAGACGAGACACAGCGGGTTACCCAACTTGCCGACAGAGCATTTAAGGTCATTCGAGTGGTTGAAAATCTATCGAGGGACTCCCATTTACTAGGACTCAATGCTGCCATTGAAGCGGCGCGAGCCGGCGAATACGGTAGAGGGTTTACCGTCGTCGCCGAGGAAATTCGGAAACTAGCGGCAGGCAGTCAATCCGGATCAAAAGAAATCCTTTCGTTTCTCACGGAAATCAATGGAAGCACACTCAAAAGTTCGGACTCCATCCAGGAAATTGCCGCAACGACAGAGGAGCACTCTGCATCTCTACAAGAGCTGAAACAGGCTTTTGCATCGATTTTACTCGTCGTAGAAGAACTCACTCAGGCTGCGAGCATTGGCACCGATTGATGCTGAACTCATTCGTGTACGCCATTACATACATGCCTACCTTGAGTGGGTAGCGTGGCGTTAGGCAAGGACGAAACTAAAATACAGGTGATTTAACAAATCGGCGGTTCGGCGGTTCGACGGGTGAGTTCATCATCCTGATGGTTTGGACTTTGAACCTGCACCGGATTCACCTAGCAAACGAATGGCCTTGTGCATATTCACACAACTCCTTCTAAATGCCCGAGAGGAGTTGTATTTTTATTCTTATAATTATTCATATAAATAAAACTTCGTATGTACCCAATGTGCTCCTCTTTTCACCATAATAACAAGTATTATCCGTGATTCAGACCTTGTCACAGCACACCTTTTGATGTACTGTTATCTATGCATATTTATTCAATATGTTGATTATATATAATGAACTTCGTGTTCGAAGGGGAGAAATGCATGAATAAGCCTACTCGCGTCACCCTTGCCGGACTTATGACATCGGCTCTCATGCTTGGATTAGTCGGCTGCGGAACAAATACAAATCATCTTGCTACAACCAACCAATCAACGGTAAACCCAACCGGATCGGCATCAACGGTAACACCTCAAAAAGGTGGTGTATTGATCTATGCGCTTCCCCCAGCAACCAACATCACCTGGTACTTCCCAATCGAAAACGGATCGAATGATACGGTCGCGAACGCTATGTTATCACAGCAATTATACCCGGGACTGTTCACAATTAATAACCAGGACGCCATCGATTTTCGTAACGGATTCGCAACGAAAATCACGTACAATCCAACGGGTACAGTTTATACAATCTATTTAAAAAAGAACTGGAAGTGGTCTGACGGTACACCGGTTACTGCGCAAGACGTCGTCTGGGATTACAGCCTGATCAAAGCGACTGACGCATCGAGCGCCCCAGCGCCTTGGCCCAATTACAACAACGGCAACGGCGGCGTGCCCAAAGATGTGGAAAGCGTTGTAGCAGTTGGTAAATATATGGTCAAGGTAACATTGAACAAGCCCGTCAACCAACAATGGTTTATTTACAACGGTATCGGTCAACTGCAGCCACTCCCTGAACATGCGTGGAACAAATACCCTAACGACATGACCAAGGAAATCACCTACTTGGGTAAGGTTGCTACAGACCCGACATTCTTCAAGGTGGTGGACGGCCCTTTTAAGCTTCAAAGTGCAGTTTCTAACCGCTCGTGGACACTCGTGCCAAACCCCATGTACGCGGGCCACAAAAGTCTTCTGAGCAAGCTGGTATTCGAGTACGAAGCCTCGAACGATGCCGAATTTGCGGCCTTGAAGACAGGTTCCGTCAATCTCGGATACTTAGATCTTTCCCAATATGGCTCGGAACGGGCACTCACTTCTATGGGCGACACCATTGAACCTGGATACTCGCTCGGCTATAACTTTGTGAATGTAAATTTCCTGAAAGGATCCCCGCTATATTCGGCAATGAAGGATCTGAAGGTCCGACAAGCGCTCGAAATGGGGATTGATCAAACCACCATCGACAATGACATCTATCATGGTTACGCACCACCGCAGTACGGCCCGATTCCGAATGTACCCAAAACGGTGTTTTACGATCCGAAGCTCTCCAAGCCTATTTATCCGTATAACCCGAGCAAGGCTGTTAAGTTGCTCGAATCGGATGGCTGGAAATTGGTGAACGGGGTGATGACCAAAAACGGTCAGCAATTGAAGTTTGATATGCTATATCCATCCGGAAGTGAATCGTATACCCAAACGGCCGAACTCATGGCACAGGACTGGGCAAAGATGGGCGTGATCGCAACGCTAAAGCCTGAGCCGTTCGCCACAGAGATTAGCATCATGACCAACACCAACGATCCTGGGGGGTGGGTCGCCGCAGCCGAAACTGGCATTTTCTATGGTGGGACATACCCGTCGGGCGAATCACAATTTGAACCAGGCGCCATGGATGACTACGGGTATGACGATCCAACGGAAAATAAGCTGATTGCGAAGACAATCGAGCCTTCTTCCTCAGCGGCCGAGACAAAGAAGAACTTCTTTGCCTATGAGGAATACACCGCAAAAATGGTCCCGGTTTTGTGGACAAACGAAGTTGCGACACTGACAGTGGTATCGCCAAAGGTTCACAATGCAACGCCAGATTACCTTATCCCGACAACTGGATACCCGATGTTCAACTACTTATGGGTTTCGACGAATTAAGTTAAGTTCAAAGGGTCGCCGGTAAGGTCGAATCGCATATCAAGAAGACTGCTCCCCGCTTGGGGGGCAGTTTGTTGTGTAGGCGTTTGTGTTGTTGAAAAGTCTTCAACGCACTGAGTAACTTCCCACAGGGGCTTTTGTGTTTTGGCCACTGCGGTATTACTAAAATATTACTTAATTTCCTTGATATAGTTGCCGGTCGGCGGCAATAAGTTTGACGTAAACCCCAAGTATTTCCGATTGCTCCAAAAGGGGCGGATGGGAGTACACACTGAAAGGCTCACCTTCCGCCCTGTGGCTAAGCTGTTAACGCCGG
>NZ_JXBW01000043.1 GCF_001447355.1 Alicyclobacillus tolerans | reverse complement strand
AAGCAGAGGATTTTTTGATGGGAACATGGGCAAATAATTCGGGTGCGTGACTCACATACAATCATTGCCTCCGTTGACGGCGGAGGCTGTTTTATTGTCTATGCGAGTTGCTTGATCTTTGGAGGCTGGACCAGTTTGAACTGTTCATTTTCAGTTTCCCAAACCTGAGTCAACTCTTCACCGAAGACATTTCTGTACTCCACAATCATCTTCATCTTCATCGACCGGTAACCGATCGGAAGTTTCACCAGTTCAAATCCAGTTTTGCTTTCACCTACTCGGATTGACTCGTACTCTACAATAGGGCCTGTCATTACCGTATCGCCCTGCTGTGTGCGGCGCACGGTGACCTGGAAAGCGGGACTCATCCCGCAGTTCGTTAGGGCGACGACCCACCATATGGAATTTCCGTCCGTATGCACATCTTGCCCGAGCGTGAAGTAAGGCAGGTTCGTGGCACGAGACAAATCCAACCCAGCGGCAATCTGGCTTTTCATCAGCTTCACCTGTTCATGCCCAACAGATATTTGTTTCCATATGAAGAAAAATCCAACGATCGCAATGATCGGAGTTGCAATGTCGTTAAATGGAACATACCAAGGATTCGTAGGCATAGTTCTCTCTCCGCCCCTACACTTTTTGTCTCAATCCTAAAGACCGCTCATGCAAATGACTAGATCTTCAGGTGAATTATGCGACAATAACTTACCAGATTTAGGACGTATCGGGGTGATTGGGTTGAGACTATCTGGCAAGCCGCTTTCGGACATCACAGCGGAAGACATATTTCGGCTGATCAAGGAGGAGGTTCCGGCATCACGCACGCTTGATTACAAATTGGAGCTGACGGAAGACAACAAGGAATTGTTGGCGGACATCATAGCGTTCGCAAATACGGACGGCGGTATAATTGTTTACGGGATTGAGGAGAAAAAGGAAAATGGAAAGAACACCGGCGTTCCGTTTGACGTAACAGGATTGACAAACGTCATTACAGACCAGGTTTCGCAAAGAATCGAGAACGTACTTCGAGACAATGTTGAACCTCGATTGCAAAATGTAGAGGTACGTTCCCTTAATGTCAATGAAAAGGTGGTACTTCTTGTTGGCGTTCCAAGAAGTCTATTTGCTCCCCACATGCTGCGAAAGGATAACAAATTTTACGCACGTAACAGTGCTGGGAAGTTCGCCATGGACGTACATCAAATCCGTGACGCTTTTCTCCAGACCGCAGACTGGGAGAAACAGGCGGACAACTTCCGCCGAACAAGGGTAATGGAATTTTTAGCGGAGAAGGTATCGCATCTTCGTCAACCAGAACGAGCGATTCTCTTGCACGTTGTACCCCTCGGTGTTAATCGTTCCACCCTCACTTTTAGAGGAGATTTGGGGAAGAACCTTGTGGTTTCACCTTAGATGGACACGGAAATTTTGTTCGTGCCTATAATTTCGAGGGCATTCTACTCTGGCCTGGGTATCCAGGGATGTCCTACATACAACTATTCAGAAATGACTCAGCCGAATTTGGTACATCCGGTGTTTATGATTTGTGGGACGAAAAGAGAACAAACTTTCTTGATGGACCACCTTGGAATTCTTTGTCGTTCGGTCGGTGCGGGACTACATTCAATATGCGGTGATGCAGGACGTTACACCACCGTTTGCTGTATATCTGTCCGTTATATCTCCGGGCGGAAAACTTTTAGGAGAAAATGCACCTGATATGTCCTCAGGTCGGCTGATGAAGGTCATTGCTGAACTAGAGGCCGGGGAGATTCTTTTTCCAGGCGCCATAATCAGCAGCGCATCTGAAAACATTGCAGAGACGATGCGACCGACTTTCGTCATCTTGTGGCAAACGGCGAATAAAGAAGGAAGCCCGCACTACTTGTCGGACGGATCGTGGAGATTGAAGTTGGAACAGTAACACGTTTCAACGATGTATATGGCAACGTTTGTGAAGGGCTGCAAACGTCTTCGTCCAAACACCATAAAAAAAGTAGTCGAGGTCCCACTAAATTTCGACGAGCCCTCGGCTATTTTTTTATCAAATTTGTTGTTTGATGCGCTTGTGATTAATGGCCCGCCGAATACGTTCGCCATGCGCCTTTCGTTCCGCCATCAATATGAACTGTGCGAGTGTGGCTGATGCTTCCGTGGACCCAAGGTCATTTGCTGCGTAATGCACTTTGACGTTCATGTCGGCCAGGCCCGGGATGACTCGGCCTGCATCGGATGCACGACGGGATAAACGGGATTCGTCATAAACAATGACATCATGGATATTGGGTTTGGCCTGAAGTGCTTCAAAGAGTTTCTGTAACCCTGGACGCCGTGAAATTTCGCTTGTACCCGAGCTTGTATCCGAGAAGGTGGCCGTAACGTGATATTCAGATCCGCAGACCTGTTGCTCGATCAACTGCTGTTGATTCTCGTTGGAATGGTTCGCCATGCCTCGGGTATAAACGACGGCGGGTTTGGTGTTTGTTGTCATTGTGCATTTCCCCTTTCGAGTGTTTGAATTTCGGCTTTGTTCAACCGTTGACATGACTATAAACCCCGCCAAAATGAAAAGTCCAAAATTAGGACATGCAGATATGTCGAGGGCAAGACTTGCGTTATCCGTGCAAGTCTTGTTTTAATCTCCAGCAGAAGCGGAGGTGATGTCGTGGGACGTTCAATTCGTTACGACGAGTGGATGCAGCACCTGCTCATGAAAAGTCCAGAAACCACTGGCATATCGCAATATGTTCTCCAAGAGTTCATTCGCATCTGGGATGAAAGGATGGTGGTGACCGATGGACGAAAGCTTTTGGATCTTAAAGATGCCGGGTAGTGAGACAGAAATCCTCAGCGTCGATCTGACTACAGGCAGAGAACAGTCAATTCAATTGGAACAGCCGCTAGACGAGGCAGTCTAGCAGTATATCGAGCACGCCCCCAGACGACAATGATAGAAACACGTTGCCATCGGGGGTGCTTTTGTGGAGGAAGTTCGCATTGTCCAAGTCGTGCATCAACAGGATGCGCCGGAAGAATCGGTTCGTTGGATACGTCGTTTGATTGTCAAGTTTCTGATTGAACAGTCCAAGGCAAGTCCCAAAGACATTGGAATGTTTCTGAAAGAGATTGATTCCGAACTCTCATGAACAGCTCAAGATACACGTGGAGGTGAAGTTCAATATATCCGGGTTTCAACAGATGGGCAGAACATTGCCATGCAGCTCGCAGCAGCAAAGGATTTTCTAAAAGATATCCCGGAGGACCAACGCCTCATGCTGGTGTTAGGCTGAAATAGTGGACACAACGAATCGAAAATGTAAGAATAAGAAGATTCGGGGTGAGCTACATGACACAG
>NZ_JXBW01000042.1 GCF_001447355.1 Alicyclobacillus tolerans | reverse complement strand
AAGGGCTTAGAAATCTGCAAAACGCTCGGAATTCCAAAAGATATGAACACAATGGCCCTTGAGTACAATCCTGCATTACTTGCAAAAGCAGGCATCAAGGCTCCTCCGAAAACATGGAGTGAATTTGACCAAGACGCTGCCAAATTAAAGGCCAAGGGCATTGTTCCTTTGGATATGCCTATCGATGTTGCGCGTTATTACCCATTCATCGCTGATATGGGTGGTAGCTACTACAATGAGATGAAGGATCAAGCGACGTTCACAAATAAAGCGAATGACGCTGGACTGACATGGTTTATGAAAGAGATGGAAGAGAAAAACTTTGTTACTCCTCAGGACCAAGGCGGGTCTTGGGCTGGAATTCCGTTTGCACAAGGAAAAGCCGCAATGGCTTTAGAGGGGGCATGGCTGGTGCCCTCTATGCAACAGACGGCCCCAAACATGAAATACGGAATCGCAGATTTCCCGTCTCTTCATGGAAAGGATGCCAATATGTTGTTCACAGTTGCCTATGAAATGGCGCGCACTACGCAGCATCCGGCTGAAGCGGCGAAACTACTGTTCTTCATGACTGGAAAGCAAGCCCTCAAGATGACGGCCGATTCTGGTTTGGCCATACCATCGCGAACGAGTGAACAAGGCGAGTTCTTGAAAAAGTATCCGTCATACAAAGGATTCGTAGATGGGCTTAAGGGTGCTATTCCATATCAGTTTGGTACACTTGGGCAGAACTTCTTGGATGCTATTAACAACGCAACGCAACAAGGCATCTTGAAAAAAGAATCGGCGGCGCAGGTTCTGAGTCAAGCCCAACAGACACTTAACTCGCAAATGAACGATTGAATCAGGTTTGATTTCATGCGGGGTGCGCAATCATTTCGCGCACCCTCAGTGCTTTGGCAGATAAGCTCGTGCAAAGGAGGTAGTACATTTGGCGGTTTCGGTACAGCCTAGTCGCGCATGGCGTTCTCGCTTACGAAGGAGCACTGTAGACCAAGCTTTGGCGGGATATTTGTTTATCTTGCCAGCACTTGTAGAACTGTTTGTATTTTTGCTTGGCCCCATAGTGTACGCCTTTGTTGTCAGTTTCAAGCATTTTTCGTATCTTGATCCGCTGGATGCTCACTTCATCGGGGTTCAAAATTACATCCACTTATTTCAGGACCCTGTGTTTCTTAGAGCGCTTTGGAACACGACTTTATACGCTTTGGTCGTGGTTCCCGTACAGACGGCTTTAGCCATGTTGCTCGCAGTTGTGGTTAACCGCATCCGTGGCAAGACCGTCTTTCGCATCATTTACTATCTGCCATCTATCACGTCGACGGTAGGGGTTGCGGTCATTTTTGGGTTTTTGTTTCAGCCCAATGGTTTGCTCAATCGCTTGTTGTTTCTCACTTTACACGTTCAAGGACCGGATTACTTCAATAGCCCAATGTTCGCGCTTCCGGCCATTATGGTGGTAGCCATTTGGACGACAGTAGGACAGTTCATGATCATCTATCTCGCAGCATTGCAAGATATACCGACTGAGTTGTACGAAGCTGCTGCCATCGATGGTGCTGAAGGGTGGCAAATACTGCGCAGTGTGACTGTACCCATGCTAAAGCGGACGACGTTTCTAGTCGTGGTACTCGGTATGATTGGGGCATTCCAGGTATTTGACCTCGTATACGTGATCTCCGGCAATAGTTCACTACCACAACAGGATACGATGACGGTGGTTCTTGACTTGTTTGAAAAAGGATTCCGGACGATGCAAATGGGCTATGCGTCGGCAATGGGATTCGTATTGTTTGCCATTATCTTGGTACTTACACTCATTCAACAACTGTTCTTGGGACGGGAGGATTCGTAATGTTGGCGACACGTCAGCGCGGCGCAAACTGGAGACGAGCACGTATCGGACTATATGTGGTGGCCATCGCATATGCACTTGTTTCTCTTTTGCCGTTCCTTTGGTCATTGTACACATCGCTTAAACCGACATCTGAGGTTTTTCAGTTACTTGTTCCATGGAAGACAATTACCGTCGCAAGTTATGCATCCATCCTACATGACTTTCCTTTTGCAAGATGGTTCTTGAACAGTTTGATCGTCGCAGTCATTGTGACAGTCGGCAATCTTGTAGTCAACACCTTTGCGGGGTACGCGTTTGCAAGGCTGAGGTTCCCATTTCGCGGGTTTTTGTTTTATTTGTTCCTCGGGATTATGATGATTCCTGGGCAAGTTGTACTCGTCCCTATCTATATCATCTTGGTGAACTTGGGATGGATCAACTCCTACGCAGGCTTGACGATTCCATTTTTGCTTAGTTCAACCATGGTGTTTTTGTCCCGGCAGTTCTTTCTTGGCATACCTAAGGAGTTAGAGGAAGCCGCACGCATCGACGGGGTTGGTCACTGGGGGATGTTTTTTCGAATTATGTTACCCCTGTCAAAGCCCTTATTGGCGGCACAGACTATACTTACTTTTCAGGGCAACTGGAATTCATTTTTGTGGCCTTTGCTGATTGGCCAAACAACCTCTATGTATACCCTCCCGGTCGGGCTGAATTCGTTTTATGGGCAGTATAATGCGTACTGGAACAGTGTCATGGCAGGGATGTTGTTGCTCACCGTGCCCATGATGATCATTTTTGTGATCTTCCAACGCCAGTTTGTTCAAGGTGTAGCGAGCGCAGGATTAAAGGGATAACAGTTTCGAAAACTTATCAAGAAATCGTATGTCGGAGGAAAATATGAAGCGCGATTGGTGGAAAGAAGTCGTCGTATACCAGGTTTATTGGCGTAGTTTTAAAGACTCGAACGGCGATGGGTATGGGGACTTGGGTGGGGTGATTGAAAAACTTGATTACCTGTCAGAACTCGGTGTCGATGTCATCTGGTTGAATCCCATTTACGAATCACCGGATTGTGACAATGGATACGATATATCGGATTACTATCGCATCATGCCGAAGGCGGGCACAATGGAACAATGGGAAAGGCTGCTTGATGAAGTTCATGCCCGTGGTATGAAGCTCATCATGGACTTGGTGGTCAATCATACATCAAATCTTCATCCATGGTTTCTGGAATCCCGTTCGTCGCGCGACAATCCAAAGCGAGACTGGTACATTTGGCGCGATGGCCGAAATGGTGCGCCACCGAACAACTGGCGTTCATATTTTACTCCGTCTGTCTGGGAATGGGACGAAGCGACGGGACAGTATTACTTTCACTCGTTCGCAACTGAACAACCCGATCTGAACTGGGCGAATCCGCAAGTGCGCAATGCCGTTTATGAGATGATGAAGTTTTGGTTGGATAAGGGGATCGACGGCTTTCGCATGGATGCAATCAACCTTTTGGCGAAACCAGATCGGTTTTTTGACGTGGAGGATCCTTTTCATATTGAGCCTTTTGCAGAATGGCCG
>NZ_JXBW01000041.1 GCF_001447355.1 Alicyclobacillus tolerans | reverse complement strand
AATTTACACACAAATTCGGACTTGACCCTCCATCTCACTCTATACAACGAAGTATACCACCCCACAACTTGTTAGGCGGCAGCAGAAACAGAGACGTTGCAACCGATGCAAAGTGAATACAGGAAAGGCGCGGTCATGCGATATTACATCGCCCGCGTTTGCGCTTCCGAATTTGCACAAATGAGATTTGTAGCAATGACACTCCCTGGGCTATGGTGAATTGCGTGAACAAGTCGGTTAGCTCAACGGGAAACCCATCGAGAACAATTGACCTTGCACTACCCGTCGCCTGCAAAATATCCAGTTCATATTGTGGTAATAAGTCAAGAAAGTGGACACCCCAGAACAGCGAAATTGTAAGTTTTAATATTCCGACATGACGTCGATTGTTTCACCCCGCTGCATCTCTGATGGATTGGTAATATCCTCTTTTGGATTCAATCGGCGTTAGATAACCGATGGAGGAGTGTACCCGCTCCCGGTTGTACCAGACCTCGATGTATTCGAAGATCGGCCGTATCGCTTGTTCCCTTGTTTTGAACTTTTCCAGATACACGGACTCTCGCTTGATGATGCTGTGAAATGTTTCATCACACGCATTGTCAAAGCAATTACCCTTGCGGCTCATGCCACCAACCGTCCCGTACTCTTGCAGCTTTTCCTGGTAGTCATGAGAGACGTACTTGTAATGGAGCCGACAATTCAAGAACGGTACTCAAGATTGAATGCTAGCCAATGGCATTGATTTTCTGCGTCCACCAAAATCGATTCTCACGGGGAGAGCGTATCGGCATAATTACATATTCGTCGGTGACTTCAATCAAATCGTCTAGCCCTGTGTATACGAGGTCGACCCTCAACCGGAAAGGTCTAGCCTTTCGGTTCATCCGCTGTTCGAACTCCTTGACATATTGCCCTACGTTTTCAGCCGATTCCCAGTGAATCATCGCTATGTTTCCACCAGCCGGCATATGCCACCACTCGCGAAAAGCCTGCCAAGTATCCCGACATGCTTGCCCAAGTTCTTGATCCATGGATTCAAAATAGGTTGGTCGATAGAGGTCAAAGTTGTGTTCGTGCAGGGAGCGAACACGAACCAATTGATTCCACCATTCTAGCCACTGAGTTGACAGTACAGACTTCTCTGTCCGTGTTAAGTCAACTGATGGGTTGGTCGAAGTCCAACGCTTCGACTCGCTAAAGGGCCATGATTTCGGAAGCAAATCATATGTACAAGCAACGTAAATGGCAAAGTTAAGGTCTTCAGTTCCCACGGTGACCACGCTCCACGAAGGTTCGTTACTTTGTTTCAACACAAGCACCTCTTTCTCGAATAATGATTGACAAGAACTATTGCTCCCATCCCTGCGTACAAATGCTGTGGATAATCTCGTTCGCTGCCACTTCGGTCAAGTCCGAATTGGTGCGTAAATTGCCCCTACATGTAGAATGTGCTAAATTCCGACGTGCCGCTTTTAACGGCTTATGCTTATCCTCGAAAAATCGATTATGTCCCGTCGTCAATCCATCAAGAGGCGCTTCACGGGTTGATGATAAGCAACCAAGGAACAAGGACTTCACCTGCGGTGTTCACCGCACCACAGATCCTCCTGTTATCCCCGTAGAGTGTGACCTTTGTGGTTTGCGCACGCAGGATACTTGCGTCCTCGCCTTGCCCAATACGCCTCCATATCGAGATATCTGAGCCCCGTTGTCCATGCTTCGTGCATCTCCATGAGTAAAGCGCCGATCAGACGAATCGCTGATTGCGGTTCGGGACGATGCGGATCAAGCTCGACGAGCTTCGCCACACCACCATCTTGCAAAAATAATCCCATCAAAACTTCGTCGTCCACGTTCATCTGATATTGAGTCATATTCGTTCCCTCTGGGTGAGTGGTTTCAATCAATCCCGCATCCTACCAGAGAGACGGAGATGGCTCATCTTTTATACCCACATGCGCCATCCCTTTTTACACAGCATACTGGACTCAACTGGAACCAAACCCACACGTCCACAGGCTTTTTCACGCTCTCCTGTCCGGTCTTTCTCATTTTCCCGATTTTGACTTTGAAATTTGCACATTTACCTCTTTTGCATTTCTAACTATGTTCCCATCAAATAAACCTCTGACATTTTCCCCGCCTCAATCCCGCATTCCACCGTCCTCAATTGTGAACAGTGATAATAATGTCTCGCACACTTTTCCCTCACCCCATCTTTTCACCCTGTTTCTTCCTGTCAAAACTTTATTCTTGGGATAATAAAGTTCGGGCATAAAAGACGGGAAAAGGGCTTGTCGGGCAAGGATTTCTCCGTTTTGCCTCACGCTCTTTCCCCGCTTGTATCAGGTGTTTATTATGTCTGGAGCAGGGGTTTATTGTTTGAAGCAGAGGTTTGTTATGTGGTCACACAACCCCTAACGATCGACACGCAGCACTCCACATGACTGGAGGTATAACTTGCTACACATGAGGGCATGCAAAGGTGAAGTGAATGTTGTGAATGGAGCCATCTTCGGCGATCTCAATACGATGAACATATCGCATAAGCAACTCGACGGTAAGAGCATCGGCACTTAAAAGTCGCTCCCGCTCCTCTGGAGATAATTGTACGGCGGTTTGGGATTCCATGTCCTTTTGTAGCTCGAGAATTCACATTTGAAATTCGCCAATCCGCTTTTCAATGCGGTCGAGAGCCAAGTGATACTCGTCCTTGCTCATTTGGCCGTCGATAAAGAGGTCTTGGGCTTTCCCTCTCCGCTCCAGCTCCTTTTTAACCTTTGACTCCAGAGCAGCAACCGCCTTGCGGACTTTTTGACGCCGGTCGTTCACCACGCTCGGAGGTTCCGACCCGGTGTTTGCAGCGGCCTGTTTCAGATGTTGAAGGACATCGGCCAGTAACTCGTCCTCGTAAACCGTTCGCCGAGAGCATTTTCTCCTACGTGACCGAAGATATCGTCCGCAAACGTAATGTACTCGACCCCAATCTCGCCTAATGTAGTGCATGGTGGAGCCGCATCCGGCGCAGAAGAGAAAGTTCGTTAAAATGCTCGTTTGAGCATGGTTTCTCCATCCTCCTGGCCGACCACTGATTCGGCGTTGAACAGCATCAAATTCTTCCTGGGAAACGAGCGCCTCGTGGGTATTCGGAACTACAATCCATTCCTCCTCCGGTCTCTGTACCCTCTGGTCATCGCCCAAAACCTTCGTCGTTTCACGACATGAGACAGTTGCGCCCGTATAGACCGGATTGGACAATATCTTCCGAATTGTTGAATCGTGCCACTCAACTGCTGCGCCTTTCCGTCCAGTTCGTTGACCAGGCGTAGGTACATGACGCCTTGACAGGTCATTTGCGATCCTCGATGTACCCCATCCTTGAAGATACATTGAAAATATCCACCGGACCGTTTCGGGGCTCCCGTCTTGCGCAGGAACTAGGGATCTGTCTCGAATCACATACCCATAGGGAGGTATGGAGCCTGTATATTCCCCTCTTCCGGCTTTGACCTGAAGCGCATATCGAATTCTGTCGCTCAAGCCTTGGCTCTCCCATTGACCGAACATCGCCCACATGGAGAGTTTTGTACTCCAATCACTTTGGCAAGTGTCGATTCCCTCAAGCTCGGCGACAAATCGAATTCCCAACCGTACGAGTTCCTCAACGAAGCGATGCAGGTCGGAGATTTTCCTCCCAAACCTGGTCACAGACTTGACCCACACCACCTCGAACCGATGGTTCCGTGCATCACTCATCAAGCGGCTGAATTCTTTGCGCTTGGCTAACTTCAATCCACTTTGTCGTTCAGCGTAGATATCGTATACAACCCAACCGTTCCGAACAACAGCTTGCAAGGCGCCCCCTTCCTGGTTTTCGATGGATGTTGTCTGCGTCTCATGCTCGGTAGATACTCGGATGTAAATTGCAACCCGCACGAGGCAATCCTCAGTTGAGTCCGTATAATTGGTGTAA
>NZ_JXBW01000040.1 GCF_001447355.1 Alicyclobacillus tolerans | reverse complement strand
AAATATACGGGTATTTGAGATAAGCAAATTACGCACCCAGCCATAACAGCCAATCCTATAGGTAATAGCCTCCTAAAGGATACTCGTGTGTTTAAATATCCCACAAAAATGTTGCCAACCATTATCCCTAACATCATAGAAGCTCCAACTAATCCATATTGGGTAGCTTGAAGATGAAGAACTTGTTTGATCCAAGGGGCATCAAGACTCATAATAGGTGCTAAAGCAAAATTAACGATAACTGCTATTGGAATGAGCATGCGTAAAGTTTTTTGTTTCAAGACTTCTTTTATGCCATCCTTCCAGTCATCAGAAAAGGTTGTTTTTTGGTGTAACGCTGAACCATCGGGCATTTCGGTGTTTCGAGGCTTTATAAATAAGAGTGCTACAACTGAAATGATGAATGACACACTGTTCAGAAGCATCGGTGTAAACGGGCCTACGATGAAAAGAAAAAAACCGCCAAGTGCCATTCCGACAAGTTGAGACACCATTGTCAAGGCCTGATTAATGCCATTAGCAGTCGACAATGCTTCTTGTGATACCGTCGAAGGAAATACAGCCATTTCAGCGGGTGTAAAGAATGTTCCGGTTAATTGCAATAAAAAACCTAATCCTCCGAGAATCCAAATGAACAACAAATGACCGAATCCTAAACCTGCTATTAGCCCAGTGATAGCAAATCTAGAAATATCAGTGATAATCATTAAGTTCCATCGGTTCATTCTATCTGCAAAAGTACCTGCAAACAAAGAAAACACATTAGGGAAAACTTGGAGTGCTGCCATGATAGCAACGTCAGAACGACTGCCAGTTATCTTCAGTACATACCATAACAATGCTAACGAAAAGAAGTTATTTCCTAGTTGGGATAAAACTTGACTACTGACGAGCACAATAAATCTATGGCCTACCCTAGATTGTGAATTCATCCTGCTCACTCCAATATTTAATTTAAGATACTGAAAATTCTTTTAATATGTTTTTGGTGATTAGTACGTAACCTTTTCTGTATTTTGACCGAATCATTTGAGGTGACTTAGGATTAAACTCAAGCTTCTGACGAAGGGATCTTATATATACGTAAACTTCATCAATACGAGAGTACGAACTATTTCCCCAAACTGCCTTGATAATACGTCCAGTTTCGACTACTGTATCTCGGTTACTCCATAGTATTTTTAAGATTGAAGATTCAATCGGAGTTAAATATCCAGCGTGGCGGCCAGAAATCAATAACTCATCAGTGGATGTGTTCCATGTTAGGCCGTTGGGCAGAATGTGAATATGTTTCCGTTCGTGTGAAAGTGTTTCGATACACTTGATTGAGTGGTACAACTGTATTCTTTGGTATGGAGACATGATGAAAAATGAGCAGTTATTTTCTGTTGCCCAGATATTGTGTTCAAGTGTTTCACCAAGCCCAATCCATGTAAAACCTGATAAACTTACATCGGACTTAAAATTTCGAAGGTCCACTATTAATAAGTCAAAATCCGAATGTTTCAGTTCGCTATTTTGAATGAGGTGTTTTGTTACTAGCCATTCATTATCCAGTGATTCCACCAGTTTAATTAACATATCATCATCTGTGTGCATTCCTATCACCATTATTCTTCCTCCTTGAGCACTTTACTGATAAAGGAAGCTAATTCGACAGTAATTTGTGGCGCTGTTGTAGTCTCTGCACCATAAGCTCGCCATTTAGAGAGTAAGTTCTCTTCAATTGTAGATACAAAATCTCTAATAAAATCACTTAGCATAGACTCAGGTATTGATATGCTCACTTGCGAAAAATAAGTGTCACCTCCATCGTCTTGAAGTAACCTTGCTTGGAACTGTCTCGTGATGAGCTGAACCACCGTTAACGCTTGACGTCTTCGATCCTCCAACGATTCCAATTGTTCATCGGGCTTTTCAACAGCAATTGATGAAGAAATGGCTTGATAATATTTCTCTACATGCCCCCCAACAACTCTGTCCTCAACATGCCTAATTAAACCTGCATCAAGTAACTTCATTAAATGAAATCTGATTTTCCCGGGTTTTTCACCTAATGCACGGCTTATTGCGGATAAATTAATCGGTTCTTCTCCCATCACGCGCATTATTGAGAATCGCGTGGGATGGGATAATGCAGCAAGCGTTTTGCCATCGTCCACTGTTATTTGTGATTTCACAAGCTCACCTTCAATGTATTATACGTTTATATAATGATATTCGATACTATAGCATTATGCAATTGTATATAATCTTTTTTAGAAAAAATTTAGTTAATTTTTGTATAATTCTATGGTGAGCGCCAAATAGTGCACACCTAGCGCCAGCGTGCCTGGTGCGAGATGATCCCCCCAGAATCCGACCATGGAGGGATCATCGTGACGAAGGCGGAGTTGGAACAACATCACGAGCTTTGGCGTGCCCGTGTTGCGGACTTCCGGGCCAGCGGGTTAAGCGGCGCAGCCTGGTGTGCTGCGCATCAGGTCGTCGAGTTGTGGTCCGCTTTTTGTATGCAGATATTCGACCCACAAACAGGAAATGTAGTGGATACATGGTATAATTTCGAGGGATCTAGTTGCCATGATAGGTAGGCGACAAAGAAGGGGTATGTGTGATGTCCAACATTGATTTGACCCTTAATGACTTCTTGGAGTCTGACTGGGAATCAGTAATATCTACGGCCAAAACACATGAATACTCAGAATATGAGCGGTTGCTGGGGGCGAAGGCAAGGGAACTTGCTGAGAGTCAAGGGAACTCAGCACACATAAAAGTGTTCCAGTTGCTTAGCGGGATATACTCGATGCATATGGATTTGGACAATCCAGACCAGCCCTTCAAACCAGCGATGGTATGGGGCAACACCCGCAGTATGATAGTTGATGACATCACAGAGAATGAATTGAATGTGTTAGCTGAACTGGCGCCAACCATAGAAGATGCTGAAGCGAAAGCTCGGATATGTGACATATTATGGGTGAGAAAGCGCAACTATCGAATGGCGACGGATGCCGTAGACTGCTATTTGACATCCGCTGCAACACTTGAAGATCCCGATATGTGGCCGCCTTGTGCTCTCCGTATAGAAAGAGCTATGAACATTGCTTTATATCTTGGGCCGAAGAGTCAGTCGTTCAAAAATGTAATTTCGCATATTGAAACCGTACTAGAGAGGTACGATGGGACCGATCCACTTTTTTTGTCCGGTAATTTAATGGAGCTTCTGATCAAGCGTAGGGTGGGGGATCCATCCAAATATTCCTTACTCGCCGAAAGGAAAGCACTCGCAGCGGAGTCCTCATCTAATTGGCATGTAGCCCGGCACTATTGGATTATTAAAAGTAGATGGGAACGCCTAGCAGAGAATGCGGATGCCGAAAAAGAGGCATTAATCCGCAGTGCAGAGACTTACGTGAGGGAAGCTCAAGAGAAGATCGTTGGTGATAATCCGAATTTCTCCGTCGCATCAGGGCACATTCAAAGTGCGATTGATTCATATCGCCGAATTGGAGGGCAACAACCCAGAGTTGACGCTCTTCATCGATTGCTGCTGGAGTATCAAGAGAAGTCCGTGTCAGAACTCAGAGCTATTTCTGTCTCCTTTGATCCTACAGAGGCGCAAGAGAGAGCAAGAAGTTTCGTAAATGGAAAACCGTTGTTGGACGCTTTGGTGGCACTTGCGATGATGCGCAATACAAAAAAGGATGATATTGAGAGACAGGTCATTGAAGAAGCCAAACAGTTCCCACTACAGCACTTGTTTACGGGCGTTGCCATAAATGAGCACGGGAAGGTTGTCCATCGAAAGCCTGGTATGATGTCAGACGACCCAGAAGAACGAAATGCGGCTATCAGAGCAGAGATGTTGCAGAAAGCCACAATGACGCAACAGATTAGCGTAATAACAGTTATAGAGCCGGTCCGGCAACAGATCCTTTCTGAACATTATGTCCGTGAATCTGATTTCTTTGACCTAGCACAAGGGAGTGCCTTTGTGCCACTTGGAAGAGAAGCAATCTTCTCACGGGGACTTCACGCAGGATTTATAGGTGATTTCCTAGTAAGTGTACATCTATTGATTCCTCAAATCGAAAATTCCATTCGACACCTGCTGCAACAACGGGGAGTAATTACGTCGTACTTAAATTCGGAAGGTATACAAGATGAAAAGGACATAAACACTCTGCTATATTTGCCGGAACTGAAGGAAATTCTCGGTGAGGATATGCTGTTCGATTTGCAATGTATTCTCGTCGAGCGGGTTGGGAGCAACATGCGGAATCGCATGGCACATGGATTACTCGATGAAACTGGCTTCTCAGGAGCTATAGCAGAGTATGTATGGTGGATAGCATTGAAACTGTGTTTTATTGGATGGCTGTCGGTGATACAACAGCAGAAGATGCCCGATGAAAGCACGACCAATACCGAGAGTAACGACTAACGAAGAGAGGCATTGGTGGCTGACAGCGAAGCGCTAGGCGCATCTGCAGATTTCAGCCATCCTCCTGGTGGCTAGGTAGGCATTTTGACGGTACAGGATTCGGCCATCAGGTGTCTCAACGTTGCGCAGGCTCAACGTGAATTTGTTGCACTGCCCGTAAAATCGTTTTACATTACGTCACTCTCATTACTTAAAGGCTTTTGAGTTGACCCGAGCGACTATCCTGGCAACCCTATGCGCCGCCTTGTAGTAAATGTTATTTCATTGAGCTTCGTTGCCAAGATCATTTATTCTCAATCGAACACCCGAACACCGGGACGAGTTTCTGAAAAATGGCGTGTTTGGTATTAAGTCAATATAGTGGACACTCCAGAAAGGAGAAATTCCAAGTTTTAATATCCTGATACGATTACTTTTGTCCCGCTCAGCTTGCCTTGGCTCTCGATACTTGGAAATATCTTCTTTCGTATTCA
>NZ_JXBW01000004.1 GCF_001447355.1 Alicyclobacillus tolerans | reverse complement strand
GGAAGCCAAGCAGGTTCGTTGGTTGGCACGAGATGACCCGGCGTTGTGGCCGTGGTCACGGCAACTGTCGTTCCCATGTTCTCCGCCCGTGGCGTTCCGCCGCTTACATCCCACCAAGCGCAGAGCGCAACGGCGATGGCAGCCGCGGCGCCAATCCCAGCTTGCCAATATCGTTTTCTATTCAATGTGAATGGCCGTTCAAGCATGGCCTATCGCCTCGTTTTGTCAAATTTATAGTCATTATCCCGCATTTCGTCGAAGATTGCGAGGGGAATTCGCTAGTGGATGCGTGGTATGATAGAGCAAAGATCGAGGAACTGACGAAATTTTCTTCTAATGCCGTTTTGACATACGACGACGCTAGAGAGGTGTGAGAGACCCTGTGCTGAACATGTCAACTACGCGCGTGCTGTTAATCTTGTTGACCGTGGTTTCGGGTTGTGTGGACGCCATCAGCTTCCTGCGGCTGGGTCAAGTCTTCACTGCCGCCATGACCGGTAACACGGTTCTTTGCGGCATTGCCGTCGCCGGCGGGCACGGCGGACTCGCAGTGCGTTATGCCGTCGCACTCATCGGGTTTGCCGTCGGTGCGGCGGGCGCGGCTCTTGTCATGACCGGCCATCGGCGTGAAACTGGCTGGAGCCGCGCCGTGACTGGTACTCTCTGCCTCGAATTGGCCGCCTTGTTCGCGTTCTGGCTGTTGACGCAGTGTCTGCCGGCCACAGAACAGAAGCGTATCGTCAATCTGCTTTTATTCGTCCTGGCGTTCGCCATGGGCGTACAAGGCTCGACTGCGCGCCGCGTCGGGATCAATGGGATCACGACGACCGTCATTACGAGCACCTTGACGGGATTGGTCGAAACGGCCGTTTGGAAAGCTGTTGGTAAGGCGCGCGCCCAGGCTGTCACGTCTGACGGCAAGGCGTTTGAACCGACGGCCGCCGCGCTCGTCTGGATGTGGCTTTCGGCCATTGTCGCGTATGGCATTGGCGCCGCCATGTCGAGTGCCATCATCGCCAAATGGTCCTATGAGGCGGTCTGGGCCCCGATTGCCATCGTCGTGATTGTCCTTCTGACAGGCCACCTACAAGGCCGTTCGCAGAGTCAACAGATGTCCATGTAATCCCAATCCGCGCTTTAATAAAGCCGCCGGACGTCTGCAATGCGCTTGCCCCAATTGCTCTCTGGACCAATGGATACCCGAGCGACGGCGCCCAATTGGGCGTCGCAAGCAATCATCTGATCGTCACCACAATAAATACCTACCACCGAGCCGCTGTCGAAAAACACAAGATCGCCAGGGTGCAAATCCCAAACCGGCACACTGACACCAACCGTATCCCACAACTGCATGAGATCGTCCGGCAAGATGTAGCCCAGCGCATGATGGTACACGTAGGCGACGAATGTCGCCGGATCGCATCCTCGTTCGCCCGCCTCGGGACTGGCTCCCCAAACGAGCGGCTTGCCAATCAGGCTCTCCGCTGCGCGGATGACGGCCGATGTCTTTACCTCATCGGGCGCAGACAAGGTAGCTATCGGTTGCCCTTGCGGATCGAGCTCCGTGCCAGGAGGTGGCAGGGGCAGGGATTGGCCCAACGACAACTCGGCGCTTTCGTCGTCGACGTCCGCGGCCACTCGCCGGGGCTGACCGACGTTAGCGGCAGCGACGATATGCCCGTCTTGATCCACGGCAAGGATGCGCATGGTTGCGGGGTTGGCGTCTTTCGGCCGATGTGCGTGCGCGTAATTGGCCAACCCCGCGCGGTGCGCAATGTCGATCGCGCCGTCGCCGTGATCGCCAGCTGCCGCGCGGGTGACGATGAGCACCAGCGAGTTGTCCGCCGGATCGACACGCGTGGCAACGACCTGCACGATGTGGGCCGTGGCCGCAGACGTCACCTGCGGTTGGGCAGGCCGCACCTGTGTTGCCGTTGTCGCAGCGCTGGCATGTGGTGCGCAAAGGGCGAGCGAAGACGCGTAAAGACACAGTGCAAAGGTCATGGTTGCGCATCTTTGAAATCGCTGCAACTCGGACACCAGCTTCCTATAAGTGGAATGTATACACAGGTTGTGTGGAACCGGCGCCGATTATGCTTCTTTTAACGGTGTTCGGTCGGCAGCTTTACATCGGATGTGAGCTTGCCCGCATGAGTCCACCAGGCGACGCATACACATGGGACTAGTTAGCAAAGGAGGCGCCGCTTTGTCTCATGTGGACGATCTCTTGGAAATCATGATGATGTCCTTTGCCTTAGGCATGGATGCGCTGTCTTTGAGCATTGGGGTCGGCCTTGGCTCCATATCACGCAAGACGGCGGTGCAGCTGTGTGCTTTTATTGGTGTCTTTCACGTTGCGCTGACGCTCATCGGTATCGGCTTCGGCGATTGGATTGGCGATTATTTAGGGGCCGTCGCGAAGTGGTTTGGCGCTTTGCTCATCATTGGCCTTGGCGTACATATGGCGTATCACACGCTGTTCTCAAAAGAAGAGAAGCGTCCACGCACCATCGATAGCCTGTTCTCACTGGCGGTATTTGCGGCGAGTGTGTCGATCGACGCGCTCTCGGTGGGCTTTAGCCTCGGACTTCGCAGTGCTGCTTACGGGGCCGCGTCGGCCATCGCGTTTGGCGTGGTCAGTTGTTGCATGTGTGGGGCTGGCCTTGCCATTGGGCGCAAATTCGGCCAGGCCATCGGCCATTATGGCGAGTTGGCGGGTGCGTGCATTCTTATTCTTTGTGGTATCGGCTTTTTGCACTAACGGTGGCCTTGGGCGTTCATTGCATCGGCGAATCTGGCACGGATATACTGAAAATAGAATCCTAAAGCGCATGATCTGAACGCCATAATCTAGGTGACGAAGATGAACATTTTATTTGTTTGCACCGGTAACACGTGCCGCAGTCCGATGGCTGCGGCCTTCCTGCGCCATCTGGCGGCACAGGAAGGCGTCTCTTGGACCGTCGATTCAGCAGGTTTGTACGCTTTGGACGGCCAGCCTATGACGCGGCATGCCGTCGACGCGTTAATTAGGCGACATGTCGTTGCGCCGACACACGCCGCCAAGCGATTGACGCGCGAATTGCTGCTGCAGGCTGACGTCGTCCTCGTCATGACACAAGGTCATCGGCAGGCCTTACGCGACATGTTTCCAGAGGCTGCGGACAAAGTTTATACGCTGACCGCGTTTGCTCACCGTCAGCCGGAGGAACAGGCAAGCGACGTGATGGACCCGTTTGGTGGCGACGAACACGCCTACGAGGCCTGTGCCGATTCCTTGTTCGCGCTGGTGGAGCAAGCGTTTATGCGGTTGCGGGAGGAGGCTTCGCGCGATGGCGGATCCAACCAAGCCAACTGAGGCCGCATTCGACAAGCAAGCCTGGGCCATCGAACAGGTGCGGCGCGATTTGCCCATTGTGCTGGCTGATCTGTACCGGGCGGCGCGCATCGGCCGCGACACGCTTTTGGTGATTGGCGCTTCGACCAGTGAAGTCGTGGGCGAACGCATCGGCACCGCGACGTCGATGGCCGTTGGGCAGGCCATTGTCGACGTCATTCAGGCGTTTGCGGCAGAGGCGGGGTGCGAAGTCGCATTCCAATGTTGCGAACACCTTAACCGCTCGCTTGTCGTCTCAGAAAGGTACGCAAAACGGCGCGGGTGGCGCGAAGTGTCTGCGATTCCGGTGCCGGGGGCAGGCGGCGCGGTCGCGGCCGCGGCGTATTGGGCCATCGCGGACGCCTGTCTCGTCGATGCCGTCGAAGCGGACGTGGGCGTGGACATCGGCGATACGTTGATTGGCATGCACTTGCGCCCGGTTGCCGTGCCTGTGCGCAGCCAGGTGCGGGAGATTGGCAAGGCGCATGTGACGATGGCGAGATCGCGCCCGCCGCTCGTGGGGGGGACGCGCGCTGTGTACGATCGCGATGAAGCGCGCAGGCGCGCGGGGCTGGATGGTTCTCACCATGCTTCTGCAGATATCGACAATTGACAAAACTCCCCTTGTGCACTCCGCTCGCGAACCGTAAGATGAAGATGAAATCGAACAAGGGCTTGTGCTGCACGCCAATTTGCGTGCGCCAAGAGTGAAAGGAGTGCGCAAATTGTCGACAAATCTGCAGCGCTTTGACGCTGAGGTCGCAGCTGCCATGGAGCAGGAATTAAAGCGACAACAAGGGAACATCGAACTGATTGCATCCGAAAATTTCGTGAGCGAGGCGGTGTTGACCGCGCTCGGCTCGGTGTTGACGAATAAATACGCCGAGGGCTACCCTGGTCGCCGCTATTACGGTGGCTGTGAGTATGTCGATGTCGTCGAGAAACTGGCAATTGACCGCGTCAAGCAACTGTTTGGCGCAGAACACGCCAACGTGCAGGCACACAGCGGCGCGCAGGCCAATATGGCGGTCTACTTCAGTGTGCTCAAGCCTGGTGACACCGTTCTGGGCATGAACCTGGCGCACGGCGGCCACTTGACACACGGTAGCCCGGTCAACTTTTCCGGTCAACTGTACAAGTTTGTCTCCTATGGCGTCGACGAGACGACGCACCGCATCGACTATGACGAAGTGCGCAGGCTGGCTATTGAACACAAACCGCGCATGATTGTCGCTGGCGCAAGCGCCTATCCACGCGTGATCGACTTCGCACAGTTGCGCGCCATTGCGGACGAGGTGGACGCCTACCTGATGGTCGACATGGCGCACATCGCGGGTTTGATTGCGGCAGGTTTGCATCCATCCCCGGTGCCGCACGCGCACTTTGTGACATCGACGACACACAAGACTTTGCGTGGCCCGCGCGGCGGCCTCATCCTCTGTAAAGAGGAATTTGCGAAGGCCGTTGACAAAGCCATTTTCCCAGGCACTCAGGGAGGCCCGCTGATGCACGTGATCGCGGCTAAGGCGGTTGCGTTTGGCGAGGCCTTAAAACCCGCGTTTCGTACGTATCAGCAACAGATCATCAAGAATGCGCAAGCCTTGGCGACCGCTCTGCAACATCATGGCTTCACGCTCGTGTCGGGTGGCACGGACAACCACTTGATGCTGATTGACGTGCGCAACGTCGGTCTCACGGGCAAGGAAGCGGAAAAGCGGCTCGATGAGGTTGGCATCACGGTGAACAAAAATGCGATTCCGTTTGATCCTGCAAGTCCGATGGTGACCAGCGGCATTCGCATCGGCACGCCGGCGGCGACCTCGCGCGGGATGGACGTTGGGGCGATGATGGATATCTCGCACATCTTCAAACTCGTCCTGCAGGGCGATTTCACGGACGAGGTCAAGGCGCAAGCGCGGGAACAGGTGGCCGAATTGACGGCGCGCTTCCCGCTGTACCCGAACCTCTCCTATGTAGAATAACGAACATGTAAGCGACATAGCGAGCCGCCCGGAAACGGGCGGTGAACTTGCGTAAAGGGGCGTTCCGATTGGGACAAGTCCACGTACTGGACCATCCACTCATCCAACACAAGTTGACACACATTCGGGATAAGCGCACGGGCACGAAAGAGTTTCGAGCACTTGTGCAAGAAGTGGCCATGCTCATGGTATACGAGATCACGCGGGATTTGCCTTTGACCGAGGTCACGGTGGAAACTCCTGTGGCGACGGCCAAGACAAAGGTGATTGCCGGTAAGACTTTGGCGATTGTGCCAGTCTTGCGAGCGGGGCTCGGCATGGTCGAAGGTATTTTGAACTTAATCCCTGCTGCGAAAGTCGGTCATATTGGCCTGTACCGCGACCCGGAGACACTGCAGCCCGTCGAGTATTACTGCAAACTGCCGGCGCACGTTTCGGACCGCGATGTCATTGTTGTTGATCCGATGCTTGCGACGGGCGGATCGGCCGCAGCTGCACTGACGGCCGTCAAACAGCGCGGTGTGCGCGAACCGAAGCTGATGTGCTTGGTCGCCGTGCCCGAAGGCATCGCGACGGTGCAAGAGCAGCATCCGGACGTCGAGATTTACGTGGCGGCGGTGGACGACCATCTTGATGACCACGGCTATATCGTGCCGGGGCTGGGTGACGCGGGGGACAGGCTGTTTGGCACGAAGTGAAACCCTGCTTGGGCCGCCCAGCTCGCGGTGGGCGCATGCAGGGCGAAGGAGGAACCACATTTGAGTACAGCGCCAGTGCGCGTCATGACCGTATTCGGCACGCGCCCGGAGGCCGTGAAGATGGCGCCCTTGGTCAAGGCCCTCGAAAGCCACCCGGAGATTGAGTCGCTCGTCTGCGTCACGGCCCAGCACCGTGAGATGCTGGATCAGGTGCTCGAGGTCTTTGACGTCAAAACGGATGACGATCTCGACATCATGGAGCCGAATCAAACGCTTGCCACCATCACCACAAAGGCTTTGCGCGGGCTTGAGCGGGTGTTGGCGGAGCGCAAGCCTGACATCGTGCTTGTGCACGGCGATACGACGACGACGTTTGCGGCTGCGCTCGCCGCATTCTACCAGCAAATTGCCATTGGTCACGTCGAGGCGGGGTTGCGGACATACCAAAAGTACAGCCCATTCCCGGAAGAGATGAACCGCCAATTGACCGATGTGCTGGGGGACTTGTTTTTTGCGCCGACCGATTTGTCCGCGGCCAACCTGGAGCGCGAAGGGCGACCGGCCAGCGCTATTTTTATCACGGGCAACACGGCCATCGACGCGATGCGCACGACGGTGCGCGAGCATTATCGGCATCCGGTGCTCGATGCGATGCCGGCGGAGCGCAGGCTCATTTATATGACGTCGCATCGCCGTGAAAACTGGGGCACAAAGTTGGAGAACATTTGCCGAGCCGCGCGCCGTGTGGTGGATCTGGCCGATGACATCCACCTTGTCTATCCGGTGCACCTCAATCCGACGGTGCGCGATACGGTGTTTACCATTCTCGGCGGCCATCCGCGCATCCACTTGCTCGATCCGCTCGGCGTTGTGGACAACCACAATTTTATGGCGAGATCGACCCTCATTCTGACCGACTCGGGCGGCATTCAGGAAGAGGCGCCGTCGCTCGGCGTGCCCGTGCTCGTTTTGCGCGATACCACGGAGCGGCCGGAGGGCATCGAAGCGGGCACCTTGAAGCTCGTAGGGACCGACGAAGACGCCATCTTTCATGAGGCGCGCACCTTGTTGACCGATGCCGCCGCATACGCGGACATGGCGGGGCGGAAGAATCCGTACGGCGACGGTCGCGCCTCCGAGCGGATTGTGCAGGCGATTCTGCATCATTTCGGGCGTGCGCAACGGCCAGAGCCATTTCGCTATTTAGAAGGCGAGCGACTGTTTTAAGGAAGCGGGCGTTGCTTGCGCTTTCAATTCCAAATATGGGGCAGGAGTAAAGTGGCGGCCAATCGGATTTGACTTGGCCGCCGAATTGTGAACAAACGTAGAAATCCTGCCGCGATCGGCGATGTAGAAGCCTGGCACAGCCGTTGACATCGAATTTCGCGCTAGTGTACTATAGGCGAGGGTTCTGGCATTTCACCGTAAAAACCGGGTGTTTCAGACTACGAGACAGGTGAGCTAGCGCATCCGTTTCTGGAAACGCCTTCCTTCGTATGGTTATCCTGGTTTGCAAACGGTAATCATATGAATAATGGTTGGTGAAATCGCACAACCAACACCGCGATGAGACTACATTCATCAATTATGTCCCTCTCTTCATCCTGTACTGGGTGGTGTGTGCGTTCGCAGACGAACAGCGTCAAAAGGCGCGCGGTGCGCGTCAAGAACCTAGTGTCTGGAAAACGTTTGCTGTTTTCTCTGGAGCCATTCTACAACTTGGCGGCAGCATTGTCGGGTTTGGCATCCTCGGACACTACATCGGCGCACAGACCCATCATGTCTGGCTGACGATTCTTGGGGTCATTGTCGGTGTCGTCGTCGGTGCTTCGGGGCTTGCGTTCCTCGCCAAACAGATTCTAGGAGACAGGCCATGAATGTAGAACGGTTGAACAAACGCCTGCGCGCCATTACCGTCTCTTGGTTGGTGTTTATGGGCCTGACTGCAGTATGTTTAGGTGTTCTAGGTGGGTTGCGGACCATCTTCAGCGGACTCCTGCTTGGAGAGTTCGGCGGTCTGTTTGTTGTGCTCAGCATGATTCGCCAAGGACATCACAACGACAACATGCAAGGGCCGGCTCTGTTTGCGTCAGGGATGCTGGGGATGTTCTCGCGCCTCGTGCTGATCGTCCTCATCATGATCATTTCCCTGAAATTTAAAACGCTGTTCAATCCGTACACTGCGCTCGTTGGGTATGTGCTGGGGTTCGCCTTCGTATTTGCCGGATTGTACAGTTATGCCAGGAACCCGAGTGACCAATCCACAGAAAAGTAGGTGAGACAGTGCCGGTATTCCCAACGCTATTCGCGGGGACGATTTGGCAGACCAATGTCACGGTGATCGCCACCATTTTTCTGACGGGGCTGATTATTTTCGTCGTGTTGCGTGTGGGCCTGGCTCGCATGGACATGCGGCGGCCGCGCGGCTTGCAGAATCTGATCGAATGGGCGGCTGAGTTTGCGACCAACATGGCGCGCGAGACGATGCCGACCGAACAATCGGTCAACTTCATTCTGCCCCTGGCGTTCGTCATGCTGCTCTTCTTGTTCGTCGCGAACTGGCTCGGGCTCATTATGAGCATCACGGTGCACTTCAATCCGCCCATGTCCGTGTGGGGATTGACTCCGTCCGATCTCGCTGGTTCCAAAGGCGATATCGAATTGTTTGACTCGCCGACGTCGAACATGAGCATGG
Organism: Alicyclobacillus tolerans; assembly: GCF_001447355.1. Lineage (GTDB taxonomy): Bacteria > Bacillota > Bacilli > Alicyclobacillales > Alicyclobacillaceae > Alicyclobacillus > Alicyclobacillus aegles. The sequence continues at coordinate 164,053 of NZ_JXBW01000004.1, read as the reverse complement.
CGCTCGCTTTGGCGATTATGGTCTGGGTCATCAGCCATGCGCGCGGCTTGCGCCATCCGAAACAGTGGCTGCGCCATTTCTACTCCCCATCGCCGCTGGCGGTGATTGAAGAAATCACGAATCCGTTGACGCACGGCATGCGACTTTACGGCAACATCTTTGCCGGTGAAGCGCTACTTGGCATCATGTTGCGCGCACCATTCGCGCTGCACTGGATTCCGTGGCAGTTGCCGCTCATCGTGTTGTGGTTGTTCTACAGTGGGTTTGTCGCAACGATTCAAGCGTATGTGTTCTCCATCCTGATGTGTCTGTACGTCGGCAACAAATCGTTCGAAGGCCACGCTCACGATTGACGGCCGCCGTTTACCCGCGGCGGTTCGGACATGCATACCCGTATGTGAGATGGTATTGTCGCGCAAAGCGCGATGTTATCTGCACAATGTGCGCAGTGTTGGCGCAATTCATACCATTCACAGCGACTAAGGAGGATATCTTGACATGCAATTGGATTTGGTAAAAGCGATTTACGACATCGCCGTCGCACTCTTGTTGGGCTTGGCGGCTGTTGGTTCGGGCGTCGGCGACGGCCTTGTCATGAGCAAGTATGTCGAAGGCGTTGCCCGCCAGCCGGAAGCACGTGGTTCTATCTTTGCAAGCGCCCTGCTCGGCGTCGCGTTGGTTGAGGCATTCCCGGTCATCGCGTTGGCGTTCGGTATCATCATTCTCTTCACCAAGGGTGCGTTCTAAGTTCGCCGTTGGAGCGATTCCACGGCGCGGTTGGGCCCTGGCGAAGCGCGAATCCATAGCAGAAGGGAGTGTCGTCGCACATGGGTGGCGTCTTTCAGGTCGGGACGTTTATCTTTTCCATTATTTCGTTCCTGATTGTGTTCTTCTTCATCCAGCGGTTTGCGTTTAGACCGTTGGCCAAAATGTTAGAACAGCGCAGACAACACGTTGAATCGCAGATTACCGAAGCGGAGAAGAGCCGCGAAGAAGCGGCCAGCCTGTTGGCAGAGCAACGTCGGTTGCTCGACGAGGCCCGTAAGGAAGCCAAGAACCTGCTTGATGCGGCACGCGTGCGCGCAGATGAGCAGGCGAGAGAGATTTTGTTGAAGGCGGAAGAAGAAGCCTCTCGCATTCTGGAGGAGAATCGCCAGGCTATCGTCCGCGAGCGCGACGAAGCGTTGGCAGCCGTCACACAGCGCGTTGCAGAGTTGTCTGTCGAGTTGACGGCGAAGCTGTTGCATAGCCACGTGTCGCCGGAACTGCATCGCGAAATGGTGGCCGAGGCAGAAAAGCGGTTGGGTGAACTCGTATGCTGAGCGGCGCGGTAGTCAATCGCTACGCGCGCGGGTTGATCGCATTTGCGCAGGAGCATAGCGTCATCGACGAGATCGACGCGCAACTTGTGCAAATCGCGGAGGCCATCCGCGTCTCGAAGCCATTCAGACAGTTGTTGTCCAACCCGATTCTTCCGACAGATGTGAAGCTATCAACGATAGAGCGAATTGTGACCGGGTCGTTGCGCGACGATGTGCGCCGATTTTTAGCGATGCTGCTCAAGCGAGGGCGCGGCGCATACGTCGGCTCCATCGCGTCGCGCTACCGCGAACTGGTCGATGAATTGCACGGTCGGCTGGCAATCGATATCGAGACGGCACAGCCGTTGACGGAGGCGGAGGAACAGGCGATTGTGACGCGTTTGTCGCAGGCGTATGGCAAGCAAATTGTGCCGCGCGTCCGCGAGAATGCCGATTTGATTGCGGGTTACCGGATTCAGGTGGGCAATCGCGTGCTCGACGCGACGACGCAAAACGCCCTCCGCCAGTTTCGCGAGCGCCTGCTGAACGGTGCAGTCCGTAAGGAGGGAACACGTTGAGTATTCGTCCGGATGAGATCAGCTCCTTGATCAAACAACAGATAGAGCAGTTTGATGCGCAGGTGCAAGTCAGCGAGACTGGCACGGTGCTGTCCGTCGGCGACGGAATTGCGCGCCTGTATGGGCTCGACAACGTCATGTCCGGGGAACTGGTGCAGTTTGCAAGCGGCGCCTACGGCATGGCTTTAAACCTCGAAGAAGATAACGTCGGCGTCGTCGTCCTCGGCTCCGTGGTCGGTATCCAGGAAGGCGAGCAGGTCAAGCGCACAGGCCGCTTGGTGCAAGTTCCTGTCGGCGACGCTCTGCTTGGCCGCGTTGTCAATGCGCTGGGAGAGCCCATCGACAACAAGGGCCCCATCGAGACGACGATGTATCGCCCGGTCGAATCGCCGGCACCCGGCGTCATCGTTCGCAAGTCGGTGCACGAGCCACTCGAGACGGGCATTAAAGCCATCGACTCGATGGTGCCGATTGGCCGCGGTCAGCGCGAGCTCATCATCGGCGACCGCCAGACGGGTAAGACGGCGATTGCCCTCGACACCATCATCAACCAAAAAGGCAAAGACGTGAAATGTATCTATGTCGCCATCGGCCAGAAGCAATCGACGATTGCACAGGTCGTCGAGACGCTGCGCCGCCATGGTGCCCTAGAGTACACCACCATCGTGGCCGCGAGCGCGTCGGAACCGGCTCCACTTTTGTTCCTGGCGCCGTACGCAGGTTGTGCGATGGCTGAGTACTACCTCTACAACGGCCAGCACGCGCTCGTCATTTACGACGACTTATCGAAACAAGCGGCGGCTTATCGCGAAATGTCGCTGTTGCTCCGCCGTCCGCCCGGCCGCGAAGCGTACCCTGGCGACGTGTTCTACTTGCACTCTCGCTTGCTTGAGCGCGCTGCGAAGTTGAACGAGGAAAACGGCGGCGGATCGCTCACGGCTCTGCCGTTCATCGAGACGCAGGCCGGCGACATCTCAGCCTACATTCCGACCAACGTGATTTCGATCACGGACGGTCAGATCTTCCTCGAAGCCGATCTCTTCTTCGCAGGTGTGCGCCCGGCTGTCAACGTCGGCAGCTCGGTGTCTCGCGTCGGTTCGTCGGCACAGACGAAGGCGATGAAGAAGGTCGCCGGTACACTGAAACTGGATCTCGCGCAGTACCGCGAGTTGCAGGCGTTCACGCAGTTTGGCAGCGACTTGGACAAGGCGACGCAGGACACGTTGCGCCGCGGCGAGCGCATGACCGAGCTGTTGAAGCAGCCGCAGTATCATCCGCTGACGTTTGACCGCCAGGTCGCGTCGTTGTGGACGGGCGTCAACGGCTATTTGGATGACGTCCCCGTGGAAGCCGTGCTCAAGTTCGAGCGCGAATGGCTGGCGTTCTTGGATCGCGAATACACACAGGTGTTTGCTCAAATGCAGGAGCGCAAGTCCCTCGAAGACGATACGGTGGCTCTCTTGAAAGAGGCAATTGGCAAGTTTAAGGCGACGTTTGTCGCTTGACGGATAGAACGGTGACGTTGTCGGCGCGGCCCGGAATATGCGGGCCGCGCGGCGCGAGTGCACGATACGGGGTCGGCGACGACCTCCCAAGGTGGTGAATTCGGACAATGCCACAAAATATGCGCGACATCAAGCGCCGCATCAAAAGCGTGCGCAACACGTCGCAGATCACGAAGGCGATGGAGATGGTGGCGGCAGCGAAACTGCGCCGCGTCCAAGATGCTGTTCAGCAGTCGAAGCCATACTTGGCGAAGATGCAAGACATGCTCGCCAACCTTTCGCAATCGGCGCGCCACGTCAAGCATCCACTGCTTGCGTCCCGCCCTGTGAAACGCACGGGTTATCTCGTCATCACCGCGGACCGCGGGTTGGCCGGGCCGTACAACGCACAGGTCGTGCGGGCGGCGATGCAAGAGTTCGGCAAAAAGGACAAGGCGTCGTTCGCCATTTATGCGGTCGGCAAACGCGGCCGTGACTACTTCCGCCGCCGCGGCTTCCCTGTCGCCGCCGATGTGGTCGATCTCGCGGACTCCCCGACATATCACTCCATCCGCCATCTCGCAGAGGCGGTTGTCAGCGCGTACGAGCGCGCGGAGTTCGACGAGTTGTACTTCATTTACAACGAATTTATCAACGCGGCTTCGCAGCGCCCCATCGTGAAGAAGGTGCTGCCGCTCGACAGCCTCGCGGACGAGGCAAAGGGCCCGCGTCGGATATATGAGTTTGAACCGGATGAAGAAGCGGTGTTGGCCGCTCTGTTGCCGCGTTATGCGGAAACGCTCGTCTACCAGGCTGTGCTGGACGCCAAGGCGTCGGAACACGCAGCGCGCATGACGGCGATGGGCAACGCGACCGACAACGCGAAGGAACTCATCTCGGACCTGACGCTCTCGCTCAACCGGGCGCGGCAGGCAGCCATTACGACACAGATTGCGGAAATCGTCGGCGGCGCGGAGGCATTGCGCTAATGCCCGCCCTGCGGCGATGTGCGTAAGGAGGGAACTTCGTGAGCAAAGGACATGTAGTGCAAATCACCGGTCCGGTCGTTGACGTCCGCTTTCCGGACGGGCAACTGCCGGCCATCAACAATGCCCTGCGCATCGATTACGAGGGCGAGGTGTCCATTCACCTGACGCTGGAAGTGGCGGTGCACCTGGGTGACAATGTCGTCCGCGCGATCGCGATGTCGTCCACCGACGGCCTTGTGCGCGGCGTCGAAGTCGTCGATACTGGCGCGCCCATCAGCATGCCGGTTGGCGCTGGCACTTTGGGTCGCATCTTCAACGTGCTGGGCGAAACCATCGACGAGCAGGGGCCTGTCGAAACGCCGGCACACTGGCCGATTCACCGTTCGGCGCCGTCTTTCTCCGAGTTGACGACGAAGACGGAGATTTTCGAGACGGGCATCAAGGTCGTCGATTTGCTCGCACCGTACGTCAAAGGCGGTAAGGTCGGTCTGTTTGGCGGTGCAGGTGTCGGCAAGACGGTCTTGATTCAGGAGCTCATTCACAACATCGCGAAGGAACACGGTGGGTACTCCGTGTTCGCCGGCGTCGGTGAACGCACGCGCGAAGGTAACGATCTCTATCATGAAATGAAGGACTCTGGCGTCCTCGACAAGACGAGCATGGTGTTCGGTCAGATGAACGAGCCGCCTGGTGCGCGTATGCGCGTGGCCTTGTCGGGGCTGACGCTCGCCGAATACTTCCGCGATGTGGAAGAGCGCGACGTGTTGTTCTTCATCGACAACATCTTCCGTTTCACGCAGGCGGGCGCCGAAGTGTCCGCGTTGCTCGGCCGTATCCCGTCGGCCGTCGGTTACCAACCGACGCTTGCCACGGAAATGGGCCAATTGCAAGGGCGCATTGCTTCAACTGTCAAAGGTTCCATCACGTCGATTCAGGCGGTTTACGTGCCGGCCGACGACTACACCGACCCGGCTCCGGCCAACACGTTTGCGCACTTGGACGCGACGACCAACCTGGACCGCCGCATCGCCGACATGGGTCTGTACCCAGCTGTCGATCCGCTGGCGTCCACATCGCGCGCCCTGCAACCGGACATCGTCGGTCAGGAGCACTATGAAGTTGCCCGCGGCGTGCAAGCGGTGTTGCAGCGCTATCGCGAGCTGCAGGACATCATCGCCATTCTTGGCATGGACGAGTTGACGGACGAGGATCGCCTCATCGTTGCACGGGCTCGTAAGATCCAGAACTTCCTGTCACAGCCGTTCTTCGTCGGCGAGGTCTTCACGGGCATCCCGGGCAAGTACGTGACGGTGCAGGACACCGTTCGCTCGTTCCGCGAGATCCTCGAGGGCAAGCACGACGACATTCCTGAGACGTACTTCCGCTATTGCGGCGCGATCGAAGATGTCATCGAGAAGGCGAAGAAGGACGGCTACGCGTCGTAAGATGGCGACGTCTCGGAGAGGTAGGTGAGCGGGATGATAACCGTACCGTTGGAGATTGTGACGCCCGAACGCATGGTGCTGGCGATGGATGTGCGCATGGTGACCTTGCAGGGTGGTTACGGTGAGCTCGGCATCCTGCCGCGCCACATGGCGCTCGCAACCGCGGTCAAGCCTTGCCTTGTGCGCATCAAGCTCGAGGACGGGCGCGAGGATGTCGTGCCGGTCAGCGGCGGCTTTGTCGAGGTGTTGCCGGACAAAATCACGCTGCTCGCAGATACGGCGGAACTGCCGGCGGATATCGATCCGGCGCGCGCCCAATTGGCGAAGGAGCGTGCGGAAAAGCGCCTTCTGCAAAGTGGCGACGGCGCGGAGGCGGAGCGCGCACGCGCTGCCTTGGTACGTGCCAACCTGCGCCTGGAAGCCATCGCTGAACACCAGCGTTTAAATGGATTTTTGACGGCGACACCAGTGCGTGCCTAAGATGTGGTAGGATTGAGATAGAGACAAGGCCGTCTCTCGCAGAATCGACATGGATACTGCGCTGGGGCGGCCTGTTTTATTCACGCTGTAGATGGAAAGGGGAGCCTTCCCTTTGAACACGACGATGCCAGGGACCGCGCACGTCAATGTGACGCTCGCGGCAGATGGGATGCTTGTGTTGTTGCTGTTTTTCATCGGCGTGATTGGCGTCTGGTGGGCGCTTGGCAGTTTGAAGTGGGAGAACATTGTACGGCAGCCACTCAGTGGGCAGGCGCAGTTGCTTCGCTTTTTTCTCGCCTTGGTTGGCGGCATTCTCACTGTGCTGGTCGCGGTGTTGCTCCTTGGCTCCATTCAACTCCTCAACGGCAGTTTGTGACGATTTGCGTAAGACGGACGACTTTCCGAAACCATCTACGAAACCTATCAAAGTTCGTGTTTCGATGTTTAGACTGACGTGATTCCGTCCAGACTGGGAACAGACGAAAGGCGCGGCATGGCGCCCAATCTTCTCCCAGATTGGATGGAGGTTATCCACGTGGCACAAACTAAGGAACAGCGGAGAGCGCGACTCGTAAAGCGGCGGATCAAACGCCGGCTGAAACAGGCGATGTGGGCCGGAATCTGCGTGATTGTCGGTGCTGCGGTGGTACATCACCCGGCGGCGCCGAATGTCCAGGCGGCCACCACTTCGGCTGCGACGGCGGCCTCGTCACAAAACGAGACCGATGGTGCGGCGCAGTACGCGTTTCTCGATGCGGCCTTGGCGGCAACGAATGCAAAAGCCACAGGATACGGTATACACGATTGGACCACGCTCAGCAATGAGTTCCTACCTGTAACACAACTGGCGTCTATTGGTGGTCAGTTGGTGCAGGAGTTTGGTCTGACGAACGCGAACATAACTTCTCGGCAATTGAGCAATGAATCGTTCTGGCAAGTGGACGGACAATGGCCCAATGCAACACGTGTGCAACTGGTGTTGACGAGTCTGCCTGGCGTCAATGGCAACGGCGTGGATTCGGCGCCACAGACGGTGCTGACCATCACGGCGTTGGGATCCAACTTGACGCAGACGGTGTTTTCGTCGCAATATGACCAAGTGGAGCACATGGTGGCAACGGTGGATGGGACGCCGCAGATGAGCGCATACATATCGGGCTTCTATTCGCAGGAAGTCGATGAGGCGGATGCGGATAGGATGGCGATGGCGGGTCTTGCGGCTGTCGGAGCGAATACGGTGGAAGGGCTGCGCACGCCGCTGGAGACGAGCATCTCTGGTTATAGCGCGAAGGCGCCTGTCTACATTTTGACGGGTGACAACCGGCGCATGAACGTGCAGGTGGCGATTCACCAGGATTCGTTCCGCCACGGAACCGACGTCTATGTCGGATCGCCCATCATCACCACCGCGTACTAATACGACACGTCCACGTAACGCTTCGTGACGAGGATGTCGAAGAGAGCCTTTGCGGAGGTTACGGCATGGCAAAAATAGTGATTCAAGGCGGGTGCCCACTTGAGGGCACGGTTCGCGTCAGTGGGGCGAAGAATGCGGTGTTGCCGATTTTGGCCGCCAGCCTGCTCGCAGAGCATGGCGTGAGCCAAATCGAAGAAGTCCCGCACCTGCTCGACGTCGAAAACATGGCCAATACGGTGGCCGCGCTTGGCGCCAAAATCGACTGGAAGGGAACGACGGTCCGCGTCGATGCGCGCAGCCTGTATAGCGTGACGCCCCCGGCGGAGCTCGTCCGCCGCATGCGGGCGTCGTTCGTCGTCGCCGGGCCGCTTTTGGCGCGCTTTGGCGAGGCGATGATCGCGTTGCCGGGCGGCTGTAACATTGGACCGCGCCCAGTCGATTTGCACATTAAGGGGCTTGAGGCCTTAGGTGCGACGAGCGTCGTGGAGAACGGGTTTGTCCATTTGCGGGCGCCGCGCGGCGGCCTGCACGGTGCGCGCATTTATCTCGACGTACCGAGTGTCGGCGCAACGCAAAACATCATGATGGCGGCAACATTGGCGAAAGGCCAGACCATCATCGAGAATGCGGCGAAAGAACCGGAGAATGTGGATCTCGCCAATTACCTGAACGCGATGGGCGCACGCGTGCGCGGTGCGGGTACGGATATTATTCGGATTGACGGCGTGGATACGCTCAGTGGGGCGACGCACGCCGTGATCCCGGACAGAATTGAGGCAGGTACGTTCCTCGTTGCCGCCGCGCTGATTGGGCGTGGCGTGTATGTCGAAAACGCGCTGTCTCACCATTTGATGTCGCTCATCGCGAAGTTGGAAGAGGCGGGTGCGACCATCGAAGATCGGGTGGACGGCATCAAAGTTTGGCCATGTCCAAGCGGGCGCATGCGGCCTTTGGACGTCAAGACGCACTATTACCCGTCTTATCCGACGGATATGCAGGCGCAAATCGTCGCGGCGCTGACGGTGGCGCAGGGCACGAGCATGGTCACAGAGACGGTGTTCGAGAACCGCTTTATGCATGTCGCCGAGTTGCAGCGCATGGGCGCCAACATTCATATCGAAGGGCGCACGGCGGTTATTGACGGCGTGGCACGTCTGTCTGGTGCGCGCGTGACCGCGACGGATCTGCGTGCGGGTGCGGCTCTGGTCATCGCCGGCCTGATTGCGGAAGGCGAGACGGAGGTTCATGGGTTGCATCACTTGGACCGTGGCTATGATAATCTCGTCGCGAAGTTTAAGCGGCTCGGTGCGGCCATCGAGCGCTTTGAGGACATCGGGCAATCGGCAAAATCGGTCGGCTGAACCGCGTTTCTGCAGGCGAATGGCTGGACAACGGTATATCGTGGACGCTCTTGGCGACTCTGCCAAGGGCGTTTTTTCTGTATGAAGTCGCGATTTTTTGCTGACGTGGCATATTGGGCGGCTGTTTGGCATATCTCTTGGCAACAGGTTGTCCGCTGTGCGGCACACACAAAGCCTTGTCGCAATCCGTACGCAGAGAGGAGACCCAGCCCATGCCCCAGCCCACGCCGCATCATCCGTCGCGAGCCAACGGCCCCTTGCAATTTGCGGTGCGCGTCACGCTCGCGTTTATCGCGATGATTCTTTTGCCCATCGGGATCGCCAAACTGTTTCAGCGCAGCCCAATGCCCAACGTCGGTGCTTGGATTCAAAGCCCAGACGCCACCACCGATATTCGCGTCTATGATCCGTCGCTTAATCAAGTTTCTACCCTCCCGCTCAACACCTACATTTTAGAAGTGCTTAGCGCCGAGTGTTCGCCGGATGCACCGCTGGCAAGCTTGGAGGCGGCCGCTGTGGCGACGCGCACCTTCGCGGAGCGGGCCATCGCAAATCCAGCCGCACTCGCCCGCAAGCACGGGGCGGAACTGACCGACGACCCGGCGCTGGATCTCCCTGTGGCCACCGAAGACGAACTGGAATCTGCCATCGGGACGAGCCGAGCCTTGGCGTTCATCACGCGCATCCAAACTGCTATTGAAATGACGGGTGGGCGCATCTTGACGTTCAATCAGCAGCCGATCCTCGCCTTTATGTGCGCCATCTCGACGGGGCGTACGCGCACGGGATTGGCCGCCCTCGGCCAAGACATACCCTATTTGCAGGCTGTCGCTTGCCCAGACGATAAGGCAAGCCCAAGCGATACGGCAACCAACACGTTTTCCATTGCCGCGCTCAACCAAGCCCTGGGCACCCATATCACCAGCACCGATTCGCTGCAGGTACAACGCGGGGCAGACGGCTTTGTCACCGCCGTGCGGATCGGCAAAACGACCATGACCGGGCAGTCGTTTGCAAATCTACTGCAACTCCCATCAAGCGACTTTGTCTGGCATCTCACACCAGACCAGGTGACGATCACGACGTATGGGCGCGGCAACGACCTCGGGATGAGCCTGCATGAAGCTTCGTTGCTCGCGGCCAAAGGGTGGACGTGGCAGGCGATTCTTGCGCACTTTTACCCAGGTGCGAAACTCTCGCAAACCGCTACCGATGCCGGTGCACCGACTGGAAGAAAAGGGTAAGTAAATCTAGCCAAATTTTTCGTCCCTAGGTATAGACTCTAGTTTTCGTGGCGAGACTCACTACTGAGGTGAGCGCCACATGGATGACAAACAACATCCAAACCATGAAAATCAAACGCCGGACGCACCAAACGGGCGCCCGAGCAATGCGAAACGATGGATGTCGAAGCGTTGGTTGTATCCCGCAATCTATCTCGGTGCGGCAGCGGTCATCATCGGTCTGATGTACGCGAAAAGTCAGTCAGGTAGCACACAGACGTCGGTGCAGCCGACCGAGACCAACACCACGCCGCAGACCACGACACAGACGACGTCTGCAGGCTTGGAACCGTGGCTGTGGCCATATCAGGAAGGCACTGACGCGAGCGTGACGATGGGATTCTACCCGATTCACGGCAGCGCAACACAACAGGAAAAGGCCCTGGTTGACTACGATAACACGTACTATCCGCACAAAGGCATCGATATTCAGGCCAAAGGTGGCCAGACGTTTACCGTCGTCGCTGCGCAAAAAGGAACAGTAGAATCCGTATCCAACCAGCCCTTGTATGGCTATGAAGTTGTCGTCAGTTCTCCAGATGGGTATACGGAGACGTATCAATCGCTCGGATCGGTCGATGTCAAGCAAGGTCAGAGCATCGAGGCGGGAGACACCATCGGCACCACGTCGACCAACGTGTTTGAGCAAAGCCAAGGCAATCACTTGTACTTCCAAGTCAATCTCAACGGTTCGCCGATTGATCCAGAGACGGTATTGCCGAAGCAATAATCTCCATTCGGGCCGTGCCAGCGGACCTTCCGCCCGTATCATGCGGGCGGTTTTTCTTGTTATCGCAAGCTTTCACGAGCTTCTCGATCCGCCCTCTCTCGTCTCTATCTGCTTAATTTCCCGGAAATTCGATCTCGTTCGGCTCCGATTTATTTCCCAGGAAGTATTCTGTCGAATTTGCACAGAGAATTCGAAATGGCCAGGCTCCCTGCGCATACGGTGTACACCCCCTCATATACATGTAACAGACCAACTGACCTGCAGTGGGGAGGCGAGGGGAGTGCATGATTACATCAAGGAGCGTACTCTTAAAATTGGAGAGTACATTGTCGAGACGCGTAACACAGTGCGCACAATCGCGCGCGAATTCGGCGTCTCAAAGAGCACTGTGCACAAGGACTTGACGGAGCGCCTGCCAGAAATCAATCCCGACTTGGCGAATCGTGTCAAAGAAATTCTTGAATATCACAAGTCCATTCGCCATTTGCGCGGTGGCGAGGCGACCAAAATGAAGTATCATAGGGAAGAAGAAGTGCAGGCGGGGTCGAAAAACTTCGAATCGCGCAGAGGAGTTTCAAGCGGGCTGTAGAACTACATCCTTGCATTCCCACTCTATATGTTCGAGGATACGAACGTCTTTCCCTCAATCATGCACGCTCTAATCTTAGGAGGACTCGCTGCAAATGTTTTCTAGGGATGTTGGTGTCGACTTGGGAACCGCAAACGTGCTCGTGCACGTCAAAGGACAAGGGATTGTACTCGATGAACCTTCCGTCGTTGCGATAGATCAGGTGACGAAGCAAGTGGTTGCGGTCGGCGAAGAGGCTCGTCGCATGCTGGGGCGCACGCCGGGCAACATTGTGGCCATCCGGCCGTTGCGCGAAGGGGTGATCGCAGACTTTGAAATCACGGAGATCATGCTTCGCCACTTTTTAAATAAAACAGTAGGTAAAAGCATGTTCGGCAGACCGCGCGTCATGATCTGTGTGCCGGCTGGCATTACGTCGGTCGAGCAAAAGGCCGTGCGCGAAGCGGCTGAAGCGGTCGGCATTAAACAGGTGGATTTGATTGAGGAGCCGAAGGCTGCCGCCATCGGGGCGGGACTCAACATTTTCGAACCGAGCGGCAGCATGGTGGTCGATATCGGCGGCGGTACGACAGATATTGCGGTTCTGTCGCTGGGCGACGTCGTCACATCGACGTCGCTGCGCATCGCCGGGGACAAGCTGGATGAAGCCATCGTCAAACATATCCGCCGCGAGTACAACTTGATGATTGGTGAACGCACGGCGGAAGAGTTGAAAAAAGAGCTGGCGACGGTGTATCCGGGCGGGCGCACCAACAGCACGGAAGTGCGTGGTCGGGATATGGTCACGGGACTGCCGAAGACCATTACGGTGCACGCGGAGGAACTGCGCGAGGCGTTGCAGGAACCGGTCATCGCCATCGTGCAGGCCACCAAGTCCGTGCTGGAACAGACGCCGCCGGAACTGGCGGCCGACATCTTCGACAAAGGCGTCATGCTGACTGGCGGCGGTGCACTTGTCGACGGGTTGGACAAGCTCATGAAGGACGAATTGCAGGTACCTGTGCATATCGCGGAGAACCCGATGCATTGTGTCGTCATTGGCACGGGGCGCGTGCTGGAAAGCCCGGAATGGAACAAGTACCGCGACAAAGGACGCAAGCGGGCGCGGCGCTGACGCGGCCCGTACGCACTTTTTAGGCACGCGAGCAATGGAGGTCTAACCATGATTCCGGGACTTACGACGGCGTCGGCAGGCATGGACGTCAATGAACGGCTGGAGCAACTGTTATCCAATAACTTGGCGAATCAGGCGACGCCGGGGTTTAAAGAGTCACTCGGCGAACTCATTGAGGAGCCGGTTCAGGATATGGAACGTATTTCGTACGGTTCGGGGGCAAGTGGCACCTATATCGGGCAAATGGGGACGGGCGTCGACTTTCAGGAAGGTGTCCCGGTCTTTTCCGAAGGCGCAGTGCAAACGACTGGCCGTGCCTTAGATCTCGCCATCATCGACTCTTTGCCCACCGGTCCGATGGCATATGTGCAGGGGCCAAACGGGGCATTGCCTGCGTCGGGGCAGGTGACGGTCGGTGCAAACGGCCGCCTGTCAGACAACGGGCAGCCGCTTGCGGTGTATGATGCAAACGCGCAGCTTGCCGCAGGGCTTTACGCCATCCGCAATCCGAAATATCAAGGCAAGGAACTCGTCGGCGCGGACGGATCACCGGATTATGATGCAAACGGCAATCCCTCTTACGTGATTGCCAACGCACAGGGTCAGGTTGTGTACACGCCAGGTACCTTAACGACGGATCCGTACTCGATTCGCGTGGGCACGACGGACAACATGGGGTACCATTCGTTTTTGCCTGTCAACTACACCGACGCAAACGGGACAAAAGGGATTGCCGTCACGCGCGATGGCGCTTTGCAACTCGATGCGAACAATAATCTCGTCGATGCTGCGGGTCACACCGTTATGCCGCTTGCTGCCAATGGGCAGCCCATTGTGGGAGGCCGCATCGAGGTCAACCCGGCGTATACGGGGACGCAGTTGTTTGGCGCGAATGGACAAGCACTGTACGACGCAAATGGGCAACCGTCCTATCGCGTCTATGGCGCCAACAACCAGATTGTGCAAGGCGGGCATCTTGGGCTCGTCAATGCCGATGTCACGCAGATTTCGCCGCTTGGCAAAGGCGAGCTGATGGTGGGAGGCAGCTATACATCGGCCAGTGTCTTGCCTTTGTTACAAACCGGCACGGGTCGCCTTGAGGCAGGGGCGCTTGAACAGTCGAATGTCGATCCGACGTCGACCATGACCCAGATGCTCACCGCGGTGAACGCCTACCAAGCGAATCAGCGCGTCGTGCAGACGATGGATTCCCTGCTCAACACGGCCGTCAACGACATCGGCAAGGTGAATGGGGTCTAACACAAAGGCTCCTTGATGACAGCAGGGCGCGCTACCCTTGGCATGACGTGCCGATGCGACCCAGTGTGCTGTGACGATGAGGGAGAGGATCAAGATGGGACAGACGCTGTGGAATGGCCTCAGCGGTCTCACGGCAGCCAATCAGTGGCTGAACCAAATTGGCGACAATCTCGCGAACCTGGAGACGCCTGGTTTCGCGGAGGATCAGGGGACGTTTGCCGACGCCCTGACCATGCAGGTCTACGGCAACGAGACGGATCAAGGCGCCGCCAATCGCGTGACACCGCCGGGATGGCGCGGCGGATCCGGCGCCCTATCCGAAAGCGAAGGGCGCAATTTTGCGAATATGAATCTCGAGACGACCGACAATCCGATGAATGTCGCCATCAACGGGCCGGGGTTTTTCGTCGTTGCAGGGCCGCAGGGCAAGTTGTATACGCGCGCCGGGGACTTCATTTGGAGCAAGCGGCCCGACGGGCAGTTTCAGCTCGCCACACAAACGGGCGATCCGGTTTTGTCCACGACGGGGCAACCGATTCTTAAGCCGGCCAACGCGACATCGATGACGGTGAGCGCAAACGGCCAAATCCTGTTTGGCAGTCAACCCGGGCCGCGCATTGCCGTGGTGGAAATCGGGCAGCCATCGGCACGGGCAGCCATCGGCACATCTCATCCCGGAAGGGGACAATCTCTACAGCCTTGCGGCGGGTGGGGAGGCGAGCCCGGCGACGCAATCGAAGCTGGTGCAAGGGGCCTTGCTCACGAGCAACGTCAACGAATCGGAACAGATGTCAAACATGATAGAGGCGCAAAATTTGTACGATGAGAACGCCGAGAGCGTGACCATCGCTAACCAGATGTTGAGTATCGCCGATACCATTCGCCAAAATGGTGGTTGATGCCAAGGCGGGTCGGAAGGCTTATCGCCAACCGCCTCGCCTTTGCCGTCCTAGCAGGGATTGCTATAATGGGTATGCTTGGCGGCCAGTCCGCCGGTAGATGGCCATGTGGGCTGGGAGGGTAGAACGCGTGAATGTGCCGAACTTGCTGACGTTGCTCCGCCTGCTCTTAATTCCATGTTATGTCTGGTCTTTTTACGCCACCGCAAGTCCTCATAAAATTATCGCGCTTTGTGTCCTCTTATTCGCTGGTCTCACCGACGTCCTCGACGGCTACATCGCCCGCACCTATAAGCTAGAAACGTATACGGGACAATTGCTGGATCCGCTTGCTGATAAGCTGATGATGGTCGCGGTGCTCTTTACGTTGATCGCGTCTGGGCGCGTGCCGTGGCTCGTCGCAGGGTTGCTCGTATTGCGCGACGTGCTGATGATCCTCGGGGCTGCGTTTTTCTACTTTCAAGGCAAGCGCGCCGTGCCGAAGGCCAATGTCTGGGGCAAGGTGACCACCTGCTTTTATTATCTGGCGATTTGCTCGTCCATCCTTGCCTGGCCAAACCTGCAAAGCGGGGACATTGTATTATGGTTTACGGTGGGCTTATCCTATGTGACGACCATTCGCTATGTGCTCAGCATGGAAATCATCGCGGTGCGACGCCGCGTCTATTGATGGAGGGTGCGTTGATTGGAACTGTCTTTGCCGTTGTATGTCGAGGAGATTCAAAAGATCCTGCCGCATCGCTACCCGTTTTTATTGGTTGATCGCGTCACCGAGATCGACGGTAGCAAGGTCAAGGGCTATAAGCTCGTGACGGCGAATGAGCCGCATTTTACGGGGCACTTTCCGGAATATGCAATTATGCCTGGTGTCTTGATTGTCGAGGCGATGGCGCAGCTTGGGGGCGTTGCCATCCTGTCGCAACCTGCGTTTGCGGGCAAGCGGCCGCTTTTGTCGGGCATCGATGGCGCGCGCTTTCGCGGTCAGGTGCGTCCTGGGGACAAGTTGGATATGGAAGTCGGGATTGACCGCTTAAAGGGACGCATTGGCCGAGGCGTTGGCAAGGCGTATGTCGATGGTGCGTTGGTTGCGGAAGCGACCATCCTGTTTGCCTTGGTCGACGCAGAGTGAGGGTTTCGCTCCACAAGGCAGCCTGCACGTCACAGCGACGGTGCAGGCTGTTTTGCTGTATGACCCAATTACCGTATGAAGTATCTTTGTGGCGTCAGAGGATCTCGCTTGCCGTGAGACCGGCCTTCGCCGCCGCGCGACGCAGCTTCTCGATGGCGCGCCGCCGCCATGTCTTTGCGGTATCGTAGCTCACGCTCTGCGCTTTGGCCATTTCTTCTGTCGTCTGGCCGCAAAGCGCCGCGTCGAGCCACATGCGCTCGCGGGCCGAAAGTCCCGCAGATGCCGCCAAGCGTTCGATCACGTCTTGCAACAGGCACCTGTCTACGGCATCCCCGGATGGCTCGCTGTTGTGTGAGAAGTGAGTAACGTGGGCGAGGGTTTCGCCGATTTCCGTGGGATGGGTATCGTCATCGCTCGTCGCCAGTGGTGCAAACGCCTGCCGTTCGGCCGCCCTCCACAAGCGCCGCATGGCGGTACGGACGTCGCCGTGCACGCGCGCCTTCGCATAGGCGGGAAACGGCCCTGCTTCCGCGCGGTACGTCGCAATGGCCCGCAGCAGTGCGAGACATGCCTCCTGATACGCCTCGTCATAGCCTGCGACATTTTGATAGATACGCGCTACACGGCGCAAGAGCGGCAGAAATGCGCTCAACAGTTCTTGTCGATCCCGTTGCCCCCACGGATGCTGTGCCGCGATGACCAAATGGGTAACATCCATCTCCAGCCAGTTCACATAAGCCTCGTTTCTCCAGGCCGGCCCGGTTGTGATTGCATGCAGGACGAGTGTAGCGAGGAGGTGACTTTTTCGCGCGGATGAAGAGACCGTGTAGACTACATGGCGAGTCTCGTTTTGGGATATGGGGAGCGGCGTATGACGCGGCGATGGAACGAGTTTGCGGGAAGTCTCCTATTGTAATAATTCAAATACAAAGAATAAATTGACAAAATTAGTCGAGGTAGAATAAACTTTGTCGATAGAAGGAGTTACCAAGGTTGTTAGTTGTATTGAATGAATGGATGTCTTATGGGAAGGAGCCCTCAGCGTGAAGATGATGGTTGTTGACGGAACTGTGCACCCGATTGCTGGTGCAGATGTATTTGTGCGCGAAGATGCGCCAGGTATTGCGCAACTGGCAGATGACTTACTCGCCTTTATCCCTGTTTATTGCAATGGAAACAACACATTGGTCGTGACGTCGCGCGGTCTATTCTATCTACCTTGGCGCTGCCAATGGGTAAAGAGAAGTATGTTGCAACATTTCTCCATCTCGCAGCGCGACCTGCGCCGCGCCTGTGAGGAGGATTTGCGTGTGTCGCTGTATGTGCCGCTTGCCATTCCCAGTGCCGATGTCGTCTATGCGCCGCTTAAGGTGAGAGAACCCTTCAGCCGCAACGACGGCGCACATGGTTATTTTCGCATGGACGCGATTGTCGCCGCCGACGTCATTTCGCCGGCTGCTACGAGACTGAAGATTGCCGACGTGGCGACCATCGATGTGCTTATGCCGCGGCCGAAGGTGTTGTCGCGCCTGCGCGAAGCGAGGGCGTCTTTGATCCTTCAGGGCGCACGCAGCGTGCCGTATCCGAGTGTATAAGCCAAGGCCTCAGGAAGGTGACTTTACCCAGACGTCGCGAACGATTTCGCAGCTTGGTGTCAGGCCCATGTAGACAGGCGGATGATAATCGATGTGCGCTTGCCCGCCTGTCCAATCGGCCAAATGTTGGGTCAGGGAGTCGGCCTCTTCTGCCGGGATGATGAGCTGAAAGGACACCGTCTCCGCGAATGCAGGATTGCGCAGGGCAATCCCGCTTTGGGCGAGCTGGTATTCGAGCTTTCCGTAGTGGCTGTAGTCGCATGTCACGTTCAACTCGACCATGGGCTGACAGGCGAGTTTAGGGGCGGCGCTTAAGGCGGCTGCGGCGGCTTCTGTATAGGCGCGGACGAGCCCGTTTGCGCCGAGCAGAATGCCACCGAAATAGCGCGTGACGACGACCAAGGCGTTGTCGATGCCTTGACGCCGCAAGACCTCCAAAACGGGGCGGCCAGCGGTGCCCGACGGCTCTCCGTCGTCGGAGAATCGCTCGTACGGTACGCCAATTCCGATGCGATAGGCATACACATGACGGCGTGCGCCGGGGTGCTGGTCGTGGATAAGCTGAATCGCCGCCTCGGCGTCCGCCACAGACCGAATGGGAAATGCGTCGGCGATGAAGCGCGATTTTTTCTCGATGATTTCATCTGTGTGATGTTGTACAAGTGTTGTAAATGGCATATCCAGAACGCCCTCCATTACCGAATGTAGCAGGAAGGGAGGTGGGAATCAAAAAATTTGCGGAATGGTGAAACGAAAGGTGGGTGGGCAACGTCTACATCCATGGTGCATTTGAAGCGACGTTTTCAACGAAGCGGCTCGCCTACAACCACAATTAATTTTTTTCGAAGGGCACCCACAAAACAAAATGGCTTGACGAATAACTTAGCGTGGTTGAAAGGACTGACACTGGAAGTTACCTTGATTAGGTCAAAAAATTGATGAAAATACGCTATCATTCCTTTCGTGCACTTTACTTGCAT
Organism: Alicyclobacillus tolerans; assembly: GCF_001447355.1. GTDB lineage: Bacteria > Bacillota > Bacilli > Alicyclobacillales > Alicyclobacillaceae > Alicyclobacillus > Alicyclobacillus aegles. The sequence goes on along the minus strand of NZ_JXBW01000004.1, from coordinate 145,419 downwards.
GGAAAGAAAGCGTATAATGCGAGACTGAGGCTGCTGTCTTAGGATACATAATCTTCTAAGCAGATTAGACTGGTCGCCAGATTGTTCAAAATGCCTCACGCGTTTTATATACGTGCAAACGTGGGGTTAGTTAGAGACATAGAATTCTGGTGCTATAACACTGAAGGGAGGGATGTCTTCCTGTAGGTCGAGAATGTCGATTCGAATAGATTCGTCAGCGCCTGTGACATGGAACGATGGCTTGAGCCAGGGTTGATAGAATTGTATGAATATCGACATGGACGTACAGGGACAGTGACGATGGCCAAGGGTAGGTGACCTTCGTCACCAATCTTCAGTACTCATCTCACTTGTTGAACATGGGAGGAGAAACGTTTTGAAACGTACACTTACGAGTTTTGCTGCAGCAGCAGTTGTGCTCGGCGCAGCTAGCCCGCTTGCGTTTGCTGCAACATCGTCTTCCACTGGTTTGACACAAGCTGGCCAGCTCCCGATTGTGGTAAATGGTCAAGTTTTGTCGAATCCATATGAAATGACCGGCCAAGATTCCGGTAATACTACAGGCTTCTTCCCTATCTACTATTTTGACCAAGCGCTTGCTAAGATCGGGTTGACGGCTACGTGGAACGGCTCGACCCACACCTGGGCGATTACCGCTCCTGGCGTGAACGCATCTACAATTTCAGTTGCGGGTGGCGTTGGCACTGGTAACACGACTGTTACCGTGAACGGCACGGTTGTGAAGATGTTCAACACGCAAGCTGCGAAGGATCCAGCGGGTGGTCCAAAGGCGCAGGAAACGACCTACCTGCCGATCTACTACGTCAACAACCTCTTGACGGCTCTTAACATTCATGGTTCGTTCAGCGGTCAAACTGGTCTGAACATCAGCACGCCGCAGGCTACTTCCATCAACCTGAGCCAGATCTCGCTGACTGGTCAGACGGTTGGTACGGGTACGCTTGCTTCTCCGGCTATTGACCAGACCGGCAACGGCGTGACGGTTTCGACCACGGTTACCGACCAAAACGGCAACCCGGTTCCGAACGCGAACGTGACCTTCAATTTTGCTGGTGCTAACGCTCCGACGGTCACAAGCGGTTCGACCAATGTGTCGGTATCGGCTACGAGCACAGGCTGGTCTGCTACCGTCGCGACGAACGCACAGGGCGTTGCGAGCGCAACGGTGAAGGGTATCGGCAGCTACGCCGTGTCGCTGAGCGCACCGCTCACCGGTACGTCTTCGGCTACGCCGGTCTATGTTGGTTTTGCGAACAGTGACGGTGTGATCACACCGGATTGGAAGTAACAAGCTAACATCTCCACCCCGACGAACGAATCGACTGGCGTGATTCCGATTGTTGTCGCTCTGCCGTATGTGAACGGCAAACCGCAGTCCGGTGTGGCAGTTGCGTTCCAACTGAACGGAACGAGCACGTCGACTGCCTTCTTCTCGACCAGCACCGGCGAGAAGCTTGGCTCGGCAATTGGCGACACGTATGGCAACGGTTCGACATTCAGCACCTATACGGATGCAAATGGCGAGGCAACTGTCTACGTGAACGACTATCAGCCGGACAGCTTCACGGTTACGGCGACTGCTGGTTCGACCAACTTGGTCACGAACAAGATCACGTACGTCAACCCGAACGCTCCGACGTCCAGCGCGGCTGCTACAACGCTTGGCGTGACGACGACGCCAAGTCCGTCCAGCACGTATGTGTATCCGAACTCGGTTACGAATCTCTCTACGAGCGAAGCGTTGTACGTGTTGCCTGAGAATTCGAGTGGCTTGTTGACCGGCGCAAGTGACATTTACAACCTGTCGCTGACGAGCGGTTACTTCACGTACATCAACGGTGTTTCGCTCTCCGGCAAGGGTGCTGGTACACCTTCGACCGGCCAATTGGTTGTAACATACAACAGCGCTGCTCCGGTGGGTCAGCAGTATACGCTGACGTTTGACGGATATCCGCTCGGTACGTTTGCAAATCCGTACTTCTTCGTCCAGATCAGCAGCAGCAGCAGCTCCACGCTGACGATCACGGACGAGAATGGCGCGAAGGCTACGGCTACGTACACGGTGGTTGCACCGGCCAATTCCGTGACGAACGTTCAAAGTTATCGTACTGATTTGCTCGATGCTAGCAATCACTCCTCAAATGTTACCTTTACGGTATTGGATAGCAACGGCAATCCTGTCGCCAATGGACCTGTAAACGTTGCATTTGATGGTAACGAAGCAAACGTTTGGGTTACAGCGGTAAATGGTACGCCGCTTACCGAGGACGTAAGTGGTTCGTACGCTCCGCAGCAAACGCCGGTTGCTCTTGACAACAGCTACGACGCTTCCTTGGGTTACAACGGGGTATACGTGCCGAATGTGATTTCTTGGAGCAAATCGGCTGATTGGTTCACTGTCTACACGAATGCGAATGGGCAGGTAACGCTCACGCTACAAGCTGGTACGGTACCGTATTGGGCTGGAACGTCTCTTGCGTGGTCCTCGAGCCCCACCCCGGCGGGAGCTGCTGCCGCGACCTACAACGTGTATACGTACGGTGGCACTGGTATCAACCCGCAGTACGGCTCGAATGGTGCCGTGTACATCGGCTCCAGCAATCCATACACTACAAATGGTGTGTCGGTTGGCGAGCTCTACTGGTAATACTAGTATCTTTGCTTGTGCACAAAGCGGTCTGGGCAGTTGCCCAGGCCGCTTTCTTTAAGCTATGAAGGTGTAGTAGCAGCTTTGCACGCCATAAAGGTTGCATGTCGGCCGTACACGATTTTGAGTAGACATCAGATCTTCGTTGACCTGTTAAATATATGTTGCCTTTTAATACGGATCACAACTATTCTCTGAAGATGGCGGTTGGAATCTTGGGTAGCAACCAGATTGAGGAGAATTGAAAATGTGAGATAATAGCGAGTCTATCCTGTTATGTCGTCCACGACGACAAAATCGCGCCGTTTGGAGCGGCGCGAACATAAAATGGAGGTAAATGTCCTCTCCTTACTTGTTAAGGGTTGGTGATACGGCATCTGGGACGAGTGCAGCATAAACTTGACCATTATCATTGGTCACGTAATAAGCTTTGCCGTCATATCCGACAAGTGCAGTTTCGCCATTCGCAATGTTAGCACCCAGTAAGGATGCTTGTGTGCCCTGGACGAGTTGAGCGTCCTGCCCGGCAACAACTAGGTCCTGATGAACCTCTTGTGCTTGTGACTCTGCGTATCCATCCTCGTTTAAGGCAAGAGTCTCCGATGCGTTCCAATAGGCTTGCACCGGTTGAGGTAGTGTTGTAGGAGCCGGTGAGTAACTTGCCCCAAGATACGGAGCAGGATCTTTAGCTTCAAGTTGCTGTAAAGCGACTTGAACTTGTTGCAACTCAGCAGCGAAGGAAGATTGGGACTCTTGGATGGGAGATCCGGAGTTGATATCACTCGGTAAATTGTAGGTAATGCCAGGAATATTGGTTACAGAAACAGCCACGATAGAATCCCCCATATCGCAAATTTCGACACACATCACGTGCATTCTACTCTATTCATACCACAATTTCGGACTGAAAAAAAGCACCAACGCGAAACGTTGGCGCTTGTTGTTCTATAGAACCAGCTACTTGCCAATATACTGTTGTGCAGTGCGCAACAATTGGTAGGAAGGTTGAATGTCCGGGTGTGCCTTCACGAAATTTGGTAGATTCGGATTGTCAGTCGCAAGCATCTGCACGATGATGGCGGTCTCCTGTGTATGCTGGACGTTGCTGTTGATCTGCGTGGCGGCAAGCTGGGCTGCGGCGGCGGGATCGCCAAGTAGATAGTCGGCGGCGGCGGCAGATACGATGCTGAACCCATTCAATTGGTAAGGCACAGACGGTGGAAGGTACGACGGAAGTGCATTAACATGCCGCTGATACATTAATGCCTGGTTATACAAATGGACTACGTCAATCAGTGCTGCCTTCGCCGAGAATGGGTCTTCGGCTGCTGTTTGAAGGCCATAGACAACTCCCGCCGACAGGGCGAGGGACATGTTGTTGGGCCAGTAGGGCGCGTTTTTTTCAGCAAGTTTCGCTTGCTTGTACGCCGTTTTAAAATTAGAGAGATTATAGGCCAACTGTGCGTAGTTGGCGGCAAAGGACGACGAATAAGGGCTACGTGCTTCGGCCTCTTCCATCCATTGTTCAGCAGTTTGCTGATTTTGCGCGGTGTCTCCTGTTTGCAGCAATGCTGAGGCTGCATTCGCCAGATAATTGCCATTGTAAGGAGCCCAGGCAAAGGCGGATCGATATGTGCCAAGTGCCGCGACTGGGGACTCTTCGCTAGCTAGGTTGGCCAATCGCGTGGATATTACGCCGCCGATGCTGACGAGACATGCAGCAATGGACACGGCACCAATTCCTAGAGAGAAACCGAGTTGCCATCCACGACGTGTAGATAACAGACGGACAGGCGGCGTTAATGCGCTGGCCGCACCAGCACCTGCGAAGAACAAAACTAAGAGAAATAGAAAAGCCATGTCCCAATCCATGAGGCTATGGCAAAAAGCCATCCAACCACCAGCAATAAACGCGTACACGAGAGGAGGCCGGGATGGGGCGTTGTGGCGTGGGGGCCAAATCATGTTGCGAAACATAGGCCATACGAGTGCAATCATGCACAGCGCGCCAAGGATACCAACATTGATGAGGGTATCCACGCCAAAGGAGTGGGATTGGTTGCTGTAGTATGGATATGACTGCACACGCATGTACATGGCTTCCCATGCGCCATAACCGCTTCCTGTCACAGGGTTACGTGCAAGGATGTGTAAGCCATCCCGCCAGAAAATGAATCGTTGCGAAACGCTGAGCTGATGTACTTTATAGGCAGATAGCTTCTGTGCGATTGCATGATGCTTGGCCAAAGCGCCAAGGACGGCCACGAGTACGCCCACGGCAATCAGGGCGATGAGGCCCGTTTTCACGGACATCCGGCCAATTTGACGCCTGCAAAGATGCCGCAGATAGGCAATCAGGCCCGGGACAATGATAGAAACGAGGATTCCGACCCATCCACTCGTAGCGCTGTGATGCGTTATAGCATGGTGGACCAATTCGTAACCAGCCAGTCCCCCCACAATTGCGATGTACGAGTCGCCAATAAATCGATTGCGTACGGCGGTTGGGCTTTCCTTGAATTCGCGCATACCAATGGCTGTAAAAATCATAACGACGGCCCAGATGGCCAGAACGCCTCGTGATTCACTTGCAAAAACGCCGGCAATGTTCAGCCCTGCCACCATGAGTGCTGCTGCACGTTTCCACCAGGTGCAGGTCGTGCGAGCGCTCCATACCAAAAGAGCAACTGCGATGCTGGCAACAAAAGCACCGTACGAGTTGTGATATTGGAATAGCGATGCAATCTGAATTTGTCCTTGCGGATTGGTTTCAGTGGCAAATGGCGTGTGGAACTGCCCCCAGCCATTCGGAATTCCGATCACGTTGACAACAAACGAAGCTCCAGCAAAACCAATGCCAATCCAAGGACCAATCAAATGTCGCAGACTTCGGAGTCGCAACACAAAATAGGGTAGGAGTAGGATTGTGTAATTGAGCGCACCCGTCACCGCCAGATTGGAATCCGCAGCGTAGAAGATAGCGACAATATACAGTAAGACAAGGAGGAGAACGGCGAGATCGCCATAATGGAGATGTTCATCTTTGAGCACCCAGGCCCGGAATCGTTTGTGAAAAGCGAAGAAGCCACATAGAGTGGCAAGGATGGCTCCAAGGATGACATCGAGTGTGTACTGTCCTGGTGGAAAGAAGACCGCACTTGAGAGAAACGGGAGCGCACAGATGCCAACGGCAATGATGAAGCCTATGACTGTTGTGAGCACGCGCCAACGAAGTTGAATAGCCACTTGAATCCTCCAATGCAACAGATTATGACAGACAAGTCTATTCTACCACGGCAAATCGCCAGGATTCGATGGGAAGTGACACCGCAACCAGAGAGTGGTTGCGAACAATACTCGCACTTCTCCAATAGACAAGCGGCTGCCCACCGAGAAGGCGGGCAGCCGCAAGAAGGAAGCCCAAGTTGCTAGTCACCACAATCATAATTTGGAATTGGAAGTTGGGTCGTCTTGAACATCGATGACGCCAGCAACCGCATAGTTGGAAGGGCCGTAACCCTCTCCTTGGGCGGAGACGACGATGACGTATTGCCCCGTGCCATCCCTTTTATACAGCGTTCCGCCACGTTTTGATTAGTTCCTGGCATATACAATCGAGTCATGAATTCCGATATATCCAAACTACCGATTGCTTTAACGTTAGGACAAATTCAACACATCCTGTTGGACCTCTGTTTAATACTGCGCTGTGCGTTCCCGGAGCAAAGGTATCAGGAATGTCGCCAATTGCAGGAATATGTCGAAACTTACTTTTCCAATTGACCGGGATGCGTTATACTCCCATTGATAGCAAACTGCACTTGGGTTGGGTGATGGCATGTTTCGTACATATCAGCAAATGTTTCGTCGTTTGTTGATGTTTTTAGATGCCATCATTATTGTTGCAAGTTTTTTGCTGGCTTGGTGGCTGAAGTTTGATTCCGGGTTGCTGCAGCATGGTGGTAATGAGCCGCTACTTTATTACCGTGGACCGCTGCTTTTTGGTATTGCGATTTTTATGGTAGCGAACGGTGTGGCAGGGTTAGATCAACCCATGCGTGCAAAGTCGCTGTTCTTCGAGTTGTACAACATTGCGAAAAGCCTCGTCATCGGCGTTGTCGTGCTTATGGCGACATTGTATTTTGCAAAGATGCAGGAGTTTTCGCGTGACGTGCTCGTTCTGTTTGCTGTTTCGTACTTTGGGCTCATGTTACTTGAGCGATTGGCCTTGCGAATGATGTTACGCGCAATGCGGATGCGCGGGCTCAATCAACGGTATGTCTTGCTGGTTGGTTGGAGTATGGCCGCGGCAAGGTTTGTTGAGGCTCTAGAGGGGCAATCTTGGTTTGGTTATAGGGTAATCGGTTACCTTGAACACGAAGACGATGATGCGGCTTATATGGGGCAAACCTCACGAGAGCGGTACGGTGTACCGAAGATTGGCAATGTACAAGATGTGGCTCGTGTGTTAAAACAGCAATTGGTAGATCAAGTGGTCATTGCGATGCCAAGGGATCGCGTTGCTGAGCTTGGGGAGGTGCTTATCGCATGCGAAGCGGTAGGAGTGCAGTCTTTAATTCTCCCTGACTACTTTGATCTGCTTCCTGCTCGACCTAGGTTCGAATCGTTCGGCGATATGCCTCTGATAGACACTCGCTACGTTCCTCTTGACGACGCCATGAACGCTGCTATCAAGCGTTGCTTTGATATCACATTTAGTGCAATGGTTATGATTTTACTTTCTCCGTTATTTGCAGGTCTTTGCATAGCGGTAAAGTTGACTTCACCAGGGCCGGTGCTATTTGTGCAGGAACGGGTTGGCAAAAACCGCCGTGTCTTTAAGATGTACAAGTTTCGTACGATGCGCTGGGACAATCACTTGTCTGAAGTCGAGCGAGACGATAAAGAATCGTTGAACACACGCGATCTCGGCTGGACAGTCAAGGACGATCCGCGCCGCACTCGTCTAGGAGCATTTCTGCGGAAGACAAGCCTCGATGAACTACCGCAGTTTTGGAACGTATTTATCGGCGATATGAGCGTCATTGGGCCGAGGCCCGAACGACCCGTATTTGTTGAGCAGTTCCGAGACGAAATACCGAGGTACATGATTAAACACCGTGTGCGTCCTGGTATTACGGGGTGGGCACAGGTTCACGGGTGGCGGGGCGACACGTCGATTGCCGAGCGAATTCGATATGACATTGAGTACATCGAAAATTGGTCTTTCTGGATGGACATTCAGATTGTCTGGAGGACCATAAAGGATGGATTTGTGCATGAGAATGCGTATTGACAGTGGTCACATCGGATTACGCATTCAAGTGCAGATTGTGACGTATAACAGTGCGAATGTGATTCGTGCGTGCTTGGATGCAGTTACGAGCCAAACGGCGCGCATTGAGCGAGTGGTCGTGATCGATAATGGGTCGGAGGACGACACCCTTGGAATTGTCGAGGCTGGGCGTGTTGATGTGGTGCCCATCGGCCGGAACATTGGGTACGCCTCGGGGCATAACGTAGGGTTTCGTATGGCGATAGACCGTGGCATGGATGTTGTGATCACACTGAACCCAGACGTGGTGCTTGACTCCGAGTATGTTGCGAAGGCGATTGAGTCACTGTGCGCGGATGCGTCGATTGGTGGTGTCACTGGTAAACTGTGTCGGCCAGACGGGCGGCTCGACAGTGCAGGACTCGAGATGTGGTCTTTTTATCATGTGCGCGATCGGGGATCTGAGCAAAAGGATGATAACCGATGGTCAGGAATGTGTGAGGTTTGGGGTGTCTGCGGGGCTGCAGCAGTGTACCGAGTCGCGATGTTGAAGGATGTGATGCTTCGGAGTGGAGACATACTCGACAGTGTATTCTTTTTATATAAGGAGGACGTGGATTTATGCTGGCGCGCCCGCCAATTTGCGTGGCGCTTCTTATATAACCCGGATGCTGTCGCTATACATGGGCGGGGGTGGAAGCGCGGGACTCGACCGAGCGTCATAGCTACGGGTCATTCCTTCGCAAACCAAATTGCGCTACTTGTGCGGCACGTTCCAACTTTTTCGTTTGGCGTTGTCATGGCGATTTGTGTAGAATTGGGTCGATATATGATGCTCGCTTTGAAAAGACCAAATGTGTGGTGGTTTGCGACCAGATTGATCGTTGCTCATTGGCGATATCATTGGCGAGTTCGGTCCGAGCTAGTAGCGAGGAAGGGTGCAGGGAGGGAAAGTCATGATTTCTGTTATCCTTCTCACATATAACTCGCTGAGGGTGGTGCCAAATTGCCTTGCGTCTTTGGAACGCTGCTCTTCTTCCGGGGATTTGGAAGTTATCGTTGCTGACAACGGTTCAACTGATGGGACGTTAGAGTGGCTGAAAGACTACCAAGTGTCAGCGGCCGCAGATGTATTTGCGGCATTTCGTCTGTTACCGCTAGCCGAAAATAGAGGGTTTGCGTACGGTAACAATCGGGCGATGGAGGAGTCAAATGGGGATTTCATCCTGTTGCTTAATCCCGATACGGTTGTCGGGGAACGCGCTATTGAGGTTTGCCTAGCACGGTTGAAGGAGAACCCTGGGATAGGCGCGATTGGTTGCAGGCTTGAATTACCAAGCGGGGTTATTGATAAGGCGTGCAGACGGTCGTTACCGACCCTGTGGAATAGCTTTTCTAGGCTTACGAGACTCTCATTTCTTTTTCCGGAATCGCGCTTATTCTCGAGTTATAACCTTACTTATCTGGATGAATTTGGAAGTTATGAGGTGGAATGTATTTGCGGTGCATTCATGATGGTACCGAAACAGGTTTATCGAATTGTGGGCGGATTAGATGAAGATTACTTCATGTATGGGGAAGATGTAGATTGGTGTCGCAGGATAATCGAATGCAACTTTAAGGTTTGGTATGAGGGTAACGCCACAACGGTGCACCTTAAAGGCGGGAATGGGGGAAAGAGTACCATTAGGTCACGACTTTCATTCTATGGATCAATGTGGAGATACGTAGTTAAGGCAGGTATAAAACTTATCTAGATGCTTGTGGAATGGCTTACGTGAGGGGACAAGATCCCGTGTCATTGGAGGTGGGGGTGAGCGCTGTAACAGTTGATGCGAACTTGTGTTAATTGTCAGTGAGGCGGGACGTATCGTCTGATTCGGAATGCTTCGGTTTTGGACACGTAAACCCCATCTGTTTACATGATAAACGTTATCCAGTGGAGTTTGATGTTCCGCCAGCTGAAAATATATAGCACGTTCTATGACACGGAGATGATAATTTGATTACGAAGATGTATGAGGTTTATAGATATCGTGGACTTTTGGTGAATTTAGCCCTAAAAGAGCTGCGTCTACAGTATAAGCACTCTTTCTTAGGTTTTATTTGGTCGATGTTGAATCCTATGTTAATGCTTGTGGTATATGTGGTGGCATTCAAGTTTATTTTACGAAGTGATATTAAAGACTTCACTCTTTTTCTTCTGATAGGTGAACTTCCATGGAACTTCTTTCAGTCTGGTGTGCTGTCGAGTACCAACTCATTAGTAAATAACGGGTCACTAATATCGAAGGTATACTTTCCCAGAGAGGTAATACCTATATCTTTAATTATATCAAATTTTTTAAACTTTATCTTCACGTTAATTATATTATTATTTGCTATTCTGGCTTATCATAGATCTCTGACCATCAATGTACTATATTTTCCTTTGATTTTGTTGGCGCAGCTAATTTTCATGACGTCGCTTTCGTTGCTCTTGTCGATTCTGACTGTTAGGTTTCGCGATGTATATCACCTTATGCAGGTGGCATTAATGGCGTGGTTTTACGTAAGCCCTGTTGTGTATCCTCTATCGCATGTTCCATTGAAGCTAAGAATTATTCTCTACTTTAACCCTATGGCTGACTACATCGAGGCGTATCGTCGTGTTTTGTTCTACGGTCAACCTCCTGAATGGAACTTGCTCGGCCTGTGTATTGCCGGATCAGTAATTTTATTAATTGCCTCGATGGGATTGTTTCAAAAGTGGTCACGAGATCTTGTTGAGTACCTGTAAGGGGTGGGAGTTTGGTTGTAGAATTTGATAGAGTTACCAAGTATTTCTTGATTGGCCACAGAACGAATGGGATTAAAGATGCAATTGTGTCAGTCTTGGGTAAAGGAAGGAAGTACGGAGAGCATACCCGACATGGGGTCGTGCGCGATTTAACGTTTGCGGTCGCTGAGGGTGAGACTTTCGGGATTATTGGTCCGAATGGTGCTGGTAAGAGCACCATACTCAAAATGGCTGCAGGCATCCTCTATCCGAACAAAGGGACTGTTTCCGTCAAGGGGAGGGTATCGTCGCTTTTGGAGGTTGGGGCAGGATTCCAACCTGATCTGACAGGAAGGGAGAATATATTCCTTTATGGGACTATTCTAGGCCTTACCAAGAGTGAATTGAAAAGGGAACTCGAATCTATCGTTGATTTTTCGGGCATAGATGGAAAGTTTATTGACGTGCCAGTCAAATATTATTCATCGGGTATGTATATGCGTCTGGCTTTTTCTGTAGCTGTACACTCTCAGCCGGAAGTGCTAATTGCGGACGAGGTTCTGTCGGTGGGAGATTCTAATTTTCAAGAAAAGTGTCTTAGAAAAATCTCTGAACTACGAGCAGGAGGAGTTACTGTCTTGTATGTGTCGCATGATCTTTCTTCCATACAACGGTTGTGTGAGAACGTGCTCCTACTGAAAGGAGATGGCACGGCGAGTGTAGGGACAGCGAAAGAACAAATACAGGCGTACTTGCATCTGAATTCAATTTAAGATTTAGTGAGGTGTATTTGCATGGGAGCAATTCGGTACATTAGGGAAATTATATATAGAGTCTCGAAGATGAGTGAATGGAGAAAACTCGCCGGCTCCGTCCGCAAAAGAGGCATAATGGGTACTGCTTCAGTAGTAAAGCTTCGTCTCAGCACTCAGGAGACGTGGGGCTATCAGCGGTTCGTAAGGTAAATGGAGAATTCAGTTGTAACGGCCGCTGATGCGACTATCAGTGGGGAGGACGATGATTAAAAGTGTTTAATTTCTATCGTGATGCCCGTATACCGTGTTAAGCCAGAATATTTACGACTAGCTGTAGACTCTGTTCTCCGTCAGTCCTATCCTAATATTGAACTTTGCATATGCAATGACTTCCCTGCAGACGAGGAAATTGCGTCTCTGCTTGCCTCATATCAACTTCGTGATAAAAGGGTCAAAGTTGTCTGTTCAGCTGGCAGTACTGGTATTTCCAATGCGAGTAATTTAGCGATCGGGTTGGCCACGGGTGATTATGTTGGGTTTCTAGACCACGACGACGAGTTGGATCCTCGGGCGATAGAAATGGTTGTCCGCAAGATACAGGAAGCGCCCTATGATGTGATATACACCGATGAAGATAAGATTGATTCCCGCGGTAGAAGAAGCGATCCATTCTGCAAGCCAGATTGGTCACCTGACCTTTTGTATTCGCATAACTATATCACCCATTTCTGTCTTTATAGGGCTGATTTTCTAAAACGAGTAGGCGGTTTGAGGAGCGATTTTGACGGTTCCCAAGACTACGACCTGATTCTTCGTGCGTCAGCTCTGACCGATAAAATCGGGCACGTCCGCTACATAGCCTACCACTGGCGAATGATTGAGGGGTCGGTTGCCCTTGCGTCAAACACGAAGCCATATGCGTACGAACGGGGACGCCGTGCGCTAGAGGAGCATTTATCGCATAATAGGGTTAGTGCAAGCGTTGAGCAAGCCGGCATAGATGGTTACTACCGGGTGACGTATAATCTCTCTTCCGAACCTAAAGTTTCCATTATTATATGTACTATAATCTCTCTTCCGAACCTAAAGTTCCCATTATTATATGTAAAAGGGACCGACAAGACTTACTGCATCAGTGTGTTAACAGTATACTGACGCGAACCGACTACAAGAATTATGAGTTGATAGTCGTCGACAATGGAAGTCGTGATTAAATGAACTTGAACTATTTACAGTGGTTAAGCGACAAAGGGTTTGCCGTCGTTCGCGACCATGGCCAGTTTAATCATTCTCGTTTAAACAACGCATGTGCTGCACCGACGTTGTTTAAACGGGAATGATTAAACTGGCCATCGTCGCGAACGGCGGCAATCCCTTTGTGGCTTAAACACTGTAAATAGTCCAAGGTAATGTAATCACGACTTACTGCATCAGTGTGCTAACAGTCCACTGACGCGAACCGACTAAAAGAATTATGAGTTGATGGTCGTCGACAATGGAAGTCGTGATTCCATAACCCTGAAATTTTTACAGTGTTTAAGCGACAAAGGGATTGCCGTCGTTCGCGACGATGGCCAGTTTAATCATTCTCGTTTAAACAACGTCGGTGCAGCACATGCGTCAGGGGATGTTTTGGTTTTCTTGAACAACGATATAGAGGTCACTACACGGGATTGGCTAAAGGGGTTGGTTTCTCATGCAACTCGGCCTGGTGTCGGGTGTGTAGGAGCGAAGCTTCTTTATCCAAACGGGCGCATTCAACATTCAGGAATCGCCGTGGGCCTCGGGGGAGCGGCGGCGCACCCACATCGAGGATTTCCTAATTCGAGTCCCGGTTACTTTGGAAGTTTGATCTCTGTTAGGAATTACCTAGCTGTGACAGGAGCGTGTCTAGCTGTTCAAAAACACATTTTCAGTGAGGCCGGTGGTTTTGACCAGATTGATTTCCCAGTCACTTATAATGATGTTGACTTTTGCATTAGGGTGTTTGAACTGGGCTACAGAAACTTGGTAACTCCACATGCCCAGCTTATTCACCACGAGTCTGCATCCCGTGATCCTCGAGTCACAAAGTGGGAGATGGACATGCTTAGGGCAAAATGGAGCAAGTACATCATTGATGATCCCTATTACAGTCCTTTCCTAACACTCGATAAAGAAGACTTTAGCTTTGACTCAAGTCGTGCAGTGGCGCATCTCACAGGTGGAACACTTCGCTCTTTCAACAATGTGGACCACGGGGTGGAGGTTAAGCTAGCGGAGTTGCTAAAAAGCGAAAATATTCATAGCGAGGAAGCCCTCGGTGCAATCTTTGAGTTGTGGTGCACTTACCACACGAGGCGCGACTTAAGGGTTGTATTCAACCTGTTGGAAAGTCATTCAACAGTAGGGCTTCTCACTTGGGCGATAGAGGATGATGCCAAACGTTCACTTGGAACGGGTAGGAGCTCTTACTCCAAAGGTTTGGAGGTGATCCATGATAAGGTTGTTAAATCGATTTTTTTTGACGAAGAGTTAAGTAGGGTGCTGGCTTAAGCATGTTTGGGCACACGGGGGGCGAAACGGGGCGAGGTTATCGATCACAATGCGGAATAGCTTCTTTGAAAAGGCGTGACGGTCGCACTGCGTGGATCACTTTAAATAGTTCGGTTACGGCTATGATAATTTTGTCGATGAGCATACCTAATTTGTAGGGTTCTGAGAGGGGCGTACTGATGGGGACTCGGATGAAAGGCGTAATTTTAGCCGGCGGGACAGGATCTCGCTTGTACCCGCTTACAAAAATCACAAATAAACATCTCCTGCCTGTTGGGAAATATCCAATGATTTATCATGCCATCAATAAGTTTATCTCCTCCGATATACGGGATATCCTAGTGGTCACCGGTAAGGAACATATGGGTGACGTGGTGAACTTGTTAGGAAGCGGTCATGCCTTTGGGGCTGAATTTACCTATCGCGTTCAGGATCAGGCGGGTGGTATCGCGCAGGCATTGGGACTTGCGGAAGAGTTTGTTGGTAAGGATCAACTCGTTGTCATTCTTGGGGATAATGTATTTGAAGATGATATTTCACCATATGTGCATCGATTTCACCAGCAACGACACGGGGCTAAGATATTGATCAAAGAAGTGCATGATCCCGAGCGTTATGGTGTACCAGAGCTTGACGGAGATCACATTGTAGGTATTGAAGAAAAACCAACGAAACCAAAGAGCTCCTATGCTGTTACTGGTATCTATATGTATGACTCGGACGTTTTCAGTATTATTCGAACGCTGAAGCCCTCGGCTCGCGGCGAGCTCGAAATCACAGATGTCAATAATGAGTACCTGCGGCGAGGGTTGCTTACGTATGACGTGCTTCAGGGCTGGTGGACGGATGCCGGTACCCACAAGTCGTTGGCGAGAGCGCATGAACTTGCCCAAAGCATTCTTTATGGCCCTCCATATGATAATGGTAGTCTATAACAAAGGTTTTTACACATAGATGTTCGAGGTGGCGCAATGAGAATCTTGATTACTGGCGGAGCCGGATTCATTGGTAGTAACTTCATTCGCTATATGCGGTCTTCGCATCCGGAAGACCAGATTGTCAATATTGATGCTTTAACCTACGCAGGGAACTTGGATAACCTTAGGGACGTAGACGCAAAGCAGTATGCATTTGTTAAGGCCGATATCACAAATGCGAACGAGATTGAGCCGCTCGTTGAGCAAGGCTTTGATGTAATTGTCAACTTCGCGGCGGAGTCGCATGTAGATCGGAGTATTCTGGATCCAAGCGCGTTTGTGCGAACAAATGTCATGGGGACACAAGTCCTTCTCGACGCGGCGAAAAAGTACGGCGTCAAAAAGTTCGTCCAGGTGTCAACAGACGAGGTCTACGGAACTCTCGCCCCAGATGATGATGCTTTCACGGAAACGACGCCTATACAGCCAAACAGTCCCTACTCCGCAAGCAAAGCTAGCGCAGATCTGATTGTGCGCGCTTATCACGAGACCTATGGGATGGATGTCAATATTACCCGTTGCTCCAATAACTACGGTCCTTACCAGTTTCCTGAGAAGTTAATTCCGCTCATGATCATCAACGCTCTTGAGGACAAACCGTTACCTGTGTATGGCGACGGACCGCGAGTTCGCGATTGGCTCCATGTCTGGGACCACTGTGCTGGCATTGATCTTGTCATGCGCCAAGGTAAAGGCGGAGAGGTGTATAACATTGGCGGGAACAACGAGCGGACTAACCTCGACATTGTGCGAACTGTCCTGAAGTATTTGGGCAAGCCTGAGTCTTTGATTCGTCACATCGCGGACAGACCAGGGCATGATCGGCGCTATGCCATCGACGCACGCAAAATTCGTGCCGAGCTTGGTTGGAAGCCACGCTACACATTTGAATCGGGTATCTCCGAGACTATCGAGTGCTATCTCAATCATCGCGAGTGGTGGGTCGCTGTGCGTGATGGTACGTATCGGAACTATTACGAGAAGATGTACGGTGCCCGATTGGGGGAGAGCCGCTTTTGAGAGTACTTGTGACGGGTGCGAGTGGACAACTGGGTAAAGAACTTGTTCGCTATCCTCAAAGGAATGGTGTCGAAGTCATTGGGCTTTCGCATCAGGAGATGGATATCACGGATATCACGTTGGTTCGTTCGAAAGTCCGTGAGTTGCAACCGGATGTAGTCATACATGCGGCCGCCTATACGGCTGTGGACTTGGCGGAGTCGGATCCTGAAAGTGCGTATCGGGTGAATGCATTGGGGACGCGAAATGTGGCGATAGTCGCGGAGGAAACGGGAGCAAAGTTGTGCTACATCAGTACAGACTATGTATTTGATGGGGATGCCGACGGTCCATACGGTGAGTATGACAATACAAACCCTACATCCGTCTATGGCAAGTCGAAACGCGCTGGAGAATTACTGGTTCAAGGCTTGTCCACCCGGTGGTTTATTGTTCGTACTTCATGGGTATTTGGCTGCTATGGCGGTAACTTTGTGAAGACAATTTTGAAAATGGCCGAGCAACTCGAGCGCTTAAAAGTTGTGGCGGATCAAACTGGCTCACCAACGTATACGAAGGATTTATCTCGTTTCTTACTAGATCTTGTAGCGACTGAGGCTTATGGAGTTTACCACGCTACAAATAGTGGCCAGTGTTCATGGTACGAGTTCGCGGAAGCCATTTTGAAGGAGGCGGGTCTGCGAACACCGGTCGTTCCGTGCACGACCGATGAATTTCCAAGGCCGGCCCCAAGACCGAAATATTCGGTTTTAGGTCAGACAATGCTCATCGCCTCTGGGTTCGAGCCTTTACGGCCATGGCGTGATGCACTACAGGCCTTTATGCAGGAGTGGAGGGAGGTCTATTATGAAAAGAATTGAGACGGGGATTGAAGGCGTGTTTCTGATAGAGCCCGATGTGTTTGGCGACGGGCGTGGCTTTTTCACGGAAAGTTACAATCGGAAAGGATTTTCATCACTGGGTGTAGACGAGGATTTTATTCAAGATAACCACTCGTATTCGGCTGTCGCCGGAACAGTGCGAGGCTTACACTATCAATTACAACCCGCAGCGCAGACAAAGCTGGTACGTGTCGCACAAGGTGCCATTTATGATGTAGTCCCCGACATCCGTCGCCACTCCTCATCGTTTGGCCGCTGGGTTGCAGTGATTTTGACTGCAGACAATCACAGGCAGCTTTATGTGCCGAAAGGCTTTGCGCACGGATTTTGTACGCTTGTCCCCAACACACACGTGATGTACAAGGTTGATTCTTATTATTCACCCGAACATGACCGAGGCATCCTATGGGACGACCCGGATCTAGGTATTCCATGGCCTACGACGAAGGCGGTACTGTCAGAAAAGGATGCAAAACACCCGCGGTTTTGCGAGGCGGAGATGAATTTCTGATAGAGCGTTCAGTATAACACTCTGCTTAACTGGTTGTGCTGGGTATGCTCTTTGCTTCTCACTCCCCGCGAGGCCTGTCATATAGGGAGTCGGGGGAGTGTCGTGGGGCAATTGGCACATATGCGCACTTCCAGCAGTCTAGTGTTCAGTGCACTCTTTTCAAGCAGATAGCCTCGGCACTTGGGGTAGCGAGAAGGTTAAGGCGCCCAACCACAAGCGGATTAAATCTTGGGCATCGTCGCCACTAAGCCGACAAGTGGCCACCCATCTGTGAACCCAACGCAATCCTCCTTGATAGGTAATGACTGGCGTGATATATTCGGTGGCGATCATTTATCTCTCGTACATATATTTTGATTTTAAGGGGGGCGCTGTATGGGAGTGCGTTCTTTGCCGTCATTCCTAGCCGTCGGGATTACACTCGGATCCTTGACTTATGTGCCTGTGACGATGGCCAATGTACAGACTAGGGCAACCGCTACTTTGCAAGTAGGATCGTACACAGCACACGTGCAAACCGTCGTCGCCAAAGATGGGAAAGTTACAACTACCTATATGCCAATATGGTATCTCCTGCAGGGGCTGAAGTCACTCGGTCTTGATGCAACGTGGGATGGTGTTAGTCACACACTTAACATTACAACTCCTGAAGGTATGCCTGTTGGTTCCGGGCAGAGTGCAGCCGGCACCGGGTCGACTCGTGTTTTGCTCAACGGTAAGCTGATTCACCGCCTTAATTCATTGGTTGCTATCGATCCGTCCTCAAAAAAACCTACTGTATTCTTCCCAATCTGGTATTTCACCTTTTTAACGACTCAGCTCAACTTGTCTACAGCTTGGAATGGACATGTGTGGTCTTTGCAGCCGAAGGGTGCGTTTCCAAAAATACTAAACCGAAATCAATCTCTCGGTGATGCTGCATCTCCAACCGATGTCAATGGAAATGTCATTGTCCTTGGTACCAACACGCGCATTCAAAATGCACGGATTAACGGGAATGTGTATTTAAACCCTGGATCGAATGGCGATGTTACTTTGAAGAATGTTACGGTCACAGGGCAGATTGTTGTAGAATCCGGTGCTACTCACTCTATCCATCTGGACGGTGTCGCTGCGCCGCAACTCGTCGTAGCGAGCTCTAGCCCTGTTCATATCGTGGCGAATGGTGGGACCGCTATTCAGACGACTGAGATTGGGCCAAGTGAAAAATACGCTGTATCCTTGGATAATGCCAGTGGTACGCTTGGTGACTTGCTGATAGAGTCCGCACCATCGATTATGCTTTCAGGTACGACTCCCTTTCCCGATGTAATTGTCGCGGCCAGTGCCAATGTCGTTGTGCAGCCTGGCACTCAAGTCAACAATGTCCAGGTATCCGAAAGTGGTGCGGCGGTTACTGTGCAGCAAGGTGCCAGTGTGACAACCGTGAATGTAACTGGAAAAGCTTCTGTAAATCTAGTTGTGAACGGCAACGTAGGGACCATTGCGTCGACGAGTGCTACGGTCACCGTGGTTGGAACGGGTACGGTTAGCGCTGTGCAAGGAACGGGTGTGCAGGGATCCCTGCCCGGGCTTCCAAGAGAGACAAGTCCAAGTACGGCAGGAAACAATGCGTCAGGAACAAGTGCATCGGGAACCAGTCCATCAGGAACCAGTACATCAGCAACCAGTACATCAGGAACCAGTACATAAGGAACCAGTACATCAGGAACCTGTACATCAGGAACCAGTACATAAGGAACCAGTACATCAGGAACCAATACATCAGGAACCAGTACATCATGAACCAGTACATCAGGAACCAATACATCAGGAACCAGTACATCAGCAACCAGTACATCAGGAACCAGTACATCAAGTGGACAGAATGCAACAACTGAACCATTGAAGATTGCGCAAGTAGATCCGGGTGCTCCACCGGAAAATGGGCTGCTGGCTACGCCCGTCCTTTCTGTCAACAACAATATCGTGAGTTGGTCTCCTGCGCTCGACGCAACGTGGATAGACATGACACTGAAAACTGCGGGCGATCCAGCTCAGACGTACAACGTGCAGACGTTGGCGAGTGATGGATATCTAGATTTGTCTGGTGCCGCTCCATCTGGTAATTATCAGTTACAAGCGCAGTATGCGGGGAACGTTGATGGTATCCCCTACGGAAATAGTCTGCAGTCCCAGGCAACTGGGGTCAGCGTCAATCCGACTTCAATGCCCGGCGCGAACTACGGCGGATCGAGTGGGGCTACCTACGTTTCCGCGTATCAAGCACCTACATTCGATCCATCTTCACTTATTGTAAGTTGGATTCCAATGGGTGGTGCTTCCATGTATTTTATTCAAGGCAACCCGCAATCATCAGGAGGATCAAGTTGGGAGAGTGGTGTTCCAACAGATTACGTCACTTATCAGAATGGTGAGTACAGCTGGAGTATTGCAGGTACGCCGATTCAGTCTGGCGACTACAGTATTCAGGTGTCTGGTATTTCGTCATCTGGATCAGTTGTCGCCCAAACGTATGGGACAGCGGCCAACATTCAGGAGATTGATGCGCCTATTGGTGGAACTCTGAGAGAAGACGCCGACGGAAACCTCACGGTGTCTTGGAACCCAGTTCAGGGAGCGAGCGTATACAACATTCAGCTTGTTGCGCAAAACCCGTCGGATTCAAATAATCCGTATGAGGCCGGTTTTTGGTCGACATCGACGTCTTATACATTCAGCGCTGACGATGTTAAGGAACTTGCACAGATGACGAATGGGCAAGGAGGAAACTTTACGGTCAGTGTTATTGCTCAAGGACCGGGTTATGCGGCGTCACAGTCGTCGGCCGTGGGCAGCGTGTACTTTTTTCCTAATTATTGATATTACCGTTACCACTTTAGTGATCACGCGGTAATGTGGACCAAGCAATGACCTTCTAGGCACTCTATGCTACAATTTGATAGAACGATTGCTGGTGTCTGTATGTCCTTCATACAGACACGTTTTGTTGTAGTGGTATGGAATGTCTACGTGGCCCAAATCATCACGGACCAACGGAGGAGATAGGATGAAGAAACGAGCAGCGTTTGCTTCAGTTGGATGCATGATTGCTTGTATTGTAGCGTTGTCTGGGTGTGGACAAACTAATACTGCGTCTTCGAACAATAGCACAAATTCGAAAGTGACGGCTAAGTTGACCAATCCAAACGAGACGGCTGTTACACACGGCAACAACCTTATAACGGGATCGAAAACCATTGCCGGGAAGGCTAATCAACAGCATCTGGTCCAAATTGCGCAAAAGGATGTTAAAAGCTACAAAGCGCAGTTGACGGCGGCACAAAGCGCGCTAATGAATGGCGATGCGAGTACGGCTATTACGTATTATAAACGGGCAGCCGCGTTGCAGCCGAACTCGGGTGAGGCATTAACGGCAATTGGGAATGTGTATCGCATTCTGAAGAACGATGTAAAGTCTGCAATCCCATATTACGAGCAGTCCACCAAGGTTGATCCGAGTTACGCGTTTGGCTGGTATCAACTGGCCGCAGCAGAAGCCAAGTTAGGAGATGTATCAGCCGCAAAATCGGTGATTGAGACAGGATTGAAAAAGGTCAAATCGTCCGATCCGGCCTATGCTACCTTACAATCTGAACTACAAACTTTAGAAGGCGGCCAATCCGCAAGTAAAGCGAATAGCAGCAAGTGATGTTCGCGTGATCGAAGCTTTGCCCTAACTGCATGTAACCGATGTGGTTAGGGCAATCTATATTTCGGTGTGGAATGATTAACCAGAACCCCCGTACTCTCCTCCCTACTCTCGAAATCTAGTTGTAGGCCGGTCAAAAGCAAACCATGCGAAAGTATGGGACGCAAAGCTAGAGGGGCTTCATCCAGGTGGATGATGCCAGCCAGTTGCCCGCTTGGGCCCAATGACCGCCAATCGACCTTTTCGGGAGGATTTCAGACATGGGCCGCTTTACAAAGAAATCTATGATGTCTATCGGAGCTGCAGCGATTGTCATTGCTTCTGC
Organism: Alicyclobacillus tolerans; assembly: GCF_001447355.1. Lineage (GTDB taxonomy): Bacteria > Bacillota > Bacilli > Alicyclobacillales > Alicyclobacillaceae > Alicyclobacillus > Alicyclobacillus aegles. Next base: position 124,023 of record NZ_JXBW01000004.1, on the reverse strand, counting down.
CACATCGGTCGCATACGCCGCAACGCGGGGTGACGTACATCGCGCGCATCCCGGACATGGACAAGGCTGGACATGGTCGGCGGACACCGATGCCAACGCTACATCAAATGTCATCGTCGGAAATTCCACGGCAAGCGTCTCTACGAGTGCCAACACCACGGCGAATACGAGTGGAGATGACGCACATGGCCACGGCAAGTGGCAAGCTAAAGATGACAAGCGGGATGCAAAGGATCAGCAGAAAAAGCGTGATGACGATAAGCAACCCGTGATTCTGATGCAGGCTGCAAACCGGCTGACGGCGGAGACGAATGTGAAGATTGCCCAGGCGCATGGGCAGCTTGAGCGTGCCATTGCCAAAGCGAAAGGCAATCAAGCAGCCATCACGGCGGCTATTGCCACGTATGAAGCACAGGTGCAACAAGCGCTCGCGCAACTCGAAGCCAATTGGAGCAAGGTGGAAGGTACCGCTCAGGCGTCTGGCAGCACAAACACAACTGGCGGCGTGACAGTCAGCACATCAAATAGCACGAGCAACGCAACCACGTCTACGAGCAACAACACGAGCACCACAAGCAATACGACGGCGAACAGCACAGGTGGCGTAACGGTGACCACGACCAACTCGACAGGCAACACCGCCACCAATGCGACGGACGCGTCAAATGGCACAGGCAACTCAGCAGGTTGATGGATAGTCACAACTGAATGTCATGTGGATGACTTGGCACTGACTCTTCCCTATCACAACAACCATGACCTCACCCGCACAGGCGGGTGGGGTTTTGTTATGATGAAGGACGCATGAGGAAAGAGCGTCGTCCAAGTAAAAGAGAAGGGTATGGTGCAGGCGATGGCATTGATTGATGCAGCGCGCAACATGCTGGTAAATGCGATGGGGTTGCAGGCGGGCGAAACGTTAGTGATTGTCTCAGATGGAACACGGGACGCGATTTGCCGCAGTTTATGGCAGGCCGGGAAGGATATCGGTGCGGAATCCATCCTTGTGGAGATGGAGCCGCGCGCGAAAAACGGAGCAGAGCCGCCGGCGGCGGTTGCGGCAGCCATGGCTGCGGCGGATGTGGTGGTCTGCCCGACATGGAAATCACTCACGCATACGCAGGCGCGAAAACGGGCCTCCGACGCGGGGGCGCGCGTGGCCACGATGCCGGGCGTGACGGAGGATATGTTTGAACACGGCCCGATGACGGCAGACTTTTCCGCGGTCGCCGCATTGACGCATAAGGTGGCCGAGCGGCTGACGAGGGCGCGGGTGGCACGGATCGAAAAAGACGGTGCGGTGTTCACCTGTTCTTTGGCGGGCAGGCACGGCATTGCGAGCACGGGTGTCTATCGCAATCCAGGGGAAGCAGGGAATGCACCATCCGGCGAGGCGTATCTCGCGCCGGTGGAAGGGACGGCGACAGGGGAGTTGGTCGTGGACGGATCGCTGGCGGGCATCGGGCTTGTGCAGACGCCGGTGCGCCTTACCGTGCGCGAGGGGTTGCTTGTCGCGGCGGGGGGTGAGCGCGGGGACGAGTGGCTTACGATGCTCGGAGACACGCCCGCTGCCCGAAACGTCGCGGAACTGGGTATCGGCACGAATGATAAAGCGCGGCTGACGGGTGTGATTCTTGAAGATGAAAAGGCCTTAGGCACGGTGCATGTGGCCTTTGGCAGCAACGCGACGTTTGGCGGCACTGTGGAAGCGGGAGTGCACTTGGATGTCGTCATGCTGGCGCCGACGCTGTATCTCGACGACGAACTGGTGATGAAAAACGGAAAACTGCTTGTGTGAGACATGACCTTGCGGATTATGGTATGAGGCGAGTGGTGCCGAGCCTCGTGCGCCAGCTACAATCGCCCCATCTCGTCTGTGGTCTCATAAGACGCATGGGGCGCCGCTTGTCCCAAACGCTGCTGCACGATGAAGACCATGACGGCCATCGCGCACGCGCCCATCGCCACCCAGAGAATCGGGGGGAGGCCAGCGTGATCGAACAAGGTGCCAAAGAGTATGGGGCCAATGAGGCGGCCGCCGCTGCCGATGCCTCCGGCTACGCCGAGATAAAAGGCGGCATGCTCTCGTGCGGTCGTGGTGACGAGCGCGGGGATGGTGGGGGCGATAAGCATTTCGCCGAGCGTGGCAACCACCATGCCCACCATGAGCAACGCATAGGTCGCGTGGGTCGCCAAAATGAGCGCATAGGCACAGCCATAGAGGATAGCGCTTGCAGTGAGCCGCGACGCGAGGGATTGTGTGAGCCGCCGATTGATGAAGCTGGTCACCGGCTGCCCGACGAGGATGACAATCCCGTTCACGGTCCACAGCAGGCTGTACGAAGCGGGCGATTGCCCTGCCTGATTTAAGTAGGGGGCGACACCGGAGTTCCAAGCGGACGTCGCCAAGTTCACGAGCATGGAACCGATGCCGACAAACGCGTACAAATGGTACCGTGTAAGCAGCAGGATGGGGCTTTGCTGGCGTGTAGCGCCAAAACCCGCCTGCCAATCCGCCAACTCGTCGTTGGAGAAGCGGCGCATAAATACGGCCAGAAAGCCGGCAAACATCAGCGTGGATAGGCCATTGATGAGAAACGTAAAGGAAAAGGAGATGGACGCAAGAATCCCTGCGAGCGTCGTGCCGATGGCCACACCCACGTTGTTGCTGACGTACATGACGTTGAAAAGCCGCGTGCTCACCGCCCGCCACCTTTGGCCGACGAAGCCGTTGACTGCGGGCATCGTGATGGCAACGAGAAAGGCGTTGACGGTCATGGCGGTGACATAGGATGGCCAGGTGCGCGCGAAGATGATGCTCCACTGCGCACAGCCGGTCAACACGAGCGAGCCGATGATGAGCTTGCGGGGGCCAAGGCGAGCGTAAAGCGCCCCGCCCATCACCTGGCCGACGATGGTAGCCAGCGATTGAAAGAACAGTGCAATGCCGGCATCTGCATAATTGCGGTGTAAAACATTGTGCACATAAATAGTTGTCAGGGGCCAGATGAGGGCACTGCCCATCGAATTGAATAGACTGGCAAGGACAAACGCATAGGACTCTTTCGGAAGAGGCTGTGCGTGGGTCTGGCTGTGTGAACGATTCATGCGTGTGGGCTCCCACTTACAGGATTGACACCCCGTCTTGTCTCATGGGCGCCAGATTCCAAGTTAGCGTTTGTTTACAGTAAGCGCAATGGGTCATAGGACCTATGTATCTGGCTTTGCTGGATTACCCAGGCTGCGCATAACGGAAAGATGTGACGGGCGTGGATATGGGTAGATGTGACTTCGCGGCGGGCTAGTAGTGATATAATTGGTTAAGAATGGGGGGCTCTACAGTGCATCATCTTCTTAAGCAACAATATGACCTGATTCGTTCCACAAGAGAGGCGTTGTTTGTCTTTTTAGAATCCATTCCGTTGCGAGATTTGCAGGCTCCAGTTTCCGGGTTCGGGAGCGGAAGCATCATAAAAACGTATATTCATGTCGCAGATTGCTACCTGTATTGGCTAGGTGCATTTGCATTACGGCAGCATGATTTTTCTTTCGCGTCGGATCATGAGGTGACAAACTCGGACGTTCAAAGGGTTCGTGATCGCTTCGAACTCGTGAATGAAACGGTTGACCATTTTTTGCAAGTCTATCATTCCAAGTGGGATGCACACGTGCAAAATCACGTTCGATGGCAAGAGACCCCGAAAACAACCACGCCGTTATGGCTGCTGACGCATACGGAAACGCATGAGTTCCATCACAAAGGCCAAATTGTGGCGATGGCTCGACAACTTGGTTACGTCCCTCCAGATACAGATTTGGTTTTGGGATAGAGTGCGCGAATGATGAGTCATAAAGGCCCTCGAAAAGGTTGGCTTTCGTGATGAGGGGTTCTCGGAATATGATCTCAACATCAATGGGACATGGGAACACCATAACATTTACAGCGTTACCCGCGAATATTGGGGCTCTTAGCTTAGGACGTTTATAGGGTTGGTTTACTGCACGTAAGGGCCGCATACACAAGTAAGGCATTTCCTGAAGTTTGGTGCTAGAGGAAGAGCCGTACATCGTGGGAGCCGCATATGTGTAGGCCGGAAAAATGGCCCATACGTTGGGATGTTGCGTGTTTGCGCCTATTTCTAGCGTTTACGGTGGATTGACACCCTCGTTGCCGCCAGCCTATAGTGATTATATGAAACCGATTTCATATGACTTCCGCAGACTGTGCATATCCATGAGTTTGCGAGGAACGGAGTAAGAGACACCGAGAGGGTGAATGTCCGATGAAGGATAGCCGTCGGCGGCCGACCATCGCGGATGTCGCGAAAGCAGCGGGCGTATCAAAGACAACCGTGTCTCGCTTTCTCAGCGATCAAGCCGAATACATCGCTGAGGAAACCTATCGCAAGATTGAGCAGGCCATTCAAGGCTTAAACTACGAGCCAAGCCAAATGGCACGCGGGTTAAAGGCCAAGCAGAGCAGGCTCATTGGCATCATCGTCGCGGACATCGCCAATCCGTTTACGACAGCCATCCTCCGCGGAACCGAGGACGTCTGCCACAAACACCACTACAGCTTGCTCGTGTGCAACTCGGACAATGATCCCACCAAAGAGCAAAACTATATCCGTACGCTTCGCTCACACCATATCGATGGTCTCATCCTTCATACGACGGGGTACAACCAAAGCATGCTACTCGCCTTGCAAAAGGAAAAAACGCCCGTCGTACTCCTGGATCGCGAAGTAAACGGAATGCATGTCGATCTCGTCGGCATGGACAATACCCAAGCGACATATGATGCTCTAGATTACCTCGTTCGCCAAGGGTATCACAGCATTGCCTATGTGACAGCGCCCACCGCCGACATCAGCACGCGCATTGAACGAGTGCAAGCCTTCCACTCATTTATTGCAGAGCGCCATGTAGGGGAGGAGAGCGCCGTCTTCCAAGTTGTCGACGACTCGTCATTGCTTGATTTCCTTCAAGCATTTGTCAGTCGTAAGACGGCGACTGCCAAGGCCGTCTTTACGGGCAACGCCGTGATATTGCTTAAGGCGGCATTAGCCATACAGAGTCTCGGCTACCGCATTCCAGATGACATCGCGCTCATCAGTTTTGATGACCCAGACTGGGCGCAAATTGTGGGGATCAGCACCATATCGCAGTCCGCCTACGAGATGGGCGTGACGGCCGCAGATCGCCTGATTGCGCGGCTCGCTGGAGATGCGGGGGAGCCACGGCGCTTTTACGTAGCGGCCACGCTACAGGAGAGAGCTTCAACTCCGAAGGTTGCCACGGGGCAGTCCATGCGCACGCACTCGTCAAATAGGCAGGCAATCCATAGCGAATGAGTTTCTCGCGCCAGTGTGGAACCGATACCATATGCCATCTCGCTATACACGGCCGCTTCTGGATGTACGCGAAACGCTTAAAGGGGGTGAGTCAGCATTCGATTCGCGCATGCTCGAAGATGTGGAACATGTCACGCAATCAGCGCATGCCAAGTGCAGGGGTGAATCATCTTTCAAGAAGGAGAGATGTACATGGAGCAACAGTCGCTGCCAGGCTCAAGGTGGTCCCGGCTCATTCCGGTGATTTTCATCACGTACAGCCTGGCGTACCTCGATAGGTCAAACTATGGATTGGGTGCGGCGGGTGGATTAAAGCAGGCCTTGCATATGAACGCGGCATCGTCATCTTTATTGGCATCCCTATTTTTTCTCGGGTATTTTTTCTTTCAAGTACCAGGTGCGCACTATGCAAAGAAGTACAGCGCAAAAAGACTGGTATTTTGGGCACTCATTTTGTGGGGCATCTTCGCTTCGTTGCAAGGCGTGATCACCAATCTGCCGTTGCTCTACGTAGACCGATTTTTGCTCGGCGTTGTTGAAAGCGTTGTCATGCCCGCGATGCTGATCTTCATCAGTCATTGGTTTACAAATGGTGAACGATCACGCGCAAATACGTTCTTAATCCTTGGCAATCCCATCACGGTCTTATGGATGTCGGTCATTTCGGGATATCTGATTCAATGGTTTCATTGGCAGGGCATGTTTGTGATTGAAGGCGTGCCCTCCATCATATGGGCGTTTATTTGGTGGGCAGTGGTCAAAGACAAACCAGAAGAGTCCAGGTGGCTGAGTGCGGCGGAGAAGCAGGCTGTCGCGGCAGCGCTTGCGGCGGAACAAGCAGGCATCACCCCTGTGCGGAACTATCGCGAGGCGTTCACCTCCCGACCCGTTGTCTTGCTCAGTCTGCAATATTTCTTCTGGAGCATCGGCGTCTACGGCTTCGTTCTCTGGTTGCCGTCGATGATTAAGGCGGCTTCGCATGTGGGCATCGTAAGCACCGGTTGGTTATCTTCCGTTCCGTTTCTACTTGCCGCCATTTTGATGATGATAACGTCATTTCTGACGGATCGCCGGCCGAGTACCCGCAAGGCGTACGTCTGGGTTTCCTTGCTCGTCGGCGCGGTGGCCTTTTACCTGTCCTACGTTTCCGGGTCTGGGCATTTCACCACTTCCTTCATTCTTCTTGTCATCGCCGGCGGCGCCATGTACGCACCGTACGGTCCGTTTTTCGCAATTGTTCCCGACCTTTTACCGAGCAATGTCGCGGGCGTCGCCATGGCGCTCATCAACTGCATGGGGGCCTTGGGCTCGTTCGTGGGATCCTATTTCGTTGGTTACCTGAACAACGTAACAGGCGGGCCGAATGCATCCTACATCTTCATGGCACTGTCGTTGGTCGTTGCCGTCCTGTTGACGATGGCGGTTCGCGCTCGCAAACCAGGTGCGGGCATCGAGCAAACCATGCCGGGACAGCAGATTTCTAAATAGGTAGAGCTGCCTAGCAAAAGGTGGATTGCGCAAACAATAAGGTGCGAAAGGGCTACCCCAAGGCCGAAAAACGCTGGAACGGGGTAGCCTTTTTGTGTGAGCCTGCGAAAATCGCGGCTATGTGTTCTGGCACTTTGAGTGATTAGGCGAGAAACGCCTTCTCACGCAGGCGGCCAATCTCCGCCGCGTGCCAATCAAGGCGCTTTTCCGTTAGGGCGTATGCCCCGTCCATTCGCTTCAAGGTTTGTTGCACGGTTTGCATGTCACGAGTCAAGGTGGCCACGTTACCATCGAGGTTGTAGACTTGTTTACTAAGATTGGTAACTGTGTTTGTAAGGCCGTCCATCCGAACAGTGAGATCATCGACGCGAACGGTGACCTGATCCATCCGAACGGTGAGACCATCGACACGTTAGGTGAGCTGATCCACGCGAACGGTGAGATCATCGACGCGTTCGGTGAGATGATCCATCCGAACAGTGAGATCATCGACGCGAACGGTGACCTGATCCATCCGAACGGTGAGACCATCGACGCGTTCGGTGAGTTGGTCCACGCGGACAGTGAGATCATCGACGCGTTCGGTGAGCTGGTCCACGCGGACAGTAAGATCATCGACGCGCACGGTGAGACGATCCACGCGAACAGTGAGATCATCCACGCGAACAGTAAGATCATCGACGCGATCCGTCAAATGATCCACCTTGTTGGACAATTGCTGAAACTGCACTGTCAGATCTGCTTTCGTATTTCCAACAAGGTGAATCAGGTCCTCTATCATGCGCTCCATTCGATCAAAGCGCTCTTCCATCATAGATCCTCACTTCCTGTACAATGGCGTTTCGTTTGCTTGCCGCTCATCTTAGACGATGCCTTGCTCCTTGACCAGCCAATATTGTGTGATTTCTTTAGATCTTGTAGATCCTATCGCGCACTGTAACGTGGACGGATGCTTAGTTTCGCTAGCCACTGGCATTGTTGCCGTCTCTTCTGACTTGTCATAGGGCGTAGATGAGAGTAAGATGGCCTGAGGAAAACGCCTTGCAGCGCGGTTGACAGCCGTGGTGACAGCATGAAGGGAAACGGAGGGGTTGGCGTGTTTCGCACGATGATGAAATCGAAGATCCATCGCGCGACGGTGACGCAGACGAACCTCAACTACGTGGGCAGCATCACCATCGATAGCGAACTCATGGCGGCTGCTGATTTACTAGAAAACGAGCGTGTACAAGTGGTCAATATCAACACGGGTGCGCGCTTTGACACATACGTCATCCCGGGCGAGCCAGGGGCTGGCACGATTGGCCTAAACGGTGCGGCGGCGCGCCTGGCGGAGCCAGGGGACTTGGTGATCATCATTTCCTATGCGATGTATGAAAACGCGGATGCCATGCAGCACGAACCTACGGTAGTGCTGGTTGATGCAAACAATCGCATACAAACGCACCTCGACAGCGAAGCGGAAGAGAATCGCCGCTTGGCTGAGGTTCGGACGTAAGAGGTGCAAACAGGCCAGTGACTGGGTGAAGTGGAAGGGCATCCCGATGGGATGCCCTTTTTCAATAAGCAGTTGCCCCACAGTGGGCGGACATCGGGAAAGGCGGCGAGAAACGGTTGGCAAATCAGGTGCGATTGGGGCTTGTTGGCTGTGGAGTCGTAGGAAGCGGCGTGTTGCGAGTGCTGGCGGATCGGCAAGGGGCGTGGGAAGGCGTACAACTGGCGGCTACGCATATCGCCGTAAGGCATCTGGAGCGCCCGCGGCCGGCGTTTGTGCCTCGGCACTTGTTGACGGACGATTGGCGGAATGTGTGTGAGGCCGACGACGTGGACATCGTGATCGAGGTCATGGGCGGGATCGACGTGGCGCATGATGTCGTGCGGCACGCGCTCGAAAATGGCAAGTCGGTCGTGACGGCGAACAAGGCCCTGATGGCCCTGCATGGCGAGCAACTGCGCGATCTCGCTGGCCGCCGAGGCCTGTTCTTGCGCCATGAGGCGAGTGTGCTTGGCGGCATTCCGGTCTTGCACACTTTGCATACATACTTTGAACTCAATCGCGTGCAATCCTTGCGGGGGATTGTCAACGGCACCTGTAACTACATCCTGACGCGCATGTGGGAGACAGGGGCGCCGTTTGCCGAGGCGTTGCAGGAGGCGCAGGCCTTAGGCTATGCGGAACCGGACCCGGCGGCGGACATCGAGGGCTTCGACGCCTACTACAAGTTGCAAATTCTTCTGCAGGCACTGCAAGTGGATACGCATTTGTTGCAAACCGAATTCGTCGCGGATGGCCGGCCTTTCGTTGGGGAGGAGAACAGCGGCAAACCTGTGGCGACATTGACCGAGCCGCGGCGTGGCATCGACAGCGTCGATGCGGCACAAATCGAAGCGGCAAGACGGGCTGGTGCCAAGGTCAAGCACGTTGCGTCGGCGGTCTGGGAAGACGACGGAGCCGTCCATTGCACGGTTGGCCCGCAGGTGCTGCAGCCGGACGATCCGCTCTATTTCGTCGATGGCGTGAACAACGCGATTGCCATCACTGGGGACGTGGTTGGCACCATCACCTTGATTGGCCCTGGGGCCGGAGCCTTGCCAACGGCGAGTGCCGTGTTGGAAGACGTGCTGCAAATCGTGCGCGAATCCGCAGACAACGGCTGAAAGGCGATAGCAGTCGGTAAATCCCAGTGGCAGTCGTGCAGGAAATGACCAGTTTGACACAGAATTACCCTACCAATCAAATTACGTAGCAGATTGTGTCTGAAGGTTATGTCCTTTGGACCATCTCGAGAAGGTAGGCATTCTTTGTGAAGACAGCTCGTTCTTTTTGGACTTCCCTGGTGGTTTCAGGACTTCTTGCGGCAACACCCATGGCTGCGACCGTCTCTGCCAAAACGGTGTCTCCGCACACGGTGCAACATCGCGTAGCAGGTACACACGCGGCGAAACCGTCAGCGAAGCGCGTGGCGGTCAAGGCGGTGCAGAAGGCTCCGACCAAGGCCGCTCTCGTCAAGACCAACGCGCTCGCGCACGGACATGTGCGCGCGCTCATTGGCGGCAAGCAGTACGACGCCATCGCGGTTGGCGATACGACATATGTCGCGCTGAGCGGCATGGCGGCCATGAAAACGCCCTATGAGGACCTTGGCGGTGGCAAAATTGCGGTGACCGGCGGCTACGTGCAGGGCGTCGTCTACGGAGGCACCACGTATGTCCCTTGGCAAAAGCTTGCCGCGAAGGTGAAGGCTACGCCTCTGAAGGGCGGCGGGTTCACGTTTAGCAGCTTGCCCGTCAACCATCATTATCAAATCGAGATCGATACCCAGAATACGACGGTGGGAAGCCCTGCGCCGCTGCAAATCGCGACCTTGGACGGGCTGAACCCCGTGCCTAACCAGAACAACACCATCACGACGACCGGTTTTAGCACATTGACGCCTTCCAGCGGCAGCACGACGCTGCACACAGCGACCGATTACTCGGGCATGTGGTTCAACGGCGTCGAAGATAACACGGCGGAAACGGCGTATGTCACGGTATCCTGGGTGGATCCCGCAGGCAAGACGGTGCAGCAGACGGCGGCGGTGAAGTTTGCACCGGCGGCATCGAGTCAAACGGCTACGCCGCAGGCCACAGGTGAAACGTTGCTCGCTTCGGTGCCCATCACGACTTTCCAAAACGGCGTCTTTTTTAACGCTAGTAGTGGCAAGGACAATCTGACCTTGCAACTGGACACCGGCGCCTATGAACCGCTGTTCACGGCGGCCGATGCTAAACTGTTGCACCTGCCCAACCTCGGTAGCATTGCTGTGTCTGGCATTGGTGGCCAAGATCAGGCATATATGAGCGAGGTTTCGCTCGACATCGGCGGGCAGCACTTCGCCGACATTCCCTGCATTGTCGATCCAAGCTATACCGGCATCTCGCTGCTCGGATTCGGCTTCTTTCAAGCGAACGGGTACGACTTGTTCGTCTCGCAAAAATACAATATGTTGTCCATCTTTCATTGATCGATAAGCAACCGCCATCTGGCCGCCGCGGCGGCCGGATTGGCTTCCTATTGCATCCGGTTAAGGGGTGAAGGCCGGTGGCGCGCAAACGAATGGGTGAAATTCTCGTCGAGGCGGGTTTGTTGACGCCAGAGCAATTGCAAAAGGCCTTGGCGGATCAGCGCGAGTCGCAGTCTCGCCTTGGCGATGTGCTGATCAACAATGGCTATATCAGCGAAAGCCAACTTGTCGAGGTACTCGAATTTCAGCTCGGCATTCCCCATGTCGTGCTCAGCAACATGCGGATCGATCCCGCTGTTTTACATCTGGTCCCCGAACGGCTGGTCGAATCGTATCAAGTCATTCCCTACCGCAAAAGTGGCAATCGGCTGTATGTCGCGATGGCAGATCCGCTCGATTACTATGCCATCGACGATTTGCGGATGACGACCAACCTCACCATCGAGCCTTCCATTGCGACGCGACACGATATCCAAGGTGCGATTCGCAAGTATTATCACCTGCAAGAGACATTTGACGAGGCCGTGCGCAGGGCGCAACCGGAGCCGACTCCTGCCGCAGCCGAACCGGATCCGATGCGCAGCGATTCGCCCGTCGTACGCATGTTGAATCAGATCCTCGTCGAGGCTGCCGCTGCGGGCGCGAGCGACGTCCATCTCGATCCACAGGCCGACGGCGTTCGCGTGCGCTACCGGATCGACGGCTTTTTGCGGACGGAGCGAGTGGTGCCACGGCACCTGCAGAGCGCTTTGACGGCGCGCGTCAAGGTATTGGCCCAATTGAACATCGCGGAACAGCGGTTGCCACAGGACGGGCGCTTTGAGCTTGAGGAGAGCGGCTACAAACTCGATGTGCGCGTGGCGACGATGCCGACGGCGCATGGTGAAAAGGTTGTCATGCGCGTCTTCGATCTCTCAGGCCAAACGTTCGAATTGCAGAAGTTGGACTTCTCGCGTGAGCATCTTGCAGCGTTTGAACGGATGCTCGCACGGCCGCATGGCGCCATTTTCATCACCGGCCCCACCGGATCAGGCAAGACGTCGACGCTATATGCGGCGCTTAAAGGCTTGGCCACGCCCGAGATGAACGTGATCACGATTGAGGACCCGATTGAATACCAACTGGATGGCGTCAATCAGGTGCAGGTCAACATGGCGGCGGGTTTGACGTTTGCGCGCGGCTTGCGCGCCTTGTTGCGCCAGGATCCGGATATTGTGATGATTGGCGAAATCCGCGACGAAGAAACCGCGGAAATTGCTCTGCGCGCGGCCGTGACCGGGCATCTCGTGCTTTCGACTTTGCACACCAACGATGCGGTGAGCACCGTCACTCGGCTGCTTGACATGGGGGTTGCGCCGTATATGATTGCCTCGGCGTTGACCGGGGTCGTCGCGCAGCGCCTGGTTCGCCGCGTCTGTCCGCGCTGCCAGCAACCGTACCGACCGACGCCGATGGAGGAAAAGCTCTTGGCGCATTACGGAATGTCTCATGATGGACTCGTCGCAGGCCGCGGCTGTCCCGCCTGTGGCAATACAGGCTTTCGCGGCCGCATGGCGATTCATGAGGTGTTGGAGGCGGACGACGAGACGACGGGCCTCATCTTGACAGCACAATCCGCCGATGATTACAGGCAACGTTTGCGCGAGCGGGGGATGACGACGATGCTCGAAGACGGGCTGGCGAAGGCGGCTCAGGGCCTGACCACGGTGCAGGAAGTGCTGCGGGTGACGGCCGCCGAGGGAGCACTGGAATTCGTTTGATTCGGTCGTAGGTTGAGGAGAGAACGAAGTTGGGTGTGTATCAGTACGAGGCGATGGCTGTTCGGGGTAAGCGATCGCAGGGGCGCATCGAGGCCGAAGACGAGGCGGCGGCTGTGCGCCAGTTGAGCGAGCAGGGCTTGTATGTCGTCGAGCTACGGCCGGTCGACGAATCGATCTGGACGCGCGAGATCAACGTCGATTTAGGGCTTTTTAGCGGCGTGAAGCGGGAACAGTTTGTCCCGTTCTGCCGGCAGTTTGCGACGTTGGTGCGCGCAGGGGTTCCCTTGGTCAATGCGCTTGAGGTGCTTCACGAACAGACGGAAAAGGGCGTCTTAAAAAGCGCCATTGCCCAGGTTGGGGCAAGCGTTCGCGACGGGCGGCCCCTTTGGGAGAGTCTGGCGGAGTATCCACGCGTTTTTCCGGCTTTGTTTGTGCAGATGGTGCGGGCGGGCGAGGCAAGCGGTACGCTTGACGAGGTACTTGAGAATACGGCGGGGTACCAGGAACGTCAGCGGGAGACGGTGGAGAAGATCCGCTCTGCGATGATCTACCCCATCGTGGTAGCCGTAATGGTTTAGCCTTAATGGCCGTTTTCGTCTCGATTTTCTTGCTGCTACGCGTCATCCCGACGTTTGTCACAGTGTTTGCGGCGCAACACCTGCAACTGCCCTGGCCGACGCGAGTGGTGCTTGGTGCTTCGAGTCTGGTCTCGCATAGGTGGTATATCGGCCTCAGCGTGTTTGTGGTGCTGGTGGCCGCCGTTCTGTTTGTCAACCGACATGGTCCGAGTTTGTACTGGCGGGATCGGCTGCTGTTGCGCGTGCCCGTGTTTGGGCAGTTGTTTGAAAAGCGAGCCATGGCACAGGTCTCGCGAACTCTGGCAATGCTCTTTCATGCGGCACTGCCGGCTCTACAAGCTATCGCGCTCTCTGCCGATGCAGTCGGCAACCGCTATGTGGCCAGGGCCTTGCGCCAGGTTCGGGACGCTTTGGGCGATGGCGGATCGCTCTCTGGGGCGCTTCGTGAAACGGGGGCGTTTTCTCCGATGATGGTGCAGATGGTGCGGGTTGGCGAGACAACGGGGCAGCTCGACGAGATGCTCGGGAAGGTCGCAGACTTTTACGAATCGGAACTTGCGATGTTTGTGGACAGGTTGAAACAGCTCATGGAGCCGCTTTTAACCGCTTTGTTGGCTGGGGTTGTTGGCATCATCGTCCTGGCGGCGCTGTTGCCAATGTTCTCGCTATATCAAGGCATGAGCAGTGCGACGGGCATGTGACACCCTGAGCTGAATTCGGTGGAGAAACGCATACGAACATAGTGTACAATTCTTTTCTTTGCAATTTATAATAGAGACACGGACGTTCGGGATTTGCTTGGATATAGAGGAAACAGCGCGTCCAACGAGGGTGTGAAAGGGAGAGTGTTCATGCAAGCATTAAAGGACAAGCTACAAAACCTATTGAAAAAACTAAAAGAACAGCAAGGCGTCACGTTGATTGAGCTACTTGCCGTCGTCGTCATTCTGGCCATTCTGGCGGCCGTGGGCGTACCTGTCGTCATGGGTCAGATCAATAAGGCGCGCGTGGCAACGGATAAAGCGAACGAACAAATGATTGCCGACGCTTTGCAGCGGGCAGAGTTTGATTATCAGTCCAACTCGGCAAATGGCGGGGCGTTGGCGATTAACTCGACAGGCAATTTGACGAGTTCGCCAGGTGGTGCGACCTTGGCGCCGGCCAATTCCGCGGCCAATGGATCCAGCTTTGTTTCCGATTTGCTGACAAATGGACTGAATAACTCAACGGGCGGCGGTTATATCAACTCTCTGCCTGCTCCTCAGTCGCAAAAAGGAAGTTTTGCCATCGTGAACCCCCAACCACCGGCAAATAGTACCGTACCGTATGTCACCTTCACATACCCCAACAGCACCAATGGAACAACTGGGACCTACTACGTCACCATTCAGTAATTTGGACGTTTGACATGTCGACTAGGGCAAAGCTCCCGCAAGGGGGCTTTCTCTATATTCGGGGTAAGACGACGATTGAGCGAAGTCCCTGGGGGGTGATGGGCGTGCATGGCATCCGCGGCGTATGGTTGCGGCGAGCAGGGCGTCGCGATGGGCAAGCGGGCCTGACCCTGATTGAGGTCATGGCATCGGTCGCGATTATCGCGCTTGCTGGGACTGCAGCACTGCTTGCCATTGGCGGTGCGCAGGCGGGATCGCTCAAAATGGCGCAGTATGATCAGGCTTTGGGACTGGCCACAACAATCGCCGAGGAAATCAAGGACAGGCCGCAAAACATCATTGGCTGGGTCATCGAAGTTCCGGGTGATGCACTTGGCAACGAGTCGCAGTCGTCCATCGTCCTCATTGTACCGCCGCCTGGGATCACGTTCTCTTGGACCTATCCGCTGTACAACGGCCTTCGGTGTACTATCTCTTCGAGCGCCACGAATAATGCTGCAAGCGTGGACTACAAGGTGCAAGTGCAGACGCCGCAGGGGCTCACCGCCACCGTAACTGCACCCGTACTACCTTCGTCGTGAGGAGATGTGCGGTGATGACGATGCAAACGCATAAAAGAAGCGGTGAGGCAGGGCTCACCTTGATCGAGCTGCTGGCGTCTATCGCCATCGCGGCGATGGTGGCGGGAATTCTCGTCAACCTCGTGTGGATGCTTGCAGTGCGGGCGCAGCGACTGACCAGCTTCAACGCCGCACAAGAAAAGGTCCTCACGGTCAATCACGCGCTGAATCGCATGTTGCGCAGTTCTGATTTCGTGCAGATGCAGTTTAGCGGCAATCCAGCTTCCTCCTCAGCGGTCGTCGTCCTTTGGCTTTACCGGGGAGGCTATCCGACGACCGCGGCTGTCGATGCGGATAGGCCCTGGATGTACAACACGACGACCGTGGTTCCCACGGTCTCCGGAGGACAAACTGCACAAGCGGCCATTGTCGGGGCAACTTGTTTCAAGGTATTCGAGTTTATCCAACGATCCGCCTCCTCATGGGACGTGTACAGCGTAAACGCGAACAATGCTCAAGCGCAGAACCAAACACCGCCTGCGGTCAATGGGACGCCGCTCGCAAGTGGAGTGGACATCGAATGGATGTTCCCGGTCCTCTACCCGCAGGGAAGTGGCACTGACTTTTCCTGGACGAACTATATTCTTGGGTTTTTGCATCCGTCCACCATCTCGTCCGGTACTTTTGTCAACAGTTTCATCATGCGATTGTCAGCGCCGTATCAAAGCAGCACAGGGCAAACGCTGACCTATGATCTGGCGAGTGGCTACCACGATGCGGATGTCCGCTGATGGAGGAGCGTGAAGCGCGTGTGGCGAAATGAAATACGGGCGAGGCAATCCGTGTCGATTTCCGCAGAGTCAGGATTTACGTTGGTTTGGTCCGTCGTCTTGGTCGTGCTTTTGGCCACCGTGGTGTCTGGCGCCATCGCGTGGACGGATTATGCCTTGCATACAGGGGGACGCACGATGGTCAGCGAGGTTGCCGCGCAATATCAAGCGGACAATCAAGTGGAATCCAGCTTCAATCAAATGGAATCTATCATTCAAAACATATTGCAACCACAAAAGTTCATTTCTCCGGCTGCGGCGAATCTCGCGGTGCAGACAGGCGTGATCGGCGCCCTTAAGGTACAAGGATACCCTTCCGTCTATTTGGGGTCTTACTTGGATGGACAAGGCGTGCTGCATGAGATGGTGCGGTCGACGCTGAGCGGTTCCTCATTGATCCTGGATATTCAGTTGCAACAGCAATCGCAGAAAGGGCCAAGCTCTTTGTTTTATACATATTCTTCCGTGCGTGCGGTGTAGGTGGGTGATGTTGGTGGCTTTGCGTGGCAAAAGCGTGTCGATTGGCGTCGAAGTGAGTGACACGAGCGTTCGCGTTGCGGAATTGGAGTGGGCGAAGGGGCCTCGTTTGCGCCGTCTTGAGACCTATGAACTCGATGGTGAACCTGGCAGCACTGCCTCCGACCTTGATCTCGCGGCGTGGCAAGGCGTTTGGCAACGCGTGTTCCCACCAAGCGGGCGCAAGAAGCGGCAGTTGCACGTCGCGGTTCCGAACCGCTGGACGGTCATCCGCCAGTTGGGATTGCCGGACTTCTCCGATGAGGAATTGCGAAGCGTGATCGAATTCCAGTTGCAACACAATATCCACCTGCCCTTCGACGAGGTTACGTTTGATTTTGTGCGTTGCCCACGGGAAGAGGCGGCAGGTGAGGCCGGGGCGGATGCGGAGACGAGTCTCATCCTGGTCGCGGCGGACAAACAGTTGGTCGCGCCGCTTGTGGAATCCCTTCGCCATAGCGGTGTTCGTCCCGTTTCCGTCGACATCCATCCGCTGGCCGTGTATCGCCTATTGCGCAGATTTCATGGCGGCTTGCCACAGACGTTTCTCTTCATGGAAGTCGACGGCGATGTTGCAGATATGCATGTCTTCCATCAAGGGCTGCTTTATTTGACGCGCCAGTTCCCGCTGCCAGTGCCGGCTGCCGACGTATCCGCGGGCATGTTCGATAATCTCAACCAAATCGGCGTCGAGGTCGAGCGGACGATGAACTTCTTTCGCTACACGCTCAATCAGAGGGGTGTCGAGTTCGCCCAGCTGTTGATTGCCGTACCAGAGGGTGCCACAAGTGAGTGGTCGGCCCTCGAGGGGCAACTGGGCATCCCGTGCGAGATTATGTCTTTGTCGTCGCTCATCCGTAGCCACGTTTCGTTTACGCGCAAAGTGACGATCCGCCCAGACGACCCATTCCTTCACGACTATGCGGCTGCAATCGGCCTGGCGCTTCGCGAGGTGTGAGACTTGGATATCAACTTACTGCCACGACCGCAAAAATCACACGGCAATCGGTTAGCGGCCGGAGGGCGCGGGCGCCTGCTTGTGTTTGGCGTGGTGACGCTGGCCGCCGCGGCCTGCGCGGCCTTGTTGGTCGTTTTACATGAACAGGTTGCCCAGGTGGCCACACAGGTCGCCACCCTAAACGGCCAGGTGCAGACGGCCGAGCGTGGTAGCGCGCCCGCACATGGCGGAGGGTCTTCCGCGTTACAGAGTGAACTTGCACAGGCGGCGGCTGCGCGGGTCGACTGGGCAACCGTTTTGCAGGAAATCGACGCAGCCTTGGTGGCCGACATGACGGTCGACGAGATCAAGTTGGCTGGTTCCGCGATGGAGATTCGCGGGCGCAGTGCGAGTGTCGCCGAGGTGGCGGCCTTTGAACAGAACTTGCAGAAGGATCCTTTTGCTGCATCGGTGACGTTCCAGGTTGCCAAAGAGCCAAGCCAGCTGCCGGGGCAAACGCCTCAAGCTGTATTTGTCGGTGGCGGATCGAATCATTATCTGTACGCGTATACCGTGACGTTGGCGATGGCGACGGGAGGGACGGCACAGTGAAGCGACAGCTTTCGAGGCGCGAACGTGCGTTGCTTTACGGCGCTGGCGTGTTGGCCGCCGTGGCGCTCGTCTATGTGTACGGCTTGGCGCCGATGCTGAATCGGTTGAGTGCGTTGCAGACGCAGCGACAATCGCTCGTCGCCACGATGAACTCGCTCTCAGAGCATCCCGCTACGAAGGCGAACGGCACGAAGGGCGGCGCGACCATCGACATCCATACGGCTCTGCCTGTGGGGGAAAATGAGCCAAGCTTCCTACAGCTGTTGGCGGCGGATGCCAATGCAAACAACGTCACTTTGCTGAGCGTGGCGCGGATGGATAGCGCAGGCGCGGGTGGCGCAACGACATCAGACGGCGGCAACTCCACAGCGGCGGCCGCGGCGGAGCAAAGCGCTTTGGCCAACAGCGCGCAGGCGCAAGCGGCGTTGCAGGCGTTAGAAGGTCAACTGGGCGACACCACTACAAATAGCACTGGCCCGCTCGAGGTCGGCAGCGCGGGCATCCCCAGTCTTGATTACGCGGTCACGGTCAGCGGATCGGCCAAAGACATCGAGGCCCTGTTGGCCAATCTCTACCATAGTCAGCGGTTGCTTGACGTGTATGTCGCTGACCTTAAAGGGCTTGACGGAGCAACAGCGACGGCGAATTTGCAAATCGCCGCGTATTACCAGCCGGCCAATTGAGTCGACGACGTCCACTGCTTGAGCACGCTCGCTGCAATTTTGCCTTGCTGGACGAGCTCTTGCATGCTCATCTCCATCGTCTGCATCCCAAACTGCCTGCCAGTTTGCATAAGCGATGGAATCTGATGCGTCTTGCCTGTGCGGATAAGGTTTGCCACTGCTGGCGTATTGACGAGCACTTCAAACGAGGCGACGCGATAGGTTCCATCTGCGGAACGGTGCAGGCGTTGCGAGACGACGCCTTGCAGTACGGAGGCGATTTGCAGGCGTATTTGTCCCTGCTGTTCAGCCGGGAAGACGTCGATGATGCGCTCGACGGTTTGTACCGCGTCACTTGTATGCAGTGTGGCAAACACGAGGTGGCCCGTTTCCGATGCGGTGATGGCCGTGCTGATGGTTTCGAGATCGCGCATTTCGCCGACGAGCAGGATATCCGGGTCTTGGCGCAGCGCAGCGCGCAAGGCAGGTGCGAAGCCAAGCGTGTCAAGGCCGATTTCGCGCTGATCGACAATGGACATTTTGTGCGTGTGCAGATATTCAATCGGATCTTCGAGCGTGATGATATGCCTGCGCTGTGTTTGGTTGATGGCGTCGAGCAGTGCGGCAAGCGAAGTGGACTTGCCGCTGCCTGTCGGTCCTGTGACGAGGACGAGGCCGTGTGGCTTTTCCATAAACGTGCGGAAGACGCGAGGCAGGCCAAGCTCGTCCAGTGTCGGGATGCGCGCAGGGATGAGCCGGGCCGCCACGCTGATGCAACCGCGCTGCCGATAGGCGTTCACGCGATAGCGCGAGACGCCGCGGATGCTATATGAGAAGTCGATCTCGCCGCGCTCTAAAAACCGTCCCCATTGTTCCGCATTCATCATCGATCTCGCCATGGCATCGAGATCGTCCGGCGAAAGCGGCTCTCCTTGTGGCTCCAACTCGCCGTTCACCCGATACATCACGGGAGCGTTGACCGACAGATGCACGTCTGAAGCGTTTTTTTCTTTGGCTTGCACGAGAAATGTATCGATGTTCATGGAACTTCCCCCTGTGTTCAGAACGTGGTCGTGGCCTTGCCGGGATCGGCGCTTAAGCCAACCCGACGAGCCGCATGTAGAGATGCAGAAGTGCTTGTCCATACCAGACGGCGGTCATCACGCCAAGCGCGATGAACGGCACAAATGGCACAAACTGTCCGACCTTTAGCCGTCCATACAGACGCAGGCCGAAGCCGATGAGGCTGCCAAAGATACAAGCGAGGACGAATGAGAGTAAGCTCAGCCACGGGCCGAGCATCGCGCCGACCGCCAAATATAGCTTGGCGTCGCCAAGTCCCATGCGGCCACCGGAAAGCAGATGCACGAGAAATACCATCGCAAAGCCGACAACCAGGCCGATGGCGGCATTTGGCCAAGGCTGGATGTGCGTCAAGACGGAGGCGCAAAGAAAGACGACGGCAGCCGGCAGTGACAACACATTCGGGACGATCATCGCCGCCAGGTCCGTCCCGACAGCCATCATGATGTACATCCAGAAGACCGCCCAGACGACCACTTGCGCAATGGTATGCCCCTGCCACCAGGCGCTTGCAAAAAGGACACCAGTCAGCAGTTCGAGCAGCGGGTAACGCACGGCAATGGGCATCCTGCACTTTCGACAGCGGCCGCGCAACACGAGCCACGAGAGGACGGGCAGCAACTCCCACCAGGACAACGTGTGCTGGCAATGCACGCAGTGCGATCTCGGACGCACAACCGACTCGTGGCGCGGCACGCGGTACGCGACGACGTTTGCGAATGAGCCGAAGACCAGCCCGTAGGCAAACAAAAGCGCGGCAACGAGCCAGGTCACCGCAGGATATTGCACAGAAATAGCCATCTCTCCTTGGGTAAAAACCACTTTGCAAAGCGGCTTTCGCGTTGTTCATCCGCCAACCTATGCCTCACATCTACGCCCTGGCGGCGTCGAAATCCTGCTGTCTATGTCGACAAATGGCACATTTCAGGTTGATTCACTACA
Source organism: Alicyclobacillus tolerans (assembly GCF_001447355.1). Lineage (GTDB taxonomy): Bacteria > Bacillota > Bacilli > Alicyclobacillales > Alicyclobacillaceae > Alicyclobacillus > Alicyclobacillus aegles. The sequence goes on along the minus strand of NZ_JXBW01000004.1, from coordinate 103,300 downwards.
ATTTCATAAAAAGTTTACTTGCAAAAGTAATGTTCCCAAGCGAGGATAAAGGTCAGCAGGGTGATGGTGTGCCTTTCGCCCTTCCCATCACACGACACAAAGGAGCCGATTCTGTGCGGATCGCCAACTTTTCTATTCGCCGCCCGGTCACAATCACGATGTTGATGGTGGCCGTCGTATTAGTCGGCGTTTTTTCTGTGTTTCACTTGCCTGAAGAGCTTTACCCTAAGCTGAACCTGCCGATTGCAGCCGTGGCGACCTCGTGGACAGGCGCCTCGCCCGAGGAGGTTGAGCAGCAGGTATCACACCCAATTGAGCAAACGCTGGAAGGCCTCGCGGGCGTACAGCTCATCGAATCGACATCGACACAGGGCAGTTCGTTGGTCATTGTCGAGTTCAACTATGGCAACAACATCGATGAGGAGCTCAACCAGATGCGCAGCCTCATCGCGCGCGTGCAACCAGGGCTGCCTTCCGATGCGAGCGCGCCAGCGGTCGAACAATTTGATCCAAGCAGCCTACCCATTATGAAAGTGTCCGTATACGGCAGCGGTCACGTCTCGCAGCAAGTCGTCAGCGATGCGGCAACGAACATCGTCGAACCAGCCATTGAGCGCTTGAACGGCGTCGCCGGCGTGCAGACCGCAGGCAACTTGACGCGCCAGATCACGGTCAATGTCGATCCGGACAAGCTCGCCAAATACCACCTGAGCATCGAGCAAGTGGTTCAGGCGATTGCTTCCGATAACATGTCGGCTGATGCAGGACAGGTGCAAAAGGGCAACTTGCTGATCCCTTTGCACATCGATGGGCAGTTTGCGAGTCCGGCCGCTTTGGACAATGTCCCTATCGCCTTGCCTCTTGGCGGCAACATTCCGCTCAAGGACATCGCTACGGTGAACGACGGGGATAAGACGGTGACGCTCATCTCCACGGTCAACGGCAAACCGGCCGTGACACTTGCTGTTTCGCAGGCGAGCGGTGCGAACATCGTGCAGGTGTCGAATGCCGTGCGTCAAGAGGTCTCGAGCGTGGCGTCACAACTGCCAGCCGGTGTGCATGTGCAAATTTTAAGCGACAGTGCACAGCCAATCCGCGACTCCATCGATACCGTTGTCAACCATACGGTGTTGGGCTTTATCTTTGGCGTGATCGTCATGTTGCTGATCCTGCGCAGCATTCGCACGACCGCCGTCGTCGCTGTCGCCATTCCCATCGCCACCCTGTCGACGTTCGCCTTGATGGCCGCCGCCGGTTTGTCCATCAACTCCATCACCTTGGGCTCACTCGCCGTTGGCCTTGGATCACTCGTCGACTTTTCGATTGTCGTGCTGGAGTCTATCTTCCGCGCCCGCAAGCGGGGGCTGTCGGCCCTCGAAGCCGCGAGGCATGGCACCGAGGAAGTCGGGATGGCGGTGGTCGTCGCGGCCTGCGCACAGATCTGTGTGTTTGCGCCATCCATCTTTGTGCCGGGTCTAGCCGGGCAATTCTTTAAGCCCTTATCGCTTACGGTGTCGTTTTCCCACGTCGCGGCCCTGTTTGTCGCACTGACGTTCACGCCGATGCTCGCATCGCGCCTTTTGCGCGGCCGCCGCTTTGAGCAGCCGGAGACCGTGCCCGGCATCGATGCGCCGTTTCGCTTCTACGCTCCATTTGACTGGTCGGCGCGCACGATGCACGGCCTGACTTCGGCCTATCGGGTCGCGCTGCGCTGGGCGCTTGGGCATCGCAAGACGGTGTTTGCCGCGACGACGCTGATGTTTGTGGCAAGCATCGCCATGGTGCCCAAAATCGGCTTTGAGTTGGTGCCAAATGTCGGAGATAACCAGATGACCGTCTCCATTACGGCGCCGCCAGGAACCTCGCTCACACGGACCAACGCGATTGCGCAAGAGGTGGAGGCGATGGCGCACCATACGTTGAGCGGTATCGAGCAGATAGACGCGCAAATTGGCGGCAACTCGTATAGCGATCTCGGGGCCACCAACCAGGCCACCATCACCGTTTCGTTTGCGGCGAGCGTCGCCTCTAAGGACGTGGACGCGATGAGCCACCAGTTTGGCATCGCCGTGCAGAAGGTGAAAGGCGCGCAGATTCACGTGGCTGCCGGTTCTGCAAACGGATCGAGCGGGCCGGCTTCGAATCAAATTTCCGTGCAGATTCAAGGGCCAAACATGGCGGAACTGGTGCGGCTGAGCAACCAGGTCGTGCATTTGATGCGGCAGACGAAGGGGCTTGAGGACATTCAGAATGGTGCGACGAGCGGCGTGCCGGACGTGCAGTTGACGCTGAGCCAATCAGCGCTTGCCGCGTATGGACTGACGGAGCAGGAAGTGGAGTCGGTGTTGCGAACGGATGTCAACGGCAGTGTGGCCTCCACGTTTGACCAGGGCGGCAACGCGTATGACATCGTCGTCCAGTTGCCAGCGTCTTATGCGCAGAACCTGAACCATCTCTCTAACTTGACGGTTGAGAATCAGCGCGGCCAACAGGTGCCGGTCACCAAGCTCGGTTCCGTCAGCGATTCATCCGAACCGCCGCAGATCAATCACGTCAACGGCGAGCGCACCGTCACGGTTACCGCGACGCCGTATGGCGTGACCTCAGGGCGCGCGCAGGCCGCACTCGCGAAAAAGCTGAAGACCCTCCACGTGCCAAGTGGCTACAGCGTGGGCTTTGGCCAAAACGGGCAGTTCCTGCATTCGACGATGATCGATCTCGCGGCCGCCTTCGGCTTTTCCATCCTGCTTTTGTACATGCTGATGGCGAGTCTGTTTGAAGCTTTGCTGACGCCGTTTGTCATCATGTTCTGTTTGCCGCCGACGTTTATCGGGGCGGCGCTGGGGCTATTTTTGACGCACCGATCCCTGAACATCGACTCGGCCATTGGTGTGATTATGGTGATGGGGTTAATCGCGAATAACGCCATCGTGCTCGTCGATTACGCCAACCGCTTGCGCCGAGCGGGGTACTCGCTTTACGATGCGCTGATGCAGGCGGGACCGGTCCGCCTGCGCCCCATTCTCATGTCGACGTTGACGACGGTGCTCGCGATGCTGCCACTCGTGATTGGTTATGGCAAGGGTGCCGCGACATTGGCCTCGATGGCGACGGTCATTGCTTTTGGGCTCACCTTCTCGACGCTGGTCACGCTGTTACTTGTTCCTGCCGTCTACCTGTCGTTTGCCGGTAAGCGCGACGAGCGCCGCCGCGCGAAGGAGCGCGGAGCAGATCCGGGCACAATGGGGGAACAACCGCTGGGGCTTTGAACCTCAGCGAGCAAGGACGGGCGTTGGGTATTTACAACGGGTGTTTGCAGAGGCAGGGGAGTACCCTAAGTGCTTGGCACTTTTGGGACGGCTCCAGGTATGTTTCAAATGTCTCATTCCATTTGCACCTTTTTTGTCTTATCCCCAACAGGTACAGGTGGGAAAACGCCGGTGTCTTGTACGGAGATTTCCGTAATCATCGTCTTATTGGATCTTCACAATGTCTCTTTTGTCTCAAAAATCCCAGATTACTGCCAAACCATTGCGCTTTGTGCGTGCCTACCGCTATGCTGGCGTTGAGAGAGAGGTGAAATACAATTATGAAAAAGATGAATCATCGAGCTGTGCTCTCGTAGACTTGCGCATGGATGCGCAAGGAATTAAAAAACGGTGCAGGTGGGTGAACAGGTGCCTTAAAGTCGTCGTGATCGCAAGCGGAATGTCAGTGGCCTTGAAGCTACGGCGTGGGAGCGACCCACTCGCCATGCTCCAACAGCGGAATCCAATCGCCAGCTTCGGTTAATGCGTGAACACTCAACTCTTCGGATCCCATCATGAAGTCGACATGAATCATACTCGAGTTGATGCCTCGCTTGACCAACTGCTCTTTGGTGAGGCTTGAGCCCTCTTCAACGGAAGTTGGGTACGCGGAGCCGAGCGCAAGGTGACACGATGCATTTTCGTCAAATAGTGGATGGTAAAATATCAAACCTTCCTGGGAAACGGGGGATCGATTGGGCACGAGCGCGACCTCGCCCAGAAATGCGGCACCTTCATCGCTTGCCAACAGCGCCTTGAGTGCCTCGAGCCCACGCTCCGCACCACACTCGATCACGCGGCCCTCCTTAAAAGTCAACGTAAACTCGTCGATGACCTGTTCCGCATAGATGAAAGGTCGCGTGCCTTTGACCGTGCCGTTGACCCCAGTGCGCAGGGGGCAGTGAAGACCTCTTCAGTGGGGAGATTGGGCACGATAAATACGCCATCCTCCGTGAATCTGCCACCGCCGCTCCAGATGTGGCGATGGGGCAACTGCACGATGAGGTTTGTCCCAGGTGCATCGTAGCGCAGCGCGCGGTATTGGGCTGTGTTCATGACGGCACATCGGTGGTGTAAATCGCGAAGATGGCCTTGCCAGGCGCGTAGCGGATCGGACTCATAGACTCTCGTCACGCGAAACAGAGCTTCCCAAAGCCCGGCGATCCGCTTGGCTGGCTCTTCGGCCGAGAAGACTTGATTGGCCCACTCGGTCGTTGGGATGGCCAGCCCAGACCAACTGACTTGGCCCCTCATTTTGGCCTCGCGTAGAAAGCCCAAAGCGGATAGGGACGCGGTTTGTAGCGCATGGGTTCTCTCTGCCGGCACATCGTCAAACAGCCCAGGCCGCGGTGCCAAAACGGTGAAGAACGCAGCTTTGGCAGCCATCATTTCGCCATAGATTTGCTGTCTCCACGCCTGATAGGAATGCAACGCTTGGGGCGATCCGTTCAGAAGTTGAAGCCTTTCCAGTTCGGGATCCGACCATAGAATATGAACGGCTTTGGCACCGGATCGATACCCTTGTTCGGCAAGCAGGTGCGCAAATTCAGCGGCAAAGATGGGCGCGTCGATGACGAGGGGTTGACCCGGCTGGAGGTTGACGCCTAGGCGAATGCCCAGCATGGCGTAGTCTTCGAGACATGCTGCGAAATCTTTCATCACTCGTTTGGCTCCTCAATTTTATTTTTCGGTATCCGACGTGGACGCACTCTGAAGCAGACGATAGGCCCGCAAAAACGCTGACATGGAACCAAGCACGACGACGAAGGTCACCAGATAGAAGACCTCGGATGGCAGGACGGAGACAAGCGGCGTGCTGAGGGTGTAACCAATAAACATGCCGAGAAACATGGCGGAATTCAGGGTGGCAAAGCGCGTGGCTGGGTTGTCGCGCCCTGCGACGCTCGCCATGATCTCGTTGACTTTGGTGATGGCCACAACCTCACCCAGGCCGTAGAAAAAGATGCCGATGAACCAGCCAATCGGCTGTCGGGAAAAGCCGGAAAGCGCAAGGCCAAGGCCGAGGATGACAAGGCCGACAGGCAGGACCTTGGGGATGGTCAGCTTTTTCGTGATGCGCTGAACAAGGGGGGTACACAGCAGCACAATAAGAGCAATCTCTGTGTTTAGCAAACCGTAATACTGCGTTCCACGGTGGAATTTTGCAGTCAAGTATAGACCCAGCGTCGAAGTCAATTGCGATTCCACCACGATAAAACAAAGCAGTGCGATAAACGTCCACAAAAGCGCCACGTCCGCGCCCAAATAGCTCATCACATCCAGAAACGTGGGGCGTTTGGACCTTGACTTGCTTGCAGGTTCCTCCGATGCCGGCGGGGTTTGCTTGGCGGGCTCGATGGCATCCCTTACGAAGCTCCAAATCACGATGGCGAGCAACAAGAGAATACCAGCGGCGATATCAAAGACAGTTGGTTTCTTGCCGGCGCCAAGCAGCAGCGTGGCGATGCTCGGCCCAATGACGATGCCAAGATTGTTCAGCCAGTAGAGATACGTTTGATAGCGCCCAGCCTCAGACTTTGGCACGCTGGTATTGATGAGAGCCTGTACGCCACTGCGCATGGTGGCGTTGGCAAGGCCCATGACAATGGACACGATCAGCAACAGCACGTACAGCCGCAGGTTCGCAAGGCCAATAACGCAGACACAGGTAACGGCAAGCGCCAGCACATAGCCTTTGCGAATGCCAATGCAATCGGATACATATCCGCCGATCACGCCGAACAACGCCGCCGACAGGGGAGTCAGTCCGACTAGCAGACCCGCTTTTGCCATCGACAACGCCAAGGCATGGTGATAGTACAGAACAAAAAAGGGCTGCGACATATACGTCGTTAGGGAGCCCAAAAACGAGGCTCCCAACAAAATGACGAGGCTCAGGTTGAGGACATGCGGCCTCTGTTCAGGGGTCAGCGCGCTTTCCACCGCCAATCCGAATCCCTCCATCCAGTTCAATCACGGTTTCGGGATAAAGCGTACGATCGGCGCTGATGAAAGAGATCCCGGATTTCGTCCCGAATGTCTCAATTGTTCCAGGGAAGCACTACACCTCGTTCAGACCAAACGTGCTGACGCGCCCAGCCTGCAACGCTTGGTTCACTTTGTAAGCACTTGCAAGAGCGCCGCGTGAGCCTGCTCCAAATAGCGATAATACGTGGAGCGGCTGATATTCATGTCTCGCGAAATCGCAAAGACACCTTGCCGTTGACCCAAGTAGGTGAGAGCCAGAACGCGCTGCAGTTCTGCGGTAAGCGGCGGTGTGGGCCGTTTATCCAAGAGCAACTCGGATAGCCACGTCAGGAGCGCATCTGGCGACATGCCTAAGGCCTTGGCGAGATCGCTATGTTCCATGTGCTTGGGTCTGCGCAAGGCTTTTAACGCTTCGCGCAGATTGTCGATGGTAGGCGTACTTGCGGAGTCGGCCTCTTGCATTTCGGTATTTAGTAGTAACGAGGCCAACCAACGTCCCATCGATTTTTGCCGAAAGTCGAGTGCAAACATGGCACTCCCCGCGTGCGCTGCAGAATCTCTGGCAGTGAGCGGGTTATAGTGAAGCTGTATGTAAAATGCGGTGACTTCTGGTCGCGATCCAAAGAGCAGACATCTGCGCCCTTGGGACAACTCGGCCCAGCCGCTTACTTTGAGCGCGAGCAAGAGGTCAAAAAACGTGTATTCTGCCGTCTCGTTTGCCACACAGCTCATAAGGTTGAGCACGGTATCGGTTTCTGCCGCGTGTGCCAACTCGTATCGTGCGAAGTCCTCACCAAGACCACACCGCACCATGCCGACGATATGCGGGGGCAGCTGCGCCAGACACTCGCCGCAAAGTGGCACGAATGCGGCAAATGCCAAGGGATGGCCATGGCGATCGCGCACGATACGAAAGCCTTCCGGAGACAGATGTACAAGTAAATGAAGAAGTTGATGCTGGTCCATCTCCCCTTCGAGAAACAGGCCGGATGCCATCCCTTGGTTCAGCATGTCGTGCAATAGCGCAACATCGTTTTCCAGAAGAAATTCGCATTGTGGCAGGGCGCGCGCAGAAAGGATCATCTGCATGGATGGATGCGGAAACAGGAGCGCAGACGGGCGGAAGGTACACAGGGTAGCCATGTTATGACAGACCTGATAGGTCAATCGCTTTGGGTAGCGCTGAATGGCCTTCTCGAGAACCATGACGGCCTGCAGAAAGAGGCTATCAAATTGCTGCGGATTGCGCAGCTTGAGATCGTTGAGAAGAAACGTTCGGGCAACGTCGTGCATGACGAGTCCCATTTCCGTCGTCCGGACAAAGGAAAGGCGGCTGAGATCGCGAAAGTGATCGCGAGGAATGTCGACCTGCAGCAAATCGACGAGCATTTCCTGTGTGGCACTGCGCAAAAACGCGAGTCCTTCCACGAGTGGGCTCAGATGTGGAGCCACTTCGCTAAACATGCGAAACGACATTTCAAGAACGGCTTCCCAGTCGCCGCCGAATCTCGCCTCGTCCTGTTGTTCAGTCGCTTGCACCGCAAAGGCGAGTGCGAGCGGGTAGCCGGCCGTGGCGCGACTGATTTTTTGTTGTACCTGCAAGTCGCGAATGCCAAATTCAGAGGTGTATTGCATGGATTGTTCCCACGTGAAGGGATGCAAAACCAGGCTCCTCAGGCGCATAACGCAGTTTGGATCCGTGCGCCAGACAATGGATAAACCTTGGCGCGAGGCGAACACGAGCAATATATTCACCAGCGGCACTTGAGGCGCGAATTCTCTTCGCAAAAATGAGTCGAGAAACGACATTTCCTCAAAGTGATCGAACAGAATGACGGTTTTTTTGAACTGCGCCCGTTCGTGCCACTGGCCAAGCAATTGGTCCAAAGGGGTCATGGATGAAGCGTCGGGAAACTGTAGCTGCGTTTGGATATAAAAAAGCAGGTCGGAGGCGTTAGTGAAACCAGTGGCTCCGTCTACGTAAACGGTATCAGCTCCATATTGCCGAGCACAGGTGCGTATTTGCCCGAGAAATGTCTTTTTACAAATGCCGCCAATGCCTTGTACCGACCAGATGGCCGTCCCGGGGCGCGCCTCGGACAACCAGTCGATAAAGGGATGCAATTCTTCTTCACGCGTGATCAGCAACGGATGGCGGAGTCTCGACGCGTCCATGTCGAACGTGTTCATGGATCCAAGTGGACCTCCTTGTTGTACCTTACGCTCCGATACCTGTTCGTAGATTACGACGAGCAGCCACGGTAGTCCTGCATCACGAAGTGAAGCAGCCCAACCACGGCAACCTATCATCGTTTATATGCACGAGACATCCCAATTGGCTATCCTAAAGTGCGTTGCCCATGTGCACTTTTTGTCGATTCGTGTACACTGATGTTGGACAGGCTCAGCCGCAATCGATCACGCCATTAGGAGACTTGATACATGCGGAAAGCAAAGGCGCATGCGCGCGCTTGGATGTGGATTGCAGCCGTCGCCCTTGTGTCGCGGCTGCTTGTCATTTTTACATACGGGCCACACATGTCGTTGCACAGCGACGATGCAGGCTATTATCGAAGTGCCGTCTGGTTTTTGCAGTCAGGCACACTCTCGTATTACACGCCAGAGAAGCCTACTTTGCACATGATGCCGGGCATTACGTTTTTGCTCGCGGCCATCATCGCCCTTTTTGGCCAAGGGGCGCTCGGCTTGTACGTAGGGAAAATCGTGTTTGCCCTCATTGGCACCGCCGGCGTCGTCGGCATTTACAAAACGGTCGGCAAGATCACGAGCCCGGCCTTTGCGGCCATCGTCGCGCTTGCGATTGCGCTGTACCCGCCGAGCGTGGAAATCGATACTTTGTTTCTCACAGAGCCATTGTTTACGGCCACGTTCGCCTGGGCTTTCTATTACTTGCTGAAGTTGGAGGAGACGAAAGCTCTGCGCGATCTCGTTTGGCTTTCCATCTTCTTTATGCTGGCGATGTATGTGCGACCAAACGTCGCACTGTGGGCTGTCATCGGCATCCTGTACCTGGCCGCCAAGCGCTATCCGCGGCGTTTGCTCGTTCGCCATGCGGGTATTGCCGCAGCCATCGGCATTGCCTTCATGTTGCCGTGGTGGGTGCGCAACGAGTTGGTCTTTCACAAGTTTGTCTTGCTCACGGACGACAGTTGGAACCCGCTGCTACCTGGCACGTTTCAGGGCCAGGGCTATCCGCCGCCGGCCAACGAAGGTGCGGTGGAGCATCAGTTGTTGCGCGAGCACCCGAATCTTCGACCGCAGCGATTGCATGAGTTGCCGTGGTTTGCCTTAGAAAAGCAGGTCGCGATACAGCGCATCCGCGAATGGTTAAAGACGAATCCGCAGTCGTTTTGGCATACGTATCTATGGGTGAAGCCGCAGATTTTATGGCTCCGCGCGTATCTTCCAATTCCGATTTTCGGCATGAAAGGTGTGCAGTTGTTCAGTCTTCAGCGGTGGCTGGTCTATGTGTCCATCATTGGGCATGTTGTCGCGATGCTGTTTGCAAAAGGCCGGCGTTTGCAACTGTTGCTCGTCTGGGTAAGCCTGCTTTACTTCACCCTCTTGTTCTGTGTCTTCTTCGCATTTGAACGTTATAATGTGCCGATTGAATGGTTGATGTTGATGGGTGCACCGGCCGGGCTGTGGGCGTTTGTGCGTTGGCTGTTGCGGCCAATGGCAAAGCATAAACGGCGGCGCCGGCCCGCGGCAGGAAGGGCGTGATGAACCATGGGCGACAGATCTGTTGCGCTGTGGTATGACAAGCCAGCTGTGGTATGGACGGATGCCTTGCCTATCGGCAATGGCCGCTTGGGCGCAATGGTGTTTGGCGGCATTGAACACGAGCGGATTCATCTCAACGAGGACACGTTGTGGTCCGGCTACCCGCGTGCAGTAGCGGTGCCGCGAAAGGCTGAAAAGACCTTGCGTCAGGTGCGAGCGCTCGTCTTGGCAGGCCGCTATCAAGAGGCCCACGAAGCGAGTAGGGGATTGTCCGGCCCGTATAGCGAATCGTATTTGCCTCTTGGCTGGATGGAATTGGTATTCGAGCACGGAGATCTTGCACACGATTACCGGCGTAGCCTCGATTTGCGCACCGCCGTGGCGACGGTTTCCTATCGGATTGGCAGAACGCAGTTTACGCGCGAGATGTTTGTCTCGCATCCAGATGAGGCGATGGTCATTCACTTGACTGCGGATGGACCATTGCCTCTGGCATTCACGCTTTCCATGGGCAGCAAGTTGCGCCATGACATCGCGGAAATGGCGGGCGATCTCGCGCTCACCGGCCAGGCGCCCATACATGTCACGCCCAGCTACGAAGTCGATGACCATCCTATTCAGTACGCCGCACCTGACGATCCGCGACCGATGCGGTTTGCGGCGCGGATTACTGTCGCTGCATGTGACGGGACGGTCGCTTGGTGCGGGGATGGGCTGCGGATCGAAGGTGCGACGCGAGTGACATTGCTGCTTGGAGCAGGGACCAACTTTCGCGGCTTTGCACAATGGCCGGATCAGGCACTGGATGTAAGCGCTAACCTCGGCCGACGGCTCGCGGATTTGCGGACGACGCCATTTGCGGAGCTTAAGTCTCGACACGTGGCGGATCACCAAAGGCTGTTTGATCGCGTCGAATTTGTCTTGGCTGATCCACTGCCTGACGAGAACGAAGGCTATCGCGATTTGCCTACTGACGAACTGATTGCGCTCTATGGAGTCCATGAAAAGAGGCTCGTCGAACTGTTGTTTCATTATGGGCGCTACTTGCTCATCGCTTCGTCGCGGCCGGGCACACAGCCGGCGAATTTACAGGGGATTTGGAACGATGCGACGCGCCCGCCGTGGAGCAGCAACCTCACGTTAAACATCAATGCCGAGATGAACTACTGGCCTGTCGAAGTGTGCAATGTCGGTGAATGCCATGAACCCCTGTTGCGCATGATTGACGAATTGGCGCAGACGGGCCGTGAAGTGGCGAAAAGATATGGGTGCCGCGGTTGGGTGGCACATCATAACACGGACATTTGGCGGATGGCGCATGCCGCCGGGGGAGACGGGCGGGGAGATCCGTCCTGGTCGATGTGGCCGATGGCCGGGCCCTGGCTGTGTGCGCACCTTTGGGAGCACTATTTATTCTCGCGCGATCACGCGTTTTTACGAGACGTCGCCTATCCGTTGATGCGGGACGCTGCTTTATTTTGCGTCGATTGGTTGGCATCTGATCCGTCGGGCAGAGGCCTCGCCATCCCGTCGACGTCACCGGAACACCATTTTGTCACACAAGATGGGCAGAAAGGTGCCGTTTCCGCCAGTTCGACCATGGACGTGATGCTTATGCGGGAACTGTTTTCCCACTGCATCGAGGCTGCGTCGACGCTTGGCGTCGATGCCGAGCTCTGCACAGAGTGGGCCGCGTGGCAGGAGCGATTACGGCCCCTTCGCGTCGGACGCGACGGCAGGCTGCAGGAGTGGATGGAAGACTGGCAGGACGGAGAACCTCAGCACCGCCATCTATCGCATCTATATGCACTCTATCCAGGATATCAGTTGACATGGCCCGATTGCGCGGAGTTACGTGCCGCTGCGCGCAAATCGCTGATCGATCGCGGTGAGGGTGGCACAGGCTGGAGCCTTGCCTGGAAAGTCTGTCTGTTTGCACGCTTGGGAGAGGGCAATGCGGCATGGCGCTTTCTTGGCAAGATGCTGACGCTGGTCGAGGATACCGCGTATGGCGAGGGCGGCGGGGTGTACCGCAATTTGTTTGATGCGCACCCACCTTTTCAGATTGATGGGAATTTTGGCGTGATCGCAGGGATTGCGGAAATGTTGGTGCAATCGCACCTTGGCGAGATACACGTGCTGCCAGCGCTTCCGGATGCGTGGCCGCGCGGGCGCGTGCGCGGATTGCGTTGCCGGGGCGGATATACAATCGACATTGCATGGGAAGGTGGTCGGTGGCACACGGTGGCACTAGACGCGGAGAGGTTGGCACGTTGCGTCGTGCGGCTTACCGACGCAGATGACGCTGTAGTGACCACGGACGGGGATGGCGAAGTTGCCGTGGACAGGGTCGACGGAACCCTTGCTTTTGCCGTGACGGCGGGGGTGCGCTACCACATTCGACGCAAATCTAAAAGCTGACGGCAGGAGCTGGGTCGCACGTTGCTCCTGCCGCAAGACCTGCCTCAGCCTGGATATGGCTGCAGGGATGATGCCATCTGCAAGGCCGATGTAATGGGTGACGATGCAGAGCTGGTTGTCTGCACCTGATAAACGTTGCCGTTGGCACTCCAGACCAGCGTGACGGTCAAGTCCGTTCCCGAAGGATTGGCGCTATCGACGATGACTCGCCCCGTTCCGTCGGGCTTTGGCAGACTCGACGCGGCCAGCTGTGTGACCAGTTTGTCCGCAATCGGCGTCGGCGGTACCGACGTGTTTTCGTTGACAACCTGGCACGTCCAGCCGCCGTTTGTCCAGTGAATGACGGTCGATCCACCGCTTGATGAGAGCGCAGCCGACTGGTTGTTCGGCAGAACGATGCCACTGCCGCCAGACGCGGGCTTGCCGCCTTTAAGCGCGCTTGCGAACGTATTGACGTTCTGGATTGCCGTCTGCGTATTTGCAAAATGGTCGATCTCGTAAGACGCATAGGTTTGTCCGCCTGCTGTGAAGCTCACATGGTACCCGGCCAAAAATTGCGGGCCGTTTGTCGTCGGTACCGTCTCATGGGCGTCGTACGAGGGGTTGCCACCTGACGTCGGCTGAGGCACGAACGTCGGCGCATCCGCGCCTGCGAATCCATTTGTTCCAAGCGAGGTCATCGCCTGCGTGACGATGGACGGGAAATTCCCGGAAACTTTCACGGTGCCCGTCCCGCTGGACGAGTCGTTGTTGCTGCCGCCAGACGACGAGTTGTTGGCAGGATTCTGGCTGCTGCTGTTGGATGTCCCGTTGGTCGTTGCGTTGGATTGGTTAGAGCTCGTGTTGTTCTCCGTTCCGGCCGTATTGTTTGCCCCACTTGCCGAGGGTGACGGCGTGGCCGTATTCGCAGGGCTGGTGGCCGTTTGGCCACCACATCCTGTCAATACCAGGGCGCTGCCCAAAACGGCGAAGGCGGCAATCGCGACCTTGCGATGTTGTGGCATAGAAAATCCTCCTCGGATAGGGCAGCCTGGGCTGCCGGATGCAGATGTCAAGTAGAGGTCCCATCAGCGTGACCTATGTCAGATTCGACATGGTTTGCTGGATTTCCTGTTTGGGTTTCCCGTTGTTGGGTGTGGCCTACCGGGACTTGCAACTCATTTACGTTGTGGTACACTACTCTCCATACACACTTTCTCCAACCAAATAACATCAAGGGCCGAATCCTGCCGCTGGCAGGAACGGGGGAACCAATTATTGGGGTGAATTGCAGACGAACGCCCAATTCGTTTGCATAGGCGCCGAAGGTGCCGAATCCGTCAGCTAACCTCGTAGGCGAATAAGTGTGTGTTTGGATCTTCCGCATCAATTATCTTTCTTAATTTCAGCACTCGTGTGACGAAGATCGCCTGCCTGATTGTTCAACAGCTTTGGGAAGGAGCGGATATGACAAAGGCCATTGAGTTTATTTCTGTTTGCAAAGATTTTAATGGGAAAGTTATCGTTCACGATCTGAACCTGTCCATCGAAAAAGGCAACTTGGTGACGTTGATTGGACCGTCCGGGTGTGGGAAAACAACCACTTTAAAGATGATCAATCGTTTGATTGAGCCCGCGAGTGGGACTGTTTCTGTCCATGGCGTCGATATCTCGCGCATAGATCCCGTGGAACTGCGGCGCGAAATTGGCTACGTCATTCAACAGATTGGGCTTTTTCCGCACCTGACCATTGAAGAAAACATCAGCTTGGTGCCTCGCATGAAGGGACAGCGTAAGGATGTGTGCGTAAAGCGGGCGTATGAGCTGTTGGATTTAATGGGGATGGATCCGGCAGTGTTTGCCTCGCGCTATCCGAAGGAACTAAGCGGCGGCCAGCAGCAGCGCGTTGGCGTAGCACGGGCGCTCGCGGCCGACCCAGAGATCATTTTGATGGATGAGCCGTTTAGTGCGTTAGATCCCATCAGTCGCGAACAATTACAAGACGAGATCGCAAAGCTGCAGGCAGAGCTTCAAAAGACGATTGTCTTCGTCACACACGACATGGATGAAGCGTTGAAGATTGCGGACCAAATCGTTCTTATGCAGCACGGGAAGATCATTCAACAAGATGTACCGGAACAGATTTTGCGGCACCCCAAGAACGATTTCGTCCGGCAATTTGTCGGCGAAAAGCGGTTTGCCCAGGCGGCGACGCGGGCGACGATCGAAGATGCTATCGTGCAGGCTGTCACAGTTCGCCCGCATCGGGGCATTGCCGAGTGCATTCAGCTGATGCGGACCAGAAGAGTGAACGGGTTGATTGTGACGGATCGCAGCGGCCATTATCTTGGGGTCGTCGATGCGATGCGCGTGCTTGGCTCGTTTGCCGACGAAAGCGCGACGGCGGCGACGGTGATGGACGCCAGCGTGCCTGTCATTCAGCCGGGGACGGACGTCGCACACGTGATTGCGCTGTTGCAGGCGGACGGTCACGGATTTTTGCCGGTGGTCGACGGCGAGGAGCGGTTATTGGGCGCCGTAACTCGTGGTAGCGTGCTGAAGCTGATGACACCGACCGGCGGGGAGGTGCATGAGGATGCCGCTTTGGCAAGCGTTTAACAGCAATTGGGGAGCCTTGGGGACGGCGCTTGGCCAGCACATTTACTTGAGCGTCCTTTCCATTCTCATTGCTTCTGCCATCGCCATTCCGCTTGGCGTCTACATCACGGGGCATCCCCGCTTGGCGAATGTGGCGCTCACGGTGGTGTCCATCATTCAAACGATTCCGAGCCTTGCGTTGCTCGGCTTTATGGTGCCGTTGTTCGGCATTGGTACGGTGCCGGCCGTGATCGCGCTCGTACTTTATGCTCTGCTGCCGATTGTTCGAAACACGTACACCGGGATCATGGAAGTGGATCAGAGTCTGATAGAGGCGGCAAGAGGCATGGGCATGACGAAGTGGCAAACGCTCTTTCGCGTTCAGTTGCCGCTTGCGCGCAACGTCATGATGGCGGGGCTGCGCACCGCCACGGTGTTGACGATTGGCGTGGCGACGTTGGCGACGTTTATCGGCGCTGGCGGCCTCGGCGATTTAATCATGCGGGGCGTCAACATGATCGATCCGCCATTGATTCTGGTTGGGGCGATTCCGGCAGCGTTGCTTGCCATCGTGTTCGATCATCTGTTGCACTGGATTGATCGGCGAATGACGCCAAGAGGACTGAGATAAATAGATAGATCTATCTGCTAGGGAGGTAGTGGTTTGCGTAGATTTGGGCGTTACGGAAGGGCGCTACTTGGGTTTTTCTCAGGGCGTCGCCAGCTGCGAACCGCCAGTTATTCCGCCATTTCGCTGGCGCTGATCGCAGCCGTTACAGGTTGTGGAACGGGCGGGGCCAGTAACAGCAACACGATTGTCATTGGCGGCAAAAACTTTACGGAACAGCTCATTATGGCGAATGTCTTGAAGTTGTTGATCCAACACGACGATCCGAAACTGCACGTGGTCATGAAAGACGACTTGGATACCAACGTGCTGTGGAACGCAATGAAAAATGGCGATGTCGATGCGTATGTGGAATACACAGGAACAGGTCTGGTCAACATCCTGCACGACAAAGTAACCCAGGATCCAAACAAGGCTTATGACGAAGTGAAGCAGCAGTTTGAGCAGAAGTATCATATCACCTGGTTAAAGCCGCTTGGTTTTAACGACACCTATGCGATGGTGATGCGCGCAAGCGAAGCGAAGCGCCTCAGCATTTCAACGCTCTCCCAACTTGCGGCCAAGTCCCCGTCGCTGACGCTCGGTTCGGAGCAGAACTTCGTCAGCCGCGCCGACGGCTTGCCTGGATTGGAAAAGGTGTATGGCGCTCACTTTAAATCGGTGAAGACCATGGAGGTCGGGCTGAAATACGAAGCCCTGATCGACAAAAAGGTGGATGTCGTCGATGGCTATTCGACAGATCCAGAAATCCCTGAGTATCATCTGACAGTGTTACAAGACAATCGGCACTTTTTCCCGCCTTATTACGCGGTCCCTATCATTCGAGACAGTACGCTAAAGGCGCATCCCGAACTGCGAGGCATCTTGAACAAACTGGCAGGGACGCTAGACGACAGCCAGATGCAGCAGCTCAACGCCGAAGTGGATGTCGACAAAAAGTCGCCTTCTGAGGTGGCGAAAGAATGGCTCACCGCGAAAGGCCTGATTTAAAGTTCATCGTCACGAACGTAAGAGAAGCCCGCCTGCGCGCGGGCTTCTTCACGCACTCTAGTGGCTATTTGCGAAACGATGCTTTTGCGGGGTGACAGTTTATATGCAGATGTGGAAAGCAGTTCAACATTTTGTGGCGACACATGTCATGGGTGCAGAACACATATCCTGGGATGTTTTGCGGATTGTTGCCCTGCTGATTGGGGCAAAAGTTTTCATCCACGTATCTTGTAAGGTTTTGCGCAAAATCATTTATTCGCGAAATAAGTTGGACGAGCGTCGGCAACATACGTTGAATTCGCTTTTTACCAACATCGTTCGCTACTCGGTGTACTTTATCCTATTGCTCACCATCCTTCCCATTGTGGGCGTGCACATTGAGGCGCTTCTCGCCGGAGCGGGCGTTGCTGGCATTGCTATTGCCTTTGGCGCGCAAAACTTGCTGAAGGACTTTTTTAACGGGCTCTTCATCTTGTTTGAGGATCAGTATGGCGTCGGTGATTATGTGACGATTAATGGGTTGACCGGCCAGGTCAAATCCATCGGTTTGCGCATCACGGTGCTCAAAATATGGACAGGCGAGGTGGTGGTGATACCCAATGGGCAAATCACGCAGGTTGTGAACTGTTCCAAAGAGAATTCCATCGCCGTGATCGATGTGAACGTTGGATACAACGCGGATGCAGATCTGGCCATCTCCATCGTGCGCGATGTCATGGAACAACTTCGGAAAACGCAAAGCAATATCGTGGGGAGTATCGATGTCCTTGGCATGAACGCGCTCAACGACTCCAATTATACGATCCGCGCGACGGCCGAGTGTGAGCCGTACACGCAGTGGAGCGTGATGCGTTTGGCGAATCAATGGATCCATCGGGCCTTTGCGGAACATGGAATCGACTTGCCGGCACAAAAGGTCGTCTATATGCAAGGCGGGCACAAGCCCGTGCAGGCTTGACGGGCTGAGGGGACCGCCTGCGGCGGCGTCCCCTCGCAAGGGCCTTACCCGATTGCGCTTACAACACCCGTTTTCCGAACAACGATTCCACCAGTTCGACGGCCATGCGTCCCGTTTGGTTGCGGTGGTCGAGAATGGGGTTAACTTCGACGACGTCGACAGACAAAAGCGTACCGGACTCGGACAAAAGTTCCATGGCAAGGTGTCCTTCGCGATAGGTCACGCCGCCATTGACCGGTGTCCCGACGCCCGGGGCGAACATGGGATCCAGGCCGTCCAGGTCCAGGCTGAGATGGATGCCGTCCGTCCCCGTTGCCGCAAGCTCAATCGCTTTGCGCATGACGGCGTCCATGCCCATCCGATCGATGTCGGCCATGGTGAATACGTGCACGCCTGATTGACGAATCAGCTCGGCTTCGGGCGGATCGATGGAGCGAACCCCGACCAGGACGACATTCTCCGGCTGCACCTTCGGGCGAATGCCGAATAGGCCCGTGAGCGCCTCGTGCCCGATGCCGATGCTTGCTGCTAGCGGCATGCCGTGGATGTTCCCGGAAGGCGTGGTTTCGTCTGTGTTCATGTCGCCATGCGCGTCAAACCAGATCACGCCGAATTGCTTTTTGGCAGCGGCCATGCCAGCCAGGCTGCCCATGGCAATACTGTGATCGCCCCCAAGAATGACAGGGGTGTATCCGTTTCCGACGGCATCGCGCACCCGCTCAGCCAAGGCCTCGCAGACCGAGACGACCTCTTTGAGATATTTCAGCTTTTGATGCTCAATGTGCCGCGTTTCCGGGGTTGGCACCATGACATCGCCAAGATCGCGGACACGGTAGCCGAGACGCTCAAGTTTCTCCTTGAGGCCGGCATAGCGGATGGCGCTTGGCCCCATGTCGACGCCGCGGCGGTTTTGGCCGTAGTCGGACGGTACGCCGATGATGTGAATCTCCTTCATGTCCGTTCCCTGCTTTCCTTACAAAATGGGTGAGCCACTCGCCAGGCGGCTGGGCTTAGAGCCAGCCGCGCAGCTGTGTAGCTTGTGCCGTACGTTCAATGCCTGTCATGTACGCAGCCAGGCGCATATCCACTTGATGGCGCACGGACGTGGCGTACACCTTTTCAAACGACTGGCGCATGGCTTGTGCCAAACGCTGTTCCTCTTCTTCGCGCGTCCAGTAATACCCCTGGTTATTCTGAACCCATTCGAAGTACGATACCGTCACGCCGCCGGAGTTGGCGAGTACGTCTGGCACCAGCAAAATACCGCGATCGCTCAGGATGCGTGTCGCTTCCAGGGTCGTCGGCCCATTCGCCGCTTCCACAACGATGGCTGCCTGAATGCGATCCGCGTTATCTGCCGTGATTTGGTTTTCGATCGCGGCGGGCACCAAGATGTCACACGGCTTCTCAAGCAATTCTTGATTGCTGATGGTATTTTGAAAGCGCGTCGTCACGGTGCCAAACGAGTCGCGTTGCTCGAGCAGATCAGGAATTGGCAAACCTCGTTCGTCGTACAGTGCGCCGTATGCGTCGCTGATCCCAACCACGCGGGCGCCCTGCTCATGCAAAAACTGTGCCAGATAGCTGCCGGCGTTGCCGAAGCCTTGGATGATCACGCGGGCTCCTTGCAGTTGCATCGCGCGCCGTCTTGCCGCCTCCTCGATGCAAATGAGCACGCCTCGCGCCGTCGCCGTCTCCCTTCCTTCCGATCCGCCGAGCACCCGCGGCTTGCCGGTGATAAAGCCGGGTGAATCGAATTCGCGCAGGTGGCTGTATTCGTCCATCATCCACGCCATGATCTGCGAATTGGTGAACACGTCAGGCGCAGGGATATCTTTTGTCGGACCGACAATTTGACTAATGGCGCGAACGTATCCGCGGCTGACGCGCTCGAGCTCGGCGAACGACATCTGGCGCGGATCGCAGACGACACCGCCTTTGCCACCGCCATACGGCAAGCCGTTGATGCCGCACTTGATGGTCATCCAAAGCGAGAGTGCCTTGACTTCCGACTCATTGACATCAGGGTGAAAGCGAACGCCGCCTTTGGTCGGGCCAACCGCGTCCGAGTGCTGGGCGCGGTAACCCGTAAAGATCTGCACACTGCCATCGTCCATGCGGACGGGAAAGCGCACGGTGAGCATGCGCAGCGGTTCTTTAAGCAGTTCATAGTACTGTGGCCCGTAACCGAGTTGTTCGAGGGCTGCGCGGATCACGGTCTGTGCCGAGCGCAGGACATCCATCTCTTGATTCGCGTCATGGATTAAAGAGTCGGCAATCATGGTGTCACCTCGGTGAGTACGCGTTCAATTCGTGCAAGTGCCCAGTCCAGTTCTTCCTCGCGGATGACAAGGGGCGGGGCAAAGCGGATGGTTGTATCGTGCGTCTCCTTGCAGAGCAATCCTTCTTGTTTCAAGCGTTCGCAATAGGGGCGAGCTTTGGTGGTGAGCTCAACCCCGACGAACAGACCGCGGCCACGCACCTCTTTCACCACCGGGCTGTGCACATTGCGAAGGCGGGAAAGAAACGCCGCTCCGAGCGTGCGCGAGCGCTCGACGAGATCCTCGTCTTCCAACACGTCAAGTGCGGCCACGGCAACCGCGGCGCCAAGAGGATTGCCGCCGAACGTCGAACCGTGCGATCCCGGCTCAAAGACCCCAAGGACTTCTTCGTCCGCTGCGACAGCCGACACGGGAAACACGCCGCCACCGAGGGCTTTGCCAATGATGTACACATCCGGAACCACTTGTTCCCATTCACAAGCGAACATTTTCCCGGTGCGTCCTAGACCTGTTTGAATTTCATCGGCGACAAAGAGGACGTTGTTCTGCTTACACAGTTCATGCGCCGCGCGCAGATACCCATCTGGCGGCAACACAATGCCAGCTTCCCCTTGAATCGGCTCCACCAAAAAGGCCGCGGTGTTTGGCGTGATGGCCGCGCGCAACGCCGCGATGTCGCCGTAGGGGACGATGCGGAAGCCAGGCGTCAGCGGGCCAAAGCCGCGTTGGTACTCGGCGTCCGAGGAGAACGAGATGATGGTTGTCGTGCGTCCATGAAAGTTCCCTTCGCAGACGATGATTTCAGCCTGATCTGCAGGCACGTGTTTCACGTCATACGCCCAGCGGCGCGCCGCCTTAATGGCCGTTTCAACCGCTTCTGCGCCTGTATTCATTGGCAAAATCATCGGCTTGCCGGTGAGTTTGGCCAATCGTTCGTACATGCGCCCAAGTTTGTCGTTGTAAAACGCGCGCGAAGTCAGTGTGATTTGATCCGCTTGATCTTTGAGGGCGGCGATGATTTTCGGGTGGCGATGGCCTTGATTGAGCGCCGAATACGCGCTCAACATGTCCAGGTAACGGTTGCCGTCTTCATCCCAAACCCAAACACCTTCGCCTTTGACTAGTACCACTGGCAGTGGGTTGTAGTTTTTCGCTCCATATGTTTGCTCCAAACGCAGTGCTTTGGAAGTCTGTGCCTGATCCGTCATGGGATGCTCATCCTCTCTCATTTGAATCTGCGGCCCAGGGGGTAAGGCCCCCGTTTTGTGGCAAACGCCTTACTACAATAATTCGGAGCTCGCCTTCGGTTGTGTGAACAACAGCAAGTAGTCCGGGCCACCCGCTTTGGAGTCGGTGCCCGACATGTTAAAGCCACCAAACGGATGGACGCCCACGATTGCGCCCGTGCACTTGCGGTTAAAGTATAGGTTGCCCACGTGGAATTTGCGCCGTGCATAGGCAATGTGCGAACGGTCATGGGTCAGGACGGATCCTGTCAGCCCGAATTCCGTTTGGTTGGCAATCGCAATGGCCTCTTCAAAGCTCATCGATTTGGTGAAGGCGACAACCGGCCCGAATATCTCCTCTTGCATCAGGCGCGAAGAGGGTGCAACATCCGCGAAAACGGTCGGTTCAATAAAGTAGCCCGTGTCTGAAGATGCGCCGCCGCCAGCCACCAGCCGCCCTTCTTGCTTGCCGATCTCGATATAACTCGTCACCTTCGCGAATGCCTTCTGGTCGATGACCGGGCCGGTGAAATGCGCCATCTCGCGCACGTCGCCCACCTTGAGTTCGCAGGTCAATGCGGCGACCCGTTCGACGAGCGGATCGTACAGCGAAGCATGTGCGATGACGCGCGAGCACGCCGAACACTTCTGGCCGGAAAAGCCGAATGCGGATTGAACAATGGTGCGCGCAGCCAGGTCGATATCATACCCTGCATCGACCACGATGGCGTCTTTGCCACCCATTTCTGCTACAAACCGCTTGATCCAGCGCTGACCCGGGATGCGCTTTGCCGCAAGCTCATTCATGCGCAAGCCGACATCTCTCGATCCGGTGAACGAAATGAAGCGAATGTCTGCGTGCTCGACCAGCAGGTCGCCAATTTCCTCCGGATCGCCAGGGACGAAGTTGACGACGCCGGCTGGCATACCGGCCTCCAGCAAAGCCTCCACCATCTTGTACGCGATGACAGGCGTTTGGCTTGCGGGTTTAAGCAGCACGGTATTGCCGGCGACGACGGCCGAGACGGTCATTCCTGTGACAATGGCCAAGGGAAAGTTCCACGGCGGAATGATGGCGCCGACGCCAAGCGGGATGTATTCCATATGATTGTCTTCTCCAGCAAACGGCGTCAAAAGGGAATCGGCACGCTGCGCCAATGCGAGCATTTGGCGGCCATAGTACTCGAGAAAATCGATGGCTTCTGCCGTATCTGCATCGGCTTCCGCACGGCTCTTGCCAGCTTCGAGCAGCATCCAAGCCGAGAATTCGTGCTTGCGTCGGCGCAGAATGGCCGCTGTCTTAAAAAGAAGCGAAGCCCGTTCCACGACTGGCACCTCGGACCAAATTGCAAAAGCCTCTTGTGCGCAACGAAGGGCCCGTTCAATCTCTGGTTTTCCAGCTTTCGCGACACGTCCTACCAATTCGGTTTTTGCGGACGGATTGTACGACTCGAGGTAGCGACCGGTATCGACAGTCTGTCCGCCAATGATGAGTGGATACGTTTGGCCGACCTGCTCTTGCACACGCGCGAGCGCAGCTGCAAACGCCTCCTGGTGATGTGGTGCAGAGAAGTCCGTTAAAGGTTCGGGACGGTATGGTATCATGCCAGATCCTCCTTGATAGAGAAGAAAGCAGTTGTGCGAAACGCTTGCTCACTCCATATTGGAAGCAAGAATCGTGCCAACGTGTGCGCGAGTTGATCTGTTTGGCACGCAGAACGGAAGTCGGTTGCAGAGTCTGTACCGGGCGTGCAAACTGTACTTGCAGGGCAGTTTCACACAACTTTCGTATGAATGGATAGCTGCGCTGTATATTGATACACGGCTGTCGGCGTCGACTTTGCTGCACGCGAAGGCGGGTGTAGGGATGTCGAGTTCGCAATTACCGAGTTCGCAATCAATTTGCTGGATAGGGGAACGTGACGTGGAGGACGCTGTTCGCTTACGACTGCTTGAGGGGCTTCTTAAGGGACTGGACGAAGGTGTTCACATCATTGATGCCAATGGTATGACTGTTTATTACAACCGGAAAATGGCTGATATAGAAGGCATGCGGCCGGGGGACGTGATCGGCAAGCGGATCGAAGACGTGTTCACATTTCCGGATGCCGCAGGCAGTACATTGCTGCAGGCCGTGCGCTTGCGCCTGGCTCGCGAAAATGTGAAACAAACGTATTTTAATCAAAGTGGTAAAGCTATCACGACGGTGAACCGGACGTATCCAATCATCGCCGATGGACGCGTTTTCGGCGCTGTTGAGATTGCCCGCGATGTGACGCCGGTCGAACGGCTGCAAAATCAGCTTCTCGGACAGTCGGGTGTTCGCTACACGTTCGCTTCAATCGTCGGTAGCAGTCCGGTGCTCCGGGAAGTGGTGGAGCAGGCGATGCGGGCGGCACGCACGGATTCGTCCGTCCTCATCATTGGCGAAACGGGGACCGGAAAGGAGCTGTTTGCGCAGAGTGTACACGCGGCGAGCAGCCGAAGCCAAGGGCCATTTGTTTCGCAAAATTGTGCTGCGATCCCGGATTCGCTCATGGAAGGGTTGCTTTTTGGCACGGCGCGCGGCGCGTTCACGGGGGCGGTGGACCGACCTGGGTTGCTCGAACAGGCGGATGGCGGAACGCTTCTTCTCGACGAGCTAAACTCGTTGAGTCCGCCACTGCAGGCCAAACTGCTGCGCGTCCTGCAGGAACGGGCGGTGCGCCGAGTGGGCGAATTAAAGGACCGACATATCGATGTTCGCATTCTCGCGACCATCAATGAGGATCCGCTACAGGCCATCGCGGCAGGACGCCTGCGGGAGGATTTATACTATCGACTGAGCGTCGTGGCGTTGTTGATCCCGCCGCTGCGCGAGCGTAAAGAAGACATTGCACAACTGGTCGAGGTGTTTATTGAAAAACTGAATCGCCGCTTTGGCTTGGCGGTGGAACGGATGCATCCGACGTTGCGACAGGCGTTTCTGGCATACGATTGGCCAGGCAATGTACGCGAGTTGGAACATACCGTCGAAGGTGCGATGAATTTACTACAGGATGAGCGTGAACTCGGCCTGTCTCATGTGCCACTTCATCTACGCCGCAAATTGGAACGCGCTCTGCAAGAAAACGCATCGCGGGAAGCGACGGCGGGGGTGGGGGCGGATCGCAAACAGGATACGTCCGCCGCGCGGGATGAAACCTCTGGCGCGGAGGGAGATGCGGCGGATGAAGGTGCACGGGGGATGGACTTTGCGTCTCGTACACAGGACGAGCGAGTAGCGGGGCGCGTCGGGACATGGCGGGAACGAGTCCAACAGGCGGAGCGCCAGATCTTGATGGAGGTGCTGGCACGTCACGGTGGGAACGTTTCTGCCACTGCACGAGAATTGGGGCTCAGTCGCCAGAACTTGCAGTATTGGCTTCGTGAATTAGCTGTCGATCCGGCCGTGTACCGCAAGTAGTGTGCATGCTTATGCACACTTAGTGCCACCCACGGTGGTGCAAAGCGTGCTTGCAGATGAAAAGCGCGTTTGCACCTTTTTCTTTGTCGCAGCGGCGTGTTTTTCCACGGCGGGATAGCTTTGCTGCGCCTTCGAACGGCTGATCCAGCTTTGTATGTGGTTAGAGGGATCCTGTAATGGTACTTGGCACGATTCTTGCTGTGATTTATGATCACAAAGCTGTTTCTCACGTATAGTTGTAAGCGTTATCATTGTCTTGGCGAGGGAGAGTGGAGCGATGCAGCAACTTGATCAGATCATGGAAAAGGAGTCGCATTTGCGGCGAGGCATGCATGCCCGACACATGTTTATGATCTCGATTGGCGGAGTGATTGGCACGGGCCTGTTCTTGAGCTCGGGCTACACCGTCAATCAAGCAGGTCCAGGTGGCGCTGTGCTCGCGTACGTAATTGGGGGCATCATTGTTTCGATTGTCATGATGTGTTTGGGCGAATTGGCGACTGCCATGCCGGTGGCCGGATCGTTCAAGACGTATGCGCAGGAATTTATCAGTCCTGCCATTGGCTATCTGAGTGCCTGGTTATATTGGCTTAACGGTGCGTTCACCATTGGCGGCGAGTGGATAGCCGCGACCATCATCATTCACCAATACCTGCCTGGCGTTCCCTTATGGGTCTGGTATGCCTTGTTTGCGGTGATATATTTGGCGCTCAATGTCACCCGGGTCGGCGTATACGGCGAGTCGGAGTTTTGGTTCGCCAGCATTAAGGTGTTTGGCATCGTCGCTGCTTGTATTGCGGGCATTCTGGCCATTTTTGGACTCACCGGTCACCGCGCCATCGGCCTGCACAACTACACGGGACAGGGTGGCTTATTCCCACACGGCATCGGCGCGGTGTTCATGGCTCTTGTACCGGTTAGCTTCGCCTACAGTGGCACTGAGTTAATCGGCATTGCCGCGGGAGAAAGCAAAGATCCGGCTCGCTCTGTGCCGCGCGCGGTACGCAGTACGAGCGTTCGCACCTTGTTGTTCTATGTCATCGCCATGATTGTCTTAGTTGGTATCATTCCTTGGCAAAAAGCGGGCTTAAATGACAGCCCATTCGCGACCATCTTTCAGGTTGCAGGCATCCCGTATGCGCGCCTGATTATGGACATGATTGTCATTACTTCGGCGCTTTCCGCCGGATCGTCCTGGACTTATGCTTCGTCGCGCCTTCTTTGGTCGATGGCGCTCGACGGGATGGCTCCACGCTTTTTAACGCGCTTAAGCAAAGCACAGGTTCCCGTCTGGTCTGTGCTTGCCACCCTTGTCATTGGCACGCTATCTTTGTGGATTTACCAGGTTTCTCCGAATACGCTGTATTTGTGGATTGTCTCTGGCATCGGTTTGATTGCTGTCTTGTCTTGGGCGATTATTTGCGCTTCGCAAATTGGGTTCCGGCGCAAGTATGTACGCGAGGGAGGCGATGTCCGCGCCTTGGCGTATCGCACGCCACTCTTTCCCATCCTGCCGATCGCCGGTGTTGTGTTAAATTTGGCCATTGCAGTTAGCCTTCTCTTCATTCCAGGGCAGCGTATGGCCATTTACGCTGGTGTGCCCATCATTATCATCGTTCTACTCAGTTATTATCTGTTCTATCGCCGGCGCAGCCAGGTTTCGGTGAATCAGCAAACGATGACGGAGTGATAGGCATGAATATGGCGTTTCGCGGTGACATGGAGCAGAGTCAGAGGCTTGTCATGACCGCCGATATGCGTCAGGCGCTGGCTGTCTTGCAGGCTTCGTCCACTGAACTTGTTGACATGCTGGAAGAGATGGCGCAAGACAATCCCTGCTTGGAATGGGAGTGGCCGTGGGCCATGACTGCAAGCGGGTTTGTCGGATTAGGCGCCGCGACGCCCGGGCGTGCTGATCTGATCCAGCAAATAGCGGAACGTCCCTCGCTTGCGGACGAGATTTGTCGGCAGTTGCGCACGCTGTCACTCGCGCCAAGCACGCTGCGCGTTGCCGAGCAACTTGCGCACAGCCTGGATGAGCGCGGATATTTCACCGATCCACTGGACGTCACGGCCGTTCGCCTCGACGTTTCTACGGAGGAAGTCGAGAGGGCTTTATTTGCGCTACAGAGTTGTGAGCCTTTGGGGGTGGGGGCACGCAATGTCGAGGAGTGCCTACTCTTGCAATTGGAACGCATCGATCCGCCGTATCGCGCCTTGGCTCGCAAGCTCCTTCCGCATATGACCGAACTTGCGCAGGGGAAATTGCGCGTCGTTGCACGGAACTGTAATGCGTCATTGGATGACATCTATGAAGTGTTAGCGCAGTTTCGGCGGCTAACCCCGCGCCCGGGTGCGGCTTGGGACAGGGAGCCGTTCGCCTTGGCGCCGCCAGATGTCATCGTCGAACGCGCTGGCGAAACGTTTGTCGTTCGCGTGCAGGAAAGTGCCGAGCCCCGCCTCTGGGTCTCGCCATCTTACCGATCACTCTTTGCATCCGGTGGCGCAGAGGTGCGCGCTTTCCTGGGCGCACGTCTGCGAGCCATCGAGCGGATGGCCAAAGCTATCGAAACGCGCCGCATGACGATGCTACGGGTGGCGGAAGTCATTGTTGCGCGGCAACAGCCGTTTTTCCAACGCGGCCCGGGACATATGCGTCCACTCACGCTGCGCGATGTGGCGCAAGAGTTGGATATCCACGAGTCCACCGTGAGCCGCGCACTTCGCAACAAGAGCATGAAAACGCCGTACGGGGTGTGGGCGATGGACGCATTTTTCCCGGCCCAATTGGCCACATCCGGCCTTTCTGCAGAAGCGGTACAATATGTGCTCCGTTCGCTGGTAGCTAGGGAAGATGCCCGAAAGCCGCTGTCGGATGCCGAGATCGCAAAGTGCATGGCGCAACAGGGCATTGTCCTGTCGCGCCGCACGGTTGCAAAATATCGCGAGCAGATGGGGATCCCGAGTTCGCAAAAGCGGCGACGATAGGCGGGAGCAACCATGTTGACGTGCAGCGTGTGGAGCCGTACTCCCGCTTACGTTGCTTCATGCATCTGGTTCAGTGTGGTCGTCTTGCTCGACAGGTTCCGGTGTCTGGGTCGGAGGGGTGTGCTTGGTTTGTGGCGCTTCGTAGCTGTCGGTGTCTTCGTGTGTGTCGTGGAGGTCAAACATAGCTATAAACTCGTCGCGCATCATGTCAATTGCCTTGAGTTCGCCTGCGATCACGGGATGAATCGATGTTAGCTCAGGTTGTTCCAGCTGCTGCGTCAGCGTCGAGCGCCGCACATTGAGCGTTTCCAAGAAGGCCAGTGCTCGCCCGCGGCGAAACGTTTGCGGGCCGCTGCCGTGCCCAGCGTGGCTGTGTGGGCCTTTGCCATGTTTGTGGTGCCTGCCATGTGAACCGTGATGGCCGTGTGCATCCCTGTCAATGTGTCGCATACCAACACACTCCTTTGTATACAATTGTATTCGGCTTGCAGACTCATCGTATACAAATGCATACGAATAGTCAATTGGGGTATAAACGACATCAGGGATGGATCTCTCTGCGAGTATCCATCCCTGAATCGGTTGGTTTTGTGTGCTGTTTGTTCCAGAGACTATCTTGTCCCCTGTTTTCTGTCTAACCCTTTGACCCCAGTTTGGCCACCCGTTGCTCTAGAAAACATTGATGTCGGATACCAAGGCGTGCAACGAGTAACGCGGACAACAGAAAAACCACCCAGATGTGATATCGGGTGGCCGGTTGCACAACTCACTCCCCTAAGTCTATGTGCCCACTTTACCGACTTAGGATCTTCGTGTCCACGCTCACAGTATATGATGATTGCAGATGACTTATTCACATTATATGGACGAGATGTTCATGTTGTCAAGGATTTTTTGATGGATTGGGAATCCAATGCTGGTGTGGTGGGAATTTAGCGGCATGCCCTTAGAAATCACTCTTGACTTTCGAAAAGTATCGTTGTCTAAATTGTCGTTCGCGTCGAAGCGATATTGGAAACTTTGCCGTGATGAGGAAGGTGTATTGGTTGTTCAGTAACCGCAAGATGTGGGCGGCGGCGGGCGTGGCTCTCTGTGCTCTAGCGGCCGTCTCGCTCGATCCGCCGGACATCGCCTTGGCAGCCGCCGGGACAGGCAATGCGACAGGGGCGGCGGGATTCGGTAGCGCAAATGCCAGTACCAACATGACGGATTTGACGTCGCAGGGCGCTCTGTCCATTGCAGTAAGTGGTGTACCGGATTCCACATTCGCTCAGGAGGAAAAGCCGTACCAGGGCGATGTGACCCAAACGTCGGCGTGGCATGGATTCAGTCACCAGGGGAGTCGAACCATCACGCTGACGTTTAAGTCTCCTGTCGACGTGCAGTCTGTTCAAATTCAGGCTCTACAAAACTTCTCGCTCGGTGTCTACTTCCCCAGTTATGTCGAGTTTCAATTCGAGCAAAATGGCCAGTGGTACACGGCAGGGCAGCGTCCCTCTGCGGTGCCGCAAAGTGACCAAAATGTGATGACCCAGACGTTCGCGTGGTCGAGTGCGGCCGGAATCGAGGCTTCGGCCGTCCGGCTGATTATTCCGGTCGACGTATGGGTGTTTGTCAATGGCTTTGACGTGCAAGGATCGACGACAGCGCGCGGGCTTGCAGCCAGTACGTTGGCGAAAGTAACGTCCACATCCGGGAAACCACTCGGCCCACTGCTGCCCTCGGCCGCCAATGCCGCGGGGATTCGCAACATGTTGCTCGTGCAAACAGGGGCAAACGGCAGTCAAGGCACGTGGTCCGTTCAAGATTTCGAACCCATGCTTGCGTATGTCACAGAGAGTGGGCAGATGACCAAGCCGCTGTTTGACACCATGCTGTTTCTTCCGTACGGATCGGTCAAGGATACAGAGCAAGGCTTGTCCAACTACCTTCAGGATCTGTTTGCAACTGGAAAGCAATTAAGTGCGTTGAACGAAGCTGTTGGCATCGTCAACCAGGCGTTGCATCGCCCGGGATATCAAGAAAAAGTCGTCCTATCACTGCCGTATTTCGCATACGGAAATATCGATTTCGGAGACATCGGTGGGCAGGACGTGAAATTTGGCGGTACGTCTGGCGATCCGAACGGATTACAGAGCCGCGAAGCAGCGGAGACATGGTATGTCAATCGATTGTTAACCGATTGGAAGAAGGCGGACTTCAAAAACCTGAAACTGGTTGGACTCTATTGGAATGAGGAACAGTACCGCCAAACCATGCCTGGGGAAGCGCGGTATATCCAATATGCGTCGTCTTTAGCCAAGGCAAATGCGCTTCCCTTGTTCTGGATTCCATACTATGGCGCTGGCGGCATATGGCATTGGCAGTCACTTGGCTTTACGGCGGCTTGGATTCAGCCGAATTATGTCGAGCAAGGCCAGCAGGCAGATCTCGCGCGCATGATAAACGCGACCGAGACTGCCTCAGAGCTCGGACTTGGCGTAGAGGTGGAGTTGACAGGGATCGATGCGGCTCATCAGGCCGTGTACGACAGCTCGCTTGCTCAGTTGAGCGCGGACGGCTATGGCACCAATCAGGCGTCGCACGCGTACTACGATGGCTCGAAGCTGCTGTTGACGTCGGAGCGGTCCCAAGGCAGTGAGCGCATTGCGTATGACACGACGGCAAGTTTCATTGCGGGGGTGGGTATTCATGGCGGAGCGTAAGGCGTGGATGTTGCGAACTGCGGCCTTTGCGGTGTGCGCGGTGAGCGTCGCCGCGCCAGTGACGCAGGCGTCGGTTGTACGCCCAACCCCGGTGATGGAACAACGGGCCATCGTGTTAAATGGGGAGCCAACACCGATAAAGCCATATACGTTTTCTCAAAATGGCGTTGTCTACATGCCGCTTTGGTATGTAATGAACGTTTTTCAACAATTGGGATTTGCAAACACATGGAAGCAAGGCGTTTGGAATGTGACCGTGCCAAGCTCGATTCCGATCGACACAAGTCCGGATGCCGAGAGTGCAGGTAACGCCGCGATAGCCCTCAACGGAACAGTCGTTCAGCGTTTACAGGGGATTGCGGCGACGGATCCGGCATCCGGTAAATCGACTATGTTCCTTCCCGTGGCAAATATCGAGCAATTGATGGCTCGCTTAGGCATTGTAGCGACGTGGGACGGTACGACATTGTCACTGGATACGAGTGCACTGCCGACTCCCTTAGCCGCAGATCAAATTGGCATATGGAATCTGCTTGTTGCGGTGGACAAGGCGTTTGGCGTCGATCCGGACACGTCGGGTACCAGTCCGTATGTCGATTTGTCCACGAACTCACCTGCTTGGGGTTATGTCCATACCAGCATCGAGAAGGGGATTTACCAGCCGATCTCATCGAATCAGGCGGGTGTCTTTGCACCGCTTACCGTGGCGATGGCAGATCAAGTCCTTTGGAACGCGTACGGCATAAGCTCGAGCGACGCGGCTTATCAGCCAGGGGGCTCGCCGGCGGCGTGGGCGTCGGCTGTTGGGTTGGTCCCAAGCTCCTGGAAATCGACAGATTTCCTTACGCCGCAGGAATTGGCGACGGTGGTGTCGAATGTCCACAATAACCTCAAGGGTTTTGTCGAAACGGGCAAGAGCAGTTGGCAGATTTGCTATCCCATCGCAGACGAGGCTACCGCATCGTTCGCGGGCGACAGCCGCAATGGGCAGCCCTTTTTTCCGTCGAATGCATCCGTGCAAAGTGCCGTGGGGCAAACCTATCAATTTTTTGACTCCCTGCGCGTCGTCAAGCAGGGCCATCAATACGTGTTGGTGGTACCAACTCCGCCGACGGGTACAGGATTTTGCTACATCACCACATTTGGCAATGTCACCTATGAGATTTCCGGGCAGAGTAAGTGGACAAATGCGTTTTCGCTTGACACGCGCGATGTCCAGTGGACCAACGGTCGCACGCTTTTCGTGCAGATTCCATCGTCAGGGCTAACCATCACATGGAATCAAATGTTGCCGCAATTTTCGGGAACCGTTGTGCTGGGTGAACTGCAGTTGTCCGTCGGTGCGCAGGGTCTGCAGGTACAGCGGATGAACATCAACCCAACTACCACTTCATGATGAAATCCAAAAGGAGGATGTCGCTGTGAAATCTAGTCGCCTACTCGCGGTGCTCGCGCTACCTGCCTGGGTTGCGCTGTCTCAGTCGCCCACCGCGTGGGCGCAGACCGCCACAAGCAATGCCGCATTGAATACGTCAAGCACGAGTTCAAGCGGGACGTTCGGCCTTGGATCTTCCTGGCAATCCTATCCGATGCTCCAATATGGGACACAAGGCCCATCCGTCGCCGTCCTTCAGAATGATCTTAACGCTCTTGGCTTTACGGTCGGGCAAGCAACGGGGACGTTTGACGCGACCACCGAAGCGCAGGTCAAGGCTTTTCAGCAGGTGAACCAGTTACAGGTTGACGGCGTTGTTGGCCCGCTCACATGGGGAGCGATTGCGAAAGCTGTCGCGGCTTATGAGGTATCATCGGTTGTCGCTTCGGCAAGCAGCCATGTTGTGAACAATGTGCAGGCCAAACGTATTGTCTTTAATGGCAGCACTGTTTCTTCACCGATTGGATTTACATATGACGGCACGACCTACATGCCCATTTGGTATGTGATGCAGGCTCTGAAACAGGCTGGCTACGCCAACGTGTGGGCAAATGGCGTTTGGAACATCACCCCTCCATCGACGAGTGCAGCAAATGTCGATTACTCAAACATTAAATATGGCAAAGGAAGCACCGCGATTGCCATCAATGGTACCGTCGTGGCGAATGTGATTGCCATCGTCTATCCAGATCCGGCTTCCGGGAAAATGACGACGTTCATGCCCATCTGGTATGTCATGAATGCTTTGAAGCGCGCTGGCGTCGGATCGACCTGGCAGGGGACACAGTGGACGATGAA
Organism: Alicyclobacillus tolerans; assembly: GCF_001447355.1. Taxonomy (GTDB): domain Bacteria; phylum Bacillota; class Bacilli; order Alicyclobacillales; family Alicyclobacillaceae; genus Alicyclobacillus; species Alicyclobacillus aegles. Next base: position 70,807 of record NZ_JXBW01000004.1, on the reverse strand, counting down.
GCCGGCTCCGGTTGTTGTGACGACGTCCGATCCTGTGGGCAACAGCACGGGGAACGCGACAGGTAACAGTACCGGGAACATGACGGGAAACAGCACCGGGAACATGACGGGTAACAGCACCGGCAACATGACGGGTAACAGTACCGGGAACATGACGGGAAACAGCACCGGGAACATGACGGGTAACAGCACCGGCAACATGACGGGTAACAGTACCGGGAACACGACAGGCAACAGCACGGGCAATTCGAGTGGAAGCGGCACGAGCGGCTCGACGGGAACCAATCTGTCGTTTACCAATGTGGACCTTCGCTTTCCGGCGCCCCCCAACATCAATACATCAAGTATCAATTCATACTTACTTGCGAACGATTCACCACTCAATGGGTTGGGTGCTTCATTTATGGACGCCCAAAACACGTACGGTGTAGACGCCAACTATCTCGTTTCTCACGCCATTCTCGAGAGTTACTGGGGACAAAGTCAAATTGCACTGGCAAAGAATAATCTGTTCGGATACGGCGCGTACGATTCAAATCCCGGTAATGACGCGGGTATGTTCCCGAGTGACGATTACGCAATCCGCTTTGAAGCGTGGGAGGTCCGCAATAACTATCTCAACCCCGGGGGCAGCGAGTACGTCTCACCGACGTTGACAGGTATGAATGTCAACTACGCGACGGACAAGCAATGGGCTGCGGGCATTGGTAGCCTGATGACGCAATTTGCAAGTTCGGTCGGTTCGAGTGTGAGCGCGTATAAACAATACTCGCCACAGAATGTGGCGCCGACCCCGAAGAGTAGTACGGAACCCGTCTTTTACATGAATGGAGCCACAGGCGTCATTCAGTCGGATAGTTATTACCAGAACGGTGGGGTGCCGTACTTCCCTTCCATGGCTGCCGGCATGAATCAACAATTCTTTGGGCCGTTGCAAAACGGCAGCGCAGGTCAGCCTGTTGCAGAGGTGCAAAAGTACCTGAATCAGACGATTGGAGCGGGATTGCAGATCGACGGTCAATATGGCCCGCTTACCGAGGCGGCGGTCAAGAAGTTTGAGTCGCAGGTTATGCATATGACGAATCCCGATGGCATCTGGAGCTATGCGATGTGGACCACATACATCCAGCCCAATCAATCCAACGCCAATTTGATTCCGTCTGGTACCCAGGTGCAGATTGATCAAATTGAACAAGGTATGGCGGGTCCGTATGTGATGCCTTGGTACCATATTGTGAATTACGGGTGGGTCGATTCGCAGTATGTGAAATTTACGAATGTATATCGCGTCGAGGTGACGAACCCGGCGGGTACGGCCACTTCTATTCCCGTCTACCAGGTCGGCAATTTGAGCAAAGTACTCATCACCCTGCACAGTGGTGACTTTGTTGTGGCATCGTCGGCACAACCGTCAGGCGGTGTTTATACCATTCAAATTGCCGCGCAGACGCCAGCCGTCAGCAACGGCTTGGCGCCTGACACGCTCCTGACCGGCGTCATCCCAGCCAACGGCACGGTGACGCTCGTACCACAATCGTAACGCACATCTGACGGCGGCTGGCGTCCGGAAGTCAACCGTTGACGATCTGGCCGCCGTTTATATGCAGTACCTGACCGCTCATATATGAGGAATCACTGCTCGCCAAATATACGTATGCCGGCGCCAGTTCCGCAGGCTGCCCGGCGCGGCCTAACGGTGTATCACTCCCGAATTGCGCCACTTGATTGGCCTCGAAAGTCGACGGAATCAAGGGCGTCCAAATCGGGCCGGGAGCTACCGCATTGACGCGTATCCCCTGCTTGGCAAGAGACTTCGCTAATGACCTCGTCAAGGTAACAATGGCTCCTTTTGTTGCAGAATAGTCAATTAACGTCTCGTTTCCTGCATAGGCCGTGATCGAAGTCGTGTTAATGATGCACGAACCTTGTTGCAGATGTGGAAGTGCCGCTTGGATCATGTAGAAATACCCAAAGACATTTGTGGAGAATGTCCGTTGCAGTTGGTCTGGCGTAATGTCGAGGATGCTGTTTTGCGGGTGTTGCTCGGCTGCATTGTTGATCAAAATATCAATTTTTCCAAACTTCTGGATGACCTGAGCAACGGCCTGTTTACACAAATCTGAGTTAGCGACGTCGATCGGCAACGTGATGGCTTTGCGGCCATATTGACCGATGCAGGTGGACGTCTCTTCCGCATCTTCGTGTTCGTTGTAGTACACGATTGCGATGTCGGCGCCCTCCTTGGCAAACGCGATCGCGATCGCTCGACCGATACCGCTGTCACCGCCGGTGATGATGGCGACTTTGTCCTGTAGCTTTTGGCTGCCTCGGTAATTCGCATCGTCGAAAAATGGACGTGGGTTCATCTCCGACTCGAGCCCGGGTTGCTGATTTTGATGTTGAGCTGGAAACGACGTTGGGAACGTCGGGGTGTGACCGGGATGGACAGTTGTTGTGTTCGTGGGCATGGGATGGCCTCCTTGCGTTCGAGAGAACGTTTTTATCCACCACCTAGAGTGGGTGTGGGAGGAAAAAAGTATGCGACGGTGTGGCTCGTGACTTGCCTGTGGGAAGAGACGTGACAGGATTGCGGTACAATCGGGAGTTGGTTTCTCGGTCATGGGGCTTTTGTGTGAGGGAAGGCACGTAAGAGTCCTAGGGGCGGGCCTGTTACCTGTTATATAAAAGCGAAATGCAATAGGAAAACGCATAGAGGGCGAGGTGGCAACCCCGCCCTCTATGTGTTTAATCGACAATCGGCTCTGGTTGTCCATGGAGTGTGCGTTCTTCGCGACTCGTTCGCATGAATGGCCAAAAATGAGCTCTGCCTACAATCGCCGTTGCTGCCGGGACGAAGAAGGCCAAAACAATCAGCGCGTACATCGCGAGTCCAATGATGACCGACAAGCCAATTTCAACGAGTGTCGTCACGCCTGATACCGACATCGATCCGAACGTGCCTGCCATGATGGCGGCTGCTGAAAAGACGACATTGCCCATCTGCCGCATGGCGCGCCACATCGCGCTACGGACGTTGAGTTCAGGATGGTTGTGCATTTCCTCATCAAACCGCGACATGAGGAAGATGGAGTAATCGACGCCCAGCGCAATGAGTAGCAACAATGCAAAGAAGGGGACGGTCCAACTGATTCCGGATTTGCCCATGATGTGAATGGCCACGTATTGCAAGACGGCCATCGTCACGTAATACGTCCCTGTCAGCGAAATGATCACGTACAACGGTGCCAGCAGCGACCGTAGCATGAGCACAAGAAGGATGAAGATGGCTGCGAGAATCATCCCCATCATGCGCGTGAAGTCGCTACCGGATAACTGGTTGAGCGCCGCTTGCGTCGGCGTTGTGCCGGTATAGCCGAGTTCCCCTGTGTGAATCGGGCTCGCCGTAAATGCCGCCTGTGCCTGCGCCTCAAGCCGTGGCATCTGTTGGATCGCGGTCATCGAATATGGATCTGTTTTCAGGGTCACGCGAATGTCGGCCGTGTGACCGTTTGGCGAGATGTAGTTGTTCATGGACTGCTGCAAACCCGCGCTTGACCGCAGTGCAGACGCAGGTACATAAAAGCCTGGATTGCCCGTCTGTGAGGCATGGCTCGTTTGGTGTAAGGCGTTCTTGACGGTACCCACTCCGTTTGCCAACTTGACCAGAGCATTGTGCAACTGATTTTCGCCTTGTCCTGCGCCTTGCATACCTGCTGCAAATTGTTGTGCCCCGGCAGCCCACTGCGACAAGCCGCTATGCAGCTGAACGCTTGCGCCGCTGAGCTTCTCCAGACCCGTCGCAAGGCCAGCCGTTCCGCTTGCCAACTGTCCCGAACCTTTGGTCACAAGGTCGCTTGCATCGGCCAAGCGGTGGCCGCCTGCAGCAATAGCTTGTAGACCCTTTTCCACACTGCCAGCACCTTCTGACAGCTTGGCTAGACCTGTGGCAAGCTGGCTTGATCCTCCGGCAAGCTTGGTCGAAGCCGCGCTCACCGCCTTGCTCCCCGCAGCCGTGGCCTCTGCAAGCTGCTCAATTTGTTGCCATGAAGGATCCGCGGCATCACCAGGATGTGCTTTTGCCCAATTGGCGAGGGCGTTTGCCAATTCGCTTGACACCTGTGCTTGTTGGCTGAGGCCTTGCTGCAACTTTGCGTTGCCGCTCGCCAGTTGTTTCGCCGCGCTTGCGCTTTGGGCGATCCCGCCGGCAACCTGTTGACCGCCAGTTGCGAGTTGCGCCGCCGCTTTATCCAATGCCTTGCTACCTGTTGCGAGTGATCCTGCGCCGTTTGCCAAGCGTTGTGCTCCTTCGGCTAATTGGTTGCTTGCCGTCACAGCTTGTTGTAACCCACTGTGCAACTGATTCTCACCAGTTGCGAGTGTTCCTGCGCCGCTGGCCAACTTGGTCGCCGCGCCCGCCGCCTGATTCGCGCTTTGGCTACCAACGCTGGACGCGATGTGATGCAACCCCGCTTGAACCTGATTGAGGCCATTCGCCGCAAGTTGGTTCTGTTGTGCCAGTTGAAATTGCGAAATCACCTTGCCGACTGGCCGTGTGGCGCTGTCGACTTCCGCAACAAATGGCAGCTTGGCGACGGAAGACGAAATGTTTTCGATGGTCGCAAGGCCTTGTGGGGAACGCAGGTTATCTGGCGTGTGCACGACGATGTCCATCGGCAGGACTTTACCTGCACCAAACGCCTTGGACACAATTTGGAAGCCAACGACCGATGGAGCGTTCGGAATGTCCGAGGTTGGATCGAACGTTCTTTGGTCGGTAAACGTCATTGCTATAGGCGCCAAGACGACCGCGACAGCGGCAAGCGTCCACCACGGGTGACGGAGTGACAGGCCGCCCGTCGCGCTCCAAATACGCGACGGCTTGTGACTGGCTGCCGTGATCGATTTGCGCGGCCAGAACACAAATCTCCCTAGGCACAGCATCAGTGCTGGCAGGAAGGTCAGGCATGCGACGAGTGTGATGGCGATCCCGACGGCGACGCCGACGCCAGATTTGAACAGGCCGAAACGGGCGAAGTAGAGTGTGGCAAACGACATAAAGACGGTCAGCGCGCTGAACACGACCGTTTTGCCGATGCCCTTCATGGCAGCCGCCAGAGCATCGACAGGGGCAAGGCCGCGGCTTGCTTCCTCGCGGAAGCGGTTCATGACGATGATGCTGTAATCTGTACCGGCGCCAAAGATGATGGCAATGAGGAACGTGTCTGTAAAAGTCGACACTGGTAGGCCGACGTTGGCCAATGCCGCGACGACGTTGGTCGTCAAAAGATAGGAAAGGCCGATGGAAAGCAGGGTTAAGAAGGGGGCGACGACGGACCGGAAGACCACAAGAAGAATGATGAGCACAAGTGCCACAGTCACGCCTGCGGTTTTTGACGCCCCGTTCATGGAAATGTTGATATTGTCATTTTCAATAGGGGTATCGCCGGTAAACAAAATCCTTGCGTCGGCAGGCTTTCGAGAAAACGCCTGTTTGACGTGAGCAAGCGCGGCGTTGGTCGACTTGGCGACGTCCGTACCGGGAAAGCCAATGCTCGCGATTTCGACCGTGCCGTCGCCACTAAAGTATTGCTTTTGGACGGAGGCGCTCGCGTTGTATGCGCCGGAGACCGACTTGACGCCGTACTCTGTCTTGTGTTTGACGATTTGCTGCAATTCGTGCGCAAACCACGACTTGTCTTCGTCGGTTAGACCTTTGGGGTTGTAGATGGCCACGACGGCGCTACTGCCGACACTCGCTTTCGGATTGACCTGCTTGAGCCAGTTGCTGGCGACGACGACGCTCGTCGAGTTCGGCAGGAATTCCGTGTTGCGGTGCGCAACGACGCTGTTGAGTTGCGGAAGCAAGACGTGAGCTGCGGCAACAACTGCCATCCAGATGGCGATTACGAGGTAGCGGTAGCGCAGGAGTAGACGTGCATACCGTTGAGACACCATGTCGACCTCCGTTAGTCGGCGTGAATTTTTGGAACTCTGCCATGTAGTTTAGCAAGCAAAATAAACTTTGCAAACTGTGTCCCAGTTGGTAAGCGACGACTTCAGTCCTTCGAATTGCCAAGCATTTGTCGCAGTTTTGTAGAACAGCGTTCAAGAACGTGTTGAGAAATTGATGGTATACTCTCTCGTAGTTTCTATTCTGATTTGCTGCAACGAGCTTGCAGCGATTCCAAGAAGGCGAGGGGGAGAGTGTGAATCACAACCAGGCTATGACGCTCATTGGGACTGCTGTTGCGGTGGTTTTTGCAGTGACGGTGATTTTCGTACGGCTACGTGCCGGGAAACGCCCCACCAACGCACGCAAAATTCTCATTCCACCAGTGGCGATGAGCACAGGGTTTTTGATGTACGTGTTTCCATTCACGCGCGAACCCGTTCTCTATGCTTTAGCCGCCATGTGTGCCGGTTGCTTGTTCAGCTATCCGCTGATTGCGACGTCGCACTTTTATGTCGGAGAGGACGGCATATATCTGAAGCGATCGCGCGCGTTTATCTATATTTTGTTGGGGCTTTTGGTGGTACGCATAGCGCTCCACAGCCTTGTCGAGAACTATGTGGACGTGTATCAGACAGGCTCGCTGTTTTTCTGCTTAGCTTTTGGCATGCTTGTGCCATGGCGGATTGCCATGTATGTGCGCTATCGCCGGTTGGTGAACCAACAGGTTGAGCATGCCATGTCGTGAAGCGAGTGATATCGCGTATTTCGTATTAGGAGGATGTTTGTGCGTAGTATCCGCGGAATTGTGATAACCGTCGTGATCGTCCTAATCATCATTGCCATCCCTGTCGTGCAACTGGTGCGTCCAGTGCCAAAACCTGCGGCCAACGTGCTCGCTGCGCTGCCGGCCAAGGTCGCGGGACCAGCGCCAAAGATTCAGTGGCCGACGCAGGGACAAGCTGCTCTCGAAGCGGTTGGCGTTGGCAGCTTTGGCAGCTCCGGTGTGCAGGCATCTGTACCCATCGCCAGCGTGACCAAGGTGATGACGGCTTACCTCGTCTTGCAGAAGCACCCTCTTCAACTCGGCCAGCAGGGCCCGTCCATCACGGTGACGCCAGCCGATGTCAAGACATATGTGCAGGACAAAGCCTTGGGTGAATCCGTGGTGAAGTTGGCCGCTGGTGAGCAGTTGACCGAGTATCAGGCGCTGGAAGGGCTTTTGTTGCCGTCGGGTAACAACGTCGGTTCCTTGCTTGCCAAATGGTGTGACGGTTCACAGGCGGCGTTCGTCAAAGAGATGAACGAGACAGCCGCAAAGATGGGCATGAAAAATACTCACTACGCGGATCCGACCGGCTATTCGCCGGCGAGCCAAAGCGATGCCGTGGATCAGATGAAGCTATTTGCGAAAGCGATGGAAAACCCAGTTTTCCGGCAAATTGTCGGTGAACCGCAGGCGGTGTTGCCGGTTGCTGGACTCGTTTACAACGTCGATTCGCAGGTGGGTCATGGCACCATCATTGGCGGAAAAACAGGCAGTACCCTTGAGGCGGGCGGTTGCTTCGTCTTTGCCGCACAGAAAACGGTGGCGGGACAGAACGTCTTAATTGTCGGCGCCGTGTTAGGCCAAAAAGGGGCGCAGGAGCTAGAGGAGGCTCTGTCGGCGAGCGTGCGGATTGCGCAAGATGCGCAGAAGGCGTTGCGACCTGTGAACCTCTTGCAAGCTGGTGCGCAGGTAGGTACGCTGAATGCGGCCTGGACACAGCCGGCCTCCCTGACGGCCGGGCAATCCGTGCAAGCCATTGGCTTCGGCGGTATGCCTATCTCGCAGTCGTTTAAGAGCCGCACATTGTCTGATGCCATTCCCGCGAATGCGGTGGTTGGCACGTTGAATGTCACGGTCGGCAGCCAACAGCTCAGCGTCCCTGTCCGAACGAGTGCGGCGATTGCCAAACCCAAGCTGACCTGGCGACTCAAGAGGCTATAAGCGAGGGCGCTCGTCGGGCTCCCACGTTCGGGAATAGGCAAGAAACGATATCTTTTGGCATACAGATTGAGAGCTGTCGGGACGCAGATTGGACACAGAACCATTGGAGGTGTCGTCGTTGGTCCGTCGATGGATCTCGATTGTCACAGCGTCTGTCATCCTCATTATCGTGTTGCTAGGCGCTGGTTTCTATTTGGCGGTGCGGATGACGCCGTTTCAGCCAAGCGTTCTCGAGGAAGTGCACCAGCCTTCCATTGTTTATGCGGAGGATGGTAGCCGCTTGATGTCGCTTGGTTCGCCCAACACGGATTTGACGTACAGCCAGATACCGAAAGATATGCAGGATGCAATTGTCGCCACGGAAGACCACACGTTTTGGACGAACTCCGGGATTGACATTCGCTCCATCTTTCGGTCGTTGTTCGTCGATCTCTCGTCGGGAAGTTTGGCACAAGGGGCCAGTACGATTCCCGAGCAGTTGGCGAAAATCACGTACTTGACCGATCAAAAGACGTTTTCGCGCAAGTTTAAGCAGATTGCGCTCGGTTTGCAAATCGAGCGCAACTTCACGAAGCAAGAAATCCTGGCGATGTACTTGAATCGCATTCCGCTGGGCGAAAGTACTGTCGGCATTGAACAAGCGGCTTTACGCTACTTTGGCATCGATTTAAAAAAGGAGCCTAACAAGCTGACGTTGGCAGACGCGGCCCTGCTCGCCGGTTTGCCACAGGCTCCAAGCGCCTACGATCCGCTGCAACATCCGAAGGCTGCTCTCGATCGGCGCAACCAGGTGTTGCAGAACATGGTTCATTACGGCTACATCTCAGAAGCACAGGCGCAGGCAGCAGCCAAGCAACCACTCGGCGTGTCGTTTCACTCGTTCCCGGGCGATGGCTGGAGTAGCGATCCACTCCTGACCAATTTCTTGTTGGACTATCTTAATCGCCATGGCATCCCTCCTAGCGAAGTGATGCAGGGCGGGCTCAAGATTTACACGACGATCGATCCGGCCGTACAAAACGCGATTAACGAAGTATTCTGGAGTGGCAAGTACGATTCAGACTTCCCCGGGGCGACGACAGGAACCGTCGTTGAAGGTGCGGCTGTGTTTGTCGATCCGAAGACGGGCGGCATTTTGGGTGCAGCCGGATCGCGCAAACAAGGGTATGTGCCGCTTGGGTTGGACCGGGTCTACCAGGCGAGTTCACCCGGTTCGTCCATCAAGCCGATTATGGATTATGCCCCGGCATTGCAGACGGGGAACTGGACGTACACATCGATTTTGGATAACCAACCGCAGGATTTTGGCGATGGCTATGAGCCACAAAACTGGGAGGTCGGCGGGCCGACGCGAGTGACGTTGCAATATGGCCTCGAATGGTCGCAAAACGTCGCATCGGTCTGGCTTTTGCAGCAGATTGGCATCAGCACCGGTGCAAACATGGCAAAGGCGGATGGCATTCCGCTGACGAGCAAGGATTATGAGCATCTTGGCATTGCGATTGGCGGTCTTATGAACGGTGTCACACCGATGGAGATGGCTGGCGCGTATACTGCGTTCGATAACAACGGCATTCATTCAAAGCCATATCTGATCAACCGGATTGTCAACGCGCAGGGAGGCATCATCTATCACGAAGGGCCGCAGCAAAACCAGGTGATGAGCGCCCAAACGGCGGCGGACATGACGCGTCTGATGCAGGATGTCGTCGATTTTGGCACGGGTCAGTCAGCCAAACTTCCCGGCTGGGGCGTGGCCGGTAAGACGGGAACGGTGCAGTATGACAGCGGGCTCGTCGGATCCCATCCAAACTGGGTTCGCGACGGTTGGTTTGATGGGTATACGCCGACATTGGTTGGCAGCATCCACATTGGTTACGACGTGTCCAACGACGAGTACCACATGACGATGTCACCAGTTGATCCTTCGGCCAATGCGGCTCAGATCTTCCACGACATCATTGCGCTTGCCCTGCAGAACGAACAGGCACAGCAGTTCCCGGAAGGGCCTTATCCGTACATCACGGGTACGGCAGAGGGCGTGAATTACGTCGGTTCGACGACACCGACAAAGAGCTCGACGCCGACGAACAGCATCTCAGGTCTGCACGCGACGTATAACGCTGCGAACAATACGGTTTCGCTCAGCTGGTCCGGCAGCTTTTCGTCACCGGTGACATATGTCGTCACGCGCGTGTCGACGAGTAGCTTCGACGAGACGGTTCCGGTTGGCCAGACGACGTCCACGAGTCTGACAGACAGTTCCGTGCAACCCGGTGAGTCGTACGTTTACACGGTGCAAGCGACGAGCGAACAGTCCGGGCAGGATATCGGGCAACCGGTGTCTGTCGCCGTTTCGACAGGCGCGGGCCAGTCGGCAGGACCGGGGAATCAGACCAATGGCGTAGGCCCCGGCAATACGACGGGTCCAGTGACGGGAAACGGGACGGTAAACAATACGACAGGCAACTCGGTTGCACCGGACAACGGAACCAACACCAGCGGCGGAGCTGGGGTCGGCCCAGGTGCCAATAACACGGCCAACACTTCGGCGCCCACACCGGCTGCTCCGCCTGCCCCGCCAACACCACCGGGTCAGATGAACGGGGGACCAGGCCATGGCAAAGGCGTTGGTGGTGCATTGGGGAGTAACGTCGTTGGTGGAACAGGTTACGCGTCGAATACGAGTAACGGTACCGTGCAGACGAATCATGTGAGCTTGGCAAACGGGGCCACACAGACAAATGAAGCTGGCAGTGGAAATAGCACGTAATCCAGCGCGATCGCGCGGATAGATCGATCACGATAACGAAGGCGGGGCATAGGCTCCCGCCTTTTGTTTTCGCTAAAACAAACCCTTACGTTGACGTTTGGTTTTCACAGGTATAACATGGATCGGGTGAATGCGTGTTCGGAAAGGGGGATGGCAATGGGTAAGGCGTGGTCGGTGGAGGCAGTTGCCGGGCGGCTGGGCATCACAACTCGAACGCTGCACTACTACGAGGAAGTGGGGCTTATTCCGCCTGTGCAGCGCACACCAGGGGGCCATCGCATGTATGACGAGGCGACCATTGCTCGGTTGGAACAAATCTTGCGCTTGCGCGACGTGCTTGGCTACACCTTGCAAGAAATCCGCCAGGTGATGGACGTCGAGGATGTGCTTCAAGGCTATCGTGCACAACTGGAGGCTGGTGTGGAGCCGGAAGTCCGCATGGATATCTTGGAACATTCAATTCAACTTTTAGAGACTGTCGTTGCCCATATCGACGAAAAGGTTGAGCGGCTCGAGGCCATGCGGCAGCGCTACCGCGAACGTTTGGCAAGGATTGAAGAGAAACTCGCGAAACATCGCAAAGAGGTCGACGAGGGTGAATGATGCGGGAGGAATGTTACATTGCAACAAGTAGATGCAGCGCGATCGCGCGATGTGTACAAGTGGATTGCGCTTTCGAATACGACGCTCGGCGTCCTGATGGCTTCGATTAACGGGACGATTTTAATCATCGCCTTGCCGGTCATCTTCTCCGGCCTTTCGGTCAATCCACTGCAAGGTGGGCAAACGGGGCTGCTTTTGTGGGTATTGCTTGGGTTTAATGTTGCGACCACGGTGCTCCTCGTGACGTTCGGCCGATTGTCGGATATGTTTGGCCGCGTTCGGTTGTATAACCTGGGCTTCTTGGTTTTCACCATCGGCTCCATACTCTGTGCTCTCACGTGGAGTAAGGGCATGGCCGGGGAGATCGAGCTGATTATATTCCGCGTCATTCAAGGTATTGGCGGGGCGTTTTTGTTCTCGAACAGCGCCGCGATTTTGACGGATGCGTTTCCAGCCAATCAGCGGGGCCTGGCACTTGGACTCAACCAGATTGCATCGGTGGCCGGCAGTGTCGTAGGGCTGGTCGTCGGTGGATTTTTGGCGTCGACAGGTAACTGGCGATACGTGTTTGTGGTCAACGTCCCCATCGGTATCGCAGGAACCATCTGGGCTTATGTCGCGTTGCGTGAAGTCACGCCGCCACAACGGGGTGAACATTTGGACGTGACAGGGAACTTGACCCTTGCGCTTGGCGTCCTTGGCATCATGCTTGGGCTCACATACGGCATCATGCCCTACGGTGGTCATGCGATGGGCTGGCGCTCGCCTTTTGTCCTTGCCTGCTTGGCCGTCGGTCTCGCCATGCTGATTGTCTTTGCTGTCGTCGAGCAACGCGTCAAACAACCGTTGTTTCACCTCGGCCTGTTCCGCATCCGGGCATTTACATTTGGCAATATCGCGTTGTTTGCGGGAGCTTTGGCGCGCGGTGGGCTCAGCTTTATGCTGATCATTTGGCTTCAGGGCATCTTTCTGCCGTTACATGGCGTATCGTACGAGAATACACCGCTTATCGCAGGCCTCTACACACTGCCGCAAATCGTCGGCTTTCTTGCAGCCGGACCCATCAGCGGTTATCTTTCCGATCGATTTGGCGCCAAGGCTTTTGCGACGGGTGGACTTATCGTCAGCGCGATTGGCTTCGTTTTGCTGGCTACCTTACCCGTCAACTTCAACCATTGGCTATTCTGGACATACATTTTCATTGTCGGCGTCGGCATGGGCTTGTTTTCGTCGCCCAATAGCGCGGCCATCATGAGTTCCGTCCCAACTCGTTATCGCGGTGCGGCGTCGGGTATGCGATCCACCTTTATGAACGCAGGGCAGATGATGAGCATGTGCATCTTTTTCTCCATCGTCATTGCAGCCTTGTCTTCGCAGTTGCCATCGGCGCTCGCCTCAGGCCTCTCGGCGCACGACGTGCCGATGCACGCAGCCGATGCGGTTGCCAGTTTGCCGCCGACATCGTCCTTGTTTGCCGCGTTGCTCGGCTATAATCCACTGCAGACCTTGCTTGGTCCTTCCGGCCTAAACATCTTGCACGCGCTGCCGCACAGCCAAGCCGTCTTGCTCACCGGCAAACAGTTCTTTCCGAGTCTGATTTCCGATCCGTTTCACACCGGGTTGGCCATGGCGTTTTACATTTCGGCAGCTCTCATGGTGATTGGTGCCATCGCATCAGCGGCGCGCGGCAAGCACGTTGTTCATCTCGAGACGCCGCCGTCTGGACAGACCAACATGGCCAAGTAAACCAGGCGAGGGGATGGACGTACAAATCGATGTCTTTTATATTCATCATGGGAACTTTGTGGACAGCGCCCGGCTGTGCGAGTATCTCGCGGCCGGGCGATGTGCGTTCAGACTTCGGTGGGAGAGTGTTGACGATGAGACTGGTAATGTTGAGCGGGGGGTCAGGTAAGCGGTTGTGGCCGATGTCCAACGACGTCCGCTCAAAGCAATTTCTGCGCGTTTTACCGTCGCCAACTGGAGCTGATCTCGAGTCGATGTTGCAGCGAGTTTGGCGACAGATTGGCGACTGTGGACTCGCTCCCAATCAGGTGTATGTATGCGCGTCAAAAGCGCAGACGGAAATCATTCATGCACAAATTGGGGAGATTGGCGTGATCGAGGAGCCGGAGCGCAGAGATACGTTTGCGGCGATCTCACTGTCCATCCTCTACCTTGTCGACCGTTGCGGTATGGCACCGGACGAGCCGGTCGCCGTATGCCCGGTTGATCACTTCGTCGATGACCACTACTTTCAGGAGATTCAGCGCCTTGGCACGATACTCAAGGACAGCGGTGCAGACATGGCTTTGATGGGCGTAGAGCCGACGGAGCCCACGAGCAAGTTTGGCTATATTGTGCCTTTGGCAACGGGTGTTGATGGTCTCTTGCAAGTGCGCCGTTTCGTCGAAAAACCGGCGCTTGAGGCTGCGCAGCGATTGATTCAGGAGGGTGCCCTTTGGAACTGTGGCGTCTTCTGCTTTTTGCCGCAAACGCTTCTTGCACTGCTAAAAGCGCGTGGCCTGCCCACCACCTATGAGCATGCCTGCGAGGATTTCCATGCCTTTCCGAAACGCAGTTTTGATTACGAAGTCGTCGAGCAGTTGCAGTCGATTGTCGTCCATCCTTACCGCGGTATGTGGTCCGATCTCGGCACGTGGTCATCGCTTTCAGAACAAATGGAAAGTGAGGGTGTCGGTCAGGCTATTTTATCCCAATGTGAAGGAACGCACGTGGTCAATGAACTCGGTATTCCGGTGGTTGCGCTCGGTTTGCGCAACATGATGGTCGTCGCGACACCCGACGGGATACTCGCGGCGGACAAGCAGATGTCCGCGTCGCTTAAAGAGGTCGTGGGGCCGATTCAGAATCGGCCGATGTTTGAGGAACGGTTGTGGGGGACTTACCGCGTGATCGACTATCAAAAGCTGGTTGACGATACGGAAGTCCTGACCAAGTGTATCGATCTTCACCCGGGTCGCAATCTGAGTTATCACCGCCACGCCTTGCGCGAAGAGATTTGGACCGTGATTCAAGGCGAAGGCGAGGTCATTCTCGATGGGCGCTGGCACCGGGTTCGGGCGGGGGATGTCGTTCGCGTCGATCAGGGCACGTGGCACGCGATCCGGACGCGTTCGGGCATGCAGTTCATCGAGGTGCAACGAGGGAGTCAATTGATGGAAGAGGACATCGAACGCAAGTACCTGACTTGGCACGAGATGGTGGCAGCCATGCCGGAGATTCCGCTGTCGTAAGCCGTCGGGGAGGCCATGGCATCGGCCTAGGGGCGTGTATCGCTGCCGAGAAAGTGCGCAATCCGCTCTGCCAATTCGGCTACGCCGGAGAACGCGTATTGGACGCTCGCCACTTTTCCCTGGCTCAAATAGACAAGGGCGGGAACGCTTGCGATCTGCCAGGCTTGTAGCGTTTCGGGGACGAAGTTGGCGTCGACTTCAAAGATGGGGATGTCGCTTTGCAGGGCGGCGACCACTTCAAGCATGCGCCGCGCGACTTTGCAGGTGCCGCACAGAGGTGTGTGTAGAAACACGAGACTCTGTGGAGGAAGCTGAGACAACTGTGTGTCATCGAGAGAGATGAGTTGTGTGAACACGGTGGATCCTCCTCCAGCGGCTGACGGCTGTCCATCTAGACATTTGCCCGCACGATGATGCCTCCTTTCAGCATTGTATGGCAGTGTGCCGCAGTGCACAAACAAGTTTCAGGAGGGAGCACATATGTACGGCGTATTTGGTGGGTACACGCGTTGGGCAGTGGTGTTTCTGATCATCTTCGTCCTGTTCTTCTTGCTTGTCCCTGCATATACGACGACCTGCACGACAACACCTGTCGTCTGAGTCAGTTCAATAAAGCGAAGTCCGGAAAGGGGCAAGTCGAAGCCGCCTCGGCCACGGGGCGGCTTTGTCGTAGATATCAAAGGTCCGTTTGACGCTCCAAAAGATAAGCGGCAATCCAGGTGAGCAAGGCGGCCAGAATCCAACTCGCAACCAAGTCGATAACCAGATGTACCATCTCCTCGGCCGTCATGGAGCCATGCCTAAGGCCGATGAGCCTCCCCATATGCCAATGTGGGTGATGGCTGCTCCAAACCACCCAACCCATCCCCCAGGCTATCCAGGCGACGGGCAACGCGGGGCGCCAGCGGGATTGCCGGATGGTGCCGAACATGATCCCCAATGACGATGTGAGTGGACAGAGACAAAGTAGAAACAGGGTCCATCTGAAGCCGGCTACCAGAAATGAAAGTGCACTCGCCCAATCGAGACTGTGTGTGCTTAGGAAACTGGTATAAAAACCGAGAATGGTAACTGCTATAAACGTCCACAAACTGACACGGGCGGCCTTCCCGACTGCAGCCAAGCATTTGGCCAGGGTTAGTTGGATTCTGGGAAGTGGCAAGGTCAGCCACCAACCGACCGTGTTTTGACGCCACTCGTTCAGCACAAGTGACATGGCAAAGCCAAACGAAATGACCGGAATGTAATACGAGATGGCCCATACGGGGCCGATAGTGGATAATGTAATGGTGTGTTGTGTACTCTCGTAGGTTGCCAGAACTATCAATGCCAAAAGGCCCGCAACTCCGTATCCCATTCGCCACCGACGGCCTGGTTTGCCAGCGTTGGTAAAGCGGCGCATGTCGCGAGCGACAAGTAAAGCAAAACCTGTTCCGGATGACAACGCAATTCCCCCTATGAAATGCGCAATCGTAGTGATTGTGTAACGGCAAACGAAGGGCGTTACGTGTACAAAGAGCGCAACATCCTCTCCAGCGACCCGTGCTGCGCCCGCAACTCGTCCGCATCGCCACTTAGAAGCAGTTCACCTCGATTTAAAAACACGGCGTGATCAAACAACGGTTCAGCCTCATGCAACTCGTGTGTACTGACGAGCATGGTCACCTCGCGCCGGCTCATGTGATGAATCAGACAATCGATAATCCGCTCGCGCGACAGCAGGTCAATGCCGGAAAATGGCTCGTCGAGAATGATGAGTGGTACATCGCGGGCAACGCAGACCATGATCATGAGGCGCGCCTCTTGCCCGCGCGACATACCAGCGACCTTCATATCCAGAGGAATTTCCATGATATCAGCGAGATCGCGTGCGACGTCCCGGGAAAAACCCGGTAGCAGCCGCTCAGCATAGCGAAATGCATCGCGAACCGTATCTCCGCCGTACCAGCGAGCGCGATCCGGCAGGTACGCGATGTCGCGGTTTGTTTGCCAACTCGGCTTTCTTCCCAGGACCGCGAGGTGTCCACTATCTGGTTGGGTGAGGCCCATCAGCAGGCGAAACAACGTCGATTTACCGGAACCGTTGGGCCCAAGAATCCCGATGGAACACCCTTGTGGCAGGGATAGCGAGAGGTTGTGCAGGGCTTGTGACTGTCCGTACCGTTTGCTGACCTGGCGGCATTCCACTGCAAAGGTGGGTTTGTGCTGCAGGGCTGGTGTCAAGGGGTCTCATCCCTTTCTTCGTCTTGTATGAGCCGAAAGATGGCCTGTCCTGAATACCCTAAATCATTCATTTTCTGTAGGAATTCTCGGACGGCAACAGCGGCGAGTTTGCTGCGCAACTGTTCAATCTGTTCTTGCGACGATGTGATAAACGTGCCTTGACCTCTTCTGGTTTCGGTAAGACCGCTGCGTTCCATCTCTTGATACGCGTGCATGACCGTGTTTGGCGTGACATGCAAGGCCTGTGCCAATTCCCGAACCGACGGTATCTTGGTGCCGCGTTCAATTTCGCCTTTGACGACGGAACTTTGAAACTGTTGAACAATCTGCTCGTAAATCGGCTGACTGAAGTCGATGCGAAAGCGCAGGGAGCCCACTCGTCGTTCTTCCAAAACGTCATCACTCCCTGGAACGCGAAGTGTATCACGTGATATGGGTGTATCATAACATGTGATACACTCCTGTCAAGTGATGACACACAACTGTCCGCATGGGTACAGGCGTGCAGCGCATACACTGGCGTAAGATGTGCATCGATAGGAGGTCGCCTATGCCTTCGTTTATCGCGTTTGGCATGATCAATCAAAACACGCCGCAGCAAAATGCCGGAATCTTTGTCGGTGAAGGGAATATCGGTGGCTGGGACGCCAACATGAAGCTGGCACAAGGGGATGGCGGCACCTACGGGGCATTCAATGCGTTCCCAATTCAGTTAAGTGTGCTGTTTGACAACTTTGAAGGGATTGACGGGGTGATTAACGATCCCGATGTAAAGCGGGAACTGTCCGCGAACGCATATTCGTTAGGAGGCCTAAGGAATGCCATCGGTCATTTTTGTTGGCGTGTTTAAC
Source organism: Alicyclobacillus tolerans (assembly GCF_001447355.1). Classification (GTDB taxonomy): domain Bacteria; phylum Bacillota; class Bacilli; order Alicyclobacillales; family Alicyclobacillaceae; genus Alicyclobacillus; species Alicyclobacillus aegles. The sequence goes on along the minus strand of NZ_JXBW01000004.1, from coordinate 53,160 downwards.
ACGAATACGCCTCAGCAGAACGCCGGTAGTTTTTGTGGGGAATATAACGTAGGTGTCTGGTACGCCAACATGAAGCTCGCACAAGGGCATGGCGGCACCTACGGGGCATTCAATGCGTTCCCAATTCAGTTAAATGTGCTGTTTGACAACTTTGAAGGGATTGACGGGGTGATTAACGATCCCGATGTAAAGCCGGAACTGTCCGCGAACGCATAGTCGTTAGGAGGCCTAAGGAATGCCATCGGTCATTTTGGTTGGCGTGTTTAACACGAATACGCCTCAGCAGAACGCCGGTAGTTTTTTTGGGGAATATAACGTAGGTGGCTGGGACGCCAACATGAAGCTCTGTCAAGGCCACGGTGGTTTATACGGATTTTTTAACTGGCATCCGGTTCAGGTGAACGTTAACTTTGATAATTTCGAGCTGATCGATGGTGCCATCAACGACGCGGATCTGAAACCTTCGGCTTCTGCCAATGTCTAGCGGCGACAGACGAATGGCTGCAGGCAGGACGATCATTCCTGCTCTGCAGCCAAGTCTCCGTTAAAACATGAACGGCCATCTGGTTGCCGGCATAGCTCCATTTGGGGCTTGCTGCATATAGCCTGGGTTCTGTGCATAGGGCGACATGTAGCCGGGATAACCGTAACCGGGCGTCATGCGGCCGCCCATAGGCGGATCGACAACGCCTGCTCGCCCTGGTTGTCCCGCCCAGCCGCCATTGCGCGAAAAACCCCGTGCCGCGCCCAGACCGCCAAAGATGAGAAACAACGGAAGAAAGCAGTGTTCTGCATCAACAGCGCTCCGATGGGCCATCAAAAAGTCCTCCTTTTTGTACATCGTATGCCGCACGTGCGAATACGGCTGGACGATTCTCCATGAATGGCCGGCTGTCGAGAGATTCCGAACGTGCTATGATGAGGGTGGCACCACCGTTTGCAGTTGGCTTGAGTGTTTGCAGATGGAAGGAAGTTGAACAAGATGCGTACACCGGCGACTTCGCGCAAAGTGATCATTGTGGAAGGCAAGACGGATAGATCAAGGATTCTCAAGGTCCTTCGAGAAGAAGTCGAGGTGGTATGCACGAAGGGCACACTCAGTTACGAGCAGGTTGAAAACGAGATTGTGCCGCTGCAGCAGGACGAGGTCTATATTTTGGTAGATGCCGACTCGGCTGGAAACCGCTTGCGCAAACAGCTTAAACGCGAATTGCCAAATGCCGTGGATCTGTATACGCGCAAGTCTTACCGTGAGGTTGCGCGCACGCCGCTTGAGCATTTGGCAAAGATTTTGTCCGATGCCCATTTTGCCATTGACGAAAGCCTTTTACAGACAGGCCCTTGGAAAGGGGAACACATCGCAAGGTGATAACCCAGTTTTCACCGCAACGCCGGGACAGCCCTTGCCGAGGCTGTCCCGCCGCGCTTTCAAGAACGTAGAGTCTGTCACTGTGCCTGTTCAGTGATGATTTCGGGACCGTGTTCACTCATGACCAGGGTGTGCTCGTATTGTGCGCTCCATTTGCCATCTTCGGTGCGCGATGTCCAACCGTCGTCATCCAGTTTGCAGGCATATGTGCCGACGTTGACCATCGGTTCAATGGTAAATGCCATCCCTTTACGAATGCGCGCGCCTCTGTGCGGTGGCCCGAAATGTAGCACCTCTGGGCTCTCGTGCATCTGGCGGCCGATACCATGTCCGATGTAGTCGCGAACGACAGAAAACCCTTGAGCTTCCACGTAGGTCTGAATCGCGTGGCCAATGTCCGAAATGTGGTTGTCGATCTGCGCCGCTTCGATCCCGACATATAAAGCCTGTTTCGTCACATCGAGCAAGCGGCGAGCTTCCTCACTAATTTCACCCACCGCATAACTCCATGCCGAGTCGGCGTGCAACCCTTTGTGGAGGGCAACCATATCGACGGTGACGATATCGCCCTCTTGAAGTACATAGTCACTCGGGAAGCCATGGCAAACGACGTCGTTGACCGATGTACAGGCGGCAAACGGATAACCGCGATAGCCCTTTTGGGCGGGCTCCATGTTGTATTTCCGAATGAATGATTCCACAAAGGCGTCGATTTCCAGCGTCGTGACTCCCGGTTTGACTTTTGCGCGAAGAGCCTCATGGCACGCGGCGACGACTTTCCCCGCCTCTTTCATCAACGCAATTTCATGTCTGCTTTTAAGCACGATCACGCCTTGCATCTCCTATCTCCGTTGTCCATCGACGCTACCTTGCAGGTTTCGCGTAAGCAAAGGACGTTATAACCCCGTTGTCGGGGCGTAAATCCCATCGGTCGAGATGAAGATAACACCAATCACGATACCAAGGACGAAGTAACCGATCATTTTGGGCTTCGTCATCGGCTTTGCACCGGGGCGAATTTTCATCAAGTAGACGAATAAGCACCCAATGAACAGGACAAATACTGCTTCGATTGCGTGATGCACCGAACTTCCGCCCTCTCTGTCGACATATCCCGATTATTGTGCCACAAAACGCGGCCGATTTCACCTGGTATGACAAGCAAGCCCAGAGCACGACGCCGGGTGTATAATGGCACAGGGGTGATTTTCCTGTGATTATCGGTCTTGGCACCGATTTAGTTGAAATCCCCCGCGTTCGCCAGGCGCTTCGGCGCAACCGCGAACCGTTTTTACAACGCGTGCTATCCGCAGCGGAATTGCAAATCAGCGCACAGTTCACCGACGAAGCGCGACTGGCCGAGTTTGTCGCCGGGCGCTTTGCGGCGAAGGAGGCCATCGCAAAAGCCACAGGGCTCGGGCTCGGCAGGCTAGGCATGTCGACGGTCAGCATTCGCGTCGGCGAAACCGGCCTTGTCACGGAGTGGTCGGACGCGTCCGGGCTCGTCGAAGTTGCCGGGCACGTGCAAAAGCCTTCTGCCCAGCTCCACGTTTCGCTCTCCCATGCAGCCGGCGTCGCTTACGCTGTCGCCATTCTGGAGCGCTTGGCACAAGCTCCCCGCTTGTCATGATTGTACATATTGTTGGGACAGCGCGAATATCCATATACCAATCCTCGGGGAGGGTACTTTGTGTATCTCGTCACGAGTGAACAAATGCGGAGTTTCGATCACGACACCATCGAAACATACCGGGTTCCGGCCATCGTGCTCATGGATCATGCCGGACGGGCCGTCGCCGATGCCGTGTTGTCGCATTTGCCAAAGGCGGCCGTCGTCGTCTGCGGAAAGGGTAACAACGGCGCGGATGGCTGGCTTTGCGCTCGCTGGTTGAAGCGAGCAGGCATTGCGGTTTCCGTCGTGACGCTTGTCGATCCCGCCACCTTACAATCGGACGCGCGGCTCGCACACTCGATTGCCGATGCGGCAGGGGTTCGCTGGCAACTGTACGAGCCGGGCGTTGTCCGCGAAGCGGTGGCACTCGCGCAAGCGACCGGGAAAGTGGCAATTGTCGACGCCATTCTCGGCACGGGTGTATCCCGACCTTTGACTGGTGACATTGCGCTTGTGGTCGACGAGATCAACCAGGCGCAGGCGGACGTGGTGGCCATTGACGTGCCAACCGGCGTCAACGCATCCACTGGAGAGGTCCTTGGCGGAGCCGTGCAGGCGACAACGACCGTTGCCATGGCTGCAGAAAAATTGGGGACGGCTGTCACGCCGGGAGCGCTTTATGCAGGGCAGGTTCGCGTGGCAGACATCGGGATCGAAATGCGGATCGACGATGCGATCGCGATGTATACACACCCCGCTTTGTTTCGCGGCCAGTATGGCGATCGCGCTGTGCTTACGCATAAGGGCAGCTTTGGCCGGGTCGGCATCGCAGTAGGGACCATGACCGGGGCGGCGCGCCTTGCCGCATTGGCGGCGGCCAAAGTGGGCGTCGGCATGGTCGTCGTCGGCGGCGAAGGAGCTAAGGGTGGCGAGTGGGCGCCGGACATCGTCGTGCGGTCGCAAACGGAGGTACCTGCGGCGTTTGCGGATTGTCAGGCGGTGGTGATTGGCCCCGGCCTTGGCGATCGCGCTCACAGCGCAGAGGCATGGCTCCGCCAACTGGCCGAGTGCGGCGTGCAACGCGGCGCGATCGACGCGGATGCCTTGGCCTTTGTGGCGCAGGGCGGGCGGTTCATGCCGGTAGCGGGCGAGTACGTGCTGACGCCACATCCGAAAGAGGCGGCGCGCATGCTCGGCTGGGATGTGTCCACGGTGCAGGCCAGGCGGATTGAGGCGGCTCGCGAGATCGCGATGCGCTCAGGGGCAGTTGCCTTGCTTAAAGGCTATCGGACCATCATCGCGACGCCAGACGGGCGACTGCGGGTCAATCCGACAGGTGACGCGTCGCTTGCCGTCGCGGGCACAGGCGACGTGCTTGCAGGCGTTGTCGGCAGCCTGCTCGCACAGGGACTGGATGCGTTTGCCGCCGCGAGCCTTGGCGCATGGCTCCATGGTCGCGCAGGGGAGCTGGCGGGGCAGGCACTGACCAGGGTGAGTGCGACCGCCTCCGATGTCGTCCATGAGTTGCCCAATGCGCTGAAAGCGTACCTGCAATCTCTCCGGTAACCTCGGTGGTTGACATGGTGTGTGTCGGAGAAAGGCGAGGTGGCTATGCGAAAGGTTACGGCAGTCCTGTTAGCACTCGGCATCGCCGGCGGCGTTGTCGTCGGCTGTGGCGTTCCGGGCAGCAATAAGTCGGTCACGCATAAAATTCAGGAGCATGCCGAGACGCTCGACAGTAAGAACTACCAGAGCGAAGCCATGATGACGGTACAGATGGACAACAATGTCCAAAAGTACTTCGTCCGCGTCTCGTACGAATCACAGGACACATACAAAATCGAACTAGGCAACGCGGAAAAGCAGATTAACCAGATCATCGTGCGCAACCCAAGCGGCATGTTCATTGTCAGCCCGGCACTTGGCAAGGTCTTTCGATTCAACGGCAACTGGGCGCAGAATCAGGGCCAAATCTATCTATACAATCAACTGCTGAACCAAATCACGGCACAAAAGTCGGTGAAGGTTCAGAAAAACGGCGGCGTCTATTCGTTTGATGTCCCGGTCACACCGGCAAGCGATGTCATCAGTCGCGAACAAATCGTCTTGTCCAAAGACTTAAATCCACAGACGGTGAAACTGCTCGACAAGAACGGGGCTGCCGCAGTGACGTTGACGTACCAGTCGTTTACGACAGGTGTCACGTTCCCGAAGGATGCGTTCGATCCGCAGGCCTTGGCGCAGTCTGGGCAAGTTGCGAAGCCGACGCTCGCCAGCGATCAGTCGTTCGATTATGTCGAGCCGCCCGCTGAATTTGGCACCAAGTTGACGGATCTCGCACAACCGACGGACACGAGCGTGATCATGCGCTATAGTGGCGGCAATCATCATTACGTGCTGACGGAGTCAGAGCCGACGCCAGGTGCGGAAGGTATTCCGAGCGCACAATTGCTCAACATGTTCGGGGTGCCTGCCATTTACAACCATGCAACGGGCACAAACGTCTCGAATATCACGTGGATTAACAACGGGATCGAATTCTCGTTGACCAGTAACGACATGAACCTCGACCAATTGCAAGACATTGCGATCTCGACCTTCGGCCAAGTCGGGAAGTAGACGATATGGCTGTGCGCATACGGCACGGGCCATCCGCAGCGGGCGTTACGCCTGCGGGATGGCCCTTTGTTTTGTGCTACACTGGCACAAGCGAGGTGAACGCCATGTATCGAACGACATTTGCGATGGTGGATTTATCCGCGCTCGCCCATAATATTCGCCTGCTCAAAGGCAGGTTGGCGCCCGGTGTGCGCCTGCTCGTCGCCGTCAAGGCCGATGCTTACGGGCATGGTGTGCGCCCGGTCGTCGAAGTGCTGCGCCGCGAGGGCGTGTACCAAGTGGCGGTGGCCTCGCTGGAAGAGGCTTTGCAAATTCGCGCCTTTGACAAGGAGATTCCCATCCTCATCCTCGGCGCCCTCGGGGTTGACGAGTGTGTCGTCGCAGCCGAAGCCAAGCTCGACGTCCTCTACACCGATTTGTGTCCGATCCCGGACATTCCTCGCTTGCCAAGGCCGCTTGCGATGCACATCGCCATCGACACGGGCATGAACCGCCTTGGCTTTAAGTCCATCGAGGCCGCGCTCCGCGTGATCGAGGCGATGGCCAATCGCGCGGATATCCGGTTTGCTGGGGTGTGTACACACCTGGCCTGTGCGGACGCGGCGGATGTGAGCCATGCCCTCGGCCAAGTGGAGCGGCTCTTAGAGGCCGTTCAGACGTTGCGCGAGAAAGGCTCTGCACCGCCGCTCGTGCATGCAGCGAATAGCGCCGGGCTCTTGCGCGGCGAAGCGTGGCAGTTCGACATGGTGCGCGTCGGCATCGCCGCTTATGGTTACTCCCCAGATCCAGAGGTTTTGCCGCAACCAGAGTTGCGCCCGGTCATGCACATGTACACGTCGATCACGCGCGTGGCCGATGTCCGCCCGGGGGAGACGATTGGTTATGGCGCCACCTACACCGCACAGCGCCCTATGCGCGTAGCGACGATCGCCGTCGGGTACGCCGATGGATTTCTGCGCATTCTCTCGAATCGCGGCATGGTCCGCGTGCGCGGACGCGATGTACCGATTGTCGGGCGCGTGTGCATGGACCAGGCGATGGTTGATGTGTCACATGTTCCGGAAGCACAGGTCGGGGATTTTGTCACCGTGTTTGGGATCGATCCGCCGTCGACCTGGACTGCTTCTGCTTGGCGGTCCGTGCCCCCGGAGCATCGCGCAAACTGGTTGCAGGAAACGTTCGCACTTGCGGCGAATGAAGAAGGGCGAAATGTGTTATCATTGTCAACAGTTGCGCCGCTTGCCGAGACAATTCCGTATGAGATCCTCTGTCAAATCAATCGTCGAGTGCCGAAATTGTACGTTGAAGCGTAGCGCGGATCAGCCAAGTTATTTTGATTCGCACATGGCGGATCGCTATAATACTCGATGGAAAAAGTGTCGCCATTGCAGTGGAGGTGCCGCGCGTGTCCGGTAAAAAACGCATGGTAGTGTATGTTCCGGAGCAGTTGCTGGAGCAGGTGGATGGTTTCGCGCGTACAGACAGCGCCAATCGGAGTCAAATTGTACGAGAGGCGTTGCGTATGTATGTATTGACGCATCGCCGCAACGATATCCGCGAACAGATGCAGCAAGGGTATCAGGAGATGGCGCGTTTGAACCTGCGCATTGCTTCGGAGTCGTTCTTTTTGGAACAGGAAGCAGGGGGCACGGTGGAGCGTTTAGTGAGCGGGGTGTGAACGATTGAATGTCAAACGAGGGGACATCTTCTTCGCCGACCTTTCACCTGTGGTCGGATCGGAGCAAGGAGGATTTCGCCCCGTACTGATCATCCAGAATGACATCGGGAATCGTTTCAGTCCCACAGTCATTGTCGCAGCCATCACAGCTCAGATTCAGAAGGCGAAACTCCCGACGCACGTCGAAATTAAGGCTGAGAAGTACGGCTTGGATCGGGATTCCGTCATTTTGCTCGAGCAGTTGCGGACACTGGATAAGCAGCGTTTGACAGACAAAATCACACACCTGGACGACGAAATGATGAAAATGGTCAACGAAGGGCTGCTCATCAGCCTTGGCCTTGTGGATTTTTAATGGTGTCGCCAGGGATACCAAGTGAATGATAGAAATTGTGGAGAAAGGGCGGATGACAATCCGTCTTTTTTACGTTCCAAAAGGAGACAAGAAGATGACGGCGAGTCAACGGTCCATGGTGCGCGACATAGGTTTACATGCAAGTGGTGAACAGAAGATTGCCTGGGTCAAGGCTCATATGCCGCTATTGCGGCAATTAGAAGAGACGTTTCAAAAGGAGCAGCCGTTTGCCGGGAAGCGTATTGGCATGTGCCTTCATCTCGAGGCCAAAACGGCCTATTTGGCGCTGGTCATCCAGGCTGGTGGTGCAGAAGTCGCGATTGCCGGCAGCAATCCGCTATCGACGCAGGACGATGTGGCGGCCGCACTGGCGGTGCGCGGCGTGCATACTTACGCGTGGCACAAAGCGACTGCAAACGAGTACAACATGCATTTGCAGGCGGTGCTCGATAGCGATCCGGTTGGCTTAATCGACGATGGCGCCGATTTGGCGACGATTCTCCATCGCGATCGCCCTGAGCAAGCCAAGCGTATCGCCGGCGGTTGCGAGGAGACGACAACGGGGATTGTTCGCTTGCGTGCGATGGCCAATGAGGGCATCCTGCAGTATCCCATGCTCGGTGTCAACGACGCGCTTTGTAAACACCTGTTCGACAACCGCTATGGAACAGGGCAGTCTGTGTGGGACGGTTTTATGCGGACGACCAACCTCGTGATCGCAGGGAAGATCGTTGTCGTCGTTGGCTATGGCTGGTGCGGCCGAGGCGTGGCTGCACGGGCTCGTGGACTCGGGGCACAGGTCATCGTCTGCGAAGTGGATCCCATCCGTGCCGTCGAAGCTGCGATGGAGGGCTATGCCGTGATGCCACTCCTCGAAGCGGCGGCGCATGGGGATATCTTTATCACGGTGACGGGCAACAAATACGTGATTCACGGCGAAGCGATGAAACGGATGAAGGATGGCGCCATCCTGGGGAATGCCGGTCACTTTGACGTGGAAGTCAGCAAACCAGATCTGGAAGGCCTCTCGGTGTCTGTGCACCAGGCTCGTCCCAACATCGATGAGTATCGTTTGCAGGATGGGCGTCGCCTGTACTTGATTGCGGAGGGACGCTTGGTCAACCTTGCTGCGGGGGACGGGCATCCGGCCGAGGTCATGGACATGACATTTGCGCTACAAGCTCTCGGTCTGCGCGAAGTGCTGACGAACAACTACGCACCTGGACTGCATAGGATCCCAGAACATATTGATCGCGAAGTTGCCCAGATGCGATTGCGCAGTTGGGGCATCGAAATTGACCAACTCACGCTGGAGCAGAAGCAGTATCTAGACAGTTGGTTGTAACGGCTGGCGTCGGCAAAAGGAGAGATGACGGATGGGACAACGACCACTCATCGGCATGACGGGATCGCGCCATGTGCGTCCGAGCCAGTTGCCTGGGTTGCCTTTAATGGCTGTGACCGTGTCGGATGACTATGCTCAGGGCGTCGAGGCGGCTGGAGGCGTGCCTGTTGTGATTCCGTATGTCAGCGATGGAGCGGTACTTGGCGCGCTCGCCGAACGGCTCGACGGTCTGTTGTTGACGGGCGGCGACGATGTCGATCCGAACCTTTACGGGGAGGAACCGCAAATCGGGCTAGGGGCTTTGGAGCCCGCGCGCGATCGCATCGAGTTGGCGCTCATTAACATGATGCGGGCGCAGAATAAACCGATTTTGGGTATTTGCCGCGGCATGCAAGTGTTGAATGTCGCCCTTGGCGGGACGCTTTATCAGGATCTGCCGCGCCAATGGAAGGGCAAGTTGCAACACAGTCAAAAGGCGGGGCGGGGCGAAGCTACACACAGCGTCAGATTGCAGGCGGGATCGCGCATATCGGCTTGTTACCAAGGCGAAACGGTGGTGCGCGTCAACAGCTTTCATCATCAGGCCGTGAAAAGCGTCGCGCCCGGACTGCAGGCGGTCGGTTGGGATGCGGATGGACTTGTCGAAGCGATAGAGGGGACAGTTGCCGACTCGCTGGTTATGGCCGTGCAGTGGCACCCGGAGAACATGTGGCGCACAGATGCGGGTGCCCTGGGGCTGTTTCAGGCCTTGGTCGAGGCGGCGACCTGACGCGTCATTTGCAGGTTTGCGTCAGCGAACGCGGCTGTTGGATGCTCTTGTGCAGCGACAAATGCGTCGACGAAGACGGGATCCCACTGCGTTCCACGACCGTCGAGCAAGATGGCGATGGCGCGTTCCGGTGCCATGCCTGCGCGGTACGGACGATCCGAAGTCATGGCATCGTATGCGTCGGCAACTGCGAGAATTCGACCGAATAAGGGGATGTCCGAACCGGAAAGACCGTCCGGGTATCCCTTGCCGTCATACCGCTCATGGTGCGAACGAATGCCCGGCAGCAAGGGCTTCATTGCCGTATCCGGCTGGATTTGACGCACAATCGACTCGCCGATGACCGGATGTTGCTGGATGACGGCAAATTCTTCGTCGGTCAGCCTGCCGTCTTTTAAGAGCACCTCATCGCGAATGCCAATCTTTCCGATGTCATGGAGCAAGGCCGACTGGCGAAGCTGCGTGATGACATCTGCGGCAAGACCGACCTGGCGGCCAATCGCTTCGGCATATGCAGCCACGCGAATCGAGTGTCCTGCGGTGTACGGATCGCGCGCGTCAAGCGCGGCGGCGAGTGTTGCGAAATAGCTGTCGACAAGCTGTTGATTCAACATATCGCGTTCGGCAAGCCCCTGAACCATGTGATTAAATCCCTGAATCAAATTCGAAAACTCGTCCATGTAGGTATCTTCCGCACGCACCTTCAAATCGCCCTCACGCACGCGCCTCATTAAATGTTCCAATTGGCTGATGGGGCGGCGCACGTCGGCAGCCAACAGCCAACCACCTAGTGCAGAAAATGAGGAACCCAGCACCAGAACGCTTGTGGCCCACGACCAATATGGCGCCGAACTGCTTGTGGCATCGAGCAAGCGGATGCCGTTTGCCAAACCGAACAACAACATCGGAAGCGTGCCAAAGACAACGGCACTCATGGCGAACTTGGAGCGCAGTGGCACGATGACTTCGCCACTTAAGGCCACGTCTTTTCCATAGAGGCTGCGGCAGCGCCGGCGAAGTGCGACGAGTGCAGAACTCGTGCTGCGCGAAGTCAAGAAGAATTCCGTGACCGCGTGCATGCTCGCAACCAATAAGGTGCCAAGTGCCGCAAGTCCAACATAGGTGATTGGCAGTGCCAGGATGCCCTGATGAATGTCGTATATCGACCAGACAAGTCCTGGCACGGTAAAGCTCAACCAATGCGGACCCATCACGCGTGCGACGGCCAATACCGGCAAGCGCAGTGTCTGCTTATAGGCTCGTTCAAACTGTTCCGGGGAAGGGCAAGGTGTGGCCAGAGCCACACGGATAGGCCGCATGTGTCGGCGAAAGACGATGGTGTCCACGATTACAGTCAAAACCAGTGACCAAACCAAGATTTCTGCGATAGCCTGAATCTCGCTTGTCGTCATGTGCAGCGTGGAGAAGATCAAGGAACCGCCGACGCCAACGACCGCGATGAACGAACCGAGCAGGCAATTGCAGATAAGCTGGCGGACCAATAGCAGGGATCCGTTATCCATATGCTTCCTGCGCACAGACATCCTCCGTCCTTGGCGGGGTGACGTTTAACAGGTTGGTATGTGTGCCGAATCATGTCAAACTCGCCCGTTACGTTTGTTATTCCACACCCCTGTACGGACTCCTGCCGGCCTGCTCACCTATTGGCAGGGGCAAGTTTGCCCTTCTTACGTCCGCCCGATCCGCCTTTTTGCCCACCACCAGTTCCTGACTTGGCCAACAGTTTGCGGATGCCCATCATGCATCCAGCGGCGAAGGGCAGGACAATGCCTGCGAACACGGCTATCCAAATGTAGGCCGTACTCAGGAACTGGTAAATCTCTTCGCGCGTCGTCGGCAACAGGTACAACGCGCCGCCAGCGGCAAGCACGGCTGCCGGTACAGCAAATGTGGTCGCATTTTCGCCCACCAGTTCACCAAGGCTGCTCGTTGCTCCATACAGATACGTTGCAATGCGAAAGAAGCTGCCGTTGGTCCAGAGCAACACGCCAAAAATGTCAAATCGCTCGATGATATTTTGGATTTGAATGTATTGGATCTCGGTGTATGTTGGGAACGCCAGGCTTTTTGCAATCGTCTCGCCAAACAATACAATCGGGCCAATAGATGGCATGACAAACATCACCCAGATGATACCGGTCAACAGAATGCCATAGCGAGGCAGTTTCGCTGGGCTTTGCACATGGGGTGTGAAGGTGCGAAAGACAATCATTTCGGCGAACATGGCGATAAAAATCATGCTCCCTGCTAGAACTGGCGGCCAACCATGGTACAAAACCGGGAGAAAGTCGGTAAAATCCTTGTCTTTCATCGACAGCAAGCTGGCGGCAATGCCCATCGCGACAAGAAAAGGCAGGATGATTTGCATGGTTCGCGTGAGTACCTCGATGCCCTTCGTGCAAGCCCAGGCGCCTATGCCAAGTACGGCGAAGATAAACGTCACGGATGGGGTCGTTGGATAAATGACGGTCATAAAGCCGGCCACCAGTTTGAGTGTCAATGCGACGATAAACAGGAAATACGCGACGTACAACGAAGTGATGGCACCGCCGAGCCATCGTCCAAAGGCAGCCTTCATTTGCCCAGCGAGTGAAAGCTTAGGTTGATTAGCTACCTGTTTAAGGCTCAGGTACGTCACGACAAGGCCGACGAGACAGCCCACGCTGAGCGATATCCACGTATCCCGACCAGCATACATCATCGCGAGGTGGATGTAGACAAAATGGCCAAACGCCGTGATCGAGGAAACCACCACGATGAAGTATTGAAACAGAGAGATGGTCGTCTGCGACTGTGCTTGCGATTTTCCTTCGCTTCCGCCCTGATTACCTGTTGTTTTCGATCCGCTCGCCTGTGCCGTACCTGTCACCCGTGCCGCCATATGCATTCCCATTGCCGCTCCTCCTTGTGATCAGGTCAGTCGTAGGGCAAAGCCAGGAACGTGTAACATATAGAGCAAACAAGCCAAAAAACCGATGGACAATAGCGATGTGTACAGCACTTTCACGGACGTGTTTGCCGATTGCAGATGCGGGCGGTAGTCGGCCACGTAAATCAGAGCCAAAATGAAAATGAAGAAGACGATGCTACCGATGTTGGCCACAGGCTTCACTCTTTCTGCACGACTTCTGCGCGAATTTCGCACTACAAACTACTGCTCATGAGACCCGCGTTGCGAATGTTGACGTCGATGTTGTAGTGGATAGGCATATGGGCGTACACTTCCCGCCATTCGGGTTCGATTTTGTGCCATAAGCCAGGGTAGTATTTGAATAGCTCATTGCTGACACCAAGCGGATCTGCGCGATCCCGTTGCAGTTGCTGCATCGCCATTTCCACTTGCGACCTGATTTCATTGCGCAACGCGCTGCGGACGACGCTCATTTCGGACGAGCGCAACAGGCTGAGCCGTGAAGCGTTCTGATTGATGTCAAAAATGGTGTGTAGGTTGATGTTCAGCTCAGGTTGTCCGCCGACGACGGTCACATGGTGAGACGTGCGCACACTGCCGAGGCGTACGCTGACTTTGCCAATGTCATCAGGTAGGATGACCGTCTCGTTGTCCTGGCGCAGATCTTTTGAAATCCATAAGAAGCCTTTGGCGGCAGGTCCCTCGAGCCAATCGACGAGCTTTTCGCGCTGAAAGACGGCGATGTTGTCCAGTGTCAGCCCTTCTTTTGATGCTTCTGACATCTCATTGGTAAAAATGCGAATGCCCATGGCATATGGATCACTCTTGCTGGTCAGTTGTTTGGTGAACTTGCGCGCATCCACGGCGGCCACAGATCCAGATTGCTCGAGCTCGACGATGGCATCGGAAGGCAAGCGATTAAGATCTGACGGCACTTGCAGCACCTTGGTTGCCTGCTCGTGGAAGGCGACCACGACATAGGTGCGCAGGCGGCTCTGCGGATTGCGGACGACTTCGTCCATCAGCTGACCCACGCCGTGACGCGCGTAATCCTCGCCAATCACGATGACGCGCCGATGTCCCATAAACAACTTGCGAGGCAATTTGCTAATCACCTTCGAGACGGCATCGACCTCTGTCGGACCTTCGCCACTTTCCACGAGATAAGCCTTGGCACTGCCGGTCGACGTGGCGGGCAATCCGCCGCCAGTGGTCCCCAGTTCACTGGCGCGCGCAATTTGTACGGATGTGCGCACAGACTGGCCGTCTTCGGCGAGATCGATACCTGTCATCGTGACAATCGACAGGCGGTCGATCTCGGTCGAGTCCCAGCAACCTGTGCATACAAGGGAGCTGGCCACAAGCGACAAACAGGTTGCCAATCGCCTCCACATAGGCACTTCCCCCTAAATCCGACGTTTGCCGCGCGGCATGCGCTGTGCAGGTGCCATTGCCTGACTCTGGCGCTGGCTGTTGGGTTTGCTCGTCTCAATGGGGCGCCAGCGCATGGCCCAGTGCGGTGGGCGCGAGACGATGTCGCGCATGTTCTTTCTCGTCAATGGAGATACGGGCATGAGGTAGGGCACACCAATGGATCGCAAACTCGATAAATGAATGATGATCACAATCGTAAAAGCGATGATGCCGAACAGGCCGATGGTGCCGCCGAGTAGGATCATGCCAAAACGCAAGATGCGAATGGCAATCGCGAAGCTATAGCGCGGGATGACAAACGACGCAATACCGGTGATGGCGACGACGATGACCATCGGCGCCGATACAATGCCAGCTTCCACGGCGGCTTGGCCAATCACGAGCGCCCCGACGATGCTGATAGCAGAACCGACAGCCTTCGGTAAGCGGATACCCGCTTCGCGCAAGGCTTCGAACGTGATTTCCATCAACAGGCACTCCGCAATCGCGGGCAACGGGGTGACTTCGCGTGCCGCCGCAATCGACAATAAGAGTTTGGTTGGCAGCATCTCTTGATGGAACGTCGTGATCGCCACGTACAAGGATGGCAAATAAAGCGCAATGAACATGAATAAATAACGCAACCAGCGAATGAGATTGACGATTGGGAACCGTTCGTAATAGTCTTCGGCCGCTTGCAGTGCACCCCAGAAGTTGATGGGGGCAATTAAGGCAAAGGGCGATCCATCGGCGAGGATGGCGACGCGCCCCTCGACGAGCATCGACGCGACGACATCCGGGCGTTCTGTGTTTTGGATCTGCGGAAACGGCGAAAACGGATTGTCTTCAATGAATTCCTCAATATAGCCTGTGTCGATGATGCTGTCCGTATCGATGCGTTTCAGTCTGGTACGCACTTCACTGACGATTTCGGCATCGGCAATGCCGCGGATGTAGCAGAGCGCGACCTTGGTTTGTGTATAGGTGCCAAGTTGCATGGTCTCGATGGCGAGATCGGGCGTGCGGACGCGCCGGCGCAAGAGTGTGATGGACGTGCGCAGGCTTTCGTTAAAGCCTTCGCGCGGTCCACGCACGACCGCTTCGGCATCGGGCTCTGAGATGGCCCGGTTCTCGCCGCCACCGGCGTTCAGCGCGAGTGCTGTGGCGGTGCCTTCAAGGAACAAAACCACCTGCAACTCGACGATGATAGCTTCCACGGCTTCAGACAGCGTACGTACAGGTTTAACGCTCGCCGTTGTCACCTGCTCTGCCGCTTCTTCGGGCAGCGTTATGGCGAGTGGGCGCGACGGATCTGTCGCTTTGGGCTCTGCTTGAATCAGTGACTTGAGCACGTGAGCGTCGATAAGTTCCATGTCGGAGAGACCATCGACGTACACAATCCAACCGCGTTTGCCAAAGCTGCCGATGAGTGGCCGAAACACGACGTCAGCCGCGTTTTGCAACTTGTCGCGAAGCAGGGCGATGTTGGCGTCGAGATCGGGTTTCAGTAAATCAGCTGGCGGTGCCGGCGGTGGATCGGACGGAGTGACAGCCATCGTGTCAGCAAGCACGGGTTCGTTTAGACGGTCGAGATGCATTCGCCGATGGTGCGGCGTCCAATCGCCAATTCGACGGATGACTCGCTTCGATCGCACCGTATTCACCTCCAGATACCTCTCTGGGATAAAATTCCCTCGGGAGGCTTTACTATACACAAAAGGCTGTCCCCATCTCGATGTTTGTGGTGCATTTCCTGGAGTGCATCCGCCGTTTCATGGCAGGTGCAGAAAGGAGGCCACGACGATGGCACAGACCACGGCAGTGGGAACGACGCTTCAGTTGCAGACGCAGTCAGGTACAAAGGCAAACGGACAGGCACAGGTGAAGGTGCACAAGTTCGCGTATGTCTCGCCTGGCGCGGCAAACGACGACATTTTGGCGGTGGGACAGGCTTTGGCGGCGTTGATTGACGAACCGCTGATGCAGATTTCGCGCGTCGATGTCACCGCTTTGTCGGATGCTGGCGGAGCCGGGCAAACCGGTGGCACGACAGGTACAAATACAGGCACGACGGCGTAAAGCAATCGCGTGGGTGACGTAGAGGGGGATTATCGATGGCTACGAAATTCGCATTGCACTTGGCGTTTATGACAGATCAGAATAAGAAGGTTCGCATTAGCATCCCGAGCCCCAAACAGCCAGTGGAGGCCTCGTTAGTCGACGCTGCGGCGCAGATGATTGTCAGTAAGGGGATCTTTGCGATGCCACAGGGGAAGATTGTCAGCGCCTTGCCAGCCGAGCAGACACAGACCGACACATCGAGCGTATCCTGACGTGTTAGGTGCTTGGCAAAAAGGCCGACGGGAGCCGGGGAAACGGCCCGCGTCGGCCTTTTGCATCTCATCCAAGGCTTGGGTGAAGGAGCATTTCACGAAGTGTCCGCGCATCATCGGCTGTGACAACGCGATCGTCCATCACGGCAAATGGTTGCCGCATACAGATTTCACACAGGTCAAGACAGGCGTAACGGCGGTGGCTGACAGGTTTGTCGACGATACTTTCCACAGCGTCGCGCGTGCCAAACCGTTCATTTTTCACACACCATTCGATGCAAAATACACGCTCACTCACTTTTTGTTCCTCACATCCAATGCGGCCTGCCATTTGCGCAGTAGCCAGTATGCGATAGCACCTGCAACGAGAACGATGGTAACCCACATCAGTGTCGTTTGCACATGCTTCATCATGGCGTCGACATTTTCGCCAAACCAGTACCCTAGGCCTAGCCAGGCACCACACCAAACGATGGAGCCGACGATGGAATACAGTGCAAATGAAGCGTATGGCATCGTGCTCAGTGCGGCCGCATAGGTGCTTAGAGAACGGATACCCGGGAGAAAGCGGCCAGGAATAAGGACGAGGGCCGCATAGCGATCCATGAGTCCGCCGGTGTTCTGCAAGCGCGCTTCGTTGAGTAGCCGCATCTGGTACAGGGGCCGCAACAACACCTTCTCGAATCGGCGCGTGAGTAAGAACACGATGGATACGCCGGTGAAATAACCGAGCGTGCCAAAGCAAAACACGGTGATGCCATGCATGCTGTGTTCAGCCACCGAGTATCCGTAAAATGCGAGGAACACGTCGCCCGGGAAAGGCAGTCCGAGCCCTTCCATCACCATCGCCACAAACACGCCGGGATATCCGAGATATACCAGGCCGGCGGTAACATATTGAAGTATTTGCGGAATCCACTCCATACGCCCACCTCGCTTGCCAATCCTTTTTCATGTCTATGGACAAGTGCACCGACACATGCGCCGTCACAAGCAATTCGTCCACAAAATTGCTATCATGAAGCCAATGTGAATGGATGCGATCACGCCTCCTGCTTAAGGCGGGGGCTCCGTTGGAGGCATCGAAGATGGACGAATTTGCGCTCATTCGCGCGTTGCTAGAGCGCTTGCCTGTACCACGCCCCGATGTCGTTGTCGCGGCTGGCGACGACGCCGCGGTGGTGACGCCGCCAAGAGGTCAACTCGTGCTGACGACCGATGCACTGGTTGAAGGTGTTCACTTTTTGGAGTCGACCATAACTCGACACAATCTGGGCTACAAATCACTCGCCGTCTCCATCAGTGATATTGCTGCGATGGGCGGCGAACCGCTGTGGGCGACGGTGACGCTGGCGGTGTCGCCGAGCTGGCGTGAAGCGGAGTTGGCGGAGCTTTACGATGGGCTGGCAGAGGCTTGTTCCGAGTTTGGTTGTAGCGTCGTCGGCGGTGACGTCGTTTCGACGTCAGGACCTTTCACCGTTTCCATCGCGCTTGTCGGCAAGGCAGAGCGCCCCATCCTGCGCAGCGGCGCGAGACCTGGAGACATCCTGTTTGTCACCGGATGGCTCGGTGGATCAGCGGCTGGATTGGACGTGTTACAAGGGAAGTACAGTGCGTCACCGGTGACACAGGCGGCATTAGCACGCTGTCATCAGCGGCCGACTCCGCGTGTCGGTTTGGGCCTTGCAGCGGCGCGGGCAGGTGTTTCCGCCTTAAACGACGTAAGCGATGGTCTGGCGAGCGAGTTGAACGAAATCGCAACGGCGAGCGGCGTTCGCTGTGTGATTGCCGAGAATCAGCTGCCCATTCGACCAGAGGTCAAGGAGTATGCACGCTTTGCAGGCCGGCCGGCCGTCGACTATGCGTTGTACGGCGGCGAGGATTACGAACTCGTCGGCGCCGCCCCGCGCGAGGCGTTTGCGCGCTTGCTCGCAGCCGCAAATCTGTACAATGTGCCGGTGACAGCTATCGGGCGCTGTGAAGACGGAGATGGCGTTGTCATGCGGACAGCGAGTGGGCTGGAGGTCGTCGAAGCAAAGGGATACAACCACTTTACATCGCGATAGAAATGGAGATTTGGCATGCAGGAACAGTGGGAACAGGTCGCTCACACCCCCAGCGCGACCGATCAATTGGGCGAGCGTCTGGGACAGGTACTCAAGCCCGGGGACGTCGTGCTGTTAAGCGGCCCCGTCGGTGCAGGCAAGACGCGCTTTGCGAAGGCTGTCGCGCGCGGCGTCGGCGTCCGCAGCGAGGTGACGAGCCCAACATTCACCATTGTCGGCGAATACGAAGGCAGAGAGCCGTTCGTTCATATGGACTTATATCGACTGTACGACGATCCGGACGATCCGCTGGCGCAACTAAGCGAGGACATGCTTGTTGGCATTGGCTTTGACGATTATTTCGATGGTTCGCGCATCGTGCTGATTGAGTGGCCGCAGGGCGTGCGAAGGTGCTTGGATACATACTTGGACATCGTTATCGCGCCATTGGCAGGCGGTGAGCGGGTGTTTCGCGCGCAGGCGGTCGGCGCGAGCGCTTGTGCACGAATGAAGGAGTGGGTTGGCTGATGGGCGTGATCGCAATGGATACCGCGACCGATACGCTGGCTGTCGGCGCAGGTACAAGCGATGGCAGGCTGTTGAGCGGCGTCATCCAGCGCGTACCGCGGGGGCACTCGCGGTTGCTGCAGCCCTCCGTGCAGTTTGCCTTGGCGAGCGCCGGCCTCGCGATGAGGGACGTGGAGCGCATCGTGACGGGCGTCGGACCTGGCAGTTACACAGGTGTGCGCATGGCGGTGGCGACGGCGAAGGCGATGGGGCACGCCCTTCGGGTGCCAGTGGTTGCCGTGCCCACCGTCGACGCCATGGCACGCGCGGCAGTGCTCGCGGAGACTGCCAACGGCTTGCCGCACCGCATCGTGGTGATGTTGAATGCGCGTCGTGGCCGCGCGTTTGGCGCTTGTTATACACGTTCTGTCGACGAGCGCTTTGTGCGTGACTGCGACATTCAAGTTCTGCCCATTGCGTCATGGTTGCAGGTGGTGGGCGATGGCGAGGATGCGCTTATCGTCCACGACTTGCAAAGAGATTGGCCCATGCCGACGCATGTGGCGAGATCGCTCACATGGGGAGCGCTCTCAGGGCTGATGCCACAGGCGCTGCTCGAACTTGGCAAGTGCCCCGAATACGCCGTTTACACCGGCGATGGTCTACATGCATTGGCGCCGGTTTATGCTCTTCTTGTGGAAGCTGAAGCGAAGTGGCAAGCCGCGTCCGAGGGAGGTTCGACATGATGGAGCGACAGGATTGGCATCCCGAGCGACTGGTGATCCGACGCATGCTCTTGCGCGATCTCGATCAGGTATTGCGCGTGGAGCATCGCTCGTTCACCGCGCCTTGGTCGCGGCAGGCGTTCATCGGCGAATTGGTGGAGAATCGGCTGGCGCGCTATGTCGTCGCCGAGTACGACCAACGGATCGCCGGCTACGCCGGCTTTTGGATGATTATGGACGAAGGTCACATTACCAACATTGCGGTCGATCCTGATTTTCGCGGTCTGAAGTTGGGCGAGACGTTGTTAAAGACCCTGATGTCCATCTGCATGGCGGCTGGGGGCCGCAAGATGACACTCGAGGTGCGCGTGAGTAACGAGATCGCCAAAAATCTATATCGCAAGTATGGCTTTGAGCGGGTAGGCATACGCAAAGGGTACTACACCGACAACAACGAGGATGCCATCATCATGTGGGCCGATTTGCCACCACGCGTGACAGGGGACGGGGAGGTGCAGGGATGAACATCTTGGGAATTGAGACGAGTTGCGACGAGACGTCTGCCGCGATCGTACAAGATGGCACACACCTGCTGGCCCAGGTGACTGCCAGCCAGATCGACTTGCATGCGCGCTTTGGCGGTGTCGTACCTGAGGTAGCATCGCGACAGCATGTTGTGGATATCACGAGGGTCGTGGAACAAGTGTTTCTCGATGCGAACATGACGTGGTCGAATATTGACGCGATTGCGGTGACGTGTGGCCCTGGCCTGCTTGGGTCACTGCTGGTCGGCGTATCGGCGGCAAAGGGGTACGCCTTGGCAACTGGCAAGCCGCTTGTTGGGGTTCATCATATCGCCGGTCACGTGGCGGCAGCTATGCTGGCTTCAGATGGGGGCACTGGGGCGACGCCGCCGTTTTTGTGCCTTGTTGTTTCTGGCGGGCATACCGAGCTGTTGAGCGTCGATGCCGAATTTCGCTTTACCCGTCTTGGCGGGACGCGTGACGACGCGGCCGGAGAGGCCTATGACAAGGTGGCAAGGCTACTTGGGCTGGCGTACCCTGGCGGTCCTAAGGTCGACGATCTCGCCCATCGCGGGCGTCCGGATGCGTTTCTGTTTCCACGAGCTCTGCTGGAAGACGATAGCTTTGATTTTTCGTTCAGCGGGCTGAAGTCTGCGGTCAATAACGAGATCGTCAAGCGCAGGAATCGGGGGCAGGCTGTGTTGGTCGAAGACGTATGTGCGAGTTTCCAAGCTGCTGTGATCGAGGTCTTGGTCGAAAAGACGAAGCGCGCCGCCGTGCACACAGGGGCACGTACGATTGTGGTGGCTGGCGGTGTGGCGGCCAATCGGGGCCTGCGCGAAGCGATGTCTCAGTTGGCGAAAGAGCTCTCAATAAGCGCAATGTTTCCACCGATTGAACTGTGTACCGACAACGCGGCGATGATTGCGGCGGCGGCTTACCCGCGAGCAAAACAAGGGCGTTGGAGTCCATTGTCGCTTAACGCGTACGCCCAACTGTCACTTGTGGATTGGCAGGATGGAAACTGGCCAGATGTCGTACAGATTGTCCCTAACCTGTGAATAACCCTATGTCTCATTCTTGTGGAACATGTGGAAAAGTGTCGAAAAGGCTCGAAATACAGGTTGTTAGGCCTGTGGATAAGTCGGTGGACAATGTGGATAAACTGAAAATTCCCGTGTTTCACTTTCTGAAGGAGCAGCATAACGGAAAGGATCATCTTATATGCCATACTTCATAGACGAGTCATCGGAGCTATGGTAATTTGAGTCCAAACGTCGGGGAACCACACCTTGATGTTCATTCGAGCAGTCATTCCTGGGAATGGTGGTCGCGGGGAGGGGCACCGATGCACGAGGATACGTGGGTTAAAATATTTACCGCGGTTTTGGACGAAAAGCTAGAGCTTCAAACCATCTCGTTCTCGAGGATGTTAGAGACTCGTATCAATGAGATGTCGGCGCACATCGACGAATTGTCCACACGGCTGGACGAACGTACGGATGTGCTTGGTGCACGCATCGATGAATTGTTCACACGGTTGGATGAGCGCACATAGGGGCTTCGCTGGTGCATCGACGAGTTGTCGACGCGGCTGGATGAGCGCATAGAGGTGCTTGGCGCGCGCATCGACGAATTGCCCGCATGGCTGGATACGGATATACACAAGCTGGCTGTCGAGATTCGCAGTCTCGGCATCAGGGTGACACGGCTTGAGCACCACATTACGGACATGCACAATGAGGTCAATAGCATAGAAAAGCATCTTGACGCGATTGGCGAGAATCTACGGTTACTCGTAGAACAGTCCTCGTCTGAACTCGGTAACTTCGCTTTGAAATCCTGAAAGTTCATGCGCTTATTGGAGCCGAAAAAAGAGGGGCTGTCCCACCCCCATCTTACAATTGGTTTTGGGACAGCCCTCGTATGCTCGATAAGATCAATCGGATTCAGATTGCAGCATCTCTAGTTGCAATGAGGCTTGCTCCCATTTCTCCAGGGCTTGATGACAAGCTTGTTCGACATGTTCGCGTTCCTCTTCCAGGGCTCGAATTCGGTCGATGTCCTGCTTTGCGGCCGCTTCGCTTTGCTCCATACCAATGGCGGTCAATCTTGCTTCCAGTTCGGCAGTTGTGCGCTCCCATTTTTCAATTTCGTCCTGTAGCTTGCGCACGTCACTGGAGCGAATGCGGCGCCGCGTGGATTGACTCGTTGTCGCATCGACAGTTACAGGATGACGAGTGTGCTCTTTCGCATTCTGCACACTTTGTTCGATACTTGCTATACGCTCGTTTTCAGCAACCTTTTCACGGTAGTCGGTGTAGTTGCCGAGGTATTTGACCAAGCCATCCGGCTTTAGAACGGCGATGTGGGTTGCAATCGCGTCAATAAAATAACGGTCATGTGACACGAAAAGCAGCGTGCCGCTATAATCGGTGAGAGCTTGCTCCAATGCCTCCTTGCTCGGAATGTCCAGGTGATTGGTAGGCTCGTCCATCACCAACACATTCGCCTGCCGTAGCATGAGGCGACATAGATTTAAACGGCTGCGTTCGCCACCGCTCAGTCCCGAGACGGGCTTCACGACATCTTCGCCACGAAACAGAAATTGTGCAAGGGCCTTGCGGATGGACGTTTCGTCCAAATCCAAGCGCTCGTCCCAGACTTGGTCGATCACGCTCTTCGTGTCGTCCAGGTCAGATTGTTCTTGGTCGTAATAGCCAACTTCGACGTGTTGCCCCCATTCGATCCGCCCGGTTTCCGCTGGCAAAAGCCCAACGACCGTCTTGAGTAGCGTCGATTTCCCGGCGCCATTTGGCCCTAGGATCGCCAGGCGCATACCGCGTTCCAGGTGAAATGAGATGTTTCGGGCCACCACGTGATGCGGTTAGCCAATGGTGAGATCGGACACTTGCAGCACGTCACGGCCAGGCGGGCGGCGCGGTTCGAATTCAACTCGTGCGCTTGGACTGTCGCCACGGGGGCGTTCCACCCGCTCCATGCGCTCGAGCATCTTACGTCGACTTTGGGCCCGTTTGGTCGTCGAGGCGCGCGCGATGTTCTTTTGGACAAACGATTCGAGCCTGGCAATTTCCTCTTGCTGTTGTTCGTACAGCTTCGCCTGCTGTTCCCGCTCCTGTTGTGACTGCAGGACATAGGCAGCATAGTTGCCTGGGTAGTGGCGGGTGATGCCACCTTCGAGCGCGATTGTCTGGGTCGTAACCTCATCGAGAAAGTACCTATCATGCGAGACGACGAGCAGACTACCCTCGTCGTGTTTAAGATAGCCTTCCAACCAGGCGAGCGTGTCCGTGTCGAGATAGTTGGTTGGTTCGTCGAGGACGAGCAAATCCGGTTGCTGTACGAGTAGGCGCGCAAGCGCCAACCGGGTGCGCTGACCACCGCTTAGTGTCGATATGGGCAAGGGTTGCATCTCGGCAGTAAACTGTAGGCCCGCGAGCACGCGGCGCACATTGGTTTGCCAAGCATAGCCGCCGGCTTGTTCGAATTGATGGGCCGCCCGCTCGTAGGTTTGCGTGATGTCGGCAAATCGCTGCTCATTCGTGTAAACGTTGGGATCCGCCATCTTTGTCTCGAGTTCTCGCAGTTTGGCCTCCATTAGCTGCAAAGGTTTCTGCGCTTCGGCCACAAACTGGTAAACTGTCGTGGCTGCATCGGGTTGCACGTACTGCGATACATACCCCATTTGCAGGCCATCGCGTTTCGCGATGGTGCCCCCATCTGGTTGTTCTTCACCGGTGATGAGCTTAAGCAACGTCGTTTTGCCAGCTCCGTTGCCCCCGACCAATCCCACTTTATCGCCAGCGCGAATGATGACGGAAGCGTCGATTAACACTTCAACGCCGTCATAGCTCTTTTTCAGATGGCTTGCCTGTAAAACAATCATATGTGTTCTCCTTTGTCCATACACTCTAGCAACGTCCCTGACATATTGCGCAAGGAGGACTCTTCATGCCTACTCCGACGTTTCCGCTGCCAGAGGGATTCGGGTGGCAGTACCACCTGATCCGGTGGATTCAATCATTTCATACGCCGTGGCTGGACAAACTGGCTGTTGGGCTGTCGTTCCTCGGCACCGAATCGGTATATCTACTCATACTTCCAATCTTATTTCTAGCCGTCAATCGCACATTGGGCATGCGCTTGGCCTATGTGTTTCTTACCAGTATGTATACCAACGCTTGGCTTAAATCGGTGTTCCACATTGCTCGGCCACTTGGTGTACCAGGTATTCGTTCCGGTTATATCAGTTCGGCCACCGGTTTGTCGATGCCGAGCGGACACGCGCAAGGTACGATGACGTTCTTTGCCGGGATCGCCAAGTGGTTTCGCCGTCGCTACATCATGTGGATCGGCATCATTTTGGTCGCGGCCATCGGCATTTCACGCATCTACTTAGGACTTCATTGGCCACTTGACGTCGTTGTCGGTTGGGGTATTGGACTTCTTATCGGGATTTGTGGTTGGCAATTTGGGCGCTGGTGGACGTATCGGCAAGTTCCATTTCCCATTGCACTCGCGTTTGCCATCCTATTTCCTGCGTTGCTGTTGGCTGTCGATCACCATGGCGATGCCGGTGTCTATGCGGCATTTCTTATGGCTATCGGCGCGGGAGCTGCCATTGAGCGCCAGTTTTTACACACCGATATACAATCGGAGTTGTGGAAGCGAATTTGTGTTGCAATCATCGCGTTGGCGGGTATTGTTGCGATACAATGGGCAGTACAAGCACATTTGGAGCAACCGCTTTGGCAGTACGTGCGCGTCGTGCTGGTCGCCGTCTGGACAACGCTTGGTGCGCCGTGGTTGTTTTGGAAGCTCGACTTGTATCGGCAGGAGGACGCTCGCGACATTGTCAGGTGATAAGACAGCTTTACGAAAATCATTTCGCCGTGCGCGCCTCGCCATTGCCGGGGAGGAACGAACGCGCAAAGAGCGCGAGGCAGCGTTGTTCGCCGTGGCCTTGGCTGAGCGCGAAGCAGAAGGGCGAGGACGCGTGATTGCCATGTATGCAGCGACATCCGGTGAGCTTAATTTAGCGGATGCACATACACGCCTATCGGCTAAAGGCTACTGCTTGGTCTATCCGCGCGTCCGCGAAGATGGTGACATGGCATTTTCTGTTGTACGTACGCTGGACGATCTCGTGCCTGGCCGCTATGGCATTCTCGCTCCGCGGGACGACGCGCCGATGGTGCCGCGCGAGGAAATTATCCTAGCCTTTGTGCCGGGTCTCGCGTTTGCCAAAGATGGCGTTCGTCTCGGCTACGGCGGTGGCTATTATGATCGGTATTTCGCGGACGCGGAACAGCGATTTCCTGTGCGCGTCGGCGTTTGTTTTTCCGAACAATTCGTCGATTGTTTGCCTTTTGATCCGCACGATGTCCGCATGCACGCAGTCTTGACGGACGGAGGTGTGTTCGACTGCGGGAGGAGCACGCTGTAATCGTCTTGGCCGGTGGGCAGAGCAGGCGCATGGCTGAATACGGGAACAAGCTGCTGCTCGCCCGTGACAGTTCCGGATTGCCAGTCTTGGCACACGTGATCCGCTCTGCGCTCGCCGTGTCGGACACCGTGATCGTCAGCCATAACGAGACTGACTTGTGCGCAACCATCGCGCCGTGGTTGCCAAGACGGGTGGAGTGGCGGCCTGATCCGGTGCCTTGGCAGGGACCGTTGCAGGCGTTGGGAGCGATTTTTTCCACGTGGCCCCATCCGATGGCTACGTTTCATTTGATCGCGGGCGATTTGCCGGGCATCACCCCGCAGGTTCTGGCAACGCTGCTCGAGCGCTTACGGCATTCGGATGCTGACGGCGTCGCCGCGATGCGCGAGGGGCGGCTGCAGCCACTGTGTGCAGCTTATCGGCAACATGTTGCGACCGCGTTCATAGAGGCGGCGCGGCGCGGCGAGCGTCGGCTGTTGCCAGGGCTTGTTGGACTATCGCTCGCGGGACTCGAATTTTCTCATCAACCCTGGGCCGTACGTCCGGTTCACACGCCGGACGATTACAAAGCCTGGTTGGCGGAAGGGGGATGCACATGAAACGGCGCGAGGTGCCTGTGGAGAATGCAGTTGGCATGCAATTGGCGCACGACATGACGAGAATCGTCCCTGGGGAGTTTAAAGGACGTCAATTTCGGCGTGGGCATATCATTCGGGAAGAGGACATCCCGGTCCTGCTCGACATGGGGAAGCGACACATTTACATTCTGGAACTAGATGACGGGGAGTTGCACGAGGACGACGCCGCTATCCGCATGGCTAGGGCGATCGCAGGAAGGGGCGTGCGCCTTTCCGACGTCGAAGAGGGCAAGGTCGTACTCAAGGCAGACCGAGAGGGCATGTTGTGGGTCGATGCCAGGCGAGTAACGGCGATGAACAGCATTGACGAGATTGCCATCGCAACACGCTTGCCCTTTCAACATGTCACAGCAGGGACAAGCCTGGCCAGCGTACGGCCCATCCCGCTCGTCATCGCGGAGGAAAAGGTGCGCGCGGTCGAAGTGATCGCGCGTGGGGCACACCGACGTAGCATCGTCGATGTGCTGCCGTATCGCCCGCAGAAGGTGCATCTGGTCACCACCGGGAGCGAGATTTTAAGCGGCCGGATCGAAGACCGATTTGGCCCGGTGCTGCGCGAAAAGTTGGCCGCATACGGCATTCGCGACGTCGAGCAGACGCTGGTCGGGGACGATCCGGACGCCATTGCCGGTGAGATTGCGCGCGTGGTCGCAGATGGAGCCACGCTCGTGCTCGTCACGGGGGGCATGTCGGTCGACCCAGATGACCGTTCGCCGGCAGCCATTCGCCGTGCTGCCACGGAGGTGGTGACGCACGGTACACCGATGATTCCGGGCTCTATGATGATGCTTGCATATCGCGGACACGCGGCCATCTTTGGGCTCCCTGGCGCCGTCATTCACGATCCGATAACCGCATTCGATAAGTTGCTTCCCCGCGTCTTGGCCGGTTTGCGGGTGCGTCGACGCGACATTGCCGTACTCGGGATCGGCGGGTGGCTCAATGCCTAAGTCGCCGCCATCCGCCGCCTTTAGTCGCGAAAAGCGCCCGCAGATGATTGGCATCGTTGGCTTTCAGGACGCGGGGAAAACGGTGGCTGCCGAGAGCTTGATTCGCGAGGCGAAGCGGCGTGGACTCGAGGTTGCCTATATTAAGCACGATGGGCATGCGGATCAAGTGGATTGGCCAGACTGGGAGAAGTCAGATGCCGATACGGTGCGTGCAGCCCATGCAGGGGCGCGTTGGACGCTTGTAGCCAGTGCACGTGGATGGCTCGTGCACGACTGGCAGGCGCAGTGTTCGAGCCTCGAATTGTGGCTTGCACGGTTGCATGCCGTTGCAGGGGAGCAGGCGCCTGACATCGCGATCGTCGAAGGGGTCAAGGGCAGTTGGTTGCCGAAGGTGGCTGTCGTTGCTTCCGAAGCGGAATGGGACAAGCTCATGGCGGCAGGCGCGGCAAACCTGGTTGCTGCCATTGCGCCTAAGGGGTGTCGGCTGCCGGTGCCTGTGTTTGCGGCGGAGGATGCGGCTCGATTGCTAGCTTTTCTGCTGGCTGACGACTTCTAACAAGGATCTCGAAAATCTTTATGGAGACGGTTGCACTCTCTGAAGCGAGAGATTATTATAGTCCTTGGTGTTAGCACTCACTGAACGAGAGTGCTAACAAAAGAAGACACTCAAATCCAACAGGGAGGTTGTTCACATGCTGAAGCCGCTCGCTGATCGCGTTGTGGTGCGTCCAGTTGAACGTGAAGAGAAAACCGCAAGTGGCATTTTCCTTCCGGACAATGCGAAGGAGAAACCGCAAGAGGGCGAGGTTATCGCTGTCGGCCCGGGCAAGTTCGAAGATGGGAAGCGTCAGGATCTCGAGGTCAAAGTCGGAGATCGCGTGATTTTCTCGAAGTATGCTGGTACGGAAATCAAAGTGAACAACGAAGAAGTGTTGATTCTGCGCGAAAGCGACATCTTGGCGATCGTCGAGAAGTAAGTCGCCTACATAAAACGTCAGGGAGGTATACAGGATGGCAAAGGAAATTCGCTTTGGTGAAGAAGCTCGCCGTGCGATGCTGCGCGGTGTCGATGCGCTCGCTGATGCGGTGAAAGTGACACTCGGTCCCAAGGGCCGTAACGTCGTTCTGGAAAAGAAATTCGGATCGCCCCTGATCACCAACGACGGTGTCACCATTGCAAAAGAGATTGAGTTGGAAGACGCGTATGAGAACATGGGCGCTCAGCTCGTCAAAGAAGTTGCGACGAAGACGAACGACGTTGCTGGTGATGGTACGACGACGGCAACGGTTCTCGCGCAAGCGATGATCCGCGAGGGCCTGAAGAACGTTGCGGCTGGCGCAAATCCGATGGTTTTGCGGCGCGGCATCGAAAAGGCTGTGGCGGCTGCTGTCGACGAGATCAAGAAGATTTCGAAGCCGGTCGAGGGTCGCGAGAACATTGCGCAGGTCGCTGCCATTTCGGCTGGTGCGGAAGAGATTGGTCTACTCATCGCCGATGCCATGGAGAAAGTGGGCAACGATGGCGTGATCACGGTCGAAGAGTCGAAAGGCTTTACCACTGAACTCGAAGTGGTAGAAGGTATGCAGTTTGACCGTGGCTACATCTCGCCGTACATGGTCACCGACACCGACAAGATGGAGGCTGTCTTGGACGAGCCATTCATCTTGATCACCGATAAGAAGGTCAGCAACATCCAAGAGATTTTGCCAGTGCTTGAGCGCGTCGTCCAATCTGGCCGTCCGTTGTTGTTGATTGCGGAAGACGTCGAAGGCGAAGCACTCGCAACCCTCGTCGTCAACAAGATCCGCGGCACGTTCAACGCTGTTGCCGTGAAGGCGCCAGGTTTTGGCGATCGCCGCAAGGCTATGTTGCAGGACATCGCGGCTCTGACTGGCGGTCAGGTCATCAGCGAGGAACTCGGCCTTGAGTTGAAAAACACGGGCATCGAGCAACTCGGTCGTGCGCGCCAAGTTCGCGTCAGCAAAGAGAACACCATCATTGTTGACGGTGCTGGCGACAAGTCCGACATCCAAGCTCGTATCAACCAAATTAAGAATCAGATCGAAGAGACGACCTCTGATTTCGACCGCGAGAAGTTGCAAGAGCGGCTCGCAAAATTGTCTGGCGGCGTCGCCGTGATCAAGGTTGGTGCAGCGACGGAGACGGAGTTGAAGGAGAAGAAGCTCCGCATTGAAGACGCGCTCAACTCGACCCGTGCAGCTGTCGAAGAAGGTATTGTTCCTGGCGGTGGCACGGCGCTTGTCAACGTCATCAAGGCGCTTGACAGTGTCAAGGCTGAAGGCGACGAGCTGACGGGTGTCAACTTGGTTCGTAAGGCGCTGGAGGCTCCGGTTCGCCAAATCGCTGAGAACGCTGGCGTTGAGGGTTCCATCATCGTCGATCGCCTGAAGAAAGAGGCCGTTGGCTTCGGTTACAACGCAGCTACCGGCGAGTGGACGGATATGCTGAAAGCTGGTATTGTCGACCCGGCGAAGGTTACGCGCTCCGCTTTGCAAAATGCAGCGAGCGTCGCGGCTTCGTTCCTCACGACGGAAGCTGCGGTTGCAGACAAGCCGGAAAAGGAAAAGGCTCCTGCACCTGGCATGGGCGGCATGGACGGTATGATGTAATCTCCCGACGAAACGATTCGTTCGGAACGATAAGGCTGCTGGTTGCACTCTGTGGGCAACCAGCAGCCTTGTTTGTCCGGTTAACACTCTTGCCCTTTCCCCTTTTTACTCCTAACTTCACTTTTGTAAGTTGCAACAAATTGTTCACGAAATATGCTTGCGCGATCGATGCACAAATGATAGCCTATAAGTAATCATTTCGTGCCTGGAAGAATGCATATCCTCGCGTTCACAGAAGGTACGAATCTCCTCTATATCACTGCCTAAAGCTGCTTTTCGTCTTTTGATCACAACGTAAGCTCCAACTGGCGACGTATAGTTCCAAAGCTGCGATTGCAATGGAGCGTCCATTTTAAAGGGGGAAACAACTACATATGCGTTCTGCATCAGAACAGACTGGCGTGCGCGTCGTGCCTGTGTTTGGCGTCATGCTCGCTGGCGCGTTCGTCGCGTTCCTCAACCAGACGTTGATCAACGTCGCTCTGCCGCAAATTATGGATCGCATGCATATTTCGGCGACGACCGGTGACTGGTTGACAACGATTTACCTGCTTGTCAATGGCATTGTCATTCCGATTACGGCTTATCTCATTGCCCGCTTCACCACGAGACAGTTGTACATTACAGCGATGTCCCTGTTCTTCATCGGGACCGTCATCTGCGGGCTTAGCCCCAGCTTTGGCATCATGCTCGTTGGCCGCGTCGTGCAGGCCGCGGGGGCGGGGGTACTCATGCCCGTCATGATGAACGCAGTCTTCCGGCTGTTCCCTCCTGAACGGCGGGGAATGGCGATGGGCATCTTCGGTATTGCGCTCAACTTTGCACCTGCCATTGGACCTACGCTATCTGGCTGGATTGTGCAAAACGGGTCTTGGCGTACGTTGTTTTACATTATCATGCCGATCGCGTTTGTCGATTTGATCCTGGCCATCTTTCTCATGCGCAATGTCACGACCACGAGTCGGCCTAAGTTTGACGGCCTAGGCGCAGCTTTATCGACGATTGGCTTTGGTGGTCTGTTATACGGCTTCAGCGAGGCCGGTTCGGTCGGCTGGGGTGGCGTTGACGTCATCGTCAGCCTGGCGGTAGGCGCCGCGAGTCTTGTGGCTCTGGTATTCTGGCAATTGGCCACCCGCGAGCCGATTCTCGAATTTCGGATATTCCGCTATCCCATGTACACCTTGACGACCATCATCAACGTGATCGTCTCCGTTGCGCTCTTTGCAGGCGTCATTCTGATGCCGATGTACATGCAGAACGTCCGCGGCTTTTCGCCGCTGTTGTCGGGACTCATGCTTTTGCCAGGGGGCATCTTGATGGGCATTATGTCGCCCGTCACCGGCAAACTGTTTGATCTTATGGGCGCGCGTTGGCTCGCCGTCATCGGTCTGGCGATTACGGCCGCAACCACGTACTGCCTGACGCGCTTGGGGACAGACACGACGTTCCTCTACTGCACCGTGGTGTATACCTTGCGCATGTTCGGTATGTCGATTTTGATGATGCCTCTTATGACTGCAGGGTTAAACGAGTTGCCTTTGCGCCTGAATCCGTTTGGCACGGCCATGCTCAACACGCTGCGCATGGTGGCAGGCGCGGTTGGTACGGCGCTGTTGGTGACGGTGATGACCGATCGCGCCAAGGTGCACGTGCAAAACATCATGCTTGCGCAACACATCGCGCCGACCGACAAACTGGCAGCGGCGCACGCGCTGGCGCAGGGAACCGTGATGGGGATCAACGATGCGTTCATGGTGGCAGTTGCAGCGTCCGTGGCAGCATTCATTATGGCCTTCTTTGTGCGTAGAACGTCGCCACAACCGGACTTTTTGGAAGAACGGCAGGGGCGGGCAAATCGCCACCCCGTCCACGCTTTGCAAGAATCCGAATTGGTGGTTGGAAAAGATTAAGTGTTTTCGATCGCGCTCGCGCTGCCGTCGCAGCAGGGCGCAAATAAAGACGGCTGCCCAATCGTCACGTCATTGACGATGGGCAGCCGTTTTTTGTTCAGCCGTGTCAGCAGCCACGGATGCGGCAATCGCCTTTTCCTCTTTCAGCCGCTCGCGCAAACGGCGCAACTCTTTTCGAAAGTATGGCGTCTGCTCGAAGGTGACACCGTATGACTTCAGCTCTAAAAGGCCTTTCAAGCGACGTTTCGCCGCTTTATACGCCGCACGCTTCTCTTCATATGCGCGATTGGGTTCCTCCTGAATCGCAATCGCGTCCATGACGGTTGTGAAACAGAGTCTGGCCTGCGTGACAAATTCAGTTTGGCATACGATACAAAACTGCAATTCAGACGGCATTTTGCAGCGTTTACAGCGCTTTGCACTCTTCGGAAACGGATTTTTGCCGTAGCGAGGAGTAGGTCCCGAATCGGAAGTATAGAACTGCTTCCATTCCGCTTCCCAGCTCATAGTTTGCAAACCTCCGTCGGTGGATTACGAACAAATCGCATCCGGTGGTCGTTGTAACAAAGCAACAAATGCATGCTGGCATCGAAATGGCATGGCATTGGGCGATTTGAACAGACG
This sequence comes from Alicyclobacillus tolerans, assembly GCF_001447355.1. GTDB lineage: Bacteria > Bacillota > Bacilli > Alicyclobacillales > Alicyclobacillaceae > Alicyclobacillus > Alicyclobacillus aegles. The sequence continues at coordinate 20,714 of NZ_JXBW01000004.1, read as the reverse complement.
CCGCAGGTACCACTCTGATCGTAACAAACTCGCAACCGATTTGCGAAGTATGATCCTGTAAAACGGTCCAATGTTCGCAAGTGACCAGCGGGACGCTGCCATGTTGCCAAGGAAGAGGTTCAACCAGATTACTCCTTCCGTCCTTGCCGTTTTCGCGAACCAGCTTGCCATGGACTGACGGGGTGAAGGTCCGCCAGAAAGCGCGTTCATCAAAGTATATGGCCCTTGTTCGCCCGCCTATGATTCGATTCGACACGTTGACCAGAGATCGCTGTTTAACAACGTAAGATTCGCACCTCACGTATTTTCCATGGCCTTACAGAATGAGTTTTGCTAGTATGGGAACAGAGATTTTCGGGAGACAGGAGATAGACCTGTGGAATTTTACAGGGAATGGATGGCAAATCGATGGCAGACAGAGTTTGAAAATATCCGCGAACAAATCGGAACGGTGGGTTTTTGGCCGAGATCCGTCGGGCGCTTGCTGCTGTTTGCCGTGATCGCGGGTGGCCATTGCCTGATTGAAGATGTGCCAGGAGTCGGTAAGACGACGCTCGTGCGCGCCTTGTCTATGGTACTTGGCTGTCAGTTGCAGCGCATACAGTTCACGCCCGATATGCTGCCATCCGACGTGATCGGCTTTTCCGTCTACGACAAGCATAAGGGTCACTTCGAATTTCGCCGTGGCCCTGTGTTTGGCCAGATGATTCTCGCCGACGAGATCAATCGGACGTCGCCCCGTACGCAATCCGCACTGTTGCAAGCCATGGAGGAACGGGTGGTGACCGTCGGCGGCCAGGAATACCAGTTGCCTTCACCGTTTATGGTGTTGGCGACAGAGAATCCAGTTGAATTTGAGGGGACGTTTCCGCTGCCGGAGGCGCAGCTCGACCGCTTCCTCTTTCGTCTCACTCTAGGATATCCCAGTGTCGACGACGAGGTTTTGATGCTGGCGAGCCACGGCGGGGCAGACCCGCTCGCGCAACTCACCCCATCGGCGAGCCCGGAGCGGATCCATGCGTGGCAACAAACGGCGGCAAACGTGCATGTCGATCCCGCTGTTCTTCACTACATCGCAGAGCTTTCGGCAGCTACCCGCCGCCATCCTGACCTCAACCTGGGGGCCAGTCCGCGCGCGAGTCTGGCCTTGTTGTGGGCTGCTAAAGCGAATGCCTATCTTTGTGGGCGCACGTATGTCGTACCCGACGATGTGCAATGGGTTGCACCGCACGTTTTTGGGCATCGTTTGCGGCTTACACCTGAAGCGCGTTTTGGCGGCGTACAAGTGGCGGATGTGATGGAACAAGTGATATCCGAGGTGTCTGTGCCACGCCTCGATGGTACCCGATGACGCAGCGCATCGATTGGCCCGTTAAGCTTGCTCTACTGGCCTGTATCGCGGTAGGCGTCAGTATCGTTGCATGGCTGCTTGGGCACGGTGCGGCGCTCTTTATCGCTGCGGCACTGTGGGCGCTCTGGTTTTACGAATGTCTGTTGGTCGCATCCGCTCTGCAGCCGTTGCGTGTACAGCGCACGTTGCCGATGCGGACGATGGCCAGTTCCGACATTTGTGTGCGCCTCGCTATCCAACGGCAAGGTTGGCTACCCATCATGTGGTTGCGTCCGCGCGACGATTGGGAAGGCGCGCTTGCGCTACATTCCCAACAAACACCCATTCGTTCGTTGATGCTCTGGCGGCGATCGGCTGTTTGGCAGTACACGCTACTGAACGTGCCACGCGGAGTGCATCGCGTCTCGGGCGTCAGCATCGAAATGGCGGATGCTTTTGGCTTTGTCAGTGTACGGCGGCGCTTGCCTCTGGTAGCCGAAGTCATCGTTCATCCCAAAGCTCTCGATCTGCCCGGGTGTCTGCCAATGCCGCGGCATGTGATGGCAGGTAGCCGTGGTTCCGGCTTGCGCCGCGCTGAATGGGGCGCGGTCGGCGGAATTGATCCCTATCGCGAGGGCGATCCACTGGCACGTGTACACTGGCCTGCTTCCCTGCGACAAGGCACATTGTATACGAAATCGTTCGATCCGCCGGCGGATCGAACCTGGCTGTTTGTGCCCTACTGGACAAGTGGGGAGGCGATGGAGGATGACGCGTCATTTGAGTTGGTCATGACGCTGACTGCGACGGCCTTGCGGGAAGCCGGTCGGATTGGAGCGCACGTCAGCTTGGCGTTGCCCAATCGGGTGGTCATGACACTTGGCCGTTACGACAGCGGCTTGGCAGGCGCGGATCCGGCCGTCGCGTTGCTCGATGCCCTCGCTCGTTGCACGCGACAGGATGAAGCCGTAGATCTGCAGGCCTTGTTGTCTCACGTGCCAGGTGAAAGTGCCTCTATTCTTCTGCTTGGCACCGCCATCGCAACAAGGCAAGCTGCATTGCTTGGCTCGTTTGCTGGGCGACTCCATCTGGCTGTGACAAGTGCAGCGCAAGGCAACCCGGATGTCCAGGCTGCCGTGGCTTGGCTTGCCGAGCGCGGGGCACAAGTGTGTTGGATACATGAGCCACGCGATTTGACGCTACTCGCAAAGGGGGATGCCCATGGTCACAGGGCGTGATCGATTGGCTACACGTGTCGTGTATGCGTGGCTCGCTGCCATCTGGTTGGCCGCGGCCGTTCTACCCATTGCGGGCGCGGGTGCGTTGCACGGCTTTCGATCCGTGCTCTGGCTACTGGCTGTGCTTGCTTCAGGCGCTTCGACGCCCTGGCGCGGTGTGCGAGTCAGCGTGTCGTTGCTCGCGCCATGCGCTTATGTTGCCTGGTATTGGCAGGACACGCACGTGGGATTTGTGCCAAGTACTGTGCATCTGGCCATCGTCATCGCCCGCGAGTTCAGCGAAGTGTTTCACCACGGAACACTGGCCGATCCGCTACAGACATGGCTCTTTGTCTGGCTGCTAACCGGCGCTTATTGGCTTGTTTCGTACGCCAGCCGCCGTACAGTGCTGTGGTTGTTTTATAACGCCATCGCGTGTGCGGGGCTGATTGCGTTGTCGAGCATGGCGCCGGTCAAGTCTTTGCAAGCCGCCGTCGCACTGCTTGCGGTTATGTTTTTTGCGCTGGCTGTGCACCGTGGCGGCTACAGGTGGGAGACGCGAGCACTCGCGCGTGTGGCGGCGACGGTGACGTCTATTCTGGCTGTCGCAGGAGGGCTTGTTGCTGTCTTTCCACACCGAACTTTCGCCGGTGCGCACGCGGGGCGCGGGGGGCAATCCATGGACACAAGCGGCTTGGTTACGGGGTATACGCTGAACGATGCCCAACTTGGTGGGTCGCTAAGCCAAAATTCACGACCGGTGTTGACGCTCACAGCACCGGAACCGACGTACCTGCGCGGCCAGACATTGGCGACCTATACCGGCCAGGGCTGGATTTCTGCGCCGTTGACGGATAGCCAAATGCAATCGGAGCAACTCGATCAGCTGATTGCAGACAACGGATTCACCGGTTTGCCGGCGCGATCGTTCGACGAGACGATCACGCTGTTGTCCCCAGTCGACACTTCGGATTTGCTGGCTGGCTACGAGGTGACGGACGTCATCCGATTGCCAGGGTTGTACGATGGCCGCTTTGCCTTGGACACGGTACAGGGCAATATTCAAGCGCCGCGCCTACGTCCAGGGCAGAGCTATGAGGTGGAAACGACCGTCCCGACAAATCCGTATCCCCTATTGGCCAGAATTCGCGAACCGTTTGCCGCCATGAAACGCGCCATCCCATTAGACGTGCAGGAAAACGACTTGCAACTACCTTCGACGCTGCCCAAATCGGTTGCAGCACTGGCACAGCGGACGGTCCAACGGGCGCATGCCACGACCGAATTCGAGATGGTCAAGAGTCTCATGTCGTATTTGCAGGCGCACGAAATGTATACCACGACCAATGTGCCGACACCTACCGATGGCCAGGATTATGTCGCTCAGTTTTTGTTTCAGTCACATCGTGGATACTGTGACAACTTTTCGAGTGCCTTGGCCGTCATGCTGCGCACGTTGGGTGTACCCACGCGTTGGGTGACGGGGTTTGCCGTTTCGCATGCCAATCAGGCAGGACCCGACACCTATGTAGTGACGGATGCTGACGCACATGCCTGGGTTGAGGTGTACTTTCCGGAGTACGGCTGGATTCCGTTTGATCCGACGCCGACTTTCCACATGCCGTTTGGCACAGGCGTCACGTCGCAGGGAGGATCGCCCGGGGATGGGAGCGGACAGCCATCGCCGACAGGTGAAGGGCATCCTTTCACACAGACGCATACGCAACAAACTCGGGACACCTTGTCGAAAACCGGTGAAATAACCCGCTTTCGTTGGACTGTATGGGCAGCCCTTAGTTTCGGCGTTATCTTCGCGCTATGCCTCTGTGCCATCGTCGTGCGCTACATAGTTCGCGCGAGGCGGCTTGAACGACTCTGGCGAACGGCACCCGAGCTAGCCTTGGCAAGCACGTGTAGGGAACTCTTGCAACGCTCTCTACCGCGTGTCGGTAAGTCCGCCACACTGCGCCAGCTATGGCCGTTGGCGCAAGCATCTGGTACGAGCCAAGAGGCATTTTTTGCTTGGCTGAATGAGGCCGAGGCCGTTTTGTATGGAGGGGCGTCGTTGGAAACAGGTGCGGAGTTGCGCTTGCGCGAGCCACTGGATCGATGGCGGCGGATGATAGGCAAGTCCACGACGTTTGTGGATTACGTGACAGATGCAGTCGTTTTGGGCATTGACCGGGCCAGGATCCAGCGTACAATCAAGGACGAATGAAGCTGTTTGGCTAGAATTGGAGGATGGAGCTATGGAATATGTGAAGCTTGGTAATACAGGCTTGGACGTCTCGCGCATTTGCCTCGGCTGCATGAGCTTTGGTAAGCCTGGACTCTGGCAACATCCTTGGGTACTTGATGAAGACGACGCTCGTCCCATCATCCGAAAGGCACTCGACTATGGCATCAATTTCTTTGACACGGCAAATGTCTATTCTGCTGGTACGAGTGAAGAGATAGTCGGGAAGATCCTAAAGGAATCTGTGCGGCGTGACGAAGTCGTGATCGCCACCAAGGTGTTTTTCCCCATGCACGAGGGCCCGAATGGGAAAGGGTTATCGCGCAAAGCGATCATGGCGGAAATCGATAACAGTCTAAAGCGACTGGGCACAGATTATGTGGACTTATATCAGATTCACCGTTGGGATTATACCACCCCCATTGAAGAGACGATGGAGGCTTTGCACGATGTTGTGAAGGCCGGCAAGGCGCGGTATATCGGTGCGTCCGCGATGTATGCGTGGCAGTTTCTGAAGGCGCTTACTGTGGCTGAAAAACACGGTTGGACGCGCTTTGTGTCCATGCAAAATCACTACAACTTGATTTACCGCGAGGAAGAGCGAGAAATGTTGCCGTTGTGTGCCGCGGAGAAGATTGCTGTCATTCCGTACAGCCCCTTGGCTTCTGGGCGATTGACGCGCGATAAAACCGAAACAACGGCGAGATCGCAAACGGATCAAGTCCAAAAGGCGAAATACGACCCGATGGCAGATGCGGATCAGAACATCATCGATCGCGTTGCCGAGTTGGCAGACAAGCATGGCGTACCGCGAGCGCAGCTGGCTTTGGCATGGCTGTTGCATAAGCAACCGGTCACGGCCCCGATTGTGGGCGCGACGAAGGAACGCCATCTTGACGACGCAGTGGCATCTCTGAGCGTGAAATTGTCTGACGAGGAAATTGCGTATCTCGAACAGCCATATGTACCGCACCCTGTGGTGGGGGCGCTCTAAAGTCGCCGGCGGCCGGGCCTTGTGCCTGGCTGCTGGGAGTGGCGTGGATTCCTCAAAATTCCATACGGCCACCCCAGAAAACATGGGCGGTGCCCTCAGCTACCAGTGGGTTTTGCGGTTTTTGCTAAGAAGACTAAGCTTTAAGCTATATGACGTTTCTCTCAATTAGCCTTCCTACTCGCAACATGCTCATGTTCACCATCTCCAATGACAACTTTCAGCAATTGACGACAAGCTAGTGAATCTATAGAATGATTGCGTGATTCCAGACTCGTATAATGCCAAGAATATGGCTTGGCAGTCTCTACGAGGCAACCGTAAATTGCCTGGCTACGAGGTCGGAGGTAAATTCGGATCACTGCGTCTTTCCGCATGTCGTGCGAATTGTGCACCTGCGCTTGTTTCGTGCACCTTTCGTCTGCGACAATGTGCGGGGGACGTTGGTGTTTCGCCATGTCATACATGGGCCGACCCTCGTACCCACAATGTTGGTGGGACAGGGCGGTCTTTTTTATTACCTCTCCTCAGACGACCTTTTCCCATAAAGGAGTGCCAGACAGATATGCATGAAGTCGTAGCCGTTCTTGATTTCGGAGGACAGTACAATCAGCTGATTGCGCGACGCATTCGCGAACTGGGAGTCTATTCGGAACTGTTGCCATACAACACCCCCGCCGACGAGTTGCGCAAGAAACCACTGAAAGGTGTTGTGTTTTCAGGCGGTCCTAAAAGTGTGTTTGCCGAAGGATCACCAACGGTCGATCCGGCCATCTTCGAACTCGGTGTACCCATCCTTGGCATTTGTTACGGCATGCAACTCATAGCAAAGCTCTTTCACGCGGACGTCGCACGGGGAGCCGTGCGCGAGTACGGGCGAGCGCATATTGACGTTGCAGCGGATGCATCGCCGGTGTTTGCGAATTTGCCGCAGCGACAACAGGTGTGGATGAGCCACAGCGACGTCGTGACGGGTGTGCCAGCCGGGTTTAGGCTCGATGCGAAGACTGACTCGGGCGCGATTGCGGCGATGAGTGCACCGGAACGTTCGCTTTATGCGGTGCAATACCATCCGGAAGTGCAACACAGTGAGTACGGCACGGAGATGCTTCGCAATTTCCTATTTGAAATCTGCGGCTGCCATGGCGATTGGACGATGGACAATCTGATTGAAGAATCGGTGGCCAAAATCCGCGAGCAGGTCGGGAACAAGCGGGTACTCGTTGCCCTGTCCGGCGGTGTCGATTCTTCGGTCGCAGCCGCCCTCGTGCACCGCGCCATCGGCAATCAACTGACAGCGATGTTTGTCGATCACGGCCTTCTGCGCAAGGGAGAGAGCGACAGCGTGATGGCGACGCTCGGCGGGCAGCTGGGCATTGACGTCGTGCGTGTCGACGCACGTGATCGCTTCCTTGGCAAGTTGGCGGGGGTTGAGGACCCGGAGCGCAAGCGCAAGATCATCGGCGAGGAGTTTATCCGTGTGTTTGAGGCAGAGTCGGAGCGCTTAGGGCCTTTCGATTTTCTTGTGCAGGGCACACTGTATACCGACATTGTCGAGAGTGGTACGCATACGGCGGCAACCATCAAGTCTCATCACAATGTCGGCGGTCTGCCAGAAGATGTGCGGTTTCAAATCGTCGAGCCGCTCAAAGAGTTATTTAAAGATGAAGTCAGACGTCTCGGCGAACAACTTGGATTGCCCTCCGAACTGGTGTGGCGCCAACCGTTCCCAGGCCCGGGTTTGGCGATCCGCGTGATTGGCGAAGTGACGGAGGACAAGCTTGCCATTGTGCGTGAATCGGACGCGATTTTGCGTGACGAGGTGGCGAATGCAGGGCTTGCTCGTGAGATCTGGCAGTACTTCACTGTTCTGACGAGCAACCGCACGGTCGGTGTGATGGGTGATGAGCGCACATATGCTCACACGTTGGCCATCCGTGCCGTGGTTTCGCAAGAGGGCATGACGGCTGACTTCGCACGCGTACCGTGGGAAGTCTTGGCTCGAATTTCGACGCGCATCGTCAATGAAGTGCCTGGTGTGAATCGCGTCGTCTACGATATCACGTCGAAGCCGCCAGCGACCATTGAATGGGAGTAAATGAAGTTGCGATCCGAACGTTCGATTTGTTTTCAAATTTAACGTTCGGACGCAGGCGGATTCGTGTTACGATAGAGACAGCAAAGACGAGGGGGAAGATGGCGTGATCGATCGGTACAGTCGCCCTGAAATGGCGGAACTGTGGACGTTGGAAGCGCGCATGAAGTGGTGGCTGGAGGTGGAGATCCTCGCCGTGGAGGCGTGGTCCGAACTCGGTGTCATTCCAGCTGAAGACGCACGCAAAATTCGTGAGCATGCGCGGTTTGATGTCGATCGCGTGCTCGAAATCGAACGTGAGACGCGGCACGACGTCGTGGCTTTTACACGCGCTGTCTCGGAGTCGCTCGGCGAGGAACGCAAGTGGGTCCATTATGGATTGACCTCGACTGATGTCGTGGACACCGCACTATCTGCGCAGCTACGCAAGCCGATGGCCATCATTCGCGAGGATCTCGAGGCCCTGTTGAGCACGTTGGAGGCATTGGCCAAACGCCACCGCACGACGGTCATGATGGGTCGCACGCACGGTGTTCATGCGGAGCCAACGACATTTGGGCTGAAATGCGCACTTTGGTATGCCGAGATCGAACGCGATCTGGAGCGTTTTGACGCTGCGTGCGAGCGTCTGCGCTACGGCAAGATCTCGGGGGCCGTCGGCACGTATGCGAATGTCGATCCGCAGGTTGAGGAGAAAGTTTGCGCTCGCCTAGGGCTCAAACCAGCGCCCATCAGCACGCAGACCCTGCAGCGGGATCGGCACGCGGAGTTTCTTTTTACGATTGCACTCATCGGTACAACGTTGGACAAGATTGCGACGGAAATTCGCGGCTTGCAAAAGTCAGAGGTACGCGAGGGCGAAGAGCCGTTTTATAAAGGGCAGAAAGGCTCATCGGCCATGCCGCACAAACGCAACCCAGTTTCTTGCGAGCAAATCTCCGGTCTCGCCCGCGTGTTGCGCGGCTATGTGATTCCTGCGCTGGAAGACGTGCCGCTCTGGCATGAGCGCGACATCAGCCACTCTTCCGTTGAGCGCGTCGTTCTGCCTGACGCGACGATTCTCATTGATTACCTACTGAATCGCATGAACCGTATCCTGAGCGATTTGCACGTCTATCCCGAAAACATGCGCCGCAACATGGAGCGCACGCACGGTCTTGTGTTCTCACAACGCGTTTTGACGACGTTGATTGACAAAGGCATGTCGCGCGAAGCGGCCTACGATACGGTGCAGCCGCTCGCGATGCAGGCTTGGGAAGAAAGTCGGTCGTTTAAGGATTTGGTACTTGCTTCAGAACCGATTCGCGCTGTCCTCTCTCAGGATGACATCGAGGCTTGTTTCGATCCCGCTTGGCACATCAAACACGTCGATACGATTTTCCATCGCTTTGGCTGGTGATTTCACCAGCCAAGCTATTTGAATGCGAAAGGGTGCTCGCAATGGCGGCAGAGATGCTGTATGAGGGCAAAGCAAAAAAAGTGTTCGCAACGGATCAACCAGGGTTGGTCAAAGTTTATTACAAAGACGATGCGACCGCGTTTAATGGCCAAAAGCGTGGGCAGATAGAGGGCAAGGGAGCCATCAATAATCAGATGAGCAATCTGTTGTTTCAATATCTCGCCGAACATGGCGTACCGACGCATTTCGTCGAACAGGTGTCGGAGCGAGAAACCATTGTTCGCAAAGTCGACATTCTTCCGCTTGAGGTAGTCGTTCGCAACATTGTCGCCGGCAGTTTTGCGAAGCGGCTCGGGATCGCGGAAGGGACCGTATTGCCACGGCCGCTTGTCGAATTCTATTACAAGAACGACGAATTGGGCGATCCTTTGCTCACGGATGACCAGGCTCTGGTACTTAATTTGGCTTCCGAACGAGACCTGGGTGAGCTGCGCACGCGGGCGCTCGAAATCAACCGCTTGCTGCGGGAACGTTTTGCGGCGTGCGGACTGGAACTGGTCGATTTCAAAATCGAGTTTGGGCGCTTGCCGTCAGGCGAGATCGTCCTGGCTGACGAAATCTCGCCGGACACATGCCGCTTGTGGGACAAAGAGACGCATCAAAAATTGGACAAGGACAGATTCCGCCAAGATCTTGGCGGTGTCGAGGACGCGTACCAGGAAGTGTGGCGGCGCATTAAAGGAGGCCTATCAGCGTGAAGACGTTTGACGTGGAAGTTCGAGTATGGCTTAAGCCGTCTGTGTTCGATCCGCAGGGCCACGCGGTTGAGCAGGCCTTACACACGCTCGGTTTTGACGGCGCGCAAAACGTGCGCATCGGCAAGTATATGCATTTGACGGTAACGGGCGAAAGCGAAGAAGAGGCGCGCAAGTCGGTGGAGCAAATGTGCGAGCGCGTACTGTCGAATCCAGTTATGGAGACGTACGCGTATGAGCTGAAGGAGACGGGCGTATGAAGTGGGCGGTCGTAGTCTTTCCCGGATCGAATTGCGACGAAGATGCGGCACAGGCCGTGCGCGAGGCGACTGGGGATGCGGTCGATCTCGTTTGGCACGATGCAACGGATTTGTCTGCTTATGACGCGATCATTTTGCCGGGAGGTTTCTCATACGGCGATTATTTACGCAGCGGGGCCATCGCGCGCTTTTCACCAGCGGTGGAGGCGGTGCGGCGAGAAGTGGCAGAGGGCAAGCTCGTGCTCGGGATTTGTAATGGATTTCAGGTTTTGACCGAATCACATCTGTTGCCTGGAGCACTTTTGCGCAACAACCATTTGCAGTTTCGCTGCGAGATGGTGGAACTCATCGTCGACAACAATACAAGTCCTTTCACGCGTGCGTACCAACTTGGGGAACGCATCCAAATTCCCATCGCACACGGAGAAGGCAGGTTTCATGCAGATCCGGAAACGGTCGCTGGCCTTCGCAACGAAGGGCGGATCGCGTTTCGCTATGCGGACAGTCCCAATGGATCGGTGGCTGATATCGCCGGGATTCTTGGTGAAGGCGGCAACGTACTAGGACTCATGCCGCACCCCGAACGCGCGATTTTCGATTGGATGGGTTCTGTGGACGGTCGGCGGTTGTTTCAATCGATGCACCAATATGTCGAGGAGGGCTTAGCACATGCGCGAGCCAACGCCTGAACAGATCCGTGACGAACGCGTATACCGCTCGCTCGGTCTGACCGATGCGGAATACGACTTGGTCGTGGAAAAACTCGGACGCTTGCCAAATTACGTGGAGGCCGGAATCTTCGGCGTGCTTTGGTCGGAGCATTGCAGCTATAAAAGTTCCAAGGTTCACCTGCGGCGGTTCCCCACAAGCGGACCGCAGGTGCTGCAGGGCCCCGGCGAGAACGCGGGTGTGGTCGATATCGGCGACGGCATGGCAGTGGCATTCAAGATGGAAAGCCATAATCACCCCTCGGCGGTCGAACCGTACCAGGGAGCGGCCACCGGTGTCGGTGGTATCCTGCGCGATATCTTCACGATGGGTGCGCGCCCTGTGGCGTTTCTCGACAGCTTGCGCTTCGGCCCACTCGACGATGCGCGCACGCGCTACTTGTTCAGTGAAGTGGTCGCAGGGATCGGCGGTTATGGCAATTGTGTCGGCATTCCAACGGTTGGCGGAGAGGTTCAGTTTAGTCCGACCTATCGCGGCAATCCACTGGTCAATGCGATGTGTGTCGGGATTTTGCCCGCGGACGGCATTGTTCGCGGTACGGCTACAGGCGTTGGCAATCCCGTTTTTGTTGTCGGTGCCCGCACGGGTCGGGACGGCATTCACGGAGCGACATTTGCATCGGCTGAAGATCCAGAGGAGAAGGAGCGCTCCGCCGTTCAGGTGGGAGATCCGTTCCTTGGGAAACTGCTGATGGAAGCGTGTCTCGAACTCATTGCGTCGGGTGCTGTCGTTGGGATTCAGGATATGGGTGCAGCAGGACTGACGTCGTCTTCGGCGGAAATGGCTAGCCGCGCAGGTGGCGGCCTTGAATTGGTGTTGGATCGCGTGCCTGTGCGCGAAGAGGGCATGACGCCGTACGAAATGATGTTGTCGGAATCGCAGGAGCGCATGCTCGTGGTTCTGGAACGTGGACGCGAACAGGTGGCGTTCGATATCTTTCAGCGCTACGGGCTGGAGGTGGCTGATGTTGGTCGCGTGACAGACGATGGACGGTTGCGGCTGATTTGGCACGGCGAAGTGGTCGGGGATATGCCGGTCGTTGCGCTCGTCGACGAGGCGCCGGTTTATGAGCGGCCAATTGGGCCTGACATCACGGTGGAGAGCGCGTCGATTCCGACGTCCTTGTCTGCACACGAGGCGTGGCTGGCGATACTTGCCCACCCGAGCGTCGCGGACAAGCGCTGGGTGTACAGGCAATATGACACGATGGTGCGTGCGCAGACTGTCATGGGCCCCGGTAGCGACGCGGCTCTCGTCAAGGTGCCAGGGATGGACAAGGCCATCGCGATGGCGACGGACGGCAATTCGCGCTATGTTGCGCTCAATCCGCGGCGGGGCGGCCAAATTGCCGTTGCGGAGGCTGTGCGCAACCTGGCGACGACTGGCGCCAAACCGCTTGCGATTACGAATTGTTTAAACTTCGGAAATCCCGAAAAGCCCGAAGTCATGCGGCAGTTGAGTGACGCGATCGACGGCATGGCCGATGCCTGCAAGGTGCTCGACACGCCTGTGGTCAGTGGCAATGTTTCGCTGTACAACGAATCGCGCGGCCTCGACATCCAGCCGACGCCGGTTGTCGGCGCGGTCGGCGTGATCGACGGCATCGCAAAGCGGTTGCCGAGTGCGCCAGCGCGCGAAGTAGCGGCGGGCCTCGAACTGTGGTTGCTTGGCCGCGAAGACGACCGTCTTGACGGCACGCTGTACGGGGAATTGGTATGCGGCCAGCCAGTGGGAGATGCGCCGTATATCGATCTCGCTGAGGAACGCCGGTTGCACGAGTTGTTGCAGGCGATTGCTGGCGCGCAGGTTGCGGTGGCAGCACATGACGTGACCGAAGGTGGCATTGCGGCTGCCGTTGCCGAAATGATGATTCAATGCGATGTCGGTGGCGAGATTCACGCGCCGGTTGAGATGGAACTGTTGGGTTGGCTGTTCTCAGAGGCCCAAGGGCGCGCGCTGGTCGCCGTGGAGAAGGATTGTGCAGCAGAACTGGCGCGGTTGGCCGATACACATGCGGTACCTGCGCGCAAGCTCGGCTCGCTTGGTGCCACAGATGATGTCGTCGTCCGGCAGGCCGGCGACACCGCCTTTACGATCTCGCTCACCGCATTGCGGGACGCCTTCGAGCGTGCCATTCCGATGGCGTTGCAGTCGGCTGCGGCAGGCGCGAGCGCGTAACAGAGAGAGCTGGAAGGGGAGACAAGGCGTGGACGAGTGGCATAACATGCAAGCGGCCTATAGCGATGTGGACGATAGACCGCATGAGGAATGTGGCGTATTTGGTATCTACGGACACGAACAGGCAGTCGCACTGACCTATTACGGTTTGGTGGCCTTGCAGCACCGCGGCCAAGAGGCGGCTGGTATCACATCGACCGACGGATCGCACATGTTCAGCCACAAGGGGCTTGGGCTCTTAACGGACGTATTTAAGTCGGGCGAGTTGGAACAACTCAAGGGACACGCTGCCATCGGACATGTGCGCTATTCCACGGCGGGATCGAACACGATTCAGAACGCGCAGCCCATCGCTTTGTCGACACATGCGCGCAACTTCGCCATTGCGCACAACGGCAATCTGGTCAATGCACGCTGGTTGCGGATTCAGCTTGAGCAAGAAGGAAGCTTGTTTCAAACGACGGCTGACACTGAGGTCATCGCGCATTTGATCGCGAAGGCGGGCGTCGACGATTTGACGGAGGCGGTCAGCTTGGCGGCCAATCGGATCGAAGGGGGCTTTGCGTTTCTCATCTTGAGCGACGACGAGTTGATTGCCCTGCGCGATCCGCTTGGGCTACGACCGATGGTGCTTGGTAAACTCGGTGACGCGTACATCGTCGCTTCGGAATCGTGTGCACTCGAGACGGTGGGCGCGACGTTGCTACGCGATATTGAGCCGGGGGAACTCGTCCGCATCACGCGGGAAGGCTTAACCTCGACGCGGTTTGCAGAACGTCGTCAACGTCGTATGTGCACCTTTGAACATGTGTATTTTGCGCGCCCTGACAGCGATGTCGACGGATGGAACGTACACAGCGTCCGCAAGCGTCTCGGCAAGCTCTTAGCGGAGCGGCATCCAGCGGACGGCGACATTGTCATTGGCGTGCCGGATTCGAGCGTGTCGGCGGCCGCGGGTTATGCGGAAGCGAGCCGACTGCCGCTTGAAATGGGACTGATTAAAAATAAGTATATCGCAAGAACATTCATTCAGCCTTCCCAAGCCTTGCGCGACACGGGGGTGCGTCTGAAATTGAATGCGGTTCGCTCCATTGTGGAAGGCAAGCGCGTCGTTCTGATTGACGACTCCATTGTACGCGGGACGACTTCGCGGCGGATCGTCCGCTTGTTGCGCGGGGCCGGGGCGACTCAGGTGCATGTGCGCATTTCGAGTCCGCCGTACGTCAGCCCGTGCCACTATGGCATCGATACCGCCAAAGAAGACGAACTGATTGCGGCGCAGCATTCCATCGAGGAAATTCGCAATCTGATCGAAGCGGACAGTTTGGAATTTCTGACGGTCGACGAATTGATGGCTGGATTCAACTTTGCACCGGGCGATCCGGTTCCGTTCTGTAACGCCTGCTTCACGCGTCGGTATCCGACGGAACTGGTGGATCAGGGGTTAAATGAAGAGATCGAGCCGATTCGCATAGGGGGTTGAATTGGTGGGCGCATACAAACAAGCGGGCGTCGACATCGCGGCAGGCAACGAAGCTGCTCGACGTTACAAAGGTTTAGCCAAACGCACCACGCGATCCGAGGTTATCGGTCAAATTGGTGGGTTTGCGAGCGGGTTTGCGCTCGATCTCGCGCGCTATCCGGAACCCATCCTCGTCTCCGGTACGGACGGCGTCGGCACAAAATTGAAGGTGGCAATCGCGGCGGATCGGCACGACACGATTGGGATCGACTGCGTGGCGATGTGCGTCAACGACATTCTGACTGTTGGCGCGGAGCCGCTGTATTTTCTGGATTATCTTGCGGTCGGAAAGCTTGAGGTCGATGTCGCTGAACGCATTGTTGCAGGCATCGCCGATGGCTGCCAGGCGGCTGGTATGGCTCTTGTAGGCGGAGAGACGGCTGAAATGCCAGGCATGTATGCGGATGGCGACTACGATGTGGCTGGCTTCGCGGTCGGGGTGGTCAACCGCCCGGATATGATCACCGGTGAAAAGGTGCATGTTGGCGACGTCGTGCTGGGGCTTGCGTCCAATGGCATTCATTCAAACGGCTATTCTCTCGTGCGCAAGCTGGTTGAGCGAGCGGGGCTTAAGCTTTCCGACACGTTTCCCGGAATGGCCGAAACCGTCGCAGACGTCCTGCTTAAACCGACGCGGATCTACGTGCAAAGTGTCCGCTCGCTGCTCGCGGCAGGCGTGCCTGTGCACGCCATGGCGCATATTACGGGCGGGGGCATCGTCGAAAATGTGCCACGCGTGCTGCCAGGTGGCGTACAGGCGCGGATCGATCGCGCGGCGTGGCCGTTGCCCGCCGAGTTTTCGTGGCTTATGCAGGCAGGCGACGTGCCGTTTCAGGAAGCCGCTCGCATTTGGAACCTTGGCATTGGCTATGTGCTCGTCGTGCCAGCCGATGCGGCGGCTGCGGCAGCAGATTGCCTGACGGCGGCAGGGGAGACAGTGTTCCGCATCGGCGTGATCGAGCAGGGCGACGCAGGCGTTTTGTGGGCGTAAACCAGGGAACTCGCGCGGCAAGCGGGTGACATCGTATAGAGAAAAGTGACTACACACGGCTAGGGAGATGGAAAACGTGACAAAGCTCGCGCTGGTCAGCGTTTACGACAAGGAAGGTATCGTTCCATTCTGTGAAGGGCTTGTCCGACTGGGCTATCAGATCATCTCGACAGGTGGAACGGCCAAGCTACTTGCCGAACATGGCATTGCCGTCAAGCCGATTGATGAACATACGGGTTTCCCCGAGATGCTCGATGGGCGCGTGAAGACTTTGCATCCCAAAGTGCATGGAGGGCTTCTTGCACGTCGCGACAACCAGGAGCACATGCGGGCGGTACAGGTTCACGGGATTGAGCTCATCGATCTCGTCGTCGTCAATCTTTATCCATTTCAGCAAACCATCGCGCGCCCGGATGTGACGGATGAGTTGGCGATCGAGATGATCGATATCGGCGGTCCGGCTATGTTGCGCAGTGCGGCGAAGAATCACGAGTTTGTGCTACCGGTTATCGATCCTGCCGACTATGATCGGGTCCTGACCGCTTTGCAGCAAAATGAAGTGACGCCCGGCCTGCGGCGCGAATTAGCTGCCAAGGTGTTTGCGGTCACCGCTCGTTACGACGCGTTGGTCGCCGATTACCTGGCGGGGAAGACGAAAGCGGCGGCGCACGAGGTGCCAGCGCAAGTCAATGGCGCGCGCGAGTGGCCCGGCATGGTGCACATCACCGGCGTCTCCAAGATGGCTTTGCGCTATGGTGAAAATCCGCATCAGGTGGCGCACTTTTATATGGAGCCAGGGGCGACGGCGGCGACCATCGCGCGCGCCGAGCAGCTTCAGGGGAAGGAACTGTCGTACAACAACATTCAGGATGCCGACGCGGCACTTAACATTTTGCGGGCGTTTGACGACTTCGAGCAGCCTGTTGCGGTGGCTGTCAAACACATGAATCCATGCGGCATCGGACGCGGCGAAACCATCGCGGAAGCGTTTGGGCGCGCGTATGAGGCCGATCCTGTTTCGATTTTCGGCGGGATCGTGGCTTTGAATCGGCCCGTCGACGGAGCCCTCGCGGAAAAGCTCGCCAACCTGTTTCTCGAAATCGTGATCGCTCCCGCGTTCTTGGACGAGGCGCGATCCGTTCTTGCAAAGAAAAAAAACCTGCGCCTTCTCATCGTCGACATGCAGCAACCCCTGTGGACACCGGATGCGCTCACTTGGAAGCGAGTTTCGGGCGGTTTCCTCATACAGGCGGTCGATCAGGGGGCACCCGTACAAACGGCCAATTGGCAAGTCGTGACCGCTCGTCAACCAAGCGCCGAGGAATATGAAGCCCTGCGCTTTGCTTGGAAGACCGTGCAATTCGTCAAGTCCAATGCCATCGTACTCGCCACGACCAACATGACGCTCGGGGTCGGGGCAGGTCAGATGAATCGCGTAGGGGCGGCGGAGATCGCCATTGCGCAGGCCGGCGTGCGAGCCAACGGCAGCGTGTTGGCGTCTGATGCATTTTTCCCGATGCGCGACACGGTAGACGCGGCGGCAAAGGCGGGCGTTACGGCCATCGTCCAACCCGGCGGATCGATCCGCGACGCAGAGAGCATTGATGCCGCAAACGAATACGGTATCGCCATGGTGTTCACCGGCGAACGGCACTTCTTGCACTGATGACAGAGGGAGGAACGAAGATGTGGTCACAACAGCGGCCGCCGCGGATCGCGGTCGTGGGGCAGGGCGCACGTGAACACGCGATTGTCTGGAAGCTTGCACAAAGTCCGCGGCGCCCTGAGCTTTTTGCGCTACCAGGCAATCCAGGCATGGAGGGCCTGGCGGCGTGTGTCGCCACTACTCTCGGAGACTTGGATGCGATAGTCCAGTTTGCTCGTGACGAACAGATCGATCTCGTCGTTGTAGGGCCAGAGCAGCCACTTGCCGACGGCTTGGTGGACAAACTCGCCGCCGCGGGTATTCCGGCGTTCGGGCCGCTGCAAGCCGCCGCACAGTTAGAAGCATCGAAGGCGTTCTCAAAGCGGTTGATGCAGGAGGCAGGCGTGCCGACAGCGCGGTTTGCGACATTTACGGACGTCGAACAAGCGCTGAGTTACTTGCGCACGCAACCTGTTCCCGTTGTCGTCAAGGCGGATGGGCTTGCCGCTGGCAAAGGCGTCGTCGTCGCACAGACGTTGGCAGATGCCGAGGCGGCAGTGCGCGACATGCTTGAGGGCAACCGGTTTGGAACGTCTGGGCATCGCGTCGTGATCGAGGAATACATGCAGGGTGAGGAAGTATCGTGCATGTACTTGGTCGATGCGCACACGGTGGTCCCGATGGTTCCGGCACGCGATTTTAAACGGTTGCGCGATGGCGACGAGGGGCCGAACACAGGCGGCATGGGAGCATTCGCGCCGGTACCAGCCGTGACGAGCGACGTGATCGAGCGTGTTACAAAGTCCATCGTTGCACCCGCAGTGCGACAATTGGCTGCGCAAGGCATCACCTACCGCGGTGTCCTCTATGCAGGACTAATGTTGACAGATGAGGGACCAAAGGTCGTCGAATTCAACGCCCGTTTTGGCGATCCTGAGACAGAAGTGGTCCTGCCTTTGTTAGCAAGTGATCTGTTTGACATCATGTGGGCAGTTGCGCACGACGAGCTGCGACCCGAGCTTGTCGCTTGGCGCGATGCGGCATCGGTTTGCGTCGTGCTGGCCGGCGCGGAATATCCCGCAAAGTCTGACGTGGGTACGCCAATTTCGTTGCCAGGAGAGTTGCCGAAAGAAGTGACCGCCTTTCATGCCGGCACGCGGCGCGGGCAGTCTGGCGGCGTTGAGACAGCTGGGGGCCGTGTACTGACGGTGAGCGCCGTCGATCGCGACGTACCTGCGGCAATTGATCGCGTCTATAGCGCGATCGCGGGAATTCACTTTGCTGGAGCGCAGTATCGCCGCGACATCGCACATAATTGGCAGCGCTAACCACGTTACGCTATCATACGTTCAGGCGGGAAACCGGGGGATGCCCCGGTTTTTTCGCAGGGAGGTATGGTTCGCGTGTATGCTGTTTTCATGTTGTTGGCCGCCTCGGCGTATGGCCTCGTATCGCCCATTCTGCGTCTTGCCTATGGTGCGGGACTGAGTGCCGCCGCGACGACCGACGGGCAATATGCCGTTGCAGCGGTTGTGGTGTGGATATTCGCGCTGTTTCGCCACAAGGGGAAGCGCATTAACCGCGTACAGTGGCTACTTATCGTCGCGATCGGACTCATGAATGCGTTGTTTTCGTACGCCTACTATCGGGCGCTGACCGTTCTTCCAGCCTCGCTTGGCGTCGTTTTTATGTTTCAGTTTGTTTGGATGACGATGTTCATCGACATTCTCGTCAAGCGCCGCTTACCTGGGCGTTGGAAGTGGATTGGCCTCGTACTGATTTTACTTGGTACCTACTTGGCAGTCGGAGCATCACCAGGTGCTTGGCGCGCCATACCACTGTGGGCCGTAGGACTCGGACTGGTTTCTGCTTTGGCCTATGCCATAAGTTTATATATCAGTGGGTATAACGATCCGGATGTCTCGCCCCAGCTTCGTGCAGCCCTGGTCATTACCGCCGCATGGATCGCTGTTTCTATCCCGTTCCCACCAAGCCTGTTATGGCACAGCTTTCGACTGCATCCTTTGCCGACGCTGTACTGGGGGGGTTGGATTGCGCTGTTGAGTCAAATCCTACCGACTTTATTGAGCCTTATCGCTATTCCGCACATAGGTGGACGCATGGCTGGCGTCTTAGGTACGATGGAACTGCCAGTTGCTGTTTTCGGGGCTTGGTTAATTAATGGGGATGTCGTCGGCCCGTTACGCTGGTTTGGAGTCGTGATGATTCTTGGGGGCATCGTGGTCAGTGAGGCGGTTGGGCGCAAGGGCGAGTCGTTGTAGGTTTGTTCCGGCAAGCGGACGTTTGCCTAAACCGCGTCGTCATCTACAGGGAGGTTCATGCGGGAACAGTGGCTCGGTCGGACAAGGTGACGTCATGACCCCATATGTTGCGTTGTTGCGAGGTATCCTCGTTGCTTGAGCCACTAACCGATGAATCGATGGCGACATTAAGCCGCTTCACGTCGGAAACAAAACAATGCTAAATTTGAAATTGAGGGATTTATTTGTTACTCCGGATAGGCATAAGAAATTCCAGGCTTGTGAATCACCTTATGAAATCGGAGATACCTTCAACCCTGCCAATCGGAATACCACCGTCAAAGTGAATGCTTTCGTAAACGCTATGATAAGGTGAGACCGTAGATAGCCAGCGGTAAGCACCCTCGACATTACATAACTGTTTATGAGACGACCTGGGCTCAAATCCTTTTCCATGTTCGAAGACTTTTGTAGCACAAGGCCTTGTGAATCTGCAAAGGCTGATGAAAGTTGGGACAAATCAATAGAAAGCAAGTGTTTCATACATGTTCTATTCGTTCTCGGGCATTGATCATGTGCAACTGGCTGCACCGAAGGGATCAGAAAATGAAGCTCGCAAGTTTTTTGTTGACATTTTGGGCATGGCGGAGATCCTCAAACCAGCCAACCTTGCGAAGCGCGGAGGCGTTTGGTTCCAAACTGGCATTCATCAGTTGCACATTGGTATTCAAGACGACTTTGTCCCGGCAAAAAAGGCGCATCCGGCCTTCCACGTCAAAAACCTTGAGGCCCTCCGCGAACGGCTCGTCAAACACGGAGTTCAAGTTAAGGAAGATGAGCCGCTCGAGGGCGCAAACCGTTTCTATGTAGATGATCCATTCGGCAATCGCTTGGAGTTTCTTGAGTGGATCGACCGGTAGGGAACAGGTACAAAGGGCTGTCTCATAAGGGGTAAAAATGCGTTTGGGACGGTTCTCTTTTATGTATCGAGTATAGATATTCGTCAAGGTGGAAGACGAGAACAAGTTCTTCTCAACTCTGAATTTCTTGTTCATGTCATGCATGACGTCCTTTTAGCTTGACACAGGCGGTGAAAGGTGTTAGT
>NZ_JXBW01000039.1 GCF_001447355.1 Alicyclobacillus tolerans | reverse complement strand
CCCCAGCCGAGTGCATCTAAAGGCAAGGCTGAGGCCTGACACGATAGGTACGAGATAAGACTCGCGAGGCAGGCAAAGGCCTATAGCAAATTGATAATCGGGATCGCCTTAAGAATCATCGTCATGATACCCAATAAAATGGACACCATTGCTACCAAACGGGCAATGGGAGGTGTCGTTGCTCGGAGTAGCGCGATAATGCCACAAAGGATAGTGACAATGCCGAATACATGACCGATGAAGATACCAATCAGCGGTATCCAGCTCAGGATGAATCCAACGACTGCAAGGAGCAATGCAAACCACGCGAATCGCGCTGATGTCTCAACGGGTGTTTCTGGCCAACACGGATCTCTCATGGAGTTCCTCTCCTCATTTATACGTGTTTCGGTTCTACGCTCTATTGTCCGAAGAAGGATTTATACAATTCGGTATACATGACAAAAATGTGTCTGGCAAGGCAGTTTTAAAAGAGGGGCTTCCGCAGGTGCATTGACACCCCCATATGCGGTTGTTATACTGCTCACAATATTTTGGGGGCACGGGACAAACTGTGCAAGACTAGGGGAGGAACCATAGTGACAAATGCTTGGGAAAACAAGTTTGCGTATGAGGGATTGACGTTTGATGATGTACTCCTATTGCCAGCGCACTCCACAGTGTTGCCTCGTGACGTCGATGTATCCACGTATTTGACGACCGATATTCGTTTAAACATCCCGATTCTCAGTGCAGCCATGGATACTGTAACAACGTCCACCATGGCCATTGCAATGGCGCGAGAGGGCGGGATCGGTATTATTCACAAAAACATGTCCATTGAGGCGCAGGCAGAAGAGGTCGATCGCGTCAAACGTTCGGAAAGCGGGGTTATCACGAATCCCATCTTTTTGACGCCGGATCGGCCTTTACGTGATGCGGGGGCTTTGATGTCCAAGTATCGCATTTCCGGTGTACCGATCGTGGAAGCTGGTTCCTTGAAATTGATTGGCATTATCACGAACCGCGATCTCCGCTTTGAGCGAGACGCTACAAGGCCAATTGGCGAAGTCATGACAAGTGGGAACTTGGTTACGGCCCCGGTCGGCACGACGCTTGAAGATGCGAAAGAACTGTTGCAGCGCCACAAGATTGAGAAACTTCCGTTGGTTGACGCAGAGGGCAACCTACGTGGTTTGATCACGATTAAAGACATCGAGAATGCCCGCCGTTTCCCGAATGCCGCGAAGGACGCCCAGGGGCGTCTGCTCGTCGGCGCGGCAGTTACCGTTTCGCCGGATATGCTGGATCGGGTTGATGCATTGGTCAGTGCGCAGGCGGACGTCATCGTGATCGATACGGCACACGGGCATTCGGAGGGCGTGCTGCAGGCCATTCGCAACGTTCGTAAGCAGTATCCTGCCGTACAACTCATCGCTGGCAACGTCGCAACGGCGAGTGGTACAGCGGCGTTGATTGAGGCCGGTGTAGGGCCGCCTGCTGGCCGGCGCGGCAGTTACCGTTTCGCCGGATATGCTGGATCGGGTTGATGCATTGGTCAGTGCGCAGGCGGACGTCATCGTGATCGATACGGCACACGGGCATTCGGGGGGCGTGCTGCAGGCCATTCGCAACGTTCGTAAGCAGTATCCTGCCGTACAACTCATCGCTGGCAACGTCGCAACGGCGAGTGGTACAGCGGCGTTGATTGAGGCCGGTGTAAATGCGGTGAAGGTTGGTATTGGCCCTGGCTCGATTTGCACCACGCGCGTGGTTGCTGGCGTCGGCGTGCCACAGGTGCCAGCTATTTACGAGTGCGCGAAGGTTGCGCGCAAAGCCGGAATTCCTGTTATCGCAGATGGTGGCATCAAGTATTCTGGTGACATTGTGAAGGCCATTTCGGCCGGTGCAAGTTCCGTGATGATTGGCAGTTTGTTAGCGGGTACGGCGGAGAGCCCGGGTGAAATCGAGATTTACCAAGGTCGTCAGTTTAAGGTATACCGCGGTATGGGATCGATTGGCGCGATGAAGGCGGGATCGGGCGATCGCTATTTCCAAGGGGACAAGCAGGCCGGTGACGCGAAGAAGCTCGTACCCGAAGGTATCGAAGGCCGTGTGGCATATCGCGGACCTGTCAGTGAGATTCTCTATCAAATGGTCGGTGGTCTGCGCAGCGGCATGGGTTACACGGGATCGGCTACGATTCAAGCACTTCAGGATAACAGCCAGATGGTGCGGATCACATCTGCAGGCTTGCGGGAGAGTCATCCACACGATGTCCAAATTACCAAGGAAGCGCCAAACTATTCAATTTGATTGGGTTCGATCGCGCGCATTGTGGAAACATCGCATCCTCTGTAATACAATGAACGTTGGATTGATACATGAAATATCCGACATCTGTTCGGTTCTGCTTGTGTAGAAGGGGGAGATCGGCATGTCAAAAGTCGGTACAGATTTGGTCAAGCGTGGCATGGCGGAAATGCAGAAGGGCGGCGTCATCATGGACGTCGTCAATGCGAAACGGGCGAAGATTGCCGAAGCAGCCGGTGCTGTCGCGGTTATGGCACTGGAGCGGGTACCATCGGATATCCGCAAGGCTGGCGGGGTAGCACGCATGGCTGATCCAACCATCATTGAGGAAGTTATGAAAGCTGTATCCATTCCGGTGATGGCTAAGTGCCGTATTGGTCACATCGTAGAGGCGCGTATCCTCGAAGCAATGGGTGTCGATTACATCGATGAGAGTGAAGTGCTGACGCCGGCAGATGACAAGTTCCACGTCGACAAGACGAAGTTTACGGTGCCGTTTGTTTGCGGCGCAAAGGACTTGGGAGAGGCACTGCGGCGCATTGGTGAAGGCGCATCGATGATTCGTACAAAGGGTGAGCCGGGCACGGGAAACATCATTGAGGCTGTGACGCATCAGCGCATGATGCAGGCCCAAATCCGCCGTGTGCAGGGAATGTCAGAAGATGAGTTGTACGCTGAGGCGAAGAATATTGGTGCGCCATTGCACCTGTTGAAAGAGGTACATGATACGGGCCGTTTGCCAGTCGTCAACTTCGCGGCCGGTGGCGTTGCGACGCCAGCGGACGCTGCGCTGATGATGGAACTGGGATCAGACGGCGTGTTCGTCGGTTCGGGTATCTTCAAGTCGGAGAATCCAGAGAAGTTTGCTCGTGCGATTGTGCAGGCGACGACTCATTATCAAGATTATGAACTGCTTGCCGAGTTGTCGAAAAACCTGGGTAGCGCCATGGAAGGCATTGATATTGCGACGCTGCGTGCGGAAGAACGCATGGCGACGCGCGGTTGGTAAGCAATCAGTCAATTCATCGAACCAAGGTATTAGGGTAGGCCATGATATGGGAGCCGGAGGCGTAAAGCCGTCCGGCTTTCGTTCGAGAAGCGAGTATGGGGGGATGACGATGAAAATCGCCGTGATCGCAGTGCAGGGTGCGTTTCGCGAACATATTCAAGCCTTGCGGCAACTGGGTGTGGATGCTGTTGAGGCGCGCCGTGCGAGCGAGCTAGAAAATGCAGATGGCGTTGTCATTCCTGGTGGCGAAAGCACGGCTATCGGGAAGCTGATGCGGGAGTATGACATGGTGGAACCGATTCGCGAAATGGCAGAGGAAGGAAAACCTATTTTCGGGACCTGTGCGGGCATGATTGTGCTGGCCAAGCGGATTGAAGGCGAAGAGACGGTGCACCTAGGGCTCATGGATGTCATGGTCAACCGTAATTCGTTTGGTAGGCAGCGCGATTCGTTTGAGGCTGACTTGGATATTCCCGTGCTTGGTGAGACGGCATTTCCTGCGGTGTTCATCCGTGCACCACATATTGCGGCAGTCGGTGACCAGGTTGAAGTGCTGGCAAGGTATCAGGATCGCATCGTGGCTGTTCGCCAGGGCAACCTTCTCGCCACGTCGTTTCACCCGGAATTAACAGGTGATTTGCGATTGCATCAGTATTTCTTAAACCTATCCAGGGAATCAGTCGCGAAGTGACCAAGTCCAGATGAGGGGTGCCTTATGTTAGATATCCGATCCATTCGTCAAGAACCGGATACATTTAAAGTGAAACTGGGACGCAAAGGTGTCGAATCTGCGGCGATTGACGATTTGCTGGCGGCCGATGAGGCTTGGCGTGTGACACTGGCTGAAGTCGAGCGCCTGAAGGCTCTTCGCAATGCAACGTCCGAGGCGATCGCGCAAAAAAAGCGCAACAAAGAAGACGCCTCGGAAGATATCGCTCGCATGCGGGAAGTCGGGGATCAAATTCAGACGCTTGACGAAAAGGTGTGCCAACATGAGGCGGCTGTACGGGACATGCTCCTCGCGTTGCCGAATGTACCTCATGATTCCGTTCCGGATGGTGAATCGGAAGCGGACAATCCGGTGTTGAAGACGTGGGGTGAAATTCCAGAATTCGGATTTTCGCCGCGGCCACACTTCGAGATCGCAGAAGAATTGGGCATTGTCGACACGGAACGTGCCGTGAAGATTACCGGTAGTCGATTTGTTCTCTACAAGGGCCTTGGTGCACGCCTCGAACGCGCTTTGGCAGCGTTTATGCTCGATCTCCATGTCGATAAGCATGGTTATACAGAGATGTTCCCGGCGTTTATTGCAAACGAGGAGAGCCTCATTGGCACTGGCAATTTACCCAAGTTTGGCGATGAGATGTTCAAACTCGAGGGTCTGCCATATTACCTTATTCCAACGGCAGAAGTGCCACTAACCAATTACTATCGCGATGAAATTTTGTCGCTCGACGAGTTACCTGTGAAGTTTGCTGGCTATTCCTCGTGTTTCCGATCTGAAGCAGGATCCGCTGGCAAGGATACTCGTGGATTGATCCGCTTGCACCAGTTCCAGAAAGTCGAGTTGGTCAATCTTTGCCTTCCAGAGCGTTCTTACGATGTGTTGGAGACGCTGACGCGGGAGTGCGAAGAAGTGCTTGAGGCACTTGAATTGCCATATCGGCGGATTGAAATTTGTACTGGCGATCTCGGTGCAAAAGACGCCAAAAAGTATGACATTGAGGTTTGGCTGCCAGCCGCCAATACGTTTCGTGAAATCTCTTCGTGCACCAATTTTGAGGACTTTCAGGCACGCAGGGCGAATCTGAGCTTCCGCCGTTCTGACACTCCACGGCCGGAGTTTCTGCATACTTTGAATGGGTCGGGGTTAGCCGTTGGCCGCACAGTCGCAGCGATTCTTGAGAACAACCAAGAGGCGGACGGTTCTGTTCGAATTCCGAAGGCATTGGTACCTTATATGGGCGGGATCGAACGAATTACAAAGTAGTGCGCGATGGCGCAGCAGGGGGATGTTTATGCGCATTTCAAACATCAGCTTTCGACTGACGAAGGAAGATCTCAATGAGATGATTGCTGAACTCGCCCCCGATGTGCGCCTGCGTATTGTCGATATTAAGAGTGATGGCGTGCACGGACAGTTTCGATTTTTGATGTGGAACATCGACTTCTGTGCACGACCGTATTGCAATCGCGAGAAGGGCGAGATCGCCGTGGAGATCACCGCACGCAAGTTGGTCAACATCCCACCCGCCCTGGTCCAAATGAGTCTCCAAGAAGCGATAAAGGATGCGCCAAGTGGCATTGAGGTGCTGCGGCAAAGCCTCAAGCTCAATGTGCCCAGTATTCTGGAACCGTTGCAGATTTCATTGAATGTGGAGGACTTCTCTTGCGTGGACGGATCGCTTGTCATTCGAGTCTCGGATTGCGATCTCGCCTTGCTTAAGGGTAAATTTCCGAGTTTAGGTCGACATACACAACCGAGTAGACGTTGAACCAGGGTGTTTTGTAAAATTTAACCTTACCCTTGATTCGGTGTGCGTGGTGAATTAAAATTAAAAGTTGTATATCGTGTTTATGCACCCGTAGCTCAGTCGGATAGAGCGGTGGTTTCCTAAACCGCGTCTTGCGGGGGTTCGAGTCCCTCCGGGTGCGCCAGAAAATCCTTATGTGGCGCGGGTTCTCACGAGTGCGGGAGCTCGCGTTTTGTGTTACGTCGGGTAGTTTCTTAACTACCTTCTAAAGTTTTATTCATCTTGGGCTTTTCCTCATGGTGTTTCGCAAGTAATTGATCAAAACTTTGTGCAGCTGCCTCTTGGATGCCCGGCATGATATGGTTCACCATACACAACCGAGTGGACGTTGAACCAGGGTGTTTTGTAAAATTTAACCTTACCCTTGATTCGGTGTGCGTGGTGAATTAAAATTAAAAGTTGTATATCGTGTTTATGCACCCGTAGCTCAGTCGGATAGAGCGGTGGTTTCCTAAACCGCGTCTTGCGGGGGTTCGAGTCCCTCCGGGTGCGCCAGAAAATCCTTATGTGGCGCGGGTTCTCACGAGTGCGGGAGCTCGCGTTTTGTGTTACGTCGGG
>NZ_JXBW01000038.1 GCF_001447355.1 Alicyclobacillus tolerans | reverse complement strand
TAGACGAAAACAAATTGGCCATTGACATATCCCTTCAGGGGGCGTTTCTGACCCGATTTCGACAGTTAGACAAAGCGCGTGACTAATAGATGGATGTGGGCTCCATAGTGGCGCATCTTGTTGGACTCATCCACAGACATGCGCCGGTCGCATGTGCTGCATGGCGGAGGTCCAAACTGGCTGGACATGATTCATCCACCGCCGAGGGGCTGAGCGTCAAGGTGTGATCGGTTTGAAGGTTACGTATAAACTCGAGACTCAGAGTCAGTGTCGCAAAGCTACTCCTGGAGTCATTGTTGCAGCTCGTAAGCTCGGATAAAGACCAAAGAGAGTACCGATTAACACCCCGACCGCGATATCCTCAGTATAGACCCACACATTGAAACTAATAGGGATGCCTTTCATCATTAAAAGCATACCTGTCATTGTTCCTAGTAGGATACCAAACACTGTACCGACCAGACTCAGCATAGACGATTCTAAGAGAAAGTGTTGAATAATAAATCGACGGGTTGCACCAAAAGCTAAGTAAATACCGATTTCTTTGTGTCGATCCGACACAGCCATTAGCATGACGTTCATGATTCCGATTCCCCCAACAACAAACGAGACAAAATCAGCAACCCAGACGAATATGCTGAATAGATGCTTTAACGAATTGGATGACGATATAAGGTTATCCTGCGTAAAAACGCTATAATCAGACAGAGGGATTGTCCACTGGTGATCACGGAGTAATTGAGTTAGGACTTCATTTTCAATGAGGCGAATGTCTTGTACACGATTCGCTTTCAACAGAATTTCTGTGATAGAATCTTCCGAAGTAAAATTGTTCAAATAGGTACTAATAGGCAGTAGTACTTCACCTATATTGGCTGCAGCCGAAACGTTATTTGAAAATTCAAATGTACCTTCAATCGTTAACGGTATATTGTTCACAAGGACCTGCTTTCCAACCGGATTTTCTCCTCCAAACAATTGATTTACTAAATATGTGTTAATCAAACAAACGCTCCTGCTTTCCGCATTGTCAATCGCCGTAAAAAAGTGGCCTTTCAAGAGTGTAAGACTTTCAATGCCCGGGAATTCACTGTCAACACCGATGGCATAACCAGATAAATCTCCATTGCGTCCATGCATAGTAACAGACGATTCGACCACTGGCGAAACAACCGCTTGACTCCCAAGCGTCTTTGCAATCGCTTGTACATCGCTTTCCCGAATGAGATTTTGTGTAGCCACGGAAGCTTGAACGCTCATAATGCCTGGTCCAATCGCTGCGACCTCTGAGTCAATAGATTGCCGCACCCCTGCACTTATGGAAGAAAGAAGGAATATACCACCCACGCCAAAGCATATCCCGACAACGGCCAATACACTCTCAAGTGGACACCGCTTCAAATTTCTCAGCACTTCAATCAAGGTTTCACGCATATTCGTCACTCGCACCAAATCCCATACCACTCTCAAGTCGCCCACCTCGTAATGTCACTATTCGTTGGGCCTGTTCTGCGACTTTCATATCATGCGTCACCATAACGATTGTTTTGCCTTGCTCATGCAGGTTGCGAAAAATTGCGAGGATCTCCTTAGTGTTCTCTGGATCTAGATTTCCCGTTGGTTCATCCGCAAGTAGCACCTGTGGATCAGTGCATAGGGCTCGCGCGATCGCAACCCGTTGCTGCTCACCACCGGATAATTCGTTCGGGTACTTGTGGATATGCTGCGTCATACCTACCTTACGTAGCATTTCGATCACCGTGTGGATACGCTTCCCTTTAGGAATTGACCTCATACGAAGTCCTACCTCGACATTTTCTGATACAGTCCAATGAGGAACAAGCTCAAACCCCTGAAATACGGTTGCTAGTACGCCTCCACGCAAATGGCTTAACTGCCTCGTTGACTTCCAATTAACTTTTTTGCCATGCACGAAGTAGCTCCCATTATCCGGAGTGATTAAACATCCAAGAATGTTCAGGAGAGTCGACTTCCCCCCTCCAGATGGACCGACAACAGCTAGAAATTCGCCCTCAAACACAGTCAGGTTCACGTCACGCAAAACTATTTGGTGCTTCGTTCCAGACGAGTAGACCTTCGTAACGCCTTCGAGTTTCAAAATCGGTTTCATTCTTGCGGCCGCTTGGTTGCCACGGCCATCCCCACCTTCACACCCTGAACTTGTACATTCAAAGCATCACTCGAAAGAATTTTTACCGGAGTGAACTTAAACCTCCCTGATGTGTCTCGTACGTAAACACCAAGCTGACCGTTGTTCACCATTACAGCATCTGCTGGAACAATCACAGCATGCCGGATAGGACTTGTGTATATAGAACAGCTGACACTCATGCCGTTCAACATTTGTGGTGAAGCATGATTAATCTCTATATAAACTTGATATTGATAATTAGGCAATTGTGATTGATTAACAGCAAAAGGTGATATTAACTCAACCGTTCCTGTGAAGGATCCGCTGATGTCAGGAGAAGAAATGTCCACATGCTCACCCACATGAACTCGTGACACATCTTGAGCGTTAATCGTTGACACCACTTTTGCGTGTGCGTCGGTTTAAGTTGTCGAAATTAACGTACACGCCTCCTGATAGGGCGATAACTGCGCCCCTGCAGGAACTTGCAGAGAGGTAATCTCCCCATTTACCGGCGCTGTTAGTTCACTATTACGCAAGGATTGCAGAGCCGTCAACATGTCCAATTTCGCTTCGATTGCCGCTTGTTCCGCTTGCAAGGTAGCCTCTTCAGCGGAAAGTAGATTAATAGCATTCTGATCTTGTTGCACTTGTTCTTCTGCTGGGCTTTGCGACCCGTTGCTATGCAACTGCTGATAATATCGCATTGACCCCGATGTTACCGCATCTAAGTTTGCAGCGTTCTGTTCCGCTTTTAATAAAGCTTCTTCTCGCTGATCATCAGCGACTATTTCTTGCGCTTCTATGTATTTTTCTCTAAGAGATTCATAGATTTCTTTGTTGATTGAGTAGTTGGAGAAGTAGGCTAAGATTTGCCCGGCTTTTACGTGGGAACCTACGTGAACCATCCATTTCGCAATCTGTCCGCCGGCGCTTGAGGAAATAGAAACAATGTCTTGATCCACAATAGTACCGGTCACAGTCACATAGGGATAAATGGTACCATACCGCACCTCAGCTATAGGTATTTGTACTTTTTCCTTTTTTGGATGGATTACCATGTATATAGCTATTAGTCCTAATGTCAAGACTGATACCCCAGCAACATATACGTATCTAGGAATTTTTGAAGCCATGGGTGACGTATCGGTTCGAACAGAACTCACTCTTACAATCCTCCTCCTTCGTAGGCGCAATAAACGAATCCAAAGAAATCTTTGGTGATATATCGACTTCTTCACTTTGAGCATCTACACATAAAAAATCTTTCAATCGATGGAGTGATGGACGAGATGTCTGCCAAGCTATGACTGCTCCGTAGAGATTATGGCCGGCGGAAACCGCATAATTCATAATCATGATGGCAGTCAGCAGATGGGAATAACCTGTGCTTGTGGATATTTCAGTAACCCCATTGTTCCAATGCTCAAATATTACTACGAATAATGTAGGAACTACCACACTGTTTCCTACAACCGAGTTTATTGGAAGGCCCCAAATGGATTGTTTATATTGTATGCTGACAAGCTCTTGAAACGCTTTTGTAACAGCATTTTCTCCACCTGCCAACCAACGTTGAAGACAATTGGTCAATTCCGCCTGCTTGAGGCGAACACTATACAAAAGGTTTCTTACTCTATGTACGAATGGTGTCAGAATCGAAACAACAAGAATCAGGAATGCTAGTGTAAATATAGGCAAAAACCAGTTGATTTTCATTAGAAAATAAAGCGACGCCAAGAAAATAATCAGCGAATACGGGATGTTTTGAAACAGCGCTAACATAGCATTTACGACGGTACTTACATCTTGATAGCGCGTTGAAATATCCCCCATTGTATAGAACCGCAAATTCAATTTTTTCATTGCCTCGTCTATGCGCCACGATATTAATCGTTGATATTTTACCGAGATCCGCAACGAGATGAAATTAGATATCCATCCAAGTATTAAAGAAATCAAAGTGTATGCCACAACGAACACGAGAAATTTGGAGTAAAACGGAAGCAATTGTGCATACAACAGAGAATATATAGAATTGGCAAGTGCAGAAAGAAATACGACAAAACTCACTAGTATCATGCCAGTCCAACGCACACCTAGAGATAAAAGATCAGATAATCCAACATACCTATACCACCGTAGCCAATACCATTCTTTTGAGGTGTTCTGTTGCGATTGCTCTTCCTGCACTTTTGGACGGATGACAACCGCGATACCTTCCCATACATGCATCAAGTCTACCAAATCCATTTCTACAATTCCCGCTGCAGGATCCCCAACAATAAGTTTTCCCCTGGTCTCTAAGTAACTCCATATTACGACCGCGTGAGAATACCTCAAATATGCAATAAACGGCGTATGCACAGAAATTTCATGAGTATCTACAATTTTTCCTATGCGGACATGAAACCACGTCGATAAGTTATCTAAATTCCTTAATTTTGTTCCGTTTATAGGATTGGTAACTAAAATGCGACGAACTTCATTTAAATTGAGGTTGACACCGTAATAGCGCCCCAGGGCCAACACACACGCTGGAACACAGTCATGAGATGCTCCTTGATACACAATAGGAAATTTACTCAATCTCCATCCCTCTTTTCACTTAGTCGCGGGGCTTGCAGAATGGCTTATGCATGCGAACCGAACACTTATATAGCGTTTCCTGACAACCAAAGAACATAGATACGGAATAATAGAACAATAACCCAAAGTCCTCCTCAATCAGCGTCGCTGCTACCCCTTTGTCCACGATGGCTTTGAAGACGCGGCTTAGAGTCGAGACGGATGGAGCGGGTTCATGAAGAGAGAAGCCACACTGGTAACGAAAGCGCAAGTCACTCTCCAAACGTCGGTGAAGCTGTGTAAAGGCAGCAATACCCTCAAGAGGTGCCGCGAGAAAAGCGCGCAAGATGGCTTCCCGAGAGATGGGTTTTACTCCTTGGGGTGTTGAGCTTCTCAACTTCGCGGCATACGGACTCAGAGCGAGCGCGGAGAAAAAACATTCACGGCGCTCGAAGGATCAATTTCCATCCATTCGTCAAAGGAAAAGAGCCATGTTTGTCGAATGTACACGTTGGACTTCGCCCTCTTGGAAAAGGTTTAGTCGATACCATTTTCTTTCTATCAAACTGGGGGGTGAAGTCCTTCTTTCTATTCGAAAAACCCTTGCTACACAAGGGTTCGTGATTCTGCATACGTTGAGATTAGTATTCACTAAACCTCTGAATCAGATAATCAGGCTTCGATTATTGTCTATGTCCTACCCACTCCTGGACGAACAGTTTCAGGCCGAAATCAAAACGAATTTGTATACAGATTTAACTACGATGATTTACCCTTTAACTGAGACGATTTTTTCTTACTATATCTGTATCCGCAATACGCTACGACAAGCACGTTCAAAACAAATGCGCTTACAGCAATTATCAGGCCAGTTTTCGTGTAGTATATTTTGAAATTGAAGCTCGCTGCAATGGAAAACAGTAGATCGAACCAGAGTAAAATATACAACGGAACAACGTAGGGATACTTATATTTTGGTATTTTATTCCATTTAATAGTCATGGATATTATATAAATACATGCCACAGCTATGACGAGGTATATATACAACGTGCACACCGCCATTTCTGTTCTTAGTTTGTTCGGCAGAACGCGAACCTGAGGGCACGCAGCCTAGCGTGCCCTCGCTAAGAATAAATTAGCTTGTTAGGCCTTTTACGACAAGGGAAGCAGCCACAGCCGCGCCGATTCTGGTAACAACGGGAGATACCTCCGGAACAAAGACGTCTACAGCAATAGTTGCAAGACCGACAGCGCCACCAGCAGCAAATTCCAACCAATTTGCACCACACTCAAGCTTCAATTCTTCTTTAGAAAGTTCTTTCATAAATCTACTACACCCCATTAATTCAATTTCTCGCTTAATAAACAATATCTGGAGTTGCTAAACCTTTGATGATAAGCGCTCTTGAAACATTATAACCGATTTGTGTTACCACAGGCGAGACTTCCGGAGCAAGAACATCTACAGCGGCAGTGACTCCGCCGACAATAATACCAGCAGCCACATCCGCCCAGTTGAGGCCTCCTGCTAACAACTCTAGTTCGTTGTCTAAATTCATCAAAGTCTCCACCTCCCTTCGTTGTTCATTTTATTTTGAATCCACTTATAACGCCAACCTCGCGCCATCACTGTGTTGAGCGTCTGTGATATTGTCACCGCGAGATTCGTCCGTGACAATGTCATGTATGAGCAAGTGGTATCTTGTGATGCGACCTCATGAAGTTCGACGTCTCACGGTCATCCAACACTTTCTGGAGGGTAAGCGTAAAGCCAACCACACATGGGTTAGAGTCTCAAGTGGTGGTGTAAAATTCGTCGTGCCCAATTGACGAAGAAGCCACCGTGCGTGTCTACCGTGGATCAAGTCCTAAATGTGG
>NZ_JXBW01000037.1 GCF_001447355.1 Alicyclobacillus tolerans | reverse complement strand
CGGCCATTCTGCAAAAGGCTCTACCTGTAAGCCGACGTGCGATACGAAATTCACCTTCAAAGAGCGCATACGAGGAAGGGGTGCCTATAAGCAAAATGCTTAATCCGCCGTTAATCAGCGACACGAGAAAATCAACGAGTTGACTACCACCTCGCTTGGAGAGGAATTGCGATTCATCCAGAACTAAAAGTCCCAACCCGACGTTCCTGCTGGATTGTGCGATGTAGGGAACCATTGCATCGACCGAAAGGTTCCTGGAGACCAGTTTCTTCAGGTTATTCGTACCTAAGACTTCATCCAACTTGGTAAAATACTGAAGGCACAGTGCTTTCACACTCGAATTGTAAGGGGTTTCTAATTTCATCCACACCAATTGGATCTGATCGAAACGCTGTTGCTCATACTCATTGTGAATGATAACCTGCGGAATGTGGCTGAGAACGCGATTTACTGTGGTCGTCTTCCCCATACCTGAAACCCCGATGAGAGTGCCAGCGCAAGCAGTCGAACGGTAGTTAAGGGTCGTGTGCACGTTGTATTTCCGTTCGATAATCTGTTTACCCGTGCTGGACACAAATTGCTTATAGGTCGCGTCAAATGGGTTCCTTGACACGTAGCTCTGGATTAAAAGCGAGTGTACAAGCTCCCACACTTGGACATTGATTGGGAGTGGTGTATACACATCGAATAAGCGTTGAAGCAAATGAACCCGAATTCCAGCAGGTAACATTCGCTCACTTGGATTAAAGCGCGGCATGCGAGTCATCTTCTCAATGATCTCAGGCTTACTGACCATTGGCGGCAAAGCTTGAATCAGCGGATTACAGAATTCGTCTATTTGAGGTTCATGATAGCCCGCCATTTGAGCTTCTGTACCATTGGGCAGGTACACCTTATTCTCCATCTAAGCCACCCCAGTTCCGCTCTTGAACCGTTCTGAATAGCTCCAGGTCATCCCCGTCATCATCGTGGAACGTCAAAATCGACGGAACGTCTTCTACCTTCGGATTGTCACGCATCTTCTCTCGCTCCAATTCCCGTTCTCTCCGTTGATTTTCCTTGATCCCTGAAAGCCGCTTCGTCTTACTTATCGTGGTATCCCTTTCGGCTTCCGTCTTTGCCCTGGCATCCTGGACAATACTGTCGATCTCAGCAAACAGTTTGATTTTCTCTTGCAACTCCCGCTCTTTGCTTTGATTGGTTCGCTCGCGTTCGAGTGCCTGGATTTGCTCGACCTCTTGCTCGCTTTTCATGCGATATTGCTGTAAATGCTCCAATAGCGTTAGCTTGTGAACCCCAAGCCCATCTTCATCGCGAATGTAAATATGGGTCATATCCATTGGATTGTAGCTGACTTTTACCTTCCAACTGCCCTTCGCCCGTGCTCTCTGGAACCACCCTTGACTGAGTGTGTATTGTGATGCGTAGAGAAGCCCTCTAAACGATATCCCCCTGCTCCCCACGGTAGCCTGATCGCTTGGATATAATGCCATCCGCACTGTATCTGGTGGTAGTCTTCTAAGCTGACCCTTTTTATGCTTCAGACCATGTTCCCAAAGCTTAATAGGGATTTTCTCGACCCCTTCTTCAATCATGCTCGCATCCAGAGGGTAATCGTCCAAAACGTGATGTTTATTGTGGAAAATAATGAGCTTTAAGATGATTTGGTTCATCGACTCCAATGTCAAATTACCGCGTAACCGATAATCGACTTCTCCTCGCTCTCTTGGGCGGTTCCCCTTTACAACTACCCCGTCAGCAAAAGGTTTGATCTTCAGGTGAATTTGATTAAACATTTGCTCAATGACACCCTTGAGGTCTGCGCGGTAAGGCGGACTGTTCTGAATGGTGATTCCAAGTTGTTCGACGGCATTCTCAATGTGAGTGCCAATTAGCTCTCCGCGATCTGCCAATATGCGATTTGGAACACAATAATCCCAGTCCTCATCGGTGATATTGATTCCGAATTGAGCACAGAAAGCGACTTTGCTGGTCATTGACATTGCGAGTGCCAACATCGCCGAAGAATAGGCATTTAGCGATTCATACGTTAGCGAGTACCCCATTATCTGGCGACTGAAAACGTCGGTACACAATATCAAACGCGGTCTTCCACAAACTACATTGGAATTCAAAGATGAGACGAGCCATACATCCAGAACTGTGCTGTCGATTTCCCATAAGTCGGCACATCCCAGGTCAGCGTCCATTGTGGCATGTCCAACAATAGTACGACTGCTCTGTTGATACGCACGCGCTCCATGTCGTGTCATGATCTCACGTTTCGGGTCATTCCACTTCCGTGCCCAATAGAGAAATTGAGCGTATGACGGTATTGACTCCAAGAGTACGGGATACGGCGTCCCATCGTCCCGCACTTGCCGTGTTGAAAAATAGTCTCTAAGAGTTAACTCGTATGCCACCCGTAAGCTGTTCTGCCTCTGGCTGTAATAGTGCTTGTTCAACCCAACCCTAATCGCTTTTTTCATTTTGTCATCCACATTGACCCCTTGATTCCCATCACGGATACGAGGTCGTCCACGTTTCTTATCGCTGACCTTTTTCTCCTGCCCTGGTGCACCACAGTTTGCAAACCGTGGAAGTACACCATTCTTGACCCCACCTCCCGACCAATATCGAACCAAGTACGTTTTCACGGTGTTGTAGCTGATGTGGAACGCTTCGCATGCCTGCTTTATCGCTTCCTGACGATAGCGAGGGACAAACGCATACTCTTCCCCTTCGACCATTTGAAAGAAATACTGCACAACTTCCCATGCGAAGTCGCGCTTCACCCTCTGGACATCGGTCAAATCATCGTCGGAGTCCAGCCGAACAGTGTTGTCATCAACCATCTGCAGTTCTTGGTTTTCAACAAAAGCCTCAAACTCCTGAAACGTCATGGGGCGCGGGAACAGTTTCTTATCTACAGCGATGACATACACCATCGATGTGACTTTATTTATGAAAACAATCCTAAAGAGCCTTCCTTTTCCGTCCGTAAACAACTGATTTACGACCATGTGCATCGCCGTCCCCCACACTTCACTGAAGAATATCCTTAACCTTCCTTGCCACCTGCACACTCTGATTCATATCGATGCGAATCAACTTCTTGGCGAT
The DNA here is from genome assembly GCF_001447355.1 of Alicyclobacillus tolerans. Classification (GTDB taxonomy): domain Bacteria; phylum Bacillota; class Bacilli; order Alicyclobacillales; family Alicyclobacillaceae; genus Alicyclobacillus; species Alicyclobacillus aegles. Next base: position 4,331 of record NZ_JXBW01000037.1, on the reverse strand, counting down.
TAAATATCTGAACAGATACAGTCCCCTTCCCTGAGATACCCCTTCTCTGTGGTCAAAGGCGTTGAGCACGTCATTGAGTTTCAAATCTGAGTGTCTCATCAAATCATCATGCAATAATTGGGCTTGTTCCGCCTTTTGATTAGCATCCATACCGTCGTCCAGCAACGTTTCTCGTACCCACGCAATGTTCTTCGCAAACTGTTTGGGAATCTGCTTGTCTGTGATTATTTTCCACTCAACACCCTTCGCACGCCAATATCGGCGTTGGATCTCCAAATTTTCAATCGTGGTACTCCGTTTCAGTTCGCTGGCGTTTTTCACGCTCCGCGCCAGCAATCTCTCCTTCCCGCTGTCATCTCGAACGGTCAATAGGAAACTGGTCGTGAGCACCAGTGGAACTCCAGTTTCCTTGTCCCTAAATTTGTCTAAACGGAGGTCGTCTTTGTCATCAATCGTTTCCAGTATGTTAAGCATTGGAAAGGATTCTCGGATATCAACGACTGCATCACACCACTCAAATATAAGAAAGCAACGTAATTGACCGTCAGATTGCAGATGGTAGATCCTCGGAACTTTAACCCCAAATATCCGCGTAGCCCTTCCGATACTGGGGAAATCACTGATTTTCACCCAGGGAATATAAGACTTTTCGGTACCTTGTCCGCGTCCCTCCCGTAGCCATTTGTTGAGTTTCTCGTTAGTCCAAGGTTGTTTCGCCATTGCAATCACATCCCTTTCTACGGACAAAACGGTGTCTATATGCCCACCCTGCAAGCTTTTTGACAAAAAACGATGGGGTCCCGTTTTTTTTAATAACGGAACCCCACATATGACGCGATGGTAACTTGTCATGACATTACCTAATTAACCCGAATTCCCCCGAAGCCTACAACAGTTCTGCTTTGCGCTTCATTTCACTTCTGCTGGGGTTTGTATACAAGAGCGTAACCTTGAGATCCTTGTGACCACACTGATTCGCCACCTCATGAATAGAGAACCCATTCTCTAAAGCATTCGTCGCATAGAAGTGTCTTAAAGTATGGGGTGTGATCACTTGGCTAAATCTCTTGAACTGCTTATTGATGACCGTTCTGTCTACCCGCTCAGTTTCGCGGGAGTTAAACAGATACTCACTCCCAGGTTTACGGACTTTCATGTATTCCCGAATCGCCGCAACGATCCTGCTGTTTAGATAAACCAACCTTTGTTTTCCGCCCTTGCCCTTACGGACAACGACTTCCTTCGCCTCCAAACTGAGGTCTGTTAGCTTGACATTGAGTGCTTCACTGATTCGCAATCCCGCATACGCCAACAAAGTCGCCAAGGCATACAATCGCTTATCCCCTGACTCCAAGATTTCCTGCCTAAATTTCTCTACATCACTCTTTGAAATGATGCAAGGGTTTGCGAAATCCAGTTCTACCTTCGTGAAGTCGGATTTCTCAACCACGACGTCATCCTGAATACCCCTACCAGCTAAAAATTGGTTGTACGCAACCATGGCACTTAGATATCCATTTACCGTTTTTGCGTTCAGATGTTTCCCCTTGAACCGTTTCACGTTGATGAGGTAATTCCTGTAATCCAGAATGTTCTCCCGATACAATCGCTTGCAGTCCATTCCATATGTATCGCGGAACCATCTCAAATACTGTTGTACGTTTAGCAGATAGGTCTTGACGGTATTTTCACTCTTACCCGATTGAGAGAGATACACTGAAAATTCCCCTATTAGGTTTTCCATGCTCTCCTCCTCAATCAGCCAGAAATTCTGTTGCATTCAATCTGTCTCTGAATCTCCAGAGTTGTGTTGCACTCACGTCCAAATTCTAACTCCAGAATTGATAGAAATGCAACATAAGAATGGTTCTGCGGCAAAGTGGTCGGTCATGGTTTTTCGATACTTAATCCCCCCACCTGCAATATCCGTTCGTGTCCCTATCACCCAATTGAATTCACTTTTAACTGATTCGGGTATTGATGCCATCATACAAATCCATTACATTATACATAGATATCCGATACATCTAACTTCGATGTATTCAAAAGGAGGAAGCGGTTTTGAAGATTGATAAGGAGTTGGTCAAAGGGAGCACCGTCATTCTCATCCTGACCATGCTACGAAAACGTAGTATGTATGGATATGAAATGATCCGTGAACTCGATGAGCAGTCTGCAGGAGTCTTCACGTTGAAGGAAGGCACACTGTATCCGATTCTGCATACACTCGAAGAGCTTGGAATGGTGCAGTCATTCTGGCAAGCAGGACAGGGTGATCGGAAACGAAAGTATTATTCCATCACTGATGCTGGAAAAGCACACCTGTCTCATAAGACTGAAGAATGGAAAGTCTTCCGTTCAGCCGTGGACAAAGTTATTGGGGAGGTGGGCGTGTGAAAAAACAAGCCGATGAAGATAAGATTCAAGCATTCACTTCGGAAGTTTGTAGCTACATAAAGTGTGTTGAAGTTCATGACGATATCGTTCAGGAGCTACGCGGACATCTGGAAGACGCGATAGAACTTTACCAGGCTCGTGGAGTGTCATACAGTGATGCGGTTGTCCTCGCTTTGAAAGATATGGGTTCACCCGCATCCATTGGTCGCGCACTTCATCGCGTACTCCGCCCCAAGACAGATTGGGTCTTCGTCGCCATGATCGCACTTTATCTTGCAGTCTCCTTGTTAACCATGTTCTCCATTGATGGAAGCAGAACCTTGAACACGGTTCAGCCTTACCACGGCATTTTTGAACGGAAACTGCTTTGGACGATAATTGGACTTAGTGCATCCATCGGTGTGGCACTCTTCGACTATCGTCGAATTCGCCCGTACTCCAAACACCTGTTATGGGCAATTGGGATTCTCATGATCTATACAATCGTCTTCGGGGCGAACGTCATGGGAAGACGTTATTTTTCCAGTTGGCTACCGATTGATGTCATTGGGCTTGCCCCCTTCCCATTACTCATCGCCCTGACAGGGTTCATTGGAAATCTGGATCTTTCAAAGCGAAATGATTTTTTGAAGTTTGTCGCCATGGTCTTGATTCCGACGTGGATCTTTTTCCGCGAGCATACAGCTTCCAGTGCCATCGAATATGGGCTTGGGGTGCTTGTCCTAATGCTGATAACACCATCCGTGAGGAAACAAAAAATCGTCGTCATGGGAGGAATTGTGTTCTTCCTTGCGATTTGGTTCATTCCATTGACTTCGGGCTTGGGTTCACACCGTCTTCAAGCATTCCTACGCCCGAAGTTGTATGCACAAACTTTTGCGTACCAATATGTCCAAGGTCGTAAAGCGTTAAGTGCGGCTGGTTTATGGGGACATGGCATACACGCATCTCTTCCCATGTTACCTGGGATTGAGGACAATATGATCTTTAATTACCTCGTTTACGTCTTTGGATGGATTGGCGGTACTGTAATCGTTGCACTGATGGTCGCGCTGATAACAAGGCTGATTTGGATGAGTCGAAAGACTCCCGATATGTATGGTCAGCAGTTGGTGTTCAGTATTGGCATGATGTTGGCGATTCAGTTCGTATATCCCATTCTGATGGCACTTGGCATCCTACCGTTAGCTGGGATGGGGTTCCCGATGTTCACCACAGACGGCGCAGTCACAATCATGGAATTCATCTCTGTTGGCGTGATCTTGAGTGTGTATCGCCGTAGGAACCTGATTCGGACAAACAACGTGATCCAGGAGACTATACCAAACCTGTAATAACAGAACATCTCGTACGAAAAAGACCTCCCTATTACGGAGGTCGTTTGTGTTCTGACAGTTTGCTGTCCGAGGAGTCGTTTCCGCATACTTAGAGGCATGCGAATTATTTGGGAACCAAATGCAAGTGAATTGCGTCACCAATGTAGTGGGGGTGAGACACCTTGGAAACTTCGGACGTACTCGACCAATGGATGAGAACTTATGACAAGAAGCTTCTTTCGTCTTGCGTATGCTTATACTCGGAATTGGGCTTCCGCACAAGACGTAGTACAGAACTCCTTTGTCAAAGCATATTTCTCCATGGATAGCTTACGAGACAAGGAAAATCCTATACCTTGGTTGTGCAGAATCTTGATTAACGAATGTATATCTGCTAAGAGGCGAGGTTGGCGGGAGCTTAGTTCGTCGTCACCACCAGAGTCCACCGTTCGCAGTGCAGAGGACATCTTGGTTGAGAATGATGAGTCGAGGCGACTGCATGACAGTATCCTGATGTTACCTGAACGGCTTCGTATACCAATAATTCTTTATTACTTTAACGAATTCAGTATCGATCGGATTGCCGCGATAATGTAGATGGCCACGATAGAATCGACA
>NZ_JXBW01000036.1 GCF_001447355.1 Alicyclobacillus tolerans | reverse complement strand
AGGGCTTAGAAATCTGCAAAACGCTCACCTACATAGTAAGACTGGGTACAGGGGTTAGGGTCAAGGAACTGAAAACTAAATCCCCTTTCCGCCTAAACGGAGTTTAATTCACTCCACTACACAGATAAGGGTTGATGCGCGGGTCGAGAATGCGTCTCACGGTGACTTATCCCCCAACGCACATGAATTCCTATTCTTTCTTGAACTTGTCAGAACCGTGACCGAAATGTTCCGATAAGGGTTCATCACATTCGTGAATGACTTCATCAGTTTCTTTGTCAACTACCATTTCAAAATAACGATCATTTTCTCGGTCGATGATTCTATGCTTGAAAACCCATTTCTTCTTGACTTTAAACAACTCATCCCCACTGATAAATTCTCGTATGGGTTTTTTTCTACCTTTGACCTTCACCTTACCCTTTACTTGATCGTGTAGTGACAGAGTTTCGGTAAACGATAGTCTATAATCGATGTTCGTAGAGCCACAATAGGTACACGCCGAAAAATCCGCATGTACGTCTTCGGTGTTTAGAATTTCCCCACAATCTCTGCATTGAACAATTCTGCTCATGGTGATCACCTCTTTTTAAACCCAATAGGACAATCATAACACGCGGCTTGCTCCGAATTGGACTGGTCTTAGTCCGACTCGACAGTTTGTTACAGGAAATTACATCGAACACGTCGAAAATGTCTAAAACTAACGAGCGGCGGTGTTCGGAATGGCAATCAATTATAGAAGAAGAACAGATGGCGACGAGACGTGGAATAGACTCAAGGAATGGGTCAAAGGGCAAAAGTCGGCAGAGAGGCTGTCAGGTCACATACTTCAATCTGAGGGATTCAGTTCGATTGATCCGTCACACCCTTTAGGGGGCAGAGACGGAGGTAAGGACTTCCTTTGCTTGAAAGAGGGATTCAAACGGGTTGGAGCAGTTTATTTTCCCAGAGGACAGCAATCCTTTAACGCCATCAAAACGAAGTTTCAAGCAGATTTCGACGGTGTAATAAAGAATCAAGCTGACGCTTTTGTGTTTGTAACCAACCAAGAGTTAAGCGTATCTGAACGCAAGGAACTCATGACGCTCCACTTGGACTACAGGATTGAAGTCTACCATTTGGATCGTATTGTAAATATCCTGAATACCCCGTCTAACTATGGAGTTCGGTTGGAATTCTTAGATATCGAAATCACGCCAGAAGAGCAACTCGCGTATTTTGCGGAACGTGACAAAACCTTTCTCGCAATGATGGAGAAGTTTGATAAGTTTACGGAAGCTCGGATGATGAGACACGATGACGAAGAGTGCGAAGATAGAACCGTCGAAGAAATTAGCGGTGCTATTACAGAACTGTTGGACAAAATATGGTACGACAGACACCTCAGTTTGAAATATAGAGTAAGAACGGGTCAGGAAACAGTCGATCCAGAGATATGGAAGGGTGCCTTAAAATCTGCAAGAGCAGTTGTACGAAGATACGGGAGAGAAAACCTTGGTCCGTGGACTGACTTCGAATGGGGCATGTTAAACGGAAAGCTGTTAGCATTACCATGGGTTCTCGGAGATGACTGGAATATGTTAGATACATAGAGTAAATGATCGAAATGGTGGAGATTTTTCATTGGCTTAGATTCGGCGTTCATTATCCCTTGTCACAAACATACTCACCCACCAAATATTAATTTAAAATACATATTTCGCATGTTACTCCGAACATGGGATTGACACAAATAGATGTAATCATGATACGATTGATATCGACCTTCGATATCATATTTCGATAATGGAGTGAGTATCATCGAGGATCGAGTGCTTAGAAAGCTGTTCTTGGGGTTCATACAAATTCACATCTTGCACCACGCGAACATGGAACCCATTTACGGACTGTGGATGTTGAAAGAGCTTAGTCACCACGGATATAGCATGAGTGCTGGTACGCTCTACCCCCTGTTACACACAATGGAAAAGGAGGGGCTTTTGCTTAGAGAAGATCGGCTTGTGGAAGGGAAAATCAGAAAATACTACAGCACGACACCGCTTGGAGCAGAAGTCCTTGTTGAAGCCAGAAAAAAGGCATACGAACTGTTCAAAGAGATCAAAGATTAGGGAACATATGGAGGGATAAGTGGTGTCCGTTGAAGCGGTTATTCTTGTAGTAATTGTTCTCGCATTTGCGTGGAGTATCGGTGCCCACTATACAGGTGCATGCATGGGTATGCCTTATGGGTCGGGTTCAATTAAGCTCGTGCCAGCCCTGGTTTTGATGGCTATTCTGGCACTTATCGGCGCAGTGTTCGCAAGTCACCGTGTCGAATCTACTGTGGGGCTGAACATTGTGAGTGCATCTAAAGTGACGGTTGTTGGAGCACTGGTGATTATCATTGCGGCTTTTTTTTTAACCACCATATATACAGCGATAAAAATCCCCACTTCCACGATTCAAATTCTCGTTTTTTGCGTGGTTGGCATGGCTTTGGGTGCAGGTATTCAAGTCCATTGGCTAACTATCTTGAAGCTGGCAATTATTTGGGTAGTCGCACCACCCATTGCTTTCTTTCTTGGCTACCTGTTCACTCATGGATTAGACCGCATTGTAGGGTTCCAACCGAGTCAGCGTGACAAGCAAATGGCTGTCATTCGTACACTGAGCATGATTCTTGTTACGGTCGGCGCGGTAGCTTCGTTTGTCATGGGAGCTAACGATGTATCTAACGCAACGGGAGTCTTTATCATGACGCATCTGTTCAATGTATGGATTGCTGGTTTAATCGGTGGGATTGGGTTATTGATTGGTGTTCTTACGTGGGGTAAGCCCCTGTTGAAAAAAGTTGCGTTCGACGTTGTGCATGTAGACCTTTCGATGGCAAGTGTGGCGCAGTTGGTTCAGGCTGTTGTAGTGTTCTTAGCAGTCGCTTTCGGTTTCTTCACGTCAATGAATCAAGCCCTCGTTGGTGCTATGATGGGCGCAGGCATAGCGCGAGGAAATGGCACGATTCAGTGGAAGGCGATCTCAAATATCGTTAAGGGATGGATTATTGCTCCAATCTCAGGTATTGTCATTACATTTTTGCTTGCGAAACTATCTGGGATTTGGTTTACGCTTTAACAAACGCATACACTGTTTGGAGGATAGACCATGACTGAATTCATAAATCCTGTTGATTTGCAGGAAAGGCTTAATTCGGATGATCGACCTTTAGTCATTGATGTCCGTTCGTCAGATGAATACAACGAAGGACATGTCCCAGGAGCCGTCAACATACCGATTGACGACTTGCCCAATCGGCTCTCTGAAGTTCCAAAAGAACGGCAGATTGTCTCTTATTGCAACATGCATCATCGCGGGAATTCACGCGGAGAGCGAGCCGCCCAATACCTTCGAGAGAATGGCTTTAAAGCAATCGCCATTGACGGTGGATTTTTTGATTGGAATAAAACTGGGCTACCTGTAGAACGCGGATGAAATTAACCTATTGTGTAATAAACCACGGGTTTATACCCGTGGTTGTTAGTATTCATAATGGAATAATGTGTCGCACAGCCGTGCCATAACAACGATCACGTTTGGTAGTTCCTTCGTTTTTTTCAACACTCAATCATGGCAACATCCACAACCACATGCATCCTCTTTACCACGCGCTTCTTGTACTGTTTCCCAACCTTCTTTGACGACATAATACACAAGTGCCAGTGCCACGATAGCGTCAATCCACCACCAACCGAGCAATGCCGTTAATATCACACCCGCCAATAAAATCCACGACATATAAGCACATACCATACTACATGATCCATCTGAACGAAGTGCCTTACTGCCAATTTCGGATCCAATGCGTTTTTTCGTCCGTGACAAATACGGCATGATAATACCAGAAGCAATCGCCAAACCGATGCCTGTGAAACTCGTTTCTGCTCCTTGGTGTGTAAATAGCTTAACCAGCGACACCACAACGATATAAGCCGCCAGACATAAGAGGGCAATCCCAACTACCCATGAAGATGTCTTCTCTGCCCGTTTTACCCGTGCAAGACTCGCCCCGCGTGCTTCAATGGTCAAGCGCCATAACAATACACCGCCCGCGACAAGTTCAATGATGCTATCAGCACCAAAGGCAGTGAGTGCAATTGAATGTGCAACAATCCCTGATCCGATTGCCACTACAGCTTCAATCACCATCCAGATGATCGATACAATTTCGATATTTACGCCTTTGCGAACTGATGTGGTATGCGAACCAGCTTGAGCAGTAGCCACGATTCTCGCCCCCTTTATTCATCGTTTGAGCAGTAATTCACGCAATCAGCAATACGCTGTGCATTATCCGCCACCACTTCATCGGCAACATTCAACAAATGTAATATCTTTTCATCAGCAATACGGTAGTACACATGCCGCCACTCTTGGCGATTCAGCACCAGTCCACAATCCTTCAAACAAGCCAAGTGGTTAGATACATTGCTTTGTGAAAGACCTGTTTCCGCGCTCAACGTGCTAACAGTTTTCTCCCCTTGCCGAAGTGCCAAAAGTAATGCCAAACGTGAAGGGTCAGCCAATCCGCGAAAAAACTTGGCTCTGACGGATAATGCAGTGTCAATCGTAGTGCTCACATTCGTCACCTCACATCATCATTTCACTAATCAATAATATGAAAAGATTGCCGATTTTGCAACAGGGTAACATCATTCACACACCTATTGATCTGTCCAAAATTCCACCCCCAAGGCTCTCCTCATAACGGCAAATGCAATCACCAAAGTAACACTCATACATCGACATGATCATATGGTACATCCCTTGAAAAGTAAATAACAATATGGTTATACTGTTTATAGGGGTGATTGTATGGAGTTCGACCAACTTGCCGATGCGTTGAAGGCTCTCGGCGATCCAACTCGGCTAAAGATCATCGCGCTCCTTCAGACTCGTGACTGCTGTGTGTGTGAGCTTGTCCCGATATTCGGGATTTCACAACCAGCCGTATCGAAACACATGAGTCGTTTAAAGACTTCTGGTCTGGTCAAGGAGACGCGCAAAGGAATGTGGGTGTTTTATTCCTTGAACCGTGATCGTTTGGAAGAAATCAGGATATCTCTGACGAATTTACCTGACTTGTCCGAAGAACTACGGCAACTTGAACAACAGGGTTTGCTCGTGCAGTGCGATTAAGGAGCGTGAAAACACTTGGTCAAACGGTTATCTTTTCTTGACCGATACCTCACCATCTGGATTTTTGCGGCGATGGTGATCGGAATTGGTCTGGGCTATGTAGCCCCTGGTTTCGTCAATGGACTGAACCAATTGCAAGTCGGAACCACATCCATTCCAATAGCGATTGGTTTAATCCTGATGATGTATCCGCCGCTTGCGAAAGTACGGTATGAAGAGATCGGTCAGGTATTTCGAAACGGTAAAATCTTGGGTCTTTCCCTTCTCCAAAACTGGGTCATTGGACCTGTACTCATGTTCATTCTTGCGCTGGTGTTCCTTCGGGGATATCCAGAATACATGGTTGGTCTGATTATGATTGGTCTGGCGCGTTGTATCGCGATGGTCATTGTCTGGAACGATCTTTCTAAAGGCAATGCCGAATACGCGGCGGGTCTCGTAGCGTTTAACTCCATCTTTCAAGTCCTGTTTTATTCAGTTTATGCCTACATTTTCGTAACGATCGTTCCGCAATGGCTCGGATTTCACAGCATGGTCATTCACATTACCATCGCCGAAGTAGCAAAGAGTGTGTTCATCTACTTAGGCATCCCGTTCTTATCGGGTGCGATTACCCGTTACATCTTCGTCAAAGCAAAGGGGCGTTCGTGGTACGAGAAGAACTTCGTACCAAAAATCAGCCCGATTACACTCATTGCACTGTTATTTACCATCATTGTTATGTTCTCTCTCAAAGGGAACTTGATTCTTCGCTTACCAATGGACGTCGTTCGAATTGCGATTCCGCTCCTTATCTACTTTGTTGTCATGTTCCTGGTGTCGTTCTTCATGGGTAAACGTGCTGGAGCCGACTATTCGGTGACTTGTACCCTATCATTCACAGCGGCAAGCAACAACTTTGAACTTGCCATCGCTGTTGCCGTAGGTGTGTTTGGCATCAATTCAGGAGCCGCCTTTGCCGCAGTCATCGGTCCTTTAGTGGAAGTGCCTGTGATGATTGCACTGGTGAACGTCGCACTCAAGTTCCAACAGAGATATTTTCAAAAGGCAACAGCCTAAACGGAGGGAATTCTCATGACAAACAAACCGTTCATTTATTTCTTGTGCACGGGCAACTCATGCCGAAGCCAAATGGCAGAAGGTTGGGCAAGACATCTCGGTGGGGATAAGATTGAGGTTTACAGTGCAGGAATTGAAACACATGGTCTCAATCCAAGAGCCGTCTCTGCGATGAAGGATGCGGGTGTGGACATCTCCCATCACACGTCCGATTTAATTGACCCTGAGATTCTGAACAAAGCCGACTATGTAATCACCCTTTGTGGTGATGCCAACGACAAATGTCCCGTCACTCCACCACACGTCAATCGCTTGCACTGGGGATTTGAAGACCCTGCGAAAGCAACGGGGTCTGAAGAGGAAATTACCGCGAAGTTTCATGAAGTGCGGGATGCCATTAAAGAGCGCATTGCAAAATTCTTGGAGGAGGAAATCAACCGATGACCATTAAACGCATGCACGTTGCCGTGAATTGCACCGATTTGGAAGCATCCTTGAAGTTCTACCGTGCCTTTTTTGGCGCAGAACCAACCAAGGTCAAGGATAACTACGCCAAGTTTGAACTTGATGAACCAGCCCTTACTTTTCCTTAAATGTTCGTCCATTCGAGAAAAACGGTGTACTCAATCACTTGGGTTTTCAAGTCAACAATACCGAAGAAGTTTTGGCGATGGGCGAACGCCTACGTCAGAACAATTTAGTGTTGATCGACGAAATGAATACCACCTGTTGTTACGCCGTTCAAGACAAAGTGTGGGTGTATGACCCTGACGGAAACGCATGGGAAATCTTCTATACGAAAGAGGACAGTGAGCTTGAAAGTGCAGAAGACGCTCGCCATAACCTTGCCCTTTGCTGTGCACCACCCGCACAACCGAGCTTTATTCAAATTGACGTTCCCTCAAAAAGCAAGTAACGGGAGTGGAGAAACATGCGACAAGTCGTTGTCGTTGGAACTGGACCTGCAGGACTGACTGCCGCGATATATCTTGCGCGGGCAAACCTGAACCCACTCGTCATTGAAGGCAATGAACCAGGTGGTCAGCTAACACTCACTACTGAGGTCGAGAACTTCCCTGGCTTCCCAGATGGTATTATAGGTCCCGAACTGATGGAAAACATGCGGAAGCAAGCAGAAAAGTTCGGAGCAGAATTTGTTCGTGGGTGGGTAAACAAAGTAGACCTTTTAGGGGATGTATTTAAACTTCACGTCGATGGAACGGATGAGTTGGAAACTAAGACCCTGATCATCTCAACAGGAGCCTCCGCGAAAATGCTTGGTATCCCAGGTGAGATCGAAAACGTGGGGCACGGAGTCAGCACTTGCGCTACATGTGATGGGTTCTTCTTTAGAGGGAAGAAAATCATTGTGGTCGGTGGTGGAGATTCAGCGATGGAAGAGGCAATCTTCTTGACGAAATTCGCGTCAGAAGTTCGCATCGTCCACCGCCGCAACGAACTGCGTGCATCGAAAATCATGCAGGATCGTGCACGCAACAATCCCAAAATCAGATGGAGCTTAGATTGCAAGCCTGTCGAAGTCGTATCGGAAGCCAATCGCGTGACGGGGCTGAAAGTCCAGCACAACGAAACGGGTATTTCAGAGATTCTTGAGACGGACGGAATATTTGTTGCCATTGGACACAAGCCCAATACCTCCTTTTTGAACGGTCAGATTGAAACCGACGACCTCGGATACATTGTTGTGAAACCTGGGACAACCGAAACCAATATTCCTGGTGTCTTCGCCTGCGGCGACGTACAAGATCACAAGTTTCGACAAGCCATTACCGCCGCTGGTTCAGGGTGCATGGCGGCGTTGGAGTGTGAGCGGTATTTAGAGAACATTGGGGTACATGAAGGGAGTGCGGTATGATGCAGATCACAGACGCAGGAAAAAGATTTATCGATGGTTTGTTAAAAGAACATCAGTCCGAAGGCATACGAGTCATATTTGCTGGTGCGGGCTGTTGTGGTCCGAAACTCGGTTTGTCACTCGATGAACCACATGACGATGATATCGTCGGAATCGTCAATGGCATCAAAGTTGCCATCGAAAACCGTGTCGTTCCGCATACACAAGCTGTTACGTTAGATTTTCAAAGTACGGACGCTGGATCAGGGCTTGTGCTGGTTGGACAAAGCAGTTGTTAAGTTCCCTCTTAATACAAATGCGCCTCGCTTATTCCAGAGGAGGCGCATTTCATTTTGGGTATTTTACCCTTGGGATTTCAATGCATACCTGACTCCCGCCAAGCCTCGCACCATAGGTTAAAGTAAATGGATTAGACCGTCTGCAGTATTTCCCGTAGCCCGAACATCACCTTTTTAGCAACATGACGAAGGTCAAGTCCGAATTTGTGTGTAAATT
>NZ_JXBW01000035.1 GCF_001447355.1 Alicyclobacillus tolerans | reverse complement strand
GCTCATCCTAAATAAACCGCGTTTACCGCAAGCAGTTCGTTCTACAAACGGTGGTTGATAGACATATGGCGTAGTGCTAAATTGGGGTCCATCCAGAAGCATCGGAGCAATTATCTGACTAGGGAAAGCGAGCTTCTTCAAGGCCCACAAACATTCTTTTGGTCAGAGTTGACAAGATCTTTTGATGGGATCAGGCGGAATTTCATCCATTGGGCTGTCTACACAATCCACCCTATCTAACGCGGCAATGCAGAGGAGGTCGACAAATCATGAAGGCATTATGTAGTGCACTCGTTGCCCTCTCCATCTTGGCCTTGGCTGGATGTGGAACTGATGCACTTAACACAACAAACCGTCCTGCCGCAAATGTCAGCAAGTTGATTTCGTCTACAAAGGCCATGACGTATAAAACGTACACCAATCCGCGTTTTGGCTTTTTCGTTGAATATCCTGCAGCTTGGCGTGTTGGTCCACGTCCGACAGACGGCGATGGACGATGGTTCACAACTCCCTCTGGCGACGAATCGTTTGACAATGGGTACGGCTCAACGGTGCCTAAAACCGATGTCATTTTACAAGCGGTGGGGACTATCAACACCGTATCGGGAAGCGGAAACGGCTATAACTTCGCACAAATGGTCGACATATTCAAGAAGAACCTACAGGATGAAAACAACCAACCCGGATTCATTTCCGAGAGCTATTCTGTTGTCCCGAATCGATGGATTGTCGTAAACTTGGTCACCAAAGTCGGAACCAGTGGAATCCAGTATAGTAAAACGTATGTCAGTTTACATACAAACCAGACGATCACGATGACCTTCCCAACAAACAAGCGGACACTCTATCTCCCCATTTGGGATTACGTTTCACAGAAGTTTCAACCTGGCAACAAACCAGGTTGATATGCCTCGATGCTCATGTCTGACTGCAAACCGGTGCAATGCAACTTTTTTGTGAAGCCGGAAACCCTATATACACCAACATGAATGACTTGGAGGTGTAACCAACATGCCCTTAATCCCGTATGACCCGTTTGCCATCATGAGGCGTGACCTTGGTTCATTCCCTCGTCTGTTCGACGACGATTGGTTTGACAATCACTTTTCAAATATGCCGCGGATACGTTGTGATGTACGCGAAACACATGACGAGGTCATTGTCACGGCTGACATTCCTGGTCTGGAAAAGAAAGAAGATGTGACAATTACCGTTCATGACAACCACCTTCACCTTAGCGGCAAAATTGAACGGATGGATGAACAAAAGGGCGAAAATGTGCATCGCATGGAGCGCTACTTCGGCCAATTCTCGCGAACTGTGCCACTACCCACAGCCGTCGATGACACAGGTGCGAAAGCGTCGTACCGAAATGGAGTACTGGAAGTCAGAATTCCGAAGAGCCAACGGCAAACTGGTCGGCAGATTGATGTAGACTTTCATTGAAGCCGTAATCACATGCCCCCGCAATTTCAGGGGGCATGTGCCTGTAACCAAACTTTTCATATAAAATGTGACGAAGTCGATCTCTATACAACTCAAGAATTTGACTTCATGGTACTAATGTCGATCACGAATCGGTATCGCACGTCTGATGCCAACACCCGTTCCCAAGCTTCGTCGATTTGATCAGCTGAGATCACCTCAATCTCGGGAACCACCCCGTGCTCCGCGCAGAAATCCAACATCTCCTGCGTTTCACGAATCCCTCCAATGGCAGAACCCGCAAACGATCGCCGGTGTAGAATCAGAGGAAATACATTGACTGCAAGAGCCTCCGGCGGAGCCCCGACGTTCACCAGAGTGCCGTCTGTTTTTAGCAACGACATATAGGCATTGATGTCGATCTTCGCGCTCACCGTGTTGATGATGAGGTCAAAAGTACCAGAAAGCTTTCGAAAAGTCTCTGGCTCACTTGTTGCATAGTATTCGTCCGCTCCAAGGCGCAAACCATCTTCCTTTTTCTTTAACGACTGCGACAACACCGTGACTTGTGCCCCCATCGCGTGCGCAAGCTTAACAGCCATGTGCCCAAGTCCCCCAAATCCAACCACCGCAACTTGTTTACCAGGTCCAGCACCCCAATGGCGTAGAGGAGAATAGGTTGTGATACCCGCGCAAAGGAGCGGTGCCGCAACATCTAAAGCTAGGGCATCCGGAATACGGACCACGAAGTCTTCCTTAACTACGATGTGCGTGGAATATCCACCTTGGGTATATTGACCATAGCGATCGATGGACGCATAAGTACCGATATTCCCCTTACGGCAATACTGTTCTTCACCTTGTCGACAATTTTCACATTCGCCACAGGAATCTACCATGCAGCCAACCCCGACGCGATCGCCGACTGTAAACTTTGTCACATGTGTGCCCACTTCTGTCACTATGCCCGCGATTTCATGGCCAGGAACAAGCGGATACTGGACTCCTCCCCACTCGCCACGGGCGGTGTGAATATCCGAATGGCAGATCCCGGCGTAGTGAATCTCAATTAAGACATCGTCTGGTTGCAAATCCCGGCGTTCGATCACCGCTGGTTGAAATGACCCGTCCGCGCTATAGACGGCACGTGCATTTGCTTTCATCAAAGGCAGCCTCCTTATGGCACCACTGCGCCACGCAAAATTACACATTGATGTATTAAGAATCATGCGTGTATGATTATACTGTGGTATTCCCTTTCAACAATAGGCAATGTAAGTCAAACTGCGTATTATTACGCGAAGGTAAGCAAATTGTTACCTAAACCTCGAGGATGAAGAAGGAGGTCTTTCGCAACATTGGACAGGCGGATCGCCAGATCGAGGAAGGCTATGAAACAGGCGTTACTCGAATTGATGGAAGAAAAGCATTTTGATCAAATTACGGTGCAGGACATTGCGGACCGAGCTAATATTAGCCGCAAGACGTTTTATCTGCATTACGTCGATAAGTTTGACCTGTTGGATCACGTCATTGAGGAATCTATCGAGGAACTTCGGACATTTAGCGAGAGCGTATGTGAACTGGATTGGCTGCCTGCAACGGAAATGTGCTTTCAGTATTTAGAGAATCACTACTCGTTTTTCGCGATGATGCTAACAAGCAAGGGAGCCCCATACTTTCGGGCTCGCTTTTTCGCCTTTGAATTTGAAGCCTTTCAGGAGGAACTGCGCCGCACGGCGGGTGAGCGCCGCGGTGCTCTTCAGGACGTCCTGATTCCGTTTGTCGTGCATGCATATGTTGGCGTGGTCGAGTGGTGGTTGGCAAACAACATGCCGTATCCACCAAAGGTGATGGCACAGCACGTGGGAACGCTACTGCAGACGCTATATGAGGCGCCCATTCTGCCTCATGCAGATGTCCATGGATGAGTGTTCTCGTTGTGAAAGGGTCTGCATGATTGCTTCCCCCGGCCGGATCGATCCGTCGAAAACGGTATAGCATAGCCCTGGTCGCCTCAATAAAATGGGGTTGCTGCCTGCCTTTGTGCAGACCCCTGGCACCGGCGGATGCAGCATGCCGGGCTATTTGGCTTGATGATACGGCTGTTTACGCCATTCATGTTCCGCATATGGGACAAACCTATATCTTGCCACGGAATATAAGACAACATGCAATGCTCTCAAAACAAATTAGTTGGAGCCAGAAAGGTGAATCCGATGGATAACCTCCCAACAAACGCGCAGGAGATGCAAGTGCGCTCCTACGTTACCACGCGGGAACTCGTCGGCATGTGCACCGTGTTCGTGCTGTTGGTTATCGCATTGTATGAGACCTCGAACGCTCTCGACAACATCACACCCACCTCCGCGAAATGGGTTTGGCTGGACGTGCTTCCGCTTTGCACTTGCGTGGTGCTCTCTATCTTCTTCTGGACGATGCAGCGGCGGGCAAACGAGCGTTTCAAAGCCATTCTGCAGAATCAACGCAAGCTTCACGTACTTCAGGGGCCGCACCAGGGAACCTGGACCGTTATCCGTTCACCGAGGTCTGCTCGGGCTCCCGAGGTCATGGTTGCAATCCTCTTGGTTTTCCTACTGGGACTCGCCTTCTTTGCAGTCGGCATCATCGGTTTACTGCACGCTCACAACGCGCAAAGAATCGCAGAACATGTCCAATATTGTCTCATGGCGTGGTTCCCCGGAGCTGCGCTTTGGTTCCAATGGCTGTATGTGTCCAGGCGGTTTGACTACGTGGGGACTTGCGGCGCGGTGCAGAACGGATGAGCGTCCTATTTCAAGAGAAGCCTGACACATGCAATCAACACCAAAGATGCAACGATAATAAGCATCGATTCTAAAATCAGTGTTATCCCGCTTGTGATTTTATCTGCGTGTAACAAAAGCCCAACAAGCACATCGGACTGGCTAATAATGTGATGGTTAAACACAAGAAATGCAAACGTTTACCTTTCCCTTTAATACCCTTCATACTTCACCCTTTGCCCATGAATGCTATGCCCTTAAGACGATCAGGAGAATTGCCGCGCTCAGTGCAATTACCGCGCTGTACGCGAACGCAACGGCGGCTCCAAACGCTTGCCATAGGTAGCCTGGTATGACGCTTGCCGGCAATGCCGCCAAGCCAGTCAGCGCATTGAATGTTCCTATTGCTGTACCGCGTTCTCCTTGTCTCGCTAAGTCACCGATATGCGCCTTTTGAACTCCCTCGGTTGCCGCATAATAAAGTCCGTAAATGATAAATAGCACCCAAATCCATATCTCTTGATGGGCAAAGCCAAATCCAAGATAAATCAAACCAAAAATGATGTACCCCCCAATAAGAACACTACGCCGTCCAATCCGATCAGACAGTGATCCGATGGGCACTGCACTGATGCAAGACTGTATGTCATGTTAAACACGAAGTACATCAGGGGAATGAGCGTAACGGCAATGCCAACAGTTTGGGCTTTCAGTATCAAAAATGCGTCCGACGAGTTCCCGATGGCAAATAAGGTAGCAATGAGTGTAAAACGCACTAACCGAGCATCTAACCCACGAAACGAAATCTTGGGCAGTGATGTGCTAGACTTCTCCAACTTGGCTTTCTGTGGTTCTTTGAGGAACGCCAAAATCACGACAATGGCGATAATTCCAGGAATAGCGGAGAGCCAAAATACAGTCCGATACCCACTTGGGTGAATCAGCAGAATGATGAAAGTCAGAAACGGTCCCAAAGCTCCTCCAAACGTATCCATGGCACGGTGAAAACCGAACGCCTTGCCACGCTCGGCTGAAGTGGTTGCGTCCGCGATCAGCGCATCCCTTGGTGCGCCTCGCACCCCTTTTCCAACACGCTCAACAAACCGAAGAACAAACACTTGTCCCCATGAACTGCTGACTGCAAAAAATGGCGATACGATATTTGAGATGCCATATCCCGCAACCATAAGCCATTTTCGGCTTCCAATTCGATCCGATATCCAACCTGAAAACAATTTTAGTACACTCGCAATTGTAACCGTCAAATCAAACCCTTCCCTCCCCGCTCCCCCCACCAATCCCGCTCAATCCCTTGCCCCGCCTGGCTCTTCTCGACTTTTTCTCACTCCCACCCAATATCCGCCGTCAAATGAATTTCTACGCTGGATCACGCCTCTTCTCACCCATTTTTTCCTTAATTTTCCCGGATTCATCGATTTTGCGTAGAATGAAGTTGTTCGCTGGCGCGAGGGGGGGAAAGCAGGGTTTAAGGGCGCAGGGGTACAGATTTTGCAAATTATTTTTTCGCACTTTTGATCGGGAGAAGTCCAGGAATCCTTGATATATCAGGATTTTTCGCGTCTGGTAGCTCTCAAAATTTCGCTCTGAGTTTCCCCGCCCGTCGCTTTCAGGCATAAAAAAAAGACGGGCGAATCCAGGCTTTTTACCCGAATCCACCCGTGCTGTACGGAACAACTTATTTTACTCAGGGAAGAACTTATTTTGCGCGGGGAAGAACTTCATTTTGCGAACATATAGAACAGAGACGAGGAGAATATGGGTTTCAGGCAAATCAAGACCATCCATCTTCTTATCGGTGAGAAAGCACGGTAGTCTGCACCCTAAAAATCTTAACGATGAATCAACTGTAAAACCGCATCAACCAGTATCCATAAACCTAACAAACCGATAACAATTCCTGCAAATTTCTCCGCCCATTCCCCCAGATGACGCTTCAACCGTGACCCGAATGTAAGCCCTATGATTGTAAACAAAAAAGCCTGCAATGCCACTAAAATAATGGTCAATACTACAGGTACGCCAATTAGACCAATAGAGAATCCAACGGCTAACTCATCCAAACTGATGCTTAGAGCGGTAATAATTAAAGTCCATCCGACCAGGTTCCGCTCCAACTTCTCCTCCTCATCATCCTCGTCTTCAAAGAAGATGAGCCATATGGCAACGCAGAGTAGTACAATTCCTCCGATGAGCGAAGCCCAGTCGCCAATCAGTTGTCCTACACCTTTACCGATCAGTAACCCAACCAGAGGCATTACTGCTTCTGCACAAGCAAACGTGAGCGCGATTCTAACCTTGCCTCTTGTTTTGATAAATCCCAAGGATATCGACATCATGAGTGTATCCATACCAAGCGACAAAATCAGAGTAACCATCTTCAGAACAACCAATAAAGTCTCCCCCATAAACCAGAACCCTTACTGTATGCCGGATCTCTGGCAAAAATCATCTTGTAAAGCTACTAAATCAACGTTTTAGAAGCATTACGGATACACCAACCAGGCAAATGACGGCTCCTATCCACTCGTTTAGATCGGGGGTTGTGTTACCTACCCACCATCCCCACAGCAGTGCCATCACTATAAATGCACCACCATAAGCCGCATACGCCTTTCCAAACGAAAACACCTGGAATGTGGCAACCACTCCGTATAGAAACAAAATAATGCCTCCACCCAGTCCCAACCAAATGGGCTTGTCATTTCTAAGCCACTGCCACACTAAATAACCACCGCCGATTTCTGACAGCCCAGCAACGACAAAGAGAAGGCAGGCTCTAAGTATTTCAGATAGTGTCATCATCAAGCCTCCCCTTGAATCAAGCCAACTTTTGCACCCAATTGCGGGTCCTTCGATACCACAAAAAGAATCCTGCGCGGAGTGCGTTGTCCGCCGCAATACAGACCCAGACGGCTGGTAATCCGAAACCGAAGTGCCATGCAAACAGGTACACTCCAAGTGTACGAATGCCCCAAATGCCAATCATGGTTGTCATCATCGGGAATTTACTGTTACCACCTGCTTGAATGGCGGATGTGTCTACCAACACCGCCGCCAGGAAAGGCTGTGAAAAGATATCAATTGCAAGGATTATGAATAACAAGTGAATGACATGTTGGTTATGGGTGAACAAGAATCCGATCCATGGACTGAATAAACACAATAAGATGGCGACTGCTGTCATGGATACGGCAGACTCGATATAGCTCCAATGCCGATACGTTCGTACATCTAATTCATTTCCACTTCCAATCGCCTGTCCAATCGTGGCTGTCGCGGCGACAGCAAATCCATTGCCGATTGTGGTTCCAAATGTAGTGATAGTTCCTGCGATATTGTGTGTTGCGTACACATCCACGCCCAACCGCACGATAAATCCGAAATACGCAACTTGCCCAAGGCGCATCGAAAGCCGTTCTAATGCGGCTGGAACTGCAAACTTGGTCATACTCCAAGTGAGCGAAGCTGAAAGGTTCAAGTCTGAAGCGTGTAATGCGATTGCATCTACGTGGCGGGATTTTGTCCAGAGGCGAATGAGTCCGTAAAGCCGCGCCAGAACCATCGCTATTGCCGCGCCCTTGATACCTAATCCGTGAAACGAACCGATCCCGAAAATGAATACATAGTCGAATACAACGTGCAAAGCGTTCATTTCAAGTCCCACTCGAAGAGGTGTCTTGGTGTCTCCAATTGCTCGAAACGCCGCTGACTGAACGGTGAATAAGGCAATTAACGGAGAAATCCCAAGAACAATTGTAAAATAAGGAAATGCAGTATTCTGAAGTGTTCCGTGAGCGCCCATGATATGTAACAGCGGTACGGCAAAGAGTACGGAAATAAGGGATACGATGATACCGACTATGAATGCAATGACAAATCCATGCCAGATTGAAGAATGGCCACGTTCGAAGTTTTTTGCCCCAACCGCGCGAGACAAAAACACAGAGAGTGCCGCTGAAACTGCTATGAACACACCCACATACGTCATGCTATATACATTGGTAACACCTACTGCGTCAATTGCGACAAGACCTAATTTAGCAATAAAAAAGGTGTCAACGATACCCAGTAAATTCTGTAGGTAAGCTTCTCCGATTGCGGGTAATGCAATATTGAATACCCGCTTTGCGTGCACTGGGATTTTAGTGGCAACATCCACATGTCTCTTCCTTTCCACGAGCCTCCTGAACGGCTTCCCAACCTTTTTTGACCACAAAATACACAAGTCCCAACGCCGCGATGGAGTCAATCCACCACCACCCAAGTAGGACAATCAAAACAACTCCACCAAGAACCGTCCATGCCATGTAGGCGCAGACGATACTACAAGATCCATCTGCCCGAAGTGCCTTACTGCCAATTTCAGATCCAATTTGTTTTTTAGCCCGCGACAGATACGGCATAATAATTCCAGAGGCAACTGCCAAACCCATTCTCATATAGGTCGCTTCTGCACCTTGATGGGTGAGGAGCTTGTCGATGGAAGCGACTACGATATACGCGGCAATAAGTAGCAACGCAATACCGACTACCCAAGATGACGTTTTCTCCGCCTTTTTAACACGAGCAAGACTTGCGCCTTGCGCTTCAATTGTCAATCTCCAGAGTAATACGCCCCCAGCAATGAGTTCGATAATGCTGTCAGCACCAAATGCAACGAGCGATAACGAATGAGCGATAATACCAGAACCAATAGCAACTGCCGCTTCAATCACCATCCATGTAATCGAAACGACCTCGATGTTTACGCCCTTCTTCACAGACACAACATTGGACGACATTATAAGACTCCTCTCATTTCAATGATGATGATCCTCAATACCATCGTTCTTACATAGAATGGACTCGTCATGTAGATGCGTAGGATCTTCGGTTTGAATCGTTACATGACCGATACCCAAATGAACCAGCTTGTGTTCTACATCTCGTAACAACTTCTGCGTGTCTTCTACGGTCATTTTCCCGTCCACGACCACATGTCAGGACAATGCGTTTCTTTCGCTGGTTATTGTCCAAACATGCAAATCATGCACATGTTGAATACCCTGTACTGACGTAATGGCGTTCACGACTTTAGGAATTTCTACGCCCGATGGTGTACCTTCTATCAATA
>NZ_JXBW01000034.1 GCF_001447355.1 Alicyclobacillus tolerans | reverse complement strand
CCTCGTAGCCGTCCCCTCCGTGGATATGTATGTCAATAAAGCCAGGCAAAATCCATTGATCGTTTGCATCGAACACCGTGATGGAACGGTCAGCAAACGTGCGCGAAAAGCTTTCTTCTTGTCCAATTTCGCGAATCACGCCTTGCTCAACATAAATGTATCCGCCGTCACAAATGGAATCTTCAAGAACCAGCCTTCCATTGCGAATGACAAATGTGGCTGTTGTCCGATCCACGTGTATCGCCCGCTTTGCATTCAATTCATCCAACTTATATTGTCGCATACAGACTGTATCTTGCAATCCAATGGGA
>NZ_JXBW01000033.1 GCF_001447355.1 Alicyclobacillus tolerans | reverse complement strand
AGGAGGTAAGCGTCAAATCCCGCGCACCTTGCATTACTCCAATGCTGTATCAAAGTCGTATATGACAACAAACCCCGCCGGCTCTCCGGCGGGGTTGTTCGTCATGCATGAGTTTGGTGCAGCCGTAGGCGGGAATGCAAGGTGGGCGCGATTTGACGCTTACATTGCAACAATCCTATTACCAAAGGTGAATAGTTTACTCTTCGTCCCCGACGCTGCTCTCTAAATCAAAAAACCGATACTTTGACGATAATACGTATGACGGGTCAATTTCGGATGTAATCCACTGACGTTCAAGCTCCTCCGCGACTTCTCCAGTCACACAGCTACCGCCAAATGGATCATATACAAGATCGCCTGGGTCAGTAAGAAACTCTATGAAAAATTGAGGCAGTTGGCGTGGGAATCTTGCCGGATGCGCCTTTATTCCAAGAGTTCGACACGCAGCCAAATATCGGTCAGAAGAGCGTGTATTCGCGATCTCCAGCAAGTTATCAACCAGGGACAAATCGATGTCATGATAATTCAGCAAATTCGGCGGAATGGCACCACCATTGTCAATGCCCCACTTTTTTGAAACATTGTGCCCTGACGGTCGTGGCCCATCATTGTAGCCGGACTTCAAAAGTTGTTTCATACTCTTCTTATAAGGCGTCAGAACCCGTTTGTTATTAGCCTTAGGACGTTCGGACTTAGATAGCCACCATACAACGTTCACCGCATCTTTCACACGAATGCGTTCGATCGTCACCCACTGAGCCGGACTTGGCATTTTTGCTGGATTGTACCAAAAGAACTCTTGAGCAAGGTGGAAGCCAATATCCTTGCACAATCGAATTAGGAGTTCAAAGTGGTATAAGGATCTTGTTGGTTTTCCTTTGTTCCACGTCCCTCCTATATCGATGACTAAACTACCCTCTGGCTTAAGTACCCGCATCAATTCTGCAGCAAAATTGTCGATGAACCAATCCACATAATGTGCTGTAGATTCGTTTCCGTAGCTCTTTTTCTTAATAAGCGCAAACGGCGGAGAAGTAACAATTAAGTCAATCGATTCGGACGGAAGCGTCTGAAGGAATTTTGCAGAGTCACAACAATACGCCTGTCCAAATGCCGTTGTATATACAGGTTGAAAATCACTATGTAAAGGGTACGCCATCACAATTCTCCTCGAAACACTGTGAACATCATAACCAGCTGTCCGTCATTATAGCACGATACCAACATAAGATGTGAAGATAAGTCAGACCACAATCTGATTTAATGATTATGGAAAGCTATACTGAACAAGATTGCCACATTCCATCCAATAGTCAACTAACTTTCCCAATGTTTCCGCCTGGTGTCCATTCAGTGGAACACCCAATTCGAATTGGTCATCCAGCGCCCGTTTTGAGAAATTTGCGGACCCCAAGTAGCCGCTCTTCCCATCCACCACCATAAATTTTGCATGAAACCATAAACTCTCATTGATTACGTTTGACGGTTGATATACGCTGATCCGATTGTGGTGAAAGTGATCTATAACACCGAAAAGGTAACGAAAAGCTTTAGAGTTGGCCTCTTGTGCCAAGTCACTCACTACGAATTGTATTGACACGTTCGGACGGTTCCTAAGTAGTGCCAATATCGTTGGTTCCAACACTCTCATCCCGGACTCTGTGTAGTAAGGCGATACAAATAGAATCCGTTGAATAGCGCGTTGGGCAATCTGGATTATCCAAGAATTGATATATTGAAACGATGACACGACGCTCGATGGAACATTGGCATTGGAAGGAATTGACCACAACATACGACTCTCGTGTGCTTCATTCAAGGGCTCATTGATACGGAGCACGATATTGACAAGTTCCAGCATCCGCTGTAGACCATCATCATCAACAACTTTAAACCTCTGCTGTTCCTTACAAACATAATTTGCGTCTACCAGGATATGCAAAAATCCCCGGACAATATCTCCATCTAGAGTTTCCAGGCCTAATGCATGCCAATCCTTTAACATGAACCCACCCGGGAATGCATAAGCAAAGAAGCGCAAGAGTCCTGCCCAACGCATGATATGACTTTCAACCTGATACTTTTGGGCGAGTTGTACAATCCTAACAACATTCACACTTTGGTTGTCCACTGCGAAATTACCTCATCTACCTTTGAGGAATAGTAACCTACGAACAAGTGGTGCTTGTCAAAATCCGGGATTATACCACCCGTCAGCAGATTCCTACTCAATCCATGATTAAAGTATCTACAAGAAAATTTCACGTATTGGCATGCGTGGCACGCTCCGCCATGCTCGTGACAAACCGGATCATACAGACACGACTGGGACTTATCATAGGCATTTCGAAGCCACCGTGATAGGTCGCTTTCGAATGCTGAAACGAGTGCACCCATTCCACCGCCTTGTAATTTCGAGACATATACTGCGCCCGATAGCGCACTGGGAAAGAGATATTCCGAGATGCTATCGATATCTAATCCTAGTACAGCTTTACCAGCTTGTAATAGTATATGCATGATCGTATGCAGAAGTCGGAAGGACATCACTGAAATCAAATAGTTCTCACTGCCTCCGCAGTCTTTCAAAACGATCCGAGAAATTTCGTCATCCGGAACGGAAGAAAAAACAAATCGATCATAAAGGTAAGCGTGCGCCCCCTGTGGCGTGATTGCTGTCGACACGGGAGGATTTGTAATTCCATTGACATGCAGCCATGCTAAGATCCGTTGTGGATTGAGCTTGAAAATAATTGCCTCGTTCTCATTCTTCAAGATGGGTATGACGACCCGTTCTTTTCCGTCTATTCGTTGTCGAAAGGGATTTAATACCGCTTCCTCACGGTTGTACGTCTTGCGGGTAAATCCTAATCCCAACGTCAACACAGGAAGCTTTTCAACCAGCATCAATGAAGAAAGACCGAGATTCGTGGTTTCGGTAAGTGCACTCGCAGTTTGAGCCTCTCGAACCCCGTCAAGTTCCTGTCGTGCTTCGTGCATCTTGTTCTGCAAACTAATTCCGTCGTTCTCAAACCAAGTGAAAACGAATTCGTGCAGTGACCGATCCGCTAAGACTCTTTCACGCGGAACGTTCCCTCCAAACAGGGTGTTAACCTCATCCTGGATGCCATTCTTCCCCGCATCCAGATTAATACCTTTTTCTCGCATTAATCTAAGTAGGATTTCCCGCTCAGAGTCTTTCGCCGATTTCATAATGTCACTTAGGACATCCTTCTCACTTCCCTGTTCAAAGTTACGAGAGAAGTGTTCAAAATCCAATGATTGCAGTTGAAATAATGCCGCCAGTTGAATCTCAGGAAATGCATCATGCTGTTTACGTTTTTCCAACACATCGTTTTGAAGATTTACAAAGGACTTAATCACAGGATAATGCACATCGCCATCGCCCAGATTTGTTCCAGACAGACCTGCTTTTGAACCCGGAACTCTTGGCAGACTCGTCGATCGCGTGCCAAGTGACCCCAGAGAAACACGTCGCTTATAATCATACCAAGTGGCAGTCGTGAAGCGCCTCGTGTCATTCATTTTAAGACCGTTATGCTGACTATACCAATCGTTCCCTTTTAACAACTGGACTCGTAAGGGCTGAATGTCACCATTCTGGTGAATTAAAGCATACGGATATTGCTGCAACCTGCCCTGTTTGCAAAATTGACACGTAAGTTTAGGATTAACCCGAATGATTTCATTCAGGGTCCTGTAGGAGTGTGTGTTTGCACACTTGTTACAATAGAATACAAGCGGAAAGAGACTGTAAGTAACACGCGTGACCTCGCCAAAGAAAAAGCTATCCGGTCGATCGGGATATACATCGACTGGCAGTTGATTGTTCGCTGGCCAATTGTTTTTGAATTGCAGTACTTGGTTTAGCAAATATTCACGTGACTGCGTAAATTCCCTCAAATCCAATTCATCTACCTTACGCCAAAAGCGGCTAGCGTAAAATACAGATCCAGGTAAATACCTAAAGAAAACCTGACTTCTAGCGCGGCGCTCGTTTTGGTCTGTCATCAACTTCACTTCCCCTGTGATTGATGGAAACTACTCTCAACACTTGTAAGAATCCATCCAGTTTCGGTTGCCGGCATAAGAGGTATACCTTCCTCAATATCCCGAAAGCTAGTCAGTGGATTAAGCACTCGTTCGTCCTTTATTTTCCAATCGCCTGCGCTTGATTGCAGAAGATGTTCACAGTATTCAAATTGGCTTTGAATGACGGCTTCTGCTTTCTGACGAGCTATAAGCGGGAAGTAGTCCCAATCAATACCTATCATTCGCTGGAGTTGGCCGATGAGTTCCTTCCTAACATCGATTCCCCGCGTCGTCATATCCGCACAGTAGTCCCTGTACGTCTTACAATTGTAAATTGTCGATGTGAATCGCTGTGAGTGTACGCAAAGCAACAAACCAGCTAGTAGTCCGGGTAGGGTGCGCTCAATGACTTTGGATGTAAGTCTATTTATAGGAACAGGATCAACTAAATGATTCAGGAAAGTGTGATTCTGAATGAAGTATTGATATTGCGATCTTTCACGCAAATCATTCGGCCGGAAGACGCAGAAAACCATTCCAGCATGTGAACGCGCGGACCGACTACTCGCCTGAATGTACTCTGCCTGTTTGGACGGCATGCCTGCCATAAAAAACGCATTAATTCTCTCTAAATCCACGCCGTGGCTAATAAGACTGGTCGCAATAACGCTGTGAAGCTTAGTAGGAAATACCCGATTGTGCATATCCGCTTCCACGCGATCAATGGTTTCGGAAATCACATCCATGTCGTTGTCGCCCGTTAACACCTGTGCCTGATATTCGAAACTCTCAACGCCACTCCAAAATCTCCTTAACTCATCGTCGGTCGACTCCATAAGACGTCGACTGACGTCCCGTGCCATACCCTTTTGATTGACGTAAACTAGCGACAGGTCGTACATAGTCAGGAGATTTAAAAATGCGTCACGGTTGACGAGTGTGTTCGATTCAAAACGCAACCACGCCTCAGGATCTTGATACAGTCTCATGATCTCCCGATTGTATAATAGTAAGCAGCGATTAATGACTTCGTCTAGCGCCTTGGTATGAGGGAGAATTCCAAGGTATAAACGCCGTTCTACAGTTGGTTTACTAGTTGCATAAAACGACTCTCCCGGTTTATATCCTGCAGAAGGGTATCGTCGTGCCTTGCGGGTATACAAATGATTAATGTGACGCTCATACGCCTCAATTGTTGCAGTCGCTGCAATCACCTTTGGTAGGTGAAAAGGTTGACGGCCGAAGATTCTTGAGAATTCTTGAAGCGCTCCTTCGTAATGCCCGTCGAGGGCACCTAGTTCCTCCTTAAGGAGGTGAAGCTCATCCTGAATAAGTAATGAAGGCACAGGGTCATAAAAGGCCTCACGAAGGCTTCGAACAGACTCTTTATACGCCCTAGTACTTTTTGCCTTCTCGTTGCATGATTGCCACTCATCGTTCGCTCCAACGATACAACGGTCAGACAAATACCCGTGCTTAGCACACCTGCCGTTTACTTGTCCAAATAGGTGTGAAAACTCCCTGTAACGGCTGAGTATTGAAAGCTTGTCAACCGTACCGCAAATGACGGACGGAACAAATCGATAAATCTCAGAATCCGTCGTGTATACGGGGACAACGCCACGCAACAGTTCACTTTTTGTCACAAAACAATTCGGATTGACACACCTATGCTCTATTAGCCAACGGTCCTCATTAAACTCAAGATGCAACTTCGTACCACAATGCGGGCACCGATGCAAAAGCATTCTCTTTTGCTTCGACCGCTCGGATTGAAAATAACGATCTCTGGACTTTTTCGATAAAAAATTGTCTGTGTTACCGCTACCCGCGAAGTAACCAATGGAAAAAACATCTCCAGAGAGTTCCGGGCATTGTTCACGATATTCTTCAGCATAAACCAAAACTCGTGCCAATCGATCAAGTTGCTGTTTGGACAACATACGGAGAGGAAACCGTATCCAAGCCGTACAGCCAACCTTCTTCCCCCGAAGTCGGTCGTAAAATAAAGAAGTCGTAATTACGCCTAGATACGCTTCGGTTTTACCGCCTCCGGTGGGGAACCAAAGTACCTCGGCAAATTCATTTGATGAGATGATTTCTTCCCTTCTTGGATCCGAATCTAGTACTTCACGTGCTAATAGACTAGGAAGTATGCGCACGATAAAGACAATTTGGAACAGACGCCATGAAACATACCTGCCCGCACCTGCACGTGCGAATACTTCATTCATCATAGTGAATGCACGCATCAGTCGTGAGTCACGTTCAAGCGCATAAACCCCAAGATCGAACGAAGCGATTTCCGCTTCAAACTCTGCGAAGTCTCTTTTGCAACTGCTAACTTCAGCTTCTGTGCGAAGAGGCTGATCACTATCCCCTCCGTTCCGGATAAAGGTAGTCCACGTATCTCTGTATGCTCTCATGTCCTGAGAAATCTTAGATAGAGACTTGATTACTTTGTCGGGCGCTGTCAAGTCATCAAACAACACCGCATAATCTTCACGGGTACGGTAGTGGGTTTGAAAGAAGGTTGGAATTGTCTCCGTTCGTAGTACCACACCAGACGATGACTGATCTCGTACGCCGACACAGTTCACTCCACGGACATCGAATTTTTTGTCGGTCCGATAATCGTCGGGCGCCCCATCAAATTCATAGGGAACATGCTGACCATCTACCAGTGTGACACTTAACTGACAGTCAAAAAACTCCGAAGGGTGTCCCGTCAAAGGTTCCCCAGAATTAGGAGGAGGGGTTGGCGTCACATTGATCAATGTAACGGAAATTCGATTCAGGATCTGCCCTTGTCTATCGCGGTATTCCCGTGGGTCCATATTGATGGATGCATTCCAGTTAGGGAATACAACATTGTCGGACTTGACTTGGTGGATATAAGTTGAGAAATCCATCTCGCTCTGCGGAATCCGTTCCATTGGGACGGCCCCGGTATGATGAATCAACTCTGGTTTTACGGAGAATACATCGTCCCAGGATTCGCAGATGGAAACACTCTTGTTAATTATCTCCAGGAGATCTATCGTCTGTGATTCCAAAGCGCCGCAGTCAACTTTTATTTTGATGCCGTCGAATTTAACGTCTACGCGGCGGTACTTTTCCAGCAATACAAGTCCCTTTTGGTGCTCAGGAATAGTATCTTCGTTCCCATCCTCGTCTTCGTTATCGCTGTCCATTTCTGAACTATCCTCATCAGTCTCATCATATTCCGACTCAAGTGATTCAACCTCGTCCGTTGACGCTTGTTTCATCAAGTGATCCAAATATGACAGTTGTTCCTGATAAGTCGGAAAAACTCTCACATAAAGGGTGAAAACACCCGATATCAGAAGACTGACAAAACCATTTTCCGGATAAACCAGGAACTCGATTCCCTGATTAACGTTTCGCGCAATACTAAGGTATTGTGGTTGTGGATCAACACTCAGCATGATCTCGGTTGGTAAACGACGAATATACTCGTCAGACGGAAACAAAACGCCTGCAAAAATGCGGCGTTTTGGCTCTTCGCCAACTACCTCTGTTGAATTACGTCCTAATAAACCATCGCACACCACTTGGTGTAGATGATTCACCAGAGCAATTTCATCTTGCGCGGATGGCTTTTTATCCACGTTTAATTAACCCCCTCGACAGGAGAGTATTTACTTCCGAGTCTGAAAACCCGAAGTTGGTATATCGTGATTGTACCTCGTATACAGTGTCACGCTCTACAAATTGTATTTGATGTAAATCAATTACCTCAATGATGTCTTCCACCGGGATCCGTATACCTTCACCGAGGTCAATCCATGACTCGGTGGGCGTGTTCTCCAATCCACGCGTCGCTTGCTGCATGATCAACTTCCCAAGATGTTTACCAAGCTGAATATGTATTGTCCACAACTTCCGCATGGCGGCATAAATTTGTATGTGTCGGCCTATAAATCGCTCATCTTCCGTAAGCAGCGCAATTGCATGAACATTAACTTCATCCCTTACTGATGTAACTTCACCTGTCATCCAAGTCTTGATCGTGAGCCAGTGTACCCTCGTTCCCCCGGACGCTCGTACCTTGGCAGCGATTTTTTCATAGGTATTTTTTCTTGAATAGGACCCAACGGAGAACTTCGCCCAGACAATCCGGAGCATCTCCTTCCACTCTTCAAGATTGGTTTGTAACCACATCATAGTCATCGTATTTGAGGCCGATTCCAATACCGTCTGAAACAACTCGTGGCGCTGGGGTTGTTTGACACGGACCCAAATGTCTCCGGTCTGAAGTTCGAGCGGAGTCATTTGCTCCACTTCGTTTCCACCAGCCTTAATCACCTTTAAGGGAGTACCATCCACGGTAAAAAAGTTGTACTGGTCGTTGTTATCACCGAGTGAGATCGACTGTAATCGTAAACAAGATAGGATTTCATCTAGAGTATCGCTTT
Source organism: Alicyclobacillus tolerans (assembly GCF_001447355.1). GTDB lineage: Bacteria > Bacillota > Bacilli > Alicyclobacillales > Alicyclobacillaceae > Alicyclobacillus > Alicyclobacillus aegles. The sequence continues at coordinate 5,918 of NZ_JXBW01000033.1, read as the reverse complement.
CATTCCACAAGACTTGTGGACTTCTTGCCTGCTGATCCTCGAAAACTTCTTCATGGTCGGACAAAACAAGTTCTCTGAGCACTTCTACTCCCATTATTGGTGATAGGTTCAGTTGTGGTTCAGCCGCTGACTCAGCAGCTCTGAACTTTCTCTCAACGGGAGACACGGAATATGTCTTTGTGTTTATGTTCACGCTGCCAGGTAAAGATTTGGTCTTATCTGCGGTAGAATCAAGTGAAAACAAATTGGACAAAGAATTAAACATCTTCTCAGCGGTCTCATTGTCTGCTTCAAATCTCTGTATCAACTGCTGACGTGCAATGGACTCCTCATAAGCTGCGGAGACCATGAACAGACTTGATCCGTTAGGTATGTAAAATGAGCCAACATATTTCCGACGCCAAACACCAGAGACGACCCAAGTTCTTGGGACTTCAACGTGATCTTGATAAATGGTTCTTAATTGTTCTTTAGCCAGGGTACGCTGAGTTAGGACGCTAATATCGTTAAGATCGTTCAATGACAATCGTCTTCTGTATCGCAACCAGAATTTAAATTCAGAAGCGTTTACGTCATCACCCACTACGACTATAGCGCGGCGATTGCTCTCTAAATGTTCTATTAGGACTTCTTCGAGCACTTCGCCCCGTGTACTTGAACTGTAGTTAAGAAGCATTTGATAAATCTGTTCAACGTGGCCAACCAATTGCGGCACCAAAAATCGAGTGATGGCTCTTTCCTCGAGATCATCCGACCATATTTTTTTGGCAGATTCAATACGGTCAAGAAGTGTTTTTTCACCCTGTGCCCTCTTTGTTCGTTCATACCATTCTAGCGGTACCGTCAACGACAGCAAATCAAGAAGCACCCAATATAAAAATTCAATGGACCTCGGTTTGGTCGCAAAAGTGACATTGATCTGATTGATTAAGCCAAAAGTCTTGTTCAGCAATGATTCGAACACGTCTCCGAAATCGAAACGACAGATATGGAGATCTGGATTCATGTTTAACAAATAAGGTAACGAACCCTGTAGACTTAAAGATGCCGTGACAGGTTCCACATGAGCCTCATGTAAACGAAGGTCCACTGCTTCTTCCAAGGTATTAATACTATGTGAATCAATGGGTAGAACGTACGGAAACAGGGTTTTGCCGATTTTGAAAGAATCATCGTAGCGTGGGGTAATCGCAATTACGTGGTCGGCCATTTGATTGGCCCATGCGACTATATCCACGAATCGCTTGCGATGTCTAAATGGCAGAAAATCCAAAATTATGACCGCCGGTCTGTGGGGTAGACTTTGCGGTATCTCATGACGATACGCACGGAATAATCCGAGCCATGGTAGTGAACCGTCTACCGCGTCACGGGAGGTTCGAACCTTTGAGGTACCAGCGTGTTGCAACAGCTTAAATTCCCCCGCCTCCAAAGAGAAAACTGGCAAATAGTCGTGTAGAAAAGCTCCATTCACGTTTGCTCGCCAAATATTCGATGCGACTTCAATGTTATCAGTGACGATTAAAACCCCGGTCTCTGGTTCAAATCGGCCAATTTCGTAGTTGGCCAGAGAAGAGCTTACATGATTCATTATTAAATGGTAGGCCAACAGAAGTGCATAACTATGAGAGTAAGGTGGTAAACCCAAAATCCAGTTGCCAGCGTGCGGAACTGCTCGCGATCTAAGGTAGGCTTTCAAGGAAAATGTCAATAAAAAATTGTCGAGACCGGTTAGCGACACCGGGGCATCGACAGGAGGTAAACTTGGGTCATGGCTGAGCAGACTTTCTCTTATACAGTACTTTGGATGAGTTAACATACCTCTCCCAAAGTCAAGCTGAGAGAAATCCACAATATTGGCCCAGTCTCTGCTGCTTTCACGGTGCAACAGCGGTGACGGTTGAATATTCTGTATGACTTTAGATCTGTCAAATCGATAAGCGTTTTCTGACATGGTTACGCTCCTTGCAACTGACCTCTTAACTTTAGAGCAAAGATGGTTTACGCCGATTTCAATTGTTGTCGCACGCTGTATTCAACAAACTTTTCGTGTGGCCTCTTTACCGCCTTTCAAACCATGTTCATCGTGTTGAAAGTTGATTCCGGATCCTCAATGTTTCTAGCTAATTGCAGCAGGATGCTACACAAAATTTCTTTTCGGCAGATATGTAGCGTTATGTACAAGTTTCGACACCAGGACTGGAAAACCTTCAAACGGCCTTCCTTGTCTTTGAAATCACCATCTACGGGGGCTTCACTGGGCACGTCAGCCCCAGTGCGCACACAAGGTTGCTTCTAATCCCATTCACCGCCCAACCATTGAGGCAAAACCCTCTTATTAGGGCACTGCCATGCATTATTCACTGTATCGAACTTGCTCCTAAGTTTTTTACGCATGCTCGGTTTTCAGAACTATTTCAAGATACGTGAACTGAGATCTAGTTGACTCATTCCAGTTGTGCCGTCCAATCCCGGGCAATTTGTTCCCATTTTAATTCACGGGCTTCTTCACCAACCCAAACCTCCCAGAACTTTGGATCATCTGATAGAGGCCGATGCTCGTCCTTGAGTCGAGTAATGCTGACTTGAACAGGGATGGGTGCAGCCCAGCCCATCAAGATGGCTTCACCGGTCGGCAGACTCGGAAGCTCCTGTAGAAAGCCGCCTAAGTTATCCGGAATGAGTCGACTAACTAGTTCCTGGTCCCTATCGTTCACTATACGATGCAGCAAAAACGTATTACATTGGGATAAGACTGTGGGAGAAAGCTCTGATGGACGCTGCGACGAAAGCACTAGCCCAAGACCAAATTTGCGTCCCTCTCGTGCAATTCGTTCGAAAACTTCTCGACAAACGTCTGCAGCATCGATCGCACCCTCATCTGTATGCTCACTAGAACGTTTGATAAACGAATGGGCTTCTTCAAGCACGAGTACAGTTGGTAGGGTTCTACCATTGTGGGTACGACGATAACGTTGAACCAGTTCGAAAACCATGCGTGCAATAACTGCGGTCACGATATGAACGACATTGCTGGGTACAAGCGATAAGTCTAGAACTGTAATCGCGCCATCTTTCTCATCACCAGAACCAATGTAACTATGAAGCCATTGTTCCAAAGTTATGTTTTCAGACGGTGCGATAATTGCCCCAAGCTTCGCATCTTTAAGGAGTGCTCGGATTCGTGCACTCAATGTTTGTATATGCTGAACATTACCCGGGCTCTCATGTAGGGTCATGTCATCCAAATAGTCTGCTAAGGCGTGCACATTGAAGGGAATTGGAGAATTCGCATCCACCTCTGGTGTTTGTTCAACACTTTCTCCACACTGAGCTATCACAGTATTCGTACGATTGACTAACTCCAACAATTCTGATTCGACGAATGATGACCAATACCCTTTATCGTTTCTCCTGCGTCGAATAATCTCATCACATTGGTTCACTACTTCTTGTATCGCCCTCGACAAGCCTTCATCTGGTACTTGAAATCTCATACATTTGTCTTGAACAGAGACGAGAAGCCCGCCAACATCCTTGTATTTTGTATACTCGGTATACTGAGCAGGATCATTTACGATGAATTGTAGTTTCTGCTTGACGAAACTTAAGTATCGTCTTACTGCATCTACCTCGGTGAGATCCAGCTTACCTCCAGCTTTTAATTCTCGTAAGGCGCGTAATAACATTGGACGCTGTACACCAGGCCTCGCACCAGTAAATGCTACCCATTCCTGCTCGTCCCACAACCAGGCAGGGACTTGTATATTTCGTGTAGAATGGATATCTGTGAATTTACTGTGCCCCCCTTGCACTTGAAACACACGCGCATGTAAATCATCAAAAGTATTACGATATTCGCCATTCGGATCTAATACAATAAAACGGCAGTTGAGAGGTTTCTTTGACTGTCGTTTTGTGCGCTCCTCTTCCGCACGCTCCAGCGTCCATCTAATTACCCCTGTAACCGTACAAGATTTTCCGCTTCCCGTATTTCCGAGTATAGCCAGGTGTCTTCCAAAAATTTTGTTTGGATGAACTGAAATTTTGGCATCTGCGGCAAGAACCGAAGTCCCGATCACCACTCCTAGTTCCGTTTCACCTCCCTCAATGATGTTCCTTAGTTGACTCACAGAGGGTAATATCACTTTATCTCCAACCGATGGATATACACTAAGTCCACGGTTTAACTGGTATGTAAGTCTATCTGGGTATTCACGATCCACGGTCTGTTGCAGTGTTCCAAGTGGCAAGACAGTCATTTTTCGCAGTGGGAACGGTAAATCTAACAAACCAAAGTCCTTAAAGCCACTACGTCTAGGATAAGCTGACCTTTCAATACCAAGCCAAGTAACAATTCCAACAATTGAACCAACTTCATTGGGAATGAGGACATATCCATTTAGTCTCGGAAATCCCTGTGGAACGACTGCATTGAGTGCCGTTGTTTGCGGAGCATCAATATCAAGCAGAACTCTAAATTCATTGGGAGCGACTGACTCAATTGTTCCGACCGTCAATGAAGCGATTTTTTCAACATATGAGTTCATTCATCATTGCTCCCTTGTTCTGCATCACCTTCAGATTCAATTGCATAATCTCGCCTTGCCTCCAATGCGGTCCTACGAATTGAGATATCATCAATTGATGGTTTTGGCAGATAGTAATTCACCAAATTCTTAATATCCCCGTAATGATGCCCTACCAATAAAGATATTTGCGCCTGACGCCCCACTCTCTTCAAAAATGTCTCTAGTCTACCCCCAGCATGATCCCAAGAAATGATAACGAGATGCGTTGACGAAATGGAAAGCATATCTGAAATTACGCGATTGATATGATCGTCTCCAAAGCCATATCCATAGACGACAAGTGCAGAATTAGGTCTGCACAATGCAGATGAGAAGTCACGGAAAAGCTCTGCATAAGGAAACAGAAGTGTTTCAACGTCTTTGGCTGGATTAGGGTAAATCATCACGGAATGTAAAGGATCGCCGGAAAAATCCGAATGATTAGTCGGCGCTCCAAACGGGATGCCGTACCTCTTTAACTGATTCTTTTCGAATCGCCAGTCTAACGAACCATGGAGCTTAGTGAGTCGAACTACTCCCTCTAAATACCGTGGTTCTCCACGAATACCTGGAGGATTATAATGCATATCAACAGCGATCCGGGATGAGCGGAACAATGGTGTTAATGTTCCGAAAAACCGGTCAATCGTCCGAAGTCCGACAAGGTCACATCCATATTCAATTAAACGATCATAATTCGTTGTAAAAACGTTGAGTCGTTCTCTTGAAGCCGTGCGGCTTGCAAAACTCAAGAGGAACGAAACCAATGTCTGCTCTACTTCATTCGTATTCTCATGGACACACTTGAGGATTCCAACCTCAGTGGTCAGTACCGATTCAAGCAAGCTCCTAAACACACGATTCAGCGCAGACGTCCATTCCTCAACCGCAGGATCTTGAGTAATTCGTAAACCTTCAACAAGATTTAAGGCAACGCGAATTTGGTCCTCCATGTTGGCACTTCCGCGCTCGCACGCAGCTGCACTTTGCTCTGCCACAATATTGACACGGTCTTCATATGGCAATGGGTCCGGATGACCAAACGATACTCGGTTCATATTTGTTTGTGAGGCACCCGCCAAATTCGCCAATGCACTCGTAAAACCACTTCCAAGCAACAATGACAAGTGCTCCGATTGGAAGACAGCAGATAACCAAGGTTCAATGTCTCTTTTATACTTCAAGACATCGCTTAACTTAGGTTCACTATCGTTTGTTTTCGTTCCCATACGATAAAAATGCGTATTACTGTCCCATGCCATGAAAACAACACATCCAAATCCGTAAGTTTCTACTATCATATCACATGCGAAGCAATATGTAAGCGTCAAATCGCGCGCACCTTGC
>NZ_JXBW01000032.1 GCF_001447355.1 Alicyclobacillus tolerans | reverse complement strand
GCTCAATGTTAATTGCTTAAGTCCTCATGGGAGGTAACATGATGAAAAAAATATTGATCATGGGTGGAGCTCTGCTTTTGATTCTCTCTCTCTTAGCAAATGTATACCTATTGAATGAAACGGAGAAATTGCGTGCGACGGCAGACAGAGATATTTTCAACGCTTTAGGCTTACTTCAAGCAGCGACAACGATGAAAATCATTCCCAATAGCCAAGGTAATTCCCCGGAAACGAGGGCTCTTATGATTGGAGAGGCTGGGGTTTATTTGGATGCCAGCGCATCTTCTCTCAGTCATCTCGGTGTTCATGATATGGATAAGATCGCTTATACCCTCGAAGGAATCGCCTTTCCAATGATGTTTCCGGATATGTTAAATGTAAATCAATCTCAGATGTTTAATTTCGTTGTAAAGGTTACTCATCTTTTGGAGGATTGTACGCAAGATAATTCGGTGAATCTAAAGAAATTACAAAATGCAATAGATGTTAGTGAACAAACATTACCAAACCACATTAGCAACTAACTCCGTGCAAATGTAGAGGCGAGGTTTATTTATCTGAGCCTTTTGCAGAATCACGAGTCCTTGTGCGGCAAGGGTTTTTCGAGCACAAAGAAGGACTTCACCCCAACTTGAGAGAAAGAAAATGGTATCCACCAAACCATTTTCTAAGGGGGCGAAGTCCAACGTGTACATTCGACAAACATGGCTCTTTTCCTTTGACGAATGGATGGAAATTGACCCTTCGGAGCGGCGTGAGTGTTTTTTCTCCGCGCTCGATCTGAGCCAGTATGCCTCGAAGTTGAGAAGTTTGACACCCCAAGGGGCCAAGCCCATCTCTCGCGAAGCCATCTTGCGCGCATTTCTCGCGGCACCCCTTGAAGGTATCTCGACCTTTACGCAGCTTCGCCGACGTTTGGAGAGTGATTTGCGCTTTCGTTATCAGTGCGGCTTCTCCCTTCACGAATCGGTTCCGTCCGTCGCGACTCTAAGCCGCGTCTTTCGGGCCATCATCGACAAAGGGGTTGCGGAGACACTATTTGCCGAGTTGGTTCGTCAATGCCGTGATGAAGGGCTCATCGAGGGCGAACACGTCGCCATCGACAGCACGGCGATCCATGCTTATGAGCGGAAACACCCACGCTCAGGTGTCCAGCCCTCCAATCGGGCCAACTGGGGCGCGAAGTTTGACGCCTTCGGCAACAAGCTGGCGTGGTTCGGCTACAAGGTCCATATAGCAGTCGACGCGGAGAGCGAACTCCCCATCGCGCTTCGGGTCACGCCAGCGAACGTCTACGATGGAGAGATGGCCATTCCCCTCATGGAAGAGCTTCATCACCACGACTGGCGGATTCGCTTCGTGTTGATGGATGCAGGATACGACCAGACGAAAAACTATGAAGCCGCTCGAGCATTGGGCGCTCAGGCTATCATCCCGATGAATCGCCGGAATGAGAAAGAGCCGCCGGAAGGGATGGGTTTCGACGGCACGCCCCGCTGCACGATGGGGTACCGAATGACGTATTGGGGCGTCCATAACGCCTGGCTCAAGTTTCGCTGTCCGCACGCGACAGGCCAGGTCGATTGCCCGCTTGGCATGGCTGCCTGTTCTGCGTCGAACTATGGCATGGTCGTGAAGAAGCACATCGATGAGGACGTCCGTCGATACGCGAATCCACATCGCGGCTCTCGCACATGGAAGATGCTTTATGATGAACGGACCGCTATAGAACGCTGTTTTGCACGGCTGAAAGAGTGGCTGACGCTTGACGGCGTGCATGTAGGTGGCATCGAGAAAGTCACCGTATTTGCGTACATCCACGCGATTGTGCTCTTGACATCTGCTCTGGCGATGCACCAGACGAATCGCATCGAGCAAGTGGCTTAACCTGATGAATCGAACGCACACCACCGAAGGGGCGTGATCTATCCACATAACAGAAAAGGATTTTTAAGGCATGTGTTAGCTTTCACGAGAAGTGTGCGTCGTTTTCGCTCGCGATGGAATCAGTCATTCTGCAAAAGGCTCACATCTAATAGAGCATAAGATAGAGGGGCACGTTCCAGACGGTCCAAAATGACCTTCCACCGACCTCTAAGCCATCGCCTGAGAAATGATCATCTCGGTCGTGTCCAGCGTTTCGAAAGTTCCGTGAATTCAATTGTACTCGTTCGCCCTGTCAATACCCAAGAAGCGGTCGCGTGGCCTTGAGTCGAGGGGGCACCACTCTTGTCCGTAGAGTTTGTTATCAACTCGGATGACGGGGCCCGCCTTTTTGGGCGCATCTGGGTTCCGGAAGATCGAACAGCACCGCGTGCCGTTGTGCAAATTGCCCACGGTATGGCGGAACATATTGCGCGCTACAATACATTCTCTCAGTTCCTGGCCAGTCAAGGCATTGTCGTCTATGGACACGATCATCGTGGCCATGGTCAGACCGGTATGGAGCTTGGATTACTTGGCTATTTTGCCGATCACGATGGGTTCGAAGCTGGTGTGAGGGACATCGAGGCGGTAACCAAGCGGATTGAAGGCGATTACCCGGGAGTTTCTATCTTTCTATTTGGGCACAGCATGGGCTCGTCGTTATCGCTCCGTTACGTTCAACATTACGGAAAACGGCTAGCAGGCCTCATCCTTTGCGGGTCAGGGTGGTTTTCCAAGGCAACACTTACGTTGGCTTCGTGGCTTGCGGCACGTGAGGTGGCGAAGCGGGGGCGCAGGGAACCAAGTCTCTTTCTGCATCGGTTAACCTTTGGTGGTTTCAACAAGGCGTTTCGCCCTAATCGAACTGACATGGATTGGCTCAGTCGAAATACAGCACAAGTTGACGCATATTTGGCAGATCCTTTGTGCGGGCATGTGCACACGGCTGGTTTTTTCCACGATTATTTCTTGGGGTTGCGGGTTTTAGAGAAACCTGAACAGATGGCTCGTATCCCTCGGGAACTTCCGGTACTCCTCATTTCCGGCACGCGCGATCCGGTGGGAAACTTTGGCCGTGGTGTGCAAAGGTTAACTGCAGTGTTGAAGCGCGCGGGTGTATGGGATGTCGAAAGCAAGTTATATACCGACGCTCGCCACGAGCTTTTGAACGAGATTGGCTATGAACAAGTTTACGCCGATATTTATGCTTGGATAGAGAAACACCTGAATCAATGACTTCGTTTGTCACGTTCTGCTCATGCCCTTCGTCAAACAAGTATAGATTCATACTGTTCTGACGAAAGGATGCTGTCGATATGAGGAAATGGATGAAAAAGATGGGCGATGTGCAGGGGAGAGGTTGGCCTTCGCGAGCTTTTATCGCGATCGGCGCTGGGATTGCTCTCCTGGGAGCTTCGACGGGCACAGCATGGGCCATGGGTGCGCCCGCTACGAGTACTAATACGGCAGACGTGTTGGCGCCCAACACCATCACGGTTGAAGGCGTTGCGACGCTGCCAATACCTGATCCGGTGACCGACATCACCTATGCGTTGACCATCAGCGATTCGTCGGTTGCAGCGGAAATGAAGGATGTGGCGATGCTTAAGCAACACGTGCAAACCATATTAAAGCACGATGGCATTGCCAACGGGAATATTGAGTTCACAACACCATCGTTTAGCGAGGGCAATTCCGGCGCGCAGATGAATCTGCAATTGAATGTTATCGTACCCAGCGCCGGGCAAGTTTCGAACGTGATCGCCAGTTTGGGAAGTTACAGTCCGAGTTTCTTGCAAAACAACTTTATGAGTGATCAGGTGGTACCCCTCAACCCGGATGCACTATGGCCAAAGCTTTATCAGGCGGCTTTGGACAACGCACACGCTCAAGCAGTGACCTTGGCAAACGAGGCGGGTGTGCAACTTGAATCTGTCAACGCAATTTCTACAGTCACGTCCAGTGGCGGCGTGCAACCGCTTACTGGTCCATATCCAACAAGTCCGTCCGTTCCTGGTCTGCAACTTGTGTATAACAACGGGAATCAAGCGGGTGAAGTTATGGCCGAGCTGTATGTGACGTATTCAATCAGCTCGCCAAATGCGTAGTCCATCATTGGTGGAGTTTTAGATCACATAAAAGTTGCGAAGATGAGCGTGTCATCATGTATGATCAGCTCGGAAGGCGGCCCTATGGCCGCCTTCCACGGTGCAAGGTTGAGGGGATTGAAGCATCATAACCGCTCTGATACAGCCTTCGCCTGCGTGAATTGCAACAGATAGTCGTGGCCGCCTGCCTTGGAGTCGGTGCCAGACATGTTAAATCCACCAAACGGATGCACGCCGACAAGTGCGCCGGTTGACTTGCGATTGAAGTATAGATTGCCCACTTGGAAGTTGATGCGGGCATACTCCAAATGATCTCGATCCCGACTGAACACCGAACCGGTGAGTCCATAATCGGTGCCGTTGGCAATATCGATGGCCTCTTCAAACGTACGTGCCTTGATCAGCGCCAGCACAGGCCCGAAGATTTCCTCTTGAGCGATACGCGCCGTCGGCTGGACATCTCCAAAGATGGTCGGCTCAATGAAATATCCTTGTTCGCTCGCTGGTTTGCCACCACTCAGCAACGTGCCTTCGCCCTGGCCGACTTCGATATACGACATCACCTTTTGGAAGGCGCCTTCGTCAATCACCGGACCGACGTGGCTATCCTGGCTTTCCGCATCGCCAACGCGCAAATCCCTCGTGATAGCGAGCAAGCGTTCCACCATCTCGTCGTAAATCGACTCGTGCAAAATGGCCCGACTGCACGCAGAGCATTTTTGTCCCGCGAAATAAAATGCTGAAGCGGCAATTTGCCGGGCGGCATCGTCGAGATCGGCATGTTCGTCGACGACGATGGCGTCTTTGCCGCCCATCTCCGCGATCACGCGTTTCAACCAAATTTGCCCCGGTTGTACTTTCGCTGCCCGCTCATAGATTCGGCAACCGATGCGGCGCGATCCGGTGAACGAGATGAATCGCGTCTGCGGGTGATCCACCAGCGTTTCGCCGACCGTCTCACCCGCACCGGGCACAAACTGAATGACGCCAGCTGGGACGCCAGCCTCTTTCATGATCTCCATAAATTTTGCGGCAATCACAGGTGTTTGCATGGCTGGCTTTAAGACCACGGTGTTGCCCGAAACGATTGCTGACGTGGTCATACCCGTCAGAATGGCGAGTGGGAAATTCCACGGCGTGATAATGGCGCCCACGCCAAGCGGAATATAGTAGAGTTCATTGTCTTCTTCGCGAATGCGGGTAAGTGGCTGGGGTTCGCCGAGTCGCATGGCTTCACGTGCATAGAACTCCAGAAAGTCAATTGCCTCTGCCGTATCTGCGTCCGCCTCTGCCCACGTCTTGCCAGCCTCCAAAATCATCGTCGCTGACAGTTCAAATTTGCGTCGGCGCATGATTGCTGCTGCCTTAAACAGATAACGCGCCCGCTCTGCAAACGTCTTTTTGCTCCACGACACAAAAGCGCGCGTTGCCCCTGCGATCGCCTGTTCGGCATGTTGGCTGGTTCCTTCATATACGCGACCCACGACTTGGTCTTTCCGCGAGGGATTTACAGAATCGATCACCGCTGTCGTCGTGATCGATTCGCCGTCGATGTAAAGTGGATAGATGATATCTTGTTCACGTTTGACTGCTTCAAGGGCAGCAAGCATCTGTGACCGCACGTCGGGATTGGAAAAATCACTGAATGGTTCGTTCCGAAATGCAGGCAACATGTAAATTCCTCCTCGTTGACATTTGGGGTGGACGTGTCACAGTATTTAGTCGCTTTCGAGATGGTACTGTTTCATCTTGTAGTACAGTGCTCCGCGAGAAATGCCAAGTAAGCGCGCGGCAATGGTTTTGTTGCCTTTGCTTTGTTTTAATGCTTCCTCGATGCGTGTGCGTTCGGCCGCTTGGGAAACGACGGCAAGAGGCGTGGCATCTCCGGTCAACTGCGCCAAACTGCCCTGCGCAAGTGCCATCGGCAAATCCTCTTTCGTCAACGTACTGCCTTGGCACACGGTTACCGCGTGCCGCAGTGTTTGTTCCAGCTCAGCAACGTTACCCGGCCAATCATACGCTCGCAACAAGGCGAGTACTTCGTCCGACAATTGCGGGACTGGGCGCCCCATTTCTCGTGCAAAACGCGATAAGAAAAATTGACAGAAACCCGCAATCTCTTCCTTTCGCTTTCGCAAGGGCTGCACGTCAATCCGATGGAGAACCGATTCGAGTGCCGGATCAAGCTTGGCACCGGGGGTGGCTGATGCAACGATCTGGCAGTTAATAGGTTTGCGATCAGCGCTTCCCACGCGTGAAAAGGCTCCGACGCGCATGGCCTTAGCCAGTGATCGCTGAACGGCGAGGGGCAGTGTATGCACATTTGCCAGATACAACGTGCCACTGGCGGCCTGTTCAATTCGCCCGACTCGCCCCTCGGATGCTTCGGACAGCAGGCCTCCTTGAAATCCGAACAACTCCACATCGGCAAGCGCGGGGGGGAGGGCATCGCACGCAATGGGTACGAAGGGTCCATTGTCTTGCATACGTCGAAGCATGGCCTGCGCGATGGTGCGCTTACCAGTACCGGGTTCACCCATTAACAAAATAGGTGCGTGATGGCCAAGCAGAGGCGTGTGCGTCAACAATTGCAACACAGTTTGCGCTGAGGGACTCATGTACGGGCCGTCGATGGCATCCACTTTTTGCGCTGCTGTACGCATCTGCTCCTCGCTCATGCGGACAAGATGGGTAATATCTTGCTCGACGGCTACGGCACCAATCAATTCTCCATCCGTGTCGTACAGCGGTTCGGCTGAAATGAAAACATGGACATCGGAGCGAGGCTGATGATAAACCTGATGCAATGATTCCCCTGTGCGCATCACGTTGAACAGCATAATGGACTCGGTTGGAAAGAATTCGCCAATGGGGTGGCCGAGAATCTCCTCCTCTCCAATTCCGTACAGAGCCTGCGCAGCGGTATTCCAGACAGTGACGATACCTTCTGTATTAATGGCCGTGATGGCATCGTGAATTAAATTGAGAACGGGTTCCGTTACGTCGTATGGGCCCGGTACGTACTGCATGAGGTTGCCCACGCGCTCGCTTCCTCTCTCGTCTAGGACCAGCTTCTTTTGTTTGGCCAACTTGTGTTCAAACCGCAATCGACCATAGAGTGCATATGACCACGATTTGGACGGGCAATCCATGGTATCCATGTATTGCGCTTTCACATATCTGTGTCTAAAATGAAACCACGATACGAAACAGATGTCAACTTTATGGTCGATGTGTTCAAAAATTAAACACATAAGTACGCTTCGATATGGGGGAATTCGTTGTGGAACAGTGGATGCGCAGCACGCTATTGCAGCTATCGAAAAATCGCAAGGTCGAACATATGGCGCGTCGCTTCGGCCCGCGGCTGGGGGCATCGCGCTTCGTGCCGGGTGAAACCATTGAGGACGCCGTCAAGGCCGTACGGATGTTGCAAAGTAAGGGGTTGGCCACAACGCTTGATCATTTGGGTGAGTTCGTCGACAGCCGCGAAGAAGCCGTGGCCGCCGCGGACTTTTGTGTACGCACGTTGCAGGCGACCGAAAAGGAAAGCAGCGATGTCTATCTGTCGGTGAAGTTGACACAATTGGGGCTTGATATCTCAGAGGAACTGTGCCATGAGAATATGCGAAAAATTGTCCGGCAGGCGCGCGATCTCGGCCGCTTCGTTCGCATCGACATGGAGGATTTTGCGCGCAACGAGAAGACACTTCACATGTACCGCGCCTTGTGCCAGGAATTTGGTTCCGATGCCATTGGTACCGTGATTCAAGCGTATCTGTACAAAAGTATGGAGGATTTGGATGCGCTGAGGCCACTTCGCCCAAATCTGCGTTTGGTGAAAGGAGCATATAAGGAACCCGCGAGCGTCGCCTATCCAGAAAAGCGCGATGTCGATGAAAATTATAAGCGGATGATTGCAACACAACTTGAGGCGAACTGTCCGACTGCCGTGGCCACCCATGATGAACTCATCATCAATTGGGTGAAAGAGTTTGTAAAAGAACGCGGTATTCCACAGTCGATTTGGGAATTTCAAATGTTATATGGCATCCGTCCACAATTGCAAGAGTCACTTGTACAAGAAGGTTATCGCGTGCGCGTGTATGTTCCATTCGGTGAAGATTGGTATGGATACTTTATGCGCAGGCTCGCCGAGCGTCCCGCGAACGTTTCTTTCGTATTGAAATCACTTGTCAAAGCGTAAAGTAGTTCACCAAACCCCGTGCGTTATACGGGATAAAGAGGGTGAGTGCGTTGACGATGCAATCCGAGACCGTCCAACAAACGTCAGGGACACTACGACAAAGTCTGCGCATGCGGCACATGACTATGATCTCGTTGGGTGGTGTGATCGGCGCAGGCTTGTTTGTGGGAAGTGGCGCGGTTATCCAAGCAACAGGGCCCGCGGCCATCATTTCCTATGCAATGGCGGGAATATTGGTCATCTTGATTATGCGCATGCTTGGTGAAATGGCTGCAGCAAGGCCATCGGTGGGATCATTTGCGGAGTACGGCCGAATTGCGCTCGGGGAGTGGGCGGGCTTTCTTATCGGCTGGCTGTATTGGTATTTCTGGGTTATCGTCGTGGCCGTCGAGGCTACGGCAGGCGCCTTAACCTTGCATAATTGGATACTTCCAGAGGTGCCACTGTGGCTTCTATCACTAGCATTGCTTGTCATCTTAACACTGACCAATGTCTTTTCGGTGCGATCGTATGGTGAGTTCGAGTATTGGTTCGCGTTTATCAAAGTCGCTGCAATTGTTGTTTTCATTGTTCTTGGGGCCCTCTTTGTTCTTGGCCTTTGGCCGCATGCTCACCTCGATTTCGCCAATTTGACGAAGCACGGCGGATTTATGCCATTTGGTGTAGGAGCGCTGTTTTCAAGTGTGACCACGCTTATATTCTCATTCTTTGGTTCCGAAATTGTTACGATTGCGGCAGCTGAGTCCAAAGAACCGGCCAAGGCAGTTGCTCGTGCCACCAATTCCGTCATCTGGCGTGTGCTCGTCTTCTATGTCTTATCCATTTTTCTCATCGTGACTATCCTACCTTGGAACGATCCGCACGCGCTCGCAAGCCCGTATGTAAACGCTTTAAAATTATTGGGGGTGCCTGGTGTTGCATCGGCCATGGATATCGTCGTGGTGACAGCCGTACTGTCGTGTTTAAACTCCGGTCTGTATACCGCTTCTCGCATGTTGTTTGCTTTAGCGCATCAGGAAAATGCACCGAAGAACCTGCTACGTGTCAATCGGCGCGGCGTACCTGTGCGCGCCATCCTCGTCTGCACGATTGTCGGCTATTTGTCCATTATCATGGACTATGTTTCGCCGCAGCACGTGTTTTTGTTCCTGCTGAATTCATCGGGCGCCGTTGGCCTTTTTATCTATGTGCTCATCGCTTGTTCACAGCTTCGACTGCGCCGAAAGCTGAATCGTGATCGAGCAGAACTGCCGGTGAAAATGTGGCTATTTCCATACCTAACTTACCTCTGTATCGCTGGTATGGTGGCAGTGATGATTTCGATGGTCTTTCGCAAAGGCGATGTCTCAGAACTCGTTTTAAGTCTGGTTAGCGTCGCTGTGTTACTTGTAATCTACTGGTTTCGATCCGCCCTTTCTCGACGGTGATTGCAGTTGCAGGTCGCTTGGATAGTTTGCGCAAAGTCAAAAGGCACCTCGCCGTTTGTGGCGAGGTGCCTTTTCTCCAAGTGCCAGCATCTTGACCTGTGACAGATAGATTTCGTATGCTTTCGTCGTTATTTCTTTCTAGGAACATCATGGGGGATGATCCATGACGGGAGGACAGGTAGCATGCAAATTACAAATCAGCAATTGTTGACGTACGAAGACGTGGAACAGCGCATGCTCGCTTTGGTCGATGAGCACTTTTTCCGTGGGAACTTCCTGCAGACCTTGTGCCGCGGCGACTACAACAGCCGCCAGCTACGCTATTTTGCGTTTCAGTACGGATACTATAGTCGGCATTTTCCTCGTGTGCTCGGTGCTGCGATTGCGGCCATGCCTCCGATCGACGAGTGGTGGGTGCCTGTGGCTGATAATTTATGGGATGAGGCCGGACGGGGCGAACCTGGCCGCGCACATGAAAAATTATATCTGACCTTCTTAAAGTCTGTGGTACCAGATGCCAAGCGGGATCGCCATGGAATACCAGATGTTCCCATGTCGCCAGCCGTTGGGAAAGCTGTTGCAACCTTTATTCAATTTTTTCGGGAGGCTACACCACTGCAGGCCATGGCAGCGGTAGGGCTTGGGTCAGAACTTTTTGCTGGTGCTGTTATGGCGCGGATTGGCGAGGGGTTTTTGCATCCGCATTATCAGATGGCGGGAACGCTTAATACCTTGTTCTGGCAGGTTCACGCTGACGAACATGAGCCGCGACATTATCAGCTTTGCAAGCAAATCTTACAAAGTCATACATCGCCAGAGGAATTACAGCTCATGTATGAAACCGGAAGATACATCGCCTTGTCGGAGGCAACGATGTACGAGGAACTTCACGCTGAAATGGTGGCACTTACCTGACACCACTTGTGAGGGATACCCCCTCGCTGCGCCTGCGCCGGTATGAGGCTATCCAGTGCAGCGAGGAAGATGGGTTCCTTTGGGTTCCAAGCCACGTTCCATGAGATAAGGATCTCCTCTTATTCCAACGCTTCACCTTTCGACTCACGCCATAAAGACGCAAAAATAATGACAAGAACAGACGCGATCGCGACGGAATACGTCATCGCCGCAGCGAGTCCGCCTACCGAGGATGCTACCGAAGAGACGATGAGTGGGACGATGGCACCGCCAAGCGCTGCGCCGATATGATAGGTGGTGCCTTGCCCGGTCGAACGAACGCTCGTGGGAAAGTGCTCTGCCAAATAGGTTGGAATGACCGACCAGACGCCTCCAATCGAGAAAAAGCCAATCAAAAACGTGAAGATATCGCGATCCGCTTGGTTTGCGATGTGCAAAAAGACAAATGAACTCGCGGCGGTACCGATTGAGGAAATCACCAGTGTCCAGCGGCGACCGATAGAATCGGAAACCCAGCCGCCAATCAAGTTGCCGAGGATTCCGGCGACGTTCAGAATGATAATGGTATTGGCAACGACGTCAGTCGAAAAGTGGCCGTCTTCCTTAAGTAGTGTCGCATAGAACGTGTTGATGGGATAGGTGACGCTAAAGGCGATAATCGCAATCAGTGTGGCATGGATGGTGTTCCACGTTCGCCCTTTCCCAAAAATGGATGATATGGGTATGCGCTTGGTTTGCGTGTCGTGAGCTTGCTTCCAACGACGTGACTCGGACAACGCGCGCCCAATATAGATGGCCACGAGAACGGCCGGGACACAGGCGATGAAGAAAAGATTGTGCCAACCGAGATCGTTGTACCACACACGATACAGGATAGCTGCGAAAATATAGCCAAACGAGAAGCCGGATTGCATCAAGCCTGATGCGAAACCACGCCACTTGGCAGGCATCATCTCCATGAGCATAGGTGTGCCGTTAGCATACATTGCGCCCATGCCGATGCCATAGAGAATACGCACGATGAACAACAGTGAGAAGCCAATAGAAAAACCGGTGAGACACTCGAATACGCTGAACCAGATAATCGAGATGATGAGGCCAATCTTGCGCCCGGCGGCATCGCCCAATAGACCGCCGAGAAAGCCGCCGCCCAGTCGGGCAAAAGTGGTGGCAGACGAAACGGCCGCGGCCAGGGTCAACGGGACATGGTAATCTTTGATAATGTCAATGAGTACAAATGTTAAGATAGAGAAGTCCATGGCGTCAAAAGCCCACACCAGTGCGATGGATACAAGCGCTTTCACAAACGAGTTAGATGTTTCTGGTGATCCTGCAAATTGCGGTTCACCGATTTGGGGACTGCTGGGCATTGCTATCACCTCTCGTTACATATCGGTAATATTTCTATTCTCGAATGATTATATTAAAGCAGCCAGGGTTAGAGAATGGTTAGGTAGAAATATTTTTTGCCCATGTGTTCTCCAGCAGAAAACGTTTTATTGATTTTGATGTAAGGACAAGTGTCACAAGGAAAGGCGTGAAACCGGTGAGTGTGGACTGGGAGTCACTACAGACGTTGTTAGGCGTGGACAAGGTAGGCTTGGGCGAGAGTGTACGGCGAACGCATGCTCGGGACGAGTCGTATCATCCCGAGCGGCTGCCAGACGCCGTGGTCTTTGCCGAGTCGCTTCATGACATTTGTCAGACCGTGGAGTTTGCCCGGCAAAACCGCGTGCCGATTGTACCGTTTGGCGCTGGATCTGGGTTGGAGGGACAGGTCATTCCGGTTCACGGCGGCATTTCGCTGGATTTGACACGGATGAACCGCGTGATCGAGGTGCGGCCAAACGACTTTCTTGTCTGTGTAGAACCAGGTGTCACGCGTCGAGCCTTGAATGAGGCTTTGCGGCCTTATGGACTCTTCTTCCCAGTCGATCCCGGTGCCAACGCCACACTGGGAGGCATGGCGGCGACCAATGCCAGCGGCACGACGGCCGTTCGCTACGGCGGAATGAAGGACAACGTTCGGAGCTTGGAAGTCGTCTTGGCTGACGGGCGTGTCATTCAGACCGGATCGCTTGCGGCCAAGTCGAGCTCGGGTTATCACCTGACCGAGTTGTTTGTTGGTTCAGAAGGGACATTAGGTGTATTTAGTAAATTGTGGCTGAGGGTGTATGGTATACCGGAGCGCACCGTTGCTGCTGCGGCGGAATTTGGCAGCGTCCAAGCTGCAGTACAAGCGGTCTGCACACTGTTGGGGGCGGGCCTGTTGCTGACACGATGTGAATTGGTCAGCCGACAGTATATGGAGGTTATCAATAAGCAGCTAGGTACGCAATATGCAGAAACACCGACATTGTTCCTTGAACTCTCTGGCTCTGAAGCCAGCGTGCAAGCGGATACGGAGTTGGTGGAGGCCATCCTTCGCGACGAGGGCTGTGCGCAGTTTCGAGCCGTTCAGTCAGAGGAGGATCGGCGTCAGTTGTGGACGGCCCGGCACAATGCGGCCTATGCGCTGATGCGCTCATACCCCGGCCTGTTTCACATGAGCACCGACGTTTGTGTTCCGATTTCACAGCTACCAGAGGCCATCGCGATCGCGGAGACGTGGATGGAACGCTTGCAAATTCGCGGCGGGATCATCGGGCATGTGGGAGACGGCAACTTCCACGTTGGCGTCATGGTAAATACCGACGATTCCGAGGATTTGCGGCGGGCGGAGGAATTTTCGCACCATTTGGTGGATTTTGCTTTGTCGGTCGGGGGTACGTGCACAGGCGAACATGGTGTAGGCCTCGGCAAGCGCGCGTACCAAGAGGCTGAGCATGGGCCGGCTCTTGCGATTATGCAGAATATCAAGCGCATGCTCGATCCTTTGGGCATTTTCAATCCTGGCAAACTTGTCGATTAGCAAGACTGACTCTGAATGAGTGGCAAAAGGATGGCCTACACAAGGGTTGCGTCAGGCGAACAAGGGTTATCTTTTACGCCTGTCGTGTCTAGATGCAGACCACGTCTGACGCAACCGTTTGACCAATAAGCATGATCTGCTCACTTGAACACGCGCTGCGCATGGAGCGGCGGAAAGCGCGACAAGATTAGGTTACCTTATCGGCTGTTCACCTAGGGTGCCGCGTTGTAGGAACTGTGCAACCAGTCGTACGGGAGTTCGACTTCAGCGATTGTCCCACGCGGATCATTCCTTCTAAACGTCAAGGCTCCGTGATGATCCTGAATGATCTTCTTCGTAACCATCAGGCCCAGGCCTGTTCCCTTCTCCTTTGTGGATATAAACGGTTGCCCCAGGCGCTGCAACAAGTGCTCAGGAATGCCTGTTCCTTCATCTATTAGACGAACCACGATACGACGAGCACGTGGATTATCCACACCTTCGATGCGGACGGTGCCGCCATCTGGCATGGCCTCAATCGCGTTTTTCAGCAAGTTGATGAAAACCTGCTTCAACTGATGCGGATCACAATGAATACGTGGCAATGTGTCAGGCACAACGAATTGAATCGACACCTTGTTCTTCCGCGCATTACCGGTCATCAGTGTGATGACGCCTTGTAGCACGTCGTGAATGTGTACATAGCCATGTTGTGCCTCATGTGGCTTTGCCAGCGTGAGAAGTTCCCCGACGATACTGTCAATCCTATCCAATTCAGCCATGATCACATTCAGTTGATCCAGGCTGTCTGGGTGTTTGCTACGCAACGATTCCATTGCCCATTTGATTCCTGCCAGTGGATTACGTACTTCATGCGCAATGCCAGAGGCAAGTTGACCGATGGCTGCGATGGTTTCGGATCTGCGCAATGCTTCCTCTGCCTGGTGCCGCCGGGTGACGTCTCTGCCAATCAGGATGAGTCCGCTACGTTGGCCATCGTTGTGAAAGACGGGGGCTTTCGTGACTTCAAACGTCATGGGCACTCCGTTGGCTTGCTCAAGCAAAATCTCTTCGCGCACAGGTTGAGCGAGTTCCCACACACTCTCATCCGTTGCGTTAAACTTGTGGAGCCACGTAGAACGCACCGAATCTTGTTTGACGATCTCGTCCGTTTGCAGGCCTTGGTAGGTGTCCTTGTTCAGTCGGAATAAATCGATGGCTGCCGCGTTCGCCAGCAACCAATGTCCGGCACCGTCCTGAAAGATGACCACGTCTGGCATGGTCTTGATGAGTACGTCTATTTTTTCTTCCTCAAGTTTTCGGGCTGTGATATCGTTGCGGAAGGACACATACTGATATGGTTTTCCTGACTCATTGAGTAAGGGAACGATGATGGTGTCCATCCAATAAAATGAACCGTCTTTCGCTCGATTCTTTACCTCTCCAGTCCAAATGCGTCCATTTGCGATGGTTCGCCACATATCTTTAAAGAATTCCTTTGAGTGATAACCGGAGTTAATAATTCGGTGATTTTGGCCGAGCAATTCTTTGCGGCTATATTTGGAGATCTCACAGAACTTTGTGTTCGCAAACGTAATGTCGCCGCGAACATCTGTGATGGCTACAATTAACGCCTTGTCGAGTGCAGTGTTCAGATCGGTCAATCGTTTCACAATCAACTCCAGTGACTGCAGGGACTCTTTCAGCATGACCTCACCCCCATGCGTAACCGAGCTTTATCTGTAAAATGAGTTGGATTGATTTCGGACATCCTCAAACACTATAACACGACATATATCGCAGGCCCACCCATTTGAACTATCTGGTATAGTCCATCCGGACTAGATGATTGGTCGGTTAAGACTAAAGGTGTCTCTATGAAGATGGCTCATTCTTGTCTACGCAGATGGCTCACTCGCGCGTAATGTGATCTTGCAGGGAGTGTTCGCTTGACTACTCACGGAAACGTAGACATACACGGATTTTAATGAATTGGAGGGATCAGTCAATGAAGAGAACTGCGTGGGTTGCCGCTGCTCTTCTTGTTATGGGTGTTGCGGGGTGTGGCCCAGCTGGGCGGGCGAGTCCAAATGCACCTGCCGTTTCGAATTCCGGGTCGGCACCGAATACGGCAGCCAAACTGAGCATGCAAACCGTTGCCTTAACGGTATTGCCCGGTTCACGCTTGGGTGCAGATGGAAAGCTGCATGATACGTTTACCAATCCCAATTTTACGGTCGTAAAGGGCGTGCCGGTCAAGTTGAGCGTGTACAATTACAGTGCTAATCAATACACACTTGTGAATACCATGCTTGGATTGCGATTACACATTGCGGCGGCACCGAGGCAAGGCGTGCCCGGGGTTTCCACGATTACCTTTACGCCAACAGCGGAGGGGGCCTTTTCATGGCAGTGTACAGCCTCGGCTGATGGTCACCTCGATCACTGGGCATTGAATCATCAAGGGTTTATGGAAGGGATCATGCACGTGGTGCCCTATCAGAACAAACAATATATTTATCTTGCGATTAAGGACGGGTTTCACTACGCGGTCGCGGATGGCAAGTTGCACGATTCCTATTCGCCCGCAGATTTTACTGTGCAAAAGGGTATTCCCGTGCAGGTAACCGTCGAGAATTTCGATACAGGTAGCCACAGTCTAACCGATCCCGGCCTTGGTATTAACGAGGTATTCACGGGCGCGAACGGGGCAGGCACACCCTCCGAAACGACGTTCACATTTACGCCAAACAAGACCGGTACGTTTCCGTGGAACTGTATCATTGCATGTGATACCGGAGCAGGTGGATGGGCCATGATGCATAATGGGTACATGATGGGCGATATTTCCGTGACATCATGATAGGATGCTAGTGGAATCTAGCTATAGATTGTGAGGTGTATGTGGATGTCAGAGGGGACAGATCCGATTCGCGTGTTACTTGTCGACGACCACGAGCTATTCCGCCAAGGTGTAAGTGCAATCCTTGGGGGGGTTCCGGAAATTGAGGTTGTAGGTCAGGCTGAAAACGGCCAGGTCGCACTTGAGTTGTGCGCGACCCAGCAGCCCGACGTCGTATTAATGGATATTAACATGCCTGTTTGTAGTGGCCTTGAAGCTACGCGCATGATTAAGCAGCAGTTTCCACGTATCAGAATTCTGATCCTAACGGTATCAAGTGCGGAGGAATCACTGTTCGATGCAATTAAGAGTGGCGCGTCTGGATATGTATTGAAAAATGCGAATCCCGTCGCGGTAATCGAAAGTATTCAGCGCGTGTACGCAGGAGAGCCGGTCATACCCAGCGACTTGGCCATGCACATTATTACCGAGTTCTCATCGCCACAGAAAGCGCAGGCGAAACCGGAAGTAGATGCTTTAACGGAGCGTGAACTTGAGGTGTTGCGCAAACTGAGTACGGGCGCAACCAACCGCGAGATCGCAAAAGCCTTATATGAGCCTTTTG
>NZ_JXBW01000031.1 GCF_001447355.1 Alicyclobacillus tolerans | reverse complement strand
GGGCTTAGAAATCTGCAAAACGCTCATATATTAGTGAGAATACGGTGCGCAATCATGTGCGGAGCATTCTCGAAAAGTTGCATCTAAGTAATCGCGTGCAAGCCGCCGCATATGCGCTGCGGGAAGGATATACGAACGAAGAAGGATCTGAATAATGGGTACAGAGAATAGCGGTTAGTTGTGGACTTTTTGCAGTTGTGGCGGCTACTCCTTGAGTAGACGCCTATTTATGGTGACTATTTCTTTTCCATTTCTTCAAACAACTTTTCCAATCGAGAAAGTTCATTCATGGCCTCATCGACAGAATGATGGTTTTGTTCATCTCGAATTGGGAAAAGCAAAAACCGTACCGCCGCCAACGAGGTTCGAATGTCGTTGGATACGTGCCAAGGCATGACCTGATCGCGGTGAGTCATGGCATTCTGCCCCCTTTGCTGCAGGACGTTTTGTTCCTGGCGATGCTTAAAACCGAGACGGGCCACAAGTAGATAGCCGACGAATTCGAAGAGCGCCGTTGTCAGCGTCGCGTTGAACCCATGTCCTGTTTTGACGCTTAAAATAGTCAGAACTACGGAGACGAATAAAGATAGCGTCGCCCCTAAAGTAAAAGCAAGAGCGCCGACGCCTACAATCGCGATCGAAAAGCCCAAGTGCTGCGTAACGATTCCCCACACACAAAGGCCCACCACGACAACGGCTGTCGCGAGATTGGTGTGGCCATCGATGGTGCGTACGACGGCGCGGTCCGTTTTGGCGAGCCAAGACTGTACAGCATGCAATGAACGACTCCATTTCACGAGAACCACCGACTTTCCCGTAGGCACTGTATCGCTGCTTGGAACGAAATCTACTCTAAATTGGCTTCCCCCACTATAGCAAGACTGCTTACAATCCGCACGACCCTTTTGTACTAGTTACGTCAGCACATCTGCTAATTGCATACAGCATAAAGGGGCTACTCCCACTGTGGGGAGCAGCACTGGCCTTCTTCCATCTTCTTGTCAACGGTTGCGGAAAAAGTCCCTGTTGATGGAAATCCACGGTTGTTCCTCATCCGGCACGCTGTCTTCCTGAAAAATGGCCGAGACAGGACACACAGGTTCACAGGCGCCACAGTCGATGCAAACGTCCGGATCAATCAAGTAGGTTTCACCGGCGTCATGGATGGCATCGACCGGACAGGCTTCGACGCAATCTGCGGCTTTTTCACCAATGCACGGCGATGTAATGACAAATGCCAATGGCCTTCCTCCTTTCGCTTCAGGAAGCCATCTCAGCTTACGACGCTCCATCGCAAGCCTCTGTGAGCTTTGTCACGACTTGAGGTATGGAGCACCAAAGGCCTAGTCGTTTCTTCGTTAGGCACATCGTACTAGTCCAAACGGATCACGTTCCTATGGAAGAAAAGGATGAATGGAATTAGTTCGCTTATGCCTTCAGCCAACGGTGCACCGGGGGTAAGCTGGAGCCGTCCCTTCGCTAAGGGGCGTGTAGAAGGCAAACGAGAACAGTTTGTGAACACCATCCCGCGTCGCTGTCAGGGTGTGATATTTCGCACACATGTCGAAACGCGTCGGGTGCTACCCTTCAGGCGTCGAGGGAAACTAGGAGGCTGTAAGACTCTACTTGCCGATTCGAGGTAACGAGAATCAGCCTCGGACACGAAGGAGTGAACAGATTGAAAACGGGGCACAGTCCACGCCGAGCAAAAAGCCTCACATTTTTGAGCGCGGCCCTATTGGTGCTCTTTGCGACTGGCTGCGGGCGCCAGTACATGGTGCTCGATCCGGCCGGGCCTGTGGGGCGAGAAGAATTGCATCTTATTGTGATGTCTGCGATCCTCGTGGGCATTGTCATTATTCCAGTTCTCATCCTGCTGTTCTACATTGTTTGGCGGTACCGCGATAAGCCGGGAAACACCGCGCCGTATACTCCGAAATGGTCAGAGAGTAAAGGGCTTGAGGTCGTGTGGTGGGGAATCCCAATCGTTATCGTAGGGGTCCTTGGCGCATTTACCGCAAAAACGACGTTCGCTCTGACCAAACCGCCTGCTGAGTCAGCGGATGTCACACCAATCACCATTCAAGTGACATCACTTGATTGGAAATGGTTGTTCCAATATCCCGGGCAGGGTATCGCAACCGCGAACTACGCCGCAATTCCAACAGGCGTACCGATTCAATTTGAGTTGACATCCGATGCACCTATGAATTCATTCTGGGTTCCACAACTAGGTGGGCAAGAGTACACGATGCCGGGCATGGCGATGCGCCTCTGGCTCGAAGCCGATAAGGCTGGAACCTATTACGGGCATGGCGCGAACTTTACCGGAGCTGGTTTTGCTCACATGGACTTCAACGTGATCGCAACATCGGATAGCAACTTTCAAGCTTGGGTGAAACAGGTCAAAGCTAGTTCGCCGGCTTTGACGAAAGCTGGCTACGCTCAGCTCAAACAGCCGAGCGTGATTGGAACAAAGTCATATAGCTCGTTCCCACCAGGATTGTTTAACGGCACGATTTGGGCGGATGGTGGGCAGTATATGCCGAACATGATGAGCCAGACTGGTTCGCCGCTCAAAGCAGGGTTGAATACAAACTCTATGGGAGTCGGCTCGGGCGACAGTATGTCAGGTATGAGCAATATGACCAACATGAGCGCGATGTCCAGCACCGGCACGAGCTCTTCACAGAAGTGAGCGGAAGGGAGTGTGGCAGATGCCATCAGGTTTTATGCAATTCGCTGACAAATATCTGATGTGGAAAGAGGGCCCGATGATCTGGGGCTCCGACGTGGCGATTCTATTGGTTTCCATCGGGATCGTGTTCGCCTTAACGTATTTTCACAAGTGGAAGTGGTTATGGCGAGAGTGGATCACGACGGTCGACCATAAGAAGATTGGTATCATGTACCTGATTTGTGCGTTGTTGATGCTGTTCCGTGGTGGTGCAGATGCCGAACTGTTGCGCACACAGTTGGCGATACCCAACAATCACTTTTTATCCGCCGAACACTACGATCAGATTTTTACGACCCACGGTACCATCATGATTTTATTTATGGCCATGCCGTTTATCTTTGCACTTTTTAACATTGTCGTGCCACTGCAAATTGGCGCGCGCGATGTGGCGTTCCCATACTTGAATGCCATCTCGTTCTGGTTGTTCTTCTTTGCTGCCATGCTTTTCAACCTGAGTTTTGTTTTCGGTGGTTCGCCGGACGCAAGCTGGGTCAGTTATCCGCCCTTGTCGGAACTCGGGTTTGATCCAGGTCCAGGCGAAAACTATTACTTGCTTGCTTTGCAGATCACGGGTATCGGCAGTATTGCGACAGGCATCAACTTCCTGGCGACGATTTTTAAGATGCGCGCACCTGGCATGAAGTTGATGCACATGCCTCTCTTTACGTGGTCGACCGTAGCGGCTTGCGTCGTCATCATCTTTGCGTTTCCGGCTTTGGCGATTGCGATTGCCTTGTTGACACTTGACCGCATCTTCGGTACGCACTTCTTTACCATCCTGCATGGTGGGAATCCGATGATGTTCGTCAATTTGTTCTGGGTCTGGGGACATCCGGAAGTCTATATCGTCGTGTTGCCGGCGTTTGGCGTGTATTCCGAGGTTGTTGCAACGTTCGCGCGTAAACGGATTTTTGGTTACAGCTCTATGGTGGCATCGCTCATGCTGATCAGTGTCATCAGTTACTTCGTCTGGGCTCACCACTTCTTTACGATGGGCGCCGGTGCCGATGTCAATACCTTTTTCGCAGTCGCGTCGATGCTCGTGGGTATACCGACGGGTGTCAAAGTGTTTAACTGGCTATTCACCATGTACCGCGGTCGGATACGCATGACGTTGCCCATGTTGTGGACGATTGCCTTCGTGCCGTGCTTCGCAATTGGCGGTGCGACAGGGATCATGCTTGCCGCAGCACCAGCTGACTACCAATATCACAACAGCTACTTCCTCATCGCACACTTCCACCAGGTATTGATCGGTGGTGTCGTCTTTGGGATGTTGGCTGGCATGTACTATTGGTGGCCCAAGATGTTCGGATTCAAACTGGACGAAAGGCTCGGTCGTTGGGCGTTCTGGTTCTTCAATATCGGTTTCTACGTTTGCTTTATGCCACAATACGCACTTGGCTTCATGGGTATGCAGCGGCGCATGTATACCTACCCGGCGGACATGGGATGGAACACGCTGAACCTGATTTCGACGATTGGCGCGTACATCATGGCTATTGGCTTTGTATTCATCGTGATTCAGGTCCTTTACAGCGTGAAGTACGGCGAGCGCGACTTGACTGGCGATCCGTGGGACGGCCGTACGCTTGAGTGGTCGCTTCCGTCGCCGGCTCCACACTACAACTTTGCCGTCATTCCAACCGTTACGAGCCGTGATGTCTGGTGGGAACTCAAGGAACAAGGTAGAACCGACGAACTCAAGCCAAAGGCAGAGGACATCAAGCCGATTCACATGCCGAAAAATTCGGCGCGTCCGTTCCTCATGGGTCTCGCTTTCTTCGTAGCAGGTTTCGGATTTGTCTTTGACTTATTGTGGTTAGGGTTCCTTGGGCTTGCGGGAGTGGTTGCGTGCTTGATTGCCCGTGCGTTGGAATACAACGACGATTATCACATTCCGGTGCACGAAGTCGTTGAAACAGAAGCTACACTCGGGAGGTTGGGATGATGGCAATGCCAGATGCAATGTACGGCGGTCATTCCGGGGTTACGTCGAGTGACAAGCCTCTGGAGTACAGAGATCCAAACCAGTCTGTCAAAATTCTTGGTTTCTGGTTGTTTCTCGCGACCGACATGCTGTTGTTTGGCTGCTTATTTGCGACCTATTTGGTGGTTCGCACACATACGGACGGTGGGCCAACGGCCCGGTCTATCTTTGATATTCCAGGGTTTACTCTTGAGACCTTTTTCCTTTTGACAAGCAGCTTTACTGGCGGACTGTCGACACTCGCGATGCGCAATGGAAACAAAAAGGCTCTGGTTTCCTGGTTAGCTGTTACCATTGCCCTTGGTCTCGCCTTTATCGGACTGGAGGTTCACGAATTCATCGGCGACGTAGCTGCCGGTGCAACGTGGGAGCGAAGCGCATTTTTGTCCGCTTTTTTCACCTTGGTTGGGACGCACGGCAGCCACGTCACCGTAGGGCTTGTCTGGATGTTCTTAACGCTTTTGCAGGTCGCAAAAAGGGGTATTACACCGATTACCGCGCGCAAGGTATTCGTGGTCAATCTGTACTGGCACTTTCTTGATGTGGTTTGGGTGTTCATTTTCACGGTCGTCTATTTGTCAGGGAGGGTGATGTAACATGGCGGTGCACAGCGGCGTCACCCGGGAGCCGGGGCACAAAAAGCACAAAGCCACTCAGTATATTGTCGGCTATCTCCGTTCCTTGATTCTCACAGCTGTAGCGTTCGGCCCGGCACTCACGCATACCATGCGCGTTGGACCATTGATTGTCGTTCTCACTATCTTGGCCGGATTGCAAATTGTCGTTCAGTTGTACTTCTTCATGCACATTACAGAGGGAGACGGACCGCCGTTTCACGCGTTGTTTTTAGTCTTAGGGCTCATTTTCACGTTCGCGATCGCGTTGATGTCAGTCTGGATTATGGGCTTTCCGGCATTCATGGCGCAAGTTTCGTAACAGGACACCATGTGGGGAAACTGGTGCGCGAAAGCGGCTGGTTTCCTCAAAACCAAAGTTGGCTAATTGAATGGAAAGGTGGGGAGGTTATGAGTATCTCCCATGCAAATCAAGCTTCAAAAATGGATGTATCCAAGATAGCCCATGCAGTCCGCATTGCAAAAGCCTATTTAACGTTGACCAAACCACGCATTGCCGTACTTCTGCTATTCACCGCTTTTGCGGCAATGATCGTGGCTGGACACGGGGTCCCGTCCGTGTCTAAGGCCATCCTTGGACTCTTGGGATTAGGTTTGTCTGCTGGCGGTGCAGCCGCCATTAATATGTGGTACGACCGCGATATCGATGCCATCATGACACGCACATCGAAGCGACCGCTCCCAGCCGGTATGATGACTCCGCGCAAGGCATTGACATTTGGATTGGCCTTGGGTGTTCTATCCATACTATTACTCGCGCTTACTGTGAACTGGATTTCTGCAGCTTTGGCAGGAGCAGGCTATGTCTACTACGCCGTCATATATACCATGCTTCTTAAGCGACGCACACCGCAGAATATCGTGATCGGCGGGGGGGCAGGGGCTTTCCCACCGTTGGTTGGCTGGGCTGTGATCACTGGACACTTGAGTGCAATGGCGTGGCTCATGTTTGCAGTGATCCTTCTGTGGACGCCTTCCCATTTCTGGGGTTTGGCACTGTACAAGAACGAGGATTATACGCGGGCAGGTGTGCCAATGATGCCTGTTATAAAGGGGGCACGCTCGACAAAGTTTCAGATGGTGACGTATGCGGTTGCATTGTTCGCGGCATCACTGGCCTTAACCCCCGTGATGCACGCGAAGTTGCTTTATCTTGTAGCGGCGAGTGTACTGGGTCTTTCTTTCCTTTGTGTCAACGTGCGCCTACTTGCCGAACCTGATACAAAATGCGCATGGGCTAAGCGCACTTTCTTTGCTTCGCTCTTATATCTTCCGGCAATCTTTACAATCATGGCCATCTGTGCACTTGTGTAAAGTCATAAACACCTTGTAGAAAAACGTTTCCGTTCGGGTGATGTGAAGGACGTGATCGCCTATGGGAAGAGAGCACCGGCGCAGTGCAAAAAACTCGCCGCGGAAACACTCTGGCGTATATTGGCTGTCCGTGATTACACTCGTCCTCATCTTTATCGTGAATACACTTGGTTTTACGGATACCATTACGGGATCTGCGATGGGGTGTGGGCGCAACTGGCCTTTGTGCAACGGGCAGATCATTCCCTCTGTTTGGACCCGTGCCACGTTTATCGAGTACTTTCATCGGTTGAGCGTGCTCTTGGGTGGAGGGGTACTCATTGGCTTTACCGTGGCTGCATGGCGTTCATATGGACGGATTGTGAGCGTGCGCATTCTACTTGGCCTTGCATTGCTTGGCGTCGTATTAGAAGGAGCACTGGGTGCCCTTGCCGTATTGTTTGTCAATCCGCCCGCCGTGATGGCAGCGCATATGGGCATCGCGCTGATCACGTTCGTCGCCATGGTGCTTATCACCGGCGTCATCGGTCAGGCGGATGGCAGGCGTTTCGGTTCAGCGGGCGTCGCGGGTATCAGGTGGATGGGCGGGAACGAGCAGGAAAACGAGCGTTGGGCGAGAACCTTCTCGCGGCTTGTTTGGTGGTCCGTCCCTTACGGATACGGAGCGATTTACGTCGGGGCGTATGTTGCAAGCACGGGATACGGATCCTTCTTCCGTGGATTCCCGGTCCCGACGGAATCGTTTGCAATCGCGGGGACAGCACTATGGATTGACATTCTGCATCGCTCGATCGCGCTGGGCTATGTCATTTGGATGGCAGTGTTGGTCTATCAGTCATGGCGCCATCGACATTCGCATCGACGGCAGTGGATTTTAAGCTGTGCGGCCTTCGTACTTGTCTGTTTGCAAGCCTTTTTCGGGTGGCTTCTCATCGCGACGCATCTCTCGGAGATTGCATTTTTATTGCATGTGACAAACGTCTCTTTGTTGTTTGCGACGCAGTGTTATATGGGCTGGACGATGCTACAAGAGCGCCATCTACGGCGACATCAAGACCGTGGAGCCTTGCTTCGGATCAGCTAGGGGTCAAATTATAGGATATTTGAGCCCTTGGCTTGGGTCATACTGCATCATCGGGAGGGATGCTTTGATGTCGGTGTCTGCGGAACTCTTAAGACAGATTTCGCTGTTTAAGGACCTGACAGCGGAAGAGTTGGCACACGTCTATCAACTTACGGTTGAGCACCACTATCAACGGGGCGATTACGTTTTCATGGAAGGGCAAGAACGGGAAGCTGTCTATTTTATTCGCCGTGGATTGATTAAGACGTTCAAAGTGGACGACGAAGGACGAGAGCATATCATCAATATTCTTGGCCGTGGCAGTATGTTCCCGCATGTCGGTTTTTTTCAGGACACCCCGTATCCGGCCACCGCAGAGGCGATGGAGCCAAGTATTCTCTTGTCCATTCGTTGTCGCCCATTCGATCAGTTATTGACGGAAAAGCCCGAAATTGCACGCAAAGTCATGCGAGTGATGGGCGAGCGAATTCTCTTGCTACAGTCCAAACTGCAGGAACTGGCATCATACGATTCACATGATCGCGTGATCGCACTGCTTCGGCACTTCGCCGAAGAATATGGGGAGCCGCATGCAGACGGGATTCATGTAAAGCTCCCCATCACGCACGGGGAAATGGCGAACATGATTGGCATGACACGCGAGTCAGTCAATCGCATATGGAACCAGTTGCGACGCGAAGGTGTGCTCAGCGGCCAACGGGATGAATGGATATTCAACTTCGAAAGATTGCAATGAAGGGTTGCATGGCAGGAGATGAATGGTTAACACATGAAAGCCTACACGGAGAGTCCCACCGGTAGATTGTCGGGGATATTTGTGGGTCTAGCCTTTGCGAACTTCCTTGTCGGTGCCAGTCTAGGGGGATGGATGGCTATTCAGCCGCTATCGTGGGCGCGAATTGGGATGATACATGCCGAAATTAACCCGTTTGGATGGCTTACCATGCTCATCTACGGTATGACGTACGCAGTGCTCGCGATATCTGCAGGCCTTCGCCCGCCAAAGGCCTGGGTGGGGTGGATCCACGTGGCATGCGCCGAACTGGCGATCGCGCTGACGGTTTGCGCAGTAGTCTATGGCTGGAGATTGGGCCTTGTGCTAGGCCTCACCTTGCAATGTGTGGCGCCAGCCATTTTCCTTGCAAATATTCTATTGTCCGTCGCCGTGCGCAAGCGGTTACACAGCATGGCGGATCGAGTCGACAAGGGGGAGCAGGATACAAACCTGGCACCTGTGCTGGTTTCGTTGCGCCGTTCACCACAATTTCAGGGCACGGATCGCATTGGGCAAAGAGGAACAGACATTTCGCTGATGCTCTTCTTGGTAGGGACAGGATGGATGCTTGGATCCGCCATTCGCAGCCCTAGTACCACAATGCTCACCACACCAGCAAGCGAATTCTTGGTGTACTATGGTTGGATTGGTGGTGCCATTTTCGCTGTATCGCTTCATCTTTTTCCGCGCTTTATGAGAGTTCGTTTGGGTGGAAGGCTCGCCAATAGCTTGCAGCACATTTGGGTTGCCGCTATCGTTTGTGGCGTGGCAGGTGAACTCTTTGACTCGGTCATCTCACACATCGCAAGTCGCATCCTAGGAGCTGTCATTGTCGTATACGGAGCTGTGTATCTACTTGCATCACGTGCATACAAACCAAAGTTGACAGGTGTGTACCCGTCCAGCGCGAGTCGCATCGCTTGGATAGCTGCCTGGACATTCTGCGTGACACTTGGAGTTGCGTTGATCTGTGGCGTAAACCCCTTTTCTTTATTGGCGTTGCACCTTCTATTTCTTGGTTTTGCTACGAACCTCGTGTATGGCATTGGCTATATGCTCTTTCCTCATCTCTTGCACCGGCAACCGCCTGGGTATGTCATCCCTTTGGCCCAAATCAGCTGTTCCATTCTGGGTTCTTTGCTGCTGGTTCTGGCCTTTGGCGGGTTACAACTTGGATTTCCAGGTAATACGTTTTTGCTTCTCGCCGCCGGTGGCTCTTTGGCATGGGGTGGCGCCTTGGGTTTCATCTTAATCTGGGTGTTTGCCCCTGTGCGGAACCAGAAGGTATGAGTCACAAATGGTCGTCCGGTCTTTTGCCGCCAATTGTCAGTACATGGCGTAGGGACAAGAACAAAAGCATGCTTCCACCGGTCATCGCGAGATCGCTTACCCAAGAGGCCCATCTGACCAAGCTACCCTTCCCAACAGTGAGCGCTATGGCACCGACGATCGTGCCCCCAAAATAGAGTAGCATACTGGTCAGGGCCGTTCGCCGCGGCACCATATCATCGATGAGAGGCGCAGTCTTCCTTTCTGGGCGTTTGCTGAATCGATATTCAAACCATAGAAATGGGACGATTTTCTGCATATATGCGTACATGAGAGCCACGAGTCCGCCAAACCCGAAAACGTAGATGGAGACAAACAGCATTGAGTGTAAGGAAACAAGTGTTGACATTGCAATGCCCAGTTCACCCGCGATACACAATGCCATTGCAGCCAGGGCTTCATATATAGGAAAGGCAATTCTTCTTTTTTTCCGCGCTCTGACGATCCGAAACATATCGCGTGTATAACCTATCAAGCCAATAAGCAGGGTCGTTATACCGACGTCTCTCAATACGTATGTTGTGTTTCCTGCTGAATACCAAGTCGAGACAATCCAGAGCAACACGCCACTGTAATAGAATGAGGCGGTGGCAGCCAAGGACACCCGACAGCCATGGCTAATGACGAACATCGGTACCAACTTGTACGACAAGACCATCACGAGACCGCCCCAAAATGCTAAACCACCGAGCATGATATGTGTCAACAAAACGGCCAGAAACACCTTGTTTGGAAAGGTAGCTTGGAACTGGCCGAGCAGCATGACGAACCATAAGACCGTTACAGGGAGACCTAGGATTCGGTACACGAGCGTCTTGTTACGTGCCCGAACATAATGATGACCGACAAAGGCGAAGTATAAAGCAGTGTTTGCGAATAGAACAGCTCCACCTACTGCGACAACAGTAAAGCTCGAGGTGATGAATCCAGCCGTCATGGAAGCAACCGAACCCACATGTATAGGGAGATGCCAGCGCAGAACATGGCGCGGTATTGGTGGAGCCTGAAAGGCAATGGGTATTATCTGAAACAGGATACCGAATGCAACGGTGAGCATAGAACCTAGTATGAACAAATGGATGGCAGCGAGCGACAAGGGGAATGTCACCTCGCCGCGCCGCCAGTCTGGCAATAGGACACCGAGTGAAGCCAAGCTGGGCCAACCCAGACACAGACCTGTGAGGAGGTAGTACACCGTGGCTGAAAGACGCTTTTTTGTCGGGATTGCATCACGCATTCCGCATCGGACTCCTTGTTTTCACTCATCAAGTGTCACATTTTCATCACGCGTAGCCGCCAGTGCCCAGGCTCCACTTCCGTAGTCACGACATTTAATCCCATGCCTTTAATCGCTGAAATAAGCGGCCCAGGTCGATGCGGCGTGTGGATTTCACATAGTGTCCCGAAGGGCGCCTGATTTACCATCTGAAGAATTTCATGTCTAGGATGAAATCCGTTGCGAATGGCTTCACGGGCATCTATGCTCAAGACTGCACCACTGCGATGCACCACCAGCTGTTCAGCAATATCCATGCGATTCTTCCTTTCCCCACTATTGTTCCTTTTTTGTCACGTTGCTCCGACGTGTACGAATTCCACTCTTACGGCACAGTGTGATACGGGATCAAGCGTTGTGTAATCGCGCCGAGCGATGTGGCTTTGGCAGTATTTGCGCATCCCGAACCGAGCGCTGAGGCTGCCACGTCGAGGTATCGTTTTCATCGAATTGATCCAGGTATTCAATGACCATTCGGGTGATCGCACTCGGGGTTGAGGCTCCTGATGTCACAGCAACGGTCCGCACACCACGCAACCAGTCAGGCCGGATCTGTGCCACGTCGGAGACGAGATGTGCAGGGATCTGGGCAATTTCTTCGGCCACCTGCGCTAAGCGATTCGAGTTGTTGCTGCGCGTATCACCAACAACGATGCATAGGTCTGCCTGACCAGCGAGATCGGCAACAGCTTGTTGGCGCAGTTGTGAAGCCATACAGATTTCGTTATACACTTCGGCCGTCGGAAAGCGACGTTTGACTTGCTCCATCAGTAGTGCCGTATCCCACTGGCTTAGAGTCGTTTGATTGGTCACCGCAATTTTTTCCGAGTCGATGTGCAGTGCCTCCAAATCAGCTGGCGTTTCAATGAGATGTACGTGCTTGGGATCGATCCCTACTGCCCCTTCTGGCTCTGGATGGCCTTTGCAGCCGACATAAATCACTTCATATCCGTTTGCGACGCGATCCCGAATCAACTCATGCGTACGTTCTACGTCCGGGCATGTGGCATCAATCACGTGTAAGCCCCGTTCCGCTGCACGTTTGCGAACTTGTGGCGAAACGCCGTGCGCGGTAAAAATCACGGTACCACTCGTTACCTGATCAAGAAGTTGCGCACGCGTTCCACCGTCCAGGGTTATGACGCCCTCACGATCAAAGGCATCCACGACATGGTGGTTGTGAACGATCATCCCTACGATGTAAATTGGGCGAGGTAGCGAGGAATTGTCGATAGCGGTTTGGACAATGTTCATAGCCCCGACAACCCCGTGGCAATACCCCCGTGGTGTAATGCGAATGACGCGCATCGTGTTCGCCCCCATTTCATTTGCTGCGTATTCAGAATGACAGAAGTCCACACAGCGGAATGTGTGCCGGATCACATAGAGGGTTCGTGACTTGGGTCACAGGCAGGGAAAGTGAGGCAGGTTAACATGCTGGACGGGGGGATTTTATGCCGCATCGACTTAAGCGTTCGAGGCTTTGGGCGGTCATTAGTATTGGGGCTTCTTTGTTGGTCGCTGCAACAGGGTGCCTTGCGCCACATGCAAAAACGCATACTCCGGATCGCCGGGGAAACCAGGATAGCCAACGTGTGTCGGAATCATCGCAGACCATAGATGGCTTAGATCAAAAGCCAAAACGTGCCCTGGTTGTACGCAATGGGAGCCGCGTGTCAATCACAATGTACACTGAAGAGACCAAGGTTACCATCGCACCCGGAGTACAGTTTCCTGCATGGACGTTTGACGGTACGGTCCCTGGCCCCGTACTTTATTTACGCCAAGGCGACCACGTGAAGCTGACCTTGGTGAATTTAGATCCACGCATGGCTCACTCAATTGATCTTCATGCCGCACAAATTCCACCAAACCAAGCCTTTACCGATGTGCCTCCTGGGTCTTCGAAGACAATTGAATTTGATGCGTCGACACCGGGCGTGTTTATGTACCACTGTGAAAGTGCACCGATGGCTCTACATATCGCTCAGGGAATGTTTGGTGCCATCATCGTGACACCAAAGGGGGGAATGCCGCCAAATTTCGTGATCGTACAAAGTGAGTTTTACAAGCCTTTGGACATCAACGCGGTCCTCAAAGGATCTCCAACATATGTAGTGTTTAACGGTGAAGCGAACAAGTATGTCGATCATCCGCTTATTGCCAAAGTGGGCCAACCTATTTCGATTGCGTTTGTGAATGCAGGGCCGAATGACTTTTCCGCCTTTCACGTCGTGGGGGCCATTATGAGAGATGTACAGGAGTCTGGGGACCCCAGGAACAACACATATGGCGTGCAGACATGCACAGTTGCACCTGGGGATGGTGTGCTAATCCACTTGCTCTTCACAGCTCCTGGCGAATACTCGTTCGTATCGCACGCAATGAACCAAATGGAAGAAGGTGCGACGGGGGAGTTTGTCGTACACCAATAGTCCGCGAAAACGAAATCCGGTTCATTCGATCTCCTGAGCCATGTTGCTAACTGCGTGGTTTCACAGAAAGCTCCCATTGCATTTCGTTCCGAATTCGATAACAACGGAACAAGATGCGATGGGAGCCGATTCCCTGTAAGAGCGGACGGAACCTGTCACGCGGATTGATCTTCGAGCAAGTACTTCTTAGCCATATCGTACAGTGCCGCCATTCCTCCATATAAAGTAAAGAAAAAGGAGTCTGGCGCATCTAAAGAAAAGGATCGGTAGTTTCTTGGATCCACGCCAAGTATGAACTCGAAAAGCTCGGCACTATCGTAGGCATAGAAGCAAAAGCTCGTGTAATCGAAGGCAGGCATCTTCTCAAAAATCGTCACAATATCATGCGCATATGCCTTTACGTTGCGCGACGCCTCGTCGATCATGTGTATAGCGTCAGTGAGATCTACAGATATGCGGATTGTGTGTTCATTGATGAGTTGGATGTCCGCCATATATTCCCTCCTGTTCGCATTGCGAGGTTCTTTCGAGTGGGAAGCAAAGGGCATTTTTCTTTACTGCAACCCGGTAGACAGATAGCGGCAAAAGTTCATCAGGTGACGGTACTTGCGGGCGAATCTGCAGATACCCGTCATCGGCCGTCTCGGGGTTTTCTGAACTTAGCAATGTTCCGTCTGACACAAGTTTGGCTATCACCGAAAGCCCCCACCATAAGGACGAATCGTCCACCCTCGCAGCAGTCGCCAACTGCTTGACCCGAAATACAGACTCGTACGGCATGTGTGCCAAATTGATGACGTGGCGTAAAATTCCGTTTTCATAGACCACAAAAACACGACGATAACCATGTGTCACGTGGCCAAGGGGTAGCCACTCGACGCGTGCAGTCATGCTCCAGTTCGCCCGATTCGTATGCGGAAAGTTTCAGGTCCCCGTTCAAGGTATTCCCATGAGAAAATGCCTGGGCGTTCCAGTTCGAACTGATAGTGTAATGGCTGGGGATCGTGATCATTGACCAGCAACATGGCTTCGCCTGGGCGGAGATTATCAAAGGTCTGGAAAATCACTTTGTGCTTTTGATGCGGTGGATATTCGGTCGCGTTTACGGTCGCCGCAAATTCATTCACGATAATGGCCTCCTTGGACTGTTATCTGGTTACACCGTGAAGTCTACGCTGGCCGAATACGCGAGAACGTGACGAAAGTCACACTCGATGCGCAGGAATACTCTTAGTCTAAACGTGCGAGAGTGAGGTTTGCAGGAAAACTGCCTATCTTCTCTCGGTGGTCTTGCATGGGGCGGCGTTTCCTATTCGTCCCTGCGTAAAGCTTTGTGTTATCAAGCAGGAGTAGCCCTGTCATGGTGCGGAAGAGGCGAAAAGGGGAGAGTGGCATGAACTATTTTGCGGCGGCCATCGACGTCCGCCAGTTTGCATCGAAAGTAAAGCATCATGCAATTTTCTCAATTTGGAACGCACTCAGCCCGGGTTCAGCGATGCTCATTATCAATGATCACGACCCGAAACCATTGTATTACCAATTGGATGCAGAGTGCGGGCAAGAATTCCAATGGAATTACCTGGAGAAGGGGCCGGAATGCTGGCAGGTGGAGATTCGAAAAGTTAGACCTGCAGCTGTTAGTTTGGTGCAAGAGGTCGAAGTGGAATAACCATAGGGGGGATTCGTATGTCAGGGAAAATTGTTTCATTGGATGTCCGAGAAATCCTTCAAGCAAAGGGAGAACCCTTCCAGCTCATCATGGAGACGGTCAGCGCAGTGGGCGATCGCGACGTTTTTGAACTTCACGCTACCTTTAGGCCTGATCCTTTAATTCGCGTGCTTGCAAAACAAGGATTTGCAAATTCCGTGGTAGAAGAGGAGCCGGATCACTTTATCGTGCAATTCTATAAGGAAGACACGGACATTCCGTATTTTCATTTGGACAATCGTGAACTCGATCCGCCCGGCCCCATGGTTCGAACCCTTGATTTTCTGGACAGTCATAAGGCTTGCACTGAGGGAGAGCTTGGTCTGGAAATTTGGAATGTACGGGTTCCTGCGTTCTTACTGCCGGAATTGGACGAGCGAAACTACAACTTCCAGGTAGAGGACGAAGGGGATGGGACAGTTCGTGTAAAGATTCGTCGAGCATAATTTTTTCGAAAGAAGGTGGGTTTCATGCAAACGTCTGCGGGCGCCCCTGTGATGGGGGGGATCAGCACAAGCCAATCGCCACCTTTCGCAGTGCCTATCCGCTATATGTTGCTTGGTGTCATATGTTTTGGATTGTTTGCGGTAGACTTCGCATTCCAATCCTTGACGTTTTCCCGCGGTGTACCAGGCACGCCGAGTGTGGTTGCTCTTACACACGCTTTGACACTAGGGGCGCTTTTGTCCTTTGTTATGGGGGCAGTTTATCAGCTCACGACCGTTGCTTTTCTAATTCCCATTGCAAGTGTCACCGTGGCTCGATGGAATTTTTGGATATACCTAATTGGTGTCGTTGGATTGTTTACGTCCATGAGCCGATGGTGGCCGCTTGGATTGCTCGTCTTTGGCTTTGTCACAGTGATCTCACTATATCTGTATTGCGCCGTAATGCTCACTTCGCTAGTGAAGACCAAGGCCCGTGGGCCAATGTTTGGGTTTGTCCTGTCCGCACACGTGTATCTCATACTCGCAGTCAGTGTCGCAGTTTTGCTGGTTTTAGCTGATTCGGGATTTGTTCCAACACTCAATTTGGCTATCGGGCAGTTGATTGCAACACACATTGTATTGGCAGCTGGCGGTTTTTTTACGTTTTTGATTCTGGGTTTCAGTTTAAAGCTTTTGCCTATGTTTACCTTGGCTCACGGGTTTTCGACATGGCGCCAGAAGTGGACACTTCGCTTGGCACATGTGAGTGTCTGGGTGATCATAGCCGCGATTTGGGTTGCCATCCCCATTCTGTTCTGGTTAGGCGTGATTTGTGGGTTACTGACTTTAATCATCCATTTATGGGATATGGAGGACATTATCAAGAACCGTATGCGAAAAAAGGTGGAGTGGCCCATTTGGGGGGGTGTTTCTGCAGTCGTGATGGGGTCTTTCGGGCTGTGTTTGTTCTTGCTGCGCCTGTTCTGGCGCGGTGGTGAGGCTGGCTGGCAGATCATCGTGATGTTTTATATGCTCGGGGTCGTGACCATGACCGTCATTGGGTTTGCATATAAAATTGTTCCCTTTCTTATTTGGACGAAGCGGCACAGCAGGGCGCAGGCAACGCGCCAGGGTAAGCCTATACTCATTTCCGATTTAATTGACGTAAGGCGTTCCCGGCCAGTGTTTATTGAACTCATTGCCGGGATCATCGCAGGCACCACTGCGGCGTCGGTGTCGTGGGCTCCAGGCGTGATTGGGGGATGCATGGTCATTGGGCTTTCTATCGTTATGTTTAGTGTGCAAATGCTGCGCGTCTTAAAATTGCCGACGCTGAGAAAGGAATTATTTCGCCATGATTGATATGGATGATGTGCGCGCAAAGTTACAACAAGTTTATGATCCTGAAATCGGTGTCAATGTCGTAGATCTGGGTCTTATTTATAAAATGGAAGAGCGTGAGGAAGGAAGTTTATATATTGAAATGACCATGACAACGCCGGGCTGTCCAGCACATGATATGATTAGCGAAAACGTAGAGTGGGCAGCAGCGCAGGCCTCTGGTGTCGCAATGGTCTACGTCGACGTCGTCTGGGACCCGCCTTGGTCGCCTGAGATGATGAGTATCGATGCACGCAGGGAATTGGGATTCATCTAAGCAACAGTCGGTTAGGCCTACTCATTTCGGGATATCTGAGTCGGCGTTCATTGTGTTGTGTGTGCGGAAAAACTGCATGTCGTGCGTCGCGTTTTTCCGCATCATTGCCCCTCTGAATCTTTGGGTATGCGCATCAGCCACCCCTCGTCAACCATTCCATTCGTTCTCGATTCGAAGCCATGCTGATGGCTACGGATCGATTTCGATTTCGACAAATTCATTGTGAATTCGTACGCGGAAGGTCTCCAATGGAATGGTGCACGGCATGCGTGTAGCATCACCTGTTCGAATGTCGAATGCTCCACCGTGACATCTACAAACAATCTCATTTCCGTCTATATCACCATCGGACAAAGAACAATCTTGGTGAGTACAGATGCCAGAGGTTGCGAACCATCCGTCCTCAAGGTGGTAGAGATTGACCTCAATCCCGTTAACAGAGAAGTCTTGCATACTCCCCACCGCTACGTCTGAACTATGACAAACACGATACCAAGACACGACACTCATCCTCCTCTATTTCGGTGATGACAATTCCCAATCGGCAAGCCGAAACCAGTAAGTCCTTTTTAAACGTGGGCAGACAGTATTGTTTCC
Source organism: Alicyclobacillus tolerans (assembly GCF_001447355.1). Classification (GTDB taxonomy): domain Bacteria; phylum Bacillota; class Bacilli; order Alicyclobacillales; family Alicyclobacillaceae; genus Alicyclobacillus; species Alicyclobacillus aegles. Next base: position 628 of record NZ_JXBW01000031.1, on the reverse strand, counting down.
TGCAATTGTGGGTCGCTGTGTGAAGAATGTGGATGGATAAGCACCCAGATTCCAGATCTCCCTGGCCATATTCGCTTTTCCAATCGATACTCAAAGCAGCAATCGTGTAAGGTGTATTCGAGTTGGCGAGTGAACTTAGCCAGATCTTCACTGGGCAAGATGAGCAGCGCTGGTGGATGTACCTGCTCTTTCGCAACGTCGAACAACCAACGTAGCAGTGTGCGGAAGGACTTTGAATCTTGTTCACGCGAGTCTACGAGAAAGCGATTGATTCCCAGACCAGCAGGGTAATATTGTGTCATGAAATCCGTAGTTGTAATTTCTAGGGTAGTATGCAGATATCCATAGGACTCCATGGTGCGGTGAAGCGCGATCGGACGAAATGGTGTGCGCACTTGTAATACCAGGTTTGCATCATGAATATGAGCGGATTGTAAAAACGAGTTGAGTAGCGTTAGATCAGCCAGTGATCCACCTCGAGTGTCGACTTCTACGATTTTCATGGCTATCTTGCCTCCGTAGATGTACTCTTTGAGCCTAGTTCGACAATACGGGAGGTCGTTAACCTATCGTGTGAGATGTATCACGGTTTACCCATATACGAGTTGAGTCCGTATAATTGGTGTAA
>NZ_JXBW01000030.1 GCF_001447355.1 Alicyclobacillus tolerans | reverse complement strand
TCACTGATACAGGGAGGTGTTTCATTTGGGTATTAAGATGTTACTTTGGTTGCTTCTGGTTTTGCCATGGGTCACGTTAGTATTCTTGGACAAAGATACAGTTAAACGATACATGCCTGTCACAATTTTTACGTGCCTGTTGATGACGATTATTTTCCAGATCGCATACACATTCAAGTGGTGGACAATTTACCAATACATTGTGCCTTGGGGATATATGATCGATGTTAGTTTTGCGTATGGCATTTTTGCTGTAAGGACATTGTGGATATTCCACTTAACATCGCATAAATTTTGTTTGTATGTAATCACCAACGTCGTCATCGATGCCTTCTTCGCATTTATCGCTTTGGCAATCATGTTGCCTTCGTTCGGTATTGGAGCCTACAACCTTCTTCAACCGTGGCAATATTTCCTCGTCATTTTTGCCCTGTTTTTCATAATTTATGGCTTCCACATTTGGCAACAAGGCATATTCAAGGCTCCAGAAGAGCGTCACACTGAAGGTGAATCAGGTGGCGAATTAAAGATACGAGGGTCTATTCGACCAAGGGCAAAGGCGCGGTGATTTGCATACCTGCCGCATTGATCATGCGATTTCAGTACAAGGAAAATACCATAACAGATGCAAGTTTCCTTCCAATCTGGGAAACCATAACTGCGGACATTTCAACCTGGAGGTGTATTCAACATGCCCTTAGTCCCGTATGACCCGTTCAACATCACCAGACGTGCTTCTGACTGGTTCCCGTCATTCCCAAGGTTGTTCGACGACGATTGGTTCGACAGTCACTTCGCGAACATGCCACGGATTCGAGTTGACGTTCGTGAGAGCCAAAACGAAGTAATCGTTACCGCAGAAATTCCTGGACTGGAGAAGAAGGAGGACGTGAATATCACCGTCCACGACAACCATCTGCATCTCAGCGGCAAAATCGAACGGATGGGCGAGCAAAAGGACGAGAACGTGCATCGCATGGAACGGTACTATGGGCAATTCTCGCGCACTGTGCCGTTACCCACAGCAGTGGATGACACGGGAGCAAAAGCGTCATACAGGAATGGGATACTGGAAGTCAGGATTCCTAAGAGCCAGAAGCAAATCGGTCGTCAGATTGACGTGGACTTTCACTGAAACACATACAGCAAATGCCCCTTGGGATTCCGAGGGGCGTTTTCGCATTTCAACATGATGAACACCGTATTTGTCTTCAAACGTCCGTCCTTTGAGTAACGGGAATGGGGTGAAGTCCGTCCCATACCGTCGCCTTTAATTCTTTGTCTTGGGCGGTTTTCCTGGTTTCGCTGGGTGTGCATTAGGCAGTCCCAAGGATGGCGGGTATTGCGGTGTCATACCTGGGTCTAAGTTCTTTGATGATTTCAGGTCGGACTCGAACCCGATATCTGTTGTCTTTGCGCTGTACGCTGAGACAATTCCTGGGTCGGGGGTCAGTTGTGCTGGTTTCCCTTGCAATTGTGGCGGAATCGAATGGGGCGTTGCTGGGGTTGTGATAGGCTTTGCGACTTGCACATTGTTCGCCGCGCTTGCCGTACTTACACCAACGACCAAAAGACCCAGTGGGAGTACAGACGACACAAACCACGTTTCAAATCGTTTCCTCAAGATCAATACCTCCCTCCACTATGCAAGACGCACTTTCTGCAAGCTCTTGTTACTCCCTGCCAACTATATGGGACACCTTCTATATACTCCTACTCGAACAGTGGTACAATGCTTCCATTCTTCAACTTAACAGTCCAGTCTGAATGATGAAAAACGGTCTGGTTGAACGGTAGACTTATATCCCAAAATTCTTTTTGATCAGTGTGACTTTTATACGTTTTCCCATTTTGACGGTACACAATTTCCTGGACATTGGGCTTCTTTATTGCCCCCCAAGCAAATGTTTTACCGTTCACTGTCATTGAGGCAAAAGAAGCCTCCATTGAACCATTTCTGCTATTCAGCAAGTCATACGACTTTACCTTTAACCGCCATCCCCATAACTTGGTCTTTTCCACGTACCACGCCACATATCCAGGTTCCTTCGAAACGCGAGGGTCGGTCGTTGTAATCAACACGACACCCTTGGAAAAAGGGATTGTCTCAAGAGGCAACACATTAGAATCATAGCTTTCCTGGGATTTGGTAGGCGTGGAGTGCGATTCGTATTCATATCCCCATACACCGCCAAGGATAATCAAGACGAGAATCGGACTGCCTATGAGCCACATTCGCGGAGATTTCCAATGTTGAGAGTGCCAAAACCGCAATGCGAACCTTAAAATACCAAAGCCAACAATTGCCCCGAAGGTGTTGAGTATTAAATCATCCACGTCAAAATCGCGATATGTAAAACCCAATACAGATGAGATGATGAACTTTCCTGACTCGACCACCAAAGTCATGCAAAATCCCAGCAGGACAACTCTCAGAAACCGATTTTGCCTTGAGGATATCAAGGGTAACATAAAGCCAAACGGAACAAACAGTAGGATGTTGCCTCCCAGGTTATAAAGGTCATAGGAAAGTGACTTTCCCGCAATCACTGCTCGTATCGTATGGAATGGAATGATATTATTCGCAGGCGCATTTACTCCATAGTGGTGCAGTGGAATTGGAAACAACGTGATCTTAGCAACGACGAGGAGATATACGAAAAAGACAAAATACAAAACTTGCCGAGTTGCTGGAGTTCTCCTCTTAATACCTATGCTTATAGCGATTATCAAGTATAGTAGAACAGCGACTACGCCGAATGGGGTAAACGTCAACACACAAGTCCCTCCAATCGTGGATGATCTATATGAGCTTTCTCAGCCGAATGGAACTGGACTCAACCCTCTTGCACATAAACAACAACAGCACCGCGCCAATCAAATGAACGATAACGGACGATATAGCACTCCATAGATACCCCCAACTTACTGGTGCCAGCCCCCGGAAAATTGGGTTTCTGGTTTGCTCCCACAGCGTCTCCTGCATCAAGCTCCACAAAAACGGTGCAACGGTCAGCGTGATCGATATCATCCATGGAGTCAAGCTGATTATCCGATTACGTGTCCATATATAAAGCGCGATACCAAGGGCGAAAATGATTCCATACTCACATGTTGCGCCAATGCTGACTGGTTGGATGATCGGTAGGGCTGAGAAGATAACCTGCCGAATTCCGTCTGACCCCAGGGGCAGTGAAACACTACTGGGTAACAGTGATACGGAAAACGGTATCCAACTGATAAGAACAGCCAGCCGATCCGTTTGTTTTCTGGTAAATACCATCATGAAGGACATCGTGCCAAGCGTTGCCCAGCGAGCAGGATTCAATGGAAAGTGTTGATGCAACCACACCACCCATTGAGGCGTGGGTATTGGTTCCCATGTGGCAGGATTCCCGATGGTAACGACGGAATCATCAAATCGCATGTTGGTAAATAGAGCTACTCCCAACGAGATAAAACATAAGACACCCACAATGAGATACCACTTGGGCGAGATTACAAACGTCTCTCGAATAATTTGCTGACGAAGTTCCTTTGCTGTGCCGAATGATGCGAGTGCTCTTTGATGCGCTTGTTCATCCGACAAACCCGCAACTCGATAATGTTGCACAGAATCCTCTAAATGGCTCTGCATTTCCTCGATCCAAGCCACTTTCTCCTGTTTGTGAAGGTAAGTACCGTTTAGGATCTGGTAAAGATAGGCATCGAATCGGTTCATTCGGGCACCACCTTGTCGAAGAAAACCGATAGCAGGCGTTGCTCCGCGTTCCACTCCTCCTGTAATTTCCTGAGATGACTCTTGCCTCGATCTGTGATGCGATAATAACGTCGGCGAGGACCCGAATCCTTGTCCGTCCCCCAGTATCCCTCAATGAATCGATTTGCCTCCAACCGCTTTAACGCTGGATAAAGCGACCCTTCTTTTATTGCCAATGCTCCATGAGTCTGGTCACTTACCTGTTGCGCGATATCGTATCCATACGAGTCGCCTTCCAGGAGAATCGATAACAAAATGACATCCAAGTATCCTCTCAAACGTTCATTTCTCATAAAGCCCCTCCAAACATAGCCTATCTATGTATGTTGCTCTAAATGGTATTCTCCAGTTCTTCAACAATTCCTTTCTTGGTCAAAGAATTTTCATACACCCGCGTTGTATCAAACACTGTAATCACAGTAAAAAAAAGCGACAGTGTTCCATACACTGCCGCTCCACAATTTGATGGTTGGTGATTACTTGTGCCTTCTTAGACCAACGGAAACCGTCGCCGAAATCAGGCGATTTGATGCCTGCAATACACGCGATACGTCAGCCAAACAATCGGAATAGATACCAGTATCGCAAGACCAATTACGAGAATCGGGTACAACACTGGATAACCAAACACGTTATAAGCAACGAAGCTCTTAAATAACCTTGATACTTGTATCAATCCTGTGTAGCTAAAGTCCATAAGGGTTTGCGCCCAATTTTTTAACCCGAACATCAACACGATGAGTTCTGGAAGTGCAAAAATTCCTGCTGAAACGAAAAATGTTACCAGTGTGGATCTGTTAAATGATGACAACAACATTATGAGAAATCCGAAGGCAACACCGCCCAACAGTTGAATCAACACCGCAACTCCTATATATTGCGCCACGGACAAGTGAAAAGGTGCGCTATATAAGGCGATGCTTTGTAAGGGGTAGTCAAATCCCCCAATATCAAACAGACTTAGGTTTGAAGCAACGTTGACTAACAGCAAAATGCCTTCCATCACCAAAACATATAGCGTTGAAGCCAGAATCTTAGAAGTGACCAGTTGTCTCCTGCCACGTTTTGCTGTCAATAAAAAACTATCCGTTCCCAAGGAATATTCCTCTGAAAAAACAGGCGACAAACCAACCAGGATGATCGCTCCAAAAATGATGAGTCCATACGTCTTGAAGAAGTCAACCATCATGTTGCTGGCACCGTTGTAGTGTCCAAAGCCGATGTACGGGAGATGTTTCATCATGTTGTATTCAAGGGTATCCGCGCGATAAGTAAACCCGATTTGCCCCTGCGCTTTGAGCTTGTTAATGGATTGCTGTAGCATTTCCAGGTCTGGTTTAATTGCACTACCTGTTTCCGCATTTAGAATGGCTGTATCACGTAAATACGCGCGATTCAGGATGTTCACTTCATTGTTTGGAAGCCCCGCCGTACCTTCAAGCTTCGGTGCAATTTTTTTCAGTTCTGACTTTGCTTGCTGTACCTGTTGGGCAGTCGGTGGCACGGACTGATAGTAGCCTGCATAACCACCTGATGACGAAGTAAGTATTTGCAAGGGCAGATAGATACAAAACACCATGATGGCGAAGAAAATCCATACACTCTTTCGAGAAAACAGCTTATATAACTCAAACCGCGTTAGTGACAGTGGCTTCATCTGAGGTCGCCTCCTCACCAAAATAGTAGAGATATAAGTCTTCTAAGGTCGGAGTGACCGTTTCTGCATTCGGTAACGGTTGCTGATCGGATACAATACGAAGGGATACACCATCATGAGTGCGGGTCACACTGCCAACCTGGAATTGTTGCTGAATGGTTGACACTTGCCGTTCCGTGCAGGTTAATGACCACACTTTCCTTTCTATCTGCCGTAAGAATCCCTCTGGGGTATTCCGATTCACCAATTGCCCGTTTTTAATAATCAGGACATCCTGTGCCACGAATTCCACATCTGAGATGATATGGGTAGACAACAGCACAATCCGATTCGTCGAAAAGTCTGAAAGGAGATTGCGAAATCGAATCCGTTCTTTCGGATCAAGACCTGCGGTGGGTTCATCGACAATCAGGATCTTCGGGTCATTTAATAGAGCTTGTGCAATGCCTAACCGTTGTTTCATCCCACCAGAAAACTTACCAACCTTAACGTGGCGAACGTCATCAAGGTTCACCAGTTGCAACATCTCCGAAACTTTCCTTTCAGCACTGGACTTGTCCAACCCTTTTAATGCCGCGATATACATCAAAAAACGTTCAGCCGTAAACCTCTTATAAAGACCAAAGCTCTGTGGTAAATAGCCAAGGATATCTCGGTAGTCTTCACCCATTGTGGTGATGTCCTCTCCATCGACCAATACCCTGCCAGCGGATGGGCGGAGAATCCCTGCTATAATACGCATCAACGTACTTTTGCCAGCACCGTTCGGTCCTAATAATGCATGTACGCCTTCAGACAGTTCAACGTTGAAGTTCTTTAGTGCGTTTTTTCCTCTGTAGCTTTTCGAGATGTTCTCAATCTGCAATTTCAACGAAGATCCCTCTTTCCGCTCGGTTCCGTAGTTGGATAGACTGCATCCAGAGTAATGCGAATCCTACCACTCCAAACAAAACGAATAACGTGTCATTAAGCGATAGCAAATAGGGCAATGTTTTTGGATTCGAAAGGATACCGATTACGAGAGCACCCCATACGGAGACTGCAATCGGGACCAAACGTCTGCCTCGAAACCTCGATGCCAGAAACAGCATAATGCTGGATATCCACGTAAACGGAACCACCCAGAACAACAGCACTTTCCATAAATCAATCCAAAACGTCCAATATAGTCCGAACGAGATGATGGCATTGAGTACGACATTGTACGAGCCAATGAGAACAAATCGTGCCATCATGATTTGCGGAAGTGACATCTTGCTGGCAAGTTCCATTTCCGCCATCCCGCTGTCTGTACTTCGGAGAATCTCCAATACTCCAAGAATAAATGGCATCGGAGAAAGAACTAAGACCGTCTTATAGGGGCTAATTGAATCAAACACCGTTGCAACGTATCCACTAACGAAAAGCAACAAGCTAAAGAGCCAAAACCACTTTGAAACATATTCGACTTGAAGCGACAGCGTATGAAACATTCGCTTCAATTTACTGCTTTCCGAGGCGTACTGTGGTACATGGACGATACAATTTTCAATTGTGCTTTGAATAACGTGTTCAGGGGGAAATTCCACTGTGTACTCATCGAGCAGTTTGGTGAATTCGTCGATATCAAATTCGTCGCCCTGTGCCTTGAACAGAAGTTCCCACTCACGAGTTGTGTCTCTCTTTGTCATAGCCATCACCTCCCTTGACCAGCTTTCTTAATTTCCCCAGCCCTTGATAGAGCCGAGACTTAACTGTGGACTCCGTACATTGCATGATCTCAGCGATTTCCCTTATCTTCATCCCTTCAAAATAACTGAGCACAATGGTGTCGCGTTGGTAGTCAGGCAACTCCATTAAAGCATTCCTGATTGCCCTTCTCTCGTCATTTCGTTCCAACAGCCGATAAACGTTCATGGATTCATCAGCAATCTCAGGTCGGATCTCAATCTCATTCTTCTTTCGAGCATGTGTCGCACTTCGGAAATGATCTGCACAATGATGGTATGTGACGGAAGTGAGCCAACTTTTGAATTTTCCTTCTCCCTTGTAGGAGGAAACTGACTTTGCCACCTTTATGAAGACCTCTTGTGTCAAATCACATGCCACATGATAATCGCCCGTCTTTCGATATATGATGCCAAACACCAATTTGTAATAGCGTCGGATTAAGACTTCCATAGCGGAACGGCTACCACGTCTGATTTCAGCGATGAGTTCTTCATCCGATTGCAAATTGTCACCCTCCTTTCGCTTATGTAGACGAGAAACACCCTGTAATTGTTTTAAATCGTTTGTGTGCATCCAGAAATAATCAAACAGCCTGGCATCCTGTGTTTCAGCGGATTATCCACCTATGCACATCCTATTTGTGGATAATTCCTATTTGTCGGACACATAGAGAAAGCTACCCAGTATTTTCTTCTGTGATCCTGAGACAATTCTGCCCACGGTTACGTCTAAGTGTATACCAGGAAACAAAGGAGCGAGGAACATGAACAAACAACGTCTGCGTTGGTGGGATATTTCGGGGCAATCCGAGTCGGGTACGATATTTGTCTATATTGTTGAGGCGACATCACGGAAAAAGGTCATTCGTCGATTCGGGGGAACTAAACAATGCAAGGACTTTGATGGAACCACTGTTTCTGTTACATTCCCGCGTGACCAGGGACAAATCCGAGTCCATGCTAACGACTGGTTCCCTGGAACCCTGATTCATCTCTATGTTCCTGATACGAAGACGATTGTCGAAGTCATTCGAGCACCTCGATACATATGCGAGTGCGGTCAGGTGCATATATCCGATATGCCGTATCCCTCAATGTGGTGTTCGTGCGGAAAGAAGGCTTATCCGATTAAGGACGCAAGTCAAAATCCGAGGGATGCGGTGCAACGGGTGGAGTTAATGATACAGACTATGTGAATGGTATAGGCGATGACCTTGTTGAATCAGTCATTGCAGGAACTAAAGTACCGCATAGAATGGATGTTGGGAGAGGAAATTCAAAAACAATGGATAGAGTGGGCGTAGACTCCAACTGTATGGTATAAATGCCCCTTGGGGGTTCCAAGAGGCACTGTCATAAACAAACATCTCTCCCTGCTATAGTGATTCATTACGGGCATAGACGTACGACGCAATGACTGTAACTAATCCCAAGATTACAAGGGGTGACAAGATTCCCCATTTAATCATCGATGACGGAAGGAGCCACGCTAACACAATGATTATGATGCCCATTGGGATACCTAAATTACCTGCTAAGCGATGTGTTTTTCTCCATGATTCTTCACTGGAGAGACTCCATGGAGTACGGATGCCAACCACCCAATTCGATTGAAGGCGAGGCAACACATTCGCCAACAAGAGCAAAATGACCCCAATCACTGTTGGCAAAATTCTTGCTGATGCCCATTCACTTTGTAGTGCATACGTTAACACCCAGAATTGTACTGCTCCCAAACAAAGAACCACGATACCACCTACAGTTCGATATGTTGACCAAAAGCTCGCGTAGTTCTTTCTCTTTGGGTCAATTCTCCAGACAAATTGCCAAAGGATCATGATAGCTAACATGATTAAAGGTACGGTAATGATCCCCTCCAACCGAGAACTGAAGGAGTTGGGCTGTCCGTTTGCGTTGAAATGTGTCGCTATTTGATTAGGTAAGTGACGGTAGACTAAAACTCCGAAAATAGCTATAAGTAACCATACTATCCATCCCCACCAAGGGATAGCATTACTCTTCATCTTGTTCATTTGAACTTCCACCCCCAAATTTATCAAGGAGCCAGCTTAACCACCCTTGTATGACGCTTGTATTCAGACGATAGACCACATACGTTCCTTCACGTTGATCTACAACCAAATCCGCATTTTTGAGTACGTTCAAATGACGACTAACGGTTGGCTGAGCATGCTTAAAATGGCTTGCAATTTCACCAGCCGTCATAGGTCGTTCCTTCAGTAACTCGATGATTTTTCTGCGGGTCGGGTCTGACATGGCTTTAAATACTTTGTCGTTTATCATGACATTATTGTATAGCTAATTAGCTAAACATGCAACCATGTAACATTGTGTTAAGCGCCCCTTGGAGATTCCAAGGGGCATTGTTTTGAATTCAACGCTCGCTGAACACCTTTTTTGCAATCGTCATGGCATTCATTACTCTTGGAAAGCCCACATACGGAATGCAGTGCAAGATTGCCTCGATGATCTCGGTCTGCGTCAATCCCACATTCAATCCTGTGTTGATGTGCACGGACAGTTCTGGCTCACAATCTCCTTGCGTGGTAAGGCACGTTATCGCTGTTTCAAGTCCAGTCCAGGACGGCTGTAGATGTCTCCATAGGCAAACTCGATGATGTACTTTCCCAAGTCAGGAGCGATGTCCTGGAAAGAGGCAATTGTGCGTTCTCCCCAGAGAAGGTCTGGTACTGTGTCTGGGAAAAGTAGGGATCTTGAGCGAGAAATTCGAAACCGCGTGTGCATAGGGAGCACAGGGAGTATTTATTATACGTCGGAGACTTGGGTTGTGCCGCTACTTCCGTCTCGGTGAGTATCATCTTCAGCCACCAGACTACTGGTTTCCAGACGATAAGTCATGGTGTGTAGCGACAGACGTAGATTTGTATTGGACTTATGTCGGTGGTTCTGAGTCCTGTGTCAATGCGATCTTAAACAACCCTGAACTGGAATCATTTCCAGCCAATTGAGTCACGGACTCACTGTTGACTCCGATTCCGTTAATATTCTTTCTGCTGAAGAGAAGTCGAAATGGGGAGTGTTATAGCCTCCTTCATTCAGGTGGACCAGTACATTCAATGGTGTCATTGATTGAGGGCAAGCTAACACAGTGGTCGTCGGGAAACGCATCATCGAAATCTTTGATACCGCCATTGGTCACTCACTTCGTCTCAGGTATCTGTCCCAAAGCGGTACTCTCAATCGGATTCCTCCCCGCTGGCATCCATAGGTTGTCTAACGGCTTCTCGACCTATTTGAGAACGGGGAACAGACTCGCGAAGAAACTATCCTCTGCCTGTTAGATCTGCAGACCGTGACCCAGCGGTACACACTTTCATCGGATGACCCGCACTTCCTGTTTTCCGCGAGTTAAAAATACACAAAACGCCGTGTTCTTACATTCGGTATTATTTTATGTGGCTTTCTGGACAAGTGTTCTATCGTTAACGCCCCGTATAAAACAACAAGGCTACGAAACACTTTTCAGCGATCATTTGCACTTTCGGTTATTTTAGATGTAATATATTCTTGACATTATGTAAAAATAATATTACTATGCGTGTGGAGCGATAAGAGTGATGCGTAAAGGAAACCTAACGAATCGATTGACCGTACTTCGTGCAGAAAAACGTTGGTCTCAAAAAGAGGTTGCAGATCGTCTTGGAATCAGTCGACAGACGGTCATCTCGATTGAAGCCAACAGGTACAGTCCATCACTAATTCTCGCCTTTCAAATAGCTCAATTATTTGACAAAGACATAAACGAGGTATTTCAGTATTCACCAGAGAGGGATGGTTTCAGTGATTAAGTGGCTGGCTATCGTGACCGCGGTACTTTATCTTGTATCCCACTATTATTCAAGACGCTTTATGTTGCAAGAGGGTCATGACGAAAGGGGTAAACTGATTCTCTACAAATCGCGTTCGAAAGCCTTTCCGTTCATTTTGGCAGGATGGGCAACTCTGTATTTCATCAACGTGTATCACCACCTGACTTATCCACAATTTCAAAATGCCGTTGTTCTTGTAGTCACTGGAGTCTACTTAATTCAATTCATCTACCTGCTCATTTATCGGCGTCAATACTGACTCTAAGTTCATGGCGAGTTGAGGGATCTTACACATTCCAGCCCGTTACTGTGACAAACACAACACACAGATGTGAACATGTATTGGATACGCATGCACGCACGCCCCTTGACCCTATCCCCAACTTCAATCCACCTTAGACTTTTTCAAATCAACAATGCTCGTCCCTACTATGTAGTCGTAAAACTAAATCCTTCCCTCGCCATCTCCCGCCTCAATCCCTTCTCATCCCTTGCCACGTCTGGCTTTTCTCGACTTTTTCTCACTCTCACCCAATATCTGCCGTCAAATGAATTTCTTCCGTGGATCACGCATTTTCTCACCCATTTTTCTCCTTAATTTTTCCAGATTCATCGATTCTGCGTAAAATGAAGTTGTTCGCTGGCGTAAAAGGGCAAGAACGGGCTTTAGGGCGAAGGGCGAACAGATTTTGTCGTGTATTTTTTCGCATTCTTGTTCGGGCTGTGTTCAGGAATTCTTGATATGTCGGGCTTTTTCGCGTCTGGTCGTCTTCGGAATTTGGCTCTGAGTTTCCCCCGCCCATCGCTTTCGGGCATCTAAAAGAAAGGGCGAATCCAGGCTTTTGACCCGAATCCACCCGTGCTCTACGGAACAACTTATTTGACTCAGTGAAGAACTTATTTTGCTGGGGAAGAACTTGATTTTGCGAACATACCTGCGGGAAGGGAGAAGAACAGGGATTGAGGGCGCAGGGAAAGCAGGTTTTGTCGTGTATTTTTTCTCACTTTTGATCGGGCTGTGTTCGGAAATCCTTGATATATCGGGATTTTTCGCGTCTTGTCGCCTTCAAAATTTGGCTCTGGCTTTCCCCCGCCCATCGCTTTCGAGCATCAAAAAAAGAGGGCGAATCCAGGCTTTTGACCCGAATCCACCCGTGCTCTACGGAACAACTTATTTTACTGAGGGAAGGACCATTTTTGCGGAGGGAAGATCCGCCTTTTACGAACACATAGAACAGGGACGGAGGGACATAGGGTGTTTCCTCGACCTTTGGAACGCATTTGATCCGTCCCTATGGTCGTTTAAGGTGTTCTGTATACCTTGCAAATTAGTCACACATTTACTTTAATGGAATGTTCATATCCAAACTCGGAAGTTCAATACTTGGACTGGTCGCGGCTCCAGGTGCAGGAGCGGGATCGTTTTCGGGTAGAATTTTAATGCTGTTACCGAAATTTGTGGGTTTGTCAAACACTGAAAACCCGTATATTGTCTCTGAATTTCCATTGAATGATTTGTGTGTCGGTCCAGCAAGTTCAGGAATCATGACCGTTTTTCCCGACGATCCATTCAAATACAGGCGCACATTTTGTCCGCGCTGAATCGTGTAATGATAATCAACCACAACCGTAGCAGGCGTAACACTCACCTGATCGATCCCCAAAGTAATTCCGTCACTTGTCTTGCTGACATTCGGCGAAAATGTTGTCGTGTTCTGAAACTCTTTTGCTCCAGATACGGGAACCTGGACTTCCCAATAACCGTGCGTGTTACCTATCTGATGGATCACGATTTGCAGGTCAAAATTCTTTGGTAGTGTTTCATTTGTTGCCCCAGGAAAAATTTCATTTACCCCGTGCCATAGCTGATTGGATACACTTCCTGCCGCACCACCCCTTGTCATATTTAGCGGCTTGCCATTCATGTAAAAATCCATGTTGGGTGCGATGGCGGTTTTGCCAAGTGATCCATTCGGCGAATTGATTTGATATTCTAACGCCACACGACCCTGATCATCATAAATATCGGTGATGGTAAAGGTAATTGCATGATCTGTTGATGAAATGTGTACTTTGTCAGTAAACACACCTGCTTGATTTAACCCTGGATCACCAAACCAATCGTAGACCTGATTGATGATTGGTGTTTTATCCATTGCCAAGGCGACATTTGGCGAAAGTAGAGATAGCCCCAATCCACTTCCTGTTAGCCCAAGAACACCGATTGCCACGGAAGCCGCACCGCGACGTAGATACTGGCTCAACGAACGCTTATTCGCTCGCTCTTCGCGCTTGTATTGAGTCCATACCCTCTCAAACGTCACTGATGGCTCGACGTTACTTACCAACGACTCTAATGAATGTTGAATGTCGGATTTCATATAAGCCCTCCTCGTGCTTGAAATTCAAAAAAATCGTTATCATTCAATTGTCTTCGAAGCTGGGTTAACGCGGTATGTAGCCGCGATTTGCAGGTTCCAATTGGAATGCCAAGTGTCTCGGCAACTTCAGCGAGGGTTAGTCCAGTGTAAAAATGCAAGACGATGACCTCTCTGCTTTTGAAACTGAGCTTGTCCAATTCGCTTTTGATGACCGCCGACATTTCTTCCTGTAGTAATTGCTCGCTCGGTGCTGGCTCAGAAGGATTCGCTTGTTCTTGTGACTCCTCCGTGACAGATACCCACTTTTGCTTGCGTAACATATTCTTCGCAATGTTTACCGTAATGCGATACAGCCACGGCTCGAATGGTTTAGATGCATCGTACATGTGATACTTACGGAAGACCTGAATGAACGTCTCTTGTAAAATGTCGTCTGCGAGTACCTTTGACTTACACATCAGATACGCGGTTTTAAAAACATAGGCACTGTGTTTGTCAAATAACAGACGCGCATCATGTTCGGAAATTTGCTTCCCCAACGACATCCCCCTCTCGTTCTGTTCACTCTATTTACACATCGAATTGAAAAACGGTTCGGTCAAAGGTCGAAACAAATCATTGGCGTAAGAACCCAAAGAGAATATCACGAATGATTTTCAAGCGCGATACATGGAGTCAGACTCCGACTGTCAATTCACCTGGTTGAAAGCCATCGAGCGTTCTGTTTCTCCGCCTTGTTCTGAGGAATATGTGCGATTTTTCCCCATTGGCAATCCATAATTTCGGATAACGCACGGGTTGGTGCAATTCCAAGCCCAGATGGTCTACTCTTGTACGTTGATAAAACCATGATCAGATCACTCGTAGCTTCTCGTCAAACGAACGCCCTTCTCGTCGGTTAATGCCCTTTCCGAGCAATAAGGAGGTTTCATCATTTGTATAATGTGATTCAATGAGTCACATTGACAAACGTGATACTCCTGATTAGAATGTGGATCAATGAATCACATTCTGAATCATTCAGGAGGAAATTTCAATGAGAAAACCACGAGTTTGGCTGTTCCGTCCTTTACCCCATGGCTCCAATCAAATGCCATATTTCTTGGAGAAGAATCGCATCGCCCTTGGCTATCCGATTGGCAAGAGTCTCGTGAACATGACTGAAACAGCAATTAAACAAGACCTTCGAACGAATTTTGGCTCGGATAGGGGTTTCAAAAACTTGATGCGCTTGCGTGATGCCATGAATGTTGGGGATTTAGTTATCGTACCTGATGACAATCTTCGGGACGTTTACTTCTGCACTGTGGATTCGGAGTACCTTTACGAACCCTCTCTGGACGTAGACGAAGAAGGAAGCGGGTTTCCGCATCAACGGAGTGTGAAGTGGTTTTTTGATAAGCAACCATTGCTGAGAACGGAGCTACCCCAGAGCTTGACGGAATCATTGCGTTATCCAGGGACAATCGCAGACCTATCCAAGCATCTCGCTACAGTTGCAAACCTCCTGGGTTTGGATCTGGGGTTGGATGAGGAACCTGACGAATCCACGAGCGTCATCGACTGGAGTGATTTGGTAGGGCTTGCATACGACGCAATTGAACGAGCATTGAGGAGTAACGATTATGATGCGTCTCTTCGTGCCGCAGAAATAGTTTTGAGTCAGTCTAACAAGTAATTCGACTGCGTTCGCTGAAACACCCGCTCATTAGGAGGTTACTAATATGGGAAAATATCGTCCCCCTTTGACTGATAACGAGACAGCAGAACTTGAACGACTGTCGCGACTGAATTTTGATGGATGGTCTGAAGCTGATGTTCGTGAAGAGTTCATCGTCCCTTTGCTAATTCTACTCGGATATAGAAAGGACTTGGATTATTCTGTCTCACGAGAAGAGTCATACAGGCTCAATCCACTGTTTATCCAGTTGGGGCGCGACCGAATAAAACTTGATTATATCTGCTCTGTTCGCAAACAGAAATTCTGGATAATCGAGTCGAAGCCAGGAGGGCATCGAACCGATACCGAGGTTCCTCAACTGTCGGAAGAAGATATCGCACAAGCCCACTTCTATTCACTTCATCCGTCAGTCGATACCCCTTACTTCGTCGTCACGAACGGGTGGTACATCCATTTGTACGATAGGGAAGCCGTAAACGAAGGGCTGATACCACTATTGGCATTCAAGCACAGCGACTTACCTTCTGAGTTTATGAAGCTCGATGCAATAATTGGAGCTACTCAGTTGTTGTATAGCTTAAAGCAAAGGATATTAAGAAGTGCTGAGATAACATTGAGTGCCGAGGTGCATCTCGATAGGCTGGATGAATTCGTTCAAGCTATGAAGATGTCGATGAATACAATCCGCCCAAAAGTGCTTGAAAATTTCAGAAAGAACGCGAAGATTCAAGAGGAAACCAGAACAGCAGTAGTAACTTCCATGTTGAAAACTGCGCCTCTGGATTTAATCGTTTCTTCCGTGTTTATGGCTTCCAATTCAAGAGGCTTCATGAGGGCTTCAGCAGATATCCTGGCACAGCGGGTATTGGATTCCCCTCAGTCTATTCAGTATCTCTTCATGACGAATCTGTTGATTGAGCAAACTCGCCCAGTGAGAATTCCTTATTATTATAATGCGTTGGAGTTCCTCATCAGGTTACAACTTCTTGACCCAACATTCACCCACCAAGGACAGACGATTCAGTCCATAATTGAGAACTGGGTTGAAATGTGCCTCTTTCATTTCTGGAGCCGTAAGGACTTAAGATATATGTGGCTGGCGGAAGGTCTTATTGGCAGATTGGCGATACGTCTTGTGTATCTGGCACCACAGGTTCGAAGTGCCATCATATCGAAAACGCAATCTCAGATTTACTTTTCGCCAGAGGAAGAGGTAGCTTGGATGAGTCCAAGTCCAGCGAGAAATGTGATTGACTTTGTAGAACAGATCATTACCGTAACTTTGGCGAACTTCGTAGACAAGTACATGTCAGATGAAAATATTAAGGGAACCCTCATCAAAGAGGAACTCACCCACCTCGCAAAATTAGTCGATACAATTGAGCAACAAGATGACTACAAAAAGATCAGAAGTGAACTGGGGTCGTCGTGGGGTGAGCTTCGTTTCGTTGATTCCACCAATGTTAATTTCGATCTGCTCTCCAGTGCCATCTGTGAAATACTATCCGAGCATCCAGATGTCCTTAATAGTTTGAATGACACAATAAAAAAGAGAATCGCGCCACCACGCCCTGAAAACGGAGGTCTGAGAGATGTTTGTCATTCACTGCAACAAGTGTAGTCGCGAGGTCGAGTGGAAAGATGGCGCGGAACTTGGGAAGTTGGCAATTGAAATGTGCGGTTCTACGGTTATTTGCGCCTGTGGGCACGGTATAAGCGATGACAATGGGACGTTGCGGGAGTTCGATGTGCCAGATGCGGAGTAAGGGCGGGAAAGTACAGGATTTAATGGGCGAAGGGCACTGAATGACCTTTCGATAGTAATCATCGAGCGTGAAGTTCAGCACGGACCGACGCCATCATCGTTGAGCCGCCGACCGATATCACAACCGTACAGATTCCGCTGATTATTGTATGTCGACTTTTCCTGACAGCCTTTTCCCTGTTCTTACGGAGGTGTCACCCATGACAGATCCAAATCCCAATAATGATTCGAGGCAGAACCGTAACGGACTGACGGGCAAGTCAGACGAAGGACCGAGAATCATTCGGAAACTTCCTCGTATCAGTGCTCCAATGCCCACTCCCTCGCCGTATGAAAAGAGGGTACAAAGAGAGAGCAGGCGATTGGTGAGGTTGTACGGGAGAAGAAAGGATAGATGAAGACCACGGGACTTAAGCTGGGGTGTGAAAGGTCGATCATTCACTTGCCAGCCTTAACTGACGCGCAGTGTTACTCAGATATGACCCAGTCCTCGGCTATAAGGTCCTCAATTGAAAATATGTAGGGGACTTCATGCTCAGTCAGACCATTGAGTTTAGACAGAGCAACTGTGTTATTAGCGAGATTCAGTACGGAGTAACGTAAATCATACTTCTGAGCAACCCAGACAGCGAAAATTTGAGGAAGTAGAACAAATAGTGCTTCAGCACTTGAAATGAAGTTACGCGGAATATTGAGTCGATAGTTTGCATCATGCACGATCCGATGTCTGTATTCTAAAGTCTCGTTGAAAATGGTGTGCACATCAAAAAACTGGTCTAACGCTAATAAGCTCAGCACTCCGCGCTTGCGAAAAACATAAGGCACTGGGAATTGGCTAATATTAGTAAGGTATTGGTGATCATCAAAAAGGGGTCCGAATGCAGTTTCGGTATCAGATGCGTTTTGAAAGTTAAAGAATTGACTGACGAACTCAGCATGCGTTACACCTTCACCAACATCGTCGGAAGCCTTGTAGCCATTAACTCCTATAATTCCACAAATTTCTGCATAGTAGTTCCCATCAATTTGCAGTAGGTACACGAATGTGTCTCTTAGAAATGTTTCCCAACATCCTACAAGTGAGACTATATATTGAGATATAGGTACAAGAAGAATGTCTTTATTGTCTGGGGGATTCTTCAATACTGAATGCATAAACGTGCTGTATCTCCAGATATTCTGCAGAAAACTAAACGCGAAGTTATCTATCGAATCACGGGTTTCTTGCATGTTACGTGATGATTTGATTAGGTGGGGGCTTACCTTTCTTCGCCGTGTCATATCGTTCACCTCGTAGAACTGAACGCTTTTGTAT
This sequence comes from Alicyclobacillus tolerans, assembly GCF_001447355.1. Lineage (GTDB taxonomy): Bacteria > Bacillota > Bacilli > Alicyclobacillales > Alicyclobacillaceae > Alicyclobacillus > Alicyclobacillus aegles. The sequence goes on along the minus strand of NZ_JXBW01000030.1, from coordinate 672 downwards.
TTCTCCTGTTTCGACTACCCGATTTGGAGTAATATATAGGAAAATGATTATGATCGCAACTTAGTGGTTCGCGTTGAAGGGAAGAGTGGTTTTGGGAAAGTGGATTAAACGGATTTTAGTAGTCGTAATTATTGCAGGGTTCATATATTTGATGTTCCGTTGGAATCTATCGTCTCTCCCTAACAAGCGTGTCATTCAGAATATGAAGATCCTTTCCACAATTGTCTTTGAACTCCTACCTTTGTTAATTATTGTAATACTTCTGTTGGGTTTACTCACCAACCGATGGGCACTAAAAGTTGAAAGACTTAGCTTCGGGGGGATAAATGTCCTCTTCGACAACCCTGAGAAATTATACATACGCACTGTCCGAGCATTTTTAGATACAAAACGCACTTTATTCAAAATAGATTTCGAGCGCGACAACTTTGATGAAACGCTGACTTCTTATTATAACGCCTATGATTTTTTCCGACGTGAAATGAATATCCTTCACAGCGATAAAAAGAGAGGTCTTTGGGGAAGGAGCAGGCAAAGCAATCAGCTATACACTCTCACCAACAGGATCGTCCAGGTTCTCAATGATTTTTTAACTTCCCATCAGAATGACTTTCGAAGGTGGTACAGACATGTCTCCGAAAGCGACCAAGTAAATCGACTGGATGGGACGGG
>NZ_JXBW01000003.1 GCF_001447355.1 Alicyclobacillus tolerans | reverse complement strand
AAGGACTTAGAAATCTGCAAAACGCTCCATATTAGTTATCTCGCCAATAATCCAGGCATTCACGAATACCTACGGGAAATGCACGATCGCGTTCTACGACACTATGACGTTCTCACTGTGGGAGAAATACCGTTTGTGACGCCAGAGGAGGGGCTAAAGTACGTCGGTCAGGATCGACGTGAATTGCATACGCTGTTCCATTTTCAAGTTTGTGACGAGATGCCGACATGGGACATGTTGCGCTTTAAATCGATTCAAAAACGCTGGCACGAAGTTTTTTATGGGCGAGGGTGGAACTCCCAATTTTTAAATAACCACGACCACACGCGTCAAGTTACACGTTACGGTAACGATGGCAAGTATCGAATGGAGTCGGCGAAACTGTTAGCCACAATGATACACACCTTACCGGGTATTCCCTACATCTATCAAGGTGAGGAAATCGGCATGACGGGCGTACATTTTTCGACAATCGAAAGTTACCGGGATATTGCGCTGCGCATTCGCTATCAAGAGGAAGTGGATAGAGGAAGGAAGCCGGACGAGGTTCTTGCTGAACTTGCTCCTCTTGCACGCGATAATTCGCGAACACCGATGCAGTGGGATGACTCACCACACGCGGGTTTCACAGTTGGCGAACCATGGATTCCCGTCAACCCGAATTACCGTGAAATTAACGTGGAAAAGGATCGCGCACAATCGGATTCCATTTTTGCGTACTATAAAGCTTTAATCTCGCTGCGACGGCAATATCCAGCTCTTATATATGGGGATTATACAGATTTGTCGGAAGGCGACACACACTTGTATATGTATACACGACAATGGCAGGATGATGTATTTCTCACCGTGCTAAATCACGCAGAATCGGATACCTACTTCCAATTTCCGGAGTGGTTCCGAGACGGTAACGCACATCTTGTCCTCGCCAATTATGAAGATCAAACGGACGTCACGGACACGCGATTGCGTGCGTACGAAGCGAGAATCTATGCTATGAATGTTGTAGAGAAGCCTGTTTAAGACCAAAAGGGGACCCACCACGGGGTCCCCTTTACACTCTGCTGCTTATGCCTGTTGCTCTTCACGCACGAAGTTGCGCAATACCGTCTGCAAAATACCACCGTTGCGGTAGTATTCAACCTCAATATCGCTATCGAGGCGGACATTCGCCTTGAAGGTGAATGTCGAACCGTCTTCTCGCTCCACTTTGACGTCGACCGTCGAACGTGGCTCCAACTCATTCGTAAGGCCAAGAATGCTGAATGTTTCACGGCCCGTCAGACCGAGGCTTTCTGCACTTTCGCCGGCTTGGAACTCGAGTGGCAGCACGCCCATACCGACCAAGTTGCTACGGTGAATCCGCTCGAAGCTTTCCGCAATTACGGCGCGCACGCCGAGCAAATATGTGCCTTTTGCAGCCCAGTCACGAGACGAACCCGTACCATACTCTTTTCCGGCGATCACGACGAGTGGTTGGCCGTTCTGTTGATACTGCATGGCTGCATCGTAAATCGGCATCACTTCGTTGGTCGGGAAGTAAGTCGTATAACCGCCTTCCGTACCCGGTGCTACGCGATTGCGGATGCGGATGTTGGCAAACGTACCACGCATCATCACTTCGTGGTTGCCGCGGCGGGATCCATACGAGTTGAAGTCGTACGGCTCGACGCCATGGCTCTTCAGGTATTGTCCAGCAGGGCTACTTTGCGCAATGCTGCCGGCTGGCGAAATGTGATCCGTCGTGACGGAGTCGCCAAGGTATGCGAGTACGCGCGCCCCACGGATCTCTTCGATATCCGGGACATCCGGCGTCAGACCGACGAAGAACGGTGGCTCTTGGATGTAGGTCGATTGTTCATCCCACACATAAAGGTCACCATCCGGCGTGTCCAAAGCGTTCCAGCGTTCATTGTTCGTGAACACACTCTCGTATTCCTTGCGGAACAGTTCTGGACTGATGACTTTGCGAATCGTCTCTTGCACTTCTTCGTTAGTCGGCCAAATGTCTTTCAGGTATACGTCGTTTCCATCTTTGTCCTTGCCAAGCGGCTCTTTGGTCAAGTCGATATCGACTGTGCCGGCGAGTGCGTACGCGACAACCAACGGTGGCGATGCCAAGTAGTTTGCACGTACCAAAGAGTGAATGCGGCCTTCGAAGTTACGGTTGCCGGAAAGCACGGCCGAGACAAGCAAATCATTCTCTTGAATCGCCTTGCTCACTTCATCCGGCAGCGGACCGCTGTTACCGATACAGGTCGTACAGCCGTAACCGACGACGTCGAATCCGAGCTCAGCGAGCGGTTGGAGCAAGCCAGCCTTCTCGAGGTAGTCGGTGACGACGCGCGAGCCGGGGGCGAGCGACGTTTTGACATAGCGAGGTGTCGTCAAGCCTTTCTCTGCGGCCTTCTTCGCGACCAAGCCAGCGCCAATCATGACCGATGGGTTCGAGGTGTTGGTACAGCTGGTGATGGCCGCAATGACGAGTGCACCTTGATGCAGTTCTGCCGTCGCGCCGTCTTCGTATTGCACGGTCGCCGTCTTGTCGATCGCGTCGGCAACCCCAAAGCCACCTTCGCTCACGGGCTTCGTGAGGCCTTCCTCGAACTTCTTCTTCATATCGGACAACAGGATTTTGTCCTGCGGGCGCTTTGGACCAGCCAAAGAAGGCTGCACATCGGCCAAGTCGAGTTCCAGAGTATCGGTGAAAACTGGATCCGCCATGTCGTCAGTGCGGAACATTCCTTGTGCTTTCGCATATGTCTCAACCAGCGCGATGAGGGACTCGTCGCGGCCGGTGCTGCGCATATACTCGAGCGTTTCTTGGTCGATTGGGAAGAAGCCCATCGTCGCGCCGTATTCTGGACCCATGTTGGCAATGGTTGCACGGTCCGCCAGGCTGATGTTTGACAAGCCAGCCCCGTAAAACTCGACGAATTTGCCAACGACGCCCTTTTTGCGCAGCATGTTGACAACTGTGAGCGCGAGATCGGTCGCCGTTGCGCCTTCCGGTAGCTTGCCGGTGAGCTTAAAGCCGATGACCTCCGGCTGCAGTAGGTACAACGGCTGACCGAGCATGCAGGCTTCCGCCTCGATGCCGCCGACGCCCCAGCCAAGTACGCCAATGCCGTTGATCATGGTCGTGTGCGAGTCGGTGCCGACCAAGCTGTCAGGGAAGACGACCTGCTCGCCGTCGACTGTGCGCTCTTGCACGACGCGCGCGAGATACTCGAGGTTGACCTGGTGCACAATGCCCATGCCTGGCGGGACGGCGCGGAAGTTGTCAAACGCCTTTTGCGCCCAGCGCAGGAACTTGTAACGCTCTTCGTTGCGCTCAAACTCGCGGCTGATGTTGAACTCCAGAGCCTCGCGCGAGCCGAATGCGTCGACTTGCACAGAGTGGTCGATCACGAGATCAACCGGGATCAGCGGATTGATCCGATCCGGGTTGCCGCCAAGGCGATGCATGGCCGAACGCAATGCGGCGAGATCGACAACGACAGGGACGCCTGTGAAGTCCTGCAGCAAAATGCGGGCAGGTTTAAACGGAACGTCCGTTTTCTCAGGGTTTTGCGCGTTCCAATTAGCCAATTGGCGGACATGATCTTCGGTAATCACGCGTCCGTCGTATTGGCGCAGTACCGCTTCTAGTAAAATTTTGATAGAGATAGGAAGGCGGGAAATATCCGCAACGCCATGGTCCGCAAGTGCGCCCAGGCGGTAATAGGTGTACGACTTTCCGCCGACCTGCAGGGTTTGCTTCGAATCAAAAAGATTCTTGGCTCCCATCTGACTCACTCCTTTTCAACCTTGCTTCTGTCTCTATTGTGCGGCACCAGCGTGGATCTGTCGAACCGTCATCCAGATTGCCGATAGGGATATCGAAATCATTCCGGAAAGGTCGACCCAACTGCAAGCGTTCGCATGAGACGAACCCTCTGTCACTCTACTACCAATTGGAATGTCACGCAAGACAGAGGAAACCCGAGATAACCCCTTGTCAATGCTTGTCGTCACCATTCGACAGATTGCGCGGAGGCAATGGACCAAAGTACTGGTACAGGTGTGTCTCGATTCGCCCATTGTACAATTTGCGCCGTTTGTCCGCTTGTTTGCCGTATAAGCGCTCAAATTGCGGATGTGACGTTAGCAAAAAGACGGACCAAGTATCCAACTTGCGAAATGTTTTGCCGAGATCGCGATACAGGGATGCGGCTTCCTCAACCTCCATTAACCGTTCGCCATAGGGAGGGTTGCTGACGATCACGCCGTAATCCCGATCGGCCTTGAAGCGGCGGGCATCTGCTTGCTCGATGCGGACCATGTCCTCAACCTCTGCATAACGCGTATGGCGTCTACAGAGTTCAAGCACCTCGGGATCGTTGTCCGAGGCGACGATATCGAGCTCGACGTGGCGGCGTGCCGCCTCTGCTTCGGCGCGGGCTTGCGCGAAGACGTCTTCACCGATAAACGCCCAATCTTCGGCGTCAAATGAGCGTAACAGGCCCGGTGCAATGCGCTGGCCGTACAACGCCGCTTCAATGGCAATAGTGCCCGATCCGCACAGCGGATCGCGAAACGGGCGGTGTGCATCCCATCGACTGAGGAGGACCATCGCAGCGGCGAGCGTCTCGCGAAGTGGGGCGATGGCATTTAGCAACCGATAGCCGCGCCGGTGCAGACCGCTACCACTAGTATCGAGACGAATGGAGGCAATGTCCTTTAGCAACGAAACCTCGACGCGAACGGGCGCACCCGTTTCAGGTAAGGTGGCTCGCCCGTAGGCTGATTGCAGGTTGTCGACAATGGCTCGTTTGACGATACTTTGGCACGCAGGTACGCTGTGTAACGTGCTTTTGACGGAGCGTCCGACGACCGGAATGTTGGCGTCAACCGGAAGCAACTCTGACCAGTCGATGGCCAAAGTGCCTTGATACAGGTCTTCAAAGGTCTCAGCACGAAACGAAGTAAGTTCGATAAAAACGCGTTCGGCCGTACGCAACCACAGATTTGCCCGTGCCACAGCTGTTGCGTCGCCACGAAAGCGGACAAGCCCGTTTTCACTTTGCGTCTCGTAGCCCAAGTCCTGGAGTTCGCGCGCTGTCAATGCCTCAAGACCGAATGCACAGGTTGCGATGAGTTCAAATTCCATCTGTCCATCGACTCCGTTCCTACGTCAAGTATCCATATGTACGAAAAAGACCTTTTTCCCGAAAAGGACTGGCAGGTCAATGCCTGTCCAGCCAAGCGTCGGGAAAAAGGCCTCACGTGAAGGTTGTTCGAAGCGTGTAACATCTTCGTCAATCACCTTCATCGTCATTCTTCTGAGTTCATCTCATCGGTTGAGAAGTAGCACAATCATCGACGCCAGTGAGAAGCATGCGCTGATGAGGTAGACGACGGTGACCGTTTGCACTTGTGAGAGTCCCGATCTGAGCAGCCAGTGGTGCACGTGATTTTGATCCGGCTTATAGACAGGTTTACCAGCTCGTGCCCGAACGAATACGACGCGCAGGGCATCGAAGATAGGAACGCCGAGTGCAAGAATCGGCACGCCGATAGAAATGACCGTCGCCGATTTAAACGCGCCAACCGATGCAATGGCCGCGAGCAAGTATCCGAGCACGGTGGATCCGGCATCACCCATGATGATGCGCGCCGGGTAGAAGTTATGGCGTAAAAAGCCAACCGCCGCGCCGGTCACCGCGATGGCAAACCAGGCCGATGCGTGATCGCCCTTTATGAGGGCGATGAAAAACAAAGTCGTCGCCGAGATGGCCGCGATGCCCGCGGCAAGGCCATCGACGCCGTCGAGGAAGTTGAACACATTGGTCACACCAACAATCCACAGCACCGTCAAAAGTACAGACAACACCGTGGGGATAGCGACAAAGTGATGCCCTCCAAACGGCGATGTGAAGCCTTGAATGCCGCCGCCAAACAACGGAACCAACAGGGCAGCTAAAATTTGAATGACAAATCGGATGGAGACTGAGAAATCCTTGCCTCGAGTTTTGAAATAGTCGTCCAACAGACCTATCCCAAACAGCATCGCCGCGCCGATGAGCACGCCGACGTAAGGCGTTTGCAACCAGTCCTTCCAAGCGAACCCTAAAAAGAATGCGGCGAGAACGCCGGCAAAAAGGGCGGCACCGCCAAGCAGTGGCAAGGGATCGCGGTGGATTTTGCGCTCGTTGGGCAAATCGACAAATTTCAACCGAATGGCGACTTTTCGCATGTGTGGCGCCAATGCAAAGGCGATGAGAAACGCAGTGACGCCTGAAAGCCAAAGCGGCATACTGTCCTCTCCTTCGAGTGACATTCACGGAAATTATACTAAACCATCGCCCATCCGGCTATACTGCTGTCAGTGTGTGTCTGTGCTAGAAGTATGTCGGTTGCATGACAATTCGCCCTTCGCCGTTGTATTTCTGCCCGACCTCTGTAAACATAATCGTTGTGTGAACTAGGCGGACATTCGATCCGCTTCGACAAGGAAGTGAAGTGGATGCAAGCAAACGGGGTCGTATACGAGGAGCCGTCAAATGGGCTAGAAAATGCAAAAGCGACGTTGCGCGATTACATTTCCATTATGAAGTGGGGCATCACCATCGCCAATCTGATGGCGACGTTTGCTGGCATGTGGGTCGCCTCCGGTGGCCATCCAGGGCTCGCACCGCTCTTACTAACGCTCGTCGGCACCGCGCTGGTCGTCGCTGGCGGCGCTGCGCTAAACAATTTTTACGATCGCGATATCGACCAGCATATGGCGCGCACCAAACATCGCGCTGTGGCACAAGGTAAGGTCTCTCCGGCTGCCGCTTTGGCCATCGGTTTGTCGATGAGTGTCGTCGGTCTCGCGGTCCTGCTCTTATTCGTCAATTGGCAGTCGGCTGCATGTGCCTTTGTAGGACTCTTTGTGTATTCGTATCTTTACACCGTCTGGTTCAAGCGGCATACCACACTGAACACGGTACTGGGCGGGGTGTCGGGCGCCATGCCTCCGCTGATCGGTTGGGCTGCAGGCAGTGGCGGATCCATTTCGCTCGCCGGTTGGTGTTTGTTCTTCACCTTTTTCCTCTGGCAACCACCGCACTTTTTGCCGCTGGCTATGAAGAAGACCGAGGACTATCGCGCTGCAGGCATCCCGATGTTGCCGGTTGTCCGCGGTTTCCGCGAGACGAAGCGACAGATTGTACTGTACACCGCGGCTATGGTTCCCGTATCCCTGATGATGACGCCATTAGGTGCTGAAGGTTGGATCTACTTCGTTGTCATGGCCGTTCTCGGAATTTGGTTCTTGTACCTCGGTGTTAAAGGTCTCTATATCCAACCTGAACGCGATCTCGAATGGGCAAATCAGGTATTTCGCTTCTCACTCATCTATTTGACGGCTTTGTGTGTTGTATGTGTACTTTCCGTGTCCATTTTCTAAAGTAGACAAGCTACAGCGAAAGGCTGCTCCGCGGGGGGCAGCCTTTTTTATGAAGCAGGGCTCATCGCGGTGCTGTAAAATGTCAATAGAAGTTGCCCCAGGGTGCGAGCGTCAGGCACGACGCGTCTCCAGGCTTGGGAACGATGGGCGACAAATCGGCTTATGGCTGACTCGGAGGCAAGCGAAAGGCATATGCCCTGGGCAAAAGACCAGCTATCTAATGTCAAGTACCCTTTTGAGTTCTAAGACCCATGAAGGGAAGTGATTTTTGGGCGCATCTATATAAGCCTCTCAGAGACAGGTGTGGTTTGAATGTTCAGTTGATTTGCTACCTTAGGCCATTGGTTCGTATGGTTTCTTATCCCGTAGAACGGCATGAATGATGTACGTCATTTTGCGGGCGACAGCGCCCGTTGCAGCCAAGTGGTGTTTCCTTGGGCACGCTTTTGATCGTAAAAATCCTTAAGGATTGGGTTGTGCATTTTGGCGACATTTGCAGCAAGCCAAATCGCCCGTCGTAAGTACGGTGAGCCTAGTTTGGACATTCGGTTGTGGGTTCCCGTAAATTCACTCGAACTTCGCACCGTAGGATCGATCCCAGCGAACGCAACGAGCTTGACGTCAGTTGGAAATCTGGAAATGCCTCCAATTTCACCGAGTATCGCAGCAGCAAGAACCGGACCAATTCCCGGAATCGTCACGAGATTGGTGTCCATGCTCTTTAGGCGTTTTTCTATCCCGGCGATTCTAACTGTTCCTCTGTAAAGCGGATTTGCTGAAGAAGCAGGCGCAATTGCTCCTTTTCCCGCTGAAGGACTTCGTATTCCTGTTCGGTCATGGTGATGGTGCCGTTCTCGTGCGTCATGCCCTAGCATTCGACAACGTGGATCCGATTCCTCCTTGTCCCGTTGCCGATTGCAGAACACAAATAGACACGGCGAAAACGGATCGAGCTGAAACGACAGTTGAGTCCGTATAATTGGTGTAAACAGCCATGCCCGATTGGGCACAAGAGGAACATGAAAATATCGATGCTCGTGTTTACTTCGCGGCGTTCAAGGTGCACGATCCCATCAAGCAGGACAGAAAGGCTATTGATTTTTTGGGGGACCGAGCCCGCGGTGTAAACTAGCCACAGCCGCCTTTGAGCACAAAGGAATGTGCTACGAGCACGTCCATCAAATTTCCTTGAATCAGGCGGTTGTGCCCTGCTTGGAATGGATGAGGATCTTGGACGCCATTCGTGAGTGCTGTGCAGGCTTGGACGTCCACCAAGCCCATGTCGTCGCCTGCGTGCTCAAAGGGCCCCTGGATGAGAAACCACAGATGTTAATCCGAGAATTCTCGACTGTGTTATCTGGCTTACTCCAACTTTCAGATTGGCTTGCCGAGCTTGGCTGTACCGAAGTTGCTATAGAGAGCACCGGTGCATACTGGAAACCTGTGTTCAACGTGTTGGAGTCGACTTGTCAGATTACCTTAGCCAACGCGGCGCACATCAAGAATCTTCCTGGACGGAAGACCGATAATAAGGACGCACAATGGATTGCCGAGCTCCATCGCTGCGGATTGGTATCCCCAAGTTTTGTGGCTCCGCGTGAAATTCGAGAACTACGGGACTTGACTCGATACCGACGGATGCTGAAGGGATACCAAACATCGGAACGTAATCGAATCCTCAAGGTCCTTGAAGACGCGAATATCAAGATTTCCACCTTCATGAGTGACGTATTTGGCAAGTCGGGTCGTCTGATGCTCCATGCATTGGTGAATGGTGAAGTCATCGTGCCTGAACAGGTCGCGGAACTGGCCAAAGGACGGTTACGGGCCAAAATCCCCGAGCTCATCCAAGCTCTAAACGGCCGAGTCACCATGCATCACCGCAGAATGATTCAGCGCTCTCTCGAGCATCTCGAGTTTCTCGAGAGGAGCATTGCGGATTTGGAAGCCGAGATGGAGCAGTACTTTGCTCCCTATCAAAAAGAACAAGAGCTTTTAGAGACTATTCCAGGCGTCGGAGCCCAAGTGGCGAAAGTGATTCTCGCTGAAATTGGCGTCGACATGTCCGTGTTTCCTTCAGAGCTTCACCTTTCATCGTGGGCGGGGATCAGTCCCGGGAACCAAGAGAGTGCTGGGAAAAAGAAACGAGTGAGTATCACGGCTGGGAATCAAAGTCTCAAAACTGCACTCGTCGAAGCCGCATGGGCTGCGGCGAGGACGCGCACGTTTCTAAGCGCAAAGTTCTGGTCGATTTCAGGACGAAAAGGGAAAAAACGAGCGGCCATTGTTGTGGCACACAAGATCCTCGTCATTGCGTACCACATACTCAAGACAGGTGAATCGTACAAGGACCTTGGCTACGATTACTTTGAGAAGCGTAAGACCGTGTCCACGGAAGAGTGGATGATTCGGCGTCTTCAAAAACAAGGCTACACGATCACAACTCCTGAGGGAACCACGGCATAAATCCCTCAAATCGGATGATGTCATGTCCCCGGGCATCCTATTGCCCAAAAACCAGTCACAAACGATGAAGCGCTCTCATCCCAGCTCCTATTTTCTCATCAATTGCCAACACATCCACAATAGTTACCGATGAACTGAATGTAATCAAATCTATCGATAGCCAACTCGAAAAACAAAATGTTACCTCTGATATCCAAGCCCACCAAAGTTATTTATTGAACCTTCAAAAACAAATAGACTCTCCAGAGTTTCAAGAACAGCTCACACAAGATTGGCTAATGAGTCATGGATATAGTGCGGACACTGTGAACTCAAGCAATCCTAATGGTACTGTAATCCCTGAAGGAGCAATTAACGTTGTTACGACATATAGCGCTGGAAGTAATATCTATTGGGATGACACATCACCTAAGTAGGCTGCAGATTTATCCATAGGATATACTATCGCAGACGATATAAGTAGTTTTTGGATGGGTACTGTAGGTGGAATCGTTAATGATGTTGCTAACTTGGTTCTGGTTCCGTTAACTGCAAGTCAACCTGTTTCTTCACAATTATATCACACGTATAGCTATGGCTATAAGAACGTATACGTGTATACAGGAGGTTCATGGTGGTTGGCACTTACCCTGGAAGATCGAGAGTGGTATAGACATGCTGTGGTATCGTACGTTCCGCAAGGTTCTACTGCGGCATGGGGTACTGTTTATAACTATGTCCCTTCGAACGGATATGGACCGATAAATGTCGATTACCCTTATTATTGGAATGACCAGTCCGAAATGGACCAAGTTGCAGAACAAGATTACCAGGAAGGTACTTATCGAGTATATTCTTGGACATAGATAGAAGGAGGGTGAATCTGAAGATGAAAGAGCATTCAAACCATAAGGTGATTTGTTCTTATTGTGGTGACGAGATCTCCTCACGGGGAGATCTTGTTACACTTCTGGCTTACCCACAAATTGTTGATGCAGTTCACGTTCGGTGCTACGGAGAAATGTCAATGACGAGAATGGGAGGAAAATTGCCGCTTAACTCTTCTGGTTCTATATGGATCATCATTATTTCGGATTTGATATGTTTATGTTTGTTCATAACAAGAAATTATAACTTCGTATTTATTTTAGTTGGATGTATAGCTCCTTTTTTTAGGTTACTATCCTGGTTGATGGTTGAAAGAAAAATCCCATAACCATAATTTATGATTCGCATTTCGCAACACACGACACAGGTAAACATAAACCGACGCACACCTGGCCTCCGGCCTCCCCGTGCTTGAAGATAAGCTTATCAAGCACAGGGGTGTGTAGCATGTACTAGGTATCATCCATAACCGTCAAACGTACGAAACATGGCTTTCTTCCTCCCAATACTTGAGAATGGCGTCATCAAGCACAACGGGAGGTTTTTCATATGCCTGCAGGAATCTCTCATCGCAAGAAGCGTGAGATTTGGCGAGAACGCATCGCCGCCTTCTACGACAGCGCCCGACGGCTGCCGCATTCTGCGCCCAACACGGCCTGAAACCGAATCAACTTGGGTACTGGGTTCTTCGATTTCGAAATGAAGTGGCGGACGTCGTCTCGCAAACCGCATTTGTCTCCGTCGTGACGGACGAATCTGCGCCCTCGTCCGACACGGCCCGCACGCCGGAACCGTCCCAGTGTTGGTCCAGTAGCGCCAGGAGCACCGGGTAGAGCTCGCCCGGGTCGTTCGTAGCGCGAGGCAACGTTCTCGCTTGGTAGAACCCGCCCGTTATCCCTTCATATATGACCCCAAGCCCCACACGTCGGCCGGATTGATGGGCTTGGCGTAGTCGGTGGCACACCTCGTCCAGCAATTCCAGGAGGACGACGGCGACTTCGTTGCGCTCGTAGAAATCCCGCGGCAACGTCGTGCGATGGGAGAATCCCTTGTGCGGAGCGTGATAACTGTTCGGGTTGATGTCACTTAAGTCAATCCCGTTCGCCCAACGGTGGATGACCTCGCCCCACACGCCGAGTTCAGCCTTGAGCACACCGACGGGCAGGCGCGCGACGTCGCCAATCGTCTGACACTTGAATTTGCGCCGCAGGAGTTCCGAACGCCGCTTCACCCCCCCACATCTCCTCGACAGGCAAGGGATGGAGCACTGACGGATGTCCTCTTCTCGCCACCATACGATGCCACCAGGCGTCTTCTTGGCGGTCTTTTTCGCTACCTTCGCGAGCCACTTGTTCGGTGCAAGCCCAATGCGCGATCGGATGCGAAACTGGTCCCATATTCTCGCTTGAAGATCCCGTGCTGCCGCGATGGGATCTGAGAACAGTTATGATGGATATGGAAAAGTAATGAACCCTTCGTCAACCGAAAATTGCTCTTGAAGAGGAAAACACGACTGCATCAGGAGCTGGATACGCACCGACACGTGCAGGTAGAAGGCCATCTGCGGTCGTACAACGATGAGACGCGGATACAACTGCAGCACTTCTCCCAAGCGCATTGCGTTCAATATCCCGTACCGCTTGGCCGTGGGCGTCGCCGCGAGGATGATCCCGGAGCGCCTCGCCGGATCACCCGACACGACAAGCGGCGGGTCGGTACTGTCGTCGAACTCCTTACGTCGGGCCGGTACTGTCGTCGAACTCCTTACGTCGGGCCGCATACTCCTCGCGGCTCGCCACCTCGCACGAGGCGTAGAAGCTTTGCATGTCCACCAGTCCGTAGATGAACTTCGTCATCGCGAAATCATCCGCGTCCGTTTGGCACGATTCGCGGCTTCGGCCTCCAGCATCTTGCGCATGAAAACAGCTTCGTCGTAGTGATCACCGACACGAAACTCAACGCGGATGTCCATGTCTCCGTCGTGACGTTCGACTATGTGTAACCCTTCCGTGCGCATCTACGCCTTAACGCGCGCAAATTCGCGTGCGATATGCGCTTGGATGAGTTCGAGGATGAGAAGTTGTCGGAGTAAGGCGGTAGGACGGTCCATAAGGACACCTCTAACGCGAACGTGCGTTCTGTATGAGAGTACATGCGGATTGCCTTCTCCACGCAACGTAGCTTTTCGTCTCCGTAACATGTGCTACTCAGCGTAGCGCATGTTTTTCTTGCCAATTGGGCTTGTGTGGGTTACAAAGAGGTTAACAGCAGGAACTCCAGAATCCCAGTTCCGGAACAGAGTGGAGAGGATGAGGGTGTGAGGGCGTGTTGGATGCATCCTTTTCGGAGATTCTTCGACGACTTCGCGAAGAGCGAAACTTGACCCAAGCGGATTTGGCGGGAAACGGCATTTCAAGGGCGTTGAACAGCTTGTATGAAAGTGGTCGCAGGACGCCGACCTATGAGACGCTTGCCTATCTAGGGGAACGTTTACAAGTCACCGTGGATATTTTCTTCGGTTCCAACAACGAAGCCGTCCAAAACGCGATGATGACCCTCATCCATCAGGCAGAACAGGCAGAACGGCAAGAACGATGGAACGACACCTTAGATGATGTGGGAATCAGCGCGCAACTTGTGTCAGGCTTATCACTTTACAACATGGGATTTCCATATCAATGCCCACCTTGGGGCTTCTCTCGTGAACTTGGAGCGTTATCAATGTGCTGTTGAAACGTTGCTTCCCCTTGTGGTTGACGTACGACTCCACGACAGCCGAGACGTGGCATATGACATTCTGCGCGGGTTGGCTGTAAGCACTCGACAGTTAGGGCAGTTGAAAATGTCGGAAACGTTCTTTCAGCTCATTTTGCACATGCTCGGTCCATCGGATGAGCGCTGGATTCGGACACATATTAACTTGGCAAGCATCAAGGAACTCTTGGGTGAACATGATCACGCGGTGCGCCATTACACAACAGCGGCTGGGTGCGCACGGCGAATAGGGCATGCTGAATTGGAAGCATGGTCGATCATCGGATGGACAACCGCTGCGATGAGCGCGGGTGAGAAGTCTCATATCATGGTACTACTCGATCGAGCCGATGAACTGACCGATTTGCTCGAGAATGATCACCTTTCATACGCAATGAAGCACAATCGGCTGGTTCTCAGACGGATTGAACGCGACGTTGATGGATTTTGTTGCGACTACGAAGCTCTTTTGAGAGAGGTGCCGAACGACGAATGGAAGGCTCGATTGATCGAAGAGAAGGTCAAGTGGTCCTTAGCTATTGGAAACTGGGATGAGGCAGAAACCTGGTTGCATGAGGCCTTAAGGCTTCCTGTGACGACGCCGATCCGAGCCGAACTCTTAACTTTGGGTGGAGAACTCTATAAGCGATTCGGAAACTGGGGACAAGCCGAGACTTACTGGCTGCAAGCCGTAGAAGCACTACGAGCGTGTGGGAGTGACTTGGCCAATCACGTATTATGCGAACTTCAACGGATTCCTAGAGAGTAGTAGCGTATCGGGTCTTCACTGAGGAGGTCAAGTGTCGTGAAAACGCATGCAGCCGTACTTTACGAGATGGGATTGCAAACGCCTTATAAGACCAGCCAGCCCCTTCACATCGAAACACTCGATCTCGATCCACCAGGCCCCGGCGAGGTACTGGTGCGCGTGCGCGCGGCCGGACTGTGCCATTCTGACCTGTCGGTGATAAACGGTTCTCGCCCGCGCCCATTACCCATGGCTTTAGGGCACGAGGCCGCTGGTGAGGTTATCGAGGTGGGGCCGAGGGTTGAGGACCTCGTTCCTGGCGATCACGTCGTATGTGCTTTTGTCCCCAGTTGTGGCCACTGCCTTCCTTGCCAGGAGGGGCGCCCAGCCTTATGTGAGCCAGGAGCGGCTGCGAACGCAGCGGGGACGTTACTGTCTGGGGCGCGGCGTCTACATCTTGGTGGTCAGGATGTCAACCATCATCTTGGAGTTTCCGGCTTCAGCGAATATGCCGTGATTGCGCGCAACTCGCTCGTCAAGGTCGATCCCGATGTTCCATTCGAACAAGTTGCCATTTTCGGCTGTGCGGTCATGACGGGCGTTGGCGCAGTTGTCAATACGGCGCGCGTTCCGGTGGGCTCCAGCGTGGCTGTCGTCGGACTTGGCGGCGTTGGCCTAAGCGCGTTACTGGGTGCTGTTGTCGCGGGCGCGCGGCGGATCGTGGCAATTGATGTAAATCCAAGTAAGCTGGAATTTGCCACGAAGCTTGGGGCCACCGACGTATTTGACGCGCGCGATCCGGATGTCATATCCCTTGTCAAAGCCGCAACGGATGGTGGAGTCGAATTTGCATTCGAAACAGCCGGGGCGGTTCCTGCCATGCAGACGGCGTATGCGGTGACCCGCCGCGGTGGGACGACGGTGACCACGGGACTTCCTGATCCAAGTCACCTTTTTTCTGTCCCACACGTCACACTTACTGCAGAAGAGCGCACCGTCAAGGGAGCGTACGTGGGCAGTTGCATACCAGCTCGCGACATTCCACGGTTCCTCGAACTTTATAAACAGGGTAAATTGCCGGTGGATCAGCTGTTGACAGATCGCATGGGTCTCCATGAAATCAACGAAGGCTTTGATCGACTGAGCCAAGGCGATGCAATCAGGTTGGTCGTCCTGCTGTAACAGAACGTGGCAATGGGATGGTATGTCGTCCCTGCAGATCTGGCGGGTGGCGGTTGAACGATGTACGGAATTTCGTTAAGATCGCTAGTGGGAGTTTAGATAACGACAGGGAGACGAGAGACATGTATCGTCGCGAAGAGACGAAACCGGTGCGCGTCGGCGACGTAGTCATCGGCGGGAATCATCAAGTCATCATTCAAAGCATGACGACGACGAAAACTGCCGACGTCAAAGCGACGGTGGAGGAAATTCATCGGTTGGAGGACGCCGGCTGTCAGGTTGTCAGAGTCACCGTCAACACGCGCGATGCTGCGGCTGCCATTAAGGAGATAAAACGGCAGATTCACATCCCGCTCGTCGCCGATATTCATTTTGATCATCGCCTTGCACTTGAGGCCATTCGCAACGGAATTGACAAAGTGCGAATCAATCCGGGCAACATCGGCAAGCGAGAAAAGGTGGAGGAAGTCGTCAAGGCGTGCAAGGAGCGGGGCATTCCGATTCGCATCGGTGTCAACGCGGGATCGCTCGAAAAGCACATCCTCGAAAAATATGGCTATCCGACCCCGCAGGGTATGCTAGAAAGCGCGGAGCACCATGTGAAAATCCTTGAGGATCTAGATTTTGACGATATTATCATCTCCATGAAAGCTTCGGATGTGCCTATGGCAATTGAGGCTTATCGGCTTGCCGCTGAGCGTTTCCATTACCCCTTGCATCTTGGCATCACGGAATCAGGTACGCTGTTTGGCGGTACGATTAAGAGCGCAGCTGGCCTTGGAACTTTGCTCAGTATGGGCATCGGCAATACGATGCGCGTTTCGCTTTCGGCAGATCCGGTCGAAGAGATTAAGGTAGCGCGCGAGTTGCTGAAGACGTTCCATATCGTTTCGGACGCCGTGACCATCGTATCGTGTCCGACGTGTGGGCGGATCGATATTGATCTCATCAGCATTGCAAATGAAATTGAGGACTACGTACAAAACATTCGTGCGCCTATTAAGGTTTCGGTGCTTGGTTGTGCCGTCAATGGACCGGGCGAGGCGCGCGAGGCGGATATTGGCATTGCAGGTGCCCGCGGGGAAGGACTACTGTTCCGCAAGGGAGAAGTGGTACGCAAAATTCCCGAAGCTGAACTCGTGTCGGAACTGAAGAAGGAAATTGACATCATGGCAAAGCGGTACGCTGAAACAGGTTCAATTTATTGACGGAATCTCGTGCCATGCAATTGCGGCTTTAAGGGCCATTTCGTGGCGGAAACGAGGAATTTTCTGCCCTTGAAACTCCATTTCATATGTAAAGGCCGCCTCCGCTCCTTGTATGGAGATGTTCCGGAGGCGGCCGTTTTCGTTATGAAAGCGGCCGCCTCAGCTCTCGTCATCATGCAAATCCCTGATCAACCGTTCCGTTACTCCATGCTGACGAGAACGATTACCAATACTTTGACTTATCCATGTGATGATGCATCATGTGTTTGTGCTCTTTGGCATCCTCGTAATGTTTCGACGGAATGCGCAGCACCTGGCCCGGATAAATCATGTTTGGGTTTTTGATGCCGTTGGCCCGGATGATGTCAGAGACCGTTGTATCGTATTTCACCGCGATGTTGCCAAGCGTGTCTCCGCGTTGCACGATGTATTTGACCACTGATCCAATCCCTCCTTGTACTGTCCGGTGCAATACTTTATGCGGCTTGTGTCGCGATCGCTGCGGATGCTTGCCCAACCTCACGGGTTGCAAATATGCGGATCTTCATATATGCTTGCTTTAGTACATTAGCGAAGTAAAGTGATTGAACATCGCAGATGGGTGCACCCATCTGCGTGGCAGTAACCCAGGATAGATAGAGATGGCGTGGTGAGTTAGCGTGGCAAACGATTTGTTCATCGGAGGAGCAGGCTCTGTAGCCTTTGCGGCGGCGCAAGGTTTTGCCGAGAGGCCACCAGGCATGCAGGATGGTTACCCTGATTTTGCAAAAAGGCGGCGAGATGTCGAGTCCCGGCTCCTTTCGTTTTTTGAGGAAGCAGGTTGCCAGCCGGTGACCAGTGGCCTATTTGAATATGTCGACACGCTGTTGCGGGCGAGATCGAGTGAGGCGGCGCGAGACTGGATTCAATTGTTTGACGGCGGCGGGAATGCTATCGCTTTGCGCCCCGAAATGACGCCTTCCATCGCGCGTATGGCAGCACCGCGTGTCGCGAGTGGGCGCGTGCCTATTCGCTGGTGCTACTGTGAGCGCGTGTACCGTCGAACGAGCGATCCCGCTTCACTTTCGTGGGCCAGCGGCAAAGCGGCCGAGTCGACACAGGTCGGCGTCGAATGGATTGGCGAACCGGCCAGCGTGGCGACAGACGCGGCATTGCTCACGTGGTTGCACGATGCCGCAACGCGGGCGCGCATCGCCGAGCACAAAATTGTCGTCAGTCATGCTCGTTTTGTGCCGAAACTGTTGCAGGCGCTTGGCTTTCCGCACGACGTGAGCTTTCAGCTCTTGCAGTGCCTGACAACGGGCGACTACGTTCTATTTCGCCAGACGGTCGATCGCGCTGCTACAGCGTGCGGTGACATTTTGACAAGGCTGCTGCGCTGGTCGCCGGAACGCAAGGGGCTGCAAAGAGGCGCCGTCAATCGCGAGCAGTCGGCGAGGGAATTAAACGATTTGCTCCACGCCGCACCTGATCGCGAAGCGGCGGCTGAAGTGGTACATGCGTGGGGATATTTGTGTGAATTGGCGGACGCGCTCGCCGCGGCTGGCTTAGCGCCACACTGCACGACATTTGACCTGACACTCCATCGCGATATGGATTACTACACAGGCATTGTCTTTGAAGCATTTGCACACGGCGTTGGTGCACCCATTGCGCTTGGCGGTCGCTATGATGAACTGCTTGCCCAGTTTGGCGCACCTGCAGCGGCCATTGGCTTCACGTTTGAGGTCGAACGCGTGCTTGCTGTGCTTGAGGCAACAGCCAAGAGTGGGAGGGATGCCTGATGCTGACAGTCGCACTCGCCAAGGGAAGAACGGCAGAAGATGCGTTGCCATTATGGCGTGCAGCTGGCATCCCGCTGCCAGAAGATATGGACGAAAGCCGCGCACTCGTCTTCGAAGTGCCCTGGGATGGCCATCCTCCGCTGCGTTATCTACTCGCGAAGCCTGCCGATGTACCAACCTATGTTGCTTATGGCGTCGCCGATGTCGGGATTGTCGGCAAGGACGTGTTGCTTGAGCAAGATAGGGAGATGTACGAGCTGCTTGATCTCGGTGTCGCTCGCTGTCGGCTGTGTGTCGCCGGGCTAGAGGGCGATCGCGCAACTCAACCGCGCCGCGTGGCGACGAAGTATCCTAAGCTTGCGGATCGCTATTTCCGCGCACTTGGGCACTCGGTCGAGATTGTACCGCTTTCCGGTTCCATTGAATTGGCGAGCGTGATCGGCTTGACGGATCGCATTTTCGATCTCGTACAAACGGGTGCGACGCTCGCGGCCAACGGCCTGGTGGTGTTTGACGAAGTTGCCGACATCTCGGCGCGATTGGTCGCCAATCGCTCCAGCTACCGCATGAAGCACGATGATATTTTGGCGATGGCAAACAGCTTGCAAGCGGCAATCGAACAGCGAGGAGGACAGGCACATGCGCTTAAACGTGGTTGAACGCAGCGACTTTTCGTGGGAGCGACGGGCGACGGAAAACGAAGAGGCACTCCGGCAGGTGGCGGGTATCGTGGCCGATGTGCGCGAGCGCGGCGATGCGGCGGTGGCCGACTGGACCGCCAAGTTGGACAAGCAACCGGGGGCTTCGTTGCGCGTACCGCAAACAGCGCTACAGGCCGCGTTTGAGGCATTGGCGCCTGAATTGCGGGAGGCACTCGCCCTGGCGGCGGATCGGATTCGGCGTTATCACGAGGCGCAGTGGCCGGAAGATTTCACACTATACGGAGACGACGGCGAGCAACTCGGTCTTGTTTGGCGACCGCTTCGTCGTGTCGGCGTATATGCACCTGGGGGGCGCGGGGCGTATCCATCGACCGTGCTGATGGACGTGATTCCGGCACAGGTCGCAGGTGTCGCGGAGATTGCGCTTGTGTCGCCGCCGGGGCCGACGGGGCTGCCGCACCCGCAAGTGTTAGCGGCGGCTCATCTGCTTGGTGTCGACGAAGTCTATGCCGTGGGCGGGGCGCAAGCGGTGGCGGCTTTGGCATACGGGACCAAGACGATTGCACGCGTCGACAAAATTGTCGGCCCAGGCAACCTTTACGTGGCACTCGCAAAGCGACTCGTTATGGGAGACGTCGGTATCGATTCCATTGCAGGTCCCAGTGAAGTGTTGATTATCGCCGACGAGGCGGCGAATCCCCGCTACATTGCCGCCGACATGCTGGCGCAGGCGGAGCACGACCCCGAGGCTGGCGCCTTATGCGTAAGCCCGTCGATCGCGCTGTTGGAGCAAGTGGCCGACGAACTCGAGCGCCAGCTTGTGGATCTCCCGCGCGCCGAGATCGCCCAACAGGCTTTGGCGAGGTGGGGTGCGTTGGTACATGTCGAATCGTTGGCCGAAGCGGCCAATCTTTGTAACCAATTGGCGCCAGAGCATGTGCAATTGTTGGTGGACCACCCCGAAGAACTGCTGTCGTCGATTCACTTTGCGGGGGCTGTCTTCCTTGGCGAAGCGACGCCAGAGCCTGTGGGTGACTATTTTGCGGGCAGCAATCACGTTTTGCCAACCCACGGTAGTGCGCGCTACGCCAGCGGGCTCGGCACCCACGACTTTTTGCGGCGCATGAGCGTGGTTGCCTATAGTCAAAAAACGCTTGCCAAACATGCCCGCCATATCGTCGCGTTGGCCGAGGCGGAAGGCTTGACGGCTCACGCGCGTTCCATCCTCGTCCGACAGGAGGCTGACCACAATGACCGCTGATGCTCAACGCACCTATAGCGCACATGTCGAGCGCGAGACGGGCGAGACAAAGATCGATCTTGCGCTTCATCTGCACGGAACAGGTCGCGTATCGCTCGCTTTTCCCGTACCTTTTTTGCGCCACATGTTACACCTTTTTGCCGCGCACGGCTCGTTCGATCTCGACATCACAGCCGATGGCGATGTCGACGTCGACGATCATCATCTCGTCGAGGACATCGGCCTCTGTCTCGGCCGTGCAATCGCGATCGCGCTTGGCGACAAGCGAGGCATTCGCCGTTACGGCGAGCGGCACACGCCAATGGACGAGACATTGGCACGCGCCGTAATCGACCTGTCGGGAAGGCCGGCGTTTGTACTTCAGGCGTCGTTTAGCGATACGCGCATTGGGACATTTCCTACCGAGTTGGTGGCTGAGTTTTTTAAGTCAGTCGCCAACGAGGGGCGCATGGCTTTGCATCTGGCCGTTCTCTATGGCGAAAACAATCATCACATGGTGGAAGCCTTGTTTAAGGCGTTCGGCGCAGCGCTGCGCGAAGCTGTCACGCTGACAGGTGGAGGCGTCAATAGCACCAAGGGGGTGCTTGAATGATCGTCGTCCTTGATCCGGGGATCGGCAATTTGCACAGTGTCCTTGGCGGGCTTCGGAGAGTGGGACGCGAAGCCGTCGTCATTTCAGATAAAGAGGCGTGGGACAATCTCCGCAAAGATGCAGACGGGTCCGTGCAGGGCGTCATTTTGCCGGGGGTCGGTGCGTTTGGCGACGCTATGACACAGTTGCGCCTTTCCGGGCTGGTCTCCGTTGTGGAACAGGTTGTCGCTTCGCGCATCCCGCTCCTTGGTATTTGTGTTGGTATGCAACTCTTGTTCAAAGTGTCGTTTGAACACGGCGAGCATCCCGGTTTGGCGCTTTTGCCTGGGCAGGTTGTGCGGTTCCCGGCAACGGCGAAAGTGCCGCACATGGGATGGAACGATTTGACCAGTGTGCGGAGCCATCATCCGTTGCTACAAGACGTTGCCATCGGGGATTTTGTCTATTTCGTCCACTCGTATTATGTGCAGGCTGATGAGGCAAGCGACGTCATAGCGGCGGTCTCCTACGGCGGCATCGAAGTGCCGGCCGTCGTTGGGCGCGGCCTCGTCTACGGAACTCAATTTCACCCAGAGAAGAGCGGCAAGGTTGGCGAAACCATCCTCCGCAATTTTGCGCGGTTGACCGAACTCGAGAGGGCGGAGGTGTCGTCGCCATGGTGAGCCAGGACTTTATTCTGTTTCCGGCCATTGACGTGCTCGGTGGTCGCTGTGTGCGGCTGTACCAAGGCGACTATGAACAGCGCACCGAGTACAACCAACATCCCGCTGCCGTGGCGCAGCAGTGGTGCGAAGCAGGTGCGCGCTTTTTGCATGTTGTCGATCTCGATGGTGCGAAAGATGGCGCAAGTGTCAACGCGGCGACCGTCGAAGACATCGTGCGAACGGCCAGGTCTTACGGAGCATCCGTCCAGGTCGGTGGTGGCATTCGCAACCGCGACGCCATCGCTCGTTGGCTAGATCTTGGGGTCGAACGTGTCGTGCTTGGCACTGTTTCGCGGGACATCGAACAAATGGCCCAGTTCGCCTCCGAATTTGGCGGTCGCCGCATCGTCGCAGGCCTTGATGGCCGGGGAGGCAAATTGGCGGTTACAGGTTGGCTTGAACAAACCAATACCCCCATCGTCGATCTCGCGCATGAACTCGCCAAAGTCGGTGTTTTACACGCCTTAGTCACTGATGTCGATCGCGACGGAACCGGGCAAGGCGCGAATCTCCAACTGGCGCGATCGGTGCAAGAGGCGGGGCTGTGGAGTATTGCAAGCGGCGGCATCAGCGGACGCGACGACATCTTGGCGGCGAAGGCAGCAGGGCTCGCCGGCGCTGTCGTCGGCAAGGCGTTATACGACGGCAAGCTCGACCTGCGCAGTATGATGCAGGAGCTTGCGGTGAAAGGAGATGGGGTTTGATGTTGACCAAACGCATCATCCCCTGTTTTGACGTGCTCGATGGGCGCGTGGTCAAACACGTTGGTTTCCTCAACAACCGCCGTGATGCGGGCGATCCGGTCGAACTGGCTCAGATTTATTGCGACGCCGGAGCCGACGAACTGGTGTTGCTCGACATTTCCGCGTCGAGCGAAGGCCGGTTGGCGACGCGCAAGGTCGTGGAGGAAGTCGCCGCGAAGGTCAATATTCCACTGACGGTTGGCGGCGGTGTATCGACCGTGGAAGATGTGCGTTCGTTGCTCTTGTCTGGCGCAGACAAGGTGTCGATGAACACAGGTGCGTTCCGCAATCCGCAGCTCATCGAAGAATCGGCGCACCGCTTCGGAGAACAGTGCGTTGTCGTCGCCATCGATGCTAACCTTCATGCGCAAACGGGCACCTATGACGTCATGCTGCAAGGGGGCAAAGTTGGCACAGGTAGCGACGCGATCGCGTGGGCGAAGCGCGCAGCCGAACTGGGGGCGGGCGAAATATTATTGACGAGCTTTCGTCAGGACGGTACACGAGCTGGATATGATCTTGAACTGACGAGTGCAATGGCGCGTGCTGTCAACATTCCGATCATCGCTAGCGGCGGTGCGGGGGCAAAGGAACACTTCTTCGATGTATTAACCGAAGGGATGGCAGATGCGGCATTGGCGGCGAGTGTGTTTCACTTCGCTGAGACGAGTGTTCGCGATGTGAAGTCGTATCTCCGCGAGAGAGGGGTGCCTGTGCGATGGGTGGAGTAAAAGGCGAGATCGACCTTGCCGCTGTGCGCTACGATACGGCAACTGGGCTGGTTCCGGTCGTCGTGCAGGATGCAGAGACGGGCGCCGTGCTCATGCTTGCCTATGCGAACCGCGAGGCGCTGAAACGGACGCTTGCGACAGGATATGCGTGGTTTTGGAGCAGATCGCGCCACGAATATTGGCGAAAAGGTGCCACATCCGGCAACGTGCAAGAGGTCATCGAACTGCGTCTCGACTGCGATGGCGATACCGTTTTGTATCTCGTCCGTCCACATGGGCCAGCTTGTCACACGGGCGAGGACACGTGTTTTTACCGGCGACTGACACATGGTGGCGTCGAAGGGGCGATTCCTCGCGGTGTTGTTCAGGAACAGGAAGATGCAAGATCAGGCGATGACGCGATTGTGACTGCAAAGGGTTGGGTCAACCCGGAGATGGCACAACCGGCGATGGCTGAGGGGAACCGTGGTGCACCACTGCAGATGGATTGGCGGGTGCTTGATAACCTTTGGCGGACGATTGACGAACGCTATCGCAATCGGCCGCAAGGGAGTTACACGACTTATTTATTCGAGCATGGTGCCATGCGGATCGGTAAAAAGGTAGGCGAAGAGGCGACGGAGGCGGCACTCGCTGCGGTGGCTTATGAATGCCGTCGCGGGGATCAGGGAGAGTTGGCAGCGGAGTCGGCCGATTTGTTGTATCACTTGATGGTGCTGTGGCGCAATGCCGGGCTATCGCCGACCGACGTGTTTGCCGTCTTAGCTGCTCGGGCTTAAAGCCCGAGCGTTTTCATGTTGGCTTCCGGATAGCGAGTGCCTGCGGCTACCCCTTTCGGCGCGATTTCGTCGATGGTTGCGAGATCGTCGGCGGTAACTTGCACGCGTAAGGCTCCGAAGTTGTCCTCCAGATACCTGCGCCGCTTCGTCCCAGGAATGGGGACGATGTCCTCTCCTCGTGCCAGCAGCCACGCGATAGCCAATTGGGCAGGTGTACATCCTTTTTCCTCTGCCATACGGCGGATTTTAGCCACGAGTTGCAAGTTTTTTGCAAAGTTATCTCCTTGGAAACGTGGCGAGTTGCGGCGGTAGTCGTCTTCGGGCAGATCTTCATAGCGCGTGATTTCGCCTGTCAAGAAGCCGCGCCCAAGCGGGCTATAGGCCACAAATCCGATTCCTAATTCGCGTACTACAGGAAGGATATCGTCTTCTACATCTCGGCTCCATAACGAATACTCCGTTTGCAAAGCCGCAATCGGGTGTACTTGATGCGCGCGCCGGATCGTCTCCGCGCCCGCTTCTGACAAACCGAGATAGCGCACTTTGCCGGCTTGCACGAGTTCGGCCATCGCGCCCACCGTTTCTTCAATGGGGACAGAAGGATCGACGCGGTGTTGATAGTACAGGTCGATGTGATCGACGCCGAGACGTTGTAAGCTTTTGTCGCATGCCTCTTTCACGTATTCCGGTCGCCCGTTGATGCCGAGGAACGTTCCATCCGCCGCGCGTACATTGCCAAATTTCGTCGCGATCACGACCTTGTCCCGATAGGGCCGCAGTGCCTTTCCGACGAGTCGCTCGTTTTCTCCGACGCCGTACATGTCGGCGGTATCGAAAAAGTTGATGCCAAGCTCAATGGCGCGTTCTATCGTGCGGATCGATTCTTCATCATCACGGTGGCTGTAAAAGTCCGACATTCCCATACAGCCAAGGCCGATGGCTGAAACCGTGAGACCCTGTGAGCCCAGCTTGCGCATTTGCATGTTGCATGTCTCCCATCTCAAGTACGAAAACTGTGGACGAAAACTGCCAAGGGTTTGTGCCTTAAAGGCCATTTTCAATCATCCTGCGGAAAAAGGCAAAACGATGCTGCGTAAGCTTTGTGGAAAATTCGTGAACTAATCCTGAGTAAAAAATAGAGATTAATTTTATCGAATTGAGTCGATAAAAAATTGTTGAAAGCGCATTCTTTAAGTGATATATTTTACTCAGGTTGTAGCACATTTTAGTAAAAATATAGATATAGATAGTAGAGGATGAGCTAGGAATGGCCACGATGAAGGATGTTGCGAACGCTGCCCACGTGTCAATTGCTGTTGTCTCAAGGGTCCTTAATGGCGATAGTACGCTGTCGGTGCCTGATTCCACGCGTCAGAGGGTGATTGAGACCGCGAAGAAACTAAATTACACACTAAAACATCGCAGGGTAAAAACCAAGCAGAATGTGACTAAAATTCTGCTGGCTGATTATCATTGCGAGGAAGAAGAACGCGATGATCCGTATTTCTGGCCGATGATTCGAGGAATCGAAATGGAGTGCCAGGTAATGGGGATCGAACCGCCGACTAAACGTTACCTTAGCCCGGGAACGTGTCTAGACAATGAAACCTTGGAAGAATATGACGGGGTGCTGGTAATCGGCGGGGAAGCCACGCGGAGTTGGAATACTCATCCGCAAAAACTCGTCTTTCTTGATTATTGTCCTGATACATCGAAATTTCATTCCGTATCTGTTGATTTTCGTGGAGCCGTATTTGCTGCACTTCGTCACCTCCAATCTCTTGGATGCGCTGATATTGCCTATATTGGGGGCACTCGACACTTTGGCATTGATTACCGAGAGGCAGCGTTTACAGAGTACATGCAACAGCAGACACGTTATGCACCTGATTCAATTTTTCACGGGGACTGGTCAACGGCGGGTGGCTACGAGGCAATGTGTGCGTTATTGGAAAAAAGGCAGGCACCGCAAGCTGTGTTTGTAGCTAGTGATCCGATGGCGATTGGTGCCATTCGAGCTATGTCGGAGGTCGGACTTCGCGTTCCTGAGGATGTGGCTGTTGTGGGGTTTGATGATATCGAGATGGCCCCTTATGTT
This sequence comes from Alicyclobacillus tolerans, assembly GCF_001447355.1. Taxonomy (GTDB): domain Bacteria; phylum Bacillota; class Bacilli; order Alicyclobacillales; family Alicyclobacillaceae; genus Alicyclobacillus; species Alicyclobacillus aegles. The sequence goes on along the minus strand of NZ_JXBW01000003.1, from coordinate 310,323 downwards.
ACACCCTCTCTGACGACAATTCGCGTGAATCCGGAACTGATGGGGAGATTGGGTGTGCGCATGCTGGTGAATCCGCTGGAGCAATCTACTCCGTTGCAAATAATCATGCCGTTTCAGTTAATTGTGCGGGAAAGTTGTGGGTCTGAAACACACAGGCAGGCGTCGTCGCTACCTGTATAGATTAGGTGGAGGTGATTGTGTCCAATGAGAAGTTCGTCTAGAAGAGGAAGACGGTTTGTGGGGAACGTTGTAACGTATATTGTGCTAATTATAGGTGCCTTTATATCAGTTTTCCCTTATCTATGGTCAATCTTAACATCGTTAAAGCCTGAGAATCAAGTATTTAGTTCTCATTTCTTCAGCTTACCGACGCATCCTGACTGGGGTAACTATGTACACATATTTCAAAGCGTGGATTTGGGTAGATATCTTTTAAATACGCTATTTGTTGCTGTGGTTAGCGTGGCTGGGCAAGTTGTGTTCGGATCACTGGCTGCCTACGCGTTTGCCCGCCTTGATTTCCGAGGGAAAAACGCCATTTTTCTAGCTTATTTGAGCACGTTAATGGTGCCCAACATCGTGACACTAATACCTTTATTCATCATGATGAAGTATTTGGGATGGATTAACACGTATTATGCCCTTATTGCTCCAACGGTTCTAGGGACGCCGGTTGGTATTTTTCTGCTAAGACAGTTTTTTCTTACGATACCCGCTGAGTTAGAGGAGGCTGCGCGTTTGGATGGAGCGGGGATTTTGCGTACATTTGTCCAAATTATAATCCCACTTAGTCGACCAATACTTTCGACCCTAGCCATTATAACCTTTGTATCGTCCTGGAATAACTTCCTGTGGCCACTCATTGTAACAAATAGCGATCAGATGAAATTGATAAGTGTCGGTATTGCATCGTTCCAGATGCAGTATGGGACTGAATGGAATTATATGATGGCCGCCGCGACAGTTGCTCTCTTACCTTTGGTGATTTTGTTCCTATTCTTCCAAAGATATGTGATCGAATCGATTCAACTCACAGGCCTTAAATAACAGTTGGGAGGTGATGGGGGTTTAGTATCTATTGAGACGTTCTACCCAATGCGCATTCGCTTTCACTAGACACGTTAGAAACGGGGGATCTAAGCTATGAAGTTGAAAAAGAAAATACTCTCTGTGATTCCTGCTGTCAGTTTGTTAACCTTAGCTGGTTGTGGTGTAAGTAATGATACTTCGACAAGTGCATTAAAGTCACAGGAAAGTGCATCAACGTCTCACGTAGTCACGTTGCGTTACATGTTGTGGGATCCAAATGAAGAAATTGGTTACAAAAAGTCGATTGCCGTTTTTGAAAAGCTTCATCCCAACATTAAGGTGCAAATTGAGCAGTATCCTTGGTCTCAATATTGGCAGAAGCTTCAGACGGAGATGGCCGCAGGAACTGCCCCAGATTTGTTTTGGGACCACGTTACGTACTTTCCGACCTTCGTAACGAATGGACAGTTGCTGAATCTTACACCGTATATTAAGCAATCGCATGTAAATCTCAAACAGTATTACCCAAATCTCGTCAAGCAATATGAGTATCAAGGCAATATCTACGGGCTGCCGAAGGATTGGGATACTATCGCGATTTTCTATAACAAAGATTTGTTTGCAAAGGACCATGTTGCTCCGCCCACCAACCTGACTTGGAATCCATCTACGGGCGGAACGCTTGTAAAAACAGCTGAGCAGATGACTGTGGATAAGAACGGGAAACACCCAGGACAGCCGGGATTTAACCCTAACCAGATTGTACAATACGGTTTTATGTCATACAATTCCAATCAGTCTTTTTATTATAACTTTTTGGCAGAGAACGGTGTGCAGGTTTTAAATAAGCAGTTTGGCACGCAGGTATTGATGGACACACCTCAGGGCGTGCAGACAATGCAAAGCCTTATGAATCTCATCTATAAGTATCATGTGTCTCCACCGGGATCGGAAGGAACGCTTGCAAATGGGGGGGCAAATGCTCAACGCCTTTTCGAGCAAGGGAAGTTAGCCATGTACACGGATGGAGATTGGGACTTAACACCTGTTGTCAGTTCATGCAAATTTCATGTTGGCATTGCTTTGTTGCCGGTTGGTCCTAAAGGACGTGTTTCGGTTATGAATGGCTTGTCAGATGCTATTTATGCAAAAACAAAGTTCCCAAAACAAGCGTGGGAATTGGAGGAATGGCTGGCAAGTCCACAATCTGAGAAAATTCTAGCTAGCGGAGGGTATGTTTGGCCTGGAATACCCTCGGAGGCTCCTCTGTTCGCAAAAGCTTGGGCCAAGAAAGGCGTAGACGTGACGCCATTTCTAACCGAGTCGAAGGGGAAAACAATTAGTTTTCCAATTACGCAAAACTGGGGACAGGCGGAAAATGCAATCGATAAGGAGTTTGACTTGATGTGGCTGAACAAGGTATCTCCCCAACAGGCTTTGCAACAGGCTGTTCAGCAAGCCGATGGGGCATTGGCAGGGGGCCAGTAGTGAGGTGGGAGGAGTCTCCTCCCACGCTCACGTAGATCTCAAGTACGGAGATGGTGGAATGAGTACAACTATATCTACTCGTACAGTCCATAGCGATAAATCACTTATGCGTGAAAAAATGGCTCGCTCCTTAGCGCCTTACCTTTTAGTGTTTCCTAGTTTCGTAGGCGTAATGGCATTTATGCTGATCCCGGCATTGGCTGTCATTGTAATCAGCTTTTTTAAATGGAATATGCTATCGCCTCCGAACTACGTCGGGTTACACAATTATGTTGATATATTGCATGACCCGATTGCCTTGCACTCAATTGTGACTACAGCGTACTACGTATTGCTTAATATTCCGCTACAAACTGTGGTAGCTATCATGCTTGCGTTGTTGTTAAATCGCAGGTTGCCAGGGATGGGGATATTTCGGGCACTATTCGTATTGCCATGGCTGGCTGCGCCCGTAGCAATCTCTGTCGTATGGCAATGGGTTTTTGATCCGACATCAGGTGTTTTCGATGCGCTATTGTCAAGTATAGGCTTACCACGCCTGCAGTGGCTTGCATCACCAACAGAAGCATTGCCAGCCGTTGCTTTGGTTAATATATGGCAATGGACTGGTTATAACATGTTATTTTTTCTAGCCGGTCTACAAGGTATTCCAAAGTACCTGTATGAAGCATCTGAGCTGGATGGTTCAGGAAAAGTAAGGCAATTCTTCTCAATTACGTTACCTTTATTAAGACCCACCCTTCTATTCGTTCTTGTTACGAGTGTAATCGGCTCATTTCAAGTGTTCGACACGGTATATGTAATGACGCAAGGAGGGCCTGGAACCTCAACAAACGTATACAATTTCTATATCTTCCAACAAGGGTTTCAATTCTTCCACATGGGATATGCAGCGGCTCTCTCTGTAATACTTTTCGTGGTGATTCTATTAGTAACCTTATTTCAAATGCGCTTCGTAGGTAAGCGTACAACGTATGATCTGGGCTAGCATTTAGGGTGCTCTCTAATGGTTCAAACAAACCTCATTGATTAACTGATTAGGAGTGATTTGCGTGAATAAGATCACATTTATCGGTGCAGGTAGCACAGTGTTTGCAAAGAATGTCCTCGGCGATAGCATGCTAACGCCCGCGCTTAATGGCTTTGAGTTCGCACTATACGATATTGACGACCAACGATTAAAAGATTCTGAGAGAATGCTGAATAACCTAAAGGTACAAACAGGATCGGATGTGGTCATTCGTGCATATCAAGATCGCAAAGAGGCATTAAGGAATGCCAAGTACGTTATTAATGCTATTCAGGTGGGTGGTTATCAGCCATGTACTGTAACAGACTTTGAAATTCCGAAGAAATATGGATTGCGACAAACCATTGGTGACACAGTTGGGATAGGTGGCCTGTTTCGGGCTCTTCGAACCATCCCGGTGATGCTGTCAATAGCGGAGGATATGCACGAGGTTTGTCCCGATGCATGGTTCCTTAATTACACGAATCCAATGGCAGTACTGACGAATGTAATGATTACTTATGGAGGAATACGTACTGTTGGATTATGTCACAGTGTGCAAGTATGTGTTCCGCATTTATTTGAAGCTCTCGAAATGGATCCAGCCGGTGTCGAATACAAAATTGCTGGTATTAACCATATGGCGTGGCTCTTAGAAATTAAGCGTGGAGCAGAGGACTTGTATCCTGAGATTAAACGTCGTGCGCGGGCAAAGCAAAAACAAAAGCATTCCGACATGGTTCGATTCGAGATTATGGATAAATTCGGGTACTATGTGACAGAGTCCTCGGAACACAATGCTGAGTATCATCCTTATTTTATCAAGCATAGATATCCAGAATTGATTGATAAGTACAATATACCACTAGATGAATATCCTCGTCGATGCGTTGCTCAGATTAACCAGTGGGTACAGATGAGGGAAAGCTTGGTTGAGAACAACAACATTACACACACTCGAAGTCATGAGTACGCCTCATACATTATGGAGGCTATGGAGACAAACGTTCCGTTTAAAATTGGAGGAAACGTGATGAACACTAGCCTCATTGAGAATTTGCCAAGGGAAGCCTGCGTGGAAGTCCCTTGCCTGGTCGATGCGAGTGGAGTAACTCCCACATATGTAGGCCGATTACCTGAACAGTGCGCCGCACTTAATCGAACCAATATCAACACACAGTTATTAACTATAGAAGCTGCTATAACGAAGCGCAGGGACGCGATTTACCATGCCGCAATGTTAGATCCTCATACTTCATCAGAGTTGTCGATCGACGACATTGTATCGCTTTGTGACGATTTAATTGAAGCACATGGCGACTGGTTACCTGCATACCGTTAAGGTTTTCTCGAGTGTGGGAATCACGGCACGAACGTTCCATTTATAGACTGTACCTGGGAAGGATATCGTTACATTTTAAATTGCGCTCTGCTCGCAGAAAATGTTGTTTTTGAATACACGCTTGAAGGGCCGAGAGGTGGTTCCTCTCGGCCTGATTGTTTACTTAAACCTTAAACTTTTCACTCCTGTGCAAGCATTCCGTAATGATGAGGTCCACATAATGGTCACATAGTCATTCGGCTTGTTCTCCGAACCCTGTCAATGGCCATGTTGGACCAAAACAAATCGGACATTGACATACCTACATCAGGGCACACGCCCTACCTTGGACGTTCCGTTTGCGCATTCGATGTACCATGGAGGTGAATGCCGTGGTTGTCATCTTGCGCCAAATGGCGACCGGGAGTGCGGAAATTGTCGTCACAGCGGGAAGCAGTTCGGATGAACAAGTGGTCATTGCGGACTATCTCGGAATGACCGTTGGCGATGTAATCCGCAAGCTGGAACGTAAAGGTTATGCGCTGACGTTCGTCACGGAGCACTACCTGGTACTGCAAAAGCAAGCGCGCCGCGAGCGAAAAGCGCGTTATGCCAAACCGACGCTATTTCCGATTTCATAACCGGACTTCCGCATGCCACCTTTTCCTCAAATCTCTATTAAGATTTCCAGTTGGCAACGGCCGGCCGAAGTCGTAGCATAGGCTACGGAGAGATGGAGGCCGGTCGTTGCGTATGCCAAAATGGTTTTTGTTTACGTTGTTGATCCTTGCGAACCTCATCTGGTCTGGCAGCTTTACGGCAACCAGTATTGCCGCCGAGTCGATTGCGCCCACCCTCATCGTCATGGCGCGCATGCTGGTCGGGGGATTGTTGCTTTCGCCGGCGTTATTCGCTCATCGGCGAAATAGCAATTCATGGAGCTTGGCAAAGGCCATCCGCATCGCCCTTCTTGGCTTGCTCGGCTTTACGCTTCCTGTGACGATGGAAACCATCGGGATCCACATATCCTCACCCGCACTGGGCGCGGTTTCAATCGCGCTTGAGCCCCTGCTCACTCTTTTGGTGTCGTCCGTTATCTTCCATACGCGCCTTGGTCCGCGCAGGTGGTTCGCGATGGGCCTTGCTGCAGTCGGCGCGTGGGTCGTTGCGGGTTGTCCTCGGCCGGGCGTATCGGGGTATCTCGCGGGCGATTTACTCATGCTATGTGCGGTTGTATGTTATGCCGTGTATAATGCGGTGTCTGGGCGTCTGACTGCCGACGTGCCGGCGACGGGTGCGACGTCCATCATGCTCTTAGCGGGCGGCGTCGGGTGTGTCCCGCTGTTTTGGGCCAGTGGCCATCCCTGGCCACATCATGTTTCGCCTGCGAGCTTTTGGAGCCTCGTTTTCCTGGCTGTACTTGCAACCGCAGGCGCATACCTCGTGTGGATTGTCGTCCTGCAAGATCACGATGTCGCCAGCGCGGCGATCACGCTTTATCTGCAGCCGGTATTTGGCGTGCTATTGGCGATCGCGATCGTTCATGAGCGCCCATCCTTGTATTTTTACATTGGTGGCGTCATGATTCTACTTGCCCTCTTTCTTGGGCAGTACAGAGAACGAGATGCGGCACGCCGGAAAGCCGGTCATGACACAGAAAGACCGGATGAGGTCCAACTATAGGCAAGCACTTGCTTGCGAAACTTGCCGCAATTCGTCATGATAAAGGATGTTCAAGTGAATCAATCCTTCGGGGCAGGGTGAGGCCACGCGGCCAATTCCCGATCGGTGGTGATCCGACACAGGTTCGGCGAGTCCACGAGCCAGATAGGCAGGAACTGGTGAGAATCCAGTACCGACGGTACAGTCCGGATGAAAGAAGGAATCGAACCAAGTGGATTTGGCGTGTCTATCTCGCCTTGGCTTGGTCGTTCGGTTATTTCATCGTGGTTTGTGAGCGCCCCTGTCGATGCAGGGGCGCTTGTTGTTTGTGGGGGTGTTTTCACTGCACGTGGACGAGCATTTTATGCGTTATGCGCTTGCGGTGGCAAGTATTGGCGGCGCGCAAACCTCGCCAAATCCCCGCGTCGGCGCGGTTGTCGTGCGTGACGGCGAGATCGTCGGGCAAGGGGCGCATCTAAAACCAGGCGACCCGCACGCGGAGGTCTATGCTTTGCGGATGGCAGGGGAAAAAGCGCAAGGTGCGACGATTTATGTAACGCTCGAACCCTGCAATCATCATGGGCGCACACCGCCGTGCAGCGAGGCGATTTTGGCAAGCGGCATCAAACGCGTCGTGGTCGCCGTGCTCGATACGGATCCCCGCACGGCCGGGGGTGGCGTTGCACGTCTTCGCGATCACGGGATCGACGTGACGGTCGGCGTGCTAGAAGACGAAGCTCGCGCACTCAACCGCGCTTTCTTTCACCGGCTGCAATCAGGCAGGCCGCTTGTCGTCTACAAGGCAGCGCTGACCTTAAGCGGCCATGTGGCCGCCAACACAGGCCACAGCCAGTACGTCACAGGTCCACTTGCACGCGCGGACGTGCAGCGTTTGCGCATGGAGCACCCCGGTATTGCCGTCGGTATTGGAACCGTCTTGGCGGACGATCCGCGATTGACCGTGCGCAATTCAGACGCCGAGCAGGCTGGCGATTGGCAGCCGCTTCGCGTGATTTTTGATTCTGGGCTGCGGCTGCCAGCTTCGGCACGCATGCTCGCCGAGCCCGGGCGAACTGTAATTGTGACGACCACATCCGCATTTGCCGACGAAAGGCGGGTGCAGGAGATCGAGGCGGCAGGGCAGGTTGTTTGGCTCCCGGTCGCCGGGGAAGCAGGCCGCATTTCGCTCGCGGCGGCATTGCCCAAATTAGCTGCGCTTGGGCTGAACTCGATTCTGCTTGAAGGTGGCCCGACGCTCGCGGCGGCGTTTTTGCAGGATAGGCTCATCGATGACGTGTGTTTCTACGTGGCACCGAAGCTGTTGTTAAATGGCTTGCCGCCGTTTCTGGGGGCAGCCACGCAGTCTATGGCCGAAGCGATTGCCCTTCATCATGTTGCGGTGCGTCAAGTTGGCGATGATCTTTGCATCACAGGTCGCGTGAAGTACGCGCCGTGAGGAGGTGAGAACATGTTCACAGGGTTGGTCGAGGAGTTGGCGCACGTCGTCCGCGTCGATGCGAGCCCACATGGCGCCGCGTTTGAACTGGCAGCTGACAAAATCATGGAAGACATGCAGTTGGGTGATAGCATTGCCGTCAATGGCGTCTGTCTCACGGTCGAGCGCATGCAGGGAGATCATTTCTTTGTCTCGGCTGTGCCTGAGACCCTGCGCCGATCCAACCTTGGTCGCCTGCAGGCTGGAGATGCGGTTCACGTCGAGCGCGCCATGTCTGCCAGCGGGCGCTTTGGTGGGCATATCGTCTCCGGGCATATCGACGGGACAGGCCGCGTGCGCGAGGTGCGCCAAGACGGCATTGCACGCGTGTTGGTGATTGAGGTCGATCCTGCACTCATCCGGTACATGGTCGACAAAGGTTCCGTTTGTGTCGATGGTGTGAGTCTCACCATTATGCGCGTTGTCGGCCAGGCATTTTCCGTTTCCATCATCCCTCACACGCGCGGTGCAACGCGATTTGGCGGCGTACGGCCTGGGGAAATCGTGAACATCGAGTGTGATATCGTCGCCAAATACGTTGAACGACTCTTGATGGGAGGGGCTGCCGTCGAACACGAAGGAGCCCCAGGCTCAACAACAGGTGGAATTACGTTAGACATGCTGGCGCGGCATGGTTTTGCGTGAATTGCAGATCGCGGGGGTGAAGGTATGGATTCGATTGAAGCAGCTATTGCCGAACTGCGCGAGGGGCGCATCGTGATCGTCGTCGATGACGAGGATCGGGAAAACGAAGGCGATTTTATTGCCCTTGGTGCGAAAGCCACACCAGAGGTTGTCAACTTCATGATCACGCACGGCCGCGGCCTTCTTTGTGTGCCGGTCACCTCGGAGCGGGCGGCGCGCCTTGGTTTCGCGCAGATGATTGAACGCAATACCGACCACTTTGGCACGGCCTTTACCGTTTCGGTCGATGCTGCAAGCACACATACAGGAATTTCGGCCTATGAGCGCGCGGAGACGATCGCGGCGATTGTCTCCGAGACGTCCAAACCGGAGCACTTTCGCAGGCCAGGTCACATCTTCCCGCTCATTGCAAAGTCTGGCGGTGTCTTGCGGCGAGCCGGGCATACCGAGGCGGCTGTCGATCTCGCTCGTCTTGCCGGTGAACCAGAGGTTGGCGTCATCTGTGAAATTTTGAATGAAGATGGCACGATGGCGCGTCTTCCACAGCTAGAAGAAGTGGCACAGAGATTTGGCCTCAAGCTAATCAGCGTCGCCGACCTCATTGCCTACCGCAAGCGCTCGGAAAAACTGGTGAGTCGCCAAGCGGAGGCGAACTTGCCGACCGCATACGGCGATTTTCGGGCCGTTGTGTATACCAATGAGGTCGATGACAAAGAGCACATTGCGCTTGTTTGTGGCGATGTGACAGACGGCGAACCGACGCTTGTCAGGGTGCACTCGGAATGCCTGACCGGCGATGCATTTGGTTCGCTGCGTTGTGACTGTGGGCCCCAGTTGCACGCCGCATTGCGGCAAATTTCCGAAGCGGGCAAAGGTGTATTGCTGTATCTGCGGCAGGGGGGGCGCGGAATTGGGCTTCTCAACAAGATTCGTGCCTACGCCCTACAGGATGAGGGAGCGGATACGGTGGAAGCCAATCACCGTCTCGGCTTTCCTGACGATCTCCGCGATTACGGCATCGGTGCGCAGATTTTGCGCGATCTCGGCGTGCGCAAAATGCGGTTGTTGACGAACAACGTGCGCAAGTTGCGCGGCATTGCCGGACACGGACTTGAAGTCGTCGAGCGCGTGCCGTTACAGGTGGATCGCAACCCGCACAACGAACTATACCTGCGAACGAAACGAGACAAGCTGGGGCATCTGCTGGACTTGCCGTGATCGTCGTGAAGTGGGCTATTGTAAAACCTTATGACAAGCAGGATTGCCAAGAGGAGTGGACGAATTTGCGTACTTACGAAGCACAATTGGTGGCGTCAAATCAACGTGTGGGCATTGTCGTTGCAAGGTTTAATGAGTTCATCACGAGCAAGCTGTTGTCCGGTGCGCTGGACGCGCTCAATCGGCACGGCCTGCCAGAGGACAACGTCGAGGTCGCCTGGGTGCCTGGTGCGTTCGAGATTCCGTCCGCCGCGAAGTGGATGGCGACGAGTGGTCGTTTTGATGTCGTGATCGCCCTAGGAGCTGTGATTCGGGGCTCAACGCCGCACTTCGACTATGTCTCAGCTGAAGTGGCGAAGGGCGTCGCTCAGCTTTCGATGAACACGGACACACCTGTCATTTTTGGCGTTCTGACAACAGATACCATCGAACAGGCAATTGAGCGCGCAGGGACGAAGGCGGGAAACAAAGGCTGGGATGCGGCTGTCAGCGCTATTGAAATGGCGAATCTGCGGCGGATGTTACAAGGTTGATGGAATGGGGGATGGCGTGATGGCAAAACAGCAACTTGCGAGCTACGGCGCTTGGGCGTCACCACTCTCTGCGGATAAGGTGGTACAGGCGGCGACCGGGCTTGGCAGCCCGAAGTGGGACGGCGACAGCCTGTATTGGCTCGAGAGCCGACCGCACGAAGCGGGGCGCATTGCGATTGTGAAACGGTTGCCGGACGGCCGCGAGATCGACTGTTTGCCGATCTCATTCAATGCTCGATCCCGCGTGCACGAATATGGTGGTGGAGCATATGCCGTCAAAAATAACGTCGTCTATTTTGTAAACTTCTCGGATCAATGTATCTACCGCGTGCGCTTTGCTGGCGAAGAACCTTTGCCGCCTGAGTCTGTGACACAGCCGTCTGCGCTTCGCTTTGGCGACTTGTTTGTCGCGGAGGATATCATTTTTGGCGTTGTGGAAGATCACGGGACGAGCGGCGAACCGGTCAACAGCTTGGCGGTCGTGCGCCTTGTTGACGGTCGGGTCGAAATTGTCGCCAGTGGACACGATTTTTACGCGTATCCGCGCCTTTCGGCAGACGGTAGGCGGTTGGCTTACATCGCGTGGGATCATCCGAATATGCCATGGAATGGGACCTATCTGTATGTAGCCGATTGGGATGGAGAGAAGCTTGCGAATGCACAGCGGATCGCAGGTGGACGAGAAGAGTCTATCTTCCAACCCGAATGGAGCCCGCGTGGGCAATTATTCTACGTGTCAGACAAGACAAACTGGTGGAATCTATACGCTTGGGATGCCGACCGTACGCGCGCCATTGCACCGCGCGACGTGGAATTTGGACGTCCGCTTTGGCAGTTGGGTAGCTCGACCTATGCGTTTATTAACCATTCGCACATCGTAGCCACATACGTGGAGAACGGCTTCGGGCGATTGTGTGAGATCGATTTAGATACGGGTACTTTGACCGATATAGAGACGGCGTTCACGGGCTTTGACGATTTGTTTGCAGATGGTGCGGGTGGCGTGTACTGTGTCGCCATGTCGACGCGGCGTCCCGCTGTCATCGCGAAGGTGTATGGCAAGAGGGTCGACGCCGTCAAGTTTGGACAAAGTGCCGCTCTTAGCGACGACTGGATTGCAGAGCCGGAGGCCATTATGTTCCCGACCACGGGCGGTGAGGTGGCCTATGGCTTTTACTATCCGCCCACCAATCCACATTATGTTGCACCTGCTTCCGAGCGGCCACCGCTATTGGTGATGTCGCACGGCGGTCCGACCAGCGCAACCCGGCCAGTTTACAAATTGTCGATTCAGTACTGGACGACGCGCGGCTTTGGCGTTCTCGATGTCAACTATGGCGGCAGCACCGGGTATGGGCGGAAGTATCGCGAGCGCCTGGCCGGGCAATGGGGCATCGTCGATCTCGACGATTGCTGCCAAGGTGCCTTATATCTTGTCGAGCGTGGCGATGTCGATCGCGATCGGCTGTGCATCACGGGTGGCAGTGCCGGCGGCTACACCACGCTGGCCGTGCTTGCGTTTCGCGATGTGTTCCGCGTTGGTGCAAGTCACTACGGTGTGAGCGATCTCGCTCTGCTCGCCGAGGAGACGCACAAGTTTGAATCGCGTTATATTGAGCAACTCGTTGGTCGGTATCCGGAGGAACGGGAGCGATTTGTCGCGAGATCGCCCTTGCAGCACGTGGATCAGTTTGCTTGCCCGGTGATTTTCTTCCAGGGTGAGGACGACAAAGTGGTACCACCCAATCAAGCGGAATTGATGGTCGAGGCATTAAAAAGGAAGGGTGTATCCGTCGCCTATCTTTTGTTTCCGGGCGAAGGCCATGGCTTTCGGAAGGCGGGCGAAGGCCATGGCTTTCGGAAGGCGGAAAACGCGAAGCGTGCCTTGGAAGCGCAGTTGTTCTTTTTCGGGTCTATCTTGAACTTTACGCCGGCTGATCCGATTGAGCCCGTTCCCATAGAGAACTGGTCGAAGTGAGAAGAGACTTGGACGAGTGGCTGACCTGTACCGATGACTACGGCATCGTCATTGGCTTTGGGATAGACACAGGCTTGTTTTTGGCTTGTCGGTTGATGGGGAGCATTCTACACTAGCCTATGAAAAAAGGAATACCGTGAATAGGGGACTAGGGGTGCCGACGTTGGCTGAGAGGTGACATAGTCACCAACCCTTTCGGACTCGACCTGGATAATACCAGCGTGAGGAAGTGCCCGCCGTCGCTACGCCAGCAGCGCCCTTTTCACACGTCGTGGAAAGGGCGCTGTTTTGCGTGCGAACAGGTTCTCCCAAAGGTCGTCCTGTCACGGAAGCGAAGGGAGATGCAAGTTGTGCTTGCGAAATGGAAGTTACGTGAAGTCATTTTAATGGTTGTGCTTGCGATTGTCTGCGGCGGATTATACCGTGTGTGGGACGTAATCAATGCACTGGTGCCAACGACAGCCTACGCGTTGCAGGCGGCGATGACAGGATTTTGGATGATTGCAGGTGTTCTCGTTCCCTACATTATTCGACGCCCGTTTGCCGCGTTGATCGCCGAGTTGGTCGCAGCCGCTGTGGAACTTTTGCTTGGTGGACAATTCGGCCTTGGAACCATGGAGTCGGGTCTTATTCAAGGGATTGGCTCGGAAGTCGCGTTTCTGATTTTCGCGTATCGGATGTTTAACCTGTCTTCTTGTATGCTTTCCGGAACACTCGCCTCGCTAGCCTACTTGTTTCAATGGTACTTCCAATATGGAGGCAACACGTTGGATATTGGTACCATGCTTTTATCTATTATTATTTCTCTCGTCAGCGGCGCCATTCTCGGTGGTTGGTTACCGAAGTTGATGGGTGATGCGCTAAAGCGTACGGGTGCCGTTCGTAATTACGCCATTGCGAAGGATGGGCGGGCGATGCCACAATGAGCCGGCCACTGCCTATCCATGGCCAGTTGCCGCTTGTATCGGTACGCGATCTCGCCGTGACATACGATGGGGAAGCGAAACCAAGCGTGCGCGGGTGCACATTTTCCATTCACCCGGGCGAATGCGTGTTGTTGGCGGGGCCGAGCGGCAGTGGAAAAAGCACGCTTGCCATGGCCTTGGCCGGCATTATTCCCCGGTCTGTCGAGGGTGCAGTCACGGGCGAATGTTGGGTAGCTCCATCGGTATCCAAACCGGGGAAAATTGGCTATGTATTTCAAGATCCAGAATCTCAGTTCTGCATGCACCACGTCGACGACGAGATTGCGTTCGGGCTTGAGAATTTGCAGGTTCCGCGCGATGAAATGGCACAACGGACGAAACAGGCCCTCGCCGCTGTGCATCTGAACGTTCACCCGCATGCGGCGCATGCGCGCTTTTCTGGCGGAATGAAGCAAAAGCTTGCCATCGCCTGTGCACTTGCGATGGAGAGCGAATTGTTCATCTTCGACGAACCAACGGCAAATCTCGACCCGACTTCCACGCGCATGGTGTTCGCCATGATTGCAGAATTGCGCAAACAAGGCAAGACGCTTCTCATCATTGAGCATAAGTATGAAGCTTTATTGCCTGTGGTCGATCGAGTCATTGCACTGAACAAAGCAGGCGAGCAGGTCGGTGTTTTTGCGGCCGACGAATGGCGCAGGCTTAGCCAAGGAGAGCAAGGCGCCTGCCTGCATCCCAAGCCTTTACCGGTATCTCCCATACCGTCTTCCGATCCGGTGTTGGAGCTTTGCGATTTGGCCTTGGCGTACAGCGGGGAGCAGGTCTGGCAAGGAATTGATGCACAGGTTGGGCGCGGAGAATGGATTGCCATCGTCGGACCAAACGGCGCGGGCAAGTCGTCTTTGCTTGAGACAATGGCGGGTTTGCGCCGTCCGTCGAAGGGGACCGTGAAGTTCGCGGGTCGGGCCATCACGGGCATGTCGGCGCGTGAACGCTACTCGCATATCGCATATGGCTTTCAAAACCCAGAATATCAGTTCCTGTATGAGCAGGTAGCGGACGAGATGGCGAGCCGGGTGCTTGGCGATGACGTTCCAGAGGAGGTACTCCATGCCCTTGGCGAGTTTGGGCTGGCCGAACACGCGCATGCTTCCCCATATGCCTTGAGTCAAGGGCAGAAGCGCCGTTTGTCCGTCGCTGTGATGATGCGAACGCATGCGGACATCTGGTTGTTTGACGAACCCACGTATGGTCAGGACCCGGCCTCCGAAGCTCAAATCTTAAATCGGCTATTGCAGTTGCAAGCTGATGGCAAGAGCATTGTCACGGTCACACACGATATGAACTTGGTCCAGGCGTACGCCACGCGCGTTTGGGTACTCGCTGGAGGCACGCTGTTGTACGATGGGGCGGTGTCCGAACTCCTTGAGCGCCAAGACATCCTCGAGCGTGCGCACTTATTCGATGACATACTGCCGCTTTCAGACGAAGGGCCCGACCCATCCGCGGGCATTGCACCGGAGGATGTGAACACAGCACTGCAGCATGCACCGAAGCAGCCTTCTTGGCCAAGAAGATCGCCTGTTGGCAAGTGGCATCCAGATGTGAAGGCGTTGACGCTTCTGATCACTGCCGTCGTGTGCATGTGCTGTTGGTCGTTCGATCAAGCGGGGCGACTGTGGGCCCTGGTCCTTGTCCTTGCGTTTGCGTTCGGGTGGTGCCATCCAGGGAAGATGGTCAAACGCCTGTTACCACTTGTCCTCGTCTACGTGATCTACCTTTGGGCATTCGCGGCAAACGCGGCTACACCACCGGGATATCGCTACGTGCACTGGCTGTGGTTTCATATCAGTTGGTATGGTTTGAACCAAGGGTTGCTTGTCGTATTGCGGACTTTTGCGACGGTCATCTTGGCCTACGTCCTGCTTGTGACGACGGATGGTACCGATTTTATGGTCGGGTTGAGCCAATCGTTTAGGATTGTGCCGAAGATGTCCTATGGTATGATGGCCGGAATGGGGTTTCTGGGCCGTTTTGGGCACGACTTAGAGACGTTCCGCATGGCACGGCGCTTACGAGGTCGCGAGGGTTGGTGGATTTTGCGTCCTGTCACCTACGCGTTGCCATTGCTCAGCCAGTCCGTTCGTATCAGCGAGCGACTCGCGATCGCGATGGAGGCACGAGGGTTTTATGGAGATCCTGCCAACGCGTGGAACGGGCGTACGTATTATCGGCAAGTGTCTTTGCAAGCCCGCGACATGGTCGCCGGCGCTTTGACCATCGCGTTGGCGTTGGTGTTATGGTTGACGTAACGTTTTTTATCTCCGAGCAAGGATGGGGCAGCGTGGACGACACGTTGCCCCATCTACATGGATTGGCGACACGGTTTATGCGGCTAGGTTCGTCTCGAAACGGCGCTCAATCCGGGATTTGCTGCTGAACAAACCGTCCGATTTCCGCGATGGCAGCGTCGGCTTCTGGCATGGGGAAGCTTTGGAACACATGCCACATCTCATCCCAGATATGCAAGGTGACACTGACTCCGGCGGCGCGCGCCTTGTCGGCGAAGCGGACCGAGTCGTCGAGTAAACATTCGTGATCGCCCACGTGAATAAGAAGCGGGGGCAGGCCTTGTAAATCGGCGTACAGTGGCGACGCGAGTGGGTGTGTGAGGGTTTCTTCTGCCGTGTACAGCCCGGGCGCCTTGCGAATGCTGTTGGGCTCAAGCCACGGGTCGTATTTGGCGCGCGTAGTCATCGACTCGCCCGTACCTGCGAGATCGGTCCATGGTGACAAGAGGATGGCACACGCCGGAAGCTCCACGTTTGCGTCGCGTAGCGACAGAAGTGTCGCGGCGGTCAGACCACCTCCAGCAGAGTCGCCGGCGATGGCGATGCATGCGGGAGTGATCCCACCGTCGCGTATGAGTTCCTTGTACACGTCAACTGCATCTTCGACGGCAGCGGGGAATTTATGCTCCGGTGCCAATCGATATTCAATCAACAGAACGCGAGCCTTGGCAGCACGTGCAAGTCGCCAGCACAAACTTCGGTGGGATTCACAGCTACCCATATAATAGGCGCCACCGTGAAGGTAGAGGATGACGCGGCTGCTCGAAACGCCTTTCACCTCTATCCATTCTCCATGCACACCCGCTATGTTTGTTTGCGTGACGATCACGTCGTCCGGTTGGGGAATGGTTCTGCCCATTGCGTCCAGGGCAGCCCGTTGCATTTCGATGGAGGGTGGGGGGCCTTCATGTTCACCACTGCGATACTGACTAAGCATTTGCCGGATGGCCATGGCTTCGTGGCTAGGCAAGTCAATCTCCTCCTACACGCGAATTTGAAAGCGTTATCAACATAATCTTATAATATGATAAATTTGTGCGGTAAAGAGGAAAGTCTTTACCTAAGCGTGACGTATTGCTGATTTTCGTCTCTGGTTGCTGCGGGCCTGTAGGCGTTACGTTATAGAGCTATAGAAAAGAGGCCACCCCAACTGATTTGGGCGTAGCCTCATGGTCGCCGTGGTCTAGTTCATTCTTTATGCAAGGAGCCTGGTTTCATTTCCCGAAAGATGCTAACCATGCCTATGCCCGCAAAGATCGCAAACAGTGGCATCAGAGGGTATCGGAATCTGTCCCATGCCGGGAAAAAGAAAAAGAAACACGTGTTATACAACAAGAAGGCGAAGGGTAGCCAAGCCTGGCGCCACCCCGGGATACGGCGCACCCAAAAGTAGATGAGGCCAATACAGGCAGGCACCATAAAGAGAAAATAAGCGGTCGTCAGAACAGCATCCATCGGATGCAGCCAGCCTGCGACGTGCGGTGAAACACGGAACGTGTACCAATTCGCATTGAGATCGTCTTTGTACAAATCCCATATTTTTATAAACCCGTTGACGATGGTTCGGCCGATATGGTGTTCAATATAGTGAAGTGCCACATGTTCGCCGACGGCGTTCTTTTGCACCTCATTGTGAATGTTGAGCAATGGGTTGACGTATGGGTTGTACGACCACCAATACCCCCCATTCGTATGTATCCCCTGAAACAGGTTTGTCCCGCCGTTTGTCGACACAAGTACCCAATGGTGCATGGTGATACGGTTGCGAATGGTCACGGGCAGCACGCTGATGAGCATGCCGACAAAGAGCGTAACAGCGCGGGCAATCGCGGGCCAAATTCGTTTGGTCAACGTTCCAGACTGGCCGCTGACAAGTTCGTACAAAAAGACAAACAGTGGAAAGGCGAGCGGAATTGGGCGAACGTCGACCGCAAAGCCAAGTGCGATTCCCGCTATGGCAACGCCTAGGGACAGTGCCCGTGTACGATCTGCCCGAAGGTAGAGGTAGAGCGAGATGAGCAACAACGTTGTAAACAGTTCCTCGGAACCAAGAACGCTATTCCAGACAATTTGACTTGGCAACAGCGTATAGCAGATGGATGCCGCGAGCGCGTACGCGTGGCTTTGAAACAAGCGGCGTGTCAACAGGTAAATGAACCAAACTATGAGTGTTGACAAGAGTGCGTTCACGGCAAGGCCGACCGCCACAGAGGGCCCTGTGAGTCGGAAGATGAGCGATAAAAACAAGGGCCAGCCGATGGGCCAGTAGGCGGTGGGTTGACCGAACCAGTTGTAGCCCTGATTGCTTGCCAGTTCGACAGCGTGATCGTAATACCATTGAAAGTCCGCTTCTTGAACTGGATGCATCAGCCCTATCCAAATGAAGCGCACGATGATATTCGCTGCCAGGACGGCGAAGATGGCCGTCTTTTCACGGCCTTGCATGGAAAATTGCTTCATGAATACGACGGCTCCTTTCAAATCATTCAATATGCTACCCTAGTTTTGGATTCCATGCGAGTACAAAGCCTTGCACCACATTTCGACGCGTCTCGCGCAGGGAATCGCCGCAGATGTGGTATGATAAGTGTGTCGGCCAAAATATTTTTGCACTGGGAGTGGACATATGCCCTACACAGAACAAGATCAATTGGCTGTCAAGACGATTCGGACGCTGTCGATCGACGCCATCGAAAAGGCCAACTCGGGTCACCCTGGTTTGCCGATGGGCGCCGCACCGATGGCGTACGTGCTGTGGTCGCGCTTCATGAAGTTCAACCCGGAAAACCCGAGTTGGATCGATCGTGACCGCTTCGTGTTGTCGGCCGGACATGGTTCGATGCTATTGTACAGCTTGCTACATTTGACTGGGTATGACGTGACCATCGACGATTTGAAACAGTTCCGTCAATGGGGCTCCAAGACACCAGGCCATCCGGAATACGGTCATACGCCGGGTGTCGACACGACCACAGGACCGCTCGGTCAAGGCATCGCGACTGCAGTCGGTTTTGCAATGGCAGAGCGTTTCTTGGCGGCCAAGTTTAATCGCGACGGCCATACCCCGATTGACCACTATACATACGTGATTTGCGGCGACGGGGACTTGATGGAAGGCATTAGCGGCGAAGCGAGTTCGCTGGCGGGTCATCTGAAGCTGAACAAGTTGATTGTGTTGTACGATTCAAACGACATTTCGCTGGACGGACCGACCAATTGGTCGTTCACGGAAGATGTCAAAATGCGTTACCGTTCATACGGTTGGAATGTGCTCCGTGTTGAGGATGGCAACAATCTTGACGAGATTGAGGCGGCTATCGCAAAGGCGAAGACATTTACCGATGCGCCGACCTTGATTGAGGTGCGAACCATCATCGGCTATGGTGCGCCAAACAAGCAAGGTACGTCGGGAGTGCACGGCAGCCCGCTCGGCAAAGAGGAGACGAAGCTGGCAAAAGAGACGTACGGCTGGAAGTACGCAGAGGACTTCTTTGTTCCTGACGAAGTGCGTGCCCTCTTCGCTGATGTGAAAAAGCGCGGCATTGATGCGGAAGCTGCGTGGAAGGCGGCATATGCGGATTACGCCAAAGCGCATCCTGAGGAAGCGAAGACGTTGGAAGACGCCTTGGCTGGTAAGGCAAACGTCGACTTTGACGCTGTCTTGCCGGAATTCACGGATGCCATCGCGACGCGCGAAGCGTTCGGCAAGGTGATCAATGCAGTTGGCCCGCATATGCCAACGCTGCTCGGCGGATCGGCCGACTTGTCAAAGTCAAACAACACGTTGCTCAAGGATGAAGATCACTTCAAAGCCCCAGATTATGTGGGTAAGAATGTCTTTTATGGCGTTCGCGAGCATGCGATGGGCGCGATGATGAACGGCCTTGCGTTGCATGGCGGAATTTTCCCTTATGCCGGCACGTTCCTCGTATTTGTCGACTACCTGCGCCCGGCTGTGCGCTTGGCTGCGCTCATGAAGCAACCGTCATTGTTTGTTTTGACGCACGACTCCATCGCGGTGGGCGAAGACGGTCCGACGCACGAGCCGATAGAACAGCTGGCGTCGCTGCGCGTGATTCCAGGCTTGCGCGTGTTCCGTCCAGCTGACGGCACGGAAACGGGGCTCGCCGTCAAGTATGCTTTGACGCATCGCGATGCGCCGGTGGCGCTTGCATTGTCGCGGCAAAAGCTCCCGACCTTGGCGGAGATCAAGGAAAACAAGGGTCAATTTGAAAAGGGTGGCTATGTCATTTACAAGCACGGCGATGGTTCTGACCTGGCCTTGCTCGCATCCGGCTCCGAGGTTCAGCTTGTGCTCGAAGCAGGTAAAAAGTTGGCCGCCGAAGGCGTCAAAGTACGCGTCATTTCGTTCCCGTCCCTTGAAGTGTTCCGTGCACAAGAAAAGGTTTATCGCGATGACGTTCTGCCGCCAACTCTGCGCAAGCGCGTTGCGGTCGAGATGGCTCATCCAATGAGCTGGTACGAATTTGTCGGTTTCGACGGTGAAGTGCTGGGCATTGATCGGTTTGGTGCATCCGCCCCTGGCGACATCGTCGTCAAAGAATACGGCTTTACGGTCGACAATGTATACGCGGCTGCAAAGCGCGTGTTGTCACGCTAAGCGAACCATCCAATACGTTTCGCAAACGGCAAACACCCCTCCGACCAGCGCTGTCTGGAACGAGGGGTGTTTTATTGTGGTCTTTACGGTTTATCGGGTGGCTTCAGCCCTTAAAACGAACCTCTCGCTCGTAGTGTTCCGTGACGATCTCGATGAATCGTTTTGTGAGAGGCTCGTGTTCGATCGCGTCTGGGTACGCGAGGAACGTCGGCCGACAGAACTGAGGATCTGGCAGCGCGATGCCAATGACGCCCTTCGCGGCGGCATCGTGCAAGGTGCGCCGCGGCAGGAGCGAGATCCCGAGTCCTTGTGCGACCATCGCTTTGATACCATCAATGCTGTCCAGTTCCATGCGCACGTCTGGATAGACGTCGTATTTTGCGAGCAACATCGAAATGCGTCGTCGAAATGGCGCAGTGGTGTCGGCAAAGGCGATAAATGGCTCGTCCGCAAGCGCGCCGATGCTCGGAAGGTCGTGGACAAAGCGGTGGCCAATAGGCACGACGAGATCGATCGCGTCCGCTGGATATTCCACCAGGCGAACGCGGGGGTGGTGAATGGGCTCGCCGAGAAAACAGAAGTCGACTTGGTTTCCCACGAGTGCTTCCACCATGTCTTCGTACATGCCCATGCGAACCTGCAGACGTACTTCTTCGACTTGTAGCATGTGGTGCAAGCAGCGTGGCACGTCGGTCGAGACAAATGCTCGTCCGGACATCACACGCAGAGTGTGAATGGGACGGGCCGCCGGTTCAAGCATTCGGTGTTCAATTTGCATCATTTGTTCCGCGAGCGGGAATAAACGCGTTCCTTCTGCCGTGAGCTGGACGCCCCCAGGTGTGCGCGTGAACAGTTGGCAGCCGAGATCGCGCTCAAGTCTTTGCAAGCGGTTGGTGACTGTAGATTGCGACATGTAGAGTTGATCAGCTGTTCGTGAAATCGATTTGTTGCGAGCCACCGCAAGAAACAGTTGCAGATCTTTCGTCTCCAGATGGGTCGCCTCCCACAGGGGGTATTTCGCCCTCAAAAGCGTCCTTGTAAACAAGGCATTTCACGACGGGTATCAGGCGTTCAGCAACTCGCGTGTTTCGATGATGCCACCGCCAAGACACACGTTGCCATCGTAAAAGACGACCGACTGTCCTGGCGTGATCGCACGCTGGGGTTCGTCAAAGACAACGTCACACGCATCCGGGTTGCGCATATGCACCGTCACACCTTGATCCGATTGTCGATAGCGAAATTTGGCGGTACAGCGGAACGTGTCCGGCTGCGGTGGGCGACCGGCCACAAACGATAGCCTCGACGCGCTCAGGCGCGTCGCAAACAGCCGTGGGTGATCCTGACCCTGCGCTACAATTAACACGTTGCGCTCAAGGTCTTTGTCGACAACGTACCAGGCGTCACCGCTGCCTTCCTGTAAACCACCGATGCCAATGCCGCGGCGTTGTCCGATGGTATAGTACATCAAGCCCTCGTGTTGGCCGATCCGGTTGCCATCCACATCCTCGATGATACCGGGCTGGGCTGGTAAGTAGGTGCTTAGGAACTGGCGGAAATTGCGTTCGCCGATGAAGCAGATACCTGTACTGTCCTTTTTCGCTGCCGTTGGCAATCCGTGATCACGCGCTATCTGCCGTACTTCCGCTTTCTGCAGGTGACCGATGGGGAACATGGCGCGTCGCAAGGGCTCTTGATCCAGTGTATGCAGGAAGTACGTCTGGTCCTTGTTTGGATCTGCCCCTCGCAGCAATTCCACGGACCCGTCCGCACGGGTGTGCAGTTGGGCATAGTGGCCCGTCGCCAAGTAATCTGCACCAAGGTCCAGCGCTCGTTCCAGCAATTCTTTAAACTTAATTTCCTTATTGCAAAGGACGTCTGGATTTGGGGTGCGTCCACGTTCATACTCTTCAAGGAAATATTGAAATACGCGTTGCTCGTATTCGCGTTCGAAATTGACGCCGTAATATGGGATGCCAATGTGCTCGCAGACGCGAGCGACGTCCTCAAAGTCTTGGGTCGCCGTGCAGTGCCCGTTTTCGTCTGTGTCGTCCCAATTTTTCATAAACACGCCGACGACGTCATAACCTGCTTGTTTCAATAAAAGCGCGCTGACGGACGAGTCGACGCCTCCGGACATGCCGACAACTACGCGGGTCGCCATATGGTTCCCTCCTTTTTTGCCTTTTGGCGGATTTGGTACAATGTAAGCTGGCAACAGAATTTAGAGCCGTATGTGAAAGGCGGGTGTTCACCTGTGTTTACGTTGGACCGATCCGCCATCCTCGAACATCCGCGCTTGCGCTTCCTGACAGATCTCGTCCCGATCCACGAACATCTGGACAACATTGAAAAGTTTATTCGCATCTGCTACGAAGAGCAAGGCTGGCATGTCGCACAGGCAGGGCGCATCGTCGCCTTGCGCGCGACGGACGAGGATAGGCTGTCGAGCGCCTTTAAGGCGAGCTTGTACCTGGGCAAATACAACGATATGGCAAATACGCAACGGTTTTTGCGCAGCATGGTCGCGGCAGGGCACTCTTACGAGCCTATCCGCGGCGAAACCGTCCTGTTCCTCGCGATAGGCGTCGGAAAATCAGTTTATGATCACCTTGTTACATATACAATCGGGCGTCCCACACGCATCGCGGGCGGGCAGCGCGCCAATGTGCCATGGGGATTCGAGCTTCCTGTCGAGGCGAAAAACCCGGATGAATATGAAGAAGAGCTGGAACGGATTCGCCATGTGATCCGATTGGCGAAACAAGAGCGGGCAGAGCAGTTGCAGGCGGCCCGGGCGAAACTGCCGGTCGGATATATCATTCCGCCCTTTCTGCTCGAGTTTTCCGAGGAGGCCTTGATCAAAACGGTCTTCCGGCAGCGCCTGTTCGAAAAGGGCGCGCAAGGGGCGACAGTCGATGTCGTCTCCGACATGTTGAATGCGTGCATCGCGATCGACGAAGAGAAATGGAAGTTTTTAATCGATTACCATGGCCCGCATTTGCAACAGTGGGAGAAAGCGATGCGGACGCTGCGCAAAGACGGATTGACAATCCGCGATATCGCTGAACGTTTGGGCGTCTCGCTCGACGAAGCGCTGGATCGAAATCTTTATGAGATGTTGATGGAGACGGTTGGCAAACTACCCCCGTCGATGTGGGAGAAGCAGCGCTAGTCGTTTTACCATCAGATTTCAGTGACCGACTCAACCACCCAAATGCCGCCTGGCCCTTGTTTTTCCGGTTGGTACAGGTTGACCAGATAGGTGCAATTGCGATGCTTGACGCGTACGACCGCATGCATGAGCCCACTATCTGCATCGCGGTACTGTTCGACAAAGGTGTACACGTCGTTCATGCGCAAGCCTAGGTGGACGATGCCTACCTCTTGGGCCGTGCGGACAGGGCTCAGGCGCCACATATTCTGGCCGCGATCGACGCTGCGTTGGATGCGCTCAAAGTCCTCGCCGGGAATGGCGACGTGGCCGGTGACCACTTCCGGGCATGGCATGGTGGAGATTCCTCCTTTGCGGGCAAACGATATGCCACACTGTATGGGAAGCGGGCGGGTTCGGATACGACATCCGCCCACATTTAAGACTTTTGCGGGAGGCGACGTGGATGGGTATTTCTGGGCGTGGGAAAGTTGCGATTGTCACAGGTGCAAGCTCAGGCATTGGCGAGGCCACTGCGATCGTGCTGGCCGAGGCAGGATTTCAACTCGCCGTCGGTGCGCGCCGAGTGGAGAAACTGAGCGCAGTGGCAACGGAAATTGAGCGTATCTCTGGTAGCAAACCCCTTGCCTCAGCCCTTGACGTCACAGACACTCAAAGCGTAGACGCATTTATTGCAGCTGTTTTGGAACGGTTCGGCAAGGTTCACGTGCTGGTGAACAACGCTGGCAAGGCCTTGGGCCGGGATCCGATTGACGAAGTGGCAAACGAGGCAGATTGGCAAGAAATGCTCGACACCAATGTCATGGGGCTTTTGCGCATGACGCGGCGCTTGGTGCCACACTTGATAGCAAGCGGTGAAGGACATATTGTCAACATCGGATCGACCGCGGGACACGAGGCGTATGCTGGCGGAGGTGTGTACTGTGGTACGAAGTTTGCAGTACGTGCCATAACGGGAGCTTTGCGGCAGGAGTTGCTTGGAAAGCCAGTTCGGGTGACGTCAATCGATCCGGGAATGGTCGAGACCGAGTTCAGCATCGTCCGCTTTCACGGCGACAAGGCGCGTGCGGATGCTGTCTATGCAGGCATGCGGCCGCTGACTGCGGCAGATATCGCCGACTGCATTGCCTTTGCCGTCACACGACCAGTGCATGTCAACATCGACGACATGATCATCACGTCCATCGACCAGGCTGGAGCCACGCGCGTCGCACGCCGGGACGGGCAGTAAGGAGGTCGGTTTACGTGCTGATTTCAGCTGCCGAATTAGCGGCTCATGTGACAGACCCGAATTGGACGGTGTTTGACTGCCGATTTCGCCTGACCGATCCGAATTGGGGAAAAGCGGCGTACGACGAAGGGCATATTCCCGGTGCTCACTACCTGGACCTTGAGCGCGATCTGTCCGCTGCGCCCCAGGCCCACGGCGGTCGTCATCCGCTCCCCGATATGGAACGCCTTGCAAAGCGGGTTGGCGAGTGCGGTGCAGGGCGGGACTCCGTCATCGTCGTCTACGATGGCGGCGAAGGCGTGGCGGCGCGCGCTTGGTGGCTCCTTCGCCACATTGGCGCGCAAGATGTGCGCATGCTCGATGGCGGATGGTTGGCTTGGACGACAGCAGGATTACCTGTCGTCACCGATCCGCCGCGAGATAAGCCCGTTGCCTTTGCGCCATGCATCACATTGGGAGCCACGGTTGAGGTGGATGAGGTCCGTGACATGGTACAGTCCGGTTCTGCACTTCTTGTCGATGCGCGTCAACCTGCACGTTATCGCGGCGAGATCGAACCCATGGATAAGGTGGCTGGCCACATTCCAGGGGCGGTCAACCGACCATGGGAGGAGGGGATTGGTTCCGACGGGAAATGGCTGCCTGCGAATGTGCAACGCAATCGCTTTCGCGACCTTGCGACTGCGGGCAAGCCTATCGTCGTCTACTGCGGATCTGGTGTGACGGCGTGTTCGACACTTTTTGCAATGGAGCTTGCGGGCATACAAGGCGTCCGACTTTATCCAGGCAGTTGGAGTGACTGGATTTCGTATGCGGAGAACCCGGTTGCTGTGGGCGATGGGGATGAGGAGGCCAAGGCATGACGCCGCTTGGTATCGAAGAGGCAAGGAATAGGCTATTATCCATGGTCGGTGAAACGGTGTACGTGCACCTGGAAGTCAATCCAGAGGCGTACATTCGCAACGTCCCCTGTAAGCTCAAGGATGTCGCAGTCATGGGCGATCACGCATATCGCGTGCACCTTGTATTGACAGATCCAGACGGTCTTTTGTCAATTTCGGGTGTCACGGATTTTGTAGATGACGGCGATGCCATCGTGATTACCGGATTTGATACACAGTCGCGAATTCGACAGACACTGACCGTTAGTCGCAGACTTCTCGCCATGTGATGGCTTGTGGCAAGCGGGGAAGGAGGAGCACGATGGCGACCGTTGTAGCTGTTTTTGCGCACCCGGATGACGAGACGTTTATCTGTGGAGGAACCTTGGCTAAGCTTGCTGGCACGGGTCACCGTGTCGTTCTCGTCTGTGCGACGCTTGGCGAAATGGGGCGTAGGCTTGGCATCCCGCCAATCGCGACGCGTGAATCGATTGGTCAGGTGCGCGAGCGAGAACTTCGTGCGGCATGCGAAGCGCTCGGCATCGAGCGGCTTGAATTGCTCGGGTTACGCGACAAGACGCTTGAGATACAGCCGCAAGATGAAGTGGCGGATCGTGTTCTGCAAGTGTTTCTACACGAAAATCCTAGTGCGGTGATTACCTTTCACGACCCATTAGGTGGACACCCTGATCACTGTGCCATCGGGCGCATAGCTACGGAGGCATTCCGCCGTTACCAAACAACAACGTCCGGAAACGGCGCGCGATTGTTTTACGTGTCCTTTGGCGCCGACACCGCAGATTTTCGCCGTTTTCCGCAGCCAGTGCTGGCGACTGTACAAGTGGATGTGAGTGGATATCAGGTAGAGAAGTTGCGTGCGTTCCGGGCACATCGAACACAGTCGCAACTCGATCGGGCACTTTGGGGGAGCGAACGTCGGGGTGTGGAGCGTATGGGAAATCGAGAGTACTTTGTACACACGATGGGGCCCCGTTTGACGCGGCCGACTTCGCTACTGGACGAATGACAAACGATGGAGGTGGCTATATGTACGACGAGCGGGAATTGTCCTCAGACGTGAGAGAAAGGCTTGCCATCACGCGTGAATTGGCGAACAAATTCAGCGCACGGGCTGCCGCGTACGACGAGAGCGGAGCGTTTCCGCATGACAACATTCGCGATTTGCAGGCCGCAGGTTATGTGTCCTGGACGGTGCCACGCAAATATGGCGGCTTAGAAATCAGTTTGTCGGAAATGCTGATGCATCAAGAACAACTGGCTCGCGGCGACGGTTCGACGGCGTTAGCCATCGGTTGGCACGTCGGCATGATCCTTAATCTTCGATCGACCGGAGCGTTTCCAGACGAACTGTTTGCACAAGTTTGCGAGACAGTCGTACGCGATGGTGCCTTAATCAACAGTTGTGCCAGCGAACCTGCAACCGGCAGTCCGAGCCGCGGCGGCAAGCCGGAGACGACTGCGGTTCCTGTCGACGGTGGCTATCGCATTTCCGGCCGCAAGACGTTTAGCACGCTATCGCCGGCGTTGACGTGGATTGTGGTGACTGCGACCGTCGCGGGAGAGGATGTGGTCGGACAATTTCTCGTGCGCGGCGAGGATGTCGAGATCGTCGAGACGTGGAACGTCCTGGGCATGCGCGCAACGGGCAGCCATGACATCGTGTTGCGCGATGTATTTGTGCCGTCGCATCACGTGGTATCCATCGCCCGCCCAGGTGCGAAGACCGAGCGGAACAACGATGGTGGCGGCTGGCTCTTGCACATCCCGGCGTGCTACCTAGGTGTCGGGCTTGCTGCCCGGGACTTTGCCATGCATTATGCCGCGACTTATCAACCAAACTCTCTGCCGCATCCGATTGCGGACGTTCCCCATGTCGAGCAGAAACTTGGCGAAATGGAGTTGAAGCTGCTCGCTGCGCGCACGTTGTTGTACGATCTCGCTGCGCGGTGGGATCGACTGGATCCTGCGGACCGCCCGCGGTTACGGGCCCAGTTTGGCGCAGCGAAAACACTCGCAACCAATGCCGCAAATGAGGTTGTCGATCTCGCCATGCGAGTCGTTGGGGGCCGCAGCCTATCGAAGTCGCTTCCACTGGAGCGCTATTACCGCGACGTGCGCGCAGGACTACATAATCCGCCGATGGATGACGCGGTCTACCGCATGCTCGCCAAAGAAGGAACGGCTCTGTATCGGCAGACGAATCCATCCTAAGCGCGGACAATGGTCGGGGTTCGTGCGATCCTTTGGTTGTGACAGACCCCGACCGGTGTAACCGCGTGACGTCTCACGATTTTGCAAAGTCGATGTAACCGCTTTTTCCGTCGGCCGCGACAAACAGATTGACGGCATGATAGTCCTGGCTGCCAAATCGAATTTTTCCGTTGCTTTCATACAACGTGCCTGCTGCACTCTTCGACTGGCTTTTAAGGCCTGGGAACAATAGCTGTTCATGCCCGTTCATATACAGGTTTGCGGTGTAAATCGTTTGCCCGTTTTGAACATGCTTCTCCAAGTTCCACGCTTCTCCAGTGGACGTCGAAGGAACCGGTTTTGCTTGAACCTGAATGCGAATTTGTCCACCAGCCAGCTTTTCATAGCTGGTTGGCAGGGGCACGCTACCGCCGATGCGGATCTTCGCAAGTGCGACGACGACGACCAGAATAATCAACCAAATAAATTGCCGTCCACGGTTGTAGCGCATCGGGTTCGCTCCCTACTTGACCTCGATATCAATCGATTTGATGTATGCGGTCGCGAGCGGATAACTCAGTTCACCCGTCTGTGGGTTGTTGGTGACCGGAATGGATGCAATTTTCTCCACGACGTTCATGCCCGAGACAACGCGTCCGAATTCGGTGTATTTATTGTTCGGTGGTTGGAATACCTTGGTATCGTCTACGGTGCAGATGAAAAACTGGCTGCCTCCCGTATGCGGTTGACCGGTATTTGCCATGGCGACGACGCCCTTCGTAAACGGGTATTGATGCGTCAATTCGTCCGGAATGGTATAGCCAGGGCCGCCTGTTCCATTGTTATTCGGGTCGCCGGTTTGCACCATGAAGTTTTTGATAATCCGGAAGAACGTGCAGTCGTGATAAAAGTTGTGCTTCGCCAAAAATACAAAGTTGTTGACCGTAATTGGACTATCTTTCGCGTCGAGTTGAATCGTGAAGTCACCATAATTGGTGTGAACGACGGCGTCGTACGTCTTCGCCGTGTCAATGGTCATTTTGGGCGCACTTGACCATTGCTCGGTCGTGGTATGAAGGCTTGGTGGATTCGCCGCATCGCTGGTCGTGTTGGCCGTGTTGTTCGCTGCGCTGTTCACCGTCCCAGCCGACGGGTTCACCCCGTTCGTCAGGTTTGTCACGTTCGTCGTGTTGTTGGTCGGGGTGCCACACCCTGCTGCGAATGCGCACGTGGCCAGAGCGGCGATCAGCGTATGTACAATTCGTGCTTTCATGCCATGCCTCCTTGCTGATATCTGCTTGTCCCATCATAGCACATGCCTAGTACCGGTCGTCGACACATGCTGTTTGGCAGGGACACCATCAGACGCCTATGTTTAGTCTGCCAAAAACAGCCTGACAGAATCCAGCGGGATCGCTCCCATCCGAGGAGACTACGCCGCCATCTATGGATATGGGGGTTGTGGTATGGATGCTGTAGCGAAATAGCGGAGCTTGGGATTCGACAAACGAAAGTGGTGCACTGAAGCGTAGTCCGCCGAGAAGTCCTGCCCCAGCGAGACAGGCACTACCTTCGCCGGAGACGGCAAACCAGCCCTTGCGCCCTGCAAACTGCCGCACGTAGCGGTGCAAGCGAATATCGTTCCACACCTGTGCTGAGTACAAGCCACCTGGTAGCACGCAAAGGGTGAGATCGAGCGGAACCGCCTCTTCGACGGAGCCATCGCTACAAACGGCAAGCCCTTCCGCAGTCGTACACGGCGCGCCGTCGAGCGTCAGCGTTCGCAAGCGCCAGTCCTGTAAGGCAAGCGTTTCAAGGAGCGGTGAGACGTCGTGCAGGCGGCACTTGGGTAGTGCGATGAATGCAGCTTTGGGCATGCAGTGAAGCTCCTTTTCCAAATCGGGATCGAGAGTAATCGTAGCAAAAGTTGAAAGCGTGCGAAATCTGTCAGATGAAGTTTCTGTTCCGTATACAGGCCTTTTTTCCGAACGTGTTCCGTGGTAGCCTGTAATCTTGCAGAACTGTGCACGGGCCAGTGAGGAGGTGCATCATGGCAAAACCCCAAGAAGACTTCCTGGCAGGGCTCAATCCCGAGCAACGCGAGGCAGTTCTCACAGCCTCCGGGCCGTTGCTTGTCGTCGCTGGCGCGGGCAGCGGTAAGACCAGTGTGCTGACGCGCCGGATTGCCTATTTGATTGCGGAACACGGCGTGCCAGTGCCGGAGATTCTTGCGATCACGTTCACCAACAAGGCGGCGCGTGAGATGAAAGAGCGCGTTCGCTCGCTCATCGGCCAGCGTGCAGATGATTTGTGGATGGGTACGTTTCACAGCATCTGTGTGCGAATCCTTCGGCGCGAAGCCGAGGCGATTGGCTATACGCCCAACTTCAGCATTCTCGACAGCGATGACCAGCAGGCCCTCATCGCCCAATGTTTGCTCGACTTAAATTGCGACCTCAAAACCTACGACCCGCGCGCGATCGGCAGCCGTATTTCCTTTTGGAAAAATCAGTTGCGCGACAAGGGACCCGTGATCGACGAGTCGGTGATCACCGACTTGGTGGCCGCCGATGTGTACGAGTTGTATCAGCAACGGCTATTTGCCGCAAACGCGATGGACTTCGACGACTTAATTGGCAACGCGGTGAAACTATTTGAGCGCGATTCGGCCATTCGCGAGCGATATCAGGCGAAGTTTCGGCATATCTTAGTGGACGAGTACCAGGATACCAACCACGCGCAATACCGTCTTTTGCAGCTATTGGCGGATGGGCACCGCAATCTCTGCGCGGTCGGTGACTCAGATCAGGCGATTTATGCGTGGCGGGGTGCCGACAGCGAAAACATGTTGCGGTTTGAACGCGATTACCCGGATGCGAAAGTGGTTATGCTCGTGCGCAACTATCGGTCCACCGAAGCGATTCTGAAAGCCTCAAACGCGCTCATCGCCAACAATACGCGCCGTAGGGAGAAGGCACTGCGGTCGACGCGGGGCGCGGGGGACAAGCCGCTTGTATGCTGCTTAACCGACAGCGAGGCAGAGGCTGCGTTTGTTGCCGAAAAGATTGCTGAGCATGTTCTGAACGGCGGATCGTATGGCGATTGTGCCGTGCTCTACCGGGCCAATGCACAATCGCGCGCCGTCGAAGAAGCTTTGCTCAGTCGCGCTATCCCCTACACCATTGTCGGCGGCTTGACATTCTATGATCGGCGAGAGATTAAGGACGTGTTTGCATACTTGCGCGTTTTGGTGAATCCTCGGGACGAGATTTCGCTTCTACGCATCATCAACACACCGCGGCGGGGACTCGGCGATTCGACTGTCGGTCGCTTGTTTGACTACGCGCACAGCGAGGGCATGACCCTGTTTGAAGCTTTGGCCTGCGGCGAAAGTGCGGGGGTGTCGGCAAAGGCGAGTGAGGCCGCGCGCATATTTCACGATCAGTTGGAAGAACTCATGCTTTGGATGGAGGGCATGTCGGTCAGCGAATATCTCGCCGAGGTGCTACATGCGACAAAGTACCGCGAAATGTATTTGGAAAGCGGCAAGAAAGAAGATCAAGCGCGTGCGGAGAACATCGACGAACTGTTCAGCGTGACCAAATCGTTTGACCGTCGCCGAGGTGGTTCTGTGGCCGAGTTTCTCGCTGAAGTGAGCTTGCTCAGCGACGTCGATAAGGAGCGAGATAAAGGGCAAGGCACTGTGCGCTTGATGACCATGCATGCGAGTAAAGGTCTCGAGTTTCCGGTCGTCTTTCTCATAGGCATGGAGGAAGGCCTGTTTCCACATCCCCGTTCGATGGATGACGATCGCGCCGTCGAAGAGGAACGCAATCTGTGCTATGTCGGCATGACGCGCGCGATGAATCAACTGTATATGACGTATGCGGTGGAACGGACCATTTATGGTCAAACCGTACAGCGCGATCCGTCGCGGTTTCTCGCGGAAGTGCCGGATGAGCTTGTCGCAAAACTCGATCTTTCCATCCAAAACACGTTTTCGCCTGTCCCTGGTCAGCACGTGCGCCATGCGCAATACGGCGAAGGTATTGTGTTGCACATCGCGGCAGGAAAAGACGGTGGCGATGAACAGGTGCAAATCATGTTTCATCCGTCGGTTGGCATGAAGTGGGTTGCGAAGAAAGGATTGCGGCCCGTCCAAGATTCCGTGGTACAATAGACCAGTCAACAACATGTTGGAACACAATCGCATAGATGATGCAGGGGGATCTGTCGTTGAGATATTGGCTGATCTTATTGAGCGTTTTGGTATTTCTCATCATTGTCTATACGCTCTTCTATTTATGGGCGCGCCGTCGCCAGCGCAAGTTTGACGAGCAGTACCTCGCGAATAAAGAGCGGCATGAAGTGTTTGTGCTGGCAAAAAAACGCGTGCGTGAACGCGGCCCCTCTGGGGTTAGCAAGTATGTCCCACTGCCGACTTACCAAGTGACGGGGCGAGTGAGCGTCGGGCAGACCATGCGCGGGGTGAACGTCAACCGCGTCACGACTGTGACCTTCCGGACGACAAAAGAGGAATACGACAAGATTGAAGTCAATCGCAAATACAAGATGGATATTATGGGCAACTACATTGGTAGTGTCGTCACCGAAGTGAGCAGCAAGCGTCTGAAAAACGCACAACAGCGGCGCCAGCGTGAGGAAATCAGCGCGCCGAAAACGCCGCGTCGGTGGTTTGGCCGCAAGCGGTAAACTCATTCCTTCGTTTTGAAGGAATCGCAAATGGATGGGCGTCTGCATAGTGTGTGGTGTCGACGGTGGGCAATTGTTCAGGGAGGTCGGACATCATATGCAGACGCATGCGCTCCATTTGATGGTGCCTGGTTCAACGCGCCAGGCAAAGCCGGCGGCGGTTCGCAAGCCAGCTGTAAAGGCGAAGCGAATGGCGAAAAAGCCGGCAGTTACAAAGGATCCAGTCACAATCACGTATCGGCCGCGCACTGCGGCAGACGACGACTTTATCGTTTCATTGACGAAGTCGGAACTCGGCGATGTGCATCAAAAGGCGTTTGGACAGCCGTTCCCGGAGGAACAATTTCGCACGTACATCCAGTCAGGTGCGCCGACATTTATAATCGAACGAAACGGCAAGCCAATTGGATACTATTCGTATCTGACGAGTTATGATGGGAAGATGCACATCAGCGCGATGGTGATCCAGCCACGGTATCAACGTGCTGGCATCGGCAAGGCGGCCATCGCCAAAATTGAAGAAGATGCGCGGCGGATGGGCATTCATACGCTCGAAGTGTTCGTGCAGGACAACAACGAACAAAGCCTTGCGTTTACGCGCAGTTTGGGATTCCAGGAGGTTTTTCGCTTCGAGCCCCATACCATTGCGTTTCACAAGGTGATTGCTCAGTCAGTCGCACCAGGCTTTGGAACAGGGATGCCACCCATGGGCATGTCTCAATTTTGAAGGCCATCGTCGAGTCGCGCGACGCCAGTTGGAATGGGCGTCGCGCGTGTACTTTGTCTGTAAATCGTGACGTCCACTTGACGTGTGCGCAATCGCCTCTTGCATGCGGATCGCCGTAGCGCGTATGCTAAATACATATTTGGAGGGGATGAACCGATGTCAGAACATGAAGCTACCTCCACGGAAGCGCGGGTTCGCGAGGCACTCGACTCGATTCGCGATGCCATCCAAATGGACGGCGGCGATGTAGAGTTTGTGTCGTATGACGAATTGTCAAAGACGGTATTTGTCTCCTTACAAGGGGCGTGTGTCGGTTGCCCGGCCAGCGTCATGACGTTGAAAATGGGCATTGAGCGAGCCATCAAGAAGGTCGCACCCGACGTGGAATACGTGGAAGCTGTGTAATGCACCAAGTAGGTAGGCATTGTGGGGAATCCCAAGGGTTTCCCTTCCTGCCCAAGTTCATCGCAGGCGTCGCCGGAGCGGTGTCCACCGTCCAGTGGCGCCTTTTTTGTCCGTTAAGATGGGTTGCGGATTGAATTGACTACGGTCTGGTACATAATGACAATGTCTGCGTGGAGATGGGGAGAGTTGCGGTGGAGGTTCAATTTCGATCTGGTGTGTTAAGCATACGCTTGGATAAAGCGTCAGCCGGATGGTCCGTCGAGCGGTTTCTAAGCGAGCGGTTAGGGCTTCCACATGGCTTTATCAATCAACTGTTTCATCGCGCCTGCGTCACCTACAATCGGGATCGCGCGAAACCTGCCGATGAGCTTGCAGCGGGGGGCCGTCTCTTGCTCGCGGATCCAACATGGGGGAGGCCGACGACGCGCGAGATTACCTTTTCAAACGCCCCAGAACTTGCCGTTTTGTACGAGGACGATCACGTTCTTGTCGTCAACAAACCGGCAGGACTCATTATTCATACGGAGGATCCGACTGTCACCGCCCTCAATGACATCGTCGCGGGTTACCTGGCGCAACGCGATGGGCAGGGTCTGCACGTGCACCGACTGGATGGCCCGACGACCGGTGCAGTGCTCTACGCCAAGCACACCTTTATGCTGAGAGCGCTCGACGCCCAGCTTGTCAACAAGGCCATACAGCGTTCATACGTTGCTATCACATGGGGCCGACGTTTATCCAATGGCGTGATCGATCAACCCATTGGTCGCGATCGCCATCAGCGTGGTAAATTTCGCGTGGCATCTACGGGCAAGCCAGCGCGTACACATGTAACGGTGCTTGCCGTGCGCGAACTGGCGGGCATGGATCTGTCGCTGGTGCAATTGCAACTGGCCACCGGCCGTACACACCAGATACGGGTTCACTTATCGGCACAAGGAGCGCCCATCGCCGGGGATGCATGGTATGGCGGAACTACGCTTGGCAATTGGCCATCGCCAGGACAAATTGCGTTGCATGCGGCCAGTTTGCGCTTCTGGCACCCGTACGACGAGCGGTGGATCGACATCCATGCGCCATTCGATGCGGGATGGTGCGACATACTTTTGGACAAGTTCGGCCTTGCGGGTGAATTTATTTTGCGGGAGTGAGCGCGATGGGCGTACGCACGCGTGTTCGAGTCTTCGGGGACTTTTTGACACAACTGTTGGTCAACGTGTTTCGCCACGACATTGCATCGCTCGCCGCGCAGATTTCGTTTTACGCCATTTTTTCGTTGTTTCCGCTCCTCATTCTGATGATCTTCGGAGCCAGTTTGGCCGTACCGCACCAGCCTGTGGTCGAGCTGTTGGTCGAAGCACTCAAGCCTTATTACCCAGATGTGTCGAATGCCAACCACTTTCTCCAAGATAACATAGAAAAGCTGGGCACCGTCGGAGCACGAGCTGGTTTCGTCAGCTTGATTACGCTCGCGTGGTCGGCGACCAGTGCGTTTATCGCTGTGCAGCAGGCCCTGGATAGCATCTTCGAAGTGACGGCGCAACGCTCATTTTTGGCTCGACGCATTGTCGCGGCCATCATGTTGTGCCTGCTCATCGCGCTTGCTGTGATCTGTTCGATTGCGTTGGCTATCTTCCCGATGGTTCATCTGCATGTACCGGCAAGTTCTTTTCTTGCCGCTTGGGTCTCTCGCCTGCGCGGGATCACTCGCATCCTTTACCCCTTATCTTTATTTGTGACCAGTTTCGTCGTTTATCGTTACCTGCCGTCGCGCCGCGTGGATGTCAACTGCGTCATTTTGGGTGCATTGGCGTCCACCATTTTGCTCGATCTCGCTCGCACCTTGTTTGTCGTCTATGCGAGTCACCTTGTGACCTACCACTTCATCTATGGCAGCTTGACCGTCGTTATTTTACTCGTATTGTGGATGTATATCGCACTCATTATCCTGCTGTTTGGTGCCGAAGTGGCGGCGCTCGTCGAGAAGATGGGGAATGAACGCGAGGGGGCGGATGAAAATGAATAAGGCAGGGGGAACCGATGGTTTGCTGGATGAAATCGCACTGCTCGGTATGCGTTTTTACGGTTATCACGGTGCGTACGACGCAGAGCGGCAACTTGGGCAACGTTTCATCGTCAACCTTTGGTTGTCTATCGACTTGCGTCGAGCGGGTGAAGCCGATGATCTCGGCTTGACCGTAAATTATGCCGATGTCTATGCTGCCGTGCAAAAGATCGTGGAGGGGGAACCCAAGCGTCTTTTGGAGGCATTGGCCGAGCGGATTGCGCAAACGGTTCTGGGCGAGTTTCCGCTTATTCGTGCTGTTGTGGTGGAAGTGGAAAAACCAGGGGCGCCTATTCCCGGTGTTTTAGATACGGTGCGCGTGCGCATTCACCGCAAGGCGCCTTCGGATTGATCAGGCGATTTGATCAGGCGATTTGATCAGGCGATTCGACGGTACAGGTGTGTCGCCAAATAGAACATGATGGAGGTAGGGCCAAAGGCGTAGATCAGCCGTCGGGCTTTGCGCACGTCCGCTTGTTGTTCCACTTTCGGATCGGATAGATACATACCAAGTAACCCCTGTACGACGTACCTGTGAATACGGCCGCCGATGGGAATGTGTTCGGCGCTCTGCCGACTTTGCTGCGCAAAGTGGCGGAGACGGTGGAAAGCCAGCGATGGATCCCCATAGCATGCTATGAAGTTAAAGTCGCCAGCCTGTTGATCTTCAGAAAGATCGATGAAATAGTCGAGCAAGATGTGCAGGCCGCAAATCCAGGGAAAGTAGTGTTTGTGGATGAGCTGTACCGTTTCCTGTTCAATGGGTTCTGTGGCAGCCAAAAACAGTGAAAACATCCCCAAGGTGGAGCCAGTTGCGGCGGCAAATTCATACCAGTTCGTATCCGGATAGTCGTGCAGATAGGGTGTGCTCCAGTCGATGAGTCGTTGTTCGCGCATTGCGTGCTGAATGTGTTTGTGCTCCTGCAATTCGCTATAGCGTTCGACGTACCAGCTGACCTGAGGCTGTACAACGGAGTAATAGGGCAATTGCGTAAGTCCTTGCTGGCACGTTTGTACCAACTCAGCGAGATAACCTCCGTCGTCGACCCTGCCCCAGCGCCCATAGTACTCGCGCAAGGGAAAATGGGGACGCACCGCATCGAGCATACTCCAATGTAGCTGGCGAAATGTCGGGCCATCCAGGACATTGGCGCGATCGCAAAGGTTGTCCAGGTAATCGCTGATCGTTTGCAATGCAACAATGACTTTGACCAGTGTTTGCGCGTAGCGTCGATTGCCAGCAGCATAGACCGTGCCACCGTCCGCGTGAAATTGCTTGTCTGAAAGGCTGGCTAACGCCTGTTGGCGCAATGTGGGATCTGGAATGGCTGCAGCCCGCCCGCGCCAATGCGCAAGTTCGGCGCGTGCGAGCGGCATCACATGGCGAAAGAGGCGGTAGAGGAAGAGACTTGGTCGCGATGGTGTGCCAATTTCCAATACAATGACCTCCCGGCCCTTTCGCGGCTTTTGGGGACGTCACTGTTTGTTCAGCATTTGATTAAGAGTCCCCATCCACCCGATGACTTTTTTGGCATTATCCATGTTAACCCATTTTTCGAGGTTCCAGCCATCCGCCCCGGATGGTTTTGCTTCCTCGGGGGCTGGTTCTGCCTTAGCGGGCTCCGCCTTAGCGGGCGAATGGGATGCCGGGGACGGCGCTCCATGCGACGGTGCAAACGGTATGGGCTGGCTACTCGTGGGCCAGTGGGCGGGTGGATAAGGTGTATGTGGGTGCCCTTGCGCCGGCGGCGTCCAGGGTTGCAAAAGGCCCCTGCGCTTGGCCCCGCTGTGCACCATACCGGCGAGTTGTTGCACCTTCTCATCGTTTGCGATATCGAACGCAAGCCCGCCGAATTTGATGATGGATTGCAGTCGCACACCCCTCACCTCCTGCACGTCGGTTCTCTGATATCGTATGC
Source organism: Alicyclobacillus tolerans (assembly GCF_001447355.1). Lineage (GTDB taxonomy): Bacteria > Bacillota > Bacilli > Alicyclobacillales > Alicyclobacillaceae > Alicyclobacillus > Alicyclobacillus aegles. The sequence goes on along the minus strand of NZ_JXBW01000003.1, from coordinate 272,717 downwards.
TGATTTGGCAACCACGCGCTCCGGCATGTATCTAAGACAGCTCGTGCGCGAAACGCAGTTTTCACGTATCATGAACAAAGAGCAAGGAGCTAGGAGAGGGGATTTTGGTCAAAGATGTCAAAAACGATGGAATCCACGCTGGAGATGGGGCGCCAATACGAGCGGATCGCAGCGTGGTTGGAGAGCGTTGGCGGCGGCGTGTATGCGCGCCGACTGCTTGATATATTGGCCGATCCGGCTGCCGAATCGACGTTTACGGTGGCATTTTGCGGCTTGTTCTCGGCTGGCAAGTCGAGCTTGGTGAGCGCTTTGTCAGGCACTCGCCTCAAAACGGGAGCGAATCCGACGACGGCGGACGTCGAGGGCGTGCTCATGAGTCTGCCAGGGAGCACTGGGCAGCTACAGTTGCTCGACACCCCTGGCATCGACTCGACGGACGAGCGGCATAAAGAGGCCACCATGAACGCCTTGTATCAGGCGGATTGCGTCGTGATCGTCGCGGACTATCAGCACGTCGAAGCCGAGGAAAATCTCGAATTGCTACACGCCTTTGTCGAAGAGGGAAAACGACTGGCGTTTGTTGTGCATCAAATTGACAAGCATCTAGAGTCCGAATTGCCATTTGTCCAGTTTGCTGACAGCGTGTATAGCGTTCTTGCGGATTACGGCATTGCGGAGGATACCATCTTCTTCACTACGGTTGGCCAATCTCCGCACAACCAACTGCCTGCATTGCGGAGTTGGTTAGTCGCACAAGCCGAATCCGAGATGGCGGACGGAGGCGTCGAGAATGTGCGCCGCCGTCTTGTCGATGTAGCCAAAGAAGGTGTTGCAGCCTATTTTGATTCACTTGTCCAGGCTGCTGGCGAGGCTGTCGCCAAGGCTTGTGGGAGTGCGCCGCTTTCTGCGGACGAGGCGGTAAGTTGGCTGGATCGCGAAACGGAAAAGCTACGCCATCTACGGGAGCAGTACGACACAGGTATGCAAGCCGTGCGCGATCAGGCTCAGGCGACGCGTGAAAGCTGGTTGCGCTTGATTGAACTCGCCCAAATTGCCCCCTATGATACCACCGAAAAGGGGCGTATCTACGTCGAAAGCTTGCGACCAGAATTTAAAGTTGGGTTGTTTCGATCCGCACAGAAGACCGACGCGGAACGGCTGCGGCGCGCAGAGGCGTTTGCCCAAGACATCGCAGAGCGCGTCCACAACTATCTTTTGACGCCACTGGCCAACCAAATCGCAAGCGATGTGCGGCAGGCTGGAATCGATCCCGCCACGAGCGCCCGACTGGCTGATGGTGCGGCCGCCATTCATATCGACGTCGATGTTGAATATGTTTCGCGTCTCGTGAAGCCTGGTGCCTTGGTTTCATCACAGTATCCATACCAGTATGTCAAAGATGTTGTCGCGCGCGTTAAACGGGATGCTTTGGCAACCGCGGCCGACTTGGCCGAACAGTTTGTCGCCGCTTGTCTCGCAAAGTGTGAGGATGAGCAGGCGACCACCCGTGCAGACATGGAGTTGGCAAGTGATCGCTGTGCTGCGCTGCAGGCTTATCTGGACATCTGCGCTCGCGAGCAGCGTGCACTCGATTTGGTAGCAGCGGGGGAGGTGCCATGGGTATGACGCAGGACCGCGAGCTTTATATCGAACGACTGGTGAAGTTGCAGGAATCCGTGCGCGACATCAGTGGAATCGACACTCGATTCATGGACACGGCCATCGGGCGACTTTCGCAAAGGCAGATGGTCATCGCTGTTTTCGGCGCGTTTTCAGCAGGTAAATCCTCTGTGTTGAACGCCATTTTGGGAAGGCCATTGCTCGTCGTCTCCCCAAGCCCGACGACCGCAGCCGTCACGGAACTGCGTGGTGCGACGAAGGACGACGCGAAGGTTCAGATTGCGGCGAAGACAGAAGAGGAATTGTGGCGCGACGTCGAGTCGACTTTACAAGCCTTGAATCGGCATGCGAGCGACCTTTCTGCGGCGATGACCGAGATCGATCGCCTAACCGTCGCGCAATTCCCGGTCGCCTATCGGCGCCACGTACGTTTTCTGAAGGCGCTGCGTGACGGTTATGAAGACATGCGCGCTAGGCTTGGGACCACTTGGGTAGCCAGCGTCGAAGATTTGCGAGCATTTTCAGCCGACGAACGATATGCGGCATATGTCGGCCGTGTCGACGTCGAGGTGGACGATCCGCTTTTAAAACGCGGCTTCGTTTTCGTCGATACGCCGGGCGTCGATTCCATCCATCAACGCCATACGAATGTTGCCTTCTCGTACATGCGCGAGGCGGATGCTGTTCTGTTCGTCATGTACTACACGCATGCATTCAGCCAGGCGGATCGCGAGTTCCTCTTACAGCTTGCCGGGGTTCAGGACGTATCTGAGCAGAACAAGCTGTTCGCAGCCATCAACGCTGTCGATCTCGCCACGAGTGACGAGGAACGCGAACAGGTTCGAGCGCGCGTTATATCCGAACTCAGGCGCCTTGGTATCCGGCAACCACGCGTCTACGAGGTTTCGGCGCAATTGGCCGAAGCGGGGCGGCGCCTGGCAGTTGACGCGACCGATGCCGACGCGTTGGCACTGGCGCGATCGCGCTTGCGCGATGAGACATGGCAGCCGGATGCGGCTTCGCTCACCGCGCTTCGCGAGTATGCTGGCGTCGATCGCCTACAGTCCGATCTCATCCAATATGTCGAGTCGTCCGCAGACGGCTTGGCCGCAGACTTGGCAAGGCGCACGTTGGCTACTTTGCGTGAACAACTGGTTGCACGGCAGCGAGAGGAACAATTGCGCATCGCGGCAGACGACGCGGAGCGCACGTCGCGCCTTAGGGAACTCGATGAACTAAACCAGCGTATGGAGGCTGCGCGTGTGGATAGTGAAGCGCGCTTGGTGCGGCCACTGGCGCAGGAACTGCACGAACTCCTATTTCACGCGGGGGAACGGCTGCGTTTTGCTTATCGGGACTTGTTCCGCGAGGCATTCCACCCAGGGAGGTTTCGCCTTGGCAAGCCAACGGACAAGTTGAAGGAGGCGGCGACGGAGCTGGCAGGGGCCATTGGACGGCGGATCGACATTGAACTGCGTACGTTTGCGCTTCGCGCGGAACGCTTGGCGAGCGAGGTACTGACCGGCGAAAAGACACATTGGGAAGAAGAAATGACGAGGTTGTCGCTCGCTGGTGCGACGCATGACGGTTCAGCCGCAGGGGATTTTCAAGTGGTCGACGACGTTCTTCATGCCGCGCCTGCACATCTCGACAGCGCTCTGTTTGAACCATTTTTCCGCCACTTCTCCTCTGCCAAGCAGTTTTTTGAAGGCGGTGGGCAAAGCGCCATGATGGAGGCGACGGAACCAGTTGCGATGGCCGCTGCGAAGGAAATACTCGCACAGCGGGGCGATCTTCTCGTGCAGCACTGCAGTGCGCAGTTGGAGACGGCTGTGGCTGCGTATTATGATAGCGCCGCAAAGCGCGTTCTAAACGGGCGTAGGATGGCGGATCAAAAGCCTGATCCAGAATTGGTGAATCGGTTACAACACATCATCGCCACACTGGTCGACGCGTAACAGCCACCTCGCATGTTGTAACGTGCCTTTTGTTTGTGCATGTAGAGGCGGATGGTTAGAATGAAGGCAACAACACGTGGTGGCAAAAGGGGGAGGCACGATGGGGCGGCGTTTCGATGAGTTTGACGATTGGCCGGGCGATGGCCGGCGTAGGCGAACGGTGTTGCTACCAAGCATCGTCGCAGGTCTCGCGGTGTTTTATGTGCTGGGCATTTGGACGGGAGCAGCCATCAGCCACTCCGGACACCAAACGACGGTGGAATACGTACCTTCGGTTGCGAGTAACGGTTCGGGAACGGGTAGCTCGACCACCGCGATTCCTGGCGTTGATAATACAACCTTGGTTACGGATATATACAACCGCGTGAAAAATAGCATCTTCACGATCACGGCGGTATCTGGGGGCAAGTCAGCTTCGGACAGCGGGGCCGAAGAGGATATCGGCACAGGCTTTCTCATCGACCATAACGGGGATATTGCGACAAATGCGCACGTTGTCGGCAGTGCCAAGACTGTCGAGGTATCCAGCGGGAACCGTCAGTATGTCGGACGCGTACTCAATGCTGACAAATTGGACGATCTCGCCATTGTTCGCATCCCCGCTCCCGCTTCGTTGCAGCCGTTGCCACTCGGGTCGGTGAAATCGCTGCAGCCAGGTAGCCTGGTCATTGCCATTGGCAACCCGTTTGAACTCACGTCGAGCGTCAGCTCCGGGATCGTCAGCGGCTTGAATCGCTCCATGTCTGAATCGAGCGGTCACGTCATGAACGGCATGATCCAGACGGACGCGCCGCTTAATCCGGGCAACTCCGGTGGCCCTTTGCTCAACGCTGCAGGTCAGGTCGTCGGCATTAACACCTTGATTGAAAGTCCAATCGAAGGCTCGATTGGCATCGGTTTTGCCATTCCGATTGATAGGTTAATTCAGCTTGAACCAAAGCTCCTGTCCGGTCAGCCCATCGCGCATGCATGGCTTGGCATTGAGGGAATGGATATCGATAACCTCATGCAAGAAGCCATGCACCTGCCTGTCTCGGCCGGCGTCTACGTCACGGAGACGACCAAGGGCGGCCCCGCTGCGAAAGCCGGTTTGCAAGGCGACAGCAATGCGAATAAGCTGAATAGTGCCAACGATACAGCTGATCCCTATACAATCTTGAAAGGCGATGGGGACATTATCGTGGGCATCGATGGTGAGCCAGTAAACAGCATTGAACAGTTGACCCAGTATATCAATCAGGACAATCCCGGGCAGAAGGTAACGCTGACGGTGCTGCGCCATGGGAAGAAGATTACAATCGAAGTTACATTGGGAACTTGGCCGTCCGGACATTGATCCGGACGGCATTTCAGGATTACGATTGCGCGCGCGAATGTCGGTAAGCACGTTTGCGTTCTTGGCCTGCGTAGGATTGGTGGAACATTTTCAGTAAGGCACGCTTCTCCAATCGGGAAACGTACGATCTGGATATCTCCAGCAGATCTGCCACTTCGTTTTGCGTCCACTCATGACCGTCTACGAGTCCAAAACGCAACTCGATTACGCGACGTTCCCGTTCGTCTAGCACATCGAGTAGTTTCTTCATGCCGTCGATTTCCATCTTCCGACTGACCTCATCTTCAGTGGAATCGCTCTCAGAAAACAAAATGTCGGAGATGGTGATTTCGTTGCCTTCTTTATCTGTGCCAATGGGGCTGTACAGTGAGACATCCTTACGCGTTTTGCGCTGCGCCCTCAGCTGCATAAGAATCTCATTTTGAATGCAGCGCGCGGCGTATGTCGCAAACTTTGTGCCTTTTGCAGGCTGGTATGTGTCCACCGCTTTGATCAGGCCGACCGTGCCAATTGAAATCAAATCGTCCTGATCAATCCCGGACGTATCAAACTTCTTAGTGTCGTCGACAATGTCACTTGCTGTAGCCCAAGGAGGCGACTCTGTGCACTTTCAGGAGATCATCCATCAATACGGATATTTTGGCGTGTTTCTCATCATCCTGGTTGAAGCCATCGGCTTCCCGTTTCCTGCGGAAACCACGCTCACGCTCTCCGGTATTGAGTGGTCAAAAGGCGTCTTTCACCTTGTACCACTTTGGCTTGCCGGCTGCCTTGGCAACTTGATTGGGTCGGCCATTGCGTACCTCATTGGGTGGTATCTTGGCCGTCCAATCGTCCTCTTTTTTGGCAAATTCATTGGTATCACACCAGCGAAACTCGACGCCGCAAATGAACGATTTCAGCGTTATGAGCTCTGGGTGGTGTTCATCGCCAAATTTATCGCTGGTGTGCGCATCCTGATTCCGTACCTCGCCGGCATCAACCGCATGAAGCCCTGGTTGTTTTTTGTGTTTAATACCATTGCCGCCATCGTCTGGTCGGGCCTATTCATTATCGCTGGTCGTTATATTGGCGAATTCGTCACGAAGTACTGGCCGTTTTTCAAACATCACATTGTACTCTTGATTGTCGTGGTCATTCTCCTGATTGCACTATTTGTGTGGTTTCGCATCTGGGAGCATCGGCGAAGTAAAGGTTCGAAACACGATGATACCAACTAAATAAGCGGGTTCATTCCTGTGCAGCAATAGCCGATCCGTGTTAGGACATCTCCTCTTTCGCATACAACCGGGAAGGGGGTGTCATCATGGATCGGCTGTTTTATGTTGATTGGCAGACTTCGACCACACCGATGTCGCCAGCACAAGCAAAGGACGTTTTCGCTAGGCTCATTTGGCAAGATTCGCAAGGGCGTCACGATAGTCGTGAGAAAGCGGGGAATGCCGATGCTGACAGCCGTGTACACGCGCGTGTCAACAGGCGTGCAGGCCGCTGAGGGGCATAGTCTCGCGGTCCAGCGTGAGCAGTGTATTCACTACGCACTCGCTTTAGGCGCTTCCCAAGCGGACATCCGCGTGTACGAAGAAGCTGGGGCATCCGGGGAAGACATGGATCGACCGGCCTTGTTGGCATTGCTCGATGACGCCAGGCGCGGCGTAATTGCAAGGGTCGTCATCAAACACCCCGATAGGCTTTCGCGCAACGTTGCTGACAAGGCGATTATCGTCCGCGAATTGCAACAATGCGGCGTGGAACTTCATTTTGTCGATGTGCCCAACTGGGATCAGTCCGACGAGGCGGTACTTCTATTCCATATTATCTCTAGTATTGCAGAATATGAGCTGCGGCAGATACGTCGTCGAACACTCTCCGGAAAATTGAGGGCTGCCAAGGGCGGACAGTACATGCCAACAGGTATTGACCCCTATGGTTACCGCTATGAAAACGGCAAGCTCGTCATCGTCGACAGTGAGGCCGCCGTCGTCCGCATGATATATCGATGGTATGCGTACGAACAGCTCAGTCTGCGTGCAATTGCCAAACGCCTCGATGCGTTAGGTGTGCCCACGAAGACGCGTTTATCCACGAACTGGTCACACGCAACCGTCGGACACATTTTGGCCAATCCCATGTACACGGGTACTTGGTACTTTAACCGCAGGACAACCCGCAAGGCCCTGCGGCTCGCCCGCAGGGTGCCTGGACTAAAGCGCTCGAATCGGCGCATCGTGGTGGGGTGGCGACAACCTAGTGACTGGATTTGCATCCCTGTCCCACGGATCGTTGATTCCGATCTTGCAAAGGCCGTGAACGCTCGCCGCAGGTCGCGGGCGCGCGGGCGTACGGCGAAAGCCAAACGGCACTTGCTCGGAGGTTACCTCATCTGCTCAATATGTCACCAGACGTGGTATAGTGCAGCATCTGACAACGGGAAGGGAATCACACAGCGGTGGTATCGGCGTCCACCGGAAGCTGTCAAACAGACGCCCCGCTGCCCTTATCGATGCAAACGGGTACCAGCCGCGGCTATCGAGCAAGTCGTCTGGCGCGAGTTCGTGCACCGGGTTATGAAGAGCCAGGTTTGGGACGACGTGTGGGATCATCTCTCTGGTTCCGCAATCCACGGCGGCGATTCAGGCACAGCATACGATTTGCGGCTTATGGCAGCGCAATTGGCCACGATTGAGGCGGCCAAGGAAAGACTTGCCACCCTTTATGCCTATGGCGATCTCGATGTGAACACGTACACAGTGCGCAAGCGCGAGGCCGAGATTCGCTGGCATGCATTGCGCGAGCAAGTGTGCAGACGTTGCATCGCGAAGCGCACGGAGGCGACGGAGCGCAAGGCCGAGCGCGAGAGGATAGAGGCATGGCTACTCGCCGACAGGGACGTCGATCACGGGGAGCGTCGGGCGTGGCTCGAGGCCGTGATCGATCGCGTTGAATTGGACGCTAGGGGCGAATCCGTGCATCTCACAGTTCGTTCGCGGTTCGAACTGTAACGAATCGGTGATTGTGTCGATGACACGTTGGCGACATGTGCAACCAGGCGCAAATTGTGTTCGACAAGCAGGTCATGTGCCCGCTTGTCGCCGTGTTTGCGCCATAAGTCGAAATATTTCTGTTCATCGTCTTTACTGAGCGGTTGCGGAAACGATTGGTTGACAAATCCGGTGGCGAGCACGATGTCTCGCATCAGAGCAGCGGCCAAGGCGAATGACAGCAAGCGGCGTTCACCTCCGACTGTGGAAAGGGCAGTGCGCCCTAGCCTATGTCAGTGCGCAACGATTGGTGCCAGCATGCGATAAAGGCCCTCTGCCACCACTCGATGCCCCCTGTCGTTCGGGTGAACCGGGGCGGGGCCCCGTAGGGCATCCGCGATCGTGCCTGTGCGGTAGTTGCGAATCAATTCGCTTTGGCGGCCGGCAAACCAGTCCGCAACCGGCGCGAGCGCAGCTCCGGTCGCGGCCGCGACAGAGCGGATGGCTTCATTCAAAGTGGCGACCGCCTCGCCCGCCAATGGACTGTTTGGAAAGGGATTGTATTGTGTGCAGACGATCACGACGTGCCTGCTATCCGCCCGTGCGAAGCGCACAATGTCTGTCAAATTCCGTTTGTAACGCAAGACGAGCGGAGCAATGGGCAACGATTTGCGACCGCTTGCCAGTGTGGTCAAGGCCGCTTGTGCGAGATCGTCTCCACCAATCCAAACCGTGACCGCGCGGGCATGGGTCAGTGGCAGGTTGCCTGCGGCACCGAGTGCAGAGAGCAAATCTGTACTTGTCCAGCCTGGTTCTGCGAGGATGGCGTCGCAACACGAGCGCGATCGGAGATGTGATTGAAGCAGTGCCGTCAACACGCTGGGGTACGCGCGGGATGGAGTAGATGCGCCTTCGCCATATGTGATGGAGTCGCCGAGACTAACCAAATGCATTGTTCATCACCTCGTTATGACAAGCCACAAGCCCACACCCCTGCCGCATAGAATGGAGCGAAGTGTGTGCATATCGATAAGAAATGCAAAATGCAGCGCGGACGAGTGGGTGTATATCCAACGCAAGTGGGAGAGGGGATTGCGTCATGACAGTGAGCGCGAGTCACGTTTACCTATATGCCGCAACGACAGGGGATTTAGTGAAGTGCTATGCGGCCGCGGACATTGCGGGCATTCCGTATGCGAACTGCACGGGCAACTTCCAAACGGCATGGAAGATGGCAGCCAACGCCTCGACCTTGGTCATTGCGGTAGGAGGGGCTGCTCTTTATTCCCTTTACTATAATCCTTGTGATTGGTCGAACCCGGCGGCTATGGCCGGGGGGCACACGCCGTTCGAACTTGAACCAAGCGGCCGGGGCATCGCCGAGGCGCGGGCTAACTACGTGGTGAATGCGGCTGGTTATACAAGTCTTGACAGTCTGACGCTCGCGGTGATGTTGGCATACTACGCGGTTCACGGCACGTTTCCGCGCGGTTACAAGGCGATGCCGCAGCAAGAGGTGCCACAAAGCGTCTGCGTGCGGGGGGCCTCGCCGAGCGTTGCAACGGTTTCTGTGAAAACGACGTCCGTTGACCCTACCTCCAAGGTGACGGCTCCATCGGTGGGGGTTTATGCGTCGTTTACGACGGAAGCCGAAGTCATGACTGCCTTGCAACAGGCGTGGCCAGGCATCGCGGTGACGGCAGCCCTGGGCACGCAGGCAAGTCCCTATACACACGTCGTGGCAAACGAGCCGGATGTGCTTGTCGCGAAGGCTTTAGAGGCATCCGCTTCAAATGCGTGGTGGTTGTCGTTTTGGACGGTGAGTTGGCCGCAATCCGGCACGACTTACTATCAGGCAGGGTACGATGGCGGCGTGTACGCTGCGCAGCAAATCGCAAAATATCCAGGTTCGCGACGACCTAACTTTGTGATTTTGGATCCGGAAGGATACAATAGTCCTGCGACAACGGCCGCCGATTTTCAATCGTTCATCAATGGTTTTGCGGCGGGTGTCCACAGCGTCAACAGCGAATTGCAGGCCGCATTCTATGCCAACCAGTGGCAGTATTCGACCTATCAACTCGCCAAGCTGGATCTTCCGGCATTTATTGCAATTGCGCCAATCGCTGGCAATAAGCCGGAGGTGTCGGGAGCGAATATTAAAGGCTACATTGCATATTACGCAAGTTGTCCGGCAGCTTCCTATATCGCACAGGTTAAGCTGTGGGGCGGATTGTATAACACTGTTCAATTTCCGGACAGTGGTGTAGACTGTTCGCCAGTCTAATCGTAACGAAGATGCGGCCGTTCGGCATGTCCTCGACGAAGCTGCGGCCGCAGATGCAGGGATCGGACAGGGAGGTAACGTAGTGGCAACGTCTCATGTTGACACCAATGACAAGCAGGAGGCGGTTTTCGCGTTGGACAAGCCTAGGATCGATATGGCTCGCATCGAACAGGCCGTACGCACCATCTTGGAAGCGGTCGGAGAAGATCCGGATCGGGAAGGCCTGATCGATACGCCAGCCCGCGTCGCACGCATGTACGCGGAAATTTTCGCGGGGTTGCACCAAGATCCGAGAGAAGAGTTGAGTGCGCGCTTTCATGTGGAGCACGGAGAGATGGTATTGGTGCGGGACATTCCGTTCTATTCGATGTGCGAACATCATCTTCTCCCGTTTTTCGGAAAGGCACACGTCGCTTATTTGCCGCATGCAAACGTCGTGACGGGTCTATCGAAATTGGCCCGCCTTGTCGACGTCGTCGCGAAACGGCCACAGGTGCAAGAGCGGATGACAAATGAGATTGCGGATGTATTGGTATCCGAGTTACAGGCCGAAGGCGTGTTGGTCGTCGTCGATGCAGAACACCTGTGCATGAACATGCGCGGTATACGCAAACCGGGCAGCCGTACCATGACGTTGGCCGCCCGCGGTCGCTACGAGGAAGATGTGCGTATGCGTGAAGAGGTTTTACAAATGATTCGCTACCATGGCTGAGCGCGAGCCTCAGCAGCAGTAATGGCGGCGACGGGATTGCTGTTGCCGTTCATCGCGATCAGGGAACGCATCATCGTCTTCGCGAGATGGGTCAATCATCGGGCGATCGCGCCGGTCGTCCCGTGTACCCGCTTGCTTGCGCGAGTCAGGTGATCCAGGTACGCGCGACGCGTCTTCGAATGTGCCAAAGACCGTTGGTTTGCCGTCCTCGACGACGGATTTTCCTTTTGCAAACACCCGCTCAATCTGCAACTTGTCATCGCAGATGATTAAATCCGCGTCACAACCCGACTGGATCTTCCCTTTATGGCGGAGTTTGAGGACGCGTGCGACGTTGCGCGTGACGAACGAAATGGCTTGCGCCACCGGCATTCCTTCCTCGCGAATCAAGTCCGCAGTCTCTTCCCAGAGCGTTGCCACGCTACCAATGCCCATCGCCACGAGTCGTCCTTGTTCATCGAAAATAGGGGACGAGCCGTTGCTGTCCGAACTCATCGTGATATAGGCCTCGTGAACACCGGCATCGAGCAACTTGACAATGGCCTTCGACGGCTTGACGGAGATATGGTCGTGATCGTCCGGACGAATGCCCGACGTGACGTCGCAAAGGCCGCCGGCTTTGCCCCATTCGATGGCTGCCTCTAAAAGGCCGGGATTGCGGTTGAGGTGCGTCGGAACGAAGACCGTACGCGGCAATTGCGTACGCTTTGCAACGCGGTGCAGGAGATCCAGGTGGTCGTTGTCGTCGCCCAAGTGGAAATGTACGACGCCAGCTTTACCGGAAAGCAGGCCACCGACATGAGCCTCAGATACCAACTCAGCGATCTCGTGTTCGTCAGGGTGACTCGATCTGGAGTCCGAGATGGCGATCTCGCCGACTCCTACGACTTTATCGATGAGTACGATGTCTGAACGGGGTGTGCCCGTGATGGTGCGTGTCGGAACTTGATAGGCTCCACAGTAGATGTACGTTGTAATGCCCTCAAAATCAAGGCCATTCGCTTTCGCAAGAAGTTCTTTCGTACTCCTGGTCACGCCGTCGGTGCCAAGGACGCCTACGGCCGTGGTTACGCCGGCAACGGTCAAGTGGGAGAGGGAAATCTCTGGCGTGCGATAGTGAAAGCCGCCTTCGCCGCCACCTCCTGCCATGTGCACGTGCTGATCGATAAGGCCAGGAAAGACGTATTTTCCATCGAGATCGATCACGTCGACATCGACGCTCCCATGTAGTGAAATGTCGCGGCCAATGGAGAGGATGTGGCGATCGCCAAGCAAAATGTCCTGTACGCCTAATTCCTTGGGAGCGAAAACGCGTGCATTGCGAAGAATGGTCAATACGCTCATGGATGAATCCTCCTACGGGGGGAACTGTCTGACTTTTGAAGACCAGGGTTACGAACCCCATACCGCAGATAGTGTTCCCGTTTCCGAATGTCCCATGAGCCACCAAATGTCCATGTTTATGCAACAACAGCCACTGTCCGCTAAGGGCAGTGGCTGTTATCACAATGTATATGGCAAGGCAATTAAGAAAGTGCGGCTTCGTAATTCTTGTTGGCTTGATCCCAGTTGACGACGTTCCAGAATGCAGCGATATAGTCTGGGCGCTTGTTTTGGTACTTGAGGTAGTACGCATGCTCCCAAACATCGAGGCCGAGAACCGGCTTCTTGCCTTCCATGAGCGGGTTATCCTGGTTCGCTGTGCTCATGATGGCCAATTTGCCATTGTCGACGACCAACCAAGCCCAACCGCTGCCGAAACGGCCAGCCGCTGCAGCCGCGAACTGTTGCTTGAACGCGTCAAAGCTGCCAAACGTTTGGCGGATGGCATCGCCGAGTTTGCCGGTTGGTTCGCCGCCGCCATTGGGGGAAAGAAGTTGCCAGAACATGCTGTGATTCGCATGGCCACCGCCGTTGTTGCGGACAGCCGTACGAATATCTTCTGGCACAGCGTCGAGATTGCTAATCAGTTGCTCAACCGTTTTCGATTCCAGATCCGCGTGACCTTCGATAGCCTTGTTGACGTTTGTCACATACGTACCATGGTGACGGTCATGGTGGATCTCCATCGTCAGAGCATCGATGTGCGGTTCAAGCGCATCGAAAGCGTACGGCAAAGGTGGGAGTTGATATGCCATTGCGCAAACCTCCTTAAAAGTCAGATCAAAATCCAGTAGTATTGTAGCGCAGAAGCTTGGCAATTTCCAAATTTCCAGTGAGCCAAGCGAGAAAATCCGTGTTCGGCTGTTTACCGTTGTCCTCGTAGATGGTATACATGGAGGAAGATTTGTAGTGAAAGGAAGATCCGTTTGACTTTGTTGGCAGGAAAGACAGTCGTGATCATGGGCGTTGCCAATCGCCGTAGCATTGCTTGGGCAGTGGCGGAGTCCGCGCGACGCCTGGGCGCGCATCTGATATTTACATACCGTAGCGAAAGGGCTGGCGAACAGTTGCAAAAACTGTGTGCCGACGCGTTCCCAGATATGGAGCCGCATATTGTCCAATGCGATGTCAACGACGATGTGTCCATCGAGCAGGCGTTCACCGAGATCGGGCGCTACACCGACCGCATCGACGGTTTGGTGCACTCCATTGCACATGCGCGCGTTGAAGATCTGCAAGGCGAGTTTGTACAGACGTCGCGTGACGGTTTTTGGTTTGCGCACAGCACCAGTGCGTATTCGCTGGTCGCGGCCAGCCGCGCAGCCCGCCCCTTGCTTAAAGAAGGTAGCAGCATCGTGACGATGAGCTACCTCGGGGCGGAGCGGGCAGTTCCCAACTATAACGTGATGGGTGTGGCCAAAGCGGCGCTCGAGTCCGCGGTGCGTTACCTGGCTGCGGATCTTGGTCCTCTTGGCATTCGCGTAAACGCCATTTCCGCAGGTCCCATTCGCACACTTGCGGCCAAAGGCGTGCGCGGCTTTAACGACGTTCTCCACGCCGTCGAAGAGCGTTCGCCACTTAAGCGCAACGTGACCGCCGAAGAGGTCGGCGACGCAACGGCGTTTCTCGTAAGCGATTTAAGCAAAGGTATCACCGGGGAAGTCATTCATGTCGATGGAGGATACCACACTGTGGGCTTTTAATCGGTTCGGGCCTGCCATACATGTTTGGCCGCAGCACTTCGCTGCGGCCTATGGCTTGCACCTGCTTTACAATCAAAGATCTGCACCAATGGCCTCCTGAATGTGGTGAAAGCCGTCCGCCTCCAACAACTTGTCCAATCCTTCTGCGATTTCCCGAACGACTTGCGGACCGCGATAAATAAATGAGGTGTAAATTTGCACAAGGCTGGCGCCAGCTCGAATCTTGGCGTAGGCATCAGCGGCTGTGAAAACGCCTCCGCAACCTATAATTGGTAGCTTCCGTGCGACAGCCCCAGCGAGCAAGCGAACGACGGCGGTCGAGCGATCCGCAAGAGGTTTGCCACTGAGGCCGCCTCCTTCGCTCCTCTCCTTGCTCCTGAGGTCCGCTCGTTCGATAGTGGTGTTTGTGGCAATGAGGCCGAGGTTTGACGCATATGGCGAACTGGCCAAGGCCTGTCCAATGGCGATCACGCTTTCATCGGCGAGATCGGGTGAAATTTTCACAAAGACAGGCAGATTGTGGCTTGCCCGGACAGGCTCAATGGCCGCAAGCAAATCGAGCAAGAATGAAACGCTTTGTAAGTCGCGCAATCCGGGGGTATTTGGCGAACTGATGTTGACGGCGATATAGTCCGCGACGTCCGCGACGGCCTTTAGTGCTTTCACGTAATCGGAAATAGCCTCGTCGTTAGGCGTGATTTTGTTCTTGCCGATATTCACGCCAATCGGACCGCGCCGCACTTTGTTGGCACGCAAGCGATTGGCAAGGTTCGCTGCACCCTGATTATTAAATCCCATGCGGTTGATCAACGCTTCGTCTGATTTTAAACGAAATAACCTAGGTTTTTCGTTGCCGGGTTGGGGCAGGGGTGTCACCGTTCCTACCTCGAGAAAAGAAAAGCCGCATTGAAACAGGCCGTCCACGGCAATGGCGTCTTTGTCCAGGCCTGCTGCAAGCCCAATCGGGTGGGCGAAGGAAAGGCCTAGCACTTCCTGAGCAAGGCGCGGCGAAGGTAGCCATTGAGGTGAGGCTAGCTTCGCAAGCGCAGGGTGCTTGGCGAGTTGGTCGAGCACAATGTGATGAGCCTGTTCCGCTGTCAGCCGAAACAAAAGAAAACGCGCAAGCGGGTACATAACGTCCTCCGATCAAAGTCGAGTCTGTTGGCAAGTGTAGCACGTTTTACCGAACAATCAACCGCGTGTCACATCCTGTACCGTTGCCTCGTCAAATGAGGTAGGGAAGTGGCGTTGAAGGGGTATGAACATGAGAAAGATGCGTCAACGGAGCTCGGCGGAACTGCCCGCTGCGGCGTTGCTCGAGCAGTGGATGGACGCATACGGTCAAGACGTCGTTCGCCTTGCATATTCCTATGTTCACAACTATCACAAGGCGGAAGACATCGCGCAGGACGTGTTTTTGCGCGCTTGGCAGAACTATGCAAGTTTTCAAGGGCAAAGTTCCATCAAAACGTGGTTGCTGGCCATTACAGCAAATCGAGCCAAGGACGTGTTGCGTTCGTGGAGCGTTCGCCATGAATTGATGGACGATGGCGAATTGTTGACGAGCCTGCCCGTTACCCATGACACAGCGCGCATCGTCGAGCAGCGATTGGAGCGCGACGAGGTTTGGCGGGCGGTGCGTAGCTTGCCGGAGATGTACCGCGAAGTCGTCGAACTGTACTACGGAAACGACCTGTCGAGTGCCGAGATCGCTTCCGTGCTTGGAATTACTGACCAAACAGTGCGTACCCGGTTGCACCGCGGTCGCCTTCTGTTACAAAAGGCGCTCATAGGGGAGGGAGAAGGGCGATGAACGAGGATGACAACGAGTTGCGCGAAAGAATGAAGGGACGCGCTGATGTGCCGTTTCGTCCCGAGCTCAAGGACAGCATTCTGTCCGCTGTCAGGGCACAACAGTCAAGCAGGAGAACGCGCAGGCCGCAATGGGCAGTTTTCGGCACAGTCGGCGCTCTTGCCGCATGCGTTGCCATCGCGCTGACGTTCACCTTGACGGCACCTATGTCGAAAAAGCCACAATCAGCGCATCAGCAAACGCTTATGCACGCTACTGCGGCCGCCGCATACCCTCTCGCCAAAGCGCCGATTGCAATTACCGACGTCCACATTGGAACGCTGCCTGGGGAGCCGAAAAACTCTTGCGTGATTGCGACGTTGAAAAATGTATCGGAACATCCGATACTCGAACCACAAGTATTTGGCGTGCTTTCGTTTACGCCGCAAGGGACGCGTACAGAAAACTGGCTGACATTCGTCAACGCACCCAGTGCGGCGATGATGCCTGGGCAGACCGTGGAGTGGGGATTTCATCCGTCAGGGCCGCATGCCAACGGTTCAGCGGCACTTGCGGAAACGCCTCACTTGGTGTTCTATTTAGCTCACACGGTGGCGCCGAATCAGGCAGATACCATTTGGCAGAAAAGCTCGCTCACTGTGACCAACGTGCAGTTGACGCCGCGCCCGACGGTTCCGGGCGCCAACTGGCAGTCTGTGCAGGTGAATGCAACCTTGTGGAATCCTACGAATGTGCCGATTGACTTGCGCCAAACGCGCGCTGTCATCTGGTTTTCGAAGAAGTCCGACGAGAGCTTTTTGGCGGCAGATAGCATTCGCTTCTTGTTCCACATGACACCTGAGATTCCAGGGGAAAGCTGGCCTTCGGTCGTTGAGCCGGGTCAACATATTCAGGTCGCTTTTCGCGTGTTGTCGACCAATCAGTCTGACTTTTTCAGCCGCACACCACACGTCTTGGCGGTTGAAGCGCCGCTTGTACAGTCCTAGTTGAGGTGACTCTCTGTGACTACGCGTTTTTCGATCTCCGAGCTGGCGGAGATGTTGCATGTGCCGGTCTCGTACATTCGTCAGGCTGTCGATGCCTTGGCAAACGATCTGACCGGTGAATCGTTTGTGTTTCAGGATCGCAACTGGCGCATTGGTCCAAGTGACGTCAAGCGCATCCAAGAGTGGATTGTCGAGCATCAGGACGAGTTGGCAGAAGCGTCGCGACCGCGCCACCGCAGGGTCCGATCGCGCCGGGTCGCCACCTCTGATCAGGACGACTAAGCCTACCTTCGTTGCGTTTGTCGATGGAGGTCAGTACACTGGGATCGTAAGACGAGGAGAATCAGGCTCGGCTGCTTGTTGTACAGGCTGTTCGCGGCCAAGGGGAGAAACGCACGTGATTATTGGCATACCGAAAGAAATCAAGGACAACGAAAACCGCGTTGCCATTACGCCAGCTGCGGGACATGCTCTCGTGGCGGCCGGGCACGATGTTCGGATCGAGGCGGGAGCTGGCCTTGGCAGTGGGTTTGAAGACGCGGATTATGTAGCTGCGGGCGTAACGATAGTACCCGACGCAGAGACCGTGTGGAAGACCTCGCAAATGATCATGAAGGTGAAAGAACCGCAACCGGTTGAATATGCATATTTCCGGTCGGACTTGGTGCTATTCACGTACTTGCACCTGGCGCCCGAACCGGAGTTGACGAAGGCATTGATGGATGCCGGTGTCACGGCTATCGCCTACGAAACGGTTCAATTGGCGGATCGCTCGCTGCCTTTGCTCACGCCGATGTCGGAAGTCGCCGGCCGGATGTCGATTCAAATTGGTGCGCATTTTCTGGAGAAGGCTCATGGCGGACGTGGCGTATTGCTCGGCGGTGTGCCCGGGGTACCGCCCGCCCGCGTCGTGATCGTCGGTGGTGGCATTGTCGGCACCAATGCGGCGCGCGTTGCAGTCGGGATGGGTGCGGACGTGACGTTGTTCGACAACAATCCGGCCCGTTTGCGCGAGTTAGATGACTTGTTCGCGGGGCGCGTGCGCACGGTGATGTCCAACCCGTACAATTTGCGTGAACACATCGCGGGTGCGGATTTACTTGTAGGCGCAGTGCTGATTCCCGGTGCTCGGGCGCCAAAGATCGTCACAGACGAAATGGTGCAACAGATGAATCGCGGTGGTGTTGTCGTAGACGTCGCCATCGACCAGGGTGGATCGATCGCGACGATTGATCGCATCACGACGCATAGCAATCCGGTCTTCGAAAAATATGGTGTGTTGCATTATGCGGTCGCCAACATTCCGGGGGCGGTGCCGCGGACGTCGACGCTCGCCCTGACGAATGCGACGGCTCCGTACGCGTTGCGCTTGGCCGCTGGTCCAGAGGCCGCCTTGCGGATGGATCCGGCCTTGGCGCGCGGCGTGAATGTGTATAAGGGCCGTGTGACATATCAGGCGGTCGCAGACGCCCTACAGCTGTCATACACGCCAATCGATAGTTTGCTGTAAAATCGCGCTCCAGGGGCGACGGAGGACGAGAGGAGGGGCAGCATGGTCACTGAGGAAATTGTTCGCAACATGTTAATGGATGTTCTCCATCCGGAAATCCAGATTGATATTGTCAATCTCGGCATGGTATATGGCATCGACATCCTGGAAGGCGGCAAAAAAATCAAGGTGACAGTAACATTGACGACAATGGGTTGCCCACTGTTTGACGATATCAAGGAAGAGATTATAGAGAAACTCTCGCTTCTTGAAGGTGTTGAACAGGTGGAAGTCGAATTGACGTTTGATCCGCCTTGGGACAAGGAAATGATGTCGGAAGAGGCCAAATTGGTTTTTAAGTACCTGTTTTGATTGACTCTGTGTAAGTTTGGTTTTGGAGGATCAAAAAGCCGGACGGTAGGGGCTTGTTGCCGCCCGGCTTTTCCATGGGAAGTTTTCGTGTTCCCTTGCATTTTCACGCCTTTGTGCTACCCTTGTGAGAGAAAGATGACTTTTACAGTCAACATTCGCGCATCATTCTATAGATGAACAGTGAGGTTGGTCTAGGTGGGGAAGCCTGATTTTCGCGTACAGAACCTGCATGTCAGTGTCGAAGGCAAAGAGATTCTCAAGGGCCTGAATCTACATATTCGCGGCGGTGAAATCCACGCGATTATGGGGCCAAACGGAACGGGCAAAAGCACGTTGGCATCATCTTTGATGGGGCATCCGCACTATGAAGTGACGGCTGGCGAAGTGGTGCTCGACGGCGAAGATGTGCTCGCGATGTCGACGGATGAAAGGGCTCGTGCAGGTTTGTTTTTGGCCATGCAGTATCCAGCGGAAGTGCCTGGTGTTTCGAATGCAAATTTTATTCGCCAAGCATTGAATGCGCGCCGCGGAGAGGGCAATGAATTGCCGGTACTCCAGTTCCATCGGAAGCTTCAAGAAAAGATGAAGGCTTTAAATATTGACGCGTCGTTTGCAGAGCGCTATCTAAACGAAGGCTTTTCCGGTGGCGAGAAGAAGCGCAACGAAATTTTGCAGATGTCCATGCTCGAGCCGCGGATTGCCATTTTGGACGAGATTGACTCCGGCCTGGACATTGACGCACTGAAGATTGTGGCCAATGGTGTCAATCAACTGCGCTCGGACAACATCGGCTTTTTGATCATCACCCACTATCAGCGTTTGCTGAACTATATTGTTCCGGATCATGTGCACGTCATGATGCAAGGGCGTATCGTCCGTTCAGGAGATGCCAAGTTGGCCGAAGAGCTTGAAGCGAAGGGTTATGATTGGCTGAAAAAAGAACTTGGTATCGAAGACGAGACCGTCGAGGTCGAAGCGTAAGGGGGGACGCGGGATGAGCGAAGTCAATACGGCTGTCAGCCATGTTCACCGCGTCGCTCAAGCATTGGGCGAGCCTTCGTCGCTGCTGGCGCTAAGGGAAGCGGCTTGGCGGACATTTCAGGAACTGCCGCAGCCCTATGTTGAAAAAACAGACCTGCGCAAATTGACGTGGGAGACCGGGACATTCTCGGAGCAAGTCGGCAAAGTTCCCGCTGAAGTGCAAACGTACATCGACCGTCTGCAACATTCGTATGCCCTGTTTGTCGACGGATTGCCCATCGACCTTCGCTTGACCGAGGAAGCGAAGGCGGCAGGCGTAACATATTGCACCATTCACGAGGCACCCGAAAAGGCGGAATTACTTTGGAAGGCAAATTTCGGAACCGTCGTGACAGGAAATGAAAACAAGTGGACGGCGCTTAATCAGGCGTTGTTTGCCGGTGGCGTTTTCTTGTACGCCCCTAAAGGGACGCACATTGATGCTCCGTTTGAGACGATTTATGTATGGACTGGCGGCGAATCTGGGGCTTATTCGCGCAGCCTCGTGGTTGCAGCAGAATTGGCCGATATCCAGTATGCGGAGACGGTATTTGCCGCAACGACAGGTGCAAAGGTGGTCAACAGCCATGTGCTGGAGATTGTCGCGCTGGCGGATAGTCGAGTACGGGTTTCCACGGCGGACGCATTTCATCGCGGGCCTACACACTTTGTAACTCGTCGTGCACGCGTTGGCAAGGATGCGCACGTCTTATGGACAGTCGCGGACACAAGTGACGGCCTCTGCGTGGAGCTGGTGGAAAACGAGTTGACCGGGGCGGGGGCGAAAGGTCTCGCTCGCGTCGTTGGGCTTGGACACGGGCGTGCACACGTCGAATTGACGGCGAGCATGCGGCATGTGGGACGGCATACGGAGAGCGAGATCGTCATGCACGGAGCTTTGCGCGACAAGGCGAACACGATTTTCCGTAGCCGCACGGAAATCGTCAAGGGCGCCGTCGGGGCAGGTAGTGAACAGCATGATCGGATGATTATGATCGATGGTACGGCGCGCGCGGATGCCATCCCGATGTTACTCATTGATGAAAACGACGTGCAGCGCTGCGGGCATGCTGCGAGCGTCGGCAAAATCGATCCGACCCAGGTCTATTACTTGATGTCGCGCGGCATTCCCAAGTCGATTGCGGTGCAGATGATCATCTGGGGCTATTTGCACGATACCGTCGAATCACTTGCGAGCGATCCGATGCGGGACTTGGTTGTGGAGCGCATAGAAAGGGAGCTTAGCCGATGAACCCGCTTGCGATTCGGGACGATTTCCCGATTTTCCAAGAGAAAATCAACGGCCACCCACTCGTCTATTTGGACAATGCGGCGACTTCCCAGAAGCCGCGTCAGGTTCTCGACGTGCTTCGCAAGTACTACGAGAGCGAGAATTCGAATGTCCACCGGGGGGTACACACCCTTGGCACGCGAGCCACAGAGGCGTATGAAGGAGCCCGCGAGAAGGTCGCGCGCTTCATCAATGCTCCGTCGCCGTACCAAGTCGTGTTCACCCGCGGGACGACAGAATCCATCAACATGGTGGCCCACGGCTACGCACGTGCTCACCTGCAGCCTGGTGACGAAATCGTACTGCCGCCGAGCGAGCACCACAGCAATTTGATCCCGTGGCAACAGGCGGCGCGTGCGACTGGCGCGACGCTTCGCTACCTGCCGTTACAGGAAGATGGAAGCATCCGTTTGGATGATGTAGAGGCGGCCGTGACGGACCGAACGAAAGTCGTCGCAATTGCGCATGTGTCAAACGTACTAGGAACGGTCAATCCGGTGCGTGAAATGGCTGCGATCGCGCATCGCCATGGCGCCGTGATCGTCGTCGATGGCGCGCAAAGCGTGCCGCATATGCCTACTGATGTGCAGGATTTGGATTGCGACTTTCTGGCGTTTTCCGGTCACAAGATGCTGGGACCGACGGGCATCGGCGTCCTTTATGGGAAACCGTCGTTGCTCGCAGAAATGGAGCCGACGTACTTTGGTGGAGAGATGATTGACATCGTCGAGCTACACGAGTCGACTTGGAAAGAGGCGCCGTGGAAGTTCGAAGGCGGCACTCCCATCATCGCAGGTGCCATCGGTCTGGGCGCCGCGATCGAGTATTTGAGCAACATCGGCATGGAGGAAATTGCGAAGCACGACGCGCACCTTGCTGATCTCACCGTTCAGCGTTTGGCGGAAATCGAGGGCGTCACGGTATATGGGCCAGGTCCAGGTAAACCCCGAGCGGGGCTTGTGACATTTAATCTGGACGGTGTGCATCCGCATGACGTGGCAACAGTGCTGGATGCTGCGGGCGTTGCTGTCCGCGCCGGCCATCACTGCGCGCAGCCCTTGATGCGCATCCTAAACGTCGGGGCGACGGCGCGCGCGAGTTTTTATCTGTACAACACAGAAGACGATGTCGATGCCTTTGTGGCAGCGTTGAAACAGGCGAAGGAGTTCTTTGGCCATGCAATTGGATGATTTGTATCGTCAGGTGATCATGGACCACTATCAGCATCCGCGCAACCAAGGCCAGCTTGCTGACGACGCGATCGCCGTCGATCTGCGCAACCCGAGCTGTGGTGATGAAATTCGCTTGCAGATGCTGGTGGAGGACGGCGTCGTGAAAGACGTGCGTTTTCGCGGCAGCGGATGCTCCATCTCGATGGCTTCGGCCTCAATGATGACCGATGCCATCAAAGGTAAGACGATTTCGGAAGCCTTGCATCTGGCTCAGACGTTCAGCGGCATGATGAAGGGCGAGCCGGCCGATCTCGATGAGTTGGGCGAATTAGAGTCGTTGCAAGGTGTATCCAAGTTCCCGGCTCGCATCAAGTGCGCGACGCTCGCGTGGCAGGCGCTTGAACGGGCGGCCGAGGCGAGTGGAGCCGATGGTGAAGTCAAGTAACCCACAGTCGTGCGATAAGGGATATACATGGAAATGTAAAAAAGGAGGACGTCCAGATGGCGAAACCTTTGCCGGATATGGAAGAGTACCAGTATGGCTTCCGAGACAAGGACGTTTCGGTCGTTAAGTTTGAAAAGGGACTGACGCGCAAGACGGTCGAAGAGATTTCGATGATGAAAAACGAGCCGGGGTGGATGACAGATTTTCGCCTTCGCTCGCTCGAGATTTTCTTGGAAAAGGGTATGCCGAAATGGGGCGGAGATCTCAGCGAACTCGATTTTGACGACATTACCTACTACGTGAAGCCATCGGAGAAAAAAGGGAAGACGTGGGAAGAGGTTCCTGAGGAGATCAAAAATACGTTTGATCGACTTGGTATTCCCGAGGCCGAGCAGAAGTTCTTGGCCGGTGTCTCCGCACAGTACGAGTCTGAGGTCGTCTACCACTCGATGCGCGAAGACCTGGAAAAGATGGGTGTCTTGTTCACCGATACAGATACGGCGTTGCGCGAGTATCCCGAGATCTTCAAGGAGTATTTCGGGACGGTCGTGCCGCCGGAAGACAACAAGTTTGCCGCGTTGAATAGCGCTGTATGGAGTGGGGGCAGCTTCATCTATGTGCCGAAGGGCGTGCGTTGTGAAGTGCCGCTGCAGGCGTACTTCCGCATCAACTCGGAGAACATGGGGCAGTTCGAACGCACCTTGATCATTGCCGATGAAGACAGCTTTGTGCATTACGTCGAAGGTTGCACGGCACCTGTGTACAGCACCAACTCGTTGCACAGTGCCGTCGTCGAAATCATTGTCAAAGATCGCGGGCGTTGCCGCTACACGACGATTCAGAACTGGGCTCCAAACATTTACAATCTGGTCACCAAGCGCGCGGTTGCATACCGCGATGCGACGATGGAATGGGTCGACGGCAACATCGGGTCGAAGCTGACCATGAAATATCCATCGGTGTATATGCAGGGCGAGGGTGCAAAGGCCATGGTCCTTTCCATCGCGGTGGCTGGTCGTGGGCAGCATCAGGACGCGGGCGCAAAAGTGGTGCATAATGCGCCGAATACAACGTCCACCATCGTTTCCAAGTCCATCAGCAAGCATGGTGGGAAGACCACCTATCGCGGTCTTGCAAGCTTTTCGCCAAGCGCTGTGGGTGCCAAGGCCAACATCAAGTGTGATACGCTGATCCTGGATGACAATTCGACGTCGGACACGATTCCGTACAACGAGATTATGAACGACGACGTCACACTGGAACACGAAGCGTCTGTGTCGAAGGTGAGCGAGGAGCAGTTGTTCTATTTGATGAGCCGCGGTATTTCTGAGGAGGATGCGACTCGCATGATTGTGATGGGCTTCATCGAACCGTTCACTCGTGAGTTGCCCATGGAGTACGCCGTCGAGATGAACCGTCTCATCAAGTTTGAAATGGAAGGTTCGATTGGTTAATGGCTTGGGTCAAGGCAGCAAAAGTGTCCGATCTCGCCGTTGGCGAGATGATGCAAGTTGCGTTTGACGACGAGGATGTCGCTTTGTATCACACGGAAGATGGATTTTTTGCGACGTCCGACGTCTGTACACACGCTGCACAATCGTTGTCTGCGGGCAAACTCGAAGGGCATATTGTCGCGTGTCCGCGACACGGTGGTAAGTTTGACGTTCGCACGGGACAGCCCACTGCTTTTCCGTGCGTGATTCCACTTGCAACATACGCGGTTGAGGTTCGAGGAGACGAGGTGTGGATCGACTACGAGGCCTAATGGCCTCCTGTCGATTCAGCGTCGATTCGCTCGGCCATGAGATAGGGGAGATTCGGTGAAAATTTCGAGCAGAACCGAGTATGGTTTGCGCGCGATGGTGGCCTTGGCGATGATGGCTGGCGTCGATCGGCCTGTTCCCTTGCGGGCGGTTGCCGAATCCGAATCGATACCTGAACCATTTTTAGATCAAATCATGGCAAAGCTGCGCAGGGCAAATTTAGTCACCAGCGTGCGTGGGGCCAATGGTGGGTACCATTTAAGCCGTCCGGCGGATGAAATTTCCGTTGGGGAGTTGGTGCGCGTTTTAGAAGGTTCATTGGCGCCTGTCGCATGTGTCGGCGAGGCAGATAGCTCCGAGTCGGCTTGTGATTTATTTGTCGGTTGCCATGCGCGCAATGTTTGGGTAAGAGTGACAAATGCCATCACTCGGGCGCTTGACGCCCTGACTTTAGCTGATGTTATGCACGACGAGGTGCCGCTTCATACTTGAGAAGCGGCACCTCGTCGCATATCATCTTCATCCTCAGTTGGTAAATCCGAGGTCCAGTTTGGGGAGCGATTGAATGTCTTCGACGGCTGTGTCTCGGGCGTGGCAAGCGTCCAAGTATTCGAGGTATACCCGCTTGATGGATGGGTGTTTGTGCAGGATGACCGGATCGACGAGCAAGTGGTGTTCATTTGCGTCGTATGAGATATGCAGGCTTGGATTGTAGCCGCAATCGCGCATTTCGTTGAGCAACGCCGCCAGTGCGTCTTTCACCCGAAAGTGGGCGTTTGACCACGAATCTGAGCGGTAAGTTTCCATAATATGAGTTGCTCCCTTCTTTGCTGTCTCCAGTTTGAAAGGCCATCTTATGCTTAGTATAATCAGCACGGAGGCCTTTCGCCAGTTTTTCCAGCGCGAGTCTCCTTTGTTTCGCGAATAAGCAAAAGGAGGTTTCTCGAATGCCATTGGTTGGTCGTCCAGCTCCTAATTTTGACATGCTTTCAACGAAAAACATGGAGACCCTAGCTGAACACGTACAGTTGTCCGATTATCGTGGTAAGTGGCTCATTCTCTTTTTCTATCCTGGAGATTTTACGTTTGTCTGCCCCACGGAAGTCATGGCGTTTAACGAACGCATCCAGGAATTTCATGATCTCGATGCTGAGGTGTTGGGTGTCAGTACGGACAGTGTACATAGTCATAAGGCTTGGATTCAATTGCCGCGGACACAGAATGGCCTTGGCGGTTTGAATTACCCCCTTGCGTCTGATTTTACGAAGCGCGTTTCGCGTAGTTATGAAGTACTTGACGAAGAGACAGGTACAGCCATGCGCGGTCTGTTCATTATCGATCCAGACGGCACCGTCATGTACCAAGTTCTCCACAACAACGACGTCGGGCGCAGCGTCGATGAGACATTGCGCGTGCTAGAGGCACTGCAGGCTGGTGGCATGTGTGCGGCTAACTGGAAACCCGGCGACAAGACGCTGTCCGTATAATGTGGCTCTGATCTACGATGGGGAGTTCTGACGACGTCAGAACTTCCCTTTGCATATGTAACGATTGCGCAACAAACTGGCTGGATGCTTCAAGTTAGGAGGGATTCTGTATGCCGATGCGGTTAGGAACTGAAATGCCACAGTTGGTAGGTGCAACGGAGTGGATCAACGGCGAGCCAAACATTGAACCGGGGAAGGTAGTTTTAGTTCATTTTTGGGCCGTTTCTTGTCACATTTGCCACGAAACCATGCCAGAAGTATTGCGTTTGCGCGATGAATATGCGGATCAAGGTCTATGTACCGTTGCGGTTCACATGCCACGAATGGAGGAGGACACGGAGATTTCGCGTGTACAAGCCGATATCGAACGGTATCATATTACGCAACCGTGTGCCATTGACAACGAGCATAAGCTGGCGAATGCGTTCAGCAACGAGTACACGCCCGCCTTCTTTGTTTTTGGGAAAGATGGAACACTGACATTTCGAGCCGCAGGTGACAAGGGCTTTGCAAAGGTCGAACCGAAGGTCCGTGAAGCGCTCGGACTTGCCAGCTCTTGAGGACGTTCGGTTCGCCTTCTCGGTTGGATTTCACGCGCTGCGTGGTATAAAGGTTTCGACCGCGACGACGACCACCGCGACAAAGAAGAGTACCCAAAAAAACCGACGCACTGACAATGCCTCCCAAGTGTTGCTGGTTGTTTTACAGCACAACTATCGGTATTGTAGCAAATCGGATGCACAAGTTCACGTGTATAAGCAGACGCCGGCACCATGCTTGTTGCCATGGGGCCGGCATATAAGAGGTGGGGGCTGTGCGGACGTTTGATCCCCTGGATTGGGTGCACGCGTTTGACGATTACGAGATGTACATGTATCTTCGGCAGGATGGCACTGCGGCAGATGGGATTTACATGCAAATGTTGCAGAGGGAATTGGTTGATGGAGCCGAGATATGGTCTGTGCTTTATGATCGGCGTTTGACATCGGACATCAGTCAGGTAGGACTTGATCCTCACCATCCGGCTTACGAGGATGAGGTATTACGCAATTACTTGGCGGAACACCCGACGGTTGTCGACGATGAGAAGGCGTATCTTGCCGACTGGTTACAAGGTCACGGGAAGGCTGAAGGTGAGGCGTGATGGGGAAGCAAGGGCATAGGCGCAAGCAACAGAATGATTCGTTTGCGGACGATAAGCCCGCATACGCGGCGGATCGGATGGATGTAAAACCCAAGCCCGAGTTCGCGAAACGCGGCGATGAGACCGAGTCATTTTTGTTGCGCGATGCGATGAATGCCGATGTCGCGGCGCGCTTGGCGGCGTTAAAGAGCGCTTTGGTCGAAGAGGCACAGGCGCGTCCAGTGACACAGCAGCAGCAAAAGAAGGAAAAGGCTGCGAAGCGCCGGCCGGCTGCAGAACGGTTGGCGGAGAATCCAGACTTATCGTTCGCAGAACTGTTCGATCCGGCGGATGATGACGATGTTTCGTTTGAAGAAATGTTGGCCGATTCCAAGCTCGATTGGAGAAGCTTTAAAGACGAATAAAGTTCGCGATGTTGCAGAAGGGATTGTAACTTGGATGGCAGATGTGCCACAATCAACAACTCTCGGTACGGCGATGCGCGCGGCGCTGGCTGCCGGTGAACGGATGTCTGCACGTTATTTGACAGAACTCGTTGTTGAGACGAAATCGTCTTTGGCAGACGTTGTGACAGATGTTGATCGCGCTTGTGAAGCGGCTATCCGCGATGAAATCCACAAATCCTTCCCGGGGCACGATGTACTGGGTGAGGAGGGAGTTGCACCGGGCCGCGAGGCGGCTGTAGCGGCGCTTGCCGCTTGCGCAGAGCATGAGCATTTATGGATTGTCGATCCACTCGATGGAACGACAAACTTTGTCCATGGGCTTCCGCTGTCGGTCGTGTCGATCGCGTACGCCGTTGGCGGACAGCTTGAGACGGGTGTCGTGTTTGATCCATACCGAGATGAGTTGTTTTTTGCCGTGCGCGGAGGTGGCGCACATGTATGTACAAAGTCCGACGCGCAAGCGTGGCTGACACAGCCTGACGCCAAACTTCCAGGACGGCAAATAGCGGTTTCCGGCGTCGGGGAACTTCGCCGAGCGGTCATGGCTACCGGTATGCCTGTTCGCCATGCGGATCGCAAGCGCGTGATGCAACTCGCGGCAGAGTTGATCAGCCGCGTCAAAAGCTTGCGCACGCTTGGCGCAGCGGCGTTGCATTTGGCGTACGTGGCCGCTGGCCGCATCGATATCTTCTGGGAGTTCGACCTAAACGCATGGGACATTGCGGCTGGGGCCTTGTTGGTAACTGAGGCTGGTGGGGTCATGCAAACGCTCGCCGGCGAGTCGTACACACTCGCGGCCCGGGATGTGGCGGCTGGGTCTGATGCAGCGGTGCTGCGCGAAGTGGCGCGTATTATGCAGCAGTGAGAACTTGGAACACAGTACTGGAGATGAACGAAGTGTCAAATGAACGGGAGCGAGCACAGCAACGAGTTGAGGAGATTGCAGCTTTGCCTGTGTATCGCGATCGAAACCTGGCTTTATTGACTGATTTATACCAATTGACCATGATGTATGGCCACTTTAAGGCAGGCAGACACGAGCAGCGGGTTGTCTTTGATTTGTTTTATCGTAAAAATCCATGTGGCAACGGCTATGTCATTGCGGCGGGCTTGGAACAGGTTGTTTGGTACCTGCACCAGTTGCAGTTCTCAGTGGACGATCTCGCCTATCTGCGCTCGCTCGACATGTTTTCCGAGGACTTTCTTGAGTATTTGCGAGATTTTCGCTTTCGCGGGGACGTGTATGCTGTGCCCGAGGGCACGGTCGTCTTTCCAAACGAACCACTGCTGCGCATTGAGGGCGCCATTGCGGAGGTGCAATTGATTGAATCCGCGCTACTGGCGTTTATTAACCACCAGAGTTTGATTGCCACAAAATCGCGGCGTATTGTCGAGGCCGCGCAGACGAATGTCAAACATCCTGGTAGCGCCGTGATCGAAATGGGCTTAAGGAGGGCTCAGAACGCGGATGCAGCTGTGTTCGGAACGCGTGCAGCATTTATTGGTGGCTGTGTAGCCACGAGTAATGTCTTGGCGGCAAAGTCATATGACATCCCGGTAGCGGGTACGCAAGGGCACAGCTGGATACAGAGTTTCCCGACCGAATTAGAGGCGTTTGAGGCCTATCGTGCAGCGTTTCCGGAGAACACAGTGCTACTCGTCGACACGTATGACGTATTGCGCAGTGGAGTGCCCAATGCTATCCGCGTTGGTCTGGCGATGAAAGAAGCCGGGCAATCGCTAAAGGGTATTCGCATCGACAGTGGCGATCTCGCGTATTTGTCGAAGCGTTCCCGCCAGATGTTGAATGCCGCAGGCCTTGCGGATGTGCAAATTATTGCCTCCTCTGATCTCGACGAATATACGATCCGCGATCTTCTCACGCAAGGCGCCGAGATTGATTCCTGGGGTGTTGGTACGCGGCTTATTACAAGTACGGATTGTCCCGCTCTAGGGTGCGTGTACAAGCTCGTTGCGCAGCAGTTTGAGGATCGACTGGAGCCACGTATTAAAATCTCGGAGAATCCGAACAAGGTTACAAATCCGGGGAAGAAAAAGGTGCTTCGCTTGTATGTCGATGGCGCTGCGGTGGCCGATTTGATTGCGCTGGCTGACGAACAGTACGACCCGTCAGAGCCGTTGGAGTTGTTCCATCCCATCCACACGTACAAGCGCAAAGTGGTACAAAACTACGAGATCGAAGAACTGCTCGTTCCTGTGTTTATCGGGGGCGATTTGGTCTATGAATTGCCGTCTCTACGTTCGATTCAGGCGCGCGTCGAACATCAGCTCAGCGCGTTTTCATCGGAAATTCGGCGCCATTTAAATCCGCATGAGTACCATGTCGATCTCTCACAACCACTGTGGGATTTGAAACAAAGGTTGTTGCACCAGTGGCGCCGTTCAGCGCAGAGCTGATCAGCATGGTGGTGTCGGCTGTGCCACTCCGTGAGTCCACTTTGGTGTATGATAAAGTCAGCAAAGGAGGGCATGACGATGGAGGTCCTCAAAATCACACCGCGCGGGTATTGTTATGGCGTGGTAGATGCTATGGTGATTGCGAAACGAGCCGCAGAAGACAAGCGGCTTCCTCGGCCTATTTATATTTTGGGCATGATTGTGCATAACCAGCACGTGGTCGATGCGTTTGCACGCGAAGGCGTGATTACGGTCGATGGCGAGGATCGGCTACAGCTGCTGGAGAAGGTCGATTCCGGTACAGTGATTTTTACGGCACATGGTGTATCGCCGGAGGTTAAGCGACGTGCACAGGAAAAAGGCCTGCGCGTGATCGATGCGACGTGTCCGGATGTCAATCGCACGCACGAGTTGATCCGCGAAAAGACGGCGCTTGGATATGAGATCGTATATATTGGCCGGCGCGGCCATCCTGAACCCGAGGGAGCCATGGGGGTTGCACCAGGCCATGTTCATTTAGTCGAAAGTGCGGCAGATGTCGATGGCCTACAACTTGCGACTGACAAGATTGTCGTGACCAATCAGACGACGATGAGCCAGTGGGATACGCGTGAACTGACAGAACTGGTCGTACAGAAGTACCCAACAGCGGAGGTCCATAACGAGATCTGTCTGGCGACGCAAACCCGGCAGCAAGCTGTGGCAGAACAGGCTGGGTCGGCGGACGTTTGTATCGTCGTCGGCGATCCACGCAGCAATAACTCCAATCGGCTGGCGCAAGTGGCCGAGGAGATTGCTGGGGTCAAGGCGTATCGTGTAGCGGATGTCACGGAAATTCGCCCAGAGTGGCTTATGCAAGCGAAAAGGGTGGCTGTCACCTCGGGTGCAAGCACACCGACAGCTGTGACGAAGGAGGTCGTCGACTTTTTGGAACGATTTGATCCTGCAGATGAGTCGACGCATACACCGGTTCGCACGTTGCGACCGGATAAAATCCTGCCTACGCTACGCAGCACGGCGACACACGGGGCCGGCGGGCGGTCTTGATCCATGAACTCCGCATATATCGTAGGGGTAGCTTTAGGCATCTTGGCCATTGCGCTTTTTGTGTGGCGTTCGCGCGTCACACGCGGACATAAAGGGCGCGGCTGGCTGACAAGCGCCGCAGTTTTTGTGTGGTTTATCTGGATTGCCTATTGTGGATTTCTTATAGGATACAATGCCGGCAATCAAGGGTTTAGCGTTCTCTCTTTATTGCATATTTCCAGATGAGAGATAGCATGTACGGATGTTTGGGCTCTGTAAAAGCACGTTTTGGCAATGGAGTTTGAAGATTTGTTTGCGCAGGTTGGTTTCGCGACCTGCGAATTTGTTATCTGCAATTCGCGGTATTTTGCGCCGATTCGAGAAAAACCGAAAAATTTTTTGTAGTCCGCGTAACAGAATTGTTCGAAATGTTACTGCGCGATGATATAATAGGCCAAAGGGTTTGACGCCCTTGGCAGATATCCTGACATGTAAGGGGAGCGTATATGGATCAAGGTAAATTTAAACGAAGGCTCAGTCTTCTAGACCTATCCTTATTAGGTATAGGTTCAATGGTTGGATCTGGGTGGCTCTTTGCATCGCAAAAGGCGGCAGGGTTTGCGGGTGGCGACGCTTGGATGGCTTGGATTTTTGGTGCCATCGCCGTCTTGTTGATTGGTCTTGTATATGGTGAACTAGCGGCTGCCATTCCGCGCGCAGGAGGCTTCGTTCGCTATCCCGACTACACGCATGGTTCGCTTGTAGGCTTTCTCATTGGCTTTGCCTCCATGATGGCTTATTCATCCGTCGCTGGCGTTGAGGCAGAGGCCGTACGTGGGTATATGTCCAGTTATATACCAGGTCTTGAAGATGCCGCGCAAAACGTGACGGCCTGGGGTTATCTACTGCAAATCGCACTTTTGGTCATCTTCTTTCTTATCAACTATTGGAGTGTTAATGTATTCGGAAAAATCAATACTATCGTTACACTCTTAAAGTTTATTGTTCCATTGTTGACCATCATTTTGTTGCTTGTGCACTTTCATCCGCATAATTTTGCGGTTGGTGGAGCTTCTCCCGGTGGTGTGCACGGTGCGATGCAGGCTTTAACAGCCGGGGGACTGGTCTTTGCGTTCCTTGGTTTCCGACAAGCGGTCGATTTTGGCGCGGAAGCTCGCAATCCACAGCGCGATATCCCGCGTGCCATCATCATTGCCGTGATCGGTGCCTCTGCGATTTATATTTTGCTGCAGATTTCATTTATCGGGGCTGTACCCGCGAGCCACTTGACACAGGGGTGGGGCGGTGTCAATTTTAAATCGCCGTTTGCTAATCTTTTGGAAACCCTAGGGCTTGGTTGGGCGGCGGTCATCATTTATGCAGACGCAATTTTATCGCCATCGGGAACTGGCAATATCTATCTGTCAGGTACGGCTCGCACGCTGTTCGCTTGGGCGAAAAACGGATACTTCTATTCGGTGATTGGCAAAGTCGATGCGCGCACCGGTATTCCTCGCGGCGGTCTCTGGATGACCTTGATCCTATCGATTATCTGGACGCTTCCATTTCGCTTCAGCGCATGGAGTGGTTTGGTTGACGCGGTTACGTCAGCGACCGTCATGACGTATATGATTGGCCCTGTCTCAGTAACCGCATTGCGCAAAACCCTGCCAGATCTCGTGCGTCCCTACCGTTTGAAGGGTGTCCACATTATTGCACCTCTCGCATTTTTGGCGGCGTCATGGATTATCTACTGGGCAGGATGGCAGACCGATTCGTTGCTCATTGGTTTCACGTTGGCATCGCTCATTTTGTACTTTGCGTTTATGGATCGCGATGCACAGACGCGCAGCCAATTGCGATCCGACTGGAAAAACGGGCTTTGGCTCATTGTTTACTATGTGTTTATTGGTGTCATGTCCTTTTTGGGAAGCTTCACAAATACGAAGGTTTACTCCATCGTGATTCCCGCCCCATGGGATACGATTGTTGTCGGTGTCGGGAGCTTAATTTTCTATTACTGGGGTGTGGCAAGTGCGTTGCGCGTGCCGCGCATCACGGATGCCGATGAGGCAGAAGAGTCGACGCTTGGCAACTTCTGAGTTACCATAGGAATACGGCAAAAGGGATGCCCTTTGTGGCGTCCCTTTTCTTGTTGAAAGCAGTTTGGAGGTTCGGTGCATGGACATGGATCTGGTGTGCGGTGAGCGTCGACGGAAACTTGCTGAAGGCTTGAGGCACAGCGACATGGAAGCGGTTGTACTTTCTCATCCTGCAAACTTCTATTACTTTACAGGTGTGTGGTTGGAAAGCGGCGAGCGATTATCGGCTCTCGGCGTGTTTGCGGATGGTCGTTGTTTTGCGCTGGTACATGAAATGTTTGCTGATCCGGCTGCGGCCATGGGCGTGCCTGTGCACACGTGGCGGGATGGGGAAGACCCATATGTGTTGCTGATCTCGTTGATGGCCGACGTACATCGTACGATTGGCGTCGATGGAACGTTGCCAGCAAGACACTTGCTTTCGTGGATGCGCGTGTCGCAAGGGCTTGCGTTCCATTTGGGAGACGCGATGGTGGAAAAGTTACGTGTCAACAAAGACGTTACGGAACTCGATCTTTTGCGCACTGCTTCTAGGCAAGCGGATGATGTGGTGGGTGCCGTGAAACAACACATTCGGCCTGGTGTGAGTGAGCGTGATATAGCAAGGATGCTCGAATCACTCTGGCAGTCCGTTGGCGCAGAGGGCATGTCGTTTCCAGCCATTGTCGCAACAGGTGCACATGCCGCAGAGCCTCACCATGAGCCGAGTCTTGCCGCGATCGAACGTGGGCATGCTGTCATTGTCGATACAGGTGGCATATATCGTCGCTACTGTAGTGATATCACGCGTACGTTCATTCTCGGTGAACCATCGTCGCTACTGAAGGAAGTTTATGAGTGTGTGTTGGCCGCAAACCTGGCGGGCATTGCAGCAGTGAAACCAGGCGTGACTCTTGGGGAAGTTGACCATGTTGTACGCAGCGAGATCGAGCGTGCAGGATATGGATCATATTTCACGCATCGAACAGGACATGGAGTGGGACTCGACATTCATGAAGCGCCATTTGTCGTCGGTGGTAATGATCAGGTACTCGAGCCGGGCATGGTGATGAGCATCGAGCCGGGCATTTATTTGCCCGGGCAATTTGGCGTTCGGATTGAAGATTTGGTAGCGGTGACCGAAACAGGTGTGGAAGTGCTGAATCAGGCGCCCAAAGCACTTGGTGATGTCGTCATTGAACTGTGAGGGGCAAGTTCTTTTGGCGAATGCGGGTTATTCGCCGTCTTCATCGTGCAATTCGAGTTGCGCGATGGGGACGGCGGCTGTCTCTCCAGTCATTTGCCGGACACCCCAGACCATGACACCTTCGATGGCTGTTACCGTGAGGCGATCATATTCCTCCGCGATACGGTAAGTACGACCGATTTCGATCTCAACCTCGTCTCGAATCTCATAACTTTTAGCTAAATACCACTTGGTCATGTAGACTTCGTACTCTGTCCAATTTTGTGCGTCGTAGGCCCGTTGCCCCTTTTGCTGTAGTTCCTTCATCTCTGCTCGCAATTGTTCCTTGGTCATGTCGCTATAGAGCATGGTTGAATTCCGCCTTTCACAGGTCAGCCTGAAGTTGTCCACGGACATTCAGGTGCAATGTGTCATTCGTCATTATAACGACTGTGACGTGAAGGCGGTAGCGCCGCTTGTCGAGTGTGATAGTTTGAACATCGACGATGGCAGAAGGCATGTAAGGGTGATCCACCAATATCTGCATTGATTTCCCGATTAAGAAGGAAAGGCTTTGCAGAACTTGTCTTTTGATCGCCGTCTGTAAAAGAATATCTGTGCCCTGAGGGCAGTCAATTTGAATTTTGCGCAACGTATAGCGAGATGGATCGGTCCGTTCTGCAATCAAAAATTGATTTTCATTTTCCAGTTGATCATTGGCTTGGCGAAGCGCTTTGACCTCGACGTGCATGTGATGCAAATCGCGGCTAGTATAGGCCATAGCGGCTGCCATGCCGGCGAGTGCACCGATCGCGAGCGCTGCAAGTATGCGTTTCACGGTTGCTCACGCCCCGCTGTGAGCCAATGAATTAACATGTATCCCACGTGACAACCAAGAAAGGCCGCGACCAAATAGATGAATTGGCGCACCATAGGCCCTGGATGAAGGCCAAACACACCGCGGTCGATCACGCGCAGCACGTCCATCGATCCTCCTAATGCCGCGACAATCGCCCATACCTTCAGATCAGAGGCAAGCGTGCTCATCGTCGTATTCGGATCGTGATGCGTCAAAAGTGCGGCAACGCCTCCGAGAAGCGAGCCCCCAATTACGAGCCCCATCGATACGAAAAAATCCAAAAGACAGTTGGCGGCAATACTGTTGAACAACGCGATCCCTCCTTGCGGCGAGTTGGTTTTTGCGCATGTCCAACGGCCTATTTCAATGTACGGATGGCCGGCGACCGATATGCTGGGCTCGATTGGGGAACCTTTGTAACGGATCCGCTATTGGCGGAGCTGAGTTCGTCCTTGAGGAGGCATTGTCATGACCGATTCACAAGAGCAAAAAAAGACGTTGGCTGCTCACCCGCGCCCCATCTACAATTCGGTGCAGTCTGAGCGCGGGCCGGACGACGTATTGGAAGAGGCAGAAAACGTTTCGCCGCATCGTATGGGGCCGTCGGTTCCTGGAGATGACGCGACGCTTGCTGCAAGTGACAACCCAGATGACTTCGACTTCGAAGGCGACCCTGTGTAATTGTGCCTTTCAGGGTAGCGTAGTCGCCCTGTGATGCGCTGTTTTCGCCATCCTCCGGCAGGTGTTATGATGGTGGAACAGGGTTTTGAAGTCTGGGAAGCGGTGAGAAGATGCAGGGTGAAGGCGTCAATGCGAAACTCGGGCTTCCGGCGGCGGTAGAGGCTGCCCTTGCCGGTGGCA
The DNA here is from genome assembly GCF_001447355.1 of Alicyclobacillus tolerans. Classification (GTDB taxonomy): domain Bacteria; phylum Bacillota; class Bacilli; order Alicyclobacillales; family Alicyclobacillaceae; genus Alicyclobacillus; species Alicyclobacillus aegles. The sequence goes on along the minus strand of NZ_JXBW01000003.1, from coordinate 236,878 downwards.
CATCGGGTGAGAGCCCCGCAGACCGTTGGTTGATCGCTGTACGCGAGTTGGCTTCACACATTGTTGGTTCGGGCGACGTGTTGGCGATTGCAGTGCCTGTCGAAAACGGGCCGGCGGCAAATGTGCGCCTTTTGCGCCAGTGGGCGCTCGCCGCGGCCGATGTGATGGTGGCCGCAGGCGATGGAACATTTGTGGCCAAGTGGGCACCGGCTTGGTCGTTGGAGCCGCTCTTAGCGGCGCGCTTTCGCCTTTTGTCGGTGGCGGAGAGCGAGCCGAAGATATGCAATATGTTCAGCGAAATTGATGAGATCGATTGGCTGTTTGTCGAGCTTGTGGATGCCATTGCCCGTACCCGCCTTGAGCGGGTCGAGGATTCGGCGGCGGCGCCTGATCGCCCCTATCGAGTGATGTATCGAGGCGAGTCAGAGGTCATGGCGGCTTGGCTTCGTGCGCTGATTGCGAAGGAATCGACGTTTGTCGCAGACGGTTGGCTTGTTGCGAAGACTGTGCGTGGCGGGCTTGCACAGTCGGGGTGGGCGGCGATGGAATGGGCGGATCGCAGCGGTAGGCCGTTTTATGAAGTGGCCTTTGCGCTGCAAGCGCCGCCGCCTGACGCCCCGATTGCCGATTGGGTATTGGAGTTTTGCGTGCGCCACCGATTTTCCGGGAAGCTTGTACCGCTGTCAGATTGGTGGCGACAGACGGCGCGCAGATGGCGGATTGAAGGCGACGTATTAGTGGCTCCGGATGCGTGGATTCTGCCAAAACTGCGGGAGGCTGGGCGTCACTGTCCGCAGATTGCAGACGCTTTAGGGCGCCCGGCGCCCTCGTATGTCGAGATTCCTGTCGATGACGTCTATCCACTGCTTGTTCAGTCTATCCCATCGCTTGTGGCGGCAGGTTTTTATGTCGAGACGCCAAAGGTGGAACAGGCGGGAGATATTCGCGTACGTGTCCTGGTTCGGCAGGGGCGCGGTGGACGCGACAAGCGAGCTGTTGCATCAGCTGGTCAGCAGTGGCTCGATGCACAGCAATTGGTGGATTTTGATTGGTCAATCGTCGTCCAGGATCGCGAGTTGTCGCAGCAAGATTTTGCACAGATGGTCGCTGAACAGACGCCGTTCATCCGCGTCGAAGGATCGTGGCGGTTGGTGCCAATTGCGGATATTTTGCGGGAATTGGAGAAGCTCGGTCTGCGGTCGGACCATAAGGCGACCGTCCTTGATTTGTCGCGCACGATTGCGCTTGCGCAGGAATCGCAGGATCTTGTGCTTGATGTCGAATTCGCAACAGAGGCAGCTGAGGTCAAGCGTGTGGTTGACGTGTTTACGCATGCCCTGCACATCCCTGCGGTCGAACCGCCGTATGGACTGCGTGGGCAATTGCGTCACTATCAGGCGCATGGGTTTTCCTGGTTGATGCATTTGCGCGAGATCGGCTGTGGTGCCTGCTTGGCGGATGACATGGGATTGGGTAAAACGGTACAGCTGCTTGCATATCTACTCAAGCTCAAGGAGGAAAAAGCGGCACAAGGCGTGCATTTGTTAGTGTGTCCTACTTCGCTTCTGGCCAATTGGCGCGCCGAGTTGGAGCGATTCACACCCGGTTTACGGGTATATGTGCATCATGGCGCACTGCGCGATTTGGATGCGGCTTTAGCGGCCGGCAAGGTCGATGTGGTCATGACGACGTACGCGACCTTGGTGCGCGATCTTGACTCATTTTTGACTCGGCTGTTTGACGTGATCGCAATCGACGAGGCACAGAACATCAAAAATGCGGGTACCAAGCAGGCGCAGGCCTTGCGAATGCTTAAAGGGCGGCACAAAGTTGCGTTGACAGGTACGCCAGTGGAAAATCGGCTGGAAGAACTGTGGGCCTTGATGGATTTTTTAAATCCAGGTTACCTAGGAACTTTGGCTTGGTTCCGCCGAACGTTTGCCGATCTCGCTTCCGGTGACAAGGACAGCGCGTCCGATATCGCACGCCTGCAGGCTTTGTTGCGCCCTGTTTTGTTGCGGCGGCGAAAGACCGATCCAGATATTCAAACCGAATTGCCCGAGAAATGGGAAGTCGACGAACGTGCGTACTTGACGGCCGAGCAAGCGGCTATGTATCAAGCGTTTGTCGATCAGCTATTCACCGGGATCGGCGCGGGGGCTAAGGCCATGTCGCGACGCGGTATGATCCTTTCGACATTGGTGCGGTTGAAGCAGGTATGTGATCATCCCTGTCTCATCTCCGGTGGTGCACCTTCGCTGCGGCGTAGCGGAAAACTGCGACAGCTTATGGATCTGTTGCGGATTGTCGTCGAGGATGGCGAATGTGCCTTGGTCTTTACGCAGTTTCGCGATATGGGCGAGATTTTGTGCGACACGATGGAAGCGGAGTTTGGCGTGCGCCCGCAGTTTTTGCATGGGGGGTTAACTGCCCGCAGCCGTGGCGAAATCGTCGAATCGTTTCAAAATGGGCGCGATCCGTCGCCGATTTTGGTTCTATCGTTGCGCGCCGGCGGCGTTGGTCTCAATTTGACGCGGGCCAATCACGTATTTCACTACGATCGCTGGTGGAATCCTGCAGTTGAGGATCAGGCTACTGACAGGGCATATCGGATCGGCCAAACCAAAGACGTTCAGGTACACAAAATGATCTGTGCAGGCACGTTGGAAGAGCGGATCGATCAGATGATTTTGAGTAAACGCGAGCTGTCAGAAGCAATTGTCTCGTCATCGCAGGAGTGGGTGACCGAACTGGACGACGATTCGTTGCGCGAGTTGTTTGAGCTGACACCGCAGACCGTCTTTGAGGAGGACGATGTGTGAAAAAAAGCGTGTTGGAGCCGTTTTGGCGCCCAGTGTGGAATGCGGTGGACAAGGCGCGCGTGCGCAAGGCAAGGCAGGAGGCTAAATCCGGTGCTGTCGTCCACGTCGAGTTGGTGCGCGGCGAAATTTGGGCTCAGGTGCGCGCCAGTGGCCCACGGCGCAGTTGCCAAGTGGCACTGCCGCTTTTGGCTCATTATGAGGAACATATTGAGGCTGTTGCGAAATGGCTGGCCATGCGGCCTGACTGGATGGCTGCCCACTTTGCCGGGGAGTGGGATCCGGAATATGAGGCGTTTCTCAAGTCGAATCGACTTGATGTGCTGCCTGATGATTCCGTTGTGGATAAGTTGCGGTGGGGTGCCAAGTGCACATGTGATGATTCCGATCCGCTGTGTGTACATGTCCTGACAGCTTTGCTTCATCTCATTTGGGAGGCAGACGAGCATCCCTTACGGGTATTTCGATTTGTTGGGTTGGACGAAGAGCCGTTGCTCGACGCCGCTCATGGCTGGACGGCCCATTGGGTTCGGAGTACGAAAGCAGATTCGCGCGAGGCGGGGGCTACGAATCAAACTACGGATCAAATTGAACAAGTGACGGACGCGGTGAGTGCGTGGAATGTTGCCATTTGGTTGAAGGGAGCCGGCACAAATCCGGTGGGGCGACTCGTGCCGCATTTTCGAACTGGTGACAGGATGGAGTAGGTAGGTCGTCGACATGTGGCAGTTACTGTGCCTGCGCCTGATTGGAAGGCATCGACTGTTCGGTTGTGTCTTCAGCATTCGCCCATATTTCCTTGGGCGATTCAGGCGCATGTTGTACCTCGTCACTTTGCGTCTGTTCGCTGTTTGTGGTGACGACTTGGCGCGACAACAACCCTATTAGAAATGCGAATAAAACGAATGTCATGACGAAACCGATCCCCATGTTCAGCCAACCTCCTTGGCCGCCGTTTCAGGCGGACATCTCAAACGATTAGACGATCATAAAGACATTTTTGTTGCAAACTGATATTCCTTCATTTGGAGCGAACGTGTGTTTGTATATCTTGTTGCCTTTGCATATAATCTAACCAGAACATATGTTCTGGTGGTGAGGCCGTGAAATTTACGCTCTACGGTGAAGGACAAGGGCTTTCGGTCGATTTGGATAGGCCGTTTGTGACGGTTACCCAAAATCGTGTTGCGGATGTATCGATTTCAGCTAAAAAAGCAGGCGTGCAAATCGGATGTTCTGTGGCGCAGGCGAAGGCACTGATACCAGGCGTACATGTGGTTGGGTCAGTCGGCGAATCACGAGCGCTGACATCCGTTTACCAAGTGCTTTGGGACGCTTCGCCATTTGTCAGAACACTCCCTCAGCAATTCGCATTTTTTGTCCAATTGCCGTCCGGGCATCCACCGCTTACCGAAGTTCGCTCCATCTGCCGCCGGTTTGACGACGTGTTGAGCTGTGAGCAGCGAGTGCGAGTTGGCTTGGCAGAGCATCCGTTTGCCGCAGAGGCTTTGGTGTGCTGGAGCCGAATTGAACGTGTACCCAACGCTTTGTACTACCGAGTTGGTCGTCAACAGCTTTTGATTTCACCAGCGATTGCACGCATGTTAGAGGGCAGTGAGCCTATCTTCGACTGGACGCGCGGTTTGCCGATTGCCGTTGTCTCGGCAATTCCAGAGCCCTGCCGCAACGAACTTATCCATCTTGGTGTGCATCGTTTGCAAGATCTGGATGAGATTACGGATGAAATGCTCGTTTCTCGCTTTGGCACAGAGGCATTATCTTGGCGGCGGATCGGCAAAAGGATCCGTTATGGCCTGATTGTTGCCGATGCACCACCTGGTGAGCACTTGGCGATATGGCGTTCTCCACTTGGCGAACCGATGCCCGAAAGCGGATGGGACAGCGTTTTAGAATTGCTTGCTGCACAGCTTTGTCAAAGGGTCGTTCGTTCTGATTCAGGCATCAGGCGGATTGCGCTTCGGTGGCAGACGAATGCAGGGAGTGGGGAGTGGATTAAAACGTTCAAACGACCTGTATATCAGGCGCATACCGTCGTGGTCCAGTTACAGGGCTGGCGTGATCATGCCTTAGGGTGTTGGCTTGAGGAGATGGAACTCGAAGCCGTCGATGTACAGTTGTTGCCTACGGTACAGTCAGGATTTTTGCTGTTTGGTGAGGGAGACGAACCTGTGCGCGTCGTTGCAAAAACCAAGTTGCAATCCGTGCGAGAGCAATTGGTCCACAAATTCCCGAAAATTCAAATTGGCTTGGTTCCAGACTTTCGCGAGCTTCGTTTGGCTGCTGTATTGCGGGGAATGCCTGGGTGAGTCGAATTGTCCGCAGACCCATCGCAGTCTCTCGCTGGTGCGACGGGGAGCCACTTGCGTTTCAGGATCAAGAAGCTGTGCGCGTGATTGTCGACGTGATCGATCGATGGTTTGAGATGGGGTGTTGGTGGCTGGGTGAGGGTGAGCGAAAAATGATGCGCGTTTGGACGGAGGATGGAGGCTTAATGGATTTAGAAGAAGATGCGGGACAGTGGTTCATCTACAAAGTGTGGGATTAAAGAAGGTAGGTACCTGTGGTGTTTATTCATCTGCACTGCCATTCGCCGTATTCATTTCTAAGTGGCGCCTCTTCAATTGAATCACTTGTGGCACAGGCTGCACTGTACCGCATGCCAGCTCTCGCGCTCACAGATCACAATACTATCGCCGGTTTGCCGGAGTTTCATAGGTGGGCGGGTATTTATGGCATCAAACCGATCTCTGGAGCCGAGTTGACCATGGAAGATGGATCACATCTCACCGTTCTTGTGGAAACTAGGCAAGGTTTTCGCCATTTATGTGAATTGCTTACCATCATGCATGCTCAAGAAGGCGGTCGTACGCAACCGCGGTTGGCAGAGGCGGATTTGTTTCGATTATCCGAAGGGTTGATTGTGCTATCCGGTTGCCGCCATGGACAATTACAACAAGCCTTGTCCAAACAGGAATATGCGCGGGCGCGCCATTGGGTCGAGCGCTATCGCGAGATATTCAGAGATCGGTTGTATTTGGAGCTTGTTGCTGACGGCTATCCCGGTTATGCATCGCGCATGCGGCTACTTTCCGAGTTATCGAGGTGTACAGGAGTGCCGTTGGTGGCTACAAGTGATGTTCATGCTGCTAATAAACAATTATTCCCTGTTTACGATGTGCTGTGTTGCATGGCACTCGGCTGTGATGTTTATACACCGCATCCAGGGCGCCCCCTCAACCGAATGGGATGGTTGCATGACGTCGACGAAGCCATCTTGCGATTTGCCGAGTTTCCAGAGGCGATTGCACGGACGATAGAAATTGCGGATCGCTGCACGGCTGTTTTTCCCATAGACAAAACGCTTTTTCCAACATATAGAACGGAAGATGGGCGTGGCGGGTATCCATTCTTAGAACAACTCGTATTTGCGGGGGCGAGAGAACGTTATGGATGTCTCGATGGTGCCACGACGGCGCGATTGCAGCATGAGTTAGAGATCATTCGCGAACTGGGTTATGTCGATTACTTTCTTGTTGTCTGGGATATTGTTCGCTTCGCGAGAAGCCGTGGGATTCGCTGTGCTGGACGCGGTTCCGCGGCCGACTCTGCCGTCGCGTATTGCTTGTATATTACAGATGTTGACGCGGTGGGCAGGGGGTTGTTGTTCGAACGATTTATGTCGCTTGAGCGGGCGGAGCGCCCAGATATCGATATCGACTTTGCCAGCGATCGGCGCGATGAGGTAATCGACTATGTATACCACAAGTATGGGCGGGAGCGAGTGGCTCGCGTTGCAACGTATCAGACGTTTCGTGGGAGGTCGGCAGTGCGGGAAATTGGGGCTGCACTCGCGTTGCCAGAGGATCTGCTTGACGCATTGGCCAAGCGCGTTCCTTGGTCGACACATGCCGATCAATTAGAAGACGCATTGGGGCGCGTCCCGGAGCTACGGATGTTTCAAGAATATCGTGAGAGGCTCTCCTGGTTGTTTGCGATTGCCCGTCACATTGCCGGATTTCCTCGCCATTTTGGCATGCACAGTGGTGGAATTGCCATCAGTAGCAGTCCTTTATTCGAAGTAACGAGTTTACAACCCTCGGCTTCAGGCCATTGGATTACACCATACGATAAGCGGATGTTGGAAGATGTAGGTCTTGTGAAACTGGATTTGCTATCGCTGCGCACCATGTCCGCTATAGAAGGGGCCATTCGCGAGAGTTCTAAATTCGGGCGGATCGATTATGACGCCATTCCACTCGAAGATGAAGCCACCTTTTCAATGATTCAACGCGGGGATACCATTGGTGTGTTCCAACTCGAAAGTCCGGCACAGCGCGCGCTACAGGCCCGCTTAGGTGCAACGGGGCTCGAGGACATCGTGGCGAGCGTCGCGTTGATTCGTCCCGGCCCCATTCTCGGCAATATGGTCGATCCGTTCATTGCACGACGCCAGGGACGTGAACCCGTGACTTATCTTCATCCAAAACTGGAGCCCATTTTGGGCAAGACGTACGGCGTCGTGCTGTTTCAAGAGCAGGTGATTGAGATTGCCACCGCAATTGCCGGATTTACGCCAGGGGAAGCAGATGAGTTACGGCGTGTTATGAGTCATGCGCGCAATTATACTGAGATGAAAAAAATCGGCGAATTGTTTATGGAAAAGGCGCTGCAAAATGGTATTGCGGAATCGGTGGCCGCCACGATTTTCTCTTACATCCAAAGTTACGCTAGTTATGGTTTTTGTGAAGCGCATGCGGCTGCATTTGCGACCACTGCGTACAAGACAGCGTATCTTGTCCAGCATTATCCGGCACTGTTTTATGCATCCATCTTAAACCAATTGCCCATGGGGTATTATCCAGTGCACGTCATCTGTGCTGAAGCGAAGCGGCGTGGTATCCGCATTTTGCCCATCGACATCAATGAAAGTACGTGGGATTGCACGGTGCCCTCAGAGTCCGAAATTCGGCTCGGGATGCGCTTAATCTCAAGATTTCCTGAAACAGTGGCAACCGCTGTCAACGAGGAGCGAACCCGCGGGGGACCTTTTCGATCCGCCGTCGATTTGATTCTCCGTGTGCCGCAGGCGGATCGATTGCATATTGAACATCTGGTGCGCGTCGGTGCGTTGGATCGCGTCGAGGAGGCGGATCGAAACGAATTGATTTGGCAGCTGCCACAATGGTTTGCTCAACGTCAGTCGGGATCGCTACCCTTGATCCATTCGTCCGCGCATCCAGCGAAACAGCCACGTACGGCTATGCGGCCAGCTTCGCTCGCGCAACGCCTTGCCGATGAATACGCACTTGTCGGCGTTGGCATGAGCGGGCATTGGCTCGATTTATATCGCTGTGATTTGCAGCAGCTTCATTACAACACCATAGCAGAAGCACTTTCCATGCCAGATGGTGAGCGTGTGACAGTCGCTGGTTTGGCGATCCGCCCTCATCGCCCGCCGACCAAAAGCGGGCGCACGGTTGTCTTTTTTACGTTGGAAGACGAAACCGGTATGTTGGATGCGACAATGTTTGAATCTGTCTATCGTACGGAGGGTGCGGTAGTATTCACGCCATATGGGCGGTTGCTTGGCGCTTCAGGTGTTATGCAACGGCGAGGGGGAGCACGAGGACAACTTTTAGTTGACCACATCTGGGGACTCTCGTAATGGAGTCAAGGGCCAGGTCCTGCGAGAGTCCATTTGGCGTAATATTCACTACATGATAGTGGATTTCTTATTTTGTATGTATATCCTATCGAAAACAGGTGTTGGCCTTTTTCAGGGGAATTCATCATCCATCCGTTTTGGATGGAGGGATTGTCCATGAATGAATTTCTACAGCCCGCATATTGCGAACTTAGTGAAGGATGTCGCTCAGAAACTTGGCATACTCGACGTATCCCGACAAAACGACATTGGTTGGCACTAGGTTTGACTTTCATCAGCCTCGGCTTAAGTGGCTGTGGCATCCTACCGTTCGGAAACAACCAAATCTTACAAGAAACGCTTCCGAAGCCTGCATACGCTCGCAACGGAATGGAACTACTGTGGGGGCCGGACATCAAGCAGAAAGCTCTGCAGATGATTCGGGCCAGTCGACGTGAGGTTCATCTCGACATCTACGAGTTATCAGATCCAGATATTCTACAAGCTCTCGCAGATGCGCATCGCCGAGGTGTAGACGTCCGTGCTGTCGTCGACAGCACCGAATCGCATTCAACCACTATAGCCGTACCCACGCTTCAAAAGGCCGGCATTCCGGTCGAGCAGATCCAGATCAAGCAGGGGATTGATCACGTCAAAATGTTAATTGCGGATCAAGATGTGCTGATCGGTGGTATGAACTACGGAAAGGACAGTTGGAATAACAATGACGCATCCGTATACCTTCCAGGCCAGAGTCAAAAATTTGAGGAGCTTTTCGCGTGGGACTTCGCACGTGCAGGCGGTCAGGTCGTAGAGACGCCGAGTTTTCCACAGCCCCTACTCGTCGATAGCCGTATCGGCGAGGCGGTGGTCGATGCTATTGGGCAAGCGCATAGCGAAATTGATCTCGAAGCATTCGATTTATCGGATACCGACGTTATTTCCGCTTTACATAGTGCCCTTGCGCGCGGAGTACAGGTGTCGGTGCTTGTCGATCCTTCCCAAACTTATAACCGCAAAGCCGTATCGGAGTTGCAGAGCGCCGGCGCTTTGATACGATATTACCGTCCCTACCAGGGAGAATTGATGCACGCGAAGATCCTCGACATCGACAGTGGGCGAATTTTTATGATTGGGAGTGCCAACTTTAGTCATCAGGCTTACACGTACAACCATGAAGCAGATCTTTGGTTGACGAACGTGCCAACGTTTTCACACGCGCTTACAGAGGATCTGCATGTCCAGCTTGCTCGAGGAACTGACTATCCGATGGCAGAGAAGGAGAGACAATGGGACGAGTCATGACCTTATGGGGGTACATTGAGCAAATTGACACGAAGGTCATGGTGTGGATCGAAGCCAAATGGGGCCGTTCTCATGCGTTTGACTCCACGATGATGGCAAGTGCCAAATACACACCGTTAATTATTCTTATGATTCTTGTCGTTGCTTCCACGGGTTTCGCTTTTCCTGGTCTGCGAATCACCGCTGTATTGAGTGTCGCTAGTGCGATTGTAGCTGCCGTCACGGTGCGAGCCTTGCATGAGCCAGTGAGTCGACTTGTTAGTCGCCCACGACCTTTCGACAAGGAACCATGGCAGCCATTGTTATGGCATGAACCGGGTGATTCGTTTCCTAGCAATCATGCGGCCGGAGGTTTCGCACTTGCCATTGGCGCGTATCACCTTGGTCCCTATTTTCCACTATTGCTCGGTTTGGCAATTTGGTTGGCTTTCGCCCGAGTTTATTGCGGATTGCACCATATCAGTGATGTTGTCGTCGGGGCAGTTGGTGGATCCACGGCAGGAATCGCATGTGCATATCTGCAATGCGCATTATTTCACTTACCGTAACTCCAAGCCACCAGTAACTCCAAGCCACCTCAACGAGTATCACATTTACGCCGAGAGTTCGTCTGAAACAGCACAATCATCGGTTGTTGATATCGAAGCAGAGGAGGCCTGTCGAGAACCCATCCGCAATTCGCATAAAAGGGAATAATTTGGTCTGTGATTCGTCAACCTACTTTTGACATATCAAAAGTTGGAGGAAGACGATGCAGGTATTTTATCGAACCATACTTATGACGGCGGCTACATTAGGGCTTATGGGTTGGCTAAATGTCATGTCAGCGAGTCCCATTCACGTCACCTTGCGCGATGGACAAATCGTACCGAATGAAATTGATGTCGATAAGGGAACCACCGTACAAATTACGGTTCGGAATGAAGGAACACAGGTTCACAATTTTGTCATACCTGATTTCTACATCTTCACACAGAACCTCAATCCTGGTGAATCTGTCGACGTATCATTTGTTCCCGACAAAACAGGACATTTCCGATATTACTCAGATCGTCAAGGCATACCGGAACCAGGCATGCAAGGCACGATGACTGTCGATGGAGAACCGTGACGAGGCAACTGTACCGCTGTTACAATAGGGTGAGGGAGGGGACGAAAGCATGGAGATGAAGGTCACAAGCAAGTGGCTTGGGCAACGCCACTTTCAAGCTGATGGGCCATCCGGCAACACCATTTATATGGACGCTCGCAAGGAAGAAGGCGGTACGGGCCAGGGCAATCGACCCATGGAACTATTGTTGATGGGATTGGTGGGGTGCACAGGTATCGATATTGCAATGATTTTAGAGCGGATGCGCGTCCCCCTCGAAGGGCTGGAAATTGAGGCTGTGGGCGAACGGCGCGAAGAATATCCTCAGGCCTTTACGCGCATTCATCTAACATATCGCATGACAGGAGAAGTGCCTGCAGCTAAGGCTTGGCGAGCCATTCGCCTCAGTGAAGAGAAGTACTGCTCCGCGATTGCATCCGTACGCGCTGAAGTGATTCCCCATCTCGTGTTGAACGATTCAGATATTCCACCTCTTGATGTGATTGGACAGGCGGACGGCCAGCCAGATTAACCTGGCGGCCATCCCAATTGTCGTCCGCCCAGAACATGGTAATGTAGGTGCGGTACAGTTTGTTGACCGTGACGGCCGACATTCGTTACAACGCGGTATCCTGCTTCTGCAATCCCTGCGTCGGCAGCGATTTGAGGAATGACGGCATGTAGATGACCAAGGATTTCCGTATCCGAGTCCGTCACAGATTGTGCGGACGAAATATGGCGCTTAGGGATAATTAAAATATGTATCGGCGCCTGTGGACGAATGTCCTGAAATGCGTAGACGAAATCGTCCTCATACACTTTTTGGGATGGAATTTCCCCGGCGACAATCTGGCAAAACAAGCACTTCTCCAAAATGGCCACCCCCTTTCATCATCGTCACATATGAATTATACATCGAATCTTTCGTCATCACGATCATGCGATGGTATAATGATGAAAATCTGCGTTGGAAGAGGGATGTTGCGTGCCTATTGTTGGCTACTACAACGGCGAGTTTGTGACACCGGACAGCGGGATCGTACCATTGGACGAACGTGGACATCAGTTTGGCGATGGCGTGTATGAAGTCATTCGCTGCTATAACGGTCGTCCGTTCTTGCTTGATTGGCATCTGGATCGCCTCTGGATGAGCCTGCAAGCCATTCGCATTGTCCCTCCGTTTACAAAAAACGAATGCGCGTCATTGATTGAAAGACTTATCGCCGAGAGCAGGGAGCCAGAGTCCTCCATTTACCTTCAGGTTACGCGCGGTTCGGCTGTTCGCAACCACCTGTTTCCGGAACCGACAGTCAAGGCTAACGTGAGTGCCACGGTACGACCGGTTACACCGCAAACATCCAAGGCACCGGGAACCCTCCTGATGATGGCCGATGAACGGTGGGCGAACGCTTGGATCAAGACCATTAACTTGTTGCCCAATATCTTGGCGAAGCAGACGGCACACGATATGGGTGCAGATGAAGCTTTGCTGGTACGCGACGGAGCCATGATCGAGTCGGCAAGTTCTAACCTTTGGTTTGTTCGTGACAACCAGCTGATAACGGCACCTGCAGATCGCTACATCTTGAATGGTATCACCCGCCGTTTTGTGATGCAGCTTGCCAACCAGTTGGGAATTGCTGTGCACGAGAGCAAATTGCCTGTCGAAGAATTGTCTGCGGTCGACGCTATATTTATTACTGGTACGCTGACCGAAGTGTTTCCGATTCAGCGCGTGGTCACGCACCCTAACTTGCCTTATGCGTCATTACCGGCAGTCAAGGGATCAGAGCCGCTTGCTGCTGATATGTGTCAAGTGGCGTGGGAGGCACGTGATCTTTCGCTCGTCGGGCGTTTGCAATCTGCTTTTGCCGATGCCATTGCGACATTTTCAAAATGAGATGTGTGACGGACTGGGAGACGAGTTGTTTGGAACGAAAGACTATTTCACTGCCAAGATTGGGTAGGTTAACCCCGACACTCGAATCGACAATGTTGAAAATCACAGAAGAGGTCGGGGAGCTTGCCCAGGCCATCGGTAAGTTTCGGGGCCTGTCAGGTGAGCAGGATATTAAGCCGAACGAAGAAGTCGTACGAGCCATAGTCAGCGAACTGCTGGATGTTGCACAGACGGCAACTTCCATGATGTTCGTGATCGAGGACTTATACGGAATTGACATGGAAGCTGAGATGGAAAAACACATCGAGAAGCTGAAGCAGAAAGGCTATTTGTAGGTAAAGGCCGCTCGGCGGCTTTCAAGCGGCCTTTGGTGCTCAGATCCGGTCTAGTAAAAAATCAATTTCTTCTTTGTATTTTCCGTTTGGGGTCTCCAGAATTTGCGGGATGCCGCGCAGTTGTGGGTGGTGGACAATGCGCTTAATGGCTTCTGCGCCTAGTGTTCCTTCACCCACATTGGCATGCCGGTCCTTACGGGAACCAAATGGATTCTTCGAGTCGTTAATGTGGACCACTTTTAAACGGTCGAGTCCGATCACGCGGTCAAATGCCTCAAGAAAGCCGTCGAAGTCATTCACCACATCATAACCGTAGGAATAGTTGTGACAGGTATCGATACAGACGGCGAGTTTGTCCTGGTGTTGAACGCGATCGATGATGGAAGCAATCTCCTCGAGGCTGTTCCCGACTTTCGATCCGTCGCCCGCCATCGTTTCAAGGCAGATCCACAGTTTTTCATTCCCCGTGAGAATTTCATTAAGAGCGTCGGCAATCTGTTGAATCGCAAAATCTTTTCCTTCTCCCACATGTGAACCGGGGTGCATGACGATGTAGCGCAGGCTCAGATATTCAACGCGTTGGATTTCCTCGCGCAGTACGTCGATGCCGTAGCTTCGTGTTTCAGCTTTTGGACTTGCGAGATTTACCAAATACGACAGGTGTACGACCGGATCGACAATACCATGTTGTTGCATCAGCAGAACGGCTTCATCGCGATGAAACTGTTCGATTGGACGGGCTTTTCCACCGCGGTTGCTACGCGTGTAAATCATAAATGTATTCGCCCCGTACGAAATGGTCTCCTCGACCGCAGCCAGTAATCCTGTTTTTGCGATGGATACGTTCGCACCGAGCAGGATATCGTCGTAGTTCATCTGATCCTGTGTCCCTCCGCATTGTGCCTGTGTCGCATCCATCGTAACACAGGCGATCGCTCATCTCCATGCGAGGTGCCTCACATCATTCCACTGGGTTTGACTCATACTACAACTCCGCAGGCAGCGTGTTGCTGTCGTTAACAAATTCGCGTAGACCACAACTCGTGCCAAGTCCGTGTCGCGGGCGTCCGGAAGACGCAGATGTGCCGCAGCAAGGGGGATTGCCATGCATCGCCAGCCGTTTACACTGCCGACCATGGCTTGGTGGCTGCTCGTCGTCAGCGGCTTCTTTCATTTGTCCATCGGCTTGTCCAACACTTTCGTCAACATCTTTCTCTTTAAGGTCGACCACTCGTTTTCCGCCATTGCATGGTATAACTTATTGGTTTTCATATCTTTGCCATTTACATTTGTGCTCGCTGCATGGATGTCGCGCAAGACCTCGACGGCGATGGCATTGCGGATCGGTATCATTCTACATGCCGTCTTTTACGCCGTTACCTTGATGGTTGGTGAGCAAGCCGCGCATGTGCCCGAATTGCTTGGTCTTTTGACAGGTGTCGCGGAGGGTTTCTACTGGCTCGCCTTTGACGTTTTGAGTATTGAGTATACCGATAAAAAGGGGCACGAACCGTTTTTTGGGATTTTCGGCGTGCTGACGTCGGTTGCCAACGTCGTTGCGCCGCCTGTTGCCGGCCTTTTAATCAGCCGTGAGGACGCATTTTTTGGCGGTCTTACGGGATATCACGTGGTGTTTGGCATTTCGTTCGTCTTATTCATCGCGGCAACTTTGCTAAGCTTCCGCCTACATAGCCAGGCCCTTCCAAACCTGCGATTGTTGTCAGGTTTTCGCGCTTTACAACGGCGGCCTTGGCGCAGAATTTTAATTGCCTCGTCGCTGTATGGTATCCGTGAAGGCGTGTTTATGTTCTTGATTGGACTGCTTGTCTATGTTGCGACAGGCAGTGAAATGAAGTTAGGTGAGTTTTTGCTGTTACAGGGGGCTTTATCGTTTGCCGCATTTTTCTTTGCTGGTCGCTTCTCGGGGCGTTTTCGTTGGCGATTGCTTGTTTCCGGTGCCATTGGTATGGCTTGTGCCGCTTGTCTGTTTTTATTGCCGATCCGCCCTTGGACCATCATTTTGTACGGTTGCGTCACTTCGGCAACGTTGCCGTTTTTCCTCGTGCCGCTGCAGGGATACGTTTATGATGCGATGGATGATATCGCGGGACACGATGTGCCAAGCACGACGCACATCGTTGTACGCGAGTGGTTTGAAAATGCCGGACGGATCGTTGGGACCATTTTGTTTATTGCCATTTGCCGCCATTCATCACCACAGGCTGTTCGAGGGTTAAGCATCTTATCGTTTGGTCTTGGCTTGGTTCAATTGGCGACGGTGGCCCTGGTCTGGCAGGTAGAACGACGCGTGTTCCGGCGGCGTTCTGGCACGTTTGCGGCCTCGCTTGGCGAAGATGAACAGAGTGAATCGCTGGCGAAACGACGGGCGCGGCCGACTTCCTAGTTGCTTATAGGCATAGACGTCCGCTGTTTTCGTCATGCAAGACGTTCCAGTGGGGTATAATACGGAAGATGAGCGGGCGATGGGAGTGATTGTGTGGAGTCGTTTCAAACGCTATCCGCTGGGCGTTGCCACGTACACATACTGCCTCATGCCGGATTTCGTACCAAAGAAGTAAGCATACGTCTACATGTTCGCATGGATAGACAGCACGTGACCCCTTATGCTTTATTGCCACATATGTGGATGAATGGCACCGATAAGTTGCCTTCGACCCGCAGCTTGACGACTGCATGCGATAATCTTTACGGAGCCAGCGTACGAACCTCGCTAGGCAAACGTGGAGGTTATCATATCCTTGAGGTTAGTGCAAGTATTCCGGACGTTTCGTTTGTCGCGGAAGACTCGTTGGTCGAACGAGCGCTCGACCTGCTTTGCGATGTGCTCTTTGATCACACTGAGGGACATGGCTGCTTTGATGATGCTCTCGTACGTCGGGAACTCGACTTGCACCGTCGGCGAATCGAGGCGGCGCGCGATGAAAAAATGAGCTTCGCCTTGCAACGATGCTTTGCCATCGCCTGTGAAGGTACACCGGCGGCATTGCCGCGCCTCGGCTTTGTGGAGGATTTACCAAAACTAAACGCCAGTCAATTGTTCAGAGCCTATGAAGAACTCTTACAAAATGCCGAAGCGCATGCTTATATTGTGGGTCCGTTCGACGACCTTCAGTCGGTTGGAGCGGCACTGTTACAACGGTTGACCGAAAAGATGATAGGTGGATCGGCAGTTCCTGTCGAACGGGAAGTGCTTCCACGACCGGAGAGCCGTTCTGTTCGCGAGGTCACCGAGTATGATGACATCCATCAAAGTCAACTCGATCTCGCATATATAACCGGTGTTGGCTACGCAGACCCAGAGTATCCAGCGCTATTGATGATGAATGGTGTGTTCGGCGGTTTTGCACACTCCAAACTGTTCATTCATGTTCGCGAGCGTCATTCTTTAGCCTACACTGTCTGGTCGCACGTAGATCAGGCAACAGGAATGCTCGCCGTGATGACAGGCATTAGCCCAGAAAAGCGTGAACAGGCGTTGACCATCATCGAACAACAGCTGAACGATCTGCGCGACGGGAAAATTGCCGACGAGGAGTTGGAATACACATACCGAAGTCTGCGCAATCAATATACCGTCTTGTTGGATCAACCAGCGGCACTTGCGAATTGGCATCATCAGGGGATTATGTGTGGACGCCAGCGTGACATCGATGAGCTTTTGACCGATCTCGAACGCGTCACACGCGATGATATTACAAAAGTAGCACAGGCTATTGAAATGAGTACGTTGTACTTCCTCACGCGAAAGGATGAGGCATGATGAGCAAGCAGGCCGATCTCCTTAAGCTTACGGTTACAGAACACAAGCTCGCCAACGGCCTTGAGGTCTGCCTCATGCCAAAGCCAAACTTTCACCAGACGTTTGCCATGTTTGCGACCAAATACGGCTCCATAGACAATGAGTTTGTCATAGATGGCAAAAGGCGCCGGGTGCCGGACGGTATCGCTCATTTTCTGGAACACAAGATGTTTGAGGACGAGCATGTCGACGTCTTTGCCCAGTTCGCCGCGCATGGCGCCTCCGTCAATGCGTTTACGACGTTTGATGAGACGGCGTATTACTTCTCCTGTACCTCCGACGTCAAGGACAATCTGAACATCCTGCTTGATTTTGTTCAGCGAATTTATCTAACGGACGAGAACGTCGAAAAAGAAAAAGGCATTATCGCGCAGGAAATCCGTATGGGGGATGATAACCCGGATCGGCGTGCGTTTATGGAATTATTGGCCGCCATGTATCAGAAACATCCCGTCAGGATTGACATCGCAGGCAGCGTAGAGTCGATTTATGAAATTACAAAGTCTGATTTGCTCGATTGCTATAGCACGTTTTATCATCCGTCGAACATGGTTCTCGTCGTTGTCGGTGGCTTCGATGCGAAGGAAATGCTGGAGTGGATCGAGCAGAATCAATCGCGGAAGACGTTTGGTAAGGCACCAGTCATCGAACGGGTTTATCCATCGGAGCCGGAAAAGCCAGGGTCGCCTCGACAAGAAGTTCATCTAAGCGTCACGCAGCCCCGTTGCCTGATCGGCTGGAAAGAGCCACATGGGACTTCCAACGGGCGAGATTTGCTGCATCAAGAGATGTTGACGGGTGTGTTGCTCGATGTTTTATTTGGGAAGACGAGTTCCATTTACACAGAGCTACTGGATGCAGGGCTCATCGACAAAGGGTTTTCGTGGGAATATGAACTGACCGAGCATTACGGCTATACGGTGGGGGGGGGGAATTCACCCGATCCGTATGCTTTGGCGGATCGGATCGCTCGCTACGTGGCTGATACCCGCAACAGGGGCATCGACGCGGATGCTTTTGAACGCGCACGCAAAAAGGCGATTGGTCGATTTATTATGAGTCTTGATCAAAACGCGTACTTGGCAAAGACGTACCTCACCTATCGCCTGCGCGGCGCTTCATTTTTAGATACGGTAGACGCATTGACGAGTTTGTCCTTAGCCGACGCCAACCGGCGGCTCGACGAACATTTGCGTGAGGAAAGTCGCGTCGTAAGCCTCATTCTCCCCAACCAGGCGGCGGGTTAAGTCGCCTGGTTGGAGGTGCCGTAGGAGGTCGGAGGAACGGACATCGTGTGGATCATCATCGGGATCGTTTGTTTTATTTTGTTCATAGCATGTGTGTTCTATATACTCTATCGGCGAACGACGTCCTCATGGCCAAAACCAGAAAGACGTCCGGCAGGAAGGCGTCCACAGCCAGAGCATTGGGGAGCAGAAGGGCTGTACGTAACTTGGATTGGCCATTCCACGGTGTTGATGCAAATTGACGGCATCCGCATTTTGACCGATCCGGTGTTTTCCCGACGAGTTGGCGTGCGTATCCTCGGGCTGACCTTCGGTCCGAAACGCCATGTCGATCCGGCTCTTGAGCCGAGCGCCTGTACACCTGTTGACGTGGTGCTACTCTCCCATGCGCATATGGATCATTTGGATCACCCGAGTTTGCGGAAAGTTATATCGCCGAAGACGGTCGTTGTTACGGCCGAGGGGACTGGGTGGTTGGTTCGTCGCCACCATCCGTTGCGCATTCACGAATTGGCTCCATCGGAGTCGGTGACGCTCGAGTGTGGCCTTGAGATCACAGCGCAAGCGGTGAGACACTGGGGAAGTCGTTATCCTTGGAATCAGCACATGGGATATCAAGGCTACGTGATTCGGCGCCATGCGTGGTCGGTATTTTTTGCTGGCGATACGGCGCGCACCGACTTCACGAGTGTTCGCAAGTTCGAACCGCAATTGGCGCTCATTCCAATCGGCGCATATGCGCCGTATCCGTTTGAAAATGCTCATTGTACACCGGAGCAAGCGTGGGACATGTTCGTCGAGACGCAAGCGCAACGGTTGCTGCCGATTCACCATGACACGTTTGTCCTATCGCAGGAGCCGGTGGACGAGCCCATGCGGCGGCTGTTGGCCATCGCATCTTCGCGCGAACAGGTATGGGATGGCCCGCATGGGACGACCTATTATGCACGACGGCCTATCGATATTCAAGAAAATCAAACAATCAATTGACGGGAAGTCTGTTTTCTATGAAAATTCGGTTGAACCGTGCGTAGGACTCAACCAATCACGTCGATGGCTGGAATAGGAATTTGTTTTGCTAAAGGAGAACATTGATCATGGATGGACAAACATATCGCGGGTGGCCAGGGTTACTGGCACAGTATCGGTCGTTTCTACCGGTGACTGAGTCGACGCCGCGTTTAACTTTGCACGAAGGCAATACACCCTTGATTTACGCCGAGGTTTTGAGCGAGCAGCTCGACTGCCATGTCTATTTGAAATTTGAAGGGGCCAACCCAACCGGATCGTTTAAAGATAGGGGAATGGTGATGGCTGTAGCAAAGGCAAAAGAAGCCGGTAAGCAGACGGTGATCTGCGCTAGCACAGGCAATACATCGGCTTCTGCGGCTGCCTATGCTGCTCGCGCAGGCATGCAGGCTGTCATCCTCATTCCACACGGTTATGTGGCGCTCGGCAAATTGGCGCAGGCGGTGCAGTATGGTGCGAGGATTGTGGCGATTCGCGGCAATTTTGATCGCGCTCTCGAAATCGTCCGCGAGGTGGCAGAACCGCTCGGCATGGAAATTGTGAACTCCATCAACCCCTATCGCTTGCTGGGCCAACAAACGGCTGCTTTTGAAATATGCGACGTGCTTGGACGCGCTCCAGATGCGTTGTACATTCCCGTTGGCAATGCGGGCAACATCAGCGCCTACTGGATGGGCTTTGAGGCCTATTACAACGCTGGTCACGTGCAATCGAAGCCGCGCATGTTCGGTTTTGAGGCGGAAGGTGCGGCAGCCATTGTTCGCGGCGAGCCAATTACCAGCCCTGAGACGTTCGCGACGGCCATTCGCATTGGCAATCCAGCCTCCTGGGACAAGGCGGTGCATGCGGCCGACACGTCAGGTGGCGCGATCGACTTTGTCACAGATGACGAAATCGCGAGTGCGTATCGCCTGATCGCGAGGGAAGGCGTCTTCGCTGAGCCGGCGTCGGCCGCCAGTGTCGCTGGACTGATGAAGCGGCATCGGCAAGGTGCACTCACGCCAGGAGAAACCATCGTCTGCGTGCTGACCGGAAATGGCCTTAAAGATCCCGATAGCGCAATCCGCTTGGCCGGTGACACGGCAGAAGTGGTGGATGGCGATCTCCAGTCTGTCATGGCAGCTCTCGGAGGCACACGATGAGCTCGTCATCCATGAGCCTGACGCTATCTGTGCGCGTACCCGCGACCTCGGCAAACCTCGGTCCGGGGTTTGATTGCCTTGGGCTTGCTTTACAGCTGTATAATTCGTTTACGATCGCACTTGACCGTCCCTTTGCCATCCATGTGACCGGAGAGTCTGCCGATTCGCTTCCCAAAACGGCGGACAACGTCGTGATGCGATCCTTGCGTGGCGCCCTGGCGGCTGCCGGTGTCGCGCTTGATGACCTGCCGTCATTTGCACTTCATCTCGATAATCAGATTCCCGTGTCGTCTGGCTTAGGATCAAGCGCGTCGGCCATCGTGGGTGGACTTGTACTAGCCAACGGATTACTTGCTCGGTTTGTGCCGAAGAGCGTTTTGACGCGGGAACGGCTTCTCGAGTTGGCGACGGAAATGGAAGGCCACCCAGATAACGTGGCTCCGGCGCTGTGTGGCGGTGGTGTGCTTGCGTTCCACGATCGCGCTGGGCTACGGACGACGGCGGTGCCGATTCCAGACAATCTACGTTTCGTCGCGGCGACGCCCGACTTTGCACTGAGCACTGAGATGGCAAGGCGCGTCTTGCCAGACGCGTATCGGCGTGCCGACGCGATCGAAAATGTCGCACAGTGTGCGCGGCTCATGCTTGCACTCGCCAAGCCGGATCTCGACTTGTTGCGAGGAGGCATTGTCGATACGTTTCACGAGCCGTACCGCAAACGGCTAGTACCGGGAGCCGACGAAGTCGAACGGGCGGCGGTTGCCGCGGGGGCCTATGCCGTGACACTCAGTGGCGCAGGTCCTACCTTGTTGGCTTGGTGCAAACCTGAAGTCGCAACAGCGGTTGCAGACGAGATGACTTTGGCTTGGCGGAATGTCGGAATACCGTGCCGCGCATTGGTCTTGAAACCCGTGTATGGAGAAACATTGCCGCAGTGGGGTATGGAAGAAAATGATGCAATCCCAGTGAATGAGGTGTAAGTATGGATATACGCGACGCATTGCCAAACACATTAATGGCGCATCTGGGAATGGAGGTTGTGGAGGCATCGCCGGATCGCGTTGTTATGACGATGCCTGTGGACGCACGCACGCATCAGCCGATGGGTCTATTGCACGGCGGTGCCAGTGTAGCACTGGCGGAGTCTGCTGCAAGTCTTGCTGCTGCGTTGAATCTGAACTCCCCAGACAAGGCAGCTGTCGGTATGGAAATCAATGCGAATCATATCCGTTCCGTTCGTGAAGGGACAGTCACGGCAACTGCAACACCTTTGCATCGTGGTGCCACATCGATGGTGTGGGACGTGCGGATCGTCGATGAGCGGAATCGGCTTGTCTGTATTTCTCGCTGCACGGT
Source organism: Alicyclobacillus tolerans (assembly GCF_001447355.1). Classification (GTDB taxonomy): domain Bacteria; phylum Bacillota; class Bacilli; order Alicyclobacillales; family Alicyclobacillaceae; genus Alicyclobacillus; species Alicyclobacillus aegles. Next base: position 215,170 of record NZ_JXBW01000003.1, on the reverse strand, counting down.
TGCGGTTGTGCAGAATCGTTTACGACAGGAAGACGGGAAGCCGCAGGAGTAAGTGGCAAGGACTGATTGGGAGGCTTCATTCATGGACGGGCATCTTGCTGGCATCTTACAAGAGGATCAGCGTTTGTTACAGGGAACAGCACAGTTTGCACTCGGTGGCAAGCGCGTAGTTGTAACAGGAGCGAGCCGTGGCATCGGGCGTGCCTTGGCTATCGGTCTTGCGGCTTGCGGCGCCGATGTGGCTTTGGTCGGACGAGATCGACAAGCGTTGGCGGAAGTGCAGGAGGTCATTGCGCGGTTCTCCGATGGGCGTGTGGCGTCCTATGCGTGCGATCTGCGCAACGTGGATAGCATTGGGGCCATGACAGAGGCTGTTCTTGCCGATGGGGCGGTGGATGTGCTAATCAACAACGCTGGTGTCAACATTCGCGAGTCCGCGTTTGACGTGACACCGGAGTCCTGGCAAACCATCATTGACACGGACCTACGAGGTGCATTTTTTACTGCCCAGGCGTTTGGTAAACACATGGTCGAGCGGCGCATCGGAAGTATCGTCAATATCTCCTCGGTTGGGGGACACGTGGCTTTGCGTACCGGTGTCGTATACGCTGCGGCGAAGGCCGGATTGCAGCAAATGACCAAGGTGCTCGCAATGGAATGGGGAAAGTATCAGGTGCGTGTCAATGCCGTCGGTCCTTGGTATTTTCGCACGCCGCTAACCGCCAAGTTGCTCGATCAGCCCGAATACTTGGCTGACATTTTGGCGCGCACGCCCTTAGGCAGGGTCGGAGAACTGCACGAATTGGTCGGCCCTGTCGTGTTCTTTGCATCCGATGCATCGACTTATGTCACAGGGCAGACGTTATTTGTGGACGGTGGCATGACGATTTTCGGATTTTGAACGAAGGACCAAGTTTTTTGTTCAAAAAGCGTCCCTGTCTTCGGCCTTGGGGTAAACCATGGTTTGAAGTGCAGGGTGTTTTTTTGTTTTGAAGGAATGCGGGGCACGTTCATCAAGTAAATGCGCTATTGCAACTTGTATATTTGAATGCTAGTATACAAGATATCTGAGGAAAGCCATTATTGTCTTGCACAGTATGTAGGGGGGATTATTGTGAGAGGGAAAATGAAGGCGTTTACTTTAATTGCAAGCGTGAGCTTGGTCTCCACCGCAGCCTTATCTGGTTGTGGTGTTGCTTCCGCTGCAAAGTCCAATCATGGTTCCCAAGATACGTATGCCTCATCGAAGACTTCGCCATCCGCCGCTTCTGTACAACAGGAGGATATCACCTTTGCATGGTGGACTACTCCACTCAGAACACAACTAACTGAACAAGCCATACAGTTGTTTGAAAAAAAGTATCCCTATATCCATGTGACACTCGAGTACGAACCGTGGAGTAGCTACTGGACAAAACTTGCGACACAGGCCGCAAGTGGAACGTTACCAGACGTCATGCAGATGGACGCGTCGTATTTGAACCAGTATGTATCAAACGGTTCATTGATGAATTTAACAAAGGCAGGGATAGACACTTCCCAATTGTCCACAGAAACCGTAAATATGGGTAAGGTTGGAGGAAAGCTGTACGCAATACCGGTTGGGGTGAACACTTTTTGCGAAATTGTGAATCCGGCGATTTTAAAGAAGGCTGGTATCAGTTTTGATCCAAATAAGAGTTATACGTGGGATCAGTTTGCAAATATTTTGATCGAGGTACACAAGAAATTACCCAATGTATACGGGTCCACGGACGACATTTGGCAAGGTGCTCCGCTGGCCTATTGGGCACGATCCCACGGTCAGTCAATGTACAGTTCAAACGGCAAGTCTATTGGAATGTCTGAGAAAACGCTCGCAGGTTGGTTTGCATATTGGCTTAATCTACAGAACAAAGGTGGGGTTGAACCGGCGCAAGCCAATGCTGCGTGGGACCATACCGATCCAACAGCAAATCCGTTTGTAAAAGGACAGGTTGCCTTCACTTACGCATCCATTGGGCAAGACGGCAACATGGAGCAGTTGTTAGGGAAACCGATTGAACGAGCAATATTCCCTGATTGGAATCAACCCAGTAAGCCAAACATTCTTCATCCTTCGATGTACTGGACAATTTGGTCGAAGACAAAGTATCCGGCTGCAGCTGAAAAATTGGTTAACTTCTTGGAGAACGATCCACAGGTTTCAAAGATTTTCAAGAACGATCGTGGCGTAACGGCAAATCAAAAGAACCGAGCTGCCGATGAAAAGGCGTTCGGAGGGTTGGTTAAGACACAGGACGATTTCATGGATAAGGTTCAAAAGGTCTCAAGTGTTGTGCCGCTTGATCCACCTAACGCTAGTCAACTAGGAAATCTGTTAGAGAACATAGGTCAAGAGGTAACGTTTAAGAAACTTACCCCGGATCAAGCAGCTCAAGAGTTCATCCAACAGGCAAATGCCATACTACAACAGGGCTAAAGGATTTGCTTGTTGGTAGGAAAACGAGGGCGGAGTGAGTTTCCGCCCTTCGGGAGGGAATTGAATGGGATTGTCCGTCGGAGATGCGGTCAGAACGGCCAGAACCTCTGGCCAGAAATTAATTCGACTGGAGAGAAAACATAACGGACCAGCCTACGTTTTTATGACACCTTGGCTTTTAGGCATGATTCTTTTGACCGCAGGTTCGATGCTATTCACGATTTACCTTGCCTTTACGAACTATGATCTTCTGAGCCAACCAAGATGGGGGGGGTTACAAAATTTCAGACAACTTATATCGGATCCTAATTTTTGGACCTCGATACGTGTTACCTTGATTTATGTTCTTGTTTCAGTACCAGTTCGGTTAGTGGCGGCGCTCTTTGTGGCTACACTTGTCAATAAACATGTCCGTGGAATGGGAATTTACCGTGCCCTCATCTACCTGCCGTCTCTAGTTGGGGGAAGTGTAGGTGCATCCATAGGGTGGAGAGTCTTGTTCGATCAAAATGGCCCAATCAATGCTGTGCTTCGTATTTTCGGTATTCAAGGCCCAGTTTGGCTCGGTAACCCTGCGACAGCCTTGATTGTGTTGGTTTTGCTGAGTGCCTGGCAGTTTGGGTCAGAGATGGTGATTTTTTTGGCTGGACTTAAGCAAATACCGACGTATTTGTATGAAGCTGCAACCATTGATGGAGCAACTCTGTGGCAAAGGTATAGGCGAATCACTCTTCCCATGTTATCGCCAATTATATTTTTTAATCTATTAATGGGTACAATTTCGTCTTTTATGGTATTCACTCAAGTATATGTGATTACCGACGGCGGTCCCATGAATTCGACACTGTTTTATGTTTTATATCTATATCAACAAGGATTCCAGTATTTCCACATGGGCTATGCGGCTGCCATGGCGGTAGTTCTGCTGATCATTGTAGCAATATGTACAGGGTTTCTATTCTTGACATCAAAATTCTGGGTTAGCTATGACGTCTAGGGGGAAATGAGAGTGACCAGAACTTGGCGAGCAAGATGGAAAACGTTCATACGCCACGCAGCGCTAATTATCGTTTCTTTTCTTATGATTTACCCAATTCTTTGGATGTTCTTTGCTTCCTTTAAACCTGACGATCAGATATTTTCGACAAGTAGCCTAATTCCCGATAAATGGACTTTTCAGCACTACATTGATGGATTAACCGGCAGGTCAGGCACAAATTTCGGGCCAATGTTCGTGCATTCATTTGAAATCGCGTGTGTTGTCGTTATTGGATCTTTGTTTAGTTCTACCATTACTGGATTCGCGTTTGGGAGACTAGAGTTTACCGCAAGGCGTTTTCTATTCGGCTTTATGCTTGCAACGATGATGCTACCCGCACAAGTTGTGCTCATTCCTCAGTATATCATCTTTCATAAGCTAAATTTAATCAATACATTCGTGCCACTGATGCTTCCTAGTTTTCTGGGGACAACACCGTTTTTTATCTACCTGATGGTGCAGTTCGTCAGGGGAATACCCAAAGACCTGGACGAAGCCGCTGAAATTGATGGGTGTAATCCTTTTAGATTGTTTTTATACGTAATTCTCCCACTTACTCGCCCGGCTTTAATAACAATATCCATATTTTCATTTTATTGGACGTGGAACGACTTTTTTGGTCAAGCAATTTACCTCAATAACCCGAATCTCTTTACAGTACCAATTGGTCTCAATATGTTCATGGACAACATGGGTAACTCGCAATGGGGTGATCTATTTGCTATGTCCATTGTATCGATCATACCGGTAGTCATCATCTTTGTAATTTTTCAGCGGTACCTCGTAGAGGGTATTGCTACACAAGGACTAAAGAATTGAGGTGCCCGTGCTCCATACGTCATCAAGTGGATGTGACTGTTAATACTTGAGGAGGGTGCAAATGAATCGAATTGCAATTGTTGGCGCTGGGGCTATCGCTCCCAAACACGTTGAAGCTTATTTGGAGTTTGCCAATCGATGCAAAATTACTTATGTATGCGACGGTGCTCTGGACAAGGCATCATCGCTAGCAAATCGATTCAAGTTACGTGCAGAAGTGGTTAGAGATTATCATGAGCTTTTAACTAAATCAGACATTGATTTGGTGTCTATATGCACTCCGCCTTCCACACATGCTCAGATCGCAATAGACTTTCTTACACATGGTAAACATGTCCTCGTTGAAAAGCCAATGGCATCTTCTTTAACCGAGTGCGATGCGATGCTCGAAGCAGCGCACAAGAGTGGGAAAATTCTCTCGGTCGTTGCCCAGAACCGATTCCGCACACCCTGGATGAAACTAAAGGCGCTGCTGGACATGAAGGTGGCAGGAGAAATTCTTCACACTCAAATCAATTCGTATTGGTGGCGAGGGCATTGTTATTACGATTTGTCTTGGAGAGGGACATGGGAGAGTGAGGGCGGCGGTTGTACATTAAATCACGCCGTTCATCATATCGATGCATTGCAGTGGATGATGGGTATGCCGTCGGAGGTACATGCGTTAATGAGTAATGTTGCGCACGATAACGCCGAAGTTGAAGACATTTCAATGGCTATACTGAGGTTCCCTTCTGGTGGTGTCGGTCAAATTACCAGCTCTGTCGTCCATCATGGGCAAGAACAGCAACTTATCTTCCAATGTGAACATGCCAGGTTGTCCGCTCCCTGGAGTTTGTACGCTTCTCGATCGATGTTGAATGGTTTTCCTGAACGTGATGTAGAGCGCGAAGAGGCAATTCAACGCCTTTATGACCAACTTCCAGACTTAAGGTATCAGGAACATGTAGGGCAAATTGACGATGTATTGAGAGCCATTGAGTTAGGCACCCCAGTTCTCGTCAACGGCTAAGATGGTAGGTAGGCACCCCAGTTCTCGTCAACGGCTACGATGGTAGACGTACCTTAGAACTCATAATGGCCATCTACAAGTCTGCGAGTACTGGGCAGACAGTGAAACTGCCGTTAGACGCAGTCGATTCCTTTTATAACAAGGAGTCCCTCTTGCAGGGTGTTCCCCGATTTAACAAAAAAACCACGTTTGTCGAGCGATTTGCCAGCAACGACATTACGACAGGACAATCATGAGGTGATTACGAATGACAAATCGAGCGGATGGAAGTAACTACGCACCAGAGGGGCGTCCAGAACCCGTATGCAAACCAGGAGACTTTCGCATCGCAGCCGTCGGGCTCGATCACGGACATATATTTGGCATGTGTCGAGGCCTCGTTGAGGCCGGCGCAGAGCTTACATGGGTGTATGATCCGGATCCCGCGAAAATGAAAAGCCTTCTCGATGCGTTTCCGGGTTCCCGTCCTGCTTCGTCTGAGGAACAGGTGTTAAACGATCCGAACATCCAGCTCATTGTAAGTTCACGGATTCCAGCGGAACGTGCGGCATTTGGCATTCAGGTCATGCAACATCAAAAAGATTATTTTGTGGATAAGGCTCCGCTCACGACACTTGAGCAACTGGAACAGGTTCGCAAGGCAGTTGAACAAACTGGACAAAAATATGCCGTGTATTACAGTGAACGCCTTCACGTGGAAAGCGCCGTATACGCGGGTAGGTTGATTCAGGCAGGTGAAATTGGCAAGGTAGTTCAAGTGATGGGGATGGGGCCGCATCGATTAAATGCTCCTTCCAGGCCGGAATGGTTCTTTCATCGAAATCTCTATGGAGGTATTCTTTGCGATATTGGCAGCCATCAGCTAGAACAGTTTTTATATTACACTGGCGCGAACGATGCGACGATTACCGCAAGCAGGGTGGCGAATTACGCGCATACAGAGTATCCCGATTTCGAAGACTTTGGAGATGTGAATGTCGTCGGGGATAATGGGGCGTGTGGCTACTTTCGCGTCGACTGGTTCACACCTGATGGCTTAGGAACCTGGGGCGATGGTCGCATGTTTATCCTTGGCACCGATGGCTACATCGAGATGCGCAAGTATACGGATGTTGCCCGTGACCATGAGGGAGATCACGTCTATCTTGTCAATCATAGCGGTGAGTATCACATTGCTACTCACGGCAAAGTGGGCTATCCGTTCTTCGGTGAACTCATCCTTGATTGTCTAAATCGCACAGAGTACGCCATGACACAGGAACATGCACTGAAGGCCGCGGAATTGGCTGTACGGGCACAGGCTTTGGCAACACAAGGGGAGGCCGCACACGCATAATCGTTATCCCAACGCGGCCTCCACCTCCGGCATGCGAAGTTTCACAAATGAACGCCTTGCTTCTTCCTCCATACGGTCATCGAGGGGATCGAGTGTATCGTCAATGCCAGCGTATTGGAGCATGGTCCGTAAAATGGCATCCGCCAGACGCGGGTTCTTGGGCAGCAATGGACCGTGGATATACGTACCCCATACGTTGCGGTAACGGATTCCCTCGAGGCCACTCACGCCGTCGTTGCCGTGGCCGTGAATAACCTTGCCAAGAGGGGAACCTTGGTGAATGGTCCGGCCACCGTGATTTTCAAAGCCCATCACGACGCCTGCTTCCTCCGTGAGGATTGCAACATTGCCGATTAAGCGGGGCTGGCCCGCGCTGTAATTGGTCACCATATCAATCAATTCAAGCCCAGGTATCTTTTCACCACTGGGGACCTGGTAGTAGGCACCCAGCAATTGATACCCTCCACAAATGGCGAGTAAAGGAAGGCCATCCTCGACAGCATGGCGCAACTCTGTACGATGGTTTGCCAAGTAGCCTGCGACCAGCATCTGTTCTCTATCCGATCCGCCCCCGAGCAAAACGAGATCATATGCCCCGAAGCGAGGTGTGTCCGCATGCGTGATTTCATCGACGATCACGTCGTGGCCACGCCACTGCAATCGCTGTGTGAGCGTGAGGATATTACCCCGATCCGCATATAAATTCAACAAATCAGGAAACAGATGTCCGATACGCAAGGGTCTGTGACTCATCGTTTCTCACCTTCTCACTTAACGTGTGCACCGCCGGGTGCAATAACGTATACGTCGATAGGACATAGACAGCCGCCTGTGCCGCAGCTGCCTCCGCAACGGCTTTATCCATGGCATCGTCCATCTGCTCAATCACGCCAATTTTATTTGTGTCAATACCCGCATATTTCAAACGCAGCGCCATGTCGTGTGCTCGCAGACCGCTTGTAATAATTCGCTCCACGTGTTCATCCTCTGCCAGTTGTTCAAAGTCAGCGTCCCACAGCCACGAAACATCGCGCCCGTCAGCGGCGAGATCGTTAATGCCGATGACGACCCATTTGCGCCGCGGATCGCTTGTCACTGTTTCGATCACGCTGTCACAACCTGTTGGGTTCTTGATCAAGTTCAGTGTCACAGGTGCACCTACGTCAAATGACTGCATGCGTCCGGCTGGAGGCGAGTACGATGCAAGACCCGCATGAATCGGATCGGCCCAAAGCCCGAGAACGCGGGCCGCGCTTGCCGCCGCAAGCACGTTATATGCATTGTACAGGCCCTGAACAGGCAACGTCAGTTCGAGTTCAGGCACAAGATCTTCCGCAAGTGTCAGGGTATGTCCTCGGTACGTCCCCAAAAACTCAGGATGTGGTCGAACAAAATCGCAGGCAGGACACCGGTACAGACCGAGTTGGCCATACCAGAATCCTTCATAGCTCAGCTCATGCCCACACTGCAAGCAAAATTGACCGTCGCGCATCTGTTTACGCGCCGATACCTTCGCAGTTGCGCGATCCATGCCATAATAGAACGTTTTGCGGCTGGCACGCAGGCCAAGGTGACGGCAAAGCGGATCATCCCCGTTGAGAACGAGGCATGCTTGAGTCTTGCGAATGGCGGAAAACAGTTTTTCGACAGTCGTATCAAGCTCACCGTACCGATCGAGCTGGTCACGGAACACGTTGGTGACGACGATCACGACGATTGGCAAGCTATCCGCAATCAACGGAAATGTGGCTTCATCCACTTCCAGGACGGCTGTTTTGGCGCGTATACGCCCTGTCCACGACGATTCGCGTAAACACGCGCTCACAATGCCCTGGATGAGGTTGGCTCCCTTGTGATTGGTGATAATGTTCTCTTGTTGGCTGATCATGGCCGCAAGTAGCGATGTGGTTGTCGTCTTCCCGTTTGTTCCGGTCACGATGATGACTCGCTCTAACTGGCGTCCAAAACGCCGCAATAGGTTGGGGGAGAAGCGCAACGCAATTTTTCCCGGGAAACTGGTGGCGTCATGACCACGTAGGCGCAAAAGCCAAGCGACCAGCTTGCCTACCCAGATGGCGAGCATGAGGCGGATCGTCCTTTCTTATGCGGGCCGAGATGGTCTAGGCACCGCTTTCAACATCACTGTGGATTATACTATACGTGAGACATGGTACGCTTGTCTGGTATCGAAAAAAGTCGAAATAGGGCAAGTGCGGGAGGAGTCGGTGAGATTGTTGCAACTCTATGGATATGCTCGTTGTTCGACTTGTCGCGAAGCGAAACGCACGTTGACGGAAGCGGGGGCCGATGTCCAGTTTCATGATATCGTCACGTCGCCGCCGGATGAGGACACGATTCGGCGCTGGTTAAAATGCTCAGGCCGCCCCATTGAGGATTTTGTGAATACACGTGGCACGGTGTATCGGCAACGCGACTTGAAACGGGCTCAGTTCACCGAAGACGAGTGGATTAGCGAGCTGACCCGCGACGGCAGGTTATTAAAGCGCCCCATTCTCGAAACGCCAGACGGCGAGGTATACGTCGGTTACCATGAAGGAGCTTATCGGCGAATCGCCATGGGAGGAGGCGATTGAGTGAGTGCCCGCCTGTTTTTTGGACTTGAGTTACCCGTCGAATGGAAGAGAAGTTTGCGTACGCAAGTTGACCTCCTGCGCGAGTCGTACGTTCGCACGGCTGCATGGTCGAATCCAGACCTGGTCCACATCACCGTTTTGTTCCTCGGCATGGTTGACGAATCCGATCGCGCATCGTTAACCGAGGCTGGTCACGTCGCGGCCTCCCAAGTGAAGCCGCTGCGCATTACTACGGGAAACTACGGCGAATTTTCAGGAAATCGAATTTTTTGGTTGGGACTCGACCGTCAGGAATCGGATTGGGACGAGTTGATGCGACTTGGCGAGTTGGTTCGGCAAGCGGTGACCGAACGGGTTCGATTGGATTTAGATGAGAAGCGATTTCGACCACATATCACGCTGGCGCGCAAGCTGGCTAAGTGGGTGGACGTAAAGAGACTACCGCCGCCCACCCGCCTATCGACTGTCGTGACAGAACTGTGCCTCTTCGAGTCGTTGCGGGAGGATGGGCGGTTGGTATATCCCGTGCGCGAGCGTTTTCCGTTTGGTCAATGGGTTGAGGAACCCTCCGAAGCGCCGGTTGCCGACGTCTGACCTGATGCCTCGGCATTCAGTTTACGCCTGCGGCGCCGCTCGTAATGGAGCAGGCCCATTGCGTTGATTGCAAAGTCGTCTGCGATGGCTTCCAGATTAAATTCGTGGTGGCCAAGCTCCCTGAGTCTTTGCTCCATGAGACCGCTGAGTTCGCCGACAAGTCCGGTGACCGATTCGTCCTCGTCGTAGCGCCGATTGATGATGGCCGCAAAAGCCCTACATAGCCGTTCGGTTTCGTCCAAGGCTTCGGCCTTGGGCGTTGCACCAAAATGGGTGTGCAAGATGGTGCTTTCCGGCCGTTGCCGGAAAAGGGCCATGGTGCGTGAGACCGCATCCGGGTCGAAATCGACTGGGGATGTGGACGGCATCACAAAGTCGAACGAGAAGCCGGTAAACTCCTTGCGGAAGCGTAGGCCTGCCGCATCGCCGGCAATGATGATGTCGGAACTTGGGTCGACAATGGAGAAATGGTGGCTTGCATGACCCGGCGTATCGAAGAACGTGAGTTCATGCTTACCGGTTGAAATGACGGATTCATGTTCCTGGATCTGAATTTGTTCTGCGGCGACCGGCTGCACGGGGCCAAACAGATCAAGAATGCGCTTACCATAAACGTCTGACGCACCTTGAAATAGGCGGCTGGGATCGGCCATGTGGCGAGCACCACGCGGATGTACAAGCAATTTGGCTTGTGGCGCCTTGGCCATGAATTGCCCGGCGCCTCCAGCGTGATCGAGATGCACATGGGTAACAGCTACATAGGCGAGATCGGTTGGACGAAGTCCGATGGCGTTAAGACCCGCAAGCAGGGCCGCGTGGGAGTTGGCGGCGCCGGTTTCAATCAGAATCGGGTATGTGTCGCAGATGACATACGCCCCGGTTCGAAAAGGTCGGCCTTGTTCCAAAAGGTCGATGAGCCAAACATCCGGGGCCATTTGCTGTGGGGCAGGGAATGATGTCTGCATCGTTTGAGCCTCCTATCGCTTATCACGGTGTCGCTTGCTCTGAGTCGATTGTACATCGCGACCGCTTTGCCGCCCACGTCGATTCGTTGTCATCTCTTGTTGGGCACGCCACGACAACGATAAGTTCCGTTGCGGTCGTGTCGGGGTCCCCACGTCTTGCTGGCGGCTTTGTGTGCTTGGTTTGCGGCCGCGGCGGGACGTTAATCGCGCGACTGGAGCTGGACGTTGCAGAGGTGGAAACTTGGCATCGGAAGGATCCGATTGCAAACGCTCTGCACGAAATTCTTCGACCGAGATGATGTCGGCAATCGTGTCCTCCTCGGGCATGACAAGCCCTGTTTCGCGCGATACACTCATCAGAATACCTGCGGCGAGTAAATTGATGGCCACATCTGTACCACCGTAACTGATAAATGGCAATGGAATGCCTGTGACTGGCAACATCCATGTCACAGCTCCCAAGTTGATGGCAGCCTGGACGATGATAGTGCTCGTCAGGCCGATGGCGAGTAACGAGCCGAAACGATCACGCGCGTAGCGGGCAATGTGGAACCCACGCCAGATGAGCACGGCAAAAATAGCGAGCAGGCCGATGTCGCCAAGCCATCCCCACTCTTCCGTGAACACCGCGAAAATGAAGTCGGTGTACGATTCTGGCAGATACCCCGTCGAAGCAATGCTCGACGCGAAGCCGCGGCCTGTCCACCCGCCGTTTGCAATGGCGGTTAGTCCTTGGACCAGTTGGTAGCCGGAGGTCTGTGCATGTTGAAACGGATGTAAAAACGCCGTTAAGCGACTGGAGCGATACGAGGCCATGTGTACGCCAAGCAGACCCAGCCCAAAGCTGATGAACAAGGTGATTGCAAGCGGTTTGATGCGCAAACCGGACGCGAACAACAAAACCGTGGCGCTCAGAAAAAGCGTCATGGCTGTACCCATATCGGGTTCTGCAAAAACAAGAAGGGTGAGCAGAAACGTAATCACGAGCGCTGGACGCAACGCGCGTTTATTGTCGTGAAGAACCGGCAGTTTTTTTGTCAGCAAAAAAGACAGGTACAAGACGATGGTGATGACCGCGAGTTCCGACGGCTGCAAGTGAAAGCTGCTTGTGCCAATCCAGCGGGAGGCACCTAAACTGCGGTGGCCAATTCCAGGAACCATCACAAGCAAAAGCAAGGCAATACTGGCGAGTAAACATTTGGCCGCATGTCGGTACCAGAAGTGATACGGGATATAGGTACATGCGGCAAATGCCACGAGTCCGAGGCAAGCAGCCGCTAACTGGCGGACGGCGAAGTGACCAGGACTTAGGCCGAGGTGCAAGTCATACACCATGCTGGCAGAATAAATGGTCACTACGCCGATGCCGGTCAGCATGAGGACCGTAATCATGAGGATATAGTCAGGCTGATGTCGTTCGGTCCGCACGTTCGCACCCCACTCCGTAACTGAAGACAACTCGTCTTTCAATTCGACGTGGGTTGCCATATCCCTGCATCCAAAATGCAGTATGACAAACGAAAAGCTTACCTGGTTCGGCGGTTACCACCAGTGCATGCCGATCGCCGTGATGCCGAGGATGGCGGCGAGCGGGATCGCAAAATGCCAACCGCTACCCGGGCCGCCTGGCCCCATCGGCATTTGGCGGAACGGCTCGGTTTGCTCGTAGGCGACGAGCGAGGTGGGCGTGCGGACGCTGCCTAGAATCAGATGGTGCTTGCTTAAATGGACGACTATGCCCTGAAACGTCCCGAACGGCGTGTGGCAATGGACGTGCTGACCAATGTATTTGCGAATGTCGTGGTGCGTAAGCATAGGTGAACGCCTCCTTTGTCACTGCCTAGGGTATGGGGCGCGTATCCCGAATGACCCGGCGAATGCACAGATTGTCCAATTTGCGGGAACATTTGGCTTGCTGCGGGGTGATGCCATGCGGGCGTCTGATCGGTTGGCGCAACGGTGGGCGAATGGGCACAATGTTCGATGTAAGGTCATTGCGCATCGCGGCGCGAGTCTACACAGGCCGGCCAATACCCTGGATGCTTTTCGGCTAGCTCTTGATATGGGTGCAGATATCTTAGAAACGGACGTTCACTGGACGCGCGATGGCGTGCTTGTCGTTTCCCACGATGAAGTCGTGGATACAGTTAGCAACGGTCAAGGACGGATCGCCGATATGACCTATGCAGAATTGTTGCGGCTCGATTTTGGCTATCGCTTTTCACCGGATGGAGGTAAGACCTTTCCATTTCGAGGCCAAGGCGTTCGGATACCAACATTTCTGGAATTGTTGAAGAGCTTCCCGAATTGTACAATCAACGTCGACATCAAACCGCGGAATGCCCGCATCAGCGAGTTTTTGCGAATGGTCGACGCGGTTGGGGCGCTTGAGCGGATTATCTTGGCTTCGTTTCACCACGCGACGCTTGTGGAGGCGCGATCGCGCTGCCCTAGGCTACGGACAAGCGCATCCGTGCGCGAAGTGGCTTCTTTTCTACTCGCTACCCGCATGGGCGTTAGACGTACAAAGCACAGACTACCGTATGTCGCTTTGCAGGTGCCCCGAGAGCGGTACGGGATAACCGTGGTGGATCAAACATTTGTCGATCGCGCCCACGCCGCTGGCGTCGAGGTGCATGTATGGACGATCGACGATCCCGAGCAAATGCGCCACTTGATCGATCTTGGCGTCGATGGCATTGTCACAAATTCGCCGCAGACTTTGCAAAGCGTCCTGCTGGAAAGCGGGCCGTAATCGTGCCATGATGGGCATGATGGGGATGTTTGATTTTGACGGGAGGAGGACGGCGCGTGGAATCGTTACGAAGAAATATGAAGTACATCGACCTCTCCGTGATCGGTGTGTTGATTCTGCTCGCCGTGTACGCCTGTATGGCGATCAACGCGACGACTAGGGGCAACCACAACCCGCTCATCCCGAGTCACGTGATGAGCAAGCAGATCATGTGGGAGATTGTTGGGATGATTGCCCTTATCGGCGGGATGTTGTTCGATTATCGGCTGCTTCGGCGTGTGCACTGGTGGGTATATGGCATTTCGATGGTGCTCTTAGTAGCCGTTTTCGCGTTTCCGGCCGTACAGGGTGCGCACTCGTGGATCCGGTTGCACTCGCTGTCCATTCAGCCGTCCGAGTTGGCAAAGTTGGCTTTAATCATCTGGCTGGCGAGCTATATGGCGAATGTGGAAGAGTCGGAAGTTCCCGATTATCGCTTGCGTAAGCAATGGATCATTCTCCCGATTTTTTTAGTGCCATTCGCATTGACGTACAAAGAGCCAGCGCTTGGACAAGCATTGGTGATGATCGCCATCGTGTTGACTATGTACACGGTGTTTGCACGGCGAGCGCAATTTCTGATGATTATGGGCTTTGTCGTGGTCATCGTCGGCGCCTGTATTTTGGCGACGACCATCTATACGCAGCAGACGCTGGGGCTCATTCAAAATGTGCTCATCAAGCATCACCTTTTAAAAGCCTATCAGTCGTACCGCATTCTGACGTGGCTTAATCCGAGCTTTAGCCAAGACCAGTATGGATACAACATTCATATGACGCAAACCGCGATTGGCAGCGGGCAATTGTTTGGCGAAGGCTACGGGAAAGGTGTGCTGACCAGCGGCGGTTGGGTGCCAAATCAGTGGACCGACTATATCTTCTCGGCAATTGGAGAGGAATTCGGCTTCGTTGGTTCGGCAATTTTAGTGCTGCTCTTTCTTTTGCTTTGCTATCGTTTGATCCGCATTGCCCAAACGACCATCGATCCGTTTGGCATGTACATGGCCGTTGGCGTGGTGGGTATGTTTTCGTTTCAGGTATTTGAAAACATTGGGGCGGACATGTATCTGAGTCCGTCGACAGGTATCACATTGCCATTTATCAGTTACGGTGGCACATCGCTTGCCATCGACTATCTTGCGGTAGGGCTCATTCTCAGCGTCGGTTTGCGCCGTCGCAAAATTCGTTTTCAAACCATTGAACACAAGGGGCGCTCGTTGTGAAGTTTGTCGTAGCGGATCGCATCTCGCGTCTACCATCGCAGTTTTTTTCAGGACTCACGCGCCGGGTTGCTGCCGTTCAGGCCGCCGGGCACGACGTCATCAATCTTGGTCAGGGAAATCCTGACCTGCCGACGCCACCGCACATTGTCGAAGCTCTTCGCCGTGCTGTTCTCGATCCAGCGACGCACAAATACCCACCCTTTCGCGGCTTACCGAAACTCAAGGAAGCCGCTGCCGCGTTTTATCAGCGCACGTATGGGGTTACGGTAGATCCGGAGACGGAAGTGGCCGTGATTGTCGGTGGCAAAACGGGACTCGTCGAATTGGCCGAATTATATTTGAACCCTGGGGATGTTGCGCTCGTTCCGGACCCAGGATATCCGGATTATCTGAGTGGAATTGCGCTCGCTGGCGGCGTGGCTTATCCCATGCCACTGCTTGCCGAACGTTCCTTTTTGCCGGACTTGGACGCCGTACCTGAACAAGTCTGGGATCGTACGCGGCTTTGGTATCTCAACTACCCGAACAACCCGACGGGAGCCGGCGCGACACCTGAATTTTTTCAACATGTCATCGCCAAGGCGAGCGAGCATAGAACGCTTGTGGTGCATGACTTTGCCTATGGTGCCATTGGCTATGACGGCAAGCGGCCACCGTCGTTCATGGCGCAACCAGACGCGAAGGAAGTCGGTATTGAAATTTACACGCTTAGCAAAACGTTTAACATGGCCGGTTGGCGCGTGGCCTTTGCCGTGGGAAATCGGGACGTGATCGAACATATCAATCTAATTCAAGATCACTATTACGTGTCGATTTTTGCGGCGGTGCAGGAGGCTGCGGCCGAAGCATTGACTGGGCCGACTGATTGCATCGACGAGTTGGTGAATGCGTATCAAGTTCGCCGTGATGCGTTCGTGCAGAGTGCGCAGGAGCACGGCCTCTATGTGCCGAGGCCAGATGGCTCATTCTTTTGTTGGGTGCCGATTCCAAATGGCATGAATTCCGTTGCGTTCGCCGAGGCCTTGTTATCTCAGGCGCATGTGGCAGTCGCACCGGGAGCAGGATTTGGCGATCACGGTGAGGGATATGTGCGCGTCGGCTTGCTGGCTCCACCGGATCGCCTGGCGGAAGCGGCACGGCGAATGGCCATGTTCGTCCGGCAATCTTAATATCCACGCAACATACAGCGAAAAGGCCCGAACCCCGTCAGGGGCGTTCCGGGCCTTCGCCAATTTGGGATTGTTGCCTAAACTTATCCGCGAGTTGAATCAGCCAAAGATGGTGATACGGCTCCTGGTAGAGCACGGGTTCGATCCGCCTGTCGCCCGGCCCAATCTTGTACATCCACACCGTCGCTTCCTGACGAATGTTCTCGTGCATCCGGATGCCTAGGTGGATGGAGTCGCGATAGCCGTTCTTATACGCAATAACGCCCAGTTGCCCATGCAGCTCGGCGACCATTGGCCGGTACTTGGGATTGCGGAAAATGGGTGCATCAAACCATGGCGTGTCGCCGTTTTTGTCGGTGCGAAACCGCTGCTCGGTCTCGATGACGACCACTTCCGCACCTTCGAGTGGTTGTTTCGTGCGCCCGTCGATCACATGAATGCGCAATTTGCTCGTCTTGCGCGTGTATCCCCACGATTCAGGGCCGGGAGGCGTGGCTTGACTGGCAGCGGGCGGCTGGCTTCCCGGCGCCGGCGTTGCCGCTCCGGACGGATTGGACTGTTGTGGCGTCGAAGCCCCTGGTGGCTTGGCGCTGTTGTTGGTGCCAGGCTGTACCGGATTTGTGCGCGGAGGTGTCGGAACTGCCTGATTCGGCCTCGGTTTTGCGGGTGCTACAGGCGTGCGGTTACCTGTCGTCGCGTTGTTGTTGGCGACAGTATCTTGAACTTGCCCCATCGTGGCCACAGCACCGCGCAGGCTTTGTGCATGATGGTTACTGGACGAATTGTCGTCCACCGGGATCGCCATCGCGATCACGCCAGCAGCAGCACATGCGAGCAGAACAGAGCGAGCGGATGGAAAACGCTTCATAGCAGGATCTCCTCGATGTTTAGAGTCGTATTCTTCAAGGGCCAAAGGTGGTTCTAGGCACTATGATTGAAGCTTCATCAGTGCCCGATTCTGGTAATAGAACTGCAAAATCTGTACGTAATTTTGTCCTCGTTCGGCCCAGTACTCGGTTCCCCATTGTGCCATTTTCTGTGCGTTGCGGTATTGCCAATTTGGATCGTTCTGATAACCGGCTGAATAATTGAGTTCGATAATTTCTCCATTGGGTCGCGTATACGCCACGTTTTGAATAGCCGCAAATGCCGCATTTGTGGTTGGCTGCGACGAAAGGTCCTGAAAATGTTGGAAATTCGTCGTGTTATCGACGTCAAACGTGAAACCGTCTATGGTCACAGGGTGCAGATGGTGGTACCATGCAAACATTTTGACTGCCATTGCACCCGCTTTTAACGCTTCAGGACGCCAACTTGGGAACCACTCGTTGGGCAATACATCTTCGCAATACGTCACAAACGGGACGGCTTGGACGTAGATAATGCGGCCACGCGGATCTGGTTCGCCGCTCGCGTTGTTTTCCCGAATCGCCACGCGCATGACGGAAGGCATGCTTGTGTTGTAAATCGTCTGAGCGGCTTCCACATTGGGTGCCGCGATCACGCCAGGCATCGCGAGCATGAAGCCGATGGCCGCGACTTTTGTTCGACGGCGTAATGTCTTCATGGCTGTTCCCCTCATTCAATGGTCATTTGCCCTTACTTTGCCCAGCGGGGCACATGCCATGCATCGATATACGTGTGACAGAGGAGCGGGTGAAGGGTAGAATGGGAAGGCAGTAACGTTCGAGGACGGGAGGGCAACAAGATGCAAAAACTAGGTCTTACGGGCACGTCAAAACATCAGACGGATGATCAAATGAAGGGTATTTCCGCTGTCCTGATGGACGGCGATGAGGTATTTGTGGACAATGGTGCAATTCATGCCAAAAGCAGAATTGAATTAGGTATTCAGTTTGTTAAGTCGCTTACAGAAGTGCCGAATCCGCGTCGGGTCATCGGCTTGTGGGTGACGTTAAAGCGCTTTGCGGATGGTATGGGATATTCAGGTGCCATGCCATTTGAACTTTGGATTGACGCCGACGCGAAATTGGGATACAAGAAACTCGCGGAACAGGTTAATAGCATGGACAAGGCGGTGCGCGGCACCGTTGATCTCAGCCAGCTCACGGATGCCGAAATCGAAGCATTTGCATCATTTTTACGCCAGACGCGCGCTGACCTGTGGGAACATGCTGCAGAAGGGTTTCGCAGCGCGTTTGCGCGAGCTGAAAGCGGGACATAACCGCCCCGAGAGAAGGAGGATACCTAGCCGTTGAACCAGAATGAAACGCCGCTTTTTGACGCCCTGCTTCGCCATGCGGCGCGCCAGCCGGTGCAGTTTCACATCCCGGGGCACAAGCGGGGAAGGGGTATGGACAATCGGTTTCGATCGTTTGTTGGGGATAATGCACTTTCCTTGGATTTAATTAATATTGCGCCACTCGACGATTTGCATCACCCCACAGGCGCCATCAAACATGCACAGGAACTTGCTGCGGAGGCGTTTGGGGCCGACTACACCTATTTTTCCGTGCAAGGGACATCGACGGCCATCATGACGATGGTACTGGCAACGGTTGGGCCTGGCGAGAAGATCTTGGTGCCGCGCAATGTGCACAAGTCCGTACTCACCGCCATCATACTCGCCGATGCGCACCCCATCTTCCTGCACCCAGAGGTCGATCGCGACTTTGGCATCTCGCACGGATTATCGGTGGAAACGGTCGCGGATGCCCTGCATCGCCATCCGGACGCACGCGCATTGGTTGTCATCAATCCTACCTATTTTGGCATTGCGGCCGATCTCGCTCGCATTGTCGAGATTGCGCACAGCGTGGGCGTGCCCGTTTTGGTCGACGAAGCGCATGGCGTGCACACCGGGTTTCATCCGGAACTGCCGCTTTCTGCGATGGAGGCTGGGGGTGGCGCCGACATGGCGGCGACGAGCGTGCACAAACTGGGCGGCTCGAT
Organism: Alicyclobacillus tolerans; assembly: GCF_001447355.1. GTDB lineage: Bacteria > Bacillota > Bacilli > Alicyclobacillales > Alicyclobacillaceae > Alicyclobacillus > Alicyclobacillus aegles. The sequence goes on along the minus strand of NZ_JXBW01000003.1, from coordinate 196,251 downwards.
GACAGGCTCGAGTGTGTTGAACGTGAGGGAAGGGATGATCGATCCGCGGCACGTGCAGGTGGTCCTCAGTATGCTCACGACGACATCGACTTCGTACCTGCTATTGGCATCTCTTGACGTTGCGCGCAAGGAATTGGCGATGTTCGGGCGCGATCGCATCGGTTATGCCATTGCCTTGGCCAACCGGGCGCGGGCGGAGATCGAACAAATTCCAGGGCTTACGTGCCTGGACAAGCGGCAGCTTGGTGGAAGCGCCACGTACGCGCTCGATCCGACGAAGTTGACGATTTCCGTGAAAGACCTAGGCCTGACGGGCTACGATGTGGAGCGCATCCTGCGCGAAGATTACAATATAGAAGTCGAGCTCAGCGATTTATATAACATTCTTTGCATTGTTTCGTGGGGCGACAGCGAGGACGATGTGTCCGCACTGGTGACGGCGCTGCGCGAGATAGCCGGGCGCTTCCGTCCGCGTGAGATTAAGGAGCATGCACCGGTCACGTTGCCGTCGATGCCCGAACTTCGGATGACACCGCGGTCGGCTTTTTACGCGCCCACGGAAGTGGTTCCTTTGCAGGAGTCTGTCGGCCGCACCATGGCGGAAATGGTCATGGTGTATCCACCGGGAATTCCCATCTTGCTACCGGGCGAGATCATCACGCAGGACAACATCGACTATATCGAAGCAAATCTGCGCGCCGGATTGCCTGTACAGGGACCGGATGACCCGGAAATTCGCATGATCAAAGTAGTCAAACGCGATTCGTAAAGAATTTCCAGCGCGGGACAAAAGGAGGATAACCGATGGCACTGCAGGTGGGCGAACAGGCGCCGGATTTTCAAGCCGTCGCGGACAATGGCGAACAAGTAAGACTGGGCGATCTGCGTGGACAAGTTGTGGTGCTGTACTTCTATCCGAAGGACGATACGCCCGGATGTACCGCCGAAGCATGTGCTTTTCGCGACTTACAGTCACAGTTTGCCGATCTTGGCGCCGCTATTTACGGCGTGTCCCGCGACGATGTGAAGTCGCACGGCAAATTTCGCGACAAATTTCAGTTAAACTTTCCGCTACTTGCCGATACGGACAGCCAAATTTGTGAGAAGTATGGCGTTTTGAAGGAGAAGAACATGTTTGGTAAGAAGTCGATTGGCATTGAGCGTACTACCTTCGTAATCGATCGCGATGGCACCATTGCGGCCATTTTCCCGAAAGTCAAGGTGGATGGTCACGCCGACGCGGTCCTCGATGTCGTGCGTAGCCTCGGTTAAATCAGCCTGTCTTTTCGCGCCGATACGCGTATAATAGAAGGGTGAGGAGGCGAACCACTGTGATCACGTTGACCGAAAGCGCGGCGGAGCGCGTGCGGGCGCTCATTTCTGAGCAGGCTTCCGACGAAGACGCGTTGCGTCTCTATACCAAGCCGGGTGGTTGCACGGGTTTCAGCTACGGCATGGCTTTAGATGTACAGAAAGAGGGAGACCAAGTCTTCACTCAACACGGCGTCAAGGTCGTCGTGGATCCGGAGAGCTTGGAGTTGATCGACGGCTCGGAAGTGGATTATGTTGACGACCTGACGGGTCAAGGCTTTAAGATTAACAACCCGAATGCGACCTCGATGTGTGGATGTGGCTCGAGTTTTCGAACGGCGACACACGCTGGTCAACCGGGTTCATGCGATTGAATACACGTTTGGCTGACCGGGCCGCGAAGGCGACTCGGCCAGCCTTTTTGATAAGCAGGTGAGTTCTCTGTTTGAGAAGGTTTTGAAAGATCCGGTACATGATGAGATCCTGTTTGACGATTCACTGCTGTGGGATTTGGTGAATGTTCCCGCGGTCCAGCGTTTGCGGCGTATTCGCCAGTTGGGTACGTCGTATCTAACATTCCATGGGGCCGAGCACACGCGGTTTGCTCATTCTCTTGGCGCGTACGAAACCATGCGCCGCGTCTTATATCATCTACAACGCGAGTGTGGCTGGCCAACGGATCGCCGCGACGAGCGCCTGGCACTCTCCGCCGCGCTTTTGCACGATGTCGGGCATGGTCCGTTTTCCCACACGTTTGAATCGGTACTCGGCATTCATCATGAAGAATGGACATATCGTATCATTCTCGAAGACTGCGAACTGCGAAAGACGCTGGATGGCGTCGATAGCGATTTTGCTCTGGATCTGGTGTCCATTCTTCGCAAGGAAGGGCGTTTTCCAGCGATTGAGGCCCTCATCTCGAGCCAACTCGACGTCGACCGCATGGATTACATGTTGCGCGATGCACAAGCCACGGGAGTTTCGTACGGACGCTTCGAATTGGCGAGGCTCATTCGCTCGCTGACGATGACTGATGGGCGCATTTATGTAAAATCATCCAGTCTACATACCGTCGAGCAATATTTGCTGGCACGTTACTTCATGTACGTGCAAGTTTACTTACATCCTGTAACGGTTGGCAGCGATGTGTTGGTCGAGAAAATTCTTACGCGCGTCCGGGATTTGATGAGCGAGGAAAGTCGGGTTGAGGTGCCGGATGCCTTGGCGCGGGTACTCGCTCCTGCCGGGACGGATGTCGCGGCCTATGTGCGGCTTGACGAGGCGGTGCTCGTCTATGCATTCCATTTGTGGTCCGAGGCAGACGATGCGATTCTACGGGATCTCGCAACGCGTTTCTTGCATCGTAAGCTTTTTGCACCCGTGGTGCGGGAGGATACCTCGCAGATCGATCTCGCGGCTTTGCGCACTACCGCAAAGGCAATGGGCTTTCATCCCGATTATTACGTTTCGCAGCGTCAGTGTATCATTCCCGGATACGACGTTTTAGGGCAAGGTATCACACTCATCGGCGCAAATGGGGATATGGTCGACTTAAGTCAGGCATCAAAATTGATCCGTACATTGGTTCCCAGTCGCGAGAATCGGCTGTTTCTACCTAAAGAAATGCTGGAAGAGAGCGCGGGGTCGCTCGGACGCCGCGCCCGCTCCATCGTTTATTCGAGACCCTGACCCGACTTTCGGCGCACCCAAAAGGCGATTACGGCGATGACAAGAATGACGGCGCCGACATACGTGAACGGTTTGACGTGATCGGCAAACACTTGCCAATTTTTGTTGAGTTGGTATCCCGCATAGAGCATGCCAAGATTCCAAATGGCCGATCCAATTAGGGAAAACACAATAAAGCGGCCCATGCGCATGCGTGCAAACCCGGCTGGTAGCGAGACAAACGTCCGGACCGCGGGCACCATGCGTCCAAAAAAGACGGTTACTTCGCCAAAGCGGTTGAACCAGTGTTCGGCCTTGTCCAAGTGGCGGGCGTTAAAACCGATATAGCGGCCGTAGCGAAGGACAAATGGCCGCCCGCCGTAGTCGCCAATGGCATAGGCAATCAGGGACCCGACAAGGTTGGCTATCGTGCCCACAATGAGCGCTGGCCAAAAGCCAATGAGATGGCGAAATGCCAAAAATCCGGCGAGAGGCATGACAACCTCAGAAGGAATCGGAATGCAACAACTTTCGAGCGCCATCAAGACAAAAATGGCTAGCAAACCGTGCTGCACGATAAAGAGGTGAAGATGCGACACCACAATCCCCCGTTCTGTTCTACGCTGGAATCCAAACTGCACCAAAGGCTCCAGTAGGGACCCATCGCTGTTATCGTAACGTTTTTTCTTTCGAAAGAAAACGACGAAACGAATGGGGGAAAAGTTCAAAGGTATCTCAACGACGGAGTTGTTTCACGCAGAACGGTTATCCGTTCTGCGTGGACTGCTGTTGCTCGGCGGCGCCCATCAGCCGCAAAGCTTCGCGAATTGGCATTCCGCAGAGGATGCCAAGTGCTTCCGCTTCTTGCGTGCAGCTTTCTACGGTGCCGTCCAACAACTCGGATATGGTCTTTACGCCAGTTGCGCGCACAGCGACGATACCGCGGCTTGCAAGTTGTGTGCGCAAAAGCGCGATATCCAGTGCTCCGCACATCGCGTATCCAATCGAGTTGCTGATTGCAAGCAAGTTTGTCTTTGGCAGGGCGACGTGTGTCGCCGTAAACGGATATTCGTCGATCCACACAGGCTGAAGATGCACCATCCTGCATTCTCCTTTGAGCATAGATTGCGTATCGCTTCAGCGTATTCCGCGAAGCACATGGGTGCCAATCGGAATGGCGGATCGCAGATGAGGACTGTGGTAACATATACGTGATGCCTTAGGCATCGAGAAGGAGGCATACATACATGGCGACACATATCGACGTTTTGCGTGAACTGTGTGATGCGTATGGCATCTCCGGGTACGAGTCGGGTGTGCGTAAGTTGTTCGAACAACACTTGGCACCCTTGTCGGAACAAGTCCTGCGTGACCGCTCTGGCGGGATCGTCGGCGTCAAAACTGGTGATGCTACAGGCCCGAAAGTTCTGGTTGCCGGGCACCTTGACGAAATCGGATTCATGGTAACGCACATCACGCCGGAAGGCTTTTTGAAATTCCAGACCATCGGAGGCTGGTGGTCGCAGGTCGTGTTGTCCCAGCGCGTGATTGTCCAAACGCGCAAAGGCAATCTGCTGGGTGTGACGGGTTCGAAGCCTCCACACATCCTGCCAGCCGAAGAGCGCAAGAAGGTCGTCGAACTCAAGGACGTTTTTATCGACATCGGTGCGACGAGCAAAGAGCACGCAGAAGAATTGGGCGTGCGTCCGGGTGACGCGATTGTGCCTTATTCGCCGTTTACGCAAATGGGCAATCCTAAGATGTATATGTCGAAGGCTCTTGACAATCGGTTGGGCTGCGCGACGGCGATTGGCGTTCTTAAAGAACTGCAGGGCCAATCTCATCCGAATACGCTTTATGCAGGTGCAACTGTGCAGGAAGAAGTGGGCCTGCGCGGTGCTCGCACGTTGGCGCACCTGGTCAATCCAGATATTGCGATCTCGGTGGATGTCGGTATCGCTGGCGATACACCGGGCATTGATGGTGACCAACGGGGGCAATTGGCCGATGCGGGCAAGGGTCCTTTGTTGATGATCTACGACGGTTCGATGATTCCAAATAACCGATTCCGCGATTTTGTGCTCGATACGGCGGCGACGGAGAAGATCCCGGTGCAAGTGGAGAGCATGAGTGGGGGTGGAACAGACGCGGGGGCGTTCCACTTACACGGCATTGGCGTCCCAAGTGTCAACATCGGCTTTGCGACACGGTACATTCACAGCCACAACGCCATTGTGCACGAGGACGACTACTTCCAGGCTATCCAATTGATCACGGCTCTTGTCAAGGCACTCGACAAAAGTGTGGTCAAGGAAATTCAAGAATGGTAAAGTGATGGTGGGTACAAGCGGGCGCCGTTGTTCGGCGCCCTGCCTATCAAGGAGGGCCGCTGTTGATGTCAGACGTTCCGCACTTCCTATTGGGGCTGTGGGCCAATACTGCGCTGATGGCGGCTATCTGTGCCATCGTCTTTACACAGATATTGAAAGTTCCCATTCATTATCTTACGACGCGCGCCTGGGATATACATAAGCTACTGGACGCGGGCGGCATGCCAAGTTCACATGCTGCCGGCGTTGTCGCGTTGGCGAGCGCTTTGTGGTTTGTCGTGGGTCCCTCATCCCCGGTCTTTGCGACTGCGGTTGTCTTTGCCGCCATCGTGTTGTACGACGCCGGTGGCATTCGTCGACATGCCGGCGAGCACGCAGTGCTTCTCAATCGAATTGCAATGGAATTTTCTCAACGTGGGGAGTCGGCTGCAACCGTTCAAGAGGAAGGAGAGCGCCTTAAGGAGATCTTAGGTCATGAACCGAGCGAAATCATCGTCGGGGCTTTCTTGGGTCTCGCGATTGGAATTGCCTTTGGGAAATGGTGGTGAATGCGGTGCATTCGAGCGCTTGGCAACCTGCTCGCCATCTGCATACGGATATTGAGCGTAGGGCAGCTCACCCTCCGCATTCGGTCATCGTTTTCGCATTTGCTTTTGACAGTCTCGTCTGGGTTCGCCATCCCCTACGCGGTTGGGAGTTACCCGGCGGCAAAGTGGAGCCGGGCGAGACGCCGGAGCAGGCGGCCCACCGCGAGGCTTGGGAAGAGGCTGGGCTCAAATTGGAACATCTCGCATGGCTGGCCGAATATACCATTGTATTGCCAACAGGCACAAAAGGCTTCAAGTGGGTGTATACAGCCGATGTTTACGACGTAGCTGCAAGACCTCAGGGTTCTGAAATTGTGGACGTGTGGATACCACGACCAGCCATCAATCCCGCAGATGTGAGAATGGACGACACCGTGAGTCCAGTGATGAAGGACGACATGTTTTCGAATTTATTCCCCATTGCGCGTCAGAGATGGTTAGAAAGGAGGATGTCGGATGTTCCCCACCGATGCTCACAAGGAACAGATTGAGACGTGGTTAGCGGGGCTTTCCGAACGAGTAGCGTGGTTGCAGACGCTATCCCAGCAAAGTGACGCTTGGGAGCAAGATTTGACTTGGCGCCTTGCCGCCGAGCGCGCATTGCATACAAGCGTCGAGTACGTGACAGACATCTCGTCCCTTATCATCGATGCTTTGGTCATGCGCGACCCCGGCGGCTACGCCGACATTGTGAAGGTCTTGGTCGAAGAACAGGTTGTCGACGCACAATGGTTCGATTCGTTCACGGGCATCTTCGACCTACGCACGAAGTTGCTTCGCGATCACGCACAGGTCACACCGACCGAGATTCGCCAAGCAGTCGTGCGTTACGCAAACCAGTTTTCCCCCTTTATCGATGCGATCCGTGCATACATCAAGTGATACGGCTCAGGCTCACAGCGTGAATCACACGTCTGTGAGATTGTCCGGGATATAGACCGTGACCTTGCACTGCTTCACTCCAAACTGCAAGGCATTTCTCCTAGATGGCATCAGCACGTCGATGTGACGTCCGCGAATGGCGCCGCCGGTATCCTCGGCGATGCGCCAGCCCACCCCCTCAATGTACAGTAGGCTTCCATACGGAATCACAGTAGGATCGACGGCAACCGTTCGGCCCGTTTTCGCAAAAGTGCCGGTTGCGGTGATGCCAAAGCCAGGATCCCCGGGATCTTTACCCGTCGAAATGCGATCCAAGTTGTATGCCGTGATCGTAAAAAGATCGCTTTCCTTGCGATATTTGCGGATGTCATAATCACGGCCAAACACGGTGATGGCACTTGGCTGTGTGGACATATCTGTCCGCTGGTACACATGGTGGGGTCGCACGCAGTCACCTGCGGTAGCCGGCGCTTCGCCCCACCATAACGATGTACTCACAACCGCCGCAATGCAAAAGCCAGATAAGTGGTAACTGTTCATGTCTGTAATATGTATCGCAGGCGGCGAAACATACATCGCAAAAGTACATTCGCGAGCCAAAAGGCAAAGGGCTGCAGGCAGTCGATACCTGCAGCCCTTTGCGGGAAACATGGGATTCGTAGATTAGTACATTTTCCTTACAGCTGTAAGGTGGTTGCCCCAATACGATCCCGGTTTGACGCTCAGGAAGCCAACCTTTCCGAGCCCTCCGCCGCACTGAATCATTTCGCCATTGCCTGCGTAAATGCCAACGTGTTTACCATACTCGAAAATGAGCAGATCGCCTGGTTGCAAGTTTGACTTGGGTTCCCTGATTCCCACTTCGTAATACTGCATGCGGGACGACGTGGTGAACTTATAGCCAAGCGCATGATGGTACACGTACTCGACAAAGTTGGAACAATCAAACCCGTATTGCCCTCGGTCTTCGTTATGCCCCCAAATGTACGGGGTACCAAGTTTGCTTTCTGCCACTCTGAGAACAGCGTTGGTTTTTACCTGATACGAGGCGTTTTCGCTGGCCAACGGACGAATGTTGTGATCGATCGAAACCCCTGGCGGCAGATTTACACTTGCCATAGCTATCGTCGATCCCAGTGCGAGCGTGGTTATGGTTGCAGCGACGGTGGAGATTGCCTTCTTGAACATCAAATTCCTCCTAAAGCCTCCGAGGTTAGTTGACGGGTTCGGTGGAAGAACAGTCCCTACGCCCCGGCTGTGCCGGATGGCGATTCACCCCATGTATTGCAGTCCCCCGTACCTGAAATTCAGGATTCGGCTGTTTTTGTGAGTTGTACGTAAAAGGTTATCACGGCGGTAAACCCAATTCCTTATGAGATCAATGGTGCAATTGGCAATCTACTCACGCTAATAGATGATTGTTGACAATATTGTCGGTTCATATCGTGATCGAAACGGGCATAGATTGGGGGCAAGGGAGCATGTGACAGGTGGATTCGTTCTTAGGGGGTGTTCGTATATGCGGCGCACAAGTATTGAAATCGAAGGTGTTACGCACGGTCAGACGCCGATCCCGCAAGGGGCCAGGATAGGGCCATTCGTTTTTTCCTCAGCGATTGCCGGTGTCGATCCCGCGACAAAACAAATTCCGCCCGACCCGTCGCGACAGGTGGAGTTGGCGTTTCAAAACGTCGCCGCCTTTATGCGCAATGCTGGAGGCAGGCCCGATGACATCATCAAGATGACGGTCTACGTCGATGATGACGACATGCGAGCCCTGGTCAATGAGGAGTGGGTCAAGATGTTTCCTGACCCGGCATCCAGACCGGCACGACACGCGATTTGCGGGCCGTTGCGACGGGGTGCACGCGTTCAACTAGAAATCATCGCGGTCATCGCGCAGGAGGTTTAAAGATGGCGAAAATCGTCTTAGGTGTTGGTTCCTCCCATAGCCCGCAAGTAAGTAGTCCGTCCGAGGTGTGGCCCTTGCATGCCCAGCGGGATCGCGAAAATCCGGACACACAGTATGAACAGCGGGAGCTACAGTACGCGAACGTCCTGGCACCACAACTTCGGCCGGAGGTTTGGCAACGTAAGTACGAGCAGTGCCAAATGGCAATCGACCACTTACAAACGGTGATTGCACAAGTAAGCCCTGATGTCATCGTCGTCATCGGAGACGACCAAGAGGAACTGTTTTGGGACGAGGTGAAGCCGGCGTTCGCCGTGTACTGGGGAGACGAAATCGTCGATTTACCACACCGTTTGGAAGACTTACATCCTTCTCTTCGCCCTGTGATCTGGGCCTGGCACACGACGGATGAGCCTGTGCGCTACCGGACCGAAAGCAACTTGGGCAAGCACATCTTGCTGCGCATGACGGAAGAAGGGTTTGACGTTGCACAAAGCAGGACGCAACTGCGAGATCGGTCTTTGGGACACGCGTACACGTTTGTGAAACGGAGGTTGGTGCCACAAGACATCCCAATGGTACCGGTCTTTATTAACTGCTTCTTTCAACCGAATCAACCGACTCCGGCGCGTTGTTATGAGTTCGGGCAGGCGCTGCGGAGGGCAATCGAATCATGGGATGCCGATCTGCGCGTGGCCGTGATCGGATCGGGAGGCTTGAGTCATTTCAAGTTGGATGAATCTTTGGATGAACTGGTCATCCGGGGACTCCAAAATAAAGATGCAAGCATTTTGAAAGCGCTTCCCAGGGATCGGCTGGAGGGGGCTTCGGGTGAAATTCTGAATTGGATCGCGGCCGCAGGAGCCGTTGAACACCTGCAGCTTGAGTATCTCGAATATGTGTCTGGCTATCGCTCACCAGCCGGTACGGGTGTGGGTATGACGTTTGCCATCTGGAGATAAGAGGTGACATGGTTACATGAATGACATCCGTACCATTGAGCGGAGGACTGTTGAGCTGAGTCACGGCAAGACAGTCGTTTGGGAGGCCGGATCGGGGGACCCCGTGGTGCTATTGCACGGTGTTCGATTTTGGGAAGGAGGGGATTATTGGATTTCCACGATTCAAGCACTCTCCGCACAGTTTCACGTGTATGCGCCCGATCTGATGGGGTGGGGCGATGGGGAGAGGCTGTTTGTCGAATATTCGTTCGCATACCTTGTCGATTTCGTGCGAGAACTGCAGGATGCGCTGGGACTTACATCTGCTCACATCGTGGGTCACTCGATGGGCGGTTGGGTCGCGGCCCTGCTCGCCTATGAGAGCCCAGAGCGAGTTCGCACGCTTACATTGGTGGCGAATGGTGGCATGTCCACTTCCACGCCGCACATGATGAAACAGGTGCAGGTGCCTACTCGTGAGGAGCTTGTGCAGTATGCCCGGGGAATCGGGCAGATGCGTGAGAGCGAAATCAACGAGGCCGTAGAAAGATGGCTCGCGCGTGTCGAACGGCCCGATGCAGTGGCTGCGTACACGCTCATCATGCGGCACATGACACATCCGATACACCGAGCCCGATATAATCTCCGCCGAAGATTGCGATACATCAAGGCACCGACGCTCATCGTCTGGGGGGAGTTTGATTTGGTCAATAGCGTCGAATTTGGCAAGGAAATGTATCAGGCCTTACCTGCCGCACATATGGTCGTCCTACCTTGCGGCCACGACTGTGTAAAGGAACAGCCTGATGCCTTTCACCAGGCACTCATCCCGTTTTTACGGGAGTACGCGAAGGGGGATGGACCATGAAGTCCAAATCGTCTTTCTGGACGTATCAGAATGGCATTATTGTGATGATGTTTTTTGCCTTCGGTCTTGTCTTTATGGACCGCCAGAGCATTACGTTTCTTGAGCCTTTTATTATTCCCGCGCTGCATTTGAATAACGCGCAAATAGGTATGTTCGCTTCTGCGTTGTCCGTTTGCTGGGGCGTATCTGCGTGGTTTTTCTCAAGCTATTCCGATCTCATCGGCCATCGCAAACCTATTCTCGTCATCTTCATGGTTATTTTTGCCCTGACATCTGTGCTATCGGGCGTCGTGGGGTCGTTTTTGGCGATGTTTTTCGTCCGCGCCCTGATGGGGCTCTCCGAGGGACCTGTGTTTCCCATCGGCGCAACAGCGGTCAAATCCGTCTCGACGCCAAGTCGACAGGGCTTTAACATCGGTTTTGTGCAAAGCGCCAGTGGTTTACTTGGCAGCGCGATCGCGCCGCTCGTCGTCGTCGGATTGGCCAATGCGTTCAATTGGCGTGTCGCCTTTTATCTATTGGCGATCCCGGCACTTATTCTCACGCTGATAGTGGCGAAATACATGCGTGAACCGCAAATTCGGTATGAAGATACACAGGCAGAAGTGCATCGGTTGCGCTGGTCCGACTACAAGGTGATCTTCCGCAATCGGAACACGTGGCTGTGCCTGATTTGTTCTATTGGTTTTATCACATGGTTGATTACATTTGCGACCTTTGCCCCTGTACTGATGACCGAGGTTGACCACATCAGCACGACACAAATGAGCTGGGCCATGAGTGCATTCGGCTTCGGATCATGGATTTGGGGATTTGTCGTCCCATTCATCTCCGATCGCATCGGCCGCAAACCCGCATTGATCGCCTCTGGCCTCTTAGCGACATTGGCGCCACTCGTGCTTGCGGAGGTGCACACGGGAATCGGCGTGCTGATTGTCCTTCTGTTCGTGCTTGCCATCGGTCAAGGCTTTTCTCCTGTCGTGATGTCCATCATTCCCAGTGAGTCTGTGCCGGCCGTGTTTGCGGCATCGACCATCGGATTGATGATGATGATTGGCGAAATTTTTGGTGGTACTGTCGTGCCTACGCTTGCGGGCGTCGCAGCCGATCATTTCGGATTGACAATGCCGATGTTCATTGCAGCAGCGGGATCGTTCCTCGTTTTCTTGATTGGCTTTGGCGTTCGTGAAACAGCGCCACGTAAAGTCGGTCAGACTCGTCGCGGGGGAAACCAGGCCAATGCATCGATGCCTTCCGTTTAATAACGCTTACAATGGGTGGTGAAGGATATGAAGTATGGCAAACTTGACCGATCGCTTCTCGAAAACGTGCGTGCGAAAGTGCAGCGCGGATTGTTGCCACAATGGGCGTTTACCGATCCGGATGTGTTTCAGGTAGAGCTCGAGCGCATTTTCGCAAGGACGTGGAATTTCCTCGGGCACGAATCTGAGGTCGCACGTCCGGGGGACTATGTCACACGCTGGATTGCGCATGATCCCGTCTTGTTGGTTCGTGATGCAGAAGGCAAAGTGCAAGCTTACCTCAATTCCTGCACACACCGCGGTACGAAACTGTGTACAGCCGACTTTGGAAACAAAAAAGCCTTCACCTGTCCGTACCACGGCTGGACGTTCAATCTTGCGGGGGAACTCACCGGCATTGTCGCAGGAAATAAAGTCTACGGCGAGGAGATGGATCGCAGTCAATGGTCATTGCGGAAGATCCCACGGGTTGAAAGTTATCAAGGCATGATATTTGGATCGCTGAACGAGCATGTAGAACCTCTCGAAACATTTCTAGGGGACATGAAGTGGTATTTTGACTTGATGCTGGGTCGTAGCGATCACGGCATGGAGGTACGCGGCATTCCTCAGCGATGGATCATCCACACCAATTGGAAAATTAGTGCCGACAACTTTGGAGGAGATCCTTATCATACGGCGATGACGCATCGGTCCACCGTTGAATTAGGGATCAGCCCAAAAGATCCTATGTATGCAAGCTACGGATATCAAATCGTCTTGGATAACGGGCACGGCATCAACATCGTTACGCGCCGCAAAGACATGAATGTGCCGCCGTTTCAGGGACTTCCACAAGACATGTGGCCAATGTTTGAACGCAACCTCGATCCGGTGCAACTAGACGTCTTTCGCAACACGATGATTACGGTCGGTAACTGTTTCCCGAACCTGTCATTCGTCAGTCCGATGCATGGGACAGGAGGGCCGGATGAGCCACTGACATCGTTTGTCAATTTTAGGGTATGGAGGCCGCTCACGCCGACTTCGATTGAAGTGACATCGTGGTTGATGGTAGATAAGGATGCCCCCGAAGCGTTCAAAGAAGCATCCTACCTTAGCTACGTCGGTTCCTTTGGCCCGGCAGGCACGCTAGAGCAGGATGATGCGGAAATCTGGACGCGCGTCGCCGAGGCTAGCCAGGGATGGATGACGCAGGACAAAGACGTTCATTACAACAATGTTCTCAACTATTTAATGGGTTTAGACAGAGTTGAACCGGATCCATCATGGCCGGGGCCGGGCGTGGCGTATCCAACGTGTTATCTAGACGCCATTTCGCGGGCCTTTTACGAGCGCTGGATCGAATGTTTACTCGATGACGCGATTTGACCTCGATAGCTGCACGTGAAAGAGGTGGAGCATATGCACTATGATGACATTTGTAGATTCTTGTATACCGAGGCTTCACTACTCGATGCACGCAAATATGAGGAGTGGCTGGATCTGTTGGATGACAATATCCGCTATCGAATGCCGTTGCGTGCAACGCGGGACTTCAAAGACCCTTGTGACATCGTGAATGATATGACGTTTTTTGACGAGACAAAGCAAAGTCTTCGCACTCGGGTGGAACGACTTCGTACAACCTCCGCATGGGCAGAGAATCCCCATACCCGCACGCGTCACGTGGTCACAAATATCCTCGTGACTGGGGAGAATGGCCCGGATGAGGCGACCGTGCAAAGCTATGTGTTAATCCTCCGCAGCATTCGTGACAAACCTGATGTGGAGCAGCTCTTCGGCGAGCGAATCGACGTGATTCGCCGTGTGGACGGGGCGCTAAAACTGGTGGAACGAACCGTTCATCCAGATCAGACGGTTTTATCCATGCTTAACTTGAGTATCTTTGTGTAATCTGCAAGCTGCTTTTTCTCTCGACCAAAACTCGCTGCCCACCCATGTCGGTGGGCGTTTTTACGTGGCGCAGAGAGTAGAAGAACATGAACCCCGCTGCAGGGGAAGCGGGGTTCATGAGGCACTTATGCCTGGGCATTGGTAGAAGTGGTGTCAGAAGGCGATGTTGTCGATTGAGCTCCTTGAATATGAGCACCTTGCGGGAAGGTCCCATTCACCCAGTTCGTAATCCACGAATCAAGGTGCGATTGGATATTGGTCTCTTGCGACGATGTCAACTTTCCCTGGGAGACAGCCGCATTCAAATCGGACTGAATCGTCGATTCCAAATCGGAAATCAGCGTAGATACTGCGATATCCTGTGCCGACGCAACATCGGCCAGTGTCTTGCCCGCTTTTAGGTCGCTTTCCAGCGCCGATGTACTCAGATTCAGGTCTTGAGCCGCAGTTGAAATGAGGCTTCCCTCAAGGGCAAACCTTGCACCCCATCCTACGCGGTGGAATCTGGCGGGATGGTTTGGCAACTTGCCGTTGACCCAATCGCTTATCCATGTATCGAGATGAGATGTAAGCATCGTCTCCTGTGCACTCGAAATTTTCCCATCGGTAACCTCGGTCTTTAGCTGTGTTTGCACGCTTGCATTCAAGTCCGATGTCAACGTAGATGTTGAAACACCTTGCGCCGACGCGATGTCAGCCAGTGTCTTGCCTGACCGCAAGTCATTTTTCAGTGTCGCAGTGCTTATATTGAGATCTTTAGCGGCTGTTGCAAGCAAGAGTTGCCGTAGTTCCAATGGATCCCGACGCCTTTCGGCTTGTCGGTTGCTGGACGTGCTCTTAGAACCCGTCTGGGTCGATGCGAGCACAGTGTGGTGAGATGAGTGTGACACAGATGCGAATACTGCCGTCGAACCAAGCCCGAACGTGAGTGCAGTTGCTAGGGTGCCTAGAATGGTTTTGCGTGTGAAGTGATACGCCATGTCTGTTACCACCTCGATACCGTAATTGGGAGCTTCGTGGCTCGACATGAACATAACACCCAAGTATTGAATTTTGATCGAAGTAGGCAAAGATATTCCTCGGTACCCATGTACATGACCATGAGAGGTTAAGGGGAGACGTCGCTTGGACTGCCACTTCCTTGAAACGCATCAAGCGTCTGACGCATGGCGTCGCTCGGTGAGTTCGCGTACACAGGATTGCCGATGTCGTTCACGATGTGTGCAATCTCGCTACCAGGCTGACCATTTAACCACACCGTCGTTGCATGCGTTATGCTAATGCCAGGTGCGTCTGGCACTTCGATCGCGCTGTTTTGCACGACGGCAGCATCCCGGAAGTAGGAATAGACGCCGATCCCGAAAACCTGGTTTGACGTGACATTGGCCGCGACTTTGTACGAGGCGTAACCGTTTACGGTTCCATTGTGGCTCATCCACGCGGCCTGATTCGGCACATCGTAGGGATCCTCTGATTGGTAGAAGTAGACACGTCCGCCGTTTCCGTTCCATAAGGTTTGATATTGTTCGTGATGTTCATTAAACAGGCCATACATGGTCACGTCATCGCCATTGACAACCAATCCGTTGGCATCCACATTTTGATTCCAGCCAACTCCTGTGCCGTGATCGGCCCGCCATAGCCAAATGTCGTCGCCGATAACATGATTACTGTTGATGACCAGGGAAGCATCGGTCGTTCCGGGGCGCGCTCCACCGACACGGAAGGTCAGGTCGTATAGTATGGTGGGATTACTTGCGTAGTCAAAGTGCGGCGAATGAAATTGTGCCTGACCATGATCTGACCCAATGGTCATCAGGGCCGGGGTGCGTTTTGCGCCAGCATCGATGATGAGGCCAGCAATGCGGACGCCTCCAACGTCGGCGACGGACATGGCCTGTTGCCCGTTAGCCGCAACCAGAGTCGGAAAGCCAAGGCCCATCACAATCGTGTCTGGATGGGTGATCCGGATCGTATCCGTAATCTGATAGGTACCTGGTGTGAAAATGAGGTTTTTGCCTTGATCGAGTGCACGGTTAATAAGAGCGACCGGTGTATTTGGGAATGCAATGAAGAATTGATCGATGGGAATCGAGCGCCCGGGCGTCGCACCATTCTCCCAACTCACACCTTGGCGATTTGTCTGCAATGCAGGTACAAAGACGTTAAACTTGCCTTGATTGTCCATGTACAGGTACGGCTTTTCAGCGATCACGGGCGTCTGCTGAACCACCGTATACGGCTCTGCGGGCCATGTTCCGCTCGGTGGATTTGTGTCACCGACGAAAACCATATTCCATACGCCGTTACTCCAGTTGCCGTACTGATTGTTGCGCGACAACCACTGCTGCTGGGACGCAGGAACGACTTTGCCATCGACCACGGAGTCAGCCATAAAACCTCCGCTTGCATAGCCAGCTCCCCATGAAGACGTGAAATCGAATAAATCTAGGTTTCCTTCGACATGCACCCGCCGAATTGGGGCTTCTTGTGAGACAGCCCATTGCATTCCTTGCGGATCCCACTTGACGCCGTTATCGGTAACGCCAGCGGTTGGATCGACCGTAAGGTTTTCGACTGAGCGCCAGAAGTTGTCTGTGGCGTTGCCATCATTGTACTGTGCGTTGGCGTTAATGTTGCCGTCAATGGTGACGTCTCCAGGATTCTGGCCTAGTCCGGCAACCTGTGTGTAAAATCCTTCTTTAACGTCGACTTGATAACTACCCGGCTTAAAGAGCAATGCATATCCCTGGCTGGCGAATTCGTTGGTCTCCTGCTGGCTGTAGATTGTATCTGCAACTTGCTGGATACTGGAACTCGGCATAGAAGGATCGAACACATACACGTTAGGGCCGAAGATCGTATGATTGGCGTTAGGTATTGGCATAGCAGGTGTATCGGCACTGATCACGGTCAATCCAGGACTGCACACAAGGGACACGCATCCAACTGCACTGAGCCACCATCGAATTTGCATGGGCAAACCATCCCCCTGGTTCTCATAGTTTGTAAAGAGGTGCAGACATGAATAGTACGTTAACGCAGACGTAGACCGCTGCCTTACACCACCTCCACGCCGGCTCAGATTTGCTAAAACGTTAAAGCAAAGGCCACGAGATTGTAAGAGAATGTTCAAGATCATGCATAAGCGGTTGCGTGAGGTTTAGAAACATTGTGGTCAGTAGGGGGACGGTGGGGATGAGAGGCGAGCCGCATACACGCAGGCGCAGTAAGTACCTGCTAGCCATGCAAATCTTGGCTCGCGGAATATTCAAGTGACCCACCAAGCATCGCGAATACACGATTGAAGTACGAGTTCCAGAATTTCTGAAGACACCCGATAGGTTACCTGTCGCTTTCCTTTGTGCCGCACCAGTTGAATCATCCCATCACCATACAGGTATGCAGTAAACTCATACATGCGTTTACCTTGCTTTACGCGAATGAAAATTGGGTTTTTGTTCAAGGCAGGAATTGTGCCATACTCGAACAGAAAATCTGCGTTATTAAACGCCACAATGAACCGATCTCGATCCCGACCGCGTAGTTCCGTGCCGTATACGTTAACGGAAGAAATCTGCGGATTTTCAAGCTTAGGATGTATCTCAAATTTTGAAATCAACTTGTTCATCAACAAGCTGGGCGGAGTCAGCAAAAAGGCGCCCAGCGGCAGGACGACAGCAGATGCGTAAACAAGCCAATGCGGTATAGGCGGCAACGCGGATTCCCCCTCACCAAGTGCCAGCTCCGGCTTAAATATTATAGCTCGTTGCGCCTCAACTCTTATACCCTTCAGAGCGGATTTATTTGGATAATTGTCGAAAAGCTTGGTTGTTGCATATAAATTTGATTTGGCACTGAACCGATTTGTCAGCATGGCTAGACTGGGTTCAGAGGCTGAGGACATCACGCTACTTCGTTAGGTCACGCCTTTTTGGCTAGGTAACGCTGAACATGTGTGCGATCGCAAACAAGGTCGGTGGGCTTTCTGCCTTGCTCAACGGATGAGTTCGGGAATGAATATGACGAACTCAGCACAGGAAGGGATTTATTGAAATGCACAGAATTTGTTTGTGAGTGTGCCATCCTGGTACAGTGCAACGTTATCGCGGTAGCCGTGTGCAGTTCCGATGTGGCTGAAGGGGGAGTATTTCTGTTGTTGCGATGGCATTGGTTTATGGATACGAGTCCCCTGCGCGAGTCCCCAGCGTTTCGTCGGCTCTGGTTGGGGACTGGTATATCCACCTTCGGCGGTTATATGAACACATTTGCGGTAACGCTTCAACTGTACAACCTCACACATAGTTCGCTAGCCATTGGTTTGGCGGGATTGTGCAGCGGAATCCCTACGATGGCTTTCGGTTTGCTCGGCGGCAGCATCGGTGATTCTATGGATCGACGGAAACTTGTTCTCGCCGCGACGAGCGGGCAAACGGCAGTATCCGCACTCTTTGCGGCGCAAGCGTTTATCGGAGTGAAGTTGCAGTGGCTTCTCTACATTCTATTGATTGCGCAGTCGTTATTCGGGGCAATCAACGCACCGGCACGTCGGACATTTTTGCCCCGTATTTTACCGAAACACCGGATACAGGCCGGTGCCGCATTAAACACCGCGTTCACTCGTTTTGGCGAAGTGGCTGGGCCGTCTTTGGCCGGCATTTTGGCTTCGCTATGGGGATTTCAAGTATGCTATGCCATAGACACAATCAGCTTTGCTGCGGCGCTTTACGGTGTCGCTCGTTTACCTGCGATGCCTCCGGAGGGGGGAGCCATCCCCAGAAACTTGCGGTCTATTGGTGAAGGCCTGCGCTTCGTTGTCACGCAACCCGTTTTGTTGGGGGCCTTTTTGGCTGACCTCAATGTGACCGTGCTTGGGGCTATCACACCCCTGTTGCCAGCTCTCAATGCGGCCCGCTTCGAGGGGCGGCCCGATACCCTGGGATTTCTCATGGCTGCGACAGGCATTGGTGGGCTCATGTCTCTTATCATATCCGGCCCGCTTCGTCACCTCTCGCGCGAGGGTCGTGGCATTTTATTTGCCTGTGCGTTTTGGAGTATGAGCGTGATGGGGGTCGGACTCGTTAAGAGTTTGTGGTTAACGCTGCTTTTGCTTGCCATCGCTGGCGCTGCAGACACCATACTTGTTGTGTTACGTTCGACGCTTGTCCAAGTGAGCACGCCGGATTCATATCGGGGGCGTGTCAGCGGTATGGACTATGTCGTGGGGACTGGAGGTCCTAGATTAGGTAGCGTACGTGCAGGTTTAATCGGGACTGTTCTTCCCCCTGGTACCTCGATTTTGATCAGCGGTATCTCATCGCTCGTCGCGATCGTTATTCTCTCCGTGTCTATACCGGAATTCGCAGCCTACACAACGCAAGCGGGTGAGACAATTGCTGACGAAACCCTGTGAAGCTGTCCTGTAGATGGTGTCCCGTTATCCGAATGAGAGCTTGCCGGGACATGGCATCGTGAGTTAGTGGTTAGGACGCAATACCAAGCCAAAGCAAGAATTGTTCGTAGATGGCTGGCCATGCACCAGTTAGCAAGTCAAGTAGTAGCTGAACCATCGAGTTTCACTCCGTCCAGAGTCAGCATCACATTTGATCGACTAACAGTCGCGCGCTTTCCGTAACCGATGACGAAATTTCCAGGCCGCATAGGAGTTTTGATCACGCTGCTATAGAGCAACAAAAATTTAGATAATAATTGTGCATCAACATAATACGGGTGTTTGTTTTAATCTGAAATATTTTGTGGTGGTGCTATCTCGTATGATGTATAAGATGTCGGATACACGAGGGGCTTATGCAAGATGTGTAGAGTACGTCGCGCTTTAGCGGAAGAAATATGGTAGAAGTCTGTTAGCAAACAAAAATGCGGACCCCAAGGCATGTCCCAGGAATCCGCAGCGCGCTGGTTTTTTGGCGGAGAGGGTGGGATTCGAACCCACGGTGCCCTTGCAGACACGGCGGTTTTCAAGACCGCTGCCTTAAACCACTCGACCACCTCTCCAGGTGAAACAAGATGGGGTTGAATACAACCCCATCCGAACTCTCTGGAGCGGAAGACGGGATTCGAACCCGCGACCCTCGCCTTGGCAAGGCGATGCTCTACCCCTGAGCCACTTCCGCATGTCATGCACAACAAACTGCACTAATTAAATTACAAGGTCCGTCGACGTTTGTCAAGCAAATTTTTGTGCGAACGTGTTTATAGAAAAAAGTAACCCATATGCATAAAGGCACGAGCAACGGTCCATAATATGAGCACAGGAGGTTGATGTACCGCAGTAACGATCCAAGTGTTCGTTCCGTGTGGAGACCGCTGCCTTAAACCACTCGACCACCTCTCCAGGTGAAACAAGATGGGGTTGAATACAACCCCATCCGAACTCTCTGGAGCGGAAGACGGGATTCGAACCCGCGACCCTCGCCTTGGCAAGGCGATGCTCTACCCCTGAGCCACTTCCGCATGTCATGCACAACAAACTGCACTAATTAAATTACAAGGTCCGTCGACGTTTGTCAAGCAAATTTTTGTGCGAACGTGTTTATAGAAAAAAGTAACCCATATGCATAAAGGCACGAGCAACGGTCCATAATATGAGCACAGGAGGTTGATGTACCGCAGTAACGAATCTTAAGTGTTCGTTGATGTGGTGGTATCAACAGCCTTAGCAAAAGGACGGCAGTAACGCCGTCCTTTGTCTTATGTCAGCGTCATTGTATGGGTAAGCTACGTCTGCGATGAGAGTGGAGGGATACGCGTGAAAGCGGTGACGTACCAAGGCATGCGAAACGTAGAAGTAAAGGACGTTCCGGAACCTGAAATCGAACATCCTGAGGACATTATTGTAAAAATCACTTCAACGGCCATTTGTGGTTCTGATCTCCACCTCATACACAACATGATGGACAATATGCAACCGGATTTCATAATCGGACACGAACCCATGGGTATTGTGGAGCAAGTGGGGCAACACGTAACCAAGGTAAAAAGGGGAGACCGTGTTGTAATCCCTTTTAATATCGCATGCGGACGTTGCTACTATTGTCAGCATGGACTGGAAAGTCAGTGTGACGAATCAAATCAAAATGGGGAAGCAGGGGCGTATTTCGGGTATTCAGGTACGTTCGGTGGCTATCCTGGCGGACAGGCTGAGTATTTACGCGTGCCATTCGCAAACTTTACACCTTTTGTTGTCCCGGAATCGTGCGATCTCGAGGATGAGCAGTTGCTTTTCCTTTCCGATATTTTACCGACTGCCTACTGGGGAGTTGATAACGCCGGCGTGAAAAACGGTGATACAGTCGTTGTGCTCGGGTGCGGACCCGTCGGATTGCTAGCCCAGAAGTTTGCCTGGATGAAAGGAGCAAACCGCGTGATCGCAGTTGATTATATTGGTTACAGGCTCGAACACGCGAAGCGAACCAATCATGTTGAAACGCTTGATTTCACAGAGGAGCAGAATTTTGGCGAATATATTCGCGAAATCACCGGCGGTGGGGCGGACGTCGTGATCGACTGTGTCGGCATGGACGGCAAAAAGACCATTGTGGAGCAGGTTGAGAGTCTCTTGAAACTGCAAGGGGGTACACTCGGACCCATCCAAGAAGCTGCACAGGCCGTTCGTAAAGGTGGTACCGTGCAGTTGGTTGGCGTGTATGGTACGCGCTACAACCAGTTTCCTTTAGGGGACTTTTTCGCGCGAAACATTACCTTGAAAATGGGGCAGGCTCCGGTTATACACTACATGCCTTCGCTATTCGAGATGATCGTCGATGGGCGAGTTGACCCGACGGACATCATTACACACCGCCTCCCGCTTGCGCAGGCAAAGCGCGGATACGAAGTTTTTGATGCTAAGGAGGATAACTGTATCAAAGTCGTACTAAAACCCTGAGTTTACGATCGTTTTAAAACCTGGAGTTTGCCCAAACGAAGCTTCGGGATGGCACTTATGTCCGACCACCTGATACGGTCCGCCGCCATTTTAAAGTTTTTCGCGAGAAGGGCTTGCACTCTTTCGCAAATCATGATAAGTTATTCAACGTCGATTTTGTTCTGCGTGCCCGTAGCTCAGCCGGATAGAGCGTTTGACTACGAATCAAAAGGTCGGGAGTTCGAATCTCTCCGGGCACGCCATAAAATCCCGGAGTGGCGGAATTGGCAGACGCACACGACTCAAAATCGTGCGGGAAACCGTGCCGGTTCGAGTCCGGCCTCCGGGACCATCGATGTTACATATTCATGGTGTTACGATTTGCGGGGCTATAGCTCAGTTGGGAGAGCGCTAGAATCGCACTCTAGAGGCCAGCGGTTCGAATCCGCTTAGCTCCACCATGATCCTCGATAGCTCAGCGGTAGAGCATCCGGCTGTTAACCGGAGGGTCGTAGGTTCGAATCCTACTCGGGGAGCCAAGGCACCGGCCCCATGGTCAAGTGGTTAAGACACCGCCCTTTCACGGCGGTAACGCGGGTTCGAATCCCGCTGGGGTCACCAGGGCGGTTAGCTCAGGGGGAGAGCACTCGCTTCACACGCGAGGGGTCGGCAGTTCGATCCTGCCACCGCCCACCATTAGATTTCAAGATATATGGGCTCATAGCTCAGTCGGCTAGAGCGCACGACTGATAATCGTGAGGTCGGTGGTTCGAGTCCACCTGGGCCCACCATATGGTGAAAAACCGCAATCGATATGGTTGCGGCTTTTTTGTGCATATGATTATAATTGCCAAAACGATTATTGCCGTAGATGTTATATAGATATGGAGGGGTCGTATGGCGACGCGAGTTGATGTTGCGAAAAGGGCTGGGGTTTCTCCATCGACGGTTTCTCGGGTACTAAACGAAAGCGGTTACGTTGCGCCGGATGTCCGCAAACGTGTGCTCCAGGCCGTCAGCGAACTTAATTATGTCCCAAATCGAATAGCGCGGAGCTTAAAGATGAAACGCTGTGGACAGTTTGCCTGTGTCATCTCATCGCTGAGCAACCCGTTCTATCATGAAATGCTTATGGGAATTGAGGAGGAGGCCTTACGACGTGGCTATACATTTTCTTTATACAATATGACTCGTGAGAAAGAGGGATACATGCGGCTCATTTTAGAGGGCTTTTATGATGGGCTTATTATACTTACACCATACGAAGTGATGAATGTTGTAAACCTCACCGAGCTCTCTGCGCAAATACCCATTTGTATTTATCGAGATCGAAGTATGGACTTTGGAATTCCGAATGTTCATGTAGATCTATACAATGCCATGACCGAAAACATTAACTACTTAGTCGGTTTGGGGCATACCAAGATTGCATTTCTTGGCGAGTACGACAACAAGGAGGAAAATCCCCGTTACGCAGGTTATATAGATGCCATGTGTAGGCACGGGATTTCCGTGGAGTCCGGACTGATCCAACTGATCCCTTATTTGAAGGATACGATGTCTGCTGGATATGAACGTGTAATTCGGATGTTGGAGCTAGGTGTTAACTTCACTGCGGTGGCGGCGTCCAATGATTTGTTGGCATTAGGCGCTATCCGCGCTCTGATGGAGTTTGGAATCAAGGTGCCGTCTGAAGTGTCCGTATTGGGGATCGATGATGTTGAATTGTCGCGTATTTCCACGCCTGCCCTGTCAACAGCACGTATACCCAAAACCCTAATCGGGATTGAACTTGTTCGAATGTTGGTAGATCAGATAGAAAACTTGACCACAGCTCATATATCAAAGCCTTTCTCCACAGAACTAGTAGTGCGTGAATCAACAGCTCCAAGAAAATGTTGACTCTATCAAACTAGATAACTATAATATTCCGTAAGTAAGCGTTTTCAATAGTGATTTCATTTTGTCTGTTTTGGAGGGATGCGATTTCACTGATGTGGTCTCGAGGCCATATGTAATCTTTTCTTGGATTTGAATGGACGTAAATAGCATAACGGGGGTGCAAAGTTGTGGGAATGAAGAAAGTGAGCATAGGGATTTCATCGGTTGCATTAGCAGGACTGATTTTAAGTGGATGTGGCACAGCGAATTCCTCCGGAGCGTCGTCGTCTCCGGCCACAGCCGCAACATCTTCGCCTACACAGGGAGCAGCGTCAACACATAGTCCTGTAACAATTACCGTTGCTGCATGGAATGACGCGGCAGATTCACTCAAAGCCGAGATACCTGGATTTGAGAAGAAGTATCCTTGGATTAAGGTGAATATTGAGTATGTCGATGGAACTTATCAAAAGATTACACCGGAATTAGTAGCAGGAAATGCTCCGGATATAATCCAAACTCAGCAACGCGACTTTCCCTATTTCCTCAATAAATTTCCCGGCGATTTTGTGAAGTTAAACTCGTTCATGGGCAAGATCAAAAATCAAATTGCACCTGTCGCCCTTAACCCAACCATGCAAAACGGTTCTATTTACGCTGCACCGTGGGATTTGGGGCCTGCTGCAGTTTATTATCGGAAGGATTTGTTTAAAGAGGCCGGAATTAACCCGAATAGTATTAAAACCTGGGCGGATTACTTAGCTGCAGGTAAGAAACTTACTGCCCATTTTCATGGGAAAGTAAAAATGCTGGCTGATAACATATCTGAACCTGGCCAGGGCATTGAGACGACATTGATGTTACTTGTGAACGAACTCGGGGGTAGCTACGTCAACAAGCAAGATCAAATTGACTTCACCACACCCCAATTACAAAAGGCGATGAGTACGATTCAATCTTGGGGCAAAGCGGGGATAATAGCTGATTCTCCTACATGGAATGATCAAATCGCGTCCTTCTCAAACGGACAGGTAGCAACTATCTTGTCGGCTGTCTGGTATGCTGGAACGATGATGAATAGTGCTCCTAAGCAAAGTGGTAAATGGGGTATTATTCCTCTTCCGGCATTCACACCAGGAGGACCAAATGAGGCAGATACCGGAGGATCGGTGCTGGCAATTACAAAGGATAGTAAGAACCCAACAGCGGCGTGGGATTTCATCAATTATTGCCTTTATACAGTTCCGGGAGAAAATGTGCAGTTAAAATACGGGCTGTTCCCGTCATGGCAAACTTATTACACTGCACCTGGAACAAGCTTTAACCAGAATTTCAGCTATTTCGGAATGCCTATTTATAAATTTTTTGCAGGTGTATCCAAGCACATTCCGACTACAAACTATGGCGGCTATTTTGCAGACTATTCGGAGCCACTTGCTCAAGCCTATGAAGCGGTGATCCAGGGTACTAACCCAATTCAAGCGTTAAAGACGGCGGAGCAGAGTGCGGCACGAATTTCTGGTCAATCAATTGCAAGCAACTGATCAACATCTAGTCTCCCGTGGGGTAACACTCACGGGAGGACAAATGGGGTGAGACTAATGCGGGTAGCTGACTCGCAATCGGTTGCAATGGAATCAAAAAGCTCAGTTTTAAAGAGATGGGGGAATCGGCGCTTCCGATTCGGAACTGTGTCAATCCCTATCTGGGTTCCTTATGCATTTATAATACCATTTTTCGTTATTTTTATAATTTTTATGTTGTACCCCATCATTGATACATTTGTCTTAAGCTTTGAAAACTGGTCATCCATGGGTAGTAAATGGGTTGGTTTGCAGAACTACAAACTTATCATTACGGATCCCGGGTTTTGGACCTCTCTCTTAAACGACGCTTTCGTGCTTCTGGTTCAAGTTCCTGTCATGTTGTTTATCGCAACAGTTTTAGCCGTCGCACTAAATAACAAGTCCATACGCTTTAAGTGGTTGTTTCGTCTACTGGTTTTCTTCCCTGTACTAGTTGACGCAGTGACGTACACAATAGCTTTTCAAATCATCTTTAATACTAACTTTGGTGTACTGAACTATCTAATCCACTTTCTTGGTATTGGAAATATCAATTGGACAGGAAACCCGTGGGCTGCTCGTATGGCCATTTTTATCGTGGTTACCTGGAGATGGACTGGTTACAATGCGATTATTCTACTTTCGGGCTTGCAGTCCGTACCTGATGAATTGTACGAGTCGGCTGTTGTTGATGGCGCTGGAAAAGTAACATCCTTCTTTCGAATCACCATCCCGATGTTGCGTCCCATCCTACTCTTTTGTGCGATATTGTCAACTGTAGGAACGCTGCAGCTTTTCACGGAGCCATATATTTTGACGGCCGGTGGGCCGGGAACTGCGACCGAAACGCCGATGCTTTACCTGTATGGGATCGGGTTCCAAAACTATAATTTCGGCCTGGCATCAGCTGGTACGTATATTCTTACAACTATTATTGGCATTTTATCTTATCTACAAATACGGGCGTCCAAAGGAGGCGACTACCGTGCGTAGTTCCGTCCCCATGAAATTTTTAATTTATGCATTTCTTATCGTAGCAGTTATTGTGTCGATTTACCCTATTTACTGGGTGTATGTAGCGTCGTCTCTTTCAGATTCGCAAATATTCCACTACCCTCCTTCCAATTGGTTTGGCTCTAACTTTTTAGATAACCTAAGAAGTTTGGAGTCGTCCATGCCAGTATGGAGGGACCTTGCGAATAGCGTCTTTGTGTCAGGTATCACGACTGTTAGTGTTGTTCTCTTTTCGTCGATGGTAGGGTTCGCGTTCGCAAAGTATGAGTTTTGGGGTAAAAGATTTTTGTTTTTTGTTGTTCTAATTACGATTATGATTCCAATGCAAACTACGCTTATTCCTTTGTTTCTGATTATTACCAAATTGCATTGGCAAAATTCATATCAGGCGCTTATTGTACCATTCTTAGTTAACGGTTTTGGTGTGTTTTTCATGCGGCAGCAAATGCAAGCTTTCCCCGAGGAACTCCTTGAAGCGGCGCGTATGGATGGGTCGGGTGAGTTTAAGACATTTTTCCGAGTGGTTGTTCCGAACATTCTTCCATCGATGGCTGCTTTGGGAATTCTGACGTTCCTACAACAGTGGAGTAATTTTATCTGGCCGCTGGTCGTTATTAACGACCGCACACGTTTCACAATCCCACTCATGCTGCAGCAGCTTGATCAACCTGGTAATGTTATACACTATGGTCCGATATTTGCCGGGGCGGCAATTGGCTTAATTCCCCTCATGGTGGTGTTTGTCTGCCTACAGCGATACTTTATCTCAGGTATCTATAGTGGGTCAGTTAAAGGCTAGTTGGCCATTTGAACTTCGTACAATTCTAGGAGGTGCAATCCTCATGGTGAACAAAAGGGATTGGGAAAACTTTGATGTTCTTCATCGGAATAGACTCCCGGCAAGGTCTTACTTCATTCCATTTGGTGATGAACAATCGGCGCTATCATATAATCGTGGATTATCGGATCGCGTACTGTTTCTCAATGGAAGGTGGAAGTTCTGTCTTTATCCAAATCCAGAATCTGTACTGAGTGGCTTCTTCGAGGAAGGCTTTGACGACACTAAATGGGCGTCAATAAGAGTTCCATCCAACTGGCAAATGGAGGGGTTTGGTCGCCCCCAATATACGAATGTGGTTTATCCGTTTCCGGTTGATCCTCCGTTTGTACCAAGCGAAAATCCTACGGGGTGCTATCGGCGATTATTCGTAGTGCCTGAGAAATGGGTGGGGCAGTCCATACACTTACGGTTTGAGGGTGTGGATAGTGCGTTCCACGTTTGGGTAAATGGTCATCAAGTAGGCTATAGTCAGGGTAGCCGTGAACCTTCGGAGTTTGACATAACGTCATACGTGCGTATTGGTAGTAACTTAATTGCCGTGCAGGTTTATCAGTGGTCCGACGGAAGTTATGTTGAGGATCAAGATATGTGGTGGATGAGCGGTATATTTAGGGATGTGTACATACTCGCACGTCCAAGCGTTCACATAAAAGATGTAACTATCCGCTCCTTGCTGGATTCAACTTATACGAACGGCGATTTAGAGGTTAGAGTGGATCTCTTCGACAACGTCGTAACGAGTAGTGCAACGCAGGTCGCCGTCAAAGTGTTGGATGATACCAAACAGTGCCTCTATCAAGAACAGCATGAAATTTCGAAGTCTGGGATTGTTTCGTTTGCAACCACAATTCAACGTCCGAAAAAATGGTCTGCGGAACAACCGAATTTGTATCATCTGGTTATTACTCTTTCAGCCGTCAGTGGCGAAACGCTAGAGGTGGTAGCTCAGCGGATCGGATTTCGAACAGTAGAACTCAAGAACGGTAGCATCATGATCAACGGCGTTCCTATCATGTTTAAGGGTGTTAACCGGCACGAGCATCACCCAGACCTTGGCCGGGCAGTTCCTTTTGACTGGATGGTAGAGGATATTCTGTTGATGAAACGGCACAATATTAATGCTGTTCGAACAAGTCATTATCCAAACGATCCGAGATTCTATGAGTTGTGTGACCTATATGGACTCTATGTAATTGATGAAGCCGATTTAGAATGCCATGGTTTTGACATTGCGGGCAACTGGGATCAACTTAGCGATGATCCGAATCTCGAACATGTATACATTGATCGAATGGAGAGGATGATTCAGCGGGATAAGAACCACCCCTGCGTGGTAATGTGGTCGCTTGGTAATGAGTCTGGCTATGGATGTAATCATATTGCTATGGCGAAGTATGCCCGACATCTCGATGGGACCCGCCTTCTTCACTACGAAGGGGAGACCAGAAGATTGCTACGTGATGGGATTGATTTACACCATGCTGTTATGGATGTGTACAGTACCATGTATTCGTCGATTGATGAGCTTTCCCAATTGGCGGAATTGGAACTGACTAAACCGCACATTTTGTGTGAGTTCGCACATGCTATGGGAAACGGACCGGGAAGTCTTCAAGAATACGTTGATCTGTTTTACAAATATCAGGGGAGAATACAAGGAGGCTTTGTGTGGGAGTGGATGGATCACGGAATTCGGAAGAACTCCGCAACTGGACAGCCTTATTTCGCGTATGGAGGAGATTTTGGCGATGAGCCAAATGACTCCAACTTTGTGATTGATGGTTTGGTATTTCCTGACCATACTCCATCTCCCGGGTTAGTTGAGTACAAAAAAGTGATTGAACCAGTTCGAGCCACAATGGTTGATGTTGATCAGGGTACAATTTTAGTTGAGAATCGATATGATTTTCTGAATCTTGACCATGTCCAGTTGTTGTGGGACCTAACGTGCGACGGGCAGATAATTGGTGGAGGTGTCGTCGAGCTTCCTGATGTGAAGCCACACTCATCTACTCACGTCAAGTTACCATATTTCAAGTGCCTCTCCACAGCGCCGTATGGTAAAATGTTGCTGAACGTGCGGTTCGTACTGAAACCAGGTCAAATTTGGGCAGAGCCGGGTCATGTGGTTGCGCATGCCCAATTTGGGTTGGAAAGCATGTCGATTGATCGTTACTATCCTTTCATCCCCACATCGGGGGAATTGCACATCGATGAAACGGACACCGCGTTAACAATTGTTGGAGATTACTTCTTATTAACGTTTAATAGGGTTACCGGCGGAATTGATAGGTGGATGTTCAGAGGTCAGGAAGTTATGGTGAAAGGACCGCGCCTTGGCTTTTGGAGGGCTCCGACGGACAACGACAACCCGCCAAACCGTGATATGGTAAGCATTGCGAAAGAGTGGCGTAAGTACGGTCTTCATGCCATGTGTCATCGGCTAGTTGACATGTCGTGGAGCAAATCTGCCAACAACTGCGTTTGTGTCCAAGTTCGTTCCCGCGTTGCCCCACCGAGCCTGGGCTGGGGGATCGAGGCAGTGTACCGTTACGAGGTGACACCAGATGGGCGAGTTTTGTTGGTAGTTGAAGGGGAACCAAGAGGCCTATACCCTGCCACGTTGCCACGGATTGGCCTGGACATGTTGCTTCCATTACCGCTAGATCAAATTGAGTGGTACGGAAGGGGACCTGGGGAATCGTATAGGGACAGTAAGCAGGCTAATTTAGTTGGGTTATATAGACTTAAACTGAAAGATATGTTTACCCCGTATGTATATCCACAGGAAAATGGTAATCGTTCTGATGTGGTGTGGGTATCTTTTACAGATATGCGTGGTGAAGGGTTGTTCTTAGGGTCGTCTTCAGTATTTAACTTCAACGCCCAAGTGTATTCTGTGGAGCAACTTGAACAGGCGCGGCATACTTACGAACTTGAACCAGAGCCTCGTATCACTTTGCACGTCGACCTTGAGCATTATGGACTTGGAACTGCGAGCTGCGGCCCGGGTGCATTACCCCAGCATCAACTTAGGACTAAAGAATTTAGATTTGCGATAACAATGCTGCCGTTTGCAAAGGATATGTTTACACCAAGTTCTTTGGCAAACACTGTACTATCGCTTACTACAGCGGATTCATTGGAGACCAAAACAACTGGTGTTTAAAGTAATCTTCGGCGATCGCTGGATAACCAGCGATCGCGTTTGTCCGTACGCACAAGACCCGCCTTTATGCAGCGGGTTTTTTGTTGTTCCCATCCCATATCCCGAACAATTACCCGCTTGACGGAACGAGCGCCTCGGGGTACGGTAACGTTATCGGGATGAGCCGAGTTGAGTGGGCAGACGTTGTCTGCTCGGATGAGAGGAGTCGAGTACATGCTGTTGATGATCGACAACTTCGATTCATTTACTTACAATTTAGTGCAATATTGTGCTGAATTAGGTGCTGATGTAGTCGTTCGCCGCAATGATGTGCCTTTGGACGAGTTGAAAGCCCTTCAGCCCTCTGCCGTCATTGTATCCCCCGGTCCATGCTCACCCAACGAAGCCGGAGTCTCCGTGCAGGCCATTCAGCACTTTGCTGGGCGTATTCCACTACTGGGTGTCTGCCTGGGCCATCAGTCACTCGCGGTTGCTTTTGGCGGAAAAGTTGTACGCGCCAGTGCGCCGATGCATGGGAAAACCTCAATGATTGCCCATTCCGGAACGGATCCATTGTTCTTCAATGTTCCTTCTCCATTTCGTGCAACGCGTTACCATTCGCTAGTCGTCGATCGCGCTAGCTTGCCTTCCAGCTTTTCTGTCACGGCCGAAGTTGATGATGTGATCATGTCTATGCGCCATATACCCACGGGTGCTGTCGGTGTGCAGTTTCACCCCGAGAGCATTTTGACAGACGAGGGAAGGCTGATGATCGCCAATTTCCTGCGGGAAGTTGCATGAGATGAACCGTTGCGAGATCGAGCAAAGGAGCGATTGGTGTGAAGTACGTGGAGTATTCGCCATCTGAGGCGGTGGATCCGTTTTACCTATACATGCGATTCCGTGAGCAATTGGGCAGTGGCCAGGCCTTTTTGCTGGAAGCCGGACGCGAAGATATGGAACGAGCTTATCAGATGAGTCTTGTCGGCGTTTGTCCAATCGTCGAAGCACAGGTGAGGGATCACGTTGTTTCGGTGTTTGCCGTACCGGAATTGGCAGCGGATTTGTTTTCGAATATCAGGTCCCACGGGGAAGTGGTTCCGCAAGCTCCTGTTTCGTGGGCGAGCGAGATCGTGGGCGATGTTTTGCATGTCAAAGTAGCGGATCCGTTCGCTGTATTGGAGCAGATGCGTCAGCTATTGCGCAACTTGTGCGCAGCCGGCGGGGAACAACCGTTTAGTGCCGGTTTTTTGGGATACGTGGGGTATGATGCCATTCGTTACCTCGAGCGACTGCCACAGACGACCGTGGATGACCGCGAATTGCCGGAAATTCGCCTGCAATGGCATGCTGGGATCGTTCAGCTTGTCGATGGTACCTTGCGCTTTTATCGGCAGGATGATGCAGAGCGGTTACGGAATCACGGTGGCATCAAGCGGGCTCTTGACCGCGTGCAAGCTGAGTTGGAAGACGTCGTAGCGCG
This sequence comes from Alicyclobacillus tolerans, assembly GCF_001447355.1. Taxonomy (GTDB): domain Bacteria; phylum Bacillota; class Bacilli; order Alicyclobacillales; family Alicyclobacillaceae; genus Alicyclobacillus; species Alicyclobacillus aegles. Next base: position 164,777 of record NZ_JXBW01000003.1, on the reverse strand, counting down.
TGGCCTTGGTGCCCCGAAGAGTCTTGCCGAGTTGGCGTTGCAGTCGAAGCGCGTGTCGCAAGTTACCTACGATATTCCGGAGGAATGGTTCTGTAAGAACGTGCGAACGGCGAAGGACTATATTCGGGCTGGCGACATCTTTCAGGTCGTGCTTTCTACACGGATTCGTATCGAGGGTGGATTGCATCCATTTGTCGCCTATAACCGTTTGCGACGGCTCAATCCCTCACCTTACATGTTCGTGGCGGAATATACTGGCATGATGCTCTATGGCGCAAGTCCGGAAGTGCAATTCCGGTGTATTGGGGGCTTGGCCGAGATGAAGCCCATTGCGGGTACAACCCGGGGGCGCGGCCAATCCGCTGATGAGGATGCGCGCTTGGTTGCGGAGTTGAAAGCTGATGCCAAAGAGAGTGCTGAGCATGTGATGTTGGTTGACCTGTGCCGGAACGATTTGGGGCGGATCGCGAAGAGTGGGACGGTTCGTGTACCCGACTTCATGGTGGTCGAGCGTTACTCGCACCTTTATCACCTGGTGTCGCGCGTCGAGGCCGAACTGCGCGACGATATAAGTGTATTTCACGCCCTGTTGACCACGTATCCAAACGGCACGTTGTCTGGCGCGCCAAAGATTCGGGCTATGGAAATTATTGACGAACTTGAGCCGGTGCGCCGAGGGCCTTACGGCGGCTTTGTCGGTATGGTTGATGCATGGGCTAATGCCAACACGGCCATCGTCATCCGTTCTGTGGTCGTAGTCGGGGAGGTGCAGTACGTGCAGGCTGGGGCAGGGATTGTCCTCGACTCAGTGCCGGAGCGCGAGTGGCAGGAATGTCACCACAAGGCTGGCGCCATCCTCGACGTACTCACGGGCGATTACGAGCCTGAGACACTGATTGCGAAATGACACTTGCATCTTTGGACGGCCTTATGATAATATATAGGTCGTCGCTTGCGTCCGTAGCTTAGTGGATAGAGCGCTGGCCTCCGGAGCCAGAGGTCGGGGGTTCGAATCCCTCCGGACGCGCCATACTTGATCAGGGAAAACCTGACTGAGCAGAGGGCTTCTCGGTATTGTCCGAGAGGCTCTTTGTTTTATCATACTGTTCCAAACAGCACATGAGATTGGAACACATTTCACACATGTTGGTGCTCGGCTGCACGATTCTGTACAATTTGCTTGGGAGGTCGGGATGCATGAGTGTCAATATGGCTGGCTACATTGGGAAGGGTCTGTCGCCGCAAGATTTCATTACCGGCATGACCCGCAACCAGGATGCATTTACGAGTTGGTATAATCAGTTTACGTGGCCATCAGCGGAAAGTAGACAGTTTTTTGGCGGTTTGTCTGAGACAGCGACAGGTTTACATTGCATCATCATTGGCGCGGATTGGTGTGGTGATGTTGTGCGGAACGTGCCAGTGGTCCTTCGTCTTATGGAGGAAGCCGCCATTCCGGTTGAAATTCTTGTGTTAGAGGAACATTTTGAACTCGTTGACACTCATTTTTTGACGATGGGCGGGCGTTCGATCCCGATTGTGCTATTCGTGCGGGAAAACGGCGAGATCCTAGGAAAGTGGGGGCCACGACCCAGCTATATACAAGAAGTCATGGTGGATTTTAAAAACAAACATCCGGATCGATCGGCGCCAGATTATCAGGACAGCCTTACACGTGCAAGAAGCGAGATGATGCGACGCTATGGTGAGGGAACCGAGTATCAATCGCTGATTGTCTCCGAGTTGCAGGCATTACTCAACCGTATAAAGTAAAAAAGTCCGGCTTGTTATCCTGGTTGGCAACTATGATATACTTTCTTTCGATTGGCAACCTAAGGATGACACGGCATTTAGCTATCTATCATGGCTTGGTAAAGGGATCATAAAGCTTGGTAGACGTCGCGCTGGTTTATCCGTTCATGCGATTTTGTATTGCCTAAAAGCAGGTTATGCACGCGGAAACCTGGTTGCACTTTCTACCGGAGAGAATCTTTTGCTGACGCAACCGGAACATGATCTGTATGTTTTGCAGGGCATGATAAAGGGTGCGTCGTACAGGTGTGCCAACCCACAGTTTGGTCTCAATACTAAGGCGTGAAGGCAGAAATTCAGGTTTGAGCTAAAAAAGGAGTTTTGAGAATGGCGAAAACACCGATCACAGTCGCGTATGGAGATGGTATTGGTCCTGAGATCATGAGTGCGACGCTGCGCGTGTTGGAGGCAGCTGGTGCGGAATTGGATATAGAAACAGTCGAGATCGGAGAGAAAGTGTACAAGCGTGGCGTGGACACGGGGATGGATCCCGGTGCTTGGGATAGCCTTCGCCGCACGAGGGTATTTCTGAAGGCTCCCATCACGACACCACAAGGTGGCGGGTACAAAAGTCTGAACGTCACCATGCGAAAGGCTTTGAACTTGTACGCGAATGTCCGCCCGACCATTGCGTACAGTCCGTTTGTTGAAACCAAGCATCCAACGATGGATTTGGTGATCATTCGCGAAAACGAAGAAGACTTGTATGCGGGCATTGAGCACCGCCAAACGAACCAGGTTTATCAGTGCCTCAAGCTGATTACGCAACCCGGTTCGGAGCGCGTCATCCGCTATGCTTTTGATTACGCCCGCGCAAATGGCCGCAAAAAGGTCACGTGCTTCGTCAAGGATAACATCATGAAGCTGACAGACGGGCTGTTTCACAAGGTGTTTGACCAAATCGCGGCCGAATACCCGGACTTACAGCATGAAACGCTGATTGTCGACATTGGCGCAGCTCGCCTGGCCAACACTCCAGAGCGGTTTGATGTCGTCGTCATGCCCAACCTGTATGGCGATATTTTGTCTGATGTGACGGCTGAAATTTCAGGATCGGTTGGCTTGGCGCCGTCTGCAAACATCGGCGACGGTTTTGCCATGTTTGAAGCTATCCACGGCTCTGCGCCCGACATTGCTGGCCAGAACGTCGCGAACCCATCCGGGCTGTTACTGGCGTCCGTGATGATGTTGGTTCACATTGGCCAGGCTTCGGTGGCCGAGCGCGTACATCAGGCTTGGTTGCGAACGATAGAAGACGGCGTGCATACCCGTGATATTTTCCGCGAAGGCGTCAGCAACCAGCTGGTTGGCACAACGGAGTTTGCTGACGCTGTCATCGCGCGGCTTGGCCAACAGCCAAAGGTGTTAAAGCCAGTGTCTTACCGCGAAGATGCGGCCATTGCCCATCGCGCGTGGCATCCAGCGCCTAAGGCGAACAAGCAATTGGTTGGTGTCGATGTCTTTTTGGACTGGCAACCAGGCAGCCCGAACGATCTCGGCGAGCAATTAAGCACCGTCCGCGTGGGCGATCTCCGGCTTGAAGTGATGACCAACCGTGGTATCAAAGTGTGGCCAAATGGCCTTCCTGAGACATTTTGTACAGATCACTGGCGGTGTCGGTTCCGCAAGCCCGATGGAGCAAGCGTGGAACGGAGCGAAGTCGTCGAGTTGCAAAGGCGGATCGTCGAAGCGGGATTTGATGTGATTAAGACGGAGAATCTGTACACCTTTGATGGAGTACCCGGGTTTTCCGCTGTGCACGGTTAATACGGATCTGAGTGCGTCGAGTAAGCGTAGTGTAGGCATACAATGCAGATAGGTCAAAAAGGCTGTCCCCGAAGTTGCGCTTTGGGACAGCCTTTTTGCATGGTGATTATTCCTTGCTTAAACCGATGTAAGGTCGGATGACGATTCCGACAGCACTGCCGATGAGAGCCCCGAGGAACCACTCCCAGCCATGTAAGCTAAATGATGCGATACCAGAGAAAAAGGCACCGATGTTGCAGCCAAACGCGATGCGTGCACCATAGCCCATGCATACGCCGCCGATCAAAACGCCAATCGCCATCTTGAGTGGAATTGCATGAAAGTAGCGACGCGGAAACTTGCCAGCAAGGCCGGCTGCTAAGAGCGAGCCAATCACGATGCCAACGTCCATGACGGTCGTGACGTCGTGTGACAAAGGGGCGTTGAGCGCGGCTGCGTTCGCTGGGGTGGTCCAGTAGCCCCAGTGTGTGACTGGAATGCCAATTGGGCGTGCAAGTTTTGCACCCCATAGTGCAAAAGCAGAGGTGACACCCCACGGTTTTCCCGATAGTAACAAGATGGCGGCGTTGCCGAAGGCTAGTAATACGCTTCCGGCGATCCATGACCATGGGCCGCGCCATACTTTGGAGAAGGAAAAGCCACCAGCCACCTTCGTAAACGATTCAACCTGACCACGGCGTGCCTTTTCGACGAACCACGTAACCCCAAAGACAATCGCCATGAGAAGAAGGTTAAACGCAAATCCACCGACGATCCCAAACGTATGAAGGAAAGATACCGGTTGAAAGTGAGGCGTTGCCATCCACCACGTAAAATTGATGGTACCTAAAACAGATCCAATGACGAAACCTGCGATGGCCAAGATGCCGCGAAAATCACCACCACCGGTGTGATATAGGGAGCCGGATGCGCAGCCATCGCCCAGTTGCATGCCGATGCCAAAGAGAAAAGATCCGATTAGAACCGACAATCCAACAGGTGAAACGTAGCCTGTAATCGCGTGCCCCAGTGCATGACCTTGAATCAAAAGTGGCAGGAATAAAAGATTGGCGATAAGAAAAATCACCATTTGCGCACGAAGACCGACGCCTCGACCATGCACGAGAAATCTTCGGAAAGAACTGGTGAACCCATAGTGGGCGTGATATAGACCGAGGCCGAGCACGCCGGAAATCAAATATATGAAAGCTTGTGAAACTGTAACAACTCGGCCGAGGTAAAGAGCTCCCGCAACAAGCAGCAGTAAACTCACAAGAACAACACTGGCCTGGATTCTTGGCGCGCCATTGATTTCTTTCTCTGCGGCGTAGCCAAAGGCGTCTAATTGAAGAATGTTTGACTCTGTTTTCGCCACATCCGTCAACCTCCTAACTAAAATAAATAACAACATGGTTATTATAGTGTTTTCCGATATGATTACAATGTGATTTTCGTCAAATCGCTCCCAACCTCTGACCTGTTGAAGCCCTTTGGGATTGTGTTTGGTTTAGGAACCAATCGCTTAGGGAGCAATAATGAAGTTGCTCGTCCAGGCTCGCCTCGAACACAAAATGGCCGCCGGACGATGGCGTATGCCATCGCAGGCGGCTGTCCGGAAACATTTTTATGGTTTTAACTATATATGTTCATAACAAGTCGGCATTACAAACTGCTACTCTCTACGTCACCATCATGCGGACTGCTGTAGCCGTCATACGTGCCATAGCCTTCATACATGTAGCCAGTCTGCGTGATGGTGTCGTACTCTGTGTAGGCAACCGTGCCTACCGGAGCCCCTACGGCATATCCGTATGCCGGGCACAACAGGAAAAAGAGTACAAAGATAATCAAAAACACGACTGCCCATCTCGTATATCCACCGAATACACCCATCAGAAATCCCTCCTCCGAAGTTAGTGCATGAAATGTTAGGACAAATGCCCGCCGATACGGGCATCCGCACAGATATTCTGATGGTGGGCGCCTATCCCGCCTGATTTCCAACTTCTCTTTCCATTCTCCCTAAGCTATAATGAATATAAATACAGAATGGAGGATGTTTATACATGGAGCAACAGCGCGTACGCGTCGGCATCGTCGGCCCGACAGGTTACGCGGGCATGGAACTCGTCCGGTTGCTCGCGCAACACCCCTACATGGACATCACCTATCTTGCGGGTTCCGGCGCCCACACAGGCCCCATCGGCGACGCCTTGCCACACTTGCGGCGGCTGTCCAAACTGCCGCCTGTTTCGGCATTCTCCGCTGACGCTTGCGCGGAGTCGTGCGATCTCGCTTTCGTCGCGCTACCTTCTGGTGAATCTGGCGCGATCGCCGTTGAACTGGCCCGCAGGGGCGCGCGGGTCATTGATCTGTCTGGCGATTTGCGCTTGCCAGGCGATGTGTATCGAACATGGTACCAACGTGAACCGGTGGCCGATGACGTGTTGGCACGCGCTGTCTATGGTTTACCGGAGTTGAATCGCGCGGACGTGAGCGCGGCCAGTTTGGTTGCTAACCCAGGGTGCTATGCGACGGCTGCCATATTGGCCCTGCGGCCACTTGTTGACTGGGTGAAGAGCAAACGCGTTGGCCCCGTTGCCATCGACGCCAAATCTGGTGCCACAGGCGCGGGGCGTGCGGCGAAGCAAAACCTGCAGTTAGGGGAATTGGCAAACGACTTTTACCCATACCGGGTTGGGGCGCATCAACACACACCCGAAATCGAGCAGGGGCTCGACGGTGTCTTTCGGATTCTTTTGACGACGCAGTTGCTACCGATACCACGTGGCATCTTTGTGTCGGCATATGTCGCGCTCGATCCCGATTTAGCGGCGGATATTCATGCACGGTATGCGTCATTTTACGAGTCGGCGCCTTTCGTCGACGTCCTTCCACCCGGTCATGTGCCGCACATCAAATCGGTCGCCGGCACGAACGATTGTCAAGTGTCTGTCGCGTGGAACGAACGTACCGGCATCTTGCAAGTCTTCTCGGCCATAGACAATCTAGGCAAGGGAGCGGCCGGCCAAGCTCTGCAAAATGCCAATCTGATGTGTGGCTTCGACGAGACCACGGGACTAACTGGGACCTCGTTGTGGACATGAGGTGATTGCATGAACGTCGTTGTGAAACTGGGCGGATCGCTCGATGGACAAGGAACAGAAGCTTTAGCCGCCGCGTTGCATGGGGCGTTGGTCCGGGGATGGAATCCCATTCTCGTTCATGGCGGAGGCCCTGCCATCACGCGGCGGCTCACGGCATACGGCATACAGTTACCTTTCATTCGCGGTCTTCGTGCGACTACGGTCGAAGCCATCGATCACGTCGTCGCCGCTTTACAGACTTGTAACAGCGAACTGGCAGATGCTCTTTCGGGTGCGGGCATACCCGTCTCGCCTTTGACCGACGGGTGGACTGTACAGGCCCGGGACATCGGTGCCGAACGCACCGGGGAAGTGTCGAGCATTGATTCGTCGCGTGTGAGAGAGGCTTGTCGGCACGGTTTTGTGCCGCTTTTAACGCCGTTCGGGCGAGATTCCGCGGGAGCGTTTTACAACCTGAACGCGGATGCTGTGGCTGCGCATGTCGCACAAACCATGAATGCCGCGCGGCTCGTCTTCCTTACCGATGTCGCCGGCGTATACCGCAACTACGAAACCGGCGATCTGCTGATGGAAACGACAGCGGCTGAGCTTGAGGATTTGTTGCTGGCGGGATCGTTTACGGCAGGCATGATTCCAAAAGTGAATGCCATGTTGTATGCCGCGCGGCAGGGCGTGGGCGAGGTTTGGGTCGTCGATGGACGCGACAAAGAGAGCGTCTCGGCAGCTGTGCTAGCCGACGCCGCAAATCGCCCGCGACGTAACGGTACGAGACTGCTGGCGACCGTTATCCAAAAGGAGTGACGATATGAAGCGGGAAGTGACGATGATGGAATTGGCAGACGACGTCCTTTTTCCGAACTATGGAAAGCGCGATCTTGCTTTTGTGCGAGGCGACGGCGCATTTTTATACGATCGCGATGGTCGGCGCTTTCTGGACTTCACAGCTGGCATTGCGGTCTGTAATCTCGGACACGCGCATCCAGGACTTGCGAGCGTGATTGCAGAACAGGCGAAGACGCTTCTGCATACCTCCAATTTGTTTCTGATTGAGGGGCAGGTTTCGCTTGCCGAGAAGTTGGCGCGGCTCGCTTCCACAAGGACGTCGTATCGAGCGATGTTTGTCAATAGCGGAACCGAAGCGAATGAGGGTGCGCTTAAGTTGGCGCGCAGATATCAGTTCGTCTCTGGACAACCGCAAAAAACGCGTGTCATCGGTCTGCCCAACGGTTTTCACGGTCGTACGATGGGTTCCCTGTCGGTCACGGCGAATGCGAAGTACCGCGAAGGTATGAGTCCTTTGGTGCCAGGATTTGAGACTGCGAATTCGTACGAAGGCGTGATCGAAAGCATTGATGAGACAGTGGCTGCGTGCATCGTCGAGGTTGTGCAGGGAGAGGCCGGAGTACAGCCGGTCGCTACGGACTTTCTGCAGCGCCTTGCCCTGCGCCTGCGGGAGGTTGGGGGGCTTCTTATTGTCGACGAAGTGCAAACGGGTGTAGGCCGAACGGGTACATTTTTTGGATACGAACAGTTCGGCATTGAACCGGATATCATCACCATGGCAAAAGGGCTTGGCAATGGCATTCCCACCGGAGCCATTCTCGCAAAGTCGGAGATCGCTTCCGCGTTCACGCCCGGTATGCATGGTTCGACATTCGGCGGCAACCCGTTTGCAATGGCCGTGGCGAATTACGTGGTTGACACGGTTTCCGATCCGGCGTTTTTAGCCCACGTTCGGCGCATGGGGGCAGGGATTCAACGCATTTTGCACAATTCTTATGACAATGTCACGGGGCTTGGCTTGATGTGGGGCTTCGACGTGCCTGATGCCCAAGCATGGCGGCAAGCAGCGATCGATAGCGGCTTGCTGGTGACGGTTTGCGGGCCGAAACGGATTCGGATTGTGCCACCGCTCGTGATAGATGATTCACACCTGACGTTGTTTGAAGATGCGATTTCCAGTATCGCGAAGGTGGTTTGACACGATACAATGAGGCATGGCCAGTTGGCCATGCCTGTATGCACTTTCGCGCTTTTCATGCATTTGTTATACTATCGCTAACTCTTTCCCTGTGTCGTCAGTTGTAGTTAAGCTTGGCAGACGCTGTCCGTCAGGCTTCCCGCGCCGGCCGCAGCACTTGATGGTGACTGGTATAGTAAACCATCGCCACTTCGTCGCAATGGTAGAATTTATTGCAGTAAATGCAGTCTTTCCACACTTTATGCGGCAAACTTTCTTTCCGCACGATATGGAAATCGAGCTTCTCGAAAAAGCCCGTTTGGTAAGTGAGCGACAGTACCTGTGCGATGCCCAAATGTTCCGCTTCCTGCAATAGTGCGGTAACCATCTGGCGTCCGACGCCGCGACCGTGCGCTTCCGGTGCGACGGCGAGCGAGCGGATTTCAGCGAGATCCGTCCACAGCACATGTAAGCCGGCAACACCGATAACTTTGCCGTCTTCGACGGCGACGGTGAAACACTGCAAATGTTCACACAGTGATTTTATCGTTCTTGGCAGCATAAGGCCGATATCTGCGAACTGCTGGATGAGTTGTTGCATCTCTTCTACATCCGTCGAGGTCGCTTTCCGGATCTCCATTTCCGGACCCTCCTCTCACATTGCATTTATTTTATAACACGGGATAGCATGATTATTCAAGAAACCGTATAATGTTTCACAGTAGTTTTTTAAAAATTCCACGACGGCGCATTGACGAACAGAAAGAGATAGTGTCAAAATATTATGCTAAAAGGAGTGGCGCAAGTGGATTTCGACAAATTGTCCATGGACATTCGACGCGAACATGATGCCTGTGGCATTTTCTCGCAGATTGAGAAATCGGGACAACCTTCATACGAAACGGTTCGCAATGGACTTGACGCCCTTCGCGCCATGCGTCACCGCGCAGGTTACGTACAGGGTGAGGGGGATGGCTGCGGTCTACTGCTCGACATTCCGCGGGCGCTGTGGGCTTCGCGGCTGGAAGGTGCAGGGCTGAACCCACGCCTCGCTTACGAGGATGATTTCTTTGTCGGTCACTTTATGGTTGACAAAGCAACCGGCTCTGTAGAGGCAGTATTGGCCGAATTGGCCGCTCAGAACCTCGAAGTGCTTGTGCAAATCGAAGACGGTACAGACGAGACCGCATTGGGACCTATGGCGAAGGCTGTATGTCCGCGGTTTGTGCAGATTGCTGGGCGTTCAGGTACGCCTGATGACGCCCGCTTGCACGATGCATTCGCGGTTATCGATGAGCTACCTGGCACACACGTCGCATCTTTGTCGCATTCGCAGGTTGTATACAAAGTTATCGGTAACGACGAAACGCTGTACAAATTCTATCAAGACTTGCAAAACCCGCTTTTCCGTTCGGTGTTTGTGCTTGCACACACGCGTTACTCGACAAATACGACGACGTCGTTCCCGCGTGTGCAGCCGTTCTCAAGCATTGGGCATAACGGTGAAATCAACACCATTTTGCGCTTTTACACGGAGTCGAAGATGATCAACGTTCCCTTGCGGCCGGAGTTCAGCGACTCGCAGATGGTGGACCGGACGCTGTTGTCGCTCGTCTCGACTCGCGATTGGTCGTTGTTTGAAGCGGCGGAGCTCATCTTTCCGCCAATTGTCAATGAAATCAAACATATGTCAGACGAATTGTCGGACTTGTATATGTATTTTCGGTCGCTTTGGGGGCCTTTTGCGCAAGGGCCTGCCGGCGTCATCATGCGGCACGGCAATGCGGCTGTCTATAGCGTAGACGCGTTGGGACTGCGTCCCATGTGGTTGATCGAGACGGAGCGTGCATACTTTTTCGCCTCGGAGCAAGGCATCGTCCCACAATCGACCTGGGTCGCTGAGCCCAAGCCGCTGGCACCAGGCGAGAAAGTGGGCGTCAAATGGACGGAAACCGGAGCAAAGCTGTATTCGTACGACGAGTTGCAACAGGAAGTGCTGGCGGCTGCCAAGCAGCGTTTTGACTTCCGCGGCGAGCACCGCAATCTTCATTTTGCGGTTCCCTACGGCGTGAAGTCAGATGTGGCGCATCCGAAGCGCGACGACCGCCCGCTCGACATTCGCATGTTAGCGTTTGGCTTCCGCGATGACGACATCAAACTCATTGAGCAAGAGCTGCAAACCGGGGCAGAACCCATTAAATCGCTCGGTTTTGACAGCCCACTGGCGGCGCTGTCGGAAGAGGCGACATTATTGTCCGACTTCTTACACGAAACGGTCGCGGTCGTCACCAACCCTGCTATCGATCGCGAGCGCGAAATTGAACACTTTAGCACGCGAGCCGTGCTTGGGCGACGTCCGTCGTTCGACGGCTTGTATCGCGAAGCGCCGCGAGTCGAGGTTCAGGCGCCCATTCTGCTTGAAGAGTTGCCGGAGGCTTATGGTGTCGAGTATCAGGAGATTCAAAACCTGGCACACCGGTTCGGGACGGTTTGCTACGAAGACGCTTTGGCCATGTTGCACACGAGTCCTAACGGCACAGTTGAAATTTTGATTCACCGCGAAGAAGGCGAGTCCGTCTCGGCTGCGCTGGCGCGTTTTGAACTGGAGGCGTTAGAGGCCGTTCAGGCAGGTGCCAATGCGATTGTGCTCGACGACCGCCTCCAGTTTAAGCGCGGACAACATATTGATCCTTTCCTCGTCACGGCAGCCGTCAATCGCGCGTTATTACGGCCGGCGGCGAAGGAAAAGGGCGAGCACTTGCGGCGGCGTTGCAGCTTAATCCTGCGCAGCGGCGGCCTGCGCAACTTACATGACATTATGGTTGCGCTTGGACTCGGTGCAGACGCGGTTGTGCCGTATCTCATGTGGGAACTGGCCGCGTCTAAGGGCGATTTGCAAGCTGTAGAAAATTTGTATAAGGCGTTGACCAAAGGTGTTGAGAAAGTTATCTCGACGCTTGGCATCCACGAAGTACGCGGCTATGAGCGGTTGTTTGGTGCCATTGGGCTGTCGGATCAAGTCAGCCAGTATCTTGCTATTCCGAATTTCTGTGGGTCAGACAACGCCGGCCTGACGTTCGCTCGCATGGAAGCCTTGTCGGAACTGCGTCAAACCTGGTATGCGGCGGCGGATCGCAAGAGCGTTCGTCCAAACAAGCTGTTCCAACTGTATCCGCGCATCTGGAAATCTGCCGGGTCGGTTGCCGATGGCACGGTCCCTTACGAAGACTTTGTGGCGAAATTGGCCCAGTTTGAAGGGGATAATCCGTTGTCGATCCGTCATCTGCTAGGTTTCCGCGAGGATTTGGCACAGGTGGAGGGCGAGATCGATACGACGGTCGATGGCCATGCGTATCCAATCGTCATCAGCTCGATGTCGTTTGGGTCGCAAAATGAAACGGCCTATCGAGCATACGCTGAAGCGGCCTACCGGATGAACATCGTCTGCCTGAACGGCGAGGGCGGTGAAATTAAAGACCTGCTTGACAAGTATCCGCGCAATCGCGGGCGTCAGATTGCGTCTGGGCGCTTTGGTGTCAATGCAGATCTCTGCAACGGTGCCTATGTGCTGGAGATCAAGATTGGTCAAGGAGCAAAGCCTGGAGAAGGCGGGCACTTGCCGGGATCCAAGGTCACGGTGCAGGTTGCGAATGCGCGCAATGCAACACCTGGCGTCGATCTCATCTCGCCGTCAAACAACCACGATATCTATTCGATTGAGGATTTGGCGCAGGTCATTTACGAATTGAAGGAAATCAACCCACATGCGAAAGTTTCGGTTAAGGTGCCGGTTGTTCCAAATATCGGTACCATCGCGGTGGGCATCGCGAAGGCGGGGGCGGATGTCATCACGCTCTCCGGTTTCGACGGTGGCACGGGTGCGGCGAGATCGCATGCGATTCGGCACGTCGGCTTACCGATGGAAATCGGCGTAAAGTTGGCGCATGAGGCTTTATGTGAAGCTGGATTGCGCGATGTCGTTGAAATTTGGGCAGACGGTGGCATCAAGTCAGGGCACGATGTGATGAAGGCCATTTTGCTCGGAGCCAATCGCGTCGGTTTTGGCACGATGGCCATGGTTGCCATTGGATGTACCGCTTGTCGCGCGTGCCACAAAGACACGTGCCACGTTGGCATTGCAACGCAGATGCACGATCTCGAAGAAGCGCATGCGAAAGGGCTGAAGGCTTTTGAGCCGCGCGACTTCGATTCGGCAGTTGCGCAGTTGGTCACGTTCTTTACGGCCGTCGGCCAACATGTTGGCGAATTGACCCGCAAGCTCGGCGCAAGTCGGACGCAGGATCTCGTTGGGCGCAGCGACTTGCTCGTCCAGCTTCATCGCGACGCTCGCCTTGATACTTCGTGGCTGTTGCGCGTAAGCGAGGAGCATCTCGGAAAGGGTTGTGTCGTCAAGGCACGTACCTTTGAAGAGGCGTATGGCGATGTGATACAGGATGTCGCGGCGATCGGGGCGGCGACTGGCACCGATGGTATTGTCGCGACGGTTGGCGCACAGGTAAAGGCGATTCGCGCGGTACCGCGCGCCTTGGGTACACGGGTGAGCGGAGAGAGCGTTCGGGCTGGCCAAGGCGGTGACGTCGGTCCGATTGTGCACGAAGGTGTCGCTGGTGCGGGATTTGCGGCCTACCATACGACCGGCATGACATCCGTCGCGCTCGGCGGCGCGCAGGACGGCGTGGCCAAAACAGCCTTCGGCGGCAAAGTCGTTGTCTTAAAAGGGCTGTGTGCCGATGGTGTTTGGCGCGGCGGTTCTGTCGGCAAAGGGTTGGCATACGGGGCTGCAAGCGGACTGTTTATCGTTCAGGGCAATGCAGATGCACGCGCGGGAATCCGTTTGTCTGGGGCCGACATTGTGATTGGTGGCGAGCTTACGGAACCGGTGCGGGACCATCACTCGCACATTGGCAACCGGGCGAACATCAAGGGTTTCGCCTTCGAATACATGACAGGCGGCCGTGCGGTGGTCCTCGGAGATCCAGGACCATGGATCTGTTCTGGCATGACGGGTGGACGCGTGTATCTCCGGCACGATCCGGCAATGGGACTGACCGAAACAGCTCTGCGCCGGCGGATTGCGAAGGGAGCCAAGGTTGCCTTGCGCGTGCTTGATGCCCAAGGCAGGAATGACATCGTTGAATTGCTTGGCGCCTATCAGTTGGAGTTGCGACGCTACGGACAGCAAGAAACGGCTCGCGGTTTACAGCGCTTCATTGATAATCCAGCGTTGCACTTCTTGATGATTGAACCTGCTCATGAAATTACAGATCAGGACATCGCGACGGAATAATTTGCGTTGGTCCCTGTCTATAAAGGCCACCCGGCTGGGTGGCCTTTTATGATGAACGAATTGTAAATCTAAGCGTACAAGCGATTGATATATATACATTCGTGTGTATAATAATACAGAGACGCAATTTCGCTAGAACATGAGAGAGATGCGACAACGATATGGAGTGGGAAGGAGTTTTCGGCTGTGGCAGTGTGGGATATGAACGGCGCTGTAGGGCGCGGATCGTCTGCAGTTGTGCCCTTGGGCTCTAATTATCTGTCGGTCCGGCTGCAAAACGCATTATGGGCGTCACACCGGGTGATGGCCGGCAGAGATTTGCTCCACTTCAGTGATATTGGCGGTGAAGATCTTCGCAACTTGGTTCACCTTGCCGGACTCCTTAAAGAAGCGCAGAAAACGCATTTTACGCACACCCTGCTAGCTGGGAAGACACTCGGTATGATTTTCGATAAATCCTCGACTCGTACGCGGGTCTCGTTTGAAGTAGGTATGCTGCAACTGGGCGGGCATGCGTTGTTTTTGCCGGGAAGCCAATTGCAAACTGGGCGCGGCGAGCCGATTTCGGACACGGCGCAGGTCATGTCGCGCTATGTTGACGGCGTCATGATTCGTACTTATCGGCAAGCCGATGTCGAGGAGTTTGCGGACTGTGCGACTGTGCCGGTCATCAATGGACTCACGGACGAATTTCATCCGTGTCAGTTGCTGGCGGATGCGCTCACGATTCTGGAACATAAGGGTCGCCTTGAGGGAGTCACGGTCGCCTATGTCGGCGATGGCAACAACTTGGCAAACTCTTGGTTGCAACTCGCTCCAAAGCTCGGCATGAATATTCGCGTAGCGACGCCAGCAGGGTACGGGCCGTTGCAGGCGGTTGTTGAAGAAGCCAAGTTCCACGCGGTGCAAAGCGGCACACAAGTATTGGTCACGACCGACCCAGAGCGGGCCGTTGCCGACGCAGATGTCATCTATACCGATACCTGGGTGTCGATGGGCGACGAGGCAGAAGCCGAAGAGCGTTTAGAGCGGTTTGCAGGTTATCAAGTCAATGCAGAATTGTGTGCATATGCCAAAGCGGATTATGTCTTTATGCACTGCTTACCAGCCCATCGCGGAGAAGAAGTAGCACCGGAGATTATTGACGGCTCGCACTCCATCATTTTTGACCAGGCTGAAAACAGATTACATGCGCAAAAAGCCGTGCTGGCCGCAACCATGGCAGATGCAGGCGCGTTCGGGGAGGACTTGTAATGGCTGAAACACTCGTACTTGCATATTCCGGAGGTCTCGATACATCCGTATCCATTCCATGGATTCGCGATCACTATGGCTATGATGTCATCGCCATGTGCGTCGATGTTGGCGAGGGCAAAGATTTAGACTTGACGCAGGCGAAAGCCATCCAAGTAGGAGCGGTGAAGTCGTATCGGATTGACGCCAAAGAGCGATTTGCGAAGGAATTCATCGCGCCGGCCTTAAAGGCGAATGCCCTTTACGAAGGCAAATATCCGCTTGCATCTGCGTTGTCACGCCCTCTCATCGCACAACTGCTGGTCGAGGTGGCGGTGCGCGAAGGAGCGGTCGCCGTCGCGCACGGTTGTACGGGAAAGGGCAACGACCAGGTTCGCTTTGAAGTATCCATCAACGCCCTCAACCCGCAATTAAAGGTCGTGGCGCCTGTGCGGGAATGGGGATTCACGCGGGACGACGAAATTCGTTACGCTGCACAACACAATGTGCCGATTCCCGTCAATCTCGACAATCCCTTTAGCATTGATGCCAATCTGTGGGGCCGCGCGATTGAGTGTGGTGTTCTCGAAGATCCATGGCAGGCTGCGCCAGAGGGGGCGTTTGAGTGGACAGTTGCACCCGAGCAAGCACCGAATGAACCCGAGGAAATCGTGATTTCGTTTGCCGAAGGCGTGCCAATCGCGCTTAACGGCCAGCAGCTACCGCTTGCCGAGCTCATCCAGCAACTCAATCAAATCTGTGGAAAGCACGGCGTTGGCCGGATCGATCACGTGGAAAATCGATTGGTTGGCATCAAATCGCGCGAGGTTTACGAGTCTCCTGCGGGACGGGTTCTCATCATGGCTCACCAAGAGCTGGAGCATTTAACACTCACACGTGAGGTATTGCAGTATAAGATGGGGCTGGAACTGGAGTACAGCAAGCTCATCTATAACGGCCTTTGGTTCTCGCCGCTCAAACAGGCTTTCGATGCCTTTATCGACGCGACGCAAAAGCATGTGACAGGGGACGTGCGCGTCAAATTGTACAAGGGTCAGGCTCAGGCGACGGGAAGACAGTCTCCATATTCACTCTATCGGCACGATCTCGCCACCTATGAAACTGGGGACAAATTTGACCACATGGCCGCCGTCGGTTTCATTTCGTTGTTCGGCCTACCGACATCGGTGTACGCAGCGTTGCATCAGGCGAATGGCCCGTCTGCCGAGCTTGTCGATAGCTCCGTTTCGGTCCTCAGTAAAGATGAGGTGGAGACGACGGCATGAAGTTGTGGGGCGGTCGCTTCAGCGAAGATACCAATCAACTGGTTCTGCAATATACATCGTCTATCGGGTTTGATGTCAGGCTATTGCCATACGACATCCGGGGATCGATCGCTCACGCTCGCATGCTGGCCACCTCCGGCATCATCACGCCGGAGGAGAGTCGGAGTATCATAGACGGTCTGGAAGGCATTTTGCGGGATTACGAGGCGGGACAGATCGAGTTCCGCCTCGACGATGAGGATGTGCATATGAACGTCGAGCGCATCCTCACTGAGCGCATCGGCCAGGTGGCAGGCAAGCTCCACACGGCGCGTAGCCGTAACGACCAGGTTGCGCTGGACATGCATTTGTGGGCCCGTGATGCGGTCAAGGCGCTGATTGACGGCGTGCGCAAGTTACAGCAGGCGCTTGTGGAGGCTGCGGAAGCGCATCTCGACGTCATCGTGCCAGGTTTCACGCATTTGCAACGTGCGCAACCCATCTTGTTGGCACATCATTTCCTGGCGTACGTATGGATGCTTCTACGCGACGAACGGCGATTGCGTGGGGTTCTCGACGAGATCGATCAAATGCCACTTGGAGCGGCTGCACTGGCCGGAACGACCTTTCCCATTTCGCGAGAGGCAGTCGCAGAGGAACTTGGCTTCTCCCGCCTTTATGAAAACTCTCTGGACGCCGTATCCGATCGCGATTATTTACTCGGGCTCCTGTTTGCCTGTGCGACCATGATGACGCATCTGTCTCGCTTGTGCGAAGAACTCGTATTGTGGTCAAGCGAAGAGTTTGGTTGGATTGAGTTATCCGACGCCTACGCGACCGGATCGAGCATTATGCCGCAAAAGAAAAACCCGGATGTTCCGGAGTTGGTGCGTGGTAAAACGGGGCGCGTGTACGGGCACCTGATCGCGCTGTTCACGGTTCTGAAAGGCTTGCCCCTGGCATATAATAAGGATTTGCAAGAGGACAAAGAGGGCGTCTTTGACGCGGTTGACACGGTGCTCCCCGCATTGGAGTTGTTAGCCGGCTCGATTCAGACGATGCGGATCAAGCGAGATCGACTCGCTCGCGCGTTTGCCTCTGATTTTTCCAACGCGACCGATCTCGCTGACTATTTAGTGCGTCTCGGTTTGCCGTTCCGCGAAGCGCATGCCGTGGTCGGGCAACTGGTGAGCGACGCCATTGGCAAGGGGACGAATTTGGCCGGGTTGGCACTTACGGACATGCAGGCGCGTTGTCCGCTGATCCGGGAAGATGTGTATGATGTGTTGCCAGAACGCGCCGTGATCGAGGCGAGAGCGTCGCGCGGCGGCACGGCTCCTTCAGCAGTACGACTACAGTTGGCACTGGTTAAAGAGCAGTGCGGCTTGTCTTGATGGGAGAATCGGCGGCGGATCGAAAGGTTCCATCTTTCGACACGTCCGCCGATCTTTCACGTATGCACAGTTGTACGGTATGATAGATAAAATAGTTGGGTAGCTTGAAACAGGGAGTGGAGAAACGTGCTGGTCGTACAGAAATATGGCGGCACATCGGTCGGATCCACGGAGAGGATTCGCGCCGTTGCGGATAGAATTGCGTCTACCGCGAGCGCGGGACATGCTGTGGTCGTCGTGGTGTCGGCGATGGGGCACAGCACCGATGCATTGGTCGACTTGGCGGCCGAGTTGGCCGACAGCCCAGATCTGCGCGAAATGGATCAATTGCTTGCAACAGGCGAGCAAGTGTCGGCAGCCTTGGTCGCCATGCGGTTGTTGACGATGGGCATACAGGCCAAGTCGCTCACAGGATGGCAAGCAGGGATTGCGACAGAACCGGTTCATGGCAACGCGCGTGTTTCGCAGATCGATACAAGGGTCTTGCAAAACTTGATTGCGAACGGAACTGTGCCTATTGTGACGGGATTTCAGGGAATCGCCGACGGTGAGGTGACGACGCTGGGCCGCGGTGGATCGGATACGTCGGCAGTGGCGTTAGCTGCGGCACTCGGTGCGGACGTTTGTGAAATTTATACGGATGTCGATGGCGTTTACACGACGGACCCGCGCGTCGTACCCAATGCAAAGAAGTTGGATGACATTTCATATGATGAAATGCTGGAGTTGGCCAACCTTGGTGCCCAGGTTTTGCATCCACGCGCGGTAGAAAACGCCAAACATTTTGCGGTGCAGTTGGTCGTGCGCTCTAGTTTCACGGAAGGGGACGGAACGAACGTCGTGGCAATGACAGAGAATCGGATGGAAGGCCGGCGCGTAGTGACCGGCATTGCGTTTGAACGGCATGTTGCAAGGTTGGCAGTTGTTGGGGTGCCACTTGAGGAGCACGCACTGGCGGCGATTTTCTCGTCTTTGGCGGAAAATGGCGTGAATGTCGACGTGATCGTCCAAAGCGTCGTCGACGAAGTCGCGGTTGATGTGTCTTTTACGGTGAATGAGTCCGATCTCGGTCGCGCCGTAGAAGTTGTTTCGGCATTGCAGCCAAGCTTGCGGTTTCGCAAAATTGAACGCGAGGCACCCCTTGCCAAAGTGTCCATCGTCGGTGCGGGCATGATTAGCAATCCGGGCGTGGCCGCGCAGATGTTTGTTGCGCTTCGCGACGCACAGGTGCCGATTCACATGGTGAGCACATCGGAGATCAAGGTTTCGTGTGTCATCCCTGCAGATTTGGTCGAAAAGGCAGTACAGGCGCTGCACAAGACCTTCATCGAAGCAGATATGGTGACGCCGTTGACCAACGTATAAGGCAAAACCAAAAGCGGTTTCGCGACCACATCAGCCATCTTTGGCACTTGCCGGGGATGGCTGATGTTCTTTTCATGAACGCCTATATTGACCCGACATCATCGGGGTGGGGAGGGTTATCGCTCGTGCTGTGGGGAGGTTAAATGAGCGAACAAACGGAGCCTGTTCGTTCAGTTCAATAAACAATTGATTAAGACTATTTTTTTACGATTGGTCATATAGAGTCGACGTGTTTGAATACTTATCATAGACATAACATAAGTTTGTTCGACGAACAAATACATGTGCATTTTGTTGGGGGGGTAAACGGTTACACGGTTGCCAATGGGAATGGAACGAAACCGCGTACCTGAAGCGGGAGCAGGGATTGGGGGACATGGTTCCATGAAGCAAGTGAATGATCGTCTTGCACATCGTATGGGAAAGCGTGTCATTCGACTCGTCGATGGATCTGGGGTTGCTATCGCGGATCAAGAGGTACGGGTTCGGCAGATCAACCACAGTTTTTTGTTTGGTGCCGGGATATTTGATGTTGTTCCTTTTGTCAATCAAAGCGTTCCGCAAGAGAAGCTTACGTTTTTGGAAGAGGAAATCAGTAGATTTTTAGAGGTATTCAATTTTGCCACGTTACCGTTTTATTGGGGGCGTTTTGAGCCTGAACAAGGTAAGCCGCAGACAGAGGCGTTAAAGCGGGCTGCCGAATGGCTACAGCAAAAGGGCGTGATTGTCAAAGGACATCCTCTTTGTTGGCATACGGTTACAGCACCATGGCTTTTGGACATGAGTAACGAGCAAATCTTGCGTGCCCAACTCTCCAGAATTGAGCGAGAGGTGTCGAATTTCCAAGGCGTCATCGACATGTGGGACGTGATCAATGAAGTTGTGATTATGCCGATCTTTGATAAGTATGACAATGGAATCACCCGGATTTGTAAGGAACTTGGGCGTATTGAACTGATTAAACAGGTCTTTGCAGCGGCCAAGGCGTCTAATCCCGGCGCGACATTACTATTAAATGATTTTAATACGACGACGAATTACGAGATTTTGATTGACGGGTGCCTCCATGCAGGGGTTCCGATTGACGCGATTGGAATCCAGTCACATCAACACCAAGGTTATTGGGGGCGAGAGAAGCTCGAAGAAGTTTTGGAGCGGTTTTCGCACTTTGGGGTTCCTATTCATTTCACAGAGAACACATTGACATCCGGCCATTTGATGCCGCCTGAAATTGAGGATCTGAATGATTATCAGATTGCGGAATGGCCGTCGACACCCGAGTACGAGGAACGTCAGGCGCGAGAAGTTGAAGAAATGTATACGATTTTATTTGAACATCCGCAGGTGCAAGCCATTACGTCTTGGTCGTTTAGTGACCACGGGGCTTGGCTAGGAGCGCCAGCAGGATTGATCCGAAAGGATAATAGTCCAAAACCGTCCTATGACGTGCTTAAGCGCTTGATTACAAAGGACTGGCACACAGAATGCGTGATAAAGACGGACGGAAATGGAGCGGCACTTGTCGAAGGGTTTCTCGGAGACTATGAACTCGTTTGTCAAGACAAGGTGTCGCGCTTCCGTTTGACAGGCAATGATGGCCATCTCGACTTGGTTATCTAAATAGCTGTTGTCTCCTGTTGCGTGAAACAGCATGGGGGATCTGCATGCGACTTGACTATCCACATTGTAGTTAAAGGAAAGCGTATACATGAGGTTTGGTTCATGAGATGCGCTCTTTGAGGAGGTGAGCCACCTTCAAGCTGTTGAACGGTCGCCTTCTGTACCGCTGAATGCTTCCTGTCATAAAGTTTCCGCTGAGTTCCCGCTTCTCGTTCATCGTTGGATAGCCGTGAGAGACGGACCGTTCTACTGGTTTCAATGATTTGGGAGGGATTGTGATGACGGTTACCTGGAAGAAAGGCGTTTCTGCAGTTCTTGCACTTGGGTGTATCAGCGCACTTGCTGGTTGTTCGTCACAACAGTCGGCAGCAGCTTCGGTGGCACCGGTGAAGGCTGCATCGACAGCCGTGAGCCAAGGGCAACCATTGACGATTGTACCAACTCCATCTGGAACGTTTGCGGACAATTTTAATCCGTTTGCGGTCACCAGTGACTACGGTACCTTTGGATTCATCTATGAAACGCTGTTCTACTATGATACGCAGACCGGGAAGATGTGGAGTGTTCTGGGGGATTCCTACAAATGGAGCAATGGCAATAAGACCCTAACCGTCTCGCTCAACCCGAAGGCGAAATGGACAGATGGACAGGCATTTACGTCACAGGATGTAGTTTTCACCTTTGACTTATTGAAGAAGTACTCTTCGGCAGACACCAACGGCGTGTGGACGCAGCTTGCAAGTGTTGCTGCGAAGGGTAGAGATACCGTGGTCTTCACATTTAAACACCCTAATATCCCGTTTGGTCTGGAGTATGTCTTAGGGACGTACATTGTGCCGGAACACATTTGGTCCAAGATCACCGATCCGACAAAAGTAACCGTCACGAAACCGATTGGCACGGGTCCCTATGTTCTCGACACATTCTCTCCACAAGATTACAAGCTGAAGGCGAACGCCAATTACTATCGAGGTAAACCACCTGTTCCAGAGCTCAATTTCCCGTCTTTCAACTCTAATGAAAGTGCGAACCTGGCTATGATTCAAGGCCAAATCGATTGGACCGCCGTGTTCATGCCCGGTATCCAGCAGGCCTACGCCGCAAAAAGTCCGAACAACCATTACTGGTTCCCGCTTGGCGTCACCCTCAATTTGTCCGTTGATTTGAAAAACCCTCTCTAAAGCCAGACCGTCGTTCGGCAAGCCATGAGTATGGCTATCAATCGTAATGTTCTTGCAACCAAAGGCGAATATGGCTATGACAAGCCGGCGGAACCTGATGCCGTTCCCTATAACATGAGCTCTTGGCAAGATCCAAACTTGCCGGCACAGGACAAATCGTTTACGTATAATCCCGCCGGAGCTGTCGCCTTGTTGAAGAAGGCTGGCTATAAGAAGAACGCTCAAGGTATTTTTGTCTCTCCGAGTGGGAAACCGCTCAGCTTTACCCTGATTGTTGTATCCGGGTGGTCGGACGAAGACACGGATGCTGCGCTCATCGCAAACCAGTTAAAGCAGGTCGGTATCCAGGTCAACGTCCACGAGGTCACGGACAGTGCTTACCAAACGCAACTCTCGTCCCATCAATTCCAATTGGCCATCAATGCAGCCTATGGTGGTCCAAATCCATACTATGTGTACCAGGAAAATTACGATCCGCATGGAGACGCCGATTGGATGCAGTTTAACAACCCGGGCGTAAATCAGGCTTTGGAAGATTTCGCTCAGACGACCAACGCGGCTCGTCAGAAACAGGACATCTATAAGGTGGAGCAAATCGTCGCCGAACAATTGCCGACCATTCCATTGATGTATGGCGCGACATGGTATGAATACAACACAAGCAAGTACACGAATTGGCCATCGGCCAGTAACGCGTATATCTCTCCATCAATCTGGAATTACGAGGGTGCCGCTATCACGGTCATGCACCTGCACCCAGTACACTGAGCCCTTTATGGCTATAAGCAGGCCCAAGACGCGGCCTACTTTTTCATGCACGTTGCCCATGTTGAATCCGAGTGGTCCACAGTAGTCTGTATTGTGCGAAAGTGAGCGCATGTGTTATTCTTGATTCATCGTTGCATTGAGAGTACAGATAGACACGGACGTCGCATGACTGGCGGATTGTGGGAATGACCACAGGGGAGTGCGATGTATACAGTTGCCGGCCGCCTGGGCACTTTGACGCGTTCTGCGTAAAAGTCTCAGCGGCCGTTGCTGTACATGCCGGAGTGGTAAGGAGAATTCGAATGACGACGAAAATTCTTGTAACGGATGACATTTCAAGCGCTGGTATTGATGTGTTGTCGACCTTGCCTGATGCCACTGTCGATGTCCAGACGGGACTTTCTCCATCTGAGTTGCTTGTTGCGATTGCAGACGCGGACGCACTCGTCGTCCGCTCGCAGACGACTGTCACAGAGCAGGTGATTGCTGCTGCGAAGCGGTTGAAGGTGATTGGCAGAGCTGGTGTCGGTGTCGACAATATCGATCTCGAGGCTGCCACGCGCCGTGGCATTCTCGTCATTAATGCGCCGGACGGCAACACAATTGCCGCCGCCGAACACACCTTCGCCATGATGATCAGCCTTGCACGCCACATTCCGGCGGCCAATCGGGACTTGCTCGCGGGCAACTGGAATCGAAAAAAGTGGGTGGGCGTCGAACTTCGCGGAAAGACCCTCGCCATTCTTGGAATGGGTCGCATTGGCACGGAAGTGGCAAAGCGTGCCAAGGTCTTTGGCATGACGGTGCTAGGGTACGATCCGTTTTTGACCGAAGATCGGGCACAGAGCCTCGGTGTACAAAAATCGGATCTCGATTCGGCCATTCGAGCAGCCGATTTTATCACAGTCCACACACCGCTAACAAAAGAGACGCACCACATGATCGACGCAGGGAAGATAGCGATGATGAAAGAAGGGGTGCGGATTATCAACTGTGCCCGGGGCGGCATCATCGATGAGCGTGCGTTAGCGGATGCTTTGCGGCTTGGCAAGGTAGCAGGTGCGGCCATTGACGTGTTCGAGAGTGAACCGCTCGCTTTAGATCATCCGTTGCGTCAATGTGAGAATGTAATCCTGACGCCACATCTTGGCGCCTCGACCGTTGAGGCACAGGAAAACGTAGCTATTCAAGTGGCGGAGGAAATTGTCCAGGTTCTTCGCGATGACACCTTCGAACATGCGGTCAATCTCCCGAGTCTAAGCCCGCGACAGAAAGAGCGCTTGGCGCCATATTTGGCTCTTGCGGAGCAACTCGGTTTGTTTGCCGCGCAACTCGCACAAGGAGCGCCGTCGCAGATGACAGTCACATACGCAGGCGATGCGGCTGATCCAGATGGCGGATATTTGACGCGCACGGTACTTAAGGGCTTTTTCGGCTTCCAATACAGCGGTGAAGTGAACTACGTCAACGCTTTGCGCTACGCGGAGGATGCTGGCTTGCGCGTGCAAGAGGTACGTGAGTCGCGCGGGCGCGTGTATACGAATGAGATTTCCATTTCATTTGCCACCGACGCGGGTAGCCACCGTGTCTCTGGCACCCTGTACAGCGAATCTGGGCCGCGCATTGTCGAACTTGACGGCTATCCCATCGACATGCCAATTGAGGGCATCTTGGTCTATACGCGGCATGAAGATAAGCCTGGTATGATCGGGCGCATTGGGACGTTGCTCGGCGATGCACAAATCAATATTGCCGGTATGCAGGTGGGACGTCGCGAAACGGGCGGCGAGGCGGTTATGCTGCTCACTGTGGACAAGAGCGTGCCAAACAACGTGATCGACGAGATTGCTTCCCATGATGGAATCCGCATGGTGCGTGCGATTGAACTGTAAGTCCGATGGCGGTCGATAGACCGGTCGTATCGTGTGGTAAGAACGACAGATAGAGGAGTGGAGTTCGTGAAACGAGCGGACAACTTTAACGCAGGGCCAGCAGCCTTACCGTTGCCGGTACTCGAGCGCATTCAAGCAGAGCTCCCCAATTACAGCGGGACGGGCATGAGCGTCATGGAATTCAGCCATCGTAGCGCGGAGTATGAAGCCATTCACAACGATGCCCAAACACGCCTGCGGCGACTGCTTGGCATCCCTGATGGCTATCAGGTGTTGTTTTTACAAGGCGGCGCGAGCTTGCAATTCGCGATGTTGCCGATGAATTTTCTGAAACCGGGCGAGAAGGCACTATACGTGTTGACCGGATCATGGTCGCAGAAGGCGGCAGATGAAGCCGGGCGCTACGGCGAGTTGCTGATCGACGATTGGGCCAAACAGGGCGGTTATCGGGACATTCCTACATCGATTGCAGGAGATGACCCGTCGTTGCGGTATGTTCATATTACGTCGAACAATACCATTTACGGGACGCAGTGGCGAGCGTTGCCAAAGACCACGGCGCCTCTCGTTGCGGACATGTCGAGTGACATCTTGTCGCGGCCTGTCCGGGTGGAGGATTTTGCGCTGATCTACGCAGGTGCTCAGAAAAACATCGGACCGTCCGGCGTCACCGTCGTGATCGTTCGCGATGATTTCTTACAAACGGCAAACAGCGATGTTCCGACCGTTCTGAAGTACAGCACTCATGCGCAAGCGAATTCGCTTTATAACACGCCGCCGACCTTCGCGATTTATGTCATGTCGTGCGTTTTGCAGTGGGTGGAGGAGACCGGTGGCTTGGCCGGGATCGTCGAACGCAACCAGAAAAAGGCGGCTGCTGTGTATGACGTGATCGATACACATCCGAATCTGTACCTCGGACATGCGGAAAAGCGGGCTCGTTCTGAAATGAACGTCACGTTCCGTCTCCCAAGTGACGAGTTGACGAAGTCGTTCTTGGCAGAAGCTGCAGAGCGCGGTTTCGTGGGCGTCAAGGGTTACCGCACCGTGGGTGGTGTGCGCGTCTCGCTCTACAATGCGGTACCTGTTGAAGCCGCTCTGCGGTTCGCTGAGTTTATGCAAGATTTTGCGCGCCGCAATGGCTGATGGAGGTTTTGGATGTATACGACGGTTTTGTTCGATATCGATGGCGTCATGTTAAGCGAGGAACGGTATTTTGATGCTTCTGCACTCACGGTGCACGAATTGTTGACCAGTACATCGTTCCTTGGCTTGCGTTCGATCTCGCCGGCATTTTCTCCGGCGCCGGATGACAGCGTGATCGGCCAGATTCGCAAGGACGTCTTTCAGCGCGATCAGGTACTCGAGCGCCTCAAAAACGTGGGTGTGAACGCAAATTGGGACATGGTTTATTTTGTCTTCGTCGCTGAATTAGACGCACTCCTGCGACAAAGTGTCAGTGATCGCGCGTTTGCCATGCAAATAGCGAGCGCGTTGACTGGCGGATGGACTGTCGAAGCGTTGCAAGCAATCGGCGACGCTGCACGGGCAAATGGAATTGAGCACATTGTCCGTTGGGACGCTTATGACACTTTGTATGCGGGCTGCCACTCGCGGGCTGAGCTCATGGATGCGGCGGCCAAGGCTCTTTCCCAGCACTGCTCCGGTGGCGATCCGCACGATCTCTGGAACATCGGACAAGCCACTTTTCAGGAGTGGTACTTGGGGGATGGCTACACGGGCAAAACGACAGGTAAACAAGGTTTTCTCACGAGCGAGTACGCCATCGTCCCCCCGGACGCATTTTCGGAATTGCTTACCGAGTTGAAGCAAAAGGGTATTGCGATGGGCGTTGCCACAGGACGGCCGCGCATCGAAACTCATGTACCACTCACACACTTCGGGTGGCTGCAGCATTTCGATCTCGCGCACGTCACCACCGCTTCTGATGTCGTTGAAGCGGAGGAGCAATGTCCCTCGGCGCGGCCACTGTCGAAACCGCATCCGTTCTCTTATCTGCGTTCATTGACGGGCGATCACGATGTGGAAAGCTTGCTGGCTTGCGAATTGCCTTTATTCGATATGAAGGACAAGGTACTCATTGTAGGCGATTCGATTGCGGATGGACTTGCCGCACAACGCCTTGGTGCTTCGTTTGCAGCGGTCTTGACAGGGCTTGAAGGAGAAGGGGCACGTCCGAAGTTCGAGCGCCTGGGTGCGGATTATATCTTCGAAAACGTGTTGGGTATTAAGTCGTTGTTTTAAGTCTTGCGAATCCTAAAGATCCGTGTTAATATATCAACTGTCGCGCGATACGCGAGGACAGTTGTGGAGAGATGTCCGAGTTGGCCGAAGGAGCACGATTGGAAATCGTGTAGGCGGGTAAAACCGTCTCGTGGGTTCGAATCCCACTCTCTCCGCCAAAGTTTATGGTTCGGCCAGTGTCTTCGCTGGCCGAACAACTCTGTGTAGAGGATGGCGGCGTAGCTCAGTTGGTCAGAGCACACGGTTCATACCCGTGGTGTCGGGGGTTCAAATCCCTCCGCCGCTACCAAACCAAAACAGATGCCACCTTGGCTCAGGGGTAGAGCGGCTCACTCGTAATGAGCAGGTCGTCGGTTCGAATCCGACAGGTGGCTCCATAATGAAATGCCGCAAAGACCGGCTTTTCGGGGTTTTTCGATCTGGAATTCGGATCGCAAAAACCCCGATTTTTAGTATTTGGTGTGGCTCAGGTGCGCCTGCAAGAAAATGGGATATAAGCGCGGTTTATACGATTGTAGGATAGTGCATCTCCGCGCTTTTGAGGTCAAGCTTTGGCTATCCTGGCCTAGTGCATGAAGCAGATATAACGATGTGGTTAAGTAGGCGGCACACGACAATAGGGCTTCCCGTACTCACTTGGGCCTGTTCGCAAATCGACATGCGATAGAATTTGCAGCTCATATACCATATTGCACCATGATGGAAGGGTCAGTGAACTGACAGTTGTGCTCGGAACAATGACCCAGCCGTTGGGTTTCGAGTGGTTAGACGGTGTGCTTTGTGGTGGACTGGGTGGACTGCTACAGGACGTCACCTTCCTCACAGGTGCAAATGTGGGGAATCGTGCGCAACTGCAGGACTGGCATGTGGACACGGTAAAAGTACGGAACACGTTGCTTCAGGTCTACCTGAAGCAAATTCTCGAAACGGGTTTTGTTCACATCGATCTATATCCTGGAAGCTCACTCGTACAAACAGACGGCAAGTTGGCTCTGCTCGACTTTGGTATGGTGGCAGAGTACAGCAAAGCGGAACGGAAAACCTTTCGCCGCTTGATTCAGAGCGTTTTTCTCAGAGATGCGCTCGGTGTTGTTGAAGATTTGCAGGAGTTGGGTTACTTGCCAGCAGAGGTCAATCCTGCCGAGTGGCTGCGCGACATTGGTCCGGTTACCGGACGACTAAATGCCAACCTCATCCGTCGCCTGCGGTCACAGCAGTTGTTTCGACTCCAGGCGCGGTATATGCTGTTAATACGGTGTCTGGGCCTCTTGAAGTCCGTTTTGACTGAGCTTTCGCCGAATGAAACGGATTGGCTCGGTGTGATGTCAGAGCATGCGCTGCCAATCCTGATGGGCACTGCCGGGGAGTCCGCAGTTCGCGCTTAAGCTGTCCCGGGGTCGCGAATCTCAACAGAGACCGGAGGGGAGTTTGGATAGAAAGTCACGGTCCGCTGTTTCATGGAAACGGAGCGCGTTTACTGCCTAGCTGGCTGAACAGACTGCTCATAGCAGTTATTTCACTGGCTGGCGTAACGGTGTTGGTGCTTGGCATCATATCGGTGGTTCGGTGACCCTCCACCAGAGGGTCATTCCACATCGACTTCGACGCGTCCTTCCCGGATGCGCACTGCAAAGGTTTCTACCGGAATCACGCACGGCATCCGCGTGGCCTCTCCAGTGCGGATGTTAAACGCCCCGCCGTGGCACCAGCAGACGATTTCGTTTTCTTCGATCTCCCCCTCAGAAAGTGAACAGTCCTGATGCGTGCAAACATCCGACGTCGCATACCAGCCGTCTTCGAGGTGGTACACGGTCACTGGTACGTCTAGAGCGGAAAAGTATTTCATATCTCCCACAGCGATCTCCGACTCATCTGCAATTGACACCCATGCCATCTCGGGTCTCCTCCTTCGTTCAAACACTATTCTGTGTTCCTCATGGTAGTGGGTAGTATGACCGATTTCCCTCGTCATCGACCGCAATCAGAACAGGCTGACCGCCGCAGTCCAGCGCAAAATGGTCGATCCGCCAGCCGGCTTCAACATAAAAGTCTCCGTTTGCGACAAGCCGAGCGTACGGCCGATCCCGCTTGTACTCAAGCGGCATGTCCTGCACAGCATTCGTCCAGTCTGCAGTTCGTTCGAAGTACGCGTTCAGATAAGTCGTCAAGTGCGCCAATTCGCTGTCATGCCAAACCAGCTTGAAGCGGACAGTTGTGGCGCTTGATTTGCAAACAGACATGCTTCGTCCCCCTCTACACCTTTACGACGGCCGCTGTGCTGTTAGCAAAACTGCCTCGTAGTGCATCGTAAATCCGTCTGCGTGGTCCCGGTCAATCGCATCCGCGATCTCCGACTTCATGTCCGGCGTCGCATAGTCAAGCAAATGAAACAGCTCTCCAAAAAAGTCGAGAACGGCCTGACCGTTCGCGAAGGAAAAAGGAAGCAGTGTTTTTTGCTGTGCGACCTGCTCGAAGCCGACCGCGTGCATGGCATCGGGAAGCGCATCCGCCTGCGAAAATTTGACGAGAAACGGCCTCGCGAGACTGATCATGTCACCGAGGGAGGCAGCGGCCACTTCGAAAAATTCACCCCACGTCTTTCGGCCCGGCACGGTAAAGCAGGCTACGCCTCCGGGGCGAAGGACAGAAAAGACCTCAGACATGCTCTGTTCCGGCCTTGGGAAGAAGGGAAATGCCAGGTTGCAGAGGACGAGGTCAAAGGAACCAGGAGCTAACGAGATGTGACCTGCGTCCATCTGTGCAAAACGGATGTTTGAAACGCCAAGCTTTGCGGCTTCAGCAGCGGCGAGACCAACCATCGACTTGGAAGCGTCCACGGCAGTGATAGCGAGCTCCGGGTTTCCAACGGCAAGCGGGAGTGTGAGAGTCCCGGGCCCGCAGCCGAGATCGAGAACTTGTCTCGCATTGAGATATCCCAATTGAAACTGTGCCTGTTCGAGCAGGATACCCGCAACGCGCGGCGAGATCAGCCTGCCGACGGTGTCCTTGTACAGGATGCTGCCTTGTTCAGTTTTGAAGTTTGGGATTTTCATCGCGATCCCTCCACGTGGTTCCAACACGAGTCCTCAGGCCGAAGCCGCCAGTTGATGTCCGGGCGCTTCGTCGATTTCAGCGACTGGACTAGGGCCTGACACGCGTCCACGCCGAATTCTTCTTGATATCTGGTGAGGATGCTGTCCACGGCGTGACGGAACAGCGCTGGCCGCTCGCAGTCGGTTTTTGCCGTCACTGAAATCGTCGCCTGTTCTGTACCAAGGAGAAAATGTTCCCGAATCCTCATCTGCTCGCACTTCCTCTCTTCCATCTACTAACTACTGTGTCAGTGTACGCGGATCTCGTGTTTGCCACTGTGAGTAGCGTCACGGTGACCGATGCTCACGTGAAACTAGAACAGTTTGTAACAACACCTTTGCTTCGGATAAAGGTGTGATTTAGCGCACACGTCGCCCGTCATGGGGGGACGTTATTTTGTACCGCACGAATTGAGGGAGTCCGGAAGGACGAGGGTTCATGGCCCTGCTGAACTAATCCGACATCCGAAGATCGCACATCACGGGAAGGAGTGAGTGGACTTGTTTCCAAAGCCTAGACGATTGGAGGGCCCCATTGCGTCGGTCCTAGTCTGAAGAGACTAGTACGTTTCAGTTCAGAGATGGTCCCATCGTGTCTGCCGCAATAATTGCATCTAAGATATAGTTCTACCACTGGCACTTTGCCTTCTCTTTTTCGAATGGAGGACTGCAAGATGCGACGTTCCGTCATGATGATGTCGATGGTTGCAATGATTGTTTCCTTTGTAGTGTGGTCCATGATTTCCCCAGTTGCACCACAGATGACCAAGGCCATGCATCTTAGTGAGTTTGACAAAAGCATACTCGTAGCAACACCCGTACTTCTTGGTTCACTCTTCCGCATTCCAATTGGCATGCTGACAGACAGATTTGGCGGTCGAATTGTTTACACTGTTTTAATGGTTTATCTCGTCATTCCGTTGTTCGGAATTTCATTTGCACATCACTTCGGCACGTTTGTGTTTTGGGAGATTCTACTGGGCGTCGCCGGAACGTCATTCGCAGTCGGCATTGGCCACGTTTCAGCATGGTATCCTCCAAAACAACAAGGCTTGGTGCTGGGGATTACCGCACTTGGTAACATTGGTACTGCGGTCGCTGGTTTCTCCATCCCCGTGATGTTCTTACATCTTGGCTTTGCGAACACGGCACGCGTATTAGTTATCCCAGTGCTCATCATGGCTGCATGCTTGTGGCTGTTCACGAGAGACGCGAAATCCGAAAAGGCAACATTAGAGCCTACCGTAAATCAAGCAAACGCCATGAAACTAGACGCCAAAGGTTTCTGGACCACCTCAAACCTATGGGTTTTATCCATGTTCTATTTTATTACGTTCGGTGGGTTCGTTGCTTTTGGCAATTATCTCCCGACACTTTTACAGAGCATTTATCACATGCCGCCAGTCAGTGCAGGACTTCGTGCATCAGGCTTTGTTGTGCTCGCTACCGCGTTGCGTCCTGTCGGTGGTTATCTCGCAGATAAGATTGCACCAAAGAACTTGCTCATCATGACATTTGCCGTAATTGCAATCATGGCCGCTGTATTCGGCTTTGGTATGGCGAATATGGCTGTCGCGACGATTGCTGCATTAGTCATTTCTATCATGCTTGGTATCGGCAACGGTGCAGTGTTCAAGTTGGTGCCAACCTATTTCCCACATACAACTGGGAAGGCAACCGGCATCATTGGTGCCATCGGTGGTATGGGTGGATTTTTCCCTCCGCTTGTCATGGGTGCTCTGAAACAAGCAACAGGTAGTTACTTGGTCGGTATGTTGTTCCTTGCACTTTCTTGCGTGATTGCGCTGGTTGTTCTACTCATCCAGTACCGCACGAGGAAAAGCGCGCCGACGAAAAGGGTACGTGTCGCTGCTTGAGTTTTATGTATGTTGAGAACACATAAGTCATCACGATGAAGGTATCAAGGAGGTTTTATTTTGTCAGGTCCGGCATTGAAACAACTAGATGCGCACCACGCGATACACGAAGCAGCGTTTCACGAGGCACAGGAGATGACGGTATTGTTCCACCACCTGGTGGAGAAAGGGGACAGCGAACGCGCCGTTGCACTCGCTGAAGCCATCCTCGATCACTGGAAAACACGGACGCTTCGCCATGCGGCGGACGAAGAAATCGGTTTTTACCAAGAATGCCGCGAGGCAATGCCTCATCGTGCCGAGGAAATTGCGCAATTGATTCGCGATCACGATTTAATGCGCAACCTTGTCGCCGAACTCGAACAACTTTTGTCACACACGTTCGATAGCCGGGCCATTTCGTTTCGTTTAGACGCACTACTGTGGGTGAACGAAATACATAGCCGCGACGAAGAACGATGCTTGCTCGACGGGCAGGCTTTACGAACAAACGATGTCAAACAAACCTTGGAGGAGAGTGAACCGCTTGAACGCCAACTACAACAACCAGTTTGAGGAACAGTTTCGCGAGTTTGCACTAGAGACCGACAAGGAAGATCTACTTGCAATTTTGCGAATTCGTTTCGGAGAAGTCCCGCCTAATGCCAAGGCATTTATCATGAAAATGAGTGATGCTACGTCCTTGGAACGCCTCATTCTCGTCGCGTCGAACGTACCAGATTGGAAAAGCTTTCTCAACGAGTTACAGGAAAGTGTGAATGCGTTTCGGATTGCCGGAGAACAGTACCGACCTGTCTGATACACACACGAAATCTAATCTTAATAAAGCACTGTCTTACGCTTTCGCACGCATAGAGAGGATGGAAACAATGGAAAATCGGCGCAAATCGCTGTTTAATGGACTAAATCATTTACGTCGTCGCTCGGAAACATTTAATGAAAACTGGTCGCAAGCGACAGCAGGGAAAAGGGATTGGGAGCAAATCTATCGGAATCGCTGGCGTTTTGACAAAGTGGTTCGATCGACACACGGGGTAAATTGTACGGGTTCGTGCAGTTGGAAGATTCACGTAAAGGACGGAATTATCACGTTTGAAACACAGCAGACCGACTACCCGTCGCTTGGTGCGGATGTACCGGAATACGAACCGCGAGGTTGTCCTCGTGGCGCGAGTTTTTCGTGGTACGAGTACAGCCCCTCACGTGTCAAATATCCATACATTCGTAGCGAACTATTGGTCCTTTGGCGCCACGAAAGAGATTTAGGCAATGATCCGGTCACAGCATGGCGTAACATCGTGTCGGATAAAGAAAGGCGTTCATCGTATAGATCTGCTCGCGGGAAAGGTGGTTTCGTCCGGACCTCGTGGGATGAAGTAACAGAAATTATCGCAGCTGCAATCATTCACACGATTCAAAAGTATGGCCCAGACAGGGTTGTTGGCTTCAGTCCGATCCCGGCGATGTCACAGGTGAGTTATGCGGGCGGATCGCGATTTTTGTCACTTCTTGGTGGCACGATTCTCAGCTTTTATGACTGGTATGCGGATTTACCGCCGGCGTCCCCACAAATCTGGGGAGACCAAACGGATGTGCCGGAGTCTGCGGACTGGTACAACGCGGGCTACTTCATCATCTGGGGTACCAATTTACCGATGACGCGTACACCAGATGCACACTTTATGGTTGAAGCGAGATATAAAGGCACAAAAGTCGTCGGGGTTAGCCCAGACTACTCTGAGTACATCAAGTTTGCCGATAAGTGGCTCCCAGCAAAAGCAGGAACCGATGCGGCACTCGCAATGGCCATGACACACGTGATTTTGAAAGAGTTTTATGTCGATAAAGAGACACCGTACTTTGCAGAATACGTCAAACAATACACGGATTTACCGTTTCTTGTACAAATCGACGAAACGGAAGATGGCTACGCAGCCGGTACATTTTTGCACGCAGCGGATTTCGACGCATCTATCGCGCAGGGCGACTGGAAAACAGTCGTTTGGGATGAAACGACGAATGCACTGGCGGTGCCAAAAGGGAGTCTCGGCTATCGATACGACGGATCGCAACAATGGAACCTTCGGATGGAAAGTGATGACGGCACACCGCTTTCGCCGAGTTTAACACTTATTCACCAAGCCGACGCAACCTTGCCGATTCGCTTTCCTTACTTCGGCGACAACAAACCGTCCGTATTGTCACGGCATGTTCCGGTGAAGTACGTGACGACGACCGATAATCGAACAGTGGCAGTTACGACTGTACTTGATTTGTTGATGGCGCATACCGGTGTCTCGCGCGGACTCGTCGGTGATTATCCGGTCGATTTTGACGACGCATCTTCACCTTACACACCGGCTTGGCAAGAAGCGATTACCGGCGTACGGCGGGAAGATGTCATTCAAATCGCTCGAGAATTTGCTGACAACGCAGAAAAGACTCAAGGTCGGTCGATGATTGCACTTGGCGCTGGGACGAACCACTGGTACCACAGTGACATGATTTATCGGGCAATTATCAACTTAGTGCTTTTGACGGGTTGCCAAGGCGTCAATGGCGGCGGATGGGCGCATTACGTGGGTCAGGAAAAGGTACGTCCGCTCGAGGGTTGGAGCACCATCGCGTTTGCAACTGACTGGGTGCGTCCCCCGAGACAGATGAATGGCACCTCGTTCTTCTACTTTGCGACGGATCAATATCGGTATGAAGAGTTAGACACACGCACGATGGGTTCACCCGTGAAAGCATCGCGTTTTCACGAGATGCATCCAGCGGATATGAACGCGATGGCTGCGCGACTTGGATGGTTACCATCGTTCCCGCAATGGACGCAAAATTCGTTGTCTGTCGTTAACGAGGCGAAAGAGCACGGTGCGACGACGAACGAGGAAATTGTGTCGTGGGTGGTTGAGCAGTTGAAACGTGGGGATATCCAATTCGCAATCGAAGATCCGGACAACGAGGACAACTTCCCGCGTGTGTTTTTTGTCTGGCGGTCGAACTTGCTGGGATCGAGCGGTAAAGGCCACGAGTATTTCTTGAAACATCTTTTAGGCGCAAGTGGCCACGTGTTGGCTGATGAAAAGGCATCTTGGCAACCGTCCGACATTGTCATTCGAGATGCGCCGGTTGAAGGCAAAGTAGATTTGCTCGTCGATATCGATTTTCGGATGACAGGTACCGGACTTTATTCGGACATCGTCTTGCCTGCGGCAACGTGGTATGAGAAGCACGATATCAGTTCGACAGACATGCATCCGTTTATCCATCCCTTTAATCCGGCCATTTCACCACCGTGGGAAACGCGGACCGACTGGGTTGCGTTTCGCTCGATTGCAGAGACGTTTTCAAAACTTGCAAAGGACCATTTGCCCGCTTGCGACGACATTGTCATGTCACCACTCGCGCATGATTCAGCCGATGAACTCGCAAATGTGGGTGGGAGAGTGCGTGATTGGCGCAAGGGTGAAGTGGACGCAATCCCTGGAAGGACGATGCCAAAAATCACAATTGTGAAGCGCGATTACCCAAACCTCATTGATCAAATGACGACACTCGGCCCGTTATCCCAGAAAGGATACGGCGCAAAAGGGATTTCGATTTCCGGCGAGCATGCCTACGAAGACGTCGTGAAACGAAACGGCAGCCGCGAGGTGCTTGGCGCACAGCGGCCGCAAATTCACACTGAAATTCAGGTGGCAGAGGCGATTTTGACTTTGTCTGGTGCGACAAATGGACACCGTGCTGTGGAAGAGTGGACGGCCTTGAGCCAAACAACGGGTCTCAATTTGAAAGATGTGTCGGCAGGACGTCACGAAGAAGCCTATACATTTGCAGACATCACCGCGCAACCGCGGCTATCGTTCGCGACACCAGTCTGGAGCGGGCTTGAAGGAGAAGAGCGACGCTATTCTCCATTCACAGTCAATGTGGAATTCAAGGTTCCATGGCACACCTTAACGGGTCGCCAGCACTTCTATGTCGACCACGAAGTCATGAACGACTTTGGCGAAACTCTCCCGCTCTATCGTCCGGCACTTGGCATTATGCCATTTGCAGATGAAGATGCTGCAACGCTTGGCGAAGGTCAGACGGTGATGGTTCGGTATCTGACGCCACACCAGAAGTGGGGCATTCATTCAACCTATAGCGACAACCATCGGATGTTGACGCTGTTCCGCGGTGGACAGACGATTTGGATGAGCGAAGAAGATGCGAAGAAAATTGGCATCAAGGATAACGATTGGGTCGAAGTGTTTAATCGCAACGGTGCTATTTCCGCGCGTGCGGTGGTGACTTACCGTTTACCCATGGGCATTGCGATGATGTACCACGCGCAGGACAGAACCGTCGGTGTACCTGGTAGTCAAATCACAGGCGACCGAGGTGGTACGCACAACAGCGTGACACGCATTATTCCGAAGCCGACACACATGATTGGCGGCTATGCACAACTCAGTTACGGTTTCAACTACTACGGACCGACAGGACACCAACGTGATGTTATGACGTTTGTACGACCACTTAAAGAGGTGAATTGGCTTGAAGATTAAGGCGCAAGTTGCAATGGTGATGAATCTTGACAAATGTATCGGGTGTCACACGTGCAGTGTTACCTGTAAAAATACTTGGACAAACCGCCCCGGTGTCGAATACGCCTGGTTTAACAACGTCGAAACACGGCCAGGTCCGGGATACCCAAAGCGCTGGGAAGACCAAGAAAAGTTTAAGGGTGGATGGCGCTTAAAGAACGGCAAGCTCCAGTTACGTGCTGGCGGCGCAGTCCAGAAGCTAGCCAATATCTTTCATAACCCGGATTTGCCAACGATTGACGATTATTACGAACCGTGGACATATGACTACGAAAACTTAATTGACAGTCCAAAGAAAAAGCATCAACCCGTTGCTCGGCCGCGTTCTCTTCTCACAGGCGATTTTATGAATCAGCCTGTGTGGGGTCCAAACTGGGATGATGATTTAGCGGGCGGATCGGAAATTGCACCGACCGACCCAAACTTTGACCAGATTGAACAGCACGTGAGATTCGCTTATGAGCAGACATTTATGATGTACCTGCCGCGTATTTGCGAACACTGCTTAAATCCGGCATGCGTTGCCGCGTGTCCATCAGGCGCCATCTATAAACGCGATGAAGATGGCATTGTCTTAGTAGACCAAAATGCATGCCGCGGCTGGCGGTTCTGCGTCAGTGCATGCCCGTACAAAAAGGTGTACTTCAACTGGAACACGCACAAGGCAGAAAAATGTCATTTCTGCTATCCACGGCTTGAGTCTGGACTGCCGACCATTTGTTCAGAAACGTGCGTTGGCCGCATCCGCTATCTTGGCGTGCTGTTGTACGACGCGGACAAAGTCCGCGCAGCTGCTTCCGTTGAAGACCCGAAAGATCTGTATTCAGCACAGTTGGAAGCATTTTTGGACCCGTTTGACCCGGAAGTGATTGAAAAGGCCAAAGAAGCCGGAATCTCTGACGCTTGGATTGAATCTGCACAACGGTCGCCTGTTTACAAAATGGCGGTTGAATGGAAAATCGCATTGCCACTGCATCCTGAGTTCCGGACGTTGCCGATGGTGTGGTATGTACCACCTTTGAGCCCAATGATGAGCATGGTCAAAAATGAGGAGCATCTTAGTGTCGACGGCTATCTACCGACGGTGGATCAAATGCGCATTCCAGTCGAATATCTGGCATCCATCCTCACGGCTGGCGATGTTCAACCTGTTCGTAAGGCCTTATTAAAACTTGCATCAATGCGTGCGTACATGCGCGCAAAAAACATTGACGATCTCGACGGGAGTCAGTTACTCAAGCAAATCGACTTAACCACGGAACAGGTGCAAGCGATGGCGAGATTGTTTGGTGTTGCAAAGTACGACGAGCGTTTCGTGATTCCAACAGCCAATCGCGAAACGACACCGGACCTTGGTTATGCACAAGGTGCTTGCAGTCTTGAAGATATTGCGCCACCAGAAGGTATCGTGTCACCTGTTGGCGCAGGCCAGCGAGGTGAATTCTGATGTTCGAGACAGCTACACAAACGAGCAAAGAAGTACGCTCGAAAACACGTTGGAAGATTCTCTCAGTGCTGCTTTCCTATCCGGATCACCCTGCGTTTGAAGGATTGCTAGCGGATGCACTTGACGTTTCGCTCAATGCGTTAGACGTCGATATGGCGAAATCCGTAAATAACTTGCGCCATCTGCCGTTGCCAGAGTTAGCAAAAGTTTATGTGAATGCGTTTGACATGAACGAAAAAACGTCCCTCTATCTCACCGCGCACGAGTTAGGGGAGAGTCGTGAACGAGGTGCTGCACTTGTCAAGCTACACATGATTTTACGAGTCATGGGGTACGAAATTGAAACGGGTGAGTTACCGGATTACTTGCCGGCGTTGTTTGAGCTATTTGCTGAAGCGGACGATGACGAAATGCTTCACGAATTGAAGTATCGTGTAGGCATCGTTTGCAAAGCAATTGAAGGTCGATTGGAAGATGAACACCCGTATCGAAGCTTATTCACTTTAGCGGCGCTATCTCTTCCGAGTGAATCACAGCGAACAGCAAGGTTTGATGAATCAAGCACCGTGCAACAAAGTCAGCCAACGCTTACAGCCCCGTGCGCATTGTCAGCAGATCATGATGACGCGCTTCCAATGCCGTACCCGTTGGTTTACGACTGATGGACGTGGGAAGTGCTCATGGTGAATGAAAAGAGGCGTCGGAAATGTTTCTGTGGGTTATTTTTCCATATATGTGTCTCTGTTTGATGATTGTAGGCTCTATTTTTCGCTTCGTTTATCGGCCGAAAGGCTGGGGATCAAAATCGAGT
Organism: Alicyclobacillus tolerans; assembly: GCF_001447355.1. GTDB lineage: Bacteria > Bacillota > Bacilli > Alicyclobacillales > Alicyclobacillaceae > Alicyclobacillus > Alicyclobacillus aegles. Next base: position 126,039 of record NZ_JXBW01000003.1, on the reverse strand, counting down.
GAAATTCTTGAAAAGCGCCTGCTGCGTCCAGGCAGTCTCATGTTCCATTTTGGGATGCTGGCCGTCATTGGCGGACACGTGATGGGGCTTGTCATTCCCATATCGGTGTATCAATTTTTCCACATTTCAACGGAGTTTTATCACCACGTACTTGCGGATACAATCGGTGGTTTAGCTGGCGTTGTGACGTTTGTTGGCTGTTCACTGCTTTTAATAAGACGCATTGTGAATAAGCGTGTACGACATAACTCCACGCCATCTGACTTTATCTGTCTGGGTTTATTGTGGATTGTCATTGGACTTGGTGTAATGCAAACTGTGGGTTATAACAATGTTGTCGGTCCTTATGAATACCGAACGACAGTGGGTCCTTGGATTCGAGATATTGTTCTGCTTCATCCAAACCCGAATTTGATGCACACAGTCCCTGTATTGCTCCAGGTGCATATCGTGGCGTCGTTCATTCTATTGGCTTCGATTCCTTTTACACGCCTAGTGCATGTGTGGAGTGCGCCAGTTGGTTACGTTGCAAGGCCGCCTATCCAATATCGGAAACGGTACAGTGTACACGAATGATTTCAAGTTCAAAGATGGCATTTCATCAATCCAGCTCAGCCACTGTAGCCTGAGCTGGATTGTTACTGGTGTGACGTGATATGGGTTACAACGAAGAGGGATGTCATCTATATTGGTCCCGTAGCCGACCCAGACAGATGGCGTAAGGTAAAATAGACGTAGTAGGTGTTTGACTCATGCTAGGGCGTAATTGGAAAGTGGGCGACATTGTGTTGGAAGGGATGGTTCCCGGGGCGAATATAAGCGAGGTTTGCCGATAGCATGGTGTGGCCCAAGTCTGTATTACAAGTGGCGTGACGCATTTATGACTGGCGGACGAGCAGGGCTTCAGTCAGCTGCTTCTACCAGGGAGCAGGAGTTGGGAAAGTGGTTGCAGGAAGCCGTGAGTCAAATTGGCGAGCAGGCTATGGAAATCGATGTGTTGCGAAAAAACTCGAACTGGGGCCGGAAGTAAGCAGCCGTTCTTTGGTTGCTCAGCTCGCTAAGGAAGGGTTTCGGGTCCCAGTGATTGTAAAGCATTAGGGCTGAACCGGACGTACTGTTACAGATTGCTGAAGCCGCCTGCGCCAAATCCGAACAGACCTTCTGTGGACAAGGACGCTCTGGTCAAACAGTGGATCCAAAAACCGTGCGAAGAATTCCCCACATACGAATAGCTGTGATTGACGCTTGTGAGCGCGAGATTATAGGCTACTCGTTTTCCCAGCTTTGCCGTACAGAGTACCTGCTGAAGGCTGTGGATATGGCGCTGAACTATCGCTTCCCGCACGGCGTTTAAGGTGCCGGATTGAAATTGCGAATGGACAACGATTGCCAGATGACAAGTCGCCGGTTCATCGAATCGATGAAAGCCTGCCAAATCAACCACGGGCGGACGGGCTACAACAATCCTGATGCTGACGAATACATCGGGCATTTCTTCCGGTCTCTGAAAGAAGAAGAGGTCGGCTACAGGAATACAGCAGCTTTTCCGAGGCTAAAGCAGCGGTTCAGTCGTACATCCATTTTTACAACACGGACCGCTCTCATTCCGCACTAAGTATCGCTCGCCATTGGAATAAGAAATTGGAAAATGCAATAGAACTTAGCGTTAGACGGTCTGACTTGAAAGTCTACCATCTCTCTCTTAAAAGCCATCTCCTCTGTCTTGACAAAGTCGGGTTCAATACGATCTAGATTTCTCAGGGTATTCTTGGTGGGTAGGTAGCAGTCCTACGGCAGTGGCTAGTTTTCTTTGGCGCTCGATAGTGCGGCAGCGCACACTTTGATTTGGGCGAAAGGAATATACTCCGTATGAATAGGAGGCGTAAACTACGATGGCAGACTTACAATTTTCTACACATTTAAAATGGCGTGGTATGGGAAGAGATGGCGAAGGAGTAGTAACCCTGGCCGAAGATGGTGTTGTCTATTCTGCCCCGGCATCAATGGGGGGAAAGGGCGTTGGAACAAGCCCAGAGGAACTCCTCATCGCAGCCGTTGCAAGCTGTTATAGTGGAACGCTGTTTCGTTTGTTGAAAAAGGCTGGCCTACCAGTCGAAGAGCTGGAGATTACAGCTGAAGGGGAAGTAACGGATTATCCCACGCAGGCCAAGTTTTCGCGATTACGGGTCTCACCTATGATTTTTGGTGCGGACCAGTCTAGATTCGAAGAGTACGCACGCGTCGCGACGCAAGCACGAGATGATTGCTTCATTGGAAAGGCGATTGCAGGAAATGTTTCGTACGACGTCGGGAAAGTTGATGTCAAGTAAATGTTCCCCGTGGACTTTCGGGGGTAGTGGTTGTAGCGATGCTTTTTTGCCGTGTTTTCTCGACTGCCATTCATAGACAGGTGGTAGGGCGTTGCTGAGTCGAGCGTAAGGAAGAGGGGATATAGCTTAAAGGTTCGAGAGCATTTTCTGCTCGGCACAGAGCACGCGACAGTCTCTGTGACCGCAAAATCGGATTGCGATCGACAAACGCTGTTTCTCCGCGCAATCGAAATGATTTGGCCAGATATCAAGAAGAGTTTGGTTTGGAAGCCTATCGCGTTTTGGTAGAGTCACTTCAATCTTCGGAGCGCTCGGAGATTAACTGGAGACTTCGCCCGGACGATTCATGCTGGAACCGTATGAACGAGTGAGGGTAAAGTACCAGTGCTAGGGGTGTCCGAACGGAAGGTGTTCACGTCGAAGATTGGCGAGATGATGGGGGAAGCCATGATCTCGCCAATGCTTATTCAGCCATGTGTGGGCACTGTTCTTCGCGATTGACCAATCCCCTTGTCATGCATGAAGTGGCGAATATACGTATGTCTCCTGTGTGACGTTTTGAAGAGCAATCCAATATGCGTCACGGGCCATGATCAGCTCTTCGTTTGTAGGGATGACGGCCACTTTAATAGGCGAGAATTTACTTGAGATGACGCGTTCCCCGGATTCCTCGCTGTTTTTCGCAGCATCTAAAAAAACGCCCGTGTATTCAAGACCCCGACATATTCTTTCGCGTATTTCTGGACTATTTTCCCCGATGCCAGCGGTGAAGATAATGGCATCTGCTCCATTCATGCGGGCCATGCACAGACCAATATAGTCATGAAGCTTCATAACAAAGATGTCGAGTGCCAGCTTGGCTCTTTCATGTCCTTGTTTCTCCGCCTCGAGCAATACACGTACATCATTGCTTAGACCTGAGATACCAAGAAGTCCACTTGCATGGTTTAAGATATCCAGAACCTGTCTCGTCGTAAGACCCTCCAACCCTTCGAGGAGGGGAATCACTGCCGGATCAATGCTTCCGCTTCGTGTTCCCATGGCAACACCGGAAAGTGGCGTTAGGCCCATAGAGGTCGCATATGAGGCGCCATTGCGAATAGCTGTAACACTTACACCGTTTCCGATATGGCAACTGATGAGTCGGAGCTTGGATCTCGGGGTGTCGAGTATCTGCTCAGCTCGCTCCATTACATAACGATGGCTGCTCCCGTGAAACCCATACCTGCGAATTTTATGTTTTTCATAGTATTCGTAAGGTATCGGGTACAAAAACGAAGTGGGAGGCATGGTTTGGTGAAAACTCGTATCGAATACGGCTATGTGTGGAATAGTGGCGTAAAACGTTCTAGCTATGCGGATGCCTTCCAAATTGACCGGATTGTGCAATGGGGCCATGTGACAGATGCTTTGAATTTTATTAATCACTTCATCTGTAATAAGGGTCGATTCAGTGAAAAGGTCTGCCCCGTGCACGACTCGATGTGCCACGACGTCGATCTCGCTACCAACGTGATCAAAAATGTTTGCGAGGCTAGCATGAAGATCGCCGCCATAATTATGCTGAATGTTACCGCTATCCGTGATCGTCTCACTAGGCATGTTGTAGACCTTATATTTGACAGAACTGCTGCCACAATTGAGAACGAGCACTCGTTTTGGCTTAAACGTTTGGATTTCGTGAATGGCGTCAACCTGTATGATCTTTACAATGTCGCCTGACGACAGTCCCGAGGCATTTGCCTCGTCGGTGTCGATGTGAAACTCAAGTCTGTAATGTTCACTTACACGACACAGAACACGTTCAAGAATAACCTCTCGTTCACCTTTGGTTACCACGGACACGAAATCGCCGTTTTTGACCCCCAGTTCAGAAGCCTCACTTGGATGCATGTGAATGTGCCGTTGTGCCAGAATCACGCCACGTTCGAGCTGCAATGTTCCCTTTGGACCGATGATCTCGATACCGGGAGTCCCCTCGATATCTCCGGAATCACGAACAGGCGGGCAGACGCCGAGTACATAACTGTCCGTCTTTGATATCTCAACCTGAGAGTAGGACCGGCACGGGCCCAACACGCGAACATTCGGGATCAGTCCCTTCGGTCCGCGTAGGGTTACCGTTTCTTCGCACGCATACTGCCCAGGTTGGCGTAAGGACTTTCGTACACGAAACACATGGTTCTTACCAAATAAGCGATCGGCATCAGCTTCAGTGAGGTGGATGTGGCGATTGGATACACCTACTGGAACATACATATGGAATTCCCCCCCGTTGCGAATTGCCAAGATTTAAGACGATCTCATTATGGCCATGCGGGGGTTGTGCAAAAAGAAACGAATTGGTCATCTTCTTTTATCCGGATGAACTAACTTTCTAGTAGTACAAAAGATCTACCCGTTCAAGAAATAACGAACACTCACAAGACATAGTGAACATTCAATTGTGCGGCAAATGCAACGCTTCCAAAAAGGCCTCACGAAGGTTGAATAAGGGCGCAAGAACGTTCTATTCAATACGATAATCGACACCATCATCATCGTTCAGGTAGTCGACATATAAATCTCGTCCGTCAAAATACCAAGCATCGTCGTCGCGAACAAAATATAATCTGCCATTACGCTGCTCACTCGCTACGATGTTCTCTGGTCGTTCCACTGACAAGCCAAGGGAGAAGCCAGGTTGAATGGTTGAATGTCCACCATATCGAACTTTAAAGCGTATCCCCTCTCCTTCCTTGACGTTCAATACGGATTCCATCCATTTCGCGGCTTTCGGATCGATCACAATTTTCATCCACATCGCCTCCTTTAAGACTTCTTTCATTATAGGTGATCTTGTCCGGCTTTACGTGAATAGTTCGGACCTGTTGTTTTAGGTTACGCGAATTAGTCCTTTCGGCTGTGTTCCGCGGAAAAATAATTAGTCTTTACGGGCATGGCTGAATGATATGTTTGTGTCTGCTGGTTTTGTGCGGACATCCTGAAAATAAGGGCATGAAGGGAACCTAAACAAGTGCCTAAGGGAGGCGAGTAGCATGGTGAAACTGTTGCGTGAAAACGTGTTTGTCAGATGGATTCTCACTGCACTACGAATTTGGATTGGTGTCGAGTGGATCCGTTCGTCTCTTACGAAGATTGGTTCTTCAGTCTGGACGGGGAGTCAGGCTGGAATTGCAGTGGAGGGATTTCTTAGGAGTGCCGTTGCTCAAAGTGTCGGGACACACCCGAACGTTCAAGCGTGGTACGCCTCATTTATCAAGCAGTTTGCTTTGCCGCATGCAAGGTTGTTTTCATACGCTGTAAGTTTTGGTGAGCTGTTAGTAGGCATCGCCTTAGTGTTTGGGTGTTTTACAACGTTTGCGGCGCTGGTGGCCGTGGTGATGAATATGGCATATCTGCTCGCCGGCACGACAAGCACCAATCCGAACATGGTGATATGGGAGATGTTTCTGCTCATCGGTGGATTTAATGCCGCTTATGTCGGATTGGACTTCTTTATCATCCCGCGGTTACGGAGGTTCGTCACACTCTTTCAACCTAAGGGGGGCTCTGACTCCCGTCATGTACGCAAGCTTTCTGCGTGATTCGAAGGAGCCTACCGTGGACTTTGACCTTCTGGTCCAATATAACCAGTCGAAAAATAGGCCTTGTGGAGCTAGTGAAACAGTATGAATGTGCCTCATGGCCCAATCTGCACGGTCTTATGATGAAGTCAAGTTTGCGGCACGAGTAAGGAGCGACTGATTATGAAAACAATTCTTTTGGCGACAGACGGTTCGCAGGGAGCCATCCAGGCGGGAGACATGGTGATTCAATTTCTAGACGCCTTTCCAGACGCATCTGTCATCGCTTTGCATGTCACACCGCCCGCATATGCGACAGCAGGCATAGGTATCGGTTTTGTTGCAGAATTGCCGGAGGATGACTTGAAGAAAGTGGTTAATAACGTCAAGCAACGTGTTGAACAGCAGTTTGCTGGATATGAGTCTCGAGTACGGTTTCGGAGCGCATTCGGCCCGCCCGCGGTCACAATTTGTCAAGTAGCGGATCAAGAGGCGGTAGACTTGATTGTACTTGGAAGTCACGGCTATGGCGTCGTAGACCGATTGTTACTTGGAAGTGTCAGTAGCAGTGTCGTTCATCGCTCGCATGTACCAACACTCGTTGTGAAGTGAGAATCATGGTAGATGGCATTTCGAGAACGGATGATCTATCCACATGCTGAAGCTAGCACGGCGTTTGTACGTTTTACGGATTCAATTCATAGTGGAAGTGATAATCATGAAGACGTTCGCTGTATTGACAAGCGGAGGCGATGCGCCGGGGATGAATGCGGCGATTCGATCCGTTGTGAGAACAGCCTCATTTTACGAATGTAGGATTTTCGGTATTCGACATGGATATCAAGGAATGATCGATGACGATGTGTTGGAATTGACCCCCGGTTCTGTGGGTGACATCATCCAACGGGGTGGAACAGTGCTTCAGACCGCACGATGTGAAGCTTTTAAGACGCCAGTAGGGTTGGCGAAGGGAATCGCGACCTTACAAAAGCATGGTATCGAAGGTCTTGTCGTCATTGGAGGCGATGGTTCTTTTCGTGGAGCCTATGCATTGGCGCAATATGGAATCCAGGTCATTGGAATTCCAGGTACCATCGACAATGATATTCCAGGGACGGACGAATCCATCGGCTTTGACACCGCGGTCAATACGGCTGTTGAGGCCATTGATCGGATCCGCGATACAGCGAGTTCGCATGATCGTACGTACGTGGTAGAAGTCATGGGTCATCATTCTGGAGCAATTGCTCTGTCGGTCGGTATGGCAGCGGGAGCAGCTTCCATTTTAATTCCTGAAGAACCGCAGGACCTTGATCGTGTTCTTGCTCAATTGAATAAGGCGAGAGAGCGTGGAAAAAAGCATCCGATTGTCATCGTGGCAGAAGGCGCGGCGTGCGCGATGGACGTGGGAGAGTTTCTGCGAAACCATATTGCATCGGAGGTTCGGGTAACGGTACTGGGACACATTCAACGGGGAGGCTCCCCGTCTGCTCGAGATAGGATCTTAGGGGGCCTTTATGGGACAGAAGCTGTTCGGTTGTTGCTAGAGGGGATGACGAATCACATGGTGGCGATGTGTGGCGCAAGAGTGACGGCAGTACCCTTTACGGAAGTCTTCGACCGACAACATGAAGCAAATCTTTCTTATCACCGGATTGCAGACACACTTGCGGTCTAAAAGAGTCTGAAGATGAAACAGAAGCAAGGTGGTGCATGCATGGCAATCAAAACGAAGCCAACGCGCATTGTTGTGGTTGGAGCGGGCGCTGTAGGAGCCACAACCGCATATACACTGTTCTTACGGTCGCGAGCTACAGAGATTGTTCTTATCGATACAAATGTTCGCAAAGCAAACGGAGAGGTCCTGGACATGCAACATGGTCTTCCGTTTGTTGGAGGTTCAAGAATTTGGGTGGGAACGTACCAGGACTGCGCCGATGCGGACATCGTGATTGTAACCGCCGGTGTTGCACAACGACCTGGTGAGACCAGGCAGCAATTGCTTGTCCGAAACGTGCGGATTATGCGAGATGTCGTCGGTCAACTGAGAAGTTATAACTTCCAAGGTATTTTACTCGTTGCGACCAATCCCGTCGATGTACTTTCGTACGTGGCGAATAAAGAAGCCAATTTGCCTGCAGGGCACGTAATAGGTTCTGGCACGGTTCTTGATAGCGCACGCTTTCGGTTTTTACTGGGGTCCGAGTTAGGTGTCGATCCGCGAAGCGTTCATGCACATATCATCGGTGAGCACGGTGACACCGAGGTGCCTGTCTGGAGTACGGCAAACGTCGTTGGCACACTTATTGACCTCACAGCAGAAAAACGTCGACGTGTCGCGCTGCAGACTCGCAAAGCTGCCTACGAGATTATCGAGTCTAAAGGATATACGAGCTATGCGATCGCGCTGGCTTTAGATCGGATTTGTACCGCCATCTTGTACGACGAGCATGCGGTGTTGAACGTGTCCACCCTGCTCCACGAATATCGCGGCATATCTGATGTGTATATGGGCGTGCCGTGTGTCATAGGAGCGAGCGGGGTCGAAAACGTGATCGATTTGCCGCTGTCGGTGAGGAAGCAGACCGCCTTTGAGGCATCCGCACGAGAGCTGCGGGCGCGAATTCAACAAGCATTAGCTATTGCAAAAGAGGGGGAAGCATGATGAACATTGTCATGATCGTGAGCGAAATCGACGACGTTGATCGCCTGGGGCGTCTTAAGCAGTATTTTGACGAGGTCGATGATTTTCGGATTACTGTTCTGTACATCTCCGATCCGCAAGAAGGACTATGCCTTGATACAGGAAACCACGCTCACTATATACTTCCAGACGCTGAACTGGTGTTCAAGCAGGAACTGGAAGATCGTGTATCGCATGTGTTTTTACATTGGCTCGATCGCGTCAAGTTCCGACACGAGGTCGGCAATCGCAGCGTGGTCATTGACCGCGTCATCCGCGAAGAGCATGCGGACATCGTGGCCGTATGCCGCAATCGATGCGATGAGGATTTACTGGCAAGCCTGGGGACACATCGTGTGCTTTTTGACGATACAAGCCTGGAGCTTCCACTCGCAAACTAGCCAGCCATAAAATCGTGCTTCCCCCTCCGTGTGAGGGGGTTTGCCACCCTTGCGGCACTCATCGCCACTGACTTCGAAGTCGATGGTCATTTGTTGCTGCCGCACTTTCATATTGAATATTCTAATTTTATTCGTTACAAAGAGGGGGGGAGGTGGAATGATGACAAAGTCCGAAATGGCCTTGCAGATCATTCGAGGGGCTCTGATTGACATGGCTTTAAGAAATCGCGATCGCGAAACGTTTGAAAACGCTACCAGTGTGGATTGGCGCGAACGAATTATTCTCGGAAAACAAGAGACTCAATCCTCTGCAATTTATCACCGCATCAAAAATGAAATGAAAGCAGAAGGTTATGGAGACAAAGCCATCGAAGATGCTTTGCGACTTTTGTCACGGCCGACGAGTTTGTTGGCCATGCACGCGATTCGGTCTTATCTAGATGGCATCCGTTCGCCATCGACTAGGGCAGTTGTGCAGCACTTCATTTCCGAGCCAACCATCATTCCGAAACTGAGACTATCATACGGGCCGCCGAGCGTTTACTCGAGTTGGTTTGTAATTGAGCGCGATCGCGTTGAATATATGGGCGAGACGGTTGAAACCTGTGAGGAACTCGCGGAGATTGCGGAACATCTGGATCTCGTTGTCATTTATCTAAGCCGGGATTCCTATTCGTTTGCTTAGGTGATCGAGTTCATCGGCTGAGTCGATGATGGAACTGGAGGGTTCCAGTTACGCATGGAATGGCCGTGCAACTTGCATTAGTTTCCAAGCGGGGATACCGTTATACTTGAACGTCAAGAGAGGAGGATTGTTGATGGATTTTCATCACATCATGGTGGCTGGTGGCGGCGTGCTTGGCAGCCAGATTGCTTACCAGACGGCGTTTCACGGTTTTGAAGTGTATTTGTACGATGTGAATGACGAGGCAATCGAGCGCGCCAAAAATCGAATAATTGGCTTGAAACCAGCGTATCAGCGCGACTTAGAAGCCACTGAAGACGAGGTCAACGCGGCGTTTGCGCGAATTCAGTTCTGCACAGATCTGAAGGAAGCTGTAGCCAAAGCCGATCTCGTCATCGAGGCGGTACCAGAAGTGCCGGACATCAAAACGGCATTTTATGAACAGCTTGCCAAGGTGGCTCCGGAGAAGACCGTTTTCGCGACAAATTCGTCAACCTTATTGCCAAGTCAGTTCGCTGAGGCGACGGGGCGACCGAGTAAGTTTCTTGCTTTGCATTTTGCAAATTCGATTTGGGTGCACAATACAGCCGAAATTATGAAACACCCGGGAACCGATGATCAGGTATTTCAGGACGTGATCGAATTCGCCAAAGCAATTGGTATGGTGCCGTTGCCGATTTACAAGGAGCAACCTGGATATATTCTCAATTCACTGTTGGTGCCTTTTTTGGAAGCCGCACAAATGTTGTGGGTGAACGGAGTGGCGGACCCGGAGACTATCGATAAGACGTGGATGATTGCGACTGGGGCACCCGAAGGGCCATTTGCCATCCTCGATACCGTTGGCGTGCGTACGGCTTACAATATTGCGAGTGGGAAAGCAAAGGCAGGAAAGCAGGAGTACGACCAGCTGGCGGCCAAGCTGAAAGACATGATCGACCTTGGTAAACTGGGGCGTGAGTCGGGTGAAGGTTTTTATCGCTATCCACACCCACGCTTTCGCGATCCGGATTTCCTCAAAAGCTAAAAAAGCTAAACGCGTCACCAAAAAACCCGCGCAGTACCATACCTGCGCGGGTTTTTTGGACTTGTCTTATTGCGCTTGCCCAGCCTTGATCCACTGTGCAACGGTGACTGTACGACGAGCTTGATGTTTGATGGCTGCGATGGTGCCTTCGTCGATGACGCCATCCTCTCGCGCTGTCACGCTTGTCCCATATGGATTGCCGCCGGACGTATATGCGGATGCATCCGTGAAACCGGGCGCTGCGATGATGGTACCCCAGTGGTACATCGAGGTGTACAGCGCTAGGATGGTTGCTTCTTGGCCACCATGCGGGTTTTGTGCGCTCGACATCGCGCTCACAACTTTGTTTGCTGTTTTGCCTTGAGCCCAGAGGCCGCCAAGCGTATCCATGAACTGTTTGAATTGCGATGGCACGTTACCAAAGCGCGTTGGCACGCTAAAGATGATGGCGTCTGCCCACTCGACATCCGCTGCCGAAGCAATTGGGACCTCGCGCGTCCTGTCGTGGTGCGCCTGCCAGGCTGGGTTCGACGCGATAGCTTCTGGGGGAGCTAGTTCCGGAACTTTGAGCACTTTGACGTCGGCGCCCATTTCACGTGCGGCGTCAGCAGCATATTGTGCCATTTGGTAGTTGGTGCCGGTGGAACTGTAGTAGATGATTGCGAGCTTGACCTTCGTCATGGCGGTTCCCTCCAAGTTCTTGGTTTATCTCCGCAGAATCTCTCTCTTTACATCATATACTTACAATTTGTAAGCACATCATGCGAGAGCTATGATACGGCATAAACTTACTTTGTGTCAAATCCAAGACAAACATAAGCAAAGAAACGGGGTGTTGCGATTGGCGGATGCGACGATATCGCCCTCTGTCACCTTGGGAGCCAAAATCGCAGATCAGCTACGTTGCCGAATTGTTTCGGGGACGTTGGCGAAAGGGGAGGTGATATCGGAGAATCAACTGGCTCGCGAGTTTGGCACGAGCCGATCTCCGGTTCGCGAAGCGTTGCGCGAGTTGGCTCACGAAGGCGTGATTGAGCTTGCGAGAATGGGTGCGATCGTCAAAGGATTGGATGCCGGCGACGTGCAGGAATTATACGACGTTCGCTTCTTGATTGAACGCTTCGCGTTCAGTCGGGTTGCCGCGCAATCGGACGACGCACGATCCGCCTTGTGCACCGAGTTAACGCAAATGGTCGACAAGATGGAATTGGCTGTGCGGCATGGCAACCACGTAGAATTTGCTGCTTGGGATTTACGGTTTCACGAGCGCGTTGTGGCAGCTGCAGGGCACAAGCGGTTGTGGCATATGTGGGGTGAAATCCGGGAAATCGTGCACGCGACTCTAGCCGTGGTGACCGAACGGCGATTGGAACGTTCTCCCGACGATATGTCTGGGTCGTTAGAGCAACACCGCGAATTGGTCAAGGCACTCGTCATTGGCAACGAAGACCTAGTGCTAGCTGTCGTTCAACGACATTTGGAGGAGACCAAAAGCCTGGTTGAGACGCTATTTGGACTTTCATAGACTGCTTTTCTGCGTAGTCATCGAACGGTTCATGCCGGAATAAGATGTCGACAAGTATACATGTCGATCGCGGGGAAATCCGCGTCGGCCAAAGGAGGCTAGCAGATGGAAAACGCGCTTGGTTTAGAGCCAAGGGCAGCGGCGGCGATTTCGCGACTGGTGGAAAAGTACAGTCCAAGTGGAACCAAGATTGGCTGGCTCATGATTGCGTCTATTTTCATCGAGGCTTGGGACCTGTACTCCATCTCATTTGTCATTGTGTTCATTAAGGCCATCTACCATCCTTCCGCGTTGATGCTCGGTTTAGCATCTGCGGCAACACAGGGCGGGGCGCTCATCGGTGCCTTGATTGGTGGTTGGCTGACCGACAAAATCGGCCGCCGCGCGGTGTTTCTCGGCACCATGCTCATGTTCTTCGTCTTCGGCGTGTTGCAAGCGTTTGCAACGGATATGACGATGCTGGTCATTATCCGCTTCATTATTGGCATTCCGCTAGGCACGGACATCGCAAACGGGTATACGTACATCATGGAGTTCATGCAGAGCGGAAAGCGCGAAGTCATGGGCAACCGGTGGCAGATTATGTTCGCCGTCGGCGAGGTAGTAGCCATCGCGGTTGTTTTATTGTTCCTTGGCATTGGTGTCAAGGATGCTTTGCTCTGGCGGATCGTGCTTGGTTTGTCAGGCGTTCCGGCCATCATTCTGTTCTTCCTGCGCCTCAACTTGCCAGAGACGGCCATTTGGCTCATTCAACGTGGTAGGTATCGCGAAGCGAAGGCCATCGCTCGTCAGATGTATGGCGATCCGCTGGAGATGCTTCCGGATGCTGACGAACCGGTTCCTACGCCGAAACTTCGCGAGTTTTTGCGCGACCTGCGCAAGGACCCTGTGCGGTTCCGGGCGAGCTTATACGGCTGGATCGCAGGTTTTATGCAAAACGGCGAGTTCGCAACGTTCGCTTTTTATCTACCGGTTCTATTCGCTCTCGTGCATGTGACTGGAACGTTTGACACGGATTTGATTACGCTTGCGGTCTATGTGGTGGCTCTCATCTCTGGTTTGGTCGGACCTCTGATCACGCCAAAAATTGGTCAGAAGAAACTCAGCATCTGGGGATTCTCGATAGTTGGTATAGCCCTTCTCATTGCGGCGGCTGCCCTGTACACAGGTCACAATATCCTTTTGCCGTTTGCCGCGGGGCTGATGCTGTGGGGTCACTATTGGGATGCTGAAAACTGTATGACCATTCCGTCCATGGTCGCGTCGGCGCGCTACCGCGGAATTTCGAGCGGCTTTGCGTATATGTGGATCAAGGTGTCAGGTTTCTTAGGTATCTTTTTGTTCCCGTCGTTCTTTGCCATGATTGGAACGGCGAATGCGACGTTGTTCACCGTTTTGTTCCCGTTGTGTGGCTTGCTAGCTTCTGTTTTTATCCTTCCGGAAGTTTACGGTTACGTGAGCAAGGAAGGTTGATGTTTAGCAGTGTGAAAGAAACGTGATGTTTTCGGCACGAGTTACGTGCTATCGTTTATAATCAAAGAGATCTTGTATACAAGTGTGCGGACCGGCAAGCCAACCTTTTGAAACCGCATACAAGTTGGCTTGCCGAGCCCGTGTTCCCTGGAATGAGGTGATGGCGGTGAAAATCGCCTCGGTGGAATGGTTTCTTGTTCCTCCCCGTTGGCTGTTTGTCAAGGTAACCGATGAAGAAGGTTTGACAGGATGGGGAGAACCGGTCGTCGAGGGACGGGCGCGCACCGTGGCAGCGGCCGTAAGTGAGTTGCAGACGTACGTCGTCGGCGCAGATGCGGATCGCATTGAAGATCTTTGGCAGGTTTTGTACCGTGGGGGGTTCTACCGCGGCGGTCCGGTCTTGATGAGTGCCATCGCCGGCATCGACCAGGCGTTGTGGGATCTCAAGGGCAAGCGCTACAACCTGCCGGTCTACGAGATGCTAGGCGGTCGGGTACGCGACAAAATGCGGGTGTATGCGTGGATTGGCGGCGATCGGCCGAGCGATGTCGGCATGGCGGCCAAAGCGCGCATGGAGCAAGGGTTTACCGCAATTAAAATGAACGCGACAGAAGAGATGCACTGGATTGACTCGCATAAAAAGATCGATGCGGTGCTGGAACGAGTACAGGCGGTGCGCGACGCGGTGGGCGAGGACTTTGGAATCGCCGTCGATTTTCACGGTCGCTTGCATCGTCCCATGGCTAAAGTCCTTGCACAGGAACTGCGCCCTTTCGATTTGATGTTTATCGAAGAACCGGTATTGCCTGAAAATGACGAGGCACTGCGCGAGATCGCCCAGGTTGCCGCGATGCCAATTGCGACCGGAGAGCGGTTGTATTCGCGATGGGACTATAAACGGCTTTTGGCAGGCGGATACGTGGATATCATCCAGCCGGACTTGTCGCACGCGGGCGGTATTTCGGAGTGCAAAAAAATTGCCGCGATGGCCGAAGCCCACGATGTCGCACTTGCACCTCACTGTCCCTTGGGTCCGATCGCGCTGGCTGCTTCGTTGCAATTGGACGCGTGCACGCCCAATGCGTTTATCCAAGAGCAGAGCCTCGGCATTCATTACAATCTCGAGAACGACTTGCTTGACTATGTCGAGGATCCTTCGGTGTTTGCCTATAACGATGGTTTTGTTTTGCTGCCTGACGGGCCGGGATTGGGGTTGAAAATCGACGAAGCCTCTGTGCGAGAGGCCGCCAAACGCGGACACGATTGGCGAAATCCTGTCTGGCGTAACGTGGATGGATCGGTGGCGGAATGGTGAGCAACGCATATGCGGAACGGTTTCGCCAGGCTGTTGCAGAGACGGGCGTGATCGCGATTGTGCGCGGTGTGCCGTCCTCGCACGTCATCGAGCTTGGTCAGGCTTTGTACGCCGGCGGCGTGCGAGTGATGGAAGTGACGTTGAATACGCCGGATGCACACCGTTCGATTGCGGCTTTATGTCAACATTTCTTCGGACGCATGCAGATCGGGGCAGGTACTGTGCTGTCGGCGAGTGAGGCAAAGGAAGCGATAACGTTGGGGGCGTCGTTCCTCGTGGCACCCCATGTCGATCCGGTCGTCGTGCAGGCTGGTTTGGCGGAGGGGGTACCGGTCTTGCCTGGAGCGTTGACACCCAGCGAAATCGTGGTCGCGCTTAGAGCCGGTGCACCGATGGTGAAGGTGTTTCCGGCAAATCGCGGTGGCACTGCATACCTTCGGCAAGTGCGGGCAGTGGCACCCGGTTTGCCACTGGTGGCGGTTGGGGGCGTTACGTTGGCGAACGTCGAGGGTTTCTTCGCCGCTGGCGCGAAAGCGGTTGGTCTAGGCAGCTCACTCGTGGATCGCGAAGCGATTAAGGATGGCAATTACAGTGTGATCACATGCCGAGCGAAAGCGTTTGTCGAGGCATATAGGCGTTCTCGTATCAGATAGGGAGGGGACAGGATGGCGGATGTGACGGTTTCGCACGCGGACCTTCGGAGGATGGTGCAAAGTGCATTGTCAGGGGCAGGCGTGCCGCGCGATACGGCGGGCGTTGTCGCGGATGTGTTGGTGCATGCCGATCTGCGCGGTGTGCATTCGCATGGCGTGTTACGAACGGAACATTATGTGCACCGCGTGCGCGCGGGTGGGCTCAATCCGCATGCGACTCCGCGGTTTCGGCAAACCGGACCAACGGCAGGGCTTGTCGATGGCGACGACGGCTTCGGACACGTCGTCGGGAAATTCGCGATGGAACGTGCCGTTGAACTGGCAGCCGTACACGGAATTGGCTTTGTCGGCGTGCACAACAGCAGCCACTGTGGCGCTTTGTCCTATTTCGTACAGATGGCCGCGGGCGCCGGGTTCATCGGCGTGGCGATGACGCACACCGACGCATGCGTGGTGCCATTTGGGGGACGGCGCCCATTTTTCGGCACTAATCCTATAGCATTCGCGTTTCCAGCAAAGCACCATCCACCCATCATCCTCGATATGGCAACGAGTGAAGTGGCATTTGGTAAAGTCCTGCAGGCGCGCGAGGTCGGTAAACAGATTCCGACATCGTGGGGCGTTGACGCAAAAGGTCGGCCCACTGCGGATCCGTCTGCGGTAACTGCCTTGTTGCCTTTGGGCGGAGCGAAGGGCTACGGGCTGGCGCTTGCTATCGACGTCCTGTCTGGGATCCTCACCGGGGCTACGTTTGGACCCCATATCGTGCCGATGTACGGCGAATATGAACAGATGCGTAAGCTGGGGCACCTTTTCATGGCGCTCGATCCCGGCCTGTTTCACAATCGCGACGCGTTTGTTGAAGCGGTTGATCAGATGATTGAGGAACTCCATCAAGAACCAGCGGCCGCAGGCTTCGCAGAAGTGCTCGTACCCGGCGAGCCGGAACAGCGCAAAGAGGCGCTGTATCGTGAGCAAGGTGTGCCCGTTCCAGAATCTGTGTATCGGTATCTGGCCACGGCGGCCTCCCATGATGCCTCTGACCAGAGTGAGGGATGACTATGGACGATCATCATGCTCCATCGATTATGCAACTGGCAGAACTACTCGCGTCCTATCGTGACGATTTGTACGAGATTCCGACGCACGCGCCTGGGCCTTCCGGTCGACTGCCGCTGACGCCTGAAATGCTCAGAACGTGGGCGAGCGGAGACCTCTTTGGGCTCTCGCAAAACGTCGGCATGGGATGGGATCCCAAAAAGGTGCTTGGTCAGCACATGCTCATTATCAGCACGCAAGGAGGGCTGCGCGCCGCTGACGGATCGCCAGAGGCTCTCGGTTATCACACGGGCCACTACGAAATTGGACTGCTTGTGCAAGCGGCAGCGCGCGAATTGCGGCGGCTTGGCGCGGTGCCATTTGCAGCAGCGGTCAGCGATCCCTGCGACGGCCGTTCCCAAGGCACCGCGGCGATGTTTGACTCATTGCCATATCGCAATGATGCCTCTTTGGTCATGCGGCGCCTGATTCGGTCGTTGCCAACCCGCAAGGGTGTATTGGGGGTGGCAACGTGCGACAAGGGGCTTCCGGCGACGATGATGGCCTTGGCTTCCATCGGACGCTTGCCCGGCGTGCTCGTGCCCGGCGGCGTGACCCTTGCACCCGAGGAGGGCGAAGACGCTGGTAAAGTGCAGACCATCGGTGCTCGTTTCGCGCACGGGGAAATCAGTCTCGAATATGCGGCGGAAGTTGCTTGTCGAGCCTGTGCCAGCCCTGGTGGCGGATGTCAATTTTTAGGCACTGCAGCAACTGCACAGGTTGTGGCCGAAGCATTAGGCATGGCGATTGTCCATTCCGCACTCGCACCTTCTGGACAGCCGATATGGGAAGAAGTAGCGGTGCATTCGGCCCGCGCTTTGTTGCGCCAAGCTCAACTTGGATGGGGGATGGCGGATATCCTGACGGACGCTGCGGTGCACAACGCCATGGTGGTGCACGCGGCAATTGGCGGGTCCACCAACTTGCTCCTACACATCCCGGCCATCGCCCATAGCGCCGGGCTGTCCATGCCGACGGCCGCCGATTGGCGTGAAGTCAACCAGGCTGTGCCGAGGATCGTCAGCGTGTTGCCGAATGGGCCGGTCGATTATCCAACCGTGTATGTCTTTTTGGCTGGCGGTGTGCCAGAAATCATGTTGCATCTGCGGCGTGCGGGGCTGCTCGAGACTTCGGTCAAAACGGCATCAGGTTGTAGCTTAGACGACGTTCTCAATTGGTGGCAGGATTCAGAGCGCCGGCGCCGTGTGCGGGATCGGCTCAAAAGTGCAACAGGTGTCGATCCGGACGACGTCATTATGTCTCCCGACGTTGCACGAGCCCGCGGTCTAACCTCGACTGTCACATTTCCGACGGGCAACCTGGCCCCCGATGGGGCGGTGATCAAATCGACGGCCATCGATCCGTCCGTCGTCGATGCTGACGGTGTGTATCGACACATTGGCCCGGCGAAAGTGTTTACGAGTGAGCGGCAGGCGATAGCGGCCATTAAAGGCGGCGCAATTGAGCCGGGCGACGTCTTGGTGCTCATCGGGCGTGGTCCAACCGGGACGGGTATGGAAGAGACCTATCAGTTGACGTCCGCACTTAAGCATCTATCGTTTGGTAAACATGTTGCCTTAATTACCGATGCTCGTTTTTCCGGGGTCTCGACAGGCGCTTGTATTGGTCACGTCGGCCCCGAGGCCCTAGCCGGTGGCCCCATTGGAAAACTGCGCGATGGGGACGTCATCGAGGTGATCGTTGATCGGATTCGATTGCAGGGGTCTGTCAATTTAGTGGGTGTCGGGGACGAGCGATTCGACGCAGAGGAGGGAACGAGGATTCTTGCAAAGCGGGAGCCTCATCCAGACCTCGCGCCGGATCCCGATCTACCTGACGACACGCGTTTGTGGGCAGCTCTACAGCGTGCCAGCGGGGGGCCCTGGCGGGGGGCGGTATACGACGTAGAGCGAATTCTACAGGTCATTGAAGCTGGAATCGCGGCTCTCGCAGCGAACGACGATGAAACGAGTAACCAGCATGTGACGCAGATTTGACGCGAAGTACGATGATTCATGTTCGTAACACGGGAGGGTATCGTTTTGGAAGCAAAAAATTGGGTAGCTGGCGAATGGAGGATACCAAATGGCGGATCGTACGTTGTCAACAATCCGTCGCGCCTCTCTGAGGAAGTAGGCGTCGTCCATACGTCGGAAGAAGCCGATGTTATCACGGCTGCAGAGGCCGCCAGACGCGCGTTGCCAGGATGGGCGGGGCTTGCTGGCGCGAAACGAGCAGATCTTCTTTACAAAGCGGCCGATTTATTGGCCGCACGTGCGGATGAGGTTGCGGTTTTGGCCAGTCGTGAGATGGGGAAACCCATCGGTGAGATGAAGGGTGAGGTTGTCCGTGGTGTCAATCTCCTGCGTTACTATGCCGCTGAAGGGGTACGTGCTGTCGGCAGTGTGATTCCGGCCAGCCAGGAAGGCGTGCTGCAGTATACAAAGCGTGTCCCACTCGGTGTCGTTGGCGTGATTACGCCGTGGAATTTCCCAGTCGCCATTCCAATTTGGAAGATAGCGCCGGCACTCATTTGCGGAAACACCGTTGTCTGGAAACCTGCCGAGTTTGCGTCCCTGACCGCCGCCGCCGTGGCTCATGTGTTCGCGGACGCTGGACTGCCGCCAGGTGTGCTCAACTTGGTCGTCGGGGACGGTGCTGTCGTCGGCCAGGCGCTCGTCGAACACGCGGCGGTGGACGCCATCAGCTTTACCGGATCGACCACCACTGGTATGCGTGTCGCGACAATTTGTGCTGGCCGCAACATGAAGTACCAAACGGAAATGGGTGGCAAGAACGCCGCTGTTGTCCTCGCCGACGCTGACCTATCCGTCGCTGTACCGGCTGTGGTGAGCGGCGCGTTTCGATCCGCTGGCCAAAAGTGTACGGCGACAAGTCGCATCATCGTCGAAAAGGCCATCTACGAGCCGTTCGTCGATGCGCTTTCGGCAGCAGTGCGCGAACTGTACGTCGGCGATGCGCTGGATCCGAAAACCTACTTGGGACCGGTGGCTTCCAAGAGCCAGTACAGCAAAGTGCAATCCTATGTCGATCTCGCGAGATCGGAAGCGAGCCTCGTCGTCGAAGGCGAGTTACAAGTCTCGCCTGATACGGGGTACTATGTGAGCCCACTCGTTGTGACGGGAATGGACGTCGGCCACGCTTTGGCACAGGAAGAGGTCTTCGGGCCCCTGGCCTGTATCCTCACGGCGGATGGATTCGATGAGGCCGTGGAGCAGTGTAATCGCACGGTATATGGACTTAGCGCGTCCGTTTTTACGAGTAACCTTGAGCGGGCGATGCGCTTTCTAGACGCAGCAGAGGCAGGCATGGTTCGCGTCAACCTTGAGTCGGCGGGCGTCGAATATCAGGCCCCGTTTGGCGGTATGAAGCAATCCAGTTCGCACACGCGCGAACAAGGCCAGGCTGCGCTCGACTTTTACAGCCAGGTAAAGACGTGCGCGGTCTATTACGGCGCGTAGGAGGGAATGGGATGAAGACTATCCGTTACATGCATCCGGTAGACGGTTCCGTTCATCTTGGCATTGTGGTCGGCGACGATGTCTATAGCGTTACGGACAAGGTTGCGTCGTGGACAGATCCTGTGCCCATGTGGCAAGCGCTACGGGCATTGCAGCTGGACATGCGCTCGGTTGAGGAGCGGTTATGCGTTGGGGACTCGTTATCCTATCGAAATCTCACTGGCGAAGGTCGTCTTTTGCCTCCAGTGCTGGCACCTGAAGTTTGGGCAAGCGGCGTCACCTATGAGCGAAGCCGAGTCGCTCGCAACGCCGAGACACAGCTGCAAGACAGCGTGTACGACCGCGTCTATACCGCGACACGCCCCGAATTGTTTTTCAAGGCCACAGCCGAGCGCCTGGTCCCGCCTGGTCAATCCTTAAAGTTGCGCTCGGACTCCGCGTGGATGGTGCCTGAGCCTGAATTGAGTGTCATTATTTCCAGCCAAGGCGATATCATTGGCTACACGATTGGCAATGACCTGAGCTCGCGCGATATTGAAGGTGAAAATCCGTTGTATTTGCCGCAGGCGAAGATTTTTGCGGCGAGCTGTTCGTTGGGACCTGCGCTCGTGTGGTGCGATCCCGCTGTCGATCCGCTGGCATGGGAGATTGAGATGCGGATCGAACGCGCTGGAGACACGGTGTTCTTGGGAAACGTCGCTTTGACACAACTGCGACGTCCGCTTTCTGAACTTGTCTCCTATCTCTTGCGCGATAATCCCATTCTTGATGGCACCGCGTTGATGACCGGGACTGGAATCGTGCCGCCGGATGAATTCACCTTGCAACCAGGAGATGTTGTTGCCATTGAAATTCAAGCCATAGGACAATTGGTCAATCCGATTTCAGCGCAGGGTACGCGTGCGGTCGCCATGGAGGCTGGCGTTTAAAGTCGATTGTGTTCGTAAAAAAGGACCGCCCTATTTGGTGGGCGGTCCTTTTTTACACGAATAGAGAACAAAGTTAGCTACGTGCAACAGGGCGACCGAGTGGCAGAATGGTCTTGCCTGCGGTGGCGTTAATCACCGTTGCAAATGAGGTGTACAAGGCCGTGAGGCCACAGATCAGGCCAACCCATCCGCCCGGTTGACTGCCCATCACGCCAAAGCCGTGAAATGCTAGCAAGAAGAAGGCGAGCCACAGCGTCAAAAAGACGAAGAACAAAGCCCGATTGAGATAGAATGTGCCAATCCAAAGGAATAAAGTCAGGATGCCAAAGAACAACAGAAAAACGCCCAACCCGGCCGGGGGTGCCGCCTTCTCGATAAAATAGAACGCAATCCAGAAGGCACCGTACGATGAAAAGGCTGTAGCTCCAAACGTGTTTCCTTTGCGAAATTCCCACATGCCGGCGATAAACTGAGCACCGCCGCCGTAGGCAAGAGCCAAACCAAGGACGACACCCAGAGCACCTGTACTGACGACGCCCGCATTGATCAGACTAAGAATGCATGTTGTAATACCGAATCCGGCCAGCCCAAGCGGACCGGGATCGGCGATTTTTGTTTGTTCTGCCATGGCAAATCCACCTTCTTTCCCAATGTCGCGAGTGGTGCGACAACGACATTCCGGTACAATCGTCGAAGTTCAGGTTGTGGACATCACCTCCCTTGCGTCAGTCCTGATCCTTGTATTGCGCTTTCAGCGCTTCCACAACGCTTGGATCGGCCAACGTCGTCGTGTCGCCAATGACCCGCCCTTCGCCGATGTCGCGCAACAGGCGGCGCATGATTTTGCCACTGCGTGTTTTGGGCAATTCTGCTGTAAACAGAATCTCTTCAGGCCGGGCCATCGCGCCAATTCGTTCGACGACGTGCTGTTTTAATTCAGTGACGAGATCGTCGGACGACGCGATGCCTTCGCGCAGGGTGACAAACGCGGTGATGGCCTGGCCTTTCACTTCATGTGAGCGGCCAATGACGGCCGCTTCGGCGACTGCCGGATGCGCGACGAGAGCGCTTTCCACTTCGGCGGTGCCAATGCGGTGTCCCGACACGTTGATGACGTCGTCGATGCGTCCAAGAATCCAAATGTACCCGTCTTCGTCGAGGTGGGCACCGTCGCCTGGCAGATAGATACCTTCGAATTTGCCAAAGTACGTGTTGCGGAAGCGTTCGTCGTCACCCCAGACCGTGCGGAGCATCGATGGCCAGGGCTTGGTGATGACCAGATACCCACCATGGCCAGGGGGAACCGAGTTGCCATCCTCGTCGACAATATCGACTGCGATCCCGGGAACGGGCCTGGTGGCGGAACCAGGCTTCGTCGTGATTAAGCCTGGCAGTGGTGCGATCATGGCGCAACCTGTTTCGGTTTGCCACCACGTGTCGACAATGGGGCAGCGCTCTTGGCCCACGTACTTGTGGTACCACATCCATGCCTCTGGATTGATGGGTTCACCCACGGTCCCAAGCAGGCGAAGCGAGCTTAAATCGTGCTTTTCGACATACTGCGAGCCCCACTTCATGAACATGCGGATGGATGTCGGTGCGGTATAGAGAATGGTCGCGCCGTACTTTTCGGCAATTTCCCAATACCTATCGCGATCCGGAAAGTCGGGAGAACCTTCGTACATGACAACGGTGCCACCGGCTGACAGTGGTCCGTACACGAGATACGTGTGGCCAGTGATCCAACCAATATCCGCCGTGCAGAAGAAGACGTCGTTGTCTTTGAGATCGAATACAGTGCGCATGGATGTGTTGACACCTGTCAAATATCCAGCCGTCGAGTGAACAATGCCTTTCGGCTTTCCCGTCGTTCCTGACGTATACAGCAAAAACAGATAGTCTTCCGAGTCCATCGGCTCTGCTGGATATGGGGAAGTGGGGGCACTCGCCATGAGATCTTGCCAACGGACGTCGCGGCCCTCGTGTAGCGTAATGCCGGCCTCTGCACCCACGCGCTCAACGACGATGACTTTCTCGATTGGGGTGTCGACCACGGCTTCATCGGCGTTTGCCTTTAAAGGCACGATTTTACCACGTCGCCAACCGGCATCTGCCGTGATGAGGAGTTTGCTGTCCGCGTCGATGATCCGATCGCGCAGAGCTTGCGCGGAAAATCCCCCAAATACCACCGAGTGAATGGCCCCGATCTTGGCACACGCGAGCATCGAGATCGGCAGTTCAGGTACCATCGGCAAATAGATGGTGACGCGATCACCTTTTTGTACACCCAGTTCGCGCAACGCGTACGCGGCTTTGTCGACCTCACGACGCAACATATCGTAAGTGAGTACACGACTGTCACCAGGCTCGCCTTCCCAGATGATGGCGGCTTTGTTCTTGCGATGTGTCAAGGTGTGACGGTCCACGCAGTTGTATGCGGCATTCAGTTTTCCGCCGATAAACCATTGGGCGTGCGGCGGCTCCCAATTGCAAACGCTTTCAAAATCTTCAAACCAAGTGAGCTCTTGAGCCTGCGCCGACCAAAATGCCTCTGGATCCTGCAGGGCGGACTCATAAATCCCTTCATCCTGAAAATTTGCCTGCTGACGAAACGATTCCGCAGGAGAGAAGGTCCGGGATTCGTGCAACAATGTATCGAGTTGTTCTTTTGGACTCATTATGTCGGCTCCTTTCGACCAGTCGCATCATATGACGATAACGACAAGTTCAATTGGTTGTTATTATCATAGAATAAGTTGTCTGAGAAAACAATCAGTGAGGGTGAGTGTGGTGGTAAACACTATATGTGGGCGATTCTGCAATATGATTGCTGACGCAGGGATGGTTCCAGCAAAAAGGCTGCTCTTTGCGCAACTTGTGCGCCAGCGAGCAGCCACATTACGAATGAGGTGACAATCAGGCTTCGTCGTCTTCTGAGTCGTCGAACAGATCGTCGTTATAGGCGTCCACTACACGTTGCCATTCTTCGTCATCATCGATCTCGGCCAGGACCATTTGATCTCCATCTTCGCCATCAATTCGGAAAATGACGCCTTCTTCCATTTCCTCATCAATCGGCAACAGAACGGCATAGTCCTTTTCATCGACGGTCAACACTTCGCCGAGGACAAATTGATGTTCCTGTCCGTTTTCGTCTTCGAGTACGATGATTTCATCGTCGTGATCGTGATCATGCAAATGTTCATCCGCCATCGCAAGCTCATTCCTATCCGATATCAAAATTTGGCTGGTGCCATGCCTGAAAAACATAACACCATATGGTACGAGTGTCAACGAATCATCGTTGAAACATACCGCAAAACAATCCGACGCGCTACATGTTTTGCGGAGGTGCTGCGATGGCGGCAGCAAGGCGGCTGGTGACGGCGTCAAGCAGATCATTCAACTGTCTTTCGGCCGCTTCGAACGATTGGACATCAGGGATGCGGTTGAGCTCGGACAGCAGGGCATCCGCCTTTTCGAGTAGATGCCGATAGTGCAATGGTGGCACTTTGCGGGCCTGAAATTCGCCAATCTGTTCGCGCAGGTCGCGAAACTGCCGCAACAAGGCGGAGGCCTCGCGGTTTGCGGAAAGACGAGCCTGCGCCTCGCGATATGCTGCGGCCTCGTCCGATTCGGCAATCAAGTCAGCCAATTCGCTCGCTTGCACAAGCAGTTGGTTTCTATCCAAGGCCCATCACCCCCTGTCAGCCTAACCCGTGCGCATCAGACTCATACCAGGGGTTACGGAAGTCGGCGCGTACGCCAGAGAGCCGACTCTTCCTCGCGATCAATCTCTTCAAGTTCTTTGACTGCGATCTCAAAGGCGACTCGATCACGCCGATCCAGCGCTTGATCAATCTGCATGCGAATTCGTTCGCGCCGAAGTGCTCGTGCTTCCACCTCGGACAACACTTGCTGTACTTCTGGCGGAATGGGTAGGTCTGGTAGATTCACAAAAACGTACAGCTTCTCGCTGGACGATGTGTTGGCGAAAAATGACTGCAACGCTGGCAGGATTTCTTCTGCCTGGCTCACTTTCTTAATGCGCCCGTTAATAGGAAGACGAGCAATCATCCCATGGCGGCCGATGATGAGCAGTGGCACGTTCTCCAGCACGATGTTGGTTGCTTCAAGTTGGCCGTTACGAGCAGCGAGAAAATCGATGACTGCTTCAGCCCCTGCAGGGAGAAGTTTGGTTTTCAAAATCAAGATATCGTCTTTTGTCATCATCGAGTGTTCACTCCTTTTGGCGGAGTTTGCTGTTCTGACCGATCATACGCCTGGTGACATGCCTTCGCGCACCCTGTAGACGAAGCGGCAGCTTTACAATTGGAAAAACGGCGCTAGTCCGTGCGGCTCGCTTGTGACCACCGAAAGTGGTGCAAATATTGTAGCAGAAGAGCGGTCTAAAGGAAACGTGACAAACGCCAAATTCCCAGGTCACACATGCTTTCCCTGTGTCGCGCACCGTGTCGACGACATACTATCCGTGGGGGGATGGGCCGATGAACGAGTGGGTGTATTTCGCGGGTTTGTACGACAGTAAGTTCGAAGCGTACTGTGCGGTGATGTGGGTCGAAGCCGACGAACGCATTCGACGCACGGCGCAGCCCACGGAAGTTGAGGTTTACCGTTCGCGCAATGGGAAATACGGCGTGCGTTTTCGTTCGCAAACCACGGGCGCGGCGAGCCGCTCGCTTGTTCGCCATTAGGCATCGACCATCTTTTATGCGAAGTATGAAAAACAGCCATCCAATGCGGATGGCTGTTTTTCACATGATTGATCCTCAGTGCTGCGTCGAGGGGTAATCGTCATCGCGATCCATCAAAAACGCAACGACTTCTTCGGGCAAATGGTCGCGCTCTTGACCTTTCTTCTTTACTTCATCGCGCTGCTTTGCGTTGGCAGAAGACGGTTGGGCCGATTTTGTCTGTTGACTTGATGCCGCTTGTCCCTGCTTGCCTTGCTGCACTTGTGTGGTTTGTTGCTGAGGATTCAATAATGCTTGTGCTGCCGAGCGAATGGGGCACCAGCCAGTGACGCCTTCGGCAACCTTCATCGCGCCATATCCCATCAAAAAGGCTTTGGCGAGCGGTGATTGGCGCCTGCCGCGAGCAGCGCTGGCAATGCTGATGACACCCGTCGCCAGCCGGAAGTAGCGATCCGCCATAGACAAGTTTGCTTGCACGCTATCGCCTCCTTTGTGGTCAGTCATGCACAGTATCCGCAAGCCAGCGAAAGCCCATGCTCACGCACAGGCAGATCACATGTTTTTTTCAAATCGAATTGACTTTGACTATCCTTGACTAAATGGCGTTTTTCGTACATCATGGGTATTGTAAGAGGTGTGATGAAGAGGAGGCTTGGGGTATGAGTTTAATTCCATATGTAGTGGAACAGACCTCGCGTGGCGAGCGCAGTTATGACATTTACTCGCGCTTGCTGAAGGATCGGATCATCTTTTTGGGCACTGCCATTGACGACGATGTGGCGAACGCAGTTGTCGCTCAGCTTTTGTTTTTAGCCGCCGACGACCCGGATAAGGACATCCAGATGTACATAAACAGCCCAGGTGGCTCGGTCTCGGCCGGCCTTGCGATTTATGATACGATGCAGCATATCAAACCAGACGTCAGCACGATGTGTATCGGTATGGCGGCGAGTATGGGTGCGGTGCTTTTGACCGCGGGTGCAAAAGGAAAGCGATTTGCGCTACCCAATTCGGAAGTCATGATTCACCAGCCGCTGGGCGGAGCACGCGGGCAAGCGTCTGATATCGAAATTCACGCGCGCCACATTTTAAAGACGCGCGAACGTTTGAATAAGATCCTTGCCGAGCGCTCAGGACAGCCTTTAGAACGCGTCGCACAGGATACGGATCGCGATAACTTTATGTCAGCCGAAGAAGCGAAGGCGTACGGCCTGATCGACGAGGTCATTTATCGGTAATCGCGGTTCTGTGCCAAGTACCGAGGTGCGTGATGCGCCTCGGTCTTTTCATTGGGGGGATTTATTTGGAAGATGTGCTCTACTTCGATTATGCGGCAACAGCGCCGTTGTCGCCTGTGGTGCGCGCAAGGCTACACGAGTGGATCGATGTATTTGGCAACCCCTCGTCGTTACACCGGATCGGGATGGAAGCTGAAGCGCTATTGAGTAAAGCGCGCACGACCCTGCGAGAGGCATTGGGAGCAGAGCATGGGGACATCGTTTTTACCGGCGGCGGCACAGAGGCCAATAATTTAGCTATTTTTGGAAGTGTAGAACTGTTGCACAACCGAGGGAGCCACGTCGTGACCACGGCCGTCGAACACCCGGCAGTTCGCGAGGCATTTGGCAGGCTCAAGGAGCGCGGGTTTGAGGTTACTTACGTGCGTCCCAACGAACAGGGCGATATTGAAGTCGACGACGTGCTCTCGGCTGTGCGCCCCGATACATCCTTCGTTTCGGTCATGCATGTCAACAATGAGACTGGCGCCATCTTTCCTGTCGAGGCGTTGGCGGACAAGCTCTCGGCATGGCCGAAAGTCCGTTTTCACGTCGATGGAACACAGGCCTTAGGGAAGATTCCCGTGTCACTTGTGCGCCATAACAATATCCACCTCTATACTGCGTCCGGGCACAAGGTCGGCGGGCTCAAGGGTGTGGGTGCGCTGTACGTCCGCCAGGGCGTGCGCCTGTTGCCGCACGTCGTGGGGGGCGGTCAGGAGTTTGGCTTGCGCTCTGGCACGGAAAACGTGCTAGGTGCCATCAGTTTTGCCGAAGCAGCGCGGGAAGCGGTAAAGGACATGGAGGCTGCAAGACAAAATGCACTGACACACAGGCAATGGTTCGTCAATCGCCTGAATCAGATTGGGCATTGGGTCGTGTTGTCGCCGCGAAACCCCTCGCCCTACATCGTTTACGCGGCATTGCCCGGGCTTAGGGGCGAAATCATCGTCCATGCATTGGAGGAAAAAGGGCTATACGTCTCGGCCGGCAGTGCTTGTTCCAGCGGTAAGCGATCTCGCCAGCCAAGTCACGTGTTGACGGCGATGGGCGTGGACAAGCGTGTCGCGGAGGGTGCCGTGCGCTTTTCATGGCATCCGCGTACATCGCGGGCAGATCTCGAACGCGCATTGGCCGTGGTGGAGGAACGCACGCAGTGGTTACTTGGCATGATGGGAAGGCGGTAGAGGACATAGATGTACAATCACATCTTGATACGTTACGGAGAATTGACGACAAAAGGTGCCAATCGCTCTGATATGGAGCAGATTCTTGAGCGCAACGTGCGCCAGGCGTTGGCCGAATGGCCGCAGGTGCGCGTGGGTCGCATTCATACGCGCATCGTCGTCGAACTCAATGGGGCTCCGGTCGAACCGGCATTGCAAAAATTACAGCGCGTGTTTGGCATATCCTCGTTTTCTCCTGTCGCGGTTGCGCCGCTTGACATGAAAGCGATCTGCGAGACGGCTATCCAGGTCGTCAAGCACGAGTTGGCGGGCAAAGGGGCATTTAAGGTCGAGGCACGGCGCGGCAACAAGCAGTTTCCGCTCGACAGCCCTGCCATTGCGCGTGAAGTGGGCGCATCGGTCCTGCGGGCTCTACCGGACACTCGCGTCGATGTCCATCAGCCAGACCTGGTGCTGGAAGTAGACGTCCGCAAGGCGCAGGCCTATGTGTATCCGCGGCGCGTGCCAGGGCTTGGCGGATTTCCAATCGGTATGAGCGGTCGCGCGATCGCGCTGTTGTCCGGTGGCATCGACAGCCCTGTCGCTGTCTGGAAGGCGATGAAGCGGGGGTTGTCACTCGATCTGGTACACTATCACAGCTTTCCATTCACGAGTGAGCGAGCGCAGCGAAAAGTCGAGGATTTGGTAGGCATCCTTGCGAAGTGGGGAGGTCGGCTGCCTTTACATCTTATTTCGGTCACCGAGATTCAGGCGGAGATTCGTAAACATTGTCCAGAAAGTTTGCGAACCGTGCTTCTGCGTCGGATGATGTTCCGCATTGCGACCAAATTGGCTGCGGAATGTCGCGCTGGTGCACTCATCACCGGCGACAGTCTGGGTCAGGTGGCGAGTCAAACCTTGTCGGCGCTCAACGCGGTCGACGCGGCGACCACACTCACCGTCATTCGGCCTTTGGCGACAGAGGATAAGCTGGATATCATCGATGTTGCCAAACGGATTGGAACATACGAGACTTCTGTACAGCCGTTCGATGATTGCTGTTCGTTGTTCGCGCCAAGGCGTCCGAAAACCAATCCCAAACTAGACGAAGTGGATCGCGCTGAGGAGCGTTTGGACGTCGAAAACTTAGTGGCAGCGGCGCTCGATTCGCGGGAATGCAAAATGATTGGGGCATAAGTGCGGGGGATGGATGGTCGGCGGATCGGACACGCTACAAGCGGAGGTGGCGGTGGAGTGCAAACCATCCGAACCGTGTTTCGTCTGTTTCGGACGTTTTCCATGTTGTATACGCTTTGGCGCGGTTCACGCGCTACCCAAATCTTATACATTGGCTCGTTGGTGTGGCGCTTTCTGCGCGGTCAAAAGGTACGTCCACGGCCGCCGCGCGTCGTCGTCACATTTGTCGATCCGCACACAGAAGCGATCTACAAACGACGGGGCTGGCGGCGGATCGAGCGGCGGTCTGGGAACTGATGCCCTCTTTGGTTGCGATACGTTTAATCATTCTTACAAGTGGTTATAACAAATGATAGCGTCGTGATAACCACGACAGAACGAATGTATCGGAACGTTGGTCTCGTTAGCGAGGCTTTTAAGGAGGATGACATCATGCGCCAGACGCCTCGAGCCATGCGCCAAGATGCGTGGACGACGGAAGACGATGAGATTCTAGCTGAAATTGTCTTGAAACACATTAAACAAGGTAGCACGCAGCTTGCAGGTTTTAACGAAGCCTCGCGCAGGCTTGGCCGCACGGCTGCAGCGTGCGGCTTTCGCTGGAACGCCTGCGTGCGCAAGCAGCAGCGCCAAATTATCGAGATGGCGAAAGAGGAACGCAAGAAGAGCAAATCCGAGCGTGTGCAAGCCCAGATGGAAGGCGGCGACGTCGATCATCCGACGGCAACGCTGATGACTTGGGCGCAGGTACTCCGCTTTTTACGTCAAGAAAAAAACACGGCTCAAGAATGGGCTTCGCGTTGGCGAAGTGCTGAACGGCAGGCGAATGAGTGGAAGAGCCGTTATCGCGAACTGCAGGAGGAGTATAGAAGGTTACGCGACGAACTGACTCGCATGCGCTCGAACTATGAAACGGTGGTTCAGGACTACAAAGCCCTCGTTGAGATTATGGAGCGAGCGCGTAAAGCTGCCTTGCTCGACGATACGCAGCTTGGACCTGAGCTGGCCGAAGGTTTTATGTATCAAATTGATGAGTTCGGCAACCTTGAAAGAATTGAGCATGGGCCAATGGAGCGGGCGGAATAAGCCTGCTCCTTTTCATGTTGGTGGGAATGCCGGAAGAGATCCAAAGCCATCCTATCGTTGGGATGGTGACAGATATGCGACTAATGTCTTGGTTGCACAAGTGGCCGCGTTTGACAAAGTGGGCTGCTGTTGGCTGGATGTGCGGTGTCCCGATGTTTGTCGGTGGCTGTTATGACCGACAGGAGTTGGAACAGCAAGCGTTTGTCAGCGTGCTCGGTGTGGATGCGGCACCTGGCAACCTGATCGACTGTACGTTCCGTATTGCTCAACCTATCAACCCGTCGGGTGGCGGCAGTAAGGGTGGCATGGAGCCACTGGCTGGCAAAGAGCCCGTAACCGTGCGGGCGCGTAGCATTTCCGAGGCGATGGTCATTGCCGGCGGATCGATTGAGCGCACGGTGACGTTTTCGCACCTATCGCTCATCGTATTCGGTAGCGATCTCGCGAAAAAAGGTATCCAGCCGTACATTGAGCCACTGACCCGCTACCGGGAATTTCGGCGGACGGTACCGGTCTCAGTTGCGGTCGGACAAGCCAAAGACGTGATTGACGCATTCCAGCCCATGCTGGATACGGCCATCACGCGCATCGCGGACGGTGTCGCACTCGTATCGCAACGAACCGGCGTCGCACCCGTGTGCCGGATTCAGGACCTGATTGACGGCATGGAAAATCCGCATGAAGATGCAATTGCCCCGCTTTACAGTTTGAATCAATACGTTAAGGGAAGCTCGTTGCCGGATAAGCCTGGTCTTAGTTATGAGGCGGGGACAGTCGAACGCCTTGGCGGCAATCCTGTCGACTGGATGGGGGCAGCCGTCTTTCGCGGAGATAAACTGGTGGACACACTCACCGGAGAAGACTGTATCTATCTGCGTTTGTTGCAGGGTGGCGTGCATCACGCGACATTGAATTTGTCTGACCCAGAAGATCCGTCGCGGGACATTGGGCTGGAATTGCACAAAGAACGGCCTGCGGAATATCAGGTCAGTCTCACCAATCCCGTAAAAATCACCGCCTCAGTACCGATGGACGTCGATGTCATCAACATTTCGAGCAGTCGCAACTATGTCGACCCAACGGCTCGCGCGCACTTGGAAAAGGAATTGGACAAACAAGTGAGTACGCGCATGCAGTCGTTGTTAAAGCGCCTCCTGGTCGCGGATCAAACCGACGTCGTTCCTGTATCCAAGGCTATGCGCGGACAATTTGCGACCTACCAACAATTTGCAGCCTTCCCGTGGGAGGAGCGCCTGCAAAACGCACGGATCAACGTGCGCGCCGATATTCACGTGCGCCGCTTTGGCGTGCAAACCGAGCCGGTGCAGCAGCGGGCGTAGGTGTCGGTTGCACAGGCGCGACGGGAGGGCTTGTGGGCGGGGTGTTGTACCAGTTGGGCATTTCCGGACGCGGGCCTCGCGGCTGGCGTGATGGCTGGGTGTGCACGTGTGGGGGCATTGGTGTCTGTACAAACGGTCCCGGCCAAGGTGCGGGTGGCTGCGGACGCGGAAGCTCTTTTGGTGCCGTTTCGACCGGCGCGGTCGATGGATCCGTGCTCGTCGTGTTTTTGAGAACGCTGCTAATCATGGCTGCAAATAAAGATTGGACAATGGGAGATTCGAGCATGGCGAGCAAATCGCGCGCAGATACAGGTGCTTCACCGACAAGCGCCGCTCCCTTAAGCGTCTTGGTCAGGGCCACGGCCAAACGCTGAAATTCGCTTTCGGTCAGCCCCAATTCGCGCGCCATGGCTCGAAAGTGGCCTCTGGCACCGCGGTCGTCTTTTGTTTTGCGCTGATTGACTCGTGATTTTGCCATCGGATCGCTTCCCCTTACACCTGTTTGTAGGGCCACAGATCCAATTCATGCGAGCGCGTTGACGAATGCGCAGGGCAAACGCCCCAATTCGATTACGTCAGCAAGCCACCGTTGACGCCGATCACCTGACCCGTGATAAAGTCCGCGGCCGGATCGGCCAAAAATAATGCAGCTGCAGCGACGTCCTTTGCGCTGCCAAGGCGATGAAGCGGCGTCGCTTCGACGATAGCGGCTTTCTCGTCGGCGTCAAATGGTGCCAACATGTCGGTGTCAATGGCGCCTGGCGCGATGGCGTTGACCGTAATGTGTAGAGACGCAAGTTCTTTTGCGAGCGACTTGGTCCAGGCGATCACGCCGCCTTTCGCAGCCGCATACGCCGCTTCCATGGCCGCGCCGGCGATTCCGTGCATGGATGCGATGTTGACGACGCGAGCGTGCGGGTGCCGTCGAAGATATGGAATGGCGGCACGGGTACAAAGAAAAACAGAGGTGAGGTTGACAGCCAAGATGTGTTGAAAGCGCGCGAGACTCATCTCCATAGCCAGTCCGTAGTCCGCAATCCCTGCATTGTTGATAAGGATACTCGGCGGGCCTAACTCCGTGCTGGCGAGCAGGAGGTCTGCGACGTCCGTTTCGTCCGCGACGTCTGCCTGGATGGCCGTCGCCCGCACACCGTATTCTCGACATGCGCTCACCGTTTCGGCGGCCAGGCTGGCTTGACGGTGGTAGTGCACGGCTACATTTGCGCCGCGAGCAGCCAAACCGATGGCGATGGCTCTGCCAATGCCACGCGAGGCGCCGGTGACAATTGCGGTACGTCCGGCGAGAGGACGTGCGCAGTTTTGACAGGGTCGATGTTGGCTCAATCGATCTTACAGCTCCTTACGATTTTACTTCCCCGTTGTCTTGTTGCTATGATGGGTTTGGCCATCATGGGATAACGAAGGGGCGATTCCTCCTTGAAATGTACCATTCATCAAGCGCCGACTGGCAACCGCTTGACGGACGCTTATCTATTCGATTTCGCATCGGTCGCCCACCTGTATGATGGGCAGAATCCGACACTTGAATCAACATACATAACGCGGGCAGACAAGGTCGTGGATTGGTTTGACCAAGCGCATCGGCAACAGTTGGTTGACGCCTTGACCGTGTATAGTTTGCAAATTGGCGCGAGCGCTGTACAGCGCGAGGCGATTGCCAAGCTTCTCGATCCGCGAAGCGTCGCGGTCGTAACGGGCCAGCAGGCCGGACTCTTTACTGGCCCATTATATTCCATTAGTAAGGCGCTGTCCGCCATTGGCGTTGCGGCCGAGATGGAACGGATCTTATCGCGACCCGTCGTACCCGTGTTCTGGATTGCTTCCGAGGACCACGATTTTGGCGAGGTCGATCACGCCTACGTCATCGACAGGGACGATGTGGTGACGCGCATTCGCTTGCAGCATCACTTTGATCCACACCAGATGGTCTATCATACCCCGCTTGCCGAGGGGCAGGTCGTGAGCGCAATCCATGAGGTTGATCAGCTCTTGCCGGAAGCAGAGTACAAGACACAACTGTTACACAGTCTGGCATCCGCTTGGCAGGAAGGCGACTCCCTCGCCGTCTGGTACGCACGATTGCTCGCACAGCTGTTGCGCAATCATCCAATCGTTTTTCTAGATCCATGTCTTCCTGCATTGCGTCGTCTTGCTTGGCCCGCCTTTGCTCATGCGTTGCAACATGTGGAAGATGTGCAGGCCAACTTGGAGCAGGCCTACGGAGAGGTCGTCGCTGGTGGATTTGTGCCAGAAGTCGTGCGCGATCCACTGCATAGTACGGTCTTTCGCGTCGTAAGTGGCCGCCGCTACGTTCTTGAGCGCGCGGATGGGGGGTTGCGCACGCGCGGGCACGGCGAAGAGAAGAACATTTCAGATTGGCTTGCGGTGGGCGAACAAGAACCGACCGCGTTTAGCGCCAATGTCCTATTGCGCCCCGTCGTTCAAGATTATCTTCTACCCACACTGGCGTATGTGGGAGGGCCTTCGGAGATTGCTTATCACGCTTTGGCGCGTGCCGTCTTTCATGCACATGAGCGGTCATTGCCGCCGCTCATCATGCGTCAGCGCATGCGGATTGCCGTGCCGAGTGTGTGGCGAGCCATGACTCGTTGGCAAATTGAGTTTGCGCAGGTTCGCGAGCCAGCGGATTTGGTGTACACGTATGCATTAGGCGATCTCGCCAACGATATCGAGGCTTGCACGGAGCAAGAAGTCGCGGCGATTGGGCAGCGACTGCTGGACATTTCGACCAAGTATAGGGAACTGGGGCCGCAGGTAGATATGTTGGTGCAGCGGCACATGAAGCGCGAAGCCGAACTGTGGGCACAGCTTCGTCGGAAACTGTTGCACCTTGCTGAACGGCGGCGGGGCGACGATGTGCGCCAATTGCGCCGCATTGAGCGCTGGTTTTGGACGGACGGCCATGAACAGGAGCGCCGCCTTTCGCCGCTGAACCTGTGGAGTGAACTTGGGTGCGATTGGTTCGGGAGTCTACCAGTCTGGGGGAGCGTCGGGCAACCCGGCGCCGTGCTTGAAATCGTTGTGGACTAACTGCGAAATGGCGTCAGTTTAGGGCGATCCGGCCGCAATTTGCGGCTTGGGTCGCCTTTTTTGTGAATGGGAACTAAAAAATTTCCATGGCACTTGTGGCAGGAGATCCACAAGTGAGGGCGAACAGGTATAATCGTGGTGGAAAGTGGGGCAAAGTGGGGAGTTTGAGCAGGCAGGTGGTGAGTGTCGTTGTTCATGGGTGAATTTGAACATGCCCTCGACAGCAAAGGGCGGCTGACCGTGCCTGCGAAGTTTCGCGACGGTTTGGGGGAGTCGTTCATCGTCACCCGCGGCCTCGACAAGTGTCTGTTCGTCTACCCACGCGATGAGTGGAACGTTTTAGAGAGCAAACTAAAGTCATTGCCGATGACACGCGCTGACGCGCGTGCGTTCGTCCGGTTCTTTTTTTCAGGAGCGAGCGAATGCGAACTCGACAAACAAGGTCGAATTCTCCTGCCACAAAAGTTGCGCGACTACGCCGGGTTACAAAAGGATTGCACGCTGCTCGGGGTGTCGAATCGCGTAGAAATTTGGGACACAGAAATCTGGGCAAACTACGCGGGCGAAGCTGAGTCGTCGTTTGCGGAAATCGCGGAAAACCTCGTGGATTTCTCCTTTTAACCCAGCGATGAGGTGATGTGCAGGTGGAATTTCGGCACGAAACGGTACTGCTGACGGCAACCGTGGATGCCTTGGCGCCACGCTCCGGTGGTGTATACGTCGACGCAACGCTCGGCGGGGGCGGCCATACGCGTCTGTTACTTGAGCGTTCGCATCCGGGTGGGCGCGTGATCGCGATGGATCAAGATGAGATCGCGATTCGCAATGCAGCCACATTGGTTGCGGCTTATCCGAAACGCCTTATGTTGGTGCATGCAAATTTCGCCGAAATGGCGGAACGGCTACCCGGTCTAGGTGTCACAGAGATCGACGGCGCGATGTTTGATCTTGGCGTGTCCTCTCCGCAGTTCGATGTGCCAGAACGTGGTTTTAGCTATTGGCACGAGGGTCCGCTCGACATGCGCATGGATCAAACGGCAAAGCTTACGGCTGCGGATATCGTCAACAGCTGGACACAAGCAGAACTGACGCGCATTTTCCGCGACTACGGCGAAGAGCGCTTTGCGCGTGCAATTGCGCAGCGCATTGTGGAGGCTCGAAGCAATCGTCCGATTGTGACGACGACGGAGTTGGCGGAGATTGTGAAGGCTGCCATCCCGGCGCCCGCTAGGCGCAAGGGACCGCATCCTGCGCGGCGAACGTTCCAGGCCATTCGAATTGCCGTCAATGATGAACTCGGCGTACTTGAGCGAGGTCTTGCGGGGGCGTTCTCACTGTTGCGTACCGGTGGCAGGCTTGCCGTGATCAGCTTCCATTCGCTTGAAGATAGGATTGTGAAACAGCTGTTTAAGGAACTGGCAACCGGTTGTATTTGCCCGCCAGAACTCCCTGTTTGCCAGTGCGGCAGACAACCGAAGGGGCGGCTTGTGACTCGGAAGCCAGTGTCGCCAGACGACGTTGAAGTGCAAGAAAACGCAAGAGCCCGTTCGGCAAAATTGCGCGTGATCGAAAAATTGTGAATCACGTAAGAAACAAGCATTGAGCATGGGAGGAACGGTTTGAGATGGCTGCATTACAGGAGGAGGTTCGCACTCGGCGGGAATCGGTTGTGCGCACGCCGCTCGTCGACGAGCGCAGGAGGCAACACGAGCAGGAGCAAAGAGCAAAGAAGCAAGCGTGGTTCAATCGGGTAAGCTTGGCGTTCTGTTGCTTGGTCAGTTTTGGCGCCGTGTGGATGGTCGCTGCCAAGGGCGCTCAAATCTATGAGATCAATCAAAACAACGTTCAGTTGCAGACCCAAATTCAGCAACAGCAGGCGGTCAATGCCATGCTTAAGACGCAGGTGGCACAATTGGAACAGCCATCACACATTCTGAATGTCGCTATCAACCAACTTCATATGCAGTACAAAAATCCAATTGTGATACCGAGCGATCAAACGGGGCAGTGAGCAGATGAAGCATGGGTATGACATGAACCGCAACCGCAGAGGGCGCCAAAAGAGTTGGAAACGCGAGAAACAGCGGATTTGGTTTGTCCAGGGGATGATGGTTTTAAGTCTTGCGGCTGTGGTTTTTCGAGTGTACGACGTGCAACAGGTTTATGGGAGATCGCTTAAAAAGGCGGCAGATAAAGTGATCGATGTCACGAAACCTCTGCTTGCACCGCGTGGGGCGATTCTCGACGCGCAGGGCAACGAAATAGCCTACGATGTCCCCGCCTATTACGTCGACATTCAGCTTCAACACGTGCGGCCGTACGCGGCTCAGGCGGCTGCGATACTCGCACCCATTCTTGGGACAAGCGAATCTTCGCTCGTCGCATTGTTGTCCCGCGACGATCGCCCGAGCGAATGGATCCAACTGCCGACCCCGGTGGAAGCGACGGTCAAAGAGAAGCTGGCTGCTGCATTCAATGCACATGCATGGGCGCCTGATGCGAAGAAAATTGCATGGTACAACGACATCACCTTTACACCGACGGAACAGCGCGTTTATCCGTACGATGAGTTTGCCGCTAACGCAATTGGTTATGTATCAAAGGGCACTGGGCAAAGCGGTGTCGAATTGGAATACAACAAGCTGTTGGCAGGTAAAAATGGCGTGATGTCCTACCAGCAGGACCCGACGGGGGTACCCTTGCCTGGTTCCATTCACATTACACAGGCCGCCAAGCCGGGGGATAACGTCCAATTGACCATCGACGATACGATTCAAGGGTACGTCGAGCACGAGATGGACAGCCTGATGGCCAAATACCAACCCGCGCATGCGGCCATTATCGTTTCCGATCCGCAAACTGGAGCAATACTTGCCATTTCGAGTCGGCCCACCTTTAATCCCAATCAGTACTGGAAGGCCAGCCTTGATGCCTTGTCGCAAAATTGGGCTGTCAGCAGCGCGTTCGAACCGGGCTCCACGTTTAAGCCGTTTGTCCTTGCGGCTGCTCTGCAAACCAACTCGATTGGACTCTATCAGACGTTTACATCGGGTCAAATCACGATTGACAATCAGACGATTCACGATTGGAACTATACAGGCTGGGGAACGTTGACGTTCCAGCAGGCCCTTGAAGAGTCGTCGAATGTCGGGTTCAGTAAGATTGCCTTGGCGTTGGGGTGGCCAAACATGAACAAGTACCTCAACTTGTTTGGCTTTACGCAACCGACCGGGATCGATCTCCCAAATGAAGCGACATCTTTGCTTTTTCCAAAGTCGGAGCAAGGGCAACTGGAATTGGCGACGGCCGGATTTGGTCAGGGCATTGCTGTGACCCCATTGCAGCAGATCGCAGCGATGGACGCCATCGCGAACGGCGGCAAGCTCATGCGGCCATATATTATGCAGAAAATCACAACTCCATCTGGGAAAGTGGTTGAACAGACAAAGCCTACGGTCGTGCGCGATGGCTTCCTATCCCAACAGGTCATCGACGAAGTTCGGCAATCGATGGTTCTTGATGTCTCGGATCCGAAGCATGGTATCGACAGTGGTGCGGCCATCCCGGGTTATGAGGTGGCCGGGAAAACGGGTACCGCGCAGATTGTCGATCCGACGACGGGTCAGTATTACAGCAACCGCTTTGAGACGTCGTTTATCGGCTTTGCACCGGCCAATGATCCCAAGGTGGTTGTCTACGTGACCGTGTACTGGCCGAAAACGGCTCCCGACGAGGCGTGGGGAAGCACGGTTGCCATTCCGCCAGCTAGGGCCATTCTTCAGGAGTGTTTGAATTACTACCACATTCCACCTACGGGATCTATTTCGGTCGCTCAGGATACGCAAGGAGCGGGCCAGGTGCAGTACGTCGAGACGCCCAATATCGTTGGAATGACCTCGGCACAAGCGAAACAGACGCTGGCCAACGACGGCTTGACGGGCATGTTTGTCGGTACGAGCGGTACGGTCACACGTCAGTGGCCAGAGGCAGGGATCCAGGTGGCGAAGGGCAGTAAGCTTTATGGCCTCTTGCAAAACGCGGCGGGCACGACGGTCGCCATGCCCAATCTGACGGGTCTTTCGCTGCGCGATGCAACAAATTTGTTGGCAGCCTTGGGGTTGAATATCCATCCTTCTGGTTCCGGGTATGTCGTGTCGCAGTCGGTGGCAGCCGGGACAACAGTTCACATTGGCAGTGGTGTCGATGTGACGCTTAAGCCTTAATGACTCACATACCGTCGCATTCTAATTCAAGAGTTGTCCGCATAGGCTAGTCTCAACGAACAAGCATGGCTTGGGGGCGAACCTGTTGCGCGTGACTCGAGGAATGATGCGACGGCGCTTAGTCGTGTTGCTAATGACGCTGTTTGCAGCGATTCTAGCGTTGGTTGGACGGCTCTTTTTTGTACAGGTGCTGCAGTCGGGATGGCTTGCCGGCCTGGCGAAAAGTTCCTGGGATCGGACGGTGCCACTCGCTGGCATTCGCGGGAGCATTCTCGACAGTGCAGGTCAACCATTGACGTATACGGCGACAGCGCCGACGATTGTTGCGGTTCCTAGCCAGATCAAGGACAAGCCGGGTACTGCCAGAAAACTTGCGCCCATTCTGAACATGTC
This sequence comes from Alicyclobacillus tolerans, assembly GCF_001447355.1. Taxonomy (GTDB): domain Bacteria; phylum Bacillota; class Bacilli; order Alicyclobacillales; family Alicyclobacillaceae; genus Alicyclobacillus; species Alicyclobacillus aegles. The sequence continues at coordinate 86,403 of NZ_JXBW01000003.1, read as the reverse complement.
GGAGGCCAGTGTGTTGCGACAAATTTCGCAACGCGAGCTCATGGTGTACATTCGACCGGGCGGACGTCAGATGTCGGAAGCCAAGGCGAATCAGATTCGCGCGCTTGGCTTGCCTGGCATTTATCTAACTGAAGATGGCAAACGCGCTTATCCGTATGGCGATCTCGCTGCGCAAGTGCTTGGTATCACGGGCTATGAGAACGTTGGTTTGACTGGCCTTGAGAAACAGTACAACTCCGTGCTCACCGGCCAGAAGGGCGGCATCACCTTTTACGCGAAGGCTAACGGCGAACTCATTCCGGGCGAGGGACAATCTGTCGTCGAACCGACGGATGGCGACGATATCAAAACGACCATTAACCTGCAGGTACAGCAGTACGTGGAGCGCGAAATTGAACAAGCCGTCGCGGAATACAATCCGGATTCCGTCACGGCCATTGTCGAGAATCCGCAGACGGGCGCGATTGTCGCGATGGCCAACTATCCGACCTTCAATCCGGCGGATTGGCGCAATGCTTCGCCCTCGACGTACAACCGCAACCTTGCTATTTGGCAGACGTTTGAGCCTGGTTCCACATTCAAAATTGTCACCCTGTCAGCCGCGCTGCAAGAAAACAAAGTCAATCTGCAGGACAGTTTTTACGATCCGGGCTATTACGAAGTGGCTGGGCACCGCATTCGCTGTTGGAAGGCAGGCGGACACGGATCAGAGTCGTTTTTGCAAGTGGTTGAAAACTCGTGCAACCCTGGCTTCATCGCTCTTGGTGAGCGGCTCGGGAAGGAGAGCCTATTTTCGTACATTCGCAACTTTGGGTTTGGGCAAAAGACCGGTATTGATCTTCCCGGTGAAGGCAACGGCATCCTTTTTAAACTGAACCGCGTAGGTCCACTGGAACTTGCCACAACGGCATTCGGCCAAGGTGTTTCGGTGACACCCATTCAACAGGTGATGGCCGTAGGGGCAGTGGCCAATGGTGGCAAGTTGATGAAGCCCTATGTCGTCTCGGAAATTTTAAACCACGACACCGGGCAAGTGGTCGAAGAGACGAAACCGACCGTGGTCCGTCAAGTCATCTCGTCAGCTACCGCTGCCCAAGTGCGATCTGCGCTCGAAAGTGTCGTAGCCAACGGCAGCGGCGGTAAAGCCTACCGCGATGGCTACCGCATCGCTGGTAAGACCGGCACCGCGCAGGTCGCGAAGAATGGGCACTATGAATCTGGGCACTACATCGTATCGTTTATCGGCATGGCACCGGCGAACCAGCCGAAACTGGTAGCCTATATCGCTATTGATAATCCTCACCCCAAACATGGCGTGGTGTTCGGTGGCGTGATTGCCGCGCCAATCGTTGGCAATATCTTGGACGATGCCTTACATGAGATGGGCGTCCAACCAAGCCCAGAGGGGCTGCCTAAGAAGTATCGTTATCCCGAAGTGCCGCCTGTCACGGTGCCGAATTTCCAAGGGTTGACGCTGAAGCAGGCGCAAAATCTTGCGTTGCAAAATTCCGCAAATCTTAAGGTCGACATTCAGGGCCAAGGCCAGGTCGTTGTCGCGCAATCACCGGCAGGTGGTAGCAAGGTGGAGCCGGGTAGCGTCATCAGGTTGTACCTGGGCGATGGCAAGCCCAGCGGCAATTGACAAGGTGGAGGCAAACCAATAGAGTTGCCAATGGACCTGAGGCCAATCTCTGAGCCTCGAGGGGGGATAGCCATGCGTTTGAGACAGCTTGTACAGCCGTTTCTCAACTATCAAATTACGGGCGCCGAGAACCCTGATATATTGCACATCGTCACCGATTCTCGGCAGGCGACCGCAGGGACGTTGTTCGCGGCAATTCCGGGACATACGGTTGACGGCCATGCGTTCGCGGCGCAGGCGGTGGAAAACGGAGCGGCCGCCCTTTTGGTCGAACGCCGGATCGAGAACATTCGCCGTGACGTGCCACAAGTCATCGTTCGCGATTCCAGGCACATGTCCGCACTGCTGGCGGATCGCCTGTTTGGGCGGCCGTCGCGGCGGTTGCGAGTGGTTGGTGTCACAGGCACGAACGGTAAGACGACGGTGACGCATTTGGTCCGCCATCTTTTGGAGGTGGCCGGCAAGCGGACGGGTGTCATTGGTACGGTGGGTGCGAAGTACGGTGACGTTGAACTTCCGTTGCCCAACACGACGCCAGAGGCGGTCGAAGTGCACCGGCTGTTGCGGGCGTTTGCCGATGCGGGCTGTTCCCATGCGGTGATGGAAGTATCATCGCATGCACTGGTCGAGCGGCGCGCCGCGGGGGTCGCGTTTGCGAGCGCTGCATTCACCAACTTGACCCAGGATCATCTCGATTTTCACGGCACCATGGAGCGCTATGCAGCGGCCAAGTCACTTTTGTTCGCTCGTCTCGGCAACGCGTTTGACGAATCGACGGGCAATGCCCCACACGCGGTAATCAATGCCGACGATCCGTGGGCACAAACGATGATGGATGCGACCACCGCGCCAATTTTGACCTACGGCATCGAACGCGAGGCTGACATTCGGGCCGAAGACGTACAATTGTCGGCAGCCGGGGCACAGTTGCGCGTGCGCACGCCGGTCGGAATTCTCACTGCACACACAGGCTTGATTGGCCGTTTTAATGTGTACAACGCCCTTGCGGCGATCGCGATCGCGCTGGTCGAGGGCGTTCAGCTTGACACCATTGCTACTGGACTTGCTTCCTATGCCGGTGTCCCGGGGCGTTGCGAGCGGATCGACGGCGGTCAGCCGTTCGGCGTGTTTGTCGATTACGCACACACACCGGACGGCGTCGCGAACATCCTCACCAGTGTGCGGGAGTTTGCCGCGGGCCGGGTCATTGTCGTTATTGGTTGCGGCGGCGATCGCGATCGCACGAAGCGTCCGCGCATGGCCGAAACGGCTGCCCAGCTTGCCGATCTTGCGATCTTTACTAGTGACAACCCGCGTAGTGAAGACCCATATGCCATTCTCGCCGATATGCGAGCGGGCATACCGGCTAATCTCGCCAGCAAAGTGCGGGAGCAGGTCGACAGGCGGCAAGCGATACGGGATGCCATACGCGAAGCACGGCCTGCAGACATTGTCGTAATCGCGGGGAAGGGCCACGAGGACTATCAGATCATCGGCAGCGAGCGATTGCACTTCGATGATCGCGAAGAGGCGCGCCTGGCGATTGCGGATTTGCGCGATCAGTTTTAGGAGTTGCCCGAAGAAAGGTCGGATGGCCAATTCGGCCACGCGTTTTAGGGGGAACTGAAGTTGGACTTACAGGCCTTACTATTTACAGCGATCGCGGCATTTGCGATCGGGCTTTTGCTCGGGCCCATCGCAATTCCTATTTTGCACCGTTTGAAATTTGGCCAATCGATCCGCGAAGAGGGCCCGCAACACCATCAGGTGAAAGCGGGGACGCCGACAATGGGTGGGGTCATCATTCTTATCGCGGTCGTGTTGACGACGCTTAGGTTTGCGTTTGACAATCTCGACACGGCGATGTTGTTGGTGGCGACGGTCGGGTTTGGTCTCATTGGCTTTGCCGACGATTTGATTAAAATCCTCAAAAAGCGCAATCTGGGATTGACGGCAAAGCAAAAAATCGTGTTGCAAAGTCTGTTGACCATTTTGCTCTTTTTGATGCTGTACCTGCAGCAAGGGCGCAGCGAAGGCTTTGCCATTCACATCCCATTTTCGAACTGGGCATTATCGATTGGCGTATTGTATATTGTTTTTCTCCTGTTGGTGCTGGTGGGTACGACCAACGCGGTGAATTTGACTGACGGATTGGATGGACTGCTCTCCGGTTCGGCCATCATGGTCTTTGCGGCGTACGCCATCTACGCGTATTGGCACACGAATTACGACGTCGCGCTGTTCTGTGCAGCGATGGTTGGTGCTTTGGCTGCGTTCTTGGCGTTCAACCGCCACCCGGCAAAAGTGTTCATGGGGGACACAGGCTCGCTTGCGATCGGCGGAGGGCTGGCGATGGTTGCCGTGCTCACGCACAGTGAGCTTGCGCTGATTCTGTTCGGGCTGGTGTTTGTGATCGAGGCTTTGTCGGTGATGATTCAGGTGTTTTCGTACCGGACTTTTGGCCGACGTGTGTTTCGCATGAGCCCCCTACACCATCACTTTGAACTTGGCGGCTGGTCGGAGTGGGAAGTCGTGCTTCTGTTCTGGTTTGCCTCGTTCATTTGTGCGTTTGGCACACTCGCACTCTTGTCCTACTAAAACGAAACGGAAGGTGACCGGAAGTGGACAGGTATGGCGAACCTCTTTCTCTGTGGTTGCGCGAACCGGGACACGTGCTCGTCGTCGGATATGGCAAAAGTGGGGCCGCGGCTGCTCGTTTGTTGGCAGGGCGCGGCTTTCGCGTGACCGTGACGGATCGCGGTGACAAGCCAGAAGCGGATGAAGGCATCAAGGCCCTAGCAGGGCATGGTGTACAGTTTGTCTTTGGCGGGCATCCGCCAGAATTGCTTCATACGCCATGGCAGTTTGTCGTGAAAAGCCCTGGCATTCCGTATACAGTTCCGTTCATTGAGCAACTCGCCGCAAACAGGGTGCCTATTTTCAGCGAGATCGAAGTGGCGTCGTGGTTCACAGAACGGCCTATTTATGCCATCACCGGATCGAACGGCAAGACGACGACGACGACGCTCGTCGGCGAGATGCTGCGCGCGGCAGGACGGCTTCCTTTTGTCGGGGGCAACATTGGGACGCCGTTTGCCGAGGCGGTGCTAGAGGAGCCGACGGATGAACCGGTTGTGCTTGAGGTATCCAGCTTTCAATTGATGGGCACCTGGCGCTTTCGGCCGCGAGGAGCGGCCTTGCTCAACTTCTACCCGGCGCACCTCGATTACCATGGCACATTCGAAGCCTATCAGGAAGCGAAATGGAAGATGTTTGCCAATATGGAGCAGGGCGACACTGCCGTGCTCAATGCGGATCAGGATCTCGTCGCCGGCGGTGCATCGCGCTTACGTGCGGACGTGCACTATTTCAGCGTCGATCACGCGCGTTTTGCCTTCGGCGTCGGCGTCCAGGATGAGCATATCGTGATCGCAGAGCGCGGCGATGTCCGCAGATTGTTGCCCATCGCGGAGGTGGCATTGCCGGGCCGCCACAACTTGCAAAATGTCGTCGCTGCGGCCGCGTTGGCACAGGCAGCCGGGGCGTCTGACGAGGCCATTCGGCAGGTTGCAGCAACTTTTCAAGGCGTCGAACATCGCCTCGAGTTTGTGCGGGAACTTCATGGCGTGCGCTATTACAACGATTCGAAGGCGACCAATCCAGACGCGGCGCGCCAAGCCCTGCGTTCGTTCGCGCATGGTATTGTATGGATTGCGGGTGGACTGGACCGTGGACTGTCGTTTGACTCGTTGCTGCCGGAGTTGCGCGGGCGCGTCAAGGCTGCCGTGTGCCTTGGCCAGACGCGCGAGGCGTTGCGGGATACGTGTCAGCGAGCCGGGGTCGAGCAGATTGAACTTGCGTCCTCGCTCGACGAGGCTGTACAACGCGCTTATGGCCTTGCCGAGCCGGGGGACACCGTATTGCTGTCACCCGCATGCGCGAGTTGGGACATGTTTAGTTCGTTTGAAGTTCGGGGAAGCATGTTCAAAGAGGCTGTGCATAGACTGTAGCAGCGTGTCCAATGGGCGGCTTGTGATCGCCGCCCACGCGGGCCGCTCACACAGCCTGTGCCAGCGCCAGCTCGCTCGCGAGCGGTTTGTCAGGCACCGGTGCGTCTGAGGAGGGGCCAATTTGTTTCAGACTCGCGCCACTTCTACGCCGCGTCAGGCGGGCGATCTCGCAATTGTCGGCGTCATTCTGGTCCTCTTATCGTTTGGGATCACGATGGTGCACAGTGCCTCGTCCGTCGTGTCTGCGACGCGCTTCGGCGACCCGTTCTATTTTTCCAAGCGCCAATTGATCTGGGCGATCATCGGCGTCCTCTGCATGTTTTGGTTCTCCCGCATCGATTACCACGTGTGGCGCAAACACGCGCCTAAGCTCGCCGTCGCCAGCTTCGCCATGCTTGTCTTGGTGCTCATTGTGGGCGTCAACCGCGGCGGCTCGAAGGCGTGGCTTGGCATCGGATCGCTTGGCATTCAACCATCCGAATTTGCCAAACTCGGGCTGGTCGTATTTCTCGCCCATCTGCTCGCCGAATCGGCGGATCGCATGCACTCGTTCTGGCGTGGCTTTGTGCCGCCCATGGGACTTGCCTTGGTTGCAGTGGGCCTCATCATGCTTGAACCAGACCTCGGGCAGAGCGTCGTGATCATGGGGACGACCGTCATCATGCTCTTTGCAGCCGGCACCCGAATGTCGCATTTGGGAGCGCTTTTCGGCGTCGGCATGCTCGGTTTTGGCGGTCTCGTCGCGGTCGCGCCCTATCGAATGGATCGCATTGCTGCCTTCATTGATCCATGGAAATACCCGCTGGGCAAAGGTTATCAGATTATCCAGTCGTTATACGCGCTTGGGTCCGGCGGTATTTTGGGTCTTGGTCTTGGCAACAGCCGTCAGAAGTTCCTCTACTTGCCTGAACCGCAGACAGACTTTATCTTCTCCATTATCGGCGAGGAGTTAGGGCTCCTGGGTGGCATCTGCGTCTTGCTGCTGTTTGCCGTCCTGGTGTGGCGCGGTATACGCGCGGCCATTTATGCCCCAGACGAGTTTGGGACTTTACTTGGCGTCGGCATTACTGGCATGATTGCCGTGCAGGTTTTGATCAACATCGGCGTCGTCACGGGATCGATCCCGGCGACAGGCATCACTTTGCCGTTTATTAGTTACGGCGGATCGTCCTTGACGCTCTTGCTCAGCGGCGTCGGGATTCTCTTGAATATCTCGAAGCAGGCTGGAGTGGTTCGATGAAAGTCGTATTGACGGGCGGCGGCACTGGGGGACACATTTACCCGGCGCTGTCGCTTTGGCGCTATATGCAAAGGCGGATCGATCCGCTTGATTGTCTCTACATCGGCACGCGCAACGGACTGGAACAATCGATTGTACGGCCGCTCGATTTGCCCTTTGTCACAGTCGACGCCGCTGGGCTACGCAGACAGGTATCGCTGCAAGCGGTGCGTACGTTGCTCGTCACAGCACGCGGCTATTTTCAGGCGCGGCGCCTCTTACGGCGCTTTCGTCCAGACGTTGTCGTCGGCACCGGCGGCTTCGTCACGTTGCCGGTGGTCTTCGCCGCCAAGTCGCTTGGAATTCCGAGCGTGATTTGGGAGGGCAATGCCCGCCCAGGGCTGACAAACCAACTGTGTGCGCGCAAAAGTGAGGCCGTGGCTGTGTGTTTTCCCGAAAGCGAGAGGTATTTCCGGGGCGCCAGGCGCGTTGTCGTCACAGGAAATCCGCGCGCTAGCGAGGTCGTCTCGGTCGATTCTGCGGCCAAGCGACAAGCCTTGGATACCTATCGCATTTTGCGCGGGCAAAAGGTTGTCCTCATTTTTACCGGCAGCCGGGGCTCGGAGTCAGTCAACCGGATGATCGCCCAAATGTTGCCGCGGTTTGCGCAGCATCCGGATTGGCGCTGCCTGTTTGTCACTGGCGAAGCGCATTACGATGAGACTCGGCGCGAGTTAGGGGAGTTGCCGCGAAATGTCTCCATACATCCGTTTATTTCTGACATGCCAAGCTTATTGCCGCACGTCGACTTGATCATTAGCCGCGCCGGAAGCAGTACTCTTGCTGAAATTTGCGCTTTAGGTATCGCGTCCATCCTGATCCCAAGTCCGTATGTGACAGCGAACCACCAGGAGGAGAACGCGCGCAATCTCGTGCATGCTGGGGCCGCTGCGATGATACGCGAACAGGACTTGACGGTGGATCTGCTGTGGGATGGTGTGGTCGAGTTGCTGAAGCCGGACAAGCTCGCAGCGATGAAGGAACGCGCGAAGTCATTCGGACAACCAGAGGCTGTCGAACGGCTGTACGATTTGGTCATGTCGGCTGTCCGCAGCTAAACGATGTCGTGGCGGCACGGTTCGCCGGCTGCCGCATATGATGCCATGCGGAACCTGGGCGTAGGCTGGCGTCATTAAATTTGCACTTGGAGGTTCACGCATGGGCTCTGAAGCAGTCCTCTCTGTTTTTACGTCGCACGGCGTTGCCAACATCGTGTGTGACGAACCGATGCAACGGCACACCACTTGGCGCATTGGTGGCCCGGCCGACTATTTTGTCGTCCCTGCCTCGCTTGACGAATTGCGTGGGACGGTGCTCGCCGCACGGCATCTCGGCTTGCCGATCACGGTGATTGGCCGTGGTTCAAATGCGCTCGTCCTTGATGGCGGTATTCGCGGTGTCGTCGTCAAGCTCCATGACGCATTCGCAAAGGTGGAAATCGAGGGCACCGCGATCATTGCGATGGCAGGCAGGTCGTACGTATCCGCCGCCAATATTGCGTTGCGTCACGGCCTTGCTGGCCTTGAATTCGCGACTGGAATTCCTGGTTCCGTGGGCGGGGCTGTGATGATGAATGCAGGCGCGTATGGCAAGGAGACGTGCGAAGTGCTGGAATGGGCGGACGTGATGAATGCCGACGGCGAGATCGAACGATTGCAAAACGCCGATCTGAAGTTCGGATACCGTTACAGCATCTTAAAGGACCGATTTGGCATCGTGACGCAAGCGAAATTTGCATTGTCACCTGGCGATCGCGACGCGTTGGTGAAGCAGGTCAAACAGTGGTCGCAGAAGCGCGTCGAGTCCCAACCGCTTTCTTGGCCGAACTGCGGATCGGTGTTTCGCAACCCAGAAGGCACGCATGCGGGTCGGCTCATCGAAGCCGCAGGTCTTAAAGGGTTTCAGCATGGCGGCGCCAAGATCAGCGATAAACACGCCAACTTCATCGTGAACGTCGAGGAGGCGACAGCGGCGGATGTGCTATGGCTGATTCGCCACGCCCAACAGGTGGTCCGCGACCAGTATGGGATCGAATTGGAAACTGAGGTGCGTGTGCTGGGGGAGCCAATCTCAGGGAGGTGACGGGTGTGGATATGCTGAGAATCTATGGCGGCGTTCCGCTCTCTGGCGAGACGTCGGTCTACGGCGCGAAAAACGCCGCGCTGCCGATTTTGGCGGCGACCGTGATGGTCAATGGAACGACGGTCGTCGAAAACGTACCCGATTTGGAAGATGTGCATGTTATGGTCGAAATCCTGAGGGCGTTGGGCGCAAAGGTGCGTGTGGATGGCGACGTGATTGAGGTTGACGCGTCGACTATCCACAGTACCGATGTCCCCATGCATCTGATGCAAAAGATGCGGTCCCCTATCTTGCCTAATATGCTTTGAGCCGTAATTCACAAGCCATGATATAATTATTGGAATGGAGAGATCACAGATGAATGAAGGCTAGGAGCGATTTCGAGATGTACGACGTATGTGTCATTGGTGCTGGGCCATGTGGTCTGGCCGTCTCCGTAGAACTACAGAAACGCCAGATCGATCATGTCGTTCTGGAGAAATCTTGCATTGCCTCGACGATTTATCGTTTCCCCACACAGATGATCTTCAACTCCACCCCCGAGCGGCTTGAAATCGCCGATATCCCTTTTTATACGCAGGGCGGAAAACCGACACGCCAAGAGGCGTTGAACTATTATCGCACAGTAGTCGCTCGCCTGAAGTTGCCAATCAGGCAATACGAAACGGTTGAGCAGGTTGCCTGGGACGATGGGCAGATGGCGTTTTCCATTCAGTCCCGTACGTTGGCAGGACAAATGATCCAGACGTTCGCGCGCCAAGTCGTGATCGCAACCGGATATTTTGATCACCCCAATGCGCTCGGCGTTCCAGGCGACGAGTTGCCACATGTCCAGCACTACTACCGCGATGCGCACCCATATTATGGGCAACGGGTCGTGATTGTCGGCGGCACCAATTCCGCCGCCGAAGCGGCCATCGACTTGTATCGGGTCGGCGCCGAAGTGACACTCATCCACCGTGGTGCTACTTTATCCGACAAAATTAAGCCGTGGGTGCGGCCGGAAATCCAGAGTTTAATCGATCACGAGCGAATTGCCTTCCACTTTCGGTCTCGTGTGAAGGCCATCTTGCCAGACAGGGTGCAGGTGGCGACGCCAGAAGGGGACATCGAAATCGCGGCGGACCACGTGCTTGCGCTCATCGGCTATCATCCCGATACGCCGTTTCTGTCGGAGCTGGGCGTCGAAATCGATGCGGAGTCTGGCATCCCAACACATCATCCGGAGACCTATGAGACGAACGTAACCGGGATCTTTATCGCGGGCGTGGTGGTCTCCGGTTATGACGCCAATCGAATTTTCATCGAGAACGGGCGTTTGCACGCACCAGCGATTGCACAAGCCATTCGCGATCGCCTGGGGAGCCGGATCTAATTCTCGTCCGGCAAGGCGAACAACCTCTGCCGCATAGCGTCAGGTAGGGGGGATGTGGTGGTGAAAGTGCGCGCTTCGTTTGTCTACGTGGAGTCGAAGCAGGCGCTCGTTCCGTTTGCCGACGCTGAGGAATTGTGGCGAGAAAAGGCAAGGCAAGTCATCGAACCCCTTGTCCGGCGCAAGTTGACTTCTGAAGCGGGGGCGAGAGGCGATGACCGATAAGCGGTTGGCGCTTTATGTTCGCGTCTCGACCGAGGAGCAGGCACAGGAAGGCAACAGCGTGTTTGAACAAGAGGAGCAGTTGGTACGATTTGCAAAGGGCAATGGCTACAGCGAATTTTCCGTTTACCGCGACGAAGGTTATTCCGCGAAAAACCTGGAGCGGCCTGCAATGAAAAGACTGCGCAACGATATTCGCGCAGGGAAAATCGTCGGTGTCGTGACGACGCGAATCGATCGTTTGACGCGCCGGGTTGCCGATTTTGCGAAGTTGATCGAAGAGATGAACGAACACGGAGTGTTCTATCGTTCCACCCGCCAAAACTTCGAAATCGGCACGGCCATGGGCCGCCTCGTTGCGCAGATTTTGTCTGTCATCGCCGAGTTTGAACGCGAGATGATCGCCGAGCGCGTGTACGAAAATCTGTTGTCCATGGCGAGGCGGGGCACATTGGCGCAAAAGCCGCCTTATGGCTATGATCTCGTCGCAGGCCGCCTCACACCCAACCCACAAGAAGCGCCTTGGGTGCGTGAGGCGGCAAGGCTTTTGCTCAGTGGGCAAGGAGCAAGGCAGGTCGCAAAATATCTGAACGATAGAGGCGTGGCTTCGAAAACCGGCCGCTTGTGGTCGGAAACGGCAATACGGACGCTTTTTCAAAATCCGGCTTTGATGGGGACTGCGGTGTGGAATCGACGCAAAGGCACCGGCAGGGCTCGCGTCGAGCGCAATGCTGAAGACTGGATTTGTATCGAGCAGGCACACGAAGCCCTGCTCACGAGTGAGGAGTTTGCGCAGATCAATCGTTTGTTTCAACGTCGCCAGTCACTGCCGCCGCGAACGCGGGGGGCGGCGCGGTTGCTCTCCGGGATCGCCAAATGTGGGTACTGCGGGGCCAACATGCACGCCGGGTGGCAGATTTATGAGCGCAAGGACGGCCGTCAGCGCCGGCGCATCTATCGCTGTGGCACATATGTGCAGACCGGTGGTTGTGTGGCCAATCGCGTCGATGCGGAAGAGTTTGAACGCTGCGTGACAAGTCAGGTGCTTGCCGCTGGGACCGCGGAGATCAATTTTTCCGACGTGCTTTTGCGTGCACAAACCGACCCGAAACGGCGCGAGGCAGACTTGCGCAGGCGGCAACGGCGCCTGCAGCAACGAATCGATCGGCTCATCGACGGCTATACGCGGGGCGTTCTTGGCGAAGAGGATTTTCGCCGTCATGTATCACCGTTGCGGGCGGAGATGAGCGAATGCGATACGCAACTTGTGGCGCTTGCAACGGCCACACCCGATCCTGTACTTGCGGCGCGCCAGCGCCTGGAGCGACTTTGCACGGATCTCGACGGTGATGAAGCCGCATTGCGCCTTGCCGTGCTCGAGCTCGTGCAAGAGGTACGCGTTTTTCATCGCGATCGGAGCGCGGTGCCTGAGCTTGAAATCGTCTATCGCTTATGACGATGCGCCTTATTGCGCCTTATTAAGTACAACACACTGTATGGGTTCCTCCATCTTCCTGATGGGACCACTACTCGCCCGTTTTGGCGAAGTGACCGTGAGCAAGCCGGGGGGGTGTGTCATCGGTCAGCGGCCCATCGATTTTCATTTGCGCGGCATGCGTGCGCTCGGTGCGCGAATTGAGGAAGAGCACGGTGATATCCGCTGCACGGCAAAGAGGTTGCTCGGCACGCATATTGCCTTAGACTTTCCTTCGGTCGGTGCGACCGAGAACTTGTTAATGGCTGCGGCCTTGGCAGATGGTACCACCGTGATCGAGAACGCCGCGCGAGAGCCGGAGGTCGTCGATCTGGCGAACTTCCTGCGCGAAGCTGGCGTTCGCATCGAAGGCGCAGGGCATGACCGCATCGTCGTGCACGGTTGCTCAGAACTTCGCGAGATCGGCTATCGCATCATTCCGGATCGCATTGTGACGGGAACGCTGATGTTGGCAGCGGCCGCGACGATGGGAAAGATTACGCTGACTGGTGCCGAACCTGGGCATTTGGGTGCTGTCATCCAAAAATTACGAGATGCGGGTGTTCGCGTCGACACGGAGCATGATATAATTACGCTTATCTGTGATGGCGCCCCTTCGGCCGTCGACTTTCGGACGGCGCCGTTCCCTGGTTTCCCCACTGATTTACAGGCGCCATTTATGGCGTTTCTAACCGTAGCTCAAGGTACTAGCGTGATTCAGGAAAGTGTGTTTGAGGCGCGCTTTAAGCACGTGGATGAACTCCTGCGCATGGGCGCCGACATCTCGGTGGATCTGAGGACAGCTATCGTGCGCGGTGTACCGAGTCTCTCCGGGGCCAAGGTATGTGCCTCTGACCTGCGCGGTGGCGCCGCGCTGCTCGTGGCAGGTTTGGCGGCCAACGGCGTAACCGAAGTCGACGGCGTGTATCATATCGATCGCGGCTATCAGGCGATTGAAGAGCATTTGTCCACCGTTGGTGCGCGCATCGAGCGCATCAAAGTGAATGACTAGAGCAATGGGTGCCGCGCAAGCGGCACCTGTCATGGGCAAGTTGAAGTAAAGGGCGTGAATGCATGCCACATCGGCCGGAGACGGCAGAACAGCGCGATCGACGCAAGGCTCGCAATCGAAAAATCGTCGTAGGATTTTTTGTCTTTATCGGCCTGATTGTGGCTTTAGAGTCGCCGCTCGCCCGCGTTCGGCAAATTGCCGTCAAGGGCAATACCACCATTACGCAAGCTGATGTTGTGGCCAACAGCGGGGTCGAGTTGGGGGAAAGTCTGTGGCAGGTCAATACCAAGCAGGCAGCCGCGCGAATCGAACGGCGGCTTAGCGGCGCCTCCCGATGGTACAGTCTGCTGCCGTCACAGTCGACTGGCTACATGGCTCTGTGTCTCTCGCATTGCGCGAGCGGCAGGTGGTGGCTGTATATGCAGACGCTGGCTCGTTCTATGAACTGCTGAACAATGGATACGTGTTTGCGGCGGAACCATCGTCCGCCGGCTTGCCATATCCGCTCGTATCGGGACCTGATGAACACGTGCAAGTCCATGCGATGATGAACGGGGATGTCTCGACGGTCTGCAGGCAGTTGGCAAAAGTGCCGGCAGGCGAACTCACAGAGGTCTCCGAGTTCCATATCAATGGGGATGGAACAATTTCTATGTATTTGGACAACGGGTTTGTGGTACTTGCGGATGCTGACAGTCTGGTTGGTGCGGTAAACGCAATGCAATCTGTCGTCCATTACTTTGTGCAAAAAGGGTACAAGCCTGGTACGGTGGACTTGACAGGTCAACCTCCGTACCGCTATACGCCGTTTGCTACCGTCACGAATGGCTCGCAGCCGACGAGTAGTCAGCAAAACGCGGGGACAGGTGGGAATGGTGTCGCGGGAACGAACAAAGCGGCAAATGGCTTGACATCACAAACCGGAGGCGGTAAACCGTGAACGCGCAACAAAGGCTTACATGGTCGCTGACCACTGTATCGGTCGTGCTCGGGTTCATGATTGCCGTCAGCTATCGACAGAATCATGTGGCTGCGGCCCTCGGTGTGCTCGATACTGGCAGTTCAGCCGTCAACCGTCAGTTGACGCAACGCCTGTCGGAGTTAAAGGCGTCAAATCAGGAGGCAGACCAGACACTCGCCAACCTGACCGCCGAGATTGCACAGTACGAACAAAAGTCGGCCGGATCGAGCCAATCTTTGCAAGACCTGCAGGCGCAGTTGAGTGGGGAACGTATCCTCGCAGGCAGTACGCCTGTCCATGGGCCTGGTGTGGTGCTGACCCTGAACGACGGCGATTCAGGGGGCACCGATATCGAGCAAATCTTGGCGCACGATTGGAACATCCGCAATCTCGTCAACGAACTGTTCACCGCGGGAGCGGAGGCTGTGGCCATCAACGACTATCGAGTCGTTGCAACGTCGGCCATCCAGTGTCAAGGGCCGGTCGTATCGGTCAATGGCCACCGGCTCGGTGCACCGTTTACCGTCTCGGCCATTGGTGACCCAGCGACGCTCACATCGGCGCTTGAAATTCAAGGAGGCATTCTTGACGCATTACGTCAACAAGGGCTGCAGGTGTCAACGCCACAAGTCGAGAATGATATCGACATGCCGGCCTACACAAACTCGTTGCAGCCGGTGAATTGAGGTGAGGCGATGAAACGGCGCAGTCTCGTTTGGGGAGCGACAGCCACAGCCATGGCTCTCGGCTTCCTGCTTACCGTACTCTCGGCTTCATGCTTACCGTACAGCTGACCTCGCAAAATTCGTTTGGGCAACAATCTACCAGTTATATTGACTTGCGCACGCAGGTGCAGGAGCAAGCCCAGGAACACTTGCTGTTGGAACAGCAGGTATCCAAGTTGAATGCCCAGCTCGCCGAGTATCGCGCAGCGAGTGGTAGTACCAGCGAGTTGCGCGAGGTGCTACAGAAGGATGAAAGATCACTGGAGCAGCAGGCGGGCATTCTTCCTGCCTCGGGACCTGGCATCACCATCACGATTCAGCCTGACGCCAAGCTTGGCGCCAATCCGGCGCAAATGGCTCTATTTCCGCAGCAGGCTGACCAGTGGCTGGACGAGGTTGTCAACGTGTTGCTTGGCAATGGCGCCACCGCGATATCGATCAACGATCAACGCCTCGTTGCGACGTCAGCGATTCGCCTTGTGGAAGTGGATGGGATTGGGGGCGTACACGTGAATGGCCATCCCATCACCACGCCGTACGTCATTCGTGCGGTTGGCAACATTCAAGATATGCAGGCGGCATTGACAGTAGAAGTGCTACAAGGATATTTTGAGGCGATGGGAGAAGATTTTATCGTGCGCTCGTACCCGCAGAAAGACGGAGTCACCGTACCGGGGTACAGCGGCCCGCTGCCAGGACAGTATGCCAAGGAGGGGAATGGCTGATGATTTGGCTGCCTGTGCTTGGACTAGCCGTCGGTGTCGCACTCGGACTAGTGACCAACGTGGCAATTCCAGTTGCGTTTACGAGTTATTTGTCGATTGCGATTCTCGCGGCTTTAGATACGGTTTTTGGCGGTATTCGGGCGAGCTTTGAAAAGACATTTGATAGTGCTGTGTTTTTGACGGGCTTTTTCACGAACGCGCTGATTGCAGCTTTACTGGCTTATATTGGTAATCAACTTGGTGTTGACCTTTATTTGGCGGCTGTGGTTGCGTTTGGTGTGCGGCTGTTCCAAAATATTGCGGCCATCCGCCGGCATGTCTTTTTACTGATGCGCCAGCGCAAGTTAGAGCGCGACATTGCGTCGCGCAATGTCCAGTCGTGAATATTTTTCGCAAGTCATAGAGGATTGTCGAAAAGCGTGTGGAAATAGAAAGAGAATCGCAGTCTTGGGCGGTCTAGGGAGGTGCCACTCGGTTGGCCAAAGAAGATTACATCGTCAGTCTTGACATCGGCACTTCGAAGATACGAGCTATCATCGGAGAGCCGACCGGAAACAGCATCAACGTCATTGGAGTTGGCTCCGCCTCTGGTGAGGGACTGCGCCACGGTTCCATTGTCGATATAGATATGACTGTTGAATCGATCCGAGAAGCAGTTGACCATGCGGAGCGCATGGTTGGCATTCACATCTCGTCTGCTTATGTTGGGATTTCAGGGAATCACATTCAACTTCACAGCAGTCATGGTGTGGTCGCGGTGTCGTCGGCGGATCGAGAAATTACAGATGAAGATATCGAACGCGTTTTGCAGCAAGCTCGCGTCGTGGCGCTGCCTCCAGAACGCGAAGTCATCGACGTCGTCGCAAAGGAGTTCATTGTCGACGGCCTGCGTGGGATTATGGACCCGCGCGGTATGCTCGGTGTTCGCCTCGAGGTGGAGGCTTATTTGATCACAGGTAGCCGCACGGCGATTCACAACGTCGTACGCTGTGTGGAGCGGGCCGGACTGGAGGTCGCGAACTTGGTGCTCGCGCCGATGGCGGCGAGTCACATAGCCTTAACCCAGGACGAACGTCGCCTGGGCGTGGCACTCGTCGATGTCGGCGCCGGAGCGACGTCCGTGACGGTGTTTAGCAACGGTGTTTTGATGGGGACGAGCATCATCCCGATGGGTGGTGACTACGTCACCCACGACATTGCGATTGGTCTGCGGACAAGCACCACTGCGGCAGAGCAAGTCAAATTACGGCATGCTTGTGCGATGGTTTCCCAAGCTTCGGAGCACGAGACGTTCCGCGTGCCTCGGATGGGTAGTAACAAGGAAACCGAGTATACTCAGTATGACTTGGCAACGATTGTTGAACCTCGCATGCAGGAGATATTTGCGCTCGTGCAAAAAGAGATTGAAAAGATGGGCTATGCGGATGATTTGCCAGCCGGTTATGTGTTCCACGGAGGTGTGATGTCGACACCTGCGGCTGCCGATTTGGCTAGTGAGGAGTTGCAGTCTCCGGTTCGCATCGCCATTCCCGAATTTCTCGGTGTGCGCGACCCGTCGTTCGTCAATGGAGTTGGAACGATTGCTTACGCTGCGCGTACAGGGTTGCGCCCGTCGGCGGCGGAGGTTAACGCGGCGAGCCGTCAGGTTCGGCCGGCGAACAACGTCAGTGTATTTGCGCGAATTAAGGATTGGCTGCGCGATTTCGTGTAATACAGGCGAGTTGGCGTACGCGTGTGCGCTGGCACCAAACCGTCGCAGGGGAAAAGCGGAGCCATAGAGATTAGGAGGAGCCATCATGTTGGAATTTGATTTTGAATCGGATTCCCTTGCCAATATCAAGGTGATAGGCGTCGGCGGCGGCGGGTGTAACGCGGTCAACCGAATGATTGAATCAGGTGTTAAGGGTGTTGAGTTCATCGTCGTCAATACGGACGCACAGGCTTTAAAGCTGGCGAAGGCAGAGACGCGTCTGCAAATTGGCGAAAAACTAACGCGCGGCTTGGGTGCTGGAGCGAATCCGGAAATCGGAAAGAAGGCTGCCGAGGAGAGCCGCGAAATGTTGGCCAACGCTTTGCGCGGTGCGGATATGGTCTTCGTGACTGCGGGCATGGGCGGCGGTACGGGAACTGGTGCAGCGCCTGTCATCGCTGAAATTTCGAAGGAACTTGGCGCATTGACGGTGGGTGTCGTCACGAAGCCGTTTCGGTTCGAGCAGCGCCGTCGCATGATCCAGGCGGAACAGGGTGTAGCTGAACTCAAGGAGAAGGTGGACACCCTCATCGTTATCCCCAACGACCGATTGCTCGAAATTGTTGATCGCAACACGCCAGTTCTCGAGGCCTTCCGCGAAGCGGACAATGTGCTCAGGCAAGGTGTTTCGGGCATTTCAGAGTTGATTGCAACGCCGGCTTTGATCAACGTCGACTTCGCGGACGTGAAGGCCATTATGACTGAGCGAGGGTCGGCGCTCATGGGTATCGGGATCGCGTCAGGCGAAAATCGGGCGGCGGAAGCCGCGAAAAAGGCGATTTCCTCGCCGTTGCTCGAAACGTCCATCGACGGCGCACGCGGGGTGTTGATGCACGTCGCGGGCGGCACGAACTTAAGTTTGTGGGAAGTCAACGAAGCAGCCGATATTGTGTCGACGACTGCGGATGCGGAAGTTAACATGATTTTCGGTGCTGCTATCGACCCTGAATTGCAGGACGAAATTGTCGTAACGGTGATTGCGACGGGATTTGAAGGCAATCAGCAACACACGCAGCGCCCGGGTCATATGCATCATGACATACACGAACCAGCGGTGCGGGGAACGGTGCAACGCCATTCTGTAGTGCAAGACGCACCGCCCAATGTACCGAATACGGGAAATACTTGGGATGTCCCTGCGTTCATGCGCCGGCAGAACGGAAGCAAGTTCGGCCGAGATCGTTAAGAAGCGTTCCATATTCTCTTTTTTGTAGTTGGGGCCGTGCGGCATAGCTTAAAGTCTTGCCGCACGGCCCTTTCCTATTTGTGTACAATGGTCGCCCGCTTATAGGATTGCATGCACTCCTCAACATTCCTCGTGATGCTTCTACAAAAAGTCTATGAGATCGCAGGCAAGTTCCGACAGGCTTCGTAATAGAGATAAACTATACTGTCATCCATAAGGATGGCAGGTGATTCAAGGCCGTCCAGCACCTTTTGGGACACGCCGTGGCCCATCGCGAGGTGATGGTGTGCAGGCGGTGCCGGTCGTCTATATCGACGTTGTTTGGCTCGTCAACCTAGTGATGGATTTTATCCTGCTTTGGACCACAGGCTGGTTGATGAAACGGCGTGCTCGGTTGCGGCGTCTCGCCCTTGGCGCGCTTGTCGGCGCATGCTATTCGCTCTTGTTGTTCTTTCCCGCATTGTCCCCACTAACCACCTGGCCGGGAAAGGCACTCGTGTCGGTCGTCATGGTATGGATTGCCCTTCCATACAAGCACTTGATCGATCTCGCCCGTTTGCTTGGGGCGTATTACATTGTTGCGTTTGTGTTTGCTGGTGCGTCCATCGCGCTTGGCTTCACCGTTCCAGGCGTGTCGTTGGACAAATCGCTACTCACCCAACATGGCTTGATCTTCCGAACGTCTGGTGAGACGTTTGCCATGATGGTCGGGGTGCCGCTCTGTTTGTTTGTAGTCCGTCGCTTGTTGTTACATCTGCGTAAGCAATCGCGGTTACAAAATTTTTCGGCGTTGGTTGAAGCCGAATTTGATGGTGTATCATTGCGTTTCAATGGCCTGTTCGACTCTGGCAATCAATTGACCGATCCGGTATCAAAGCGTCCTGTATCGTTTGTCGATATGGACGTGCTTCTGCCCGTGTTGCCAAGCGAGTTGGGCGAAGCGGTCAAGTCGGGTGGAGATCTGTTTGCGGCTTTGGCTACCGTTGCCGCTTGTCATCACATCGCGTTGGTTCCCTACCAAGGCGCCTCTGGACGAGGATTGACCATCGCCTTGCGGCCACAGGTTGTTTACATTGAGCGAGGCGGTACGAGGACAATGGTCACCGAAGCGTGCCTGTTTGCAGCATTTCCTGGCAAGCTCAGTGCTGACGGATCCTTTCAGGCGATTTTGCACATGGACTTGATGAATGGAGTTGATGAGGTTGAAAGGATTGCGATCGCTCAAAGACATGAATCGTCTGCTGCGTCTTCGGCTGCGGTTGCTGTATCTGCGCATTCGGATTCGCATCCACGGTCCTCTTGACGAAGTTTACTACGTCGGGGGCAGCGAGGCGTTACCACCGCCGCTGACGCGCGAAGAAGAACAGTATTTGCTCGAACGGCTGCCATCTGGCGATGAATCAGTTCGCTCCATGCTTATCGAGCGCAACCTGCGACTTGTTGTGTACATCGCGCGTAAGTTTGAAAACACAGGCATTCATATCGAGGATTTGGTATCCATCGGGACAATCGGGTTAATCAAGGCCGTGAACACCTTTGATCCCAGTAAAAAAATTAAACTCGCGACATACGCGTCCCGATGTATCGAAAACGAAATCCTTATGTATTTGCGCCGCAACAACAAACTTCGCTCAGAAGTATCGTTCGATGAGCCTTTGAACGTCGATTGGGACGGCAACGAACTTTTGCTATCGGACGTACTTGGAACCGAATCCGATACCATTTATCGCAACCTGGAAGACGAGGTCGATCGCGAACTTCTCTATGACGCACTCGACAAGTTGTCGGAACGGGAGCGTAAAATCATGCAGCTTCGGTTTGGTTTAGGTACCGGGCAGGAGATGACACAAAAAGATGTGGCAGATCTGCTCGGCATTTCACAGTCCTACATATCTCGTTTGGAAAAGCGAATTTTAAAGCGCCTACAGCGCGAATTCAACAAGATGTTGTAACGCGTTTGAAGCTGTCATGGGACGTCCCTCTGAATGGTGCATAACTTAGCAAGCCGCGGAGATACTGAAGACGGATTCTGGGAAATACTACAAACTCTGTGTCAGACGAGCAGGCACCTTTGGGGGGACTTCTTTGAAACGCAACAAGGTTGAGATCTGCGGCGTCAACACCTCGCAACTTCCCGTTTTGACCAATGCTCAGATGCGCGAATTGTTCACCTCACTACAGGCGGGCGATCTGTCCGCACGTGAGAAGCTGGTGAACGGCAATCTGCGTTTGGTTCTCTCCGTCATCCAGCGGTTTAACAATCGCGGAGAATATGTGGACGACCTATTCCAGGTCGGTTGCATCGGACTCATGAAAGCAATCGATAATTTTGACTTAAGCCAAAACGTGCGTTTCTCCACTTACGCTGTACCGATGATTGTCGGTGAAATTCGTCGTTATCTGCGGGACAACAACCCGATTCGCGTCAGTCGGTCACTGCGCGATATCGCCTATAAAGCTCTGCAAATACGGGATATGTTGACCACAAAGCACCTGCGCGAGCCGACTATAGTCGAGATCGCCAAGGAAATGGACCTCCCAAAGGAGGAGGTCGTCTTTGCCTTGGATGCCATTCAGGACCCGGTTTCGATGTTTGAGCCCATTTATCACGATGGGGGCGATCCGATTTACGTCATGGATCAAATTCATGATGAACGAGAAAAGGATAGCTCCTGGGTCGAAGGTATTGCCTTGCGCGAAGCGATGCACAAATTGACGGATCGAGAAAAGAAGATTCTCTCCATGCGCTTTTACGAAGGTAAGACGCAAATGGAGGTGGCCGACGAGATCGGCATCTCGCAGGCACAGGTCTCACGACTTGAAAAAGCAGCAATCAATCGCATGCACAAGCACATCCAGTCGTAAACGGGACACATTCGGTCATATGATGAACATGTGACCGAATGGAGGCGGCTCTACGGTGATGCGAATTTCCGAATTGCAAGCGAAGGATGTCGTCAATGTCGAAGACGGAAAGCGGCTCGGAACCATTGGGGACATGGAGATTGATCTCGATAGTGGATTGATTCGCTCCATCGTGATACCAGGTCAAGGCCGCTTTTTCGGCATGGTTGGCGGCACGCAAGATTATGTGATACCGTGGAATCAGATTGTCAAAATTGGCACGGACGTCATTCTCGTCGATTTGCGTCCACCTCATGAAACTGGTTATTATCTCCCTCCTCAATCTGGAAAGCGTGGCACAGGAGGCTACTGATGGATAGTCAGTCAGCCTCTGCGTCATGTATGATGATGGTGGGGGGATGCACGTGCTGACGAACATCGTTGGGAATCATGGCGGCATGGGCGTACGCCCGGGCTGGGCTGAGGCCGGTGTATGCGCCATGTTTTTGTTTCGCCACGATGATGCTTGGCCGGCTGTTGAACGGGATGTGTCGTATGTGGGGCGCATTGACCCCAACGACGCGGCGGCCAATCGGTCGTGGTTTTTTGAGCGCTTGCAGTTGCCTGGCGGCTGCGCTTCGTTTATACGCCAGGTTCATGGTACGGACGTGGTCGATGTCACGAGATCCTTGGCCACACGCGTAGCAGACCATGCGGCTGTGCGTCCCGAGGGAGACGCACAGGTGACTAGAGATGTCGGTGTTGTACTTGGAATTTTGGTTGCTGATTGCGCTCCTGTGTTGTTTTACGATCCCGTACAACGCGTGGTGGCAGCCGCACATTCCGGGTGGCGTGGCACGGTAAAAGGCATTTCGAGAGCAGTTGTAGTACGCATGGTCAACGAATATGGCAGCCACGTAGGCGATATTCGAGCGGCAATCGGGCCTTGTATACGGCGTTGTTGTTATGAAGTTGACGAAACGGTAGCGCGCGAAGTGCGTGGTACACACATGGAACGCGCGCTTCTTACTCGGTTTGGTCATGAGGGGAAATATTGGTTTAGTCTACCCGATGCAATTCGCATCGACTTGATTCACGCAGGGTTGCGACCAGAACATGTCGACGATTGTGGACTATGTACTGCATGCCGGACCCATCATCTGTTTTCGCACAGGCGCGAGCAAGGTCGGGCTGGCCGGCAGATGGCCATCATCGCACTGACGGATCCGCAACGTTGATTCAGTAGGGGGCACATATGGATTTTGCATACGTACATGAGAATGTGGCGGCGATTCGTCTGCACGTAGAAGCGGCCTGTGCGAAAGCCGGCCGCGATCCGGCGGACGTGCGCGTGATCGCCGTGACAAAGACAGCACCGCCTGATATTTTACCGGCACTTTCTGCGAATGGTATCACGGACGCGGCGGAAAATCGGTGGCAGGCAGCACGCGAGAAGTTGATGCATCCAGCCGCAACACAGCTGACTTGGCATTTCATCGGTACGCTGCAAACCAACAAAGTCAAGTATGTTACGCCGCGCTTTGA
This sequence comes from Alicyclobacillus tolerans, assembly GCF_001447355.1. Lineage (GTDB taxonomy): Bacteria > Bacillota > Bacilli > Alicyclobacillales > Alicyclobacillaceae > Alicyclobacillus > Alicyclobacillus aegles. Next base: position 63,574 of record NZ_JXBW01000003.1, on the reverse strand, counting down.
TTGGGTGCATTCCGTGGACAGGCTGGAACTTGCGCTCGCCCTTGCAGAGACAGCACAGCGTCTAGACAGAACACTTAACGTGCTCATTCAGGTCAACGTTGCACAGGAATCACAGAAGCATGGCTTTCCACCCGAAGCGTGTATGGAGGCCGCAACGGCGATGCTCGGGATGCCCAATCTCGTGCTGCGTGGTTTGATGACGATGGCACCGCAGGTTGACGATCCGGAACAAGTACGTCCCGTCTTTCGCACGTTGCGCGAACTGCGCGACGACTTGCAAAGCCGTCTGTCTCTGTCGACCTTTGACCAACTCTCAATGGGGATGTCTCAGGACTTTCCAGTCGCGATTGAAGAAGGTGCAACAATGATCCGCGTTGGCCGCCGTTTGGTCAATCCGTAAAGGTGGGAGGCATTGGCTTGGACGTATTGGCCCGGTTGGTCGAATGGATGTTTTCAATATATTGGTTTGTGCTATTGGCTGGTGCCGTCGTTGAAATGGTTCCCGACGTTCGCCAGTATCGTGTTGCACGTTGGTTCATTGAGTTGTCAGCTCCGTATCAACGGATATTTCGGCGCAATATTCGGCCGCTTTCCATAGGGCGTATGTCGTTGGATATCTCGTGGATGATTGGGGCGGTGGTGTACCTCGTGATCGAAGCGGGCGTAGACACCACCCTGGCTCAATTGCTTGGGAAATACTGACGAGAGGCGGAACGACAGAAGCCATGAGCAGTGGAGCGTGGTTGCGAGAAGAGGAGCGGCCATTTCTGAAACAAGTCGAAGACCGGGCCGCACATGTCCATGCACGGGGAACGTGGTACTTGACGGACTTTTTAACGCCTCGTGAGCGATGGATTGCCGAGAGTGCGGCGCGCCACGCTGGCCTGGTCACTTCTGACTTCGGTGGCTATACCGACGCGGAGCGTGTTCGGATGTTGCTCATGCCTGAGGACTGGCACCCAGAGGCGAGCGACTACGATATTAAGTGTTTAGCGATCACGGCGCTGGAGCAACCGATCCGACATCGCGATGTACTAGGGTCTATCTTGGGGCTCGGCATACAACGTAAAACGGTCGGGGATATCGCGGTATTTGATGAGAAGTGTGCGTATGTCTTTGCAACGTCTGCCATGGGTTCGTTTTTGGCGAGGGAGTTGCATCGTGTTGGTCGTGGGGTCGTGGAGGTGGTACTCCTTGAAGATCCACCGCAGCTGCCGCCACCGGCCTATGAAGAGCAGGACATCTTTGTCATGTCACCCCGTATCGATGCGATTGTGGCGCAGGCGTGCCATCTTTCGCGTGCCAATGCACAAGAGCATGTAGCCCGTGGCTATGTGTCACTCAACTTCGTCGAAGCTGTCGCACGGGATGAGGTCAGGCCGGGAGACATCTTGTCGGTGCGGGGCTTTGGACGGATTCGCGTGGTTGAGGCGGTCGGTACATCGCGATCGGGCAGAATTCGCATGCGTATCGGCATCCTGCGATCAGATACATGACTTTCCGGGTGTATTAGGGAAGGAAATCGAAGATTGCTGTCGAATAGACAAGAACAAAGTGTCTTGATACGAATTTTCGAAGCTTAGAGTATGCTGGCTGTCGAACTAAGGAGGATATGCAATGCCCCTGTCCCCGATTGACATTCATAATAAAGAATTTCGTCGTTCGTTGCGTGGTTATAACGAAGACGAGGTCGATGATTTTCTCGAACGCATCATTCAGGATTATGAGGGTCTGATTCGACAGAACAAGCAACTCGAAGAAGAAATTGCGCGTGTAAACGAGCGATTGGCCCACTATAACAGTTTGGAAGAGAGCTTGAGCAAGTCCATCTTGGTGGCACAGGAAACCGCCGAAGAGTTGAAGAACAATGCGAAAAAAGAGGCCCAGCTGATCATTCGTGAGGCGGAAAAAAACGCGGACCGGATCGTCAGTGAAGCCTTGAATAAGGCGCGCAAAGTTGCGCTTGAGGTCGAAGAAATGCAGAAACAGGCAGCGGTGTTCCGCGCCCGCTTCCGCTCTTTGATTCAGTCTCAACTCGAGATGATGGATTCTGGGGATTGGGAGTCGTTTGAAAAAGACCTGGCCCGCCGTGAAGTCGCGGCCGCCGAGTCCGGATTTTAACGTGCAACGTACGCTTTTGGCCGTTCCTGAACGACAGGATCGGCCTTTCATTTATTGATCCATTCGCTTGGCCAGCCACCTTAGAAGGAGGCCGGCTGCGACAAGACAGACATTGAAGATCACATAAATCGCGTATGGCAGGTCGATGTTCAGCCAAATGCGCGCGAGAACGCAGCCTGCCAGAAGTGTTATACCAATCCAGACAACGATCCACCCCACAGCTAACATCCACGTTCCGCGCATCGTAAACCGCTCCAGTCATAAACAAGCTTGCCGATTTCCATCATACACGTCTGACGGTGACAGACCAGTGACAGACTCATGAACAATTGTAGCGTGATCGTGCCGGTCATGTCGTACGGGCGGATCGGGCACACTAACATCGACGCTGTTGTAAACCCGGCGAGAGCGTTCGGAGGGTGTGGCATGAGTGCGATCCGATTACGAAAGCAGAGGCTTCGTCGCCTTTCCGACAGGGGATTGCTGCGGCTGGCTGAGTATCTGGAAGGGGTCAATTTTGCGGCCTATGTCGACTTGATCCAGACGCCTTGGCGCCTCGCCTTGTTAAACTTGATTGGCGGCATCTTTCGCGGCTTGGGCATCGGGCTTGGCTTCACGATTATCGCAGGAACGATCGTGATGTTGCTGCAACAGCTCGAAGTGCTCAACATACCGGTCATCGGCAAGTTTATCGCCGACTTGGTCGCTATCGTGCAGGCCCAATTACACACCAGACAGTATACGTATTGAGGGCGGGAGGAGTCGCTATGAAGTGGGAGCATATGCGCCAGCGATTAGAGAATCAGAAGCGCGAGGTCGAAGCTCGGCTCAGCGTGCGCAACGAGTCTGCCGATCTCGGTGACAGCATGCGCGATGAAATCTCCGAACTATCGATGTATGACAATCATCCCGCAGATGTCGCGAGTGAACTCTTCCTCCGAGGCATGGCGGTTGGCGATGAAGTCCGCGAGGAAGCGTATCTCGAAGACCTTGACGAGGCACTCAAGCGCATCGATGCCGGGACGTACGGTGTGTGCGCCGAATGTGGTCGTGAAATCAGCGCGGAGCGGATGGAGGCCATGCCGACCGCGCGTTATTGTATTGAATGCCAAGAAGACGCGGAGCGGCGCAAAAAACATCGCCATCGACCGGTCGAGGAGGACGTGCTTTGGCCTGGCTTTGGTGCGGTTTGGCTGGACGATCACGACCAAACCGGGTTCGACGGAGAAGATGCCTACCAGGCCGTGGCGCGTTTCCAAGAACCGGCGTTTGGCGAAGAGACGTATGAACAGCCAGATCTTGACGACAATACGGGTTTTGTCGACCCGATTGATCACATTTCGCAGGAATATTACATCCGGACATTGCCGTCGTCAGCTATTGAGCTGTCGGATTACGATGAGGATGGGACGCTTGCATAGCAAGCACCAACGTGTCGGCGCGAAGTCCGAGGCGAAGGCATTCGAGCGCAAGAAGGTCGCCTGCCGGAATGTTGCCAAGATTGACGTCGGATCCAAAGCGGCGAATAAATTCGACTTGCTGTTGTTTTTTCGGAGCCTCCCAGATGACTTTATTCTTCGCCCAGGCTGGCAGTTCGTCAATGAAAGTCTGCACTAGGTTGTCGAGGACTTTGCCATTCGCATCGTAAACGCCGACACCTTCACCTGATTCGCGACCTTCGATAATGACATAGTCCGATCCGGCGTTTAAATCGGCGACGACGCTTCGGGCGCAGTTGACGATCTCCATGCTGTGCGAAAGCTTTTTCCCGATTTCGGAGACGACGACAGGAAAGATATCTTTGGCTTGCGCGATGGCCTTTTGCCGATCACTTGCTGGTAGTTCAATGGTTCCATCGGATACTTCCATGGCAGTGAAGCCAATACTTTGACATCGTTGCAGGTACTCTGTATATGTGCCCTGCAACCACGCAATTTCACCCAAAGTGCCGCCAGGGCAGGAAAGCACCTCCACTTCGCTGAGCAAGGCCAACTTGCGGCGCAAAATGGGCTCTGGATATAGAGGACTTGTACCAAACCCGAATTTAAATAAGTCGACGTACGCCGCGCCGACTTCAAGAATATCTGTTAGCGTGGAAAAGCCGAGCCCTTTATCGATCACCATGGTCAGTCCGGTCGATCTCGGCTTTTCCGCGCGAAGTCCGAGCGGAGCGCTGATGATTTGTGAGAAGGCGCCGCCGTCTGATACAATCACGGTATTCACACTCCTTTGCACACTGTCCCTTCACGGTATGAAGCACAACGTGAGTGGGTGCAGGCAGAATGCCAACGAGGAGACATGACCGTGAAGCGGATTCAATATTTGTTATACGTCGTTGCCGCACTGACCGTTGGATTTGATCAACTTCTCAAGTGGATTGTGCGTCGAACCTTGCCCATTGGCGACGCTGTGCTGGTCATCCCTGGCGTCGTCGAATTGACGCATCTGCAAAACCCCGGTGCCGCATTCAGCTTGTTTCCCAATCAAACGTGGCTGTTTGCAGCTTGTTTCCCAATCAAACGTGGCTGGTTTTTCTCATTGCCGCGATCGTCGTGGTGGCCGTTATATTCGTTCACCAGCGCTGGCATTTGGATCGCCTTGCACAGGTGGGACTGGGATTGTTGCTAGGGGGAGCGCTTGGCAACATGGTGGATCGCATCATTTCGCCAACGCACACCGTAACCGACTATGTGTACTTCTATACGATTCATTTTCCAGTATTTAATTTGGCGGACGCGTCAATCGATTTTGGCGTATTGTTTCTCCTCATCAGTTCGTTTCGGTCCGGCACGGAGCGATCCGACGACGGGAAGGGGGATCCCAAGTGAGATCCGCGGTGCGGGTTATCTATGAGGTTGCGCCATCCGAAGCAGGAGACCGCCTTGACAAGTGGCTGACTGAGCGCCTGCAAGAGGATGAGGTTGATATCTCGCGGACGGTTGTTCAGCAATGGCTGAAAAGCGGTTGTGTCACACGGCGGCGCCCTGGCAAAGTCAAGGCTTCGGATCCATTGGAGCCTGGCGACGTGTACGAAATTGAGGTGCCAGCCGAGGAACCGTTTGTCATCGTCCCGGACGATGTTGCCATGCACATGATGTATGAGGACGACGACCTGGTTGTCGTGGACAAGCCACGCGGTGTCGTCGTGCATCCCGGAGCCGGTAACGAACGAGGGACCTTGGTCAATGGGCTTGCGGCCCGCGGTGTTCGGTTATCGCCACTCGGGGGTGAGATGCGCCCTGGTGTCGTACACCGGATCGACAAAGACACGAGCGGCCTTGTGATGTTTGCGAAGACAGAGCGCGCCTATTATGGCTTGACTGAGCAGTTGCGGGAACACACGGTGACTCGGCAGTACCGAGCTATCGTTCACGGAAAAATGGAACATCGGTCGGGCACGATTGATATGCCCATCGCTCGCGATCCGAACGACCGGCAACGCATGGCTGCGCGACTCGAAGGCAAGCGCGCCGTCACCCATTTTCAGGTCATCGAACAATTCGACCGCTATGCGGTTGTCATGTGTCAATTGGAAACGGGACGAACGCATCAAATTCGCGTCCATTTTGCGGAAATTGGCCATCCACTCGCTGGCGACAAGGTCTATGGCAGACGGCATACGCTGCCGATCGACGGGCAGGCGCTGCATGCCGAGACGCTTGGTTTTGTGCATCCGGCGACAGGGCAGTGGATGTCGTTTGCGAGTCCACTGCCTGCCGATATGGAACAGTTGATCGAGTGGTTGCGTGCGGGTAGAATTGGCTAGTTATTGGCTTGACATAGGAATCCTGACATGATAGTCTTCTTGCAAATCCTATAGTGTCAACTGCCTTTAAACCAATCCCGTGAGGTTGGAAAGGAGTCGGACAGCGCAGAACTGGTGTATGCTAACCAGGTGTTCTGGGCAAACGGCCACCTCCTAACCGGGGTGGTCGTTTTTCGTGTAGATATCCTTTCCAAAATGAAAGAGGGAAGAGTGTGTCGCAAAAAACGCAAATTATGGACGACGCGGCAATGCGTCGGTCGCTAACGCGCATGGCTCATGAAATCCTTGAGCGTAATAAAGGGCTGGACGACGTCGTGCTCGTAGGCATCGTGACGAGAGGTGTCGCACTTGCAGAGCGGATTCGCGAAAAATTGGCCGAGATCGAAGGGCAAACCATTCCCTGCCTGTCGCTTGACCCGACCCCCTATCGGGACGATCGCGCCGATGCGCGTCCGTCTAAAGCACATGTGCCGGCTCTTGATGTTGCGAAACGGCGTGTGATTCTCGTCGACGACGTCTTGTACACAGGGCGCACAGTGCGTGCCGCGCTCGACGCCATCATGGATGCTGGGCGAGCACAATCGGTGCAATTGGCGGCATTGGTCGACCGCGGGCACCGCGAACTTCCGATTCGCCCCGATTTCATCGGCAAGAACGTGCCCACGTCGCGGGAAGAACAGGTCATCGTGCGGTTGCGCGAGGTCGATGGCGAAGACGGCGTGTGGATTGCCCACAGGCAGTCTTGACTGAACTGGACTGAGTCAGAACTGGAGTGATTCCTAGATGTTTCACGCACTCTCCATTGCGCAATTCGATGTCGATACGACGTTTCAATTGATTCGCCGCGCTGAAGCATTGCGCGCAATGCCCCGCCACGAGGCTCGCGCACTGCTCGCCGGCGATATTGTCGCAACGCTGTTTTACGAACCAAGCACGCGCACGCGCCTTTCTTTTGAGGCGGCCGTTTATAGGCTCGGTGGACAGGTCGTAAGCGCCGAAAATGCGCGTGAAAATTCCTCTTCAAAGAAGGGCGAGAGTTTGGCCGACGTGTTTCGTGTCGTCGGCTGCTACGCCGATGCGATTGTCATCCGCCATCATCGTGCAGAGGAATTAGATGCCGCGGCTCCATTTTCACCGGTGCCTGTCATCAATGCTGGGGCGGGATCCGGTGAGCACCCTACCCAAGCTTTGCTCGACGCGTACACGATTTGGCGAGAACTTGGCCGCCTGAGCGATTTAACGGTCGCCGTCCTTGGCGACTTAAAATACGGTCGCACGGTCCATTCTTTGTTGCGCCTGCTCGCCAAGATGGATGGTATTCGGATTCGCCTATTCCATCCCGAACCGCTCGGCCTACCGCCCGAACTGGCAGCGGAAATGCGCGATAGCGGGATTCCCATCGAGATTGCGGCAGATTTGGAAGATGCGGTGCGTGGCGCAGATATCGTGTATCAAACAAGGATTCAGGCAGAAAGGCTACAAGCGGAACACGAGCTGTGCGCGACTGATGACTACGCCATTCGACGCAGTCACCTGGCGGTGTTACCGGAACATGCGCGCATCTTACACCCGCTACCACGCGTCGGCGAGATCGATCCGGCCATCGATCCTGACGATAGAGCTGCGTACTTTCGCCAGGCGGAAAACGGCTTGTACATGCGCATGGCCTTACTGGATCACATGCTGAGAGGGGAATTGGGATGATTGTACGAATCGACGGTGGTCGCCTGTGGGACGCCGAAAGCGGCCAGTTGCGCGAGACGAGTGTCGCGTTCGACGATGTGACAGGCGAGATTGTCGCACTTGGTCGAGGACTTAGCGCCGAAAAGGTCATCGAACTGCGTGGTGAAGCAGTGTTTCCGGGGTTCATCGACATGCACGTGCACTTGCGCGATCCCGGTTTAACGGCGAAGGAGTCCTTGGACACTGGTGTGCAAGCTGCGGCCGCGGGAGGTTTTACGCAAGTGGCCTGCATGCCAAACACCAAGCCGCCGATTGATAGTCCAAAACTCGTTGCGGATATCGTAGAACGCGCTAAAGCCATCGGGAAAACAGAGGTACACCCGATTGCCTGCATCACACAAGGCCAGGTTGGCGATGAGTTGGCCGATTTTGAGGGATTGCGTGCGGCCGGTGCGGTGGGCTTTTCCGACGACGGGCGCGGCGTTCAACATGGTGGACGGATGCGCGAGGCATTCTTGCGTTTAAAGGAGCTTGGGGCGCCTGCCATTATTCACGCGGAGGATGAGACGATTTCTGGAAAGGGCGTACTGCATCCGAACGCAGCCAGGCGCCTTGGACTCCTTGGCATCCCAATTGAAGCGGAGGCCGCGATGATTGCCCGGGACGTGTTACTCGCTGAACAAACAGGTGCTCATTTGCACGTCTGCCATGTCAGCACAGAGCCGTCAGTGGCGGTCATTCGCTGGGCAAAAGCGCGCGGTATTCGCGTCACTGCTGAAGTGACACCGCATCACTTGTTGCTTTCGGAAACGGCGATTAAGCGCGACGATGCAAATTGGAAAGTCAACCCGCCTTTGCAAAGCGAACGCGATCGCGAGGCATGCCTCGAAGGTTTCCTCGACGGTACGCTCGACATCATCGCGACGGATCATGCGCCGCACACGCCGGCAGAAAAGGCCCAGTCGATGGCGACGGCACCGTTTGGCATGGTGGGATTAGAAACCGCGTTCGGACTCCTCTACACGTATCTTGTACTTCCTGGCACGGTGCCGCTCAAGCGCATCATCGAAGGGATGACGTCGCGGCCGGCCCGTCTCTTTGGCCTTGCCGGTGGCTCTATTCGGCCAGGGGCGCGTGCCGATTTCGCGATTGTCGACTTACATGCGGAGCGGACGATCGACCCAGCCTTGTTCTACACGAAAGGACGCAATACTCCGTTTCTCGACTGGCGGATCGCAGGCGTCATCAAAAGTACCATTCGCGCAGGGCAAGTGATTTATGAAGCGGGAGAGGAGCGGTTGTCATGACGATGAACCGTCGCGCGATAGCACGGTTGATTTTGGAAAATGGCTTGGCGTTTGAAGGTACGCACTTCGGTGCAGAGGGCACGCGCTTTGGTGAAGTGGTCTTTAATACGGGGATGACGGGCTATCAGGAAGTGCTTACGGATCCATCATACTTCGGGCAAATTGTGACGATGACATATCCGCTCATTGGCAATTACGGTGTGAACGTCGACGACGTGGAATCCCGTCATCCGCATGTACGTGGCTTTGTCGTCAAGACATTCGCGGAAAGTCCATCGCACTATAAGCAGACAGACAGCCTGGAGAGGTATCTCCAGCAGCACAACATCGTTGGCATCGCGGGCATCGATACGCGCGAATTGACCAAGGCCATTCGCACGGTTGGAGCGATGCGGGCGGTCATTACGACAGAGGATGCGCCGGTCGACGAATTGTTGGCGAGGATGCCAGAGGCGTTGGTGCCTGATGCGGTAGAGCGCGTGACGACGCAGACCGTGTATCGCAGCCCGGGTCCAGGGCACCGCGTGGTGCTTATCGACTACGGCATGAAGGCAGGCATCTTGCGCAGTTTGCTCGATCGCGGTTGCGACGTTATCGTCGTGCCTGCGACGTCGACGGCGGCGGATGTTCTCTCCTGGCATCCACACGGTGTCATGCTCAGCAATGGGCCTGGCAATCCGGAAGACGTGCCGTTTGCCATTGCGACGTTACGCGACCTCATCGGTCGCGTCCCCATCTTTGGAATATGTTTGGGACATCAATTAATTGCGTTGGCGTGCGGTGCCAAAACGCGAAAAATGAAATTTGGTCATCGCGGGGCCAACCACCCGGTCAAAGACTTGCGCACAGGTCGCGTCGACATCACTTCCCAAAACCATGGCTACATGGTGGATGCGGACTCGCTGGCAGGCACGCCTTTACAGTTGACGCACGTCAATTTGAACGACGGAACGGTCGAAGGATTGGCGCACAAGCAGGAGCCGGTGTTCTCCGTGCAGTATCACCCTGAGTCGCGGCCCGGCCCGACCGACGCAAGGTACCTGTTTGACAACTTTATGGATATGATCAGCCAGGTGAGGGAGGGGCGGTTCACACATGCCTAAGCGGACGGATATACACAAGATCATGGTTATCGGCAGTGGCCCCATCGTCATTGGCCAAGCGGCGGAGTTTGATTATGCAGGGACGCAAGCCTGTCAGGCCTTAAAAGAAGAGGGCTATGAGGTCGTGCTCGTCAACTCGAACCCGGCGACCATCATGACCGACCAAAACATGGCTGACAGGGTCTACATCGAGCCGATCACGCTCGACTTCGTCGCGCAGATCATCCGCAAGGAGCGGCCAGACGGATTGCTGGCGACGCTTGGTGGCCAGACCGGGTTGAATATGGCGGTACAACTCGCCAATAGCGGCATTCTCGAGCAGGAGGGCGTACAATTGCTCGGTTCTCCGCTCAGCGCGATCGAAAAGGCAGAGGATCGCGAACTGTTTCGCCAACTGATGAAGGAGATTGGCCAGCCAGTTCCACAAAGCGCCATTGTGCGAAATGAACAAGAGGCAAACGCCTTTGCTGAAGAGGTCGGTTTCCCCATTATCATTCGGCCTGCCTATACCCTTGGCGGCACGGGCGGTGGCATCGCAAACAACTGGCGCGAATATCAAGAGATTGTCGAGCGCGGTTTAACGCTCTCGCCCATTCATCAAGTGCTCGTCGAACAGAGTATCGCGGGTTACAAGGAAATTGAGTACGAAGTGATGCGCGATGCGGCCGGCACAGCCATCGTCGTTTGCAACATGGAGAATTTCGATCCGGTCGGCGTCCACACGGGAGACTCGATTGTCGTCGCGCCGAGTCAGACGCTGTCCGACGAGGACTATCAGATGTTGCGCAACGCCAGCCTCGACATCATTCATGCACTGGGCATCGAAGGCGGGTGCAACGTGCAGTTGGCACTCGATCCGAATTCGTCGCAGTACTACGTGATTGAGGTCAATCCGCGCGTCAGTCGATCCAGTGCTCTGGCATCGAAGGCGACCGGCTATCCTATCGCGCGCATCGCGACGAAAATCGCTGTAGGTTATCGCTTGGATGAACTCAAGAACCCAGTTACCCAGGATTCGTACGCCGCGTTTGAGCCGGCGCTCGACTATGTCGTCACCAAAATTCCACGCTGGCCTTTTGACAAGTTTCGCAGTGCGAACCGAGCACTGGGCACACAGATGAAAGCGACTGGCGAAGTGATGGCCATTGGGCGCACGTTTGGCGAATCCTTGTTGAAGGCGATTCGTAGTTTGGAGATCGGAACCTATTCGTTGTGGACCAAGCAGGCTGCACATTGGTCGGATGTGGACATTGAAAAGAAAATTGCGATTGCGGACGACGACAGGCTCTTTGCTATCGCAGAAGCACTGCGTCGAGGGATAAGCGTCGAGCAGATGCATAAGTGGAGCCAGATCGATCGGTGGTTCCTGTGGCAGCTTGAGAAATTGCTACAAGTGGAGCAGGCGATTGCAGACTTGGGACGGACTTCATTGCCTTTGCCGACGCTGCTCGAGCAAAATGAAGAGCTCATTGTACAAGCAAAGCGGCATGGCTTTCCAGACAGAGAACTGGCCCGTCTGCTCGGCACCGATGCACTGACAATCCGCAGTTGGCGCAAAGAGCATGGCATTGTACCCGTGTATAAGATGGTTGACACCTGTGCGGGCGAATTTGCGGCGACAACGCCGTATTATTACAGCACCTACGAGCGTGCGGACGAGGTTGAGGAGTCAAGCAAGAAAAAAATCGTCGTTCTTGGATCTGGGCCGATTCGCATCGGTCAAGGCATCGAATTTGACTACTGCACGGTACACGCGGTATGGGCACTGCAGCGCGAAGGTTATGAGGCGATTGTCATCAACAACAACCCGGAGACGGTCTCGACCGACTTCAGCACCTCGGATCGGTTGTATTTCGAACCCTTGGACGTTGAGGATGTGTTGAATGTAATCGATCGCGAACAACCGGAGGGCGTGATCGTCCAGTTCGGAGGCCAGACGGCCATCAACTTGGCGGGCCCCTTGGCCGATGCGGGTGTACGCATTTTGGGTACGTCGCGCGAGAACATCGATGCGGCTGAAGATCGCGAGAAGTTTGACGAGCTCTTGACCGCACTTGAGATTGCGCGACCGCAGGGACGCACAGTCACGACGGTGGAACAGGCGGTTGCCGCTGCCGAGGCGCTGGGCTACCCCGTGCTTGTGCGCCCGTCGTACGTGCTCGGTGGCCGGGCGATGCAGATCATCTCCGATACGTCGGAACTTCTTCAGTATATGGATGAAGCGGTAGAAGTGTCGGATCAGCATCCCGTTCTCATCGACCGTTACGTAAATGGGATTGAGGCAGAGGTCGACGCCATCGCGGACGGCGAGACCGTGATCATTCCAGGCATTATGGAGCACATTGAGCGCGCTGGCGTGCACTCGGGCGACTCGATAGCGGTCTATCCGCCGCAAAACTTGACGGAAGTCGTGAAAGCCGTCATGGAAGATTATGCGACTCGAATCGCGCGCAGCCTGCAGGTGCGCGGGCTGATGAACATCCAGTTCATCGTGCACGACGGCAAGGTCGAAGTCATCGAAGTAAATCCGCGCTCGTCACGAACCGTACCGTTTTTGTCCAAGGTCACAGGTGTGCCCATGGTGCAGTTGGCGATGCATGCGGTGTGCGGCGGATCGCTTGCCGAACTGGGGTATCAAAGTGGACGTGTCGCCGAAGCGAACACGGTTGCGGTGAAGGTGCCGGTGTTCTCGTTTGCGAAACTGCATCAGGTCGACATCAGCCTAGGTCCGGAAATGAAATCGACGGGCGAGGTGATGGGGCGCGATACGCACTACGAAAAGGCACTTTACAAAGGCATGTTGGCAGCCGGAACGAACATCCCGACACATGGCACGGTTCTTGCGACCATCGCCGACAAAGACAAGGCGGAGGCCTTTCCTTTACTCGCCGAGTTTGCCCGGTTGGGTTATCGCTTAGCGGCGACCGAAGGCACCGCGCGCTACTTGCGCGACCGCGGACTTGAAGTCAGGATTGTCAATAAATTGGCGCAAGGGACCCCCAATTTGGCCGACGATATCCGTCAAGGGCGTATCCAACTGGTCATCAACACGTTGACCAAGGGCTTGAAACCAGAGCGGGATGGCTTTCGCATTCGCCGCACGGCTGTCGAGCATGGGGTTCCATGTTTGACATCGCTCGATACGGTGAGGTCTGTACTGGACATCGTCAAATTGATTCACTTCCAGACACTCGCGCTTGGTGACAGTCCGACGTCGGCGATCCCGGCAAGTGGGTGGCGTGCATGAATACAGAGCAGATGACGGAGCTTTTGGCGACGACGTACGACGACGTGCGTCGCGCCACTTACATTGCGCTCGACGTGGACACGGAAGCGAAGGCGTTAGCCGTCGTGGATCAGTTGGGACCTGCGGTGGATGGCTATAAGGTCGGGCTCGAATTGTTTCACGGAGCGGGCATGCGTTTGGTTGAAAAATTGCTTGCTCGCGGTCTGCGAGTCTTTTTGGACATGAAGTTGCATGATATTCCGAATACGGTTGCAGGTGCGCTGCGTGCCATTTGTCAATATCCAATCGAAATGGTCAATGTGCACGCGCAAGGTGGCCCACGGATGCTACAGGCAGCCCGCGAGGCGGTCACCATGAGCCCGTACAACCCTTTGCTGATTGGGGTAACGGTGTTGACGAGCCTTGGCGACGACGATCTTCAAGCCATGGGTGTCGCCGGCGGTCCTGCCCAGGCTGTCGTACGGCTTTCCAAACTAGTGCAGGAAGCCGGGCTGGATGGGGTCGTCTGCTCTGCGCAGGAGCTGCAACTGCTGCAAGGTATTGTACCGCCCACGTTTGAACGCGTTGTCCCTGGAACCCGCTTGCTGGAAGACGCGGCGCAGGATCAAACGCGGGTTGCCACGCCAAAACTCGCGATGCGCGATGGTGCGACGCGCCTTGTATTAGGACGAGCGGTCGTCGCAGCGGAGGATAAGCTGGCGGCTTTGCAGAAGTATTGGCGGGCGATGAAGGAGGGGTTGAACGGATGAGCGATACGTTTTCCATCGAATATGACGGTCTTTCGTATGTCATTGCACGCGGCTTGTTGCAGATTGGCGCAGTCGAACTGCGTCCCAGCCAGCCCTTTACCTGGTCGAGTGGTTGGCGCTCACCAATTTATTGCGATAATCGCTTGCTCTTAGGCTATCCTGTGTTGCGCAACGCCGTCGTCACGGGCTTTGAGGCGATCATCGAGAATGAATTGCCGGCTGTCGAACTGATTGCCGGTGCGGCGACGGGAGGGATCCCACATGCCGCCATGCTGGCGGATCGCATGGGGCTACCATGTGCGTACGTGCGATCCGAACCCAAAGCACATGGTCGTGGCAAACAAATCGAAGGGTACGCCCGGCCGGGGATGAAGGCCGTCGTGATCGAAGATACGCTGTCCACCGGCAAATCAGCCTATAACGCGGCGCAGGCCCTGCGCGACGCGGGGGTCGACGTGATCTCCATCCTCACGATACTGTCTTACGACTTCGACATTGCGAGCGAGAAAGCCATAGAAACGGGCATTCCAGCGTACCGGTTGGTCCCGTATGAGGTATTGCTACAAGTGGCACTGGAGAGGGGCGACATCGAAGAGTCGGATATTGACCTACTGATGAAGTGGCGCAAGTCGCCTGACACTTTCGGGGTGTGAAGGTTTTTCCAGCCCCCTCGAGATGAGTGCGTGGCAGTGAAGCTTTCGTGGACGACCTTCGCAGGCGGCCGGCAGGTTGGCTTGGTGTAGCCCATGCGGCTCGCCTGCGTATAGAGTCGCGTCTCACGAAACCTCGCTGACCGAAGAGGTGCCAGACGGCAACGTCGGTGGCCGCTGCGGCAGGCAAAGCAGGGCGACGCCGAGTGCGGAGACGGCGGCAGAAGCGAGAAACACCGCTGACAGCGACATGTTGTGCGTCAATGCCGTGCTCAGAATGGGTGCGATGGTACCGCGAATGCCAAATAGCAGGTAATGCAAACCAAATGCGGTGGCCTCGCGGCCCGGCGACACTTTGAAGATGTACGCCATGCAGCCAATGTCCCACGCGGCGTCGCCAACCCCAAGGAACATACAGGAGACGATCACGCCAAAGTACGATCCGAACACGACGTACAGAAGAGGCGCGAGGGTGTATGCGAGCATGCCGACAAACATGGCGAGCCGCGGCGATGATTTGTCAATGAGCCATCCTAAGACAAAGTAGGCCACGAGAAGTGCAATGTAGTAGGCCACACGAGTCATGCCAATTTGGTCGTTTGACAAGTTGAGCCTATGCACCTGATAGATTTGATAGATAGGGCCCGCAAGCAGGTTGCCAAAGCCGGTCGCTGTCGTTGCGGCCAGAAATAGCGCAAGCGGACGATTTGTGCGCACAAGCAACCACTGTCGGCGAGCACTTGTCAGAAACGACCTGCGCGGCGCACTTAACATGTTCTCGTTGGTTTCGGGGCGCGGTTCGACTTCGCGCACGCGGCAGAACAAGATCACAGAGGCCGTGCCAAAAAGTGCAGCCAGTATAAGTGGCCAGCGATCCCCAGTTGCCTGGCTCCAGATACCTACGACGTAGGCGAGCGGAATGAGTAAAAATCCTTGTGCCACACGGACGTAACCCATGAGTCGCCCGCGCAATTGCGGCGGATACACGCGCGTGAGCAGCGAAGGGTAGGCGGGTGCCTGAATGCCGTTCATAAAATTGACGACAAAGGATATGAGAACAAAGACGGGGGGAGATAGAAACATCCCCGCGATTACGACGGACATTCGGCCTATCGTCAGCGGCCAAAGCACAAACGGCTTCGGCGAGCGTTGACCCATCAGTCCAGCCCACAAGGGCGACAAAAGCATGCCGATAGCTGGGGCGGCGCTTAACAGACCGACATCCAGGTTGGTTGCGCCGTGGCGAATGGCCATTGGGGCGTAAAATTGATTGACGACAACGTTAAATAATGCAAATAGTACGGAACCCCCAAAATCGATTTGGAAGTTGCGCCAAGTTTCGCGACGCATCTGCATGCCGAGTCGATACGTCACCGATTCTGAATTTGACAGCGCTTTCCCCATGTCTATCCCCAGTTGTCCGGGCGCCGTGGACGGCGCCCTTCGCGAATGATTCTGCTGTCGGCAACAAGCGACGGCGATTCTTCAGGAACTCGATTATACCCAACCGCGCCAACGCATGGCTTCGGCAAACGGGCGAATTCCGACCATATAAGCAGCCAAACGCGGCGATACGCCATAGCGCTCTGCCGTATCGAGGATGTTGTGAACGCTTTGCACCATCATGGCCTCTAAGCGTTGGTTGACCTCATCCTCAGTCCAATAGAAACCTTGGTTGTTTTGTACCCATTCGAAGTACGATACCGTGACACCGCCTGCATTTGCCAGCACATCAGGCACCACGACGATGCCTCTGTCGTGCAGGATTTGATCCGCGTCTGGCGTCGTGGGGCCGTTTGCCGCTTCGATCACCATCGACGCCTGCAATTTGGGCGCGTTGTCTGCGTGGATTTGGTTTTCTAGGGCCGCAGGCACCAAAACATCACAGGGCTGCACAAGAAATTCCTCTGTTGGCATGACGTTAGCAAGGCGCGGAGTGACCATGCCAAACGAGTCCTTTTGATCAATCAAGCCTGGAATATCGAGCCCGCCTTCGCGGTAGACGCCGCCTCCCGCATCGCTGATGCCGACAATCGTCGCACCCATCTCGTGGAGGATACGGGCAACATTGCTACCAACATTGCCAAACCCTTGTACGAGTATCCGTAAGTCTTGGACTTGTTTGCCAAGGCGTCCGGCCGCTTCGCGCAGCGCGATCGCCACGCCAAGTGCGGTGGCCGCTTCACGTCCGCGCGAGCCACCGAGCACCAAGGGTTTACCCGTGATAAAGCCGGGCGAGTCGGATTCGCGGATACGGCTATATTCGTCGTACATCCAGGACATGATCTGCGCGTTTGTATACACGTCTGGCGCTGGGATGTCCTTGGCCGGACCGACGATTTGGCTGATGGCGCGAACATATCCCCGGGCAAGTCGCTCCTGTTCGCCCAGGCTCATCGTGCGCGGGTCGCAGACGATGCCGCCCTTCGCGCCGCCGTAGGGAAGGTTGAAGATACCGCATTTCAGCGACATCCAGATCGAAAGTGCCTTGACTTCGTCGAGGGTGACATCCGGGTGAAAGCGAACGCCGCCTTTCGTCGGGCCGACAGCGTCGTTGTGCTGCGCACGATAGCCCGTGAAGACTTCGGTGCGGCCATCGTCCATGCGCACGGGGATTTGTACCGTCATGACGCGCAAAGGTTCCGCCAAAAGTTCGTAGACCGCCTCTTCGTAACCCAAGCGATCCAACGCTTCGCGAATGGCTTCCTGGGTGTTGGTGAGGACGTTTGTCCCGTGCGCGGGCTTGTTGGCACCGACAATCAAGCGTTTGTTCACTGGGTTGGAACTCATGTCCATCTCTCCTTGAGCTTTGTCCGGGCGAGCAGCCGTGGTTTAGTTGTGGTTCGTATCCGCCCGACGCTGCAATATCGATTCGACCTCGGTGCGATCCGGGGTGACAAACAGCGTTCGCTGCTGATCGTAAAGCACAAAGCCGGGGCGTGCGCCGTTCGGTTTCCATACGTTGCGCACTTCCGTGATATCGACAGGAACTGTCGCCGAGTCGCGCGCCCGGCTGAAATAGGCAGCGAGTAGCGCGGCTTCCTCGATGGTCGACTCGGGAATGGACTCGGCCTGGCCACGGTCAATGACGACGTGTGAACCCGGCTCGCCTTTGACGTGAAGCCAAAGGTCATGTTTGGCACTCGTGCGCAAGGTGAGTCGGTCATTTTGTAGATTATTGCGGCCGACGCGCATGACGAACCCATCCTCGGACAGGTACGCAGCCGGTTTCGCCTCCGGATCGCGCGAAGTCTCACGTCCGCGTTTGGAGCCAGGTTTTCGGCGTTGCATTTTGGGCGTGAGAAACCCTTGGCTGATGAGTTCGCGCCGGACCTGCTCCAGGTTGTCGAGCGAGGTATCGGCGAGCGATTGCATCACAGCTTCCAGGTATGCGAGATCCCGCTCGGTTTCTGCCATTTGCGCGGCGACCGCGCTTTGCGCGCGCTTGCGTTTCGTCGCCAGCTTGAAGTAGCGCTGCGCGTTTGCGATGGCATCTAGCGCCGGGTCGAGTTCAATCGAAAGAACCTCGCCCTCCCGGTAGTAATTCGGCAGTTCGACCCGGGAAGCTCCCTTTGGCACTTGATAGGCGAAAGCGGTTAACAGCTCTGCCTGAACTCGATAACGCTCTTCGTCTGCACTATCCGCGAGCGAAGCTTCGAGCTTCACGCGCTTGCCGCGCAACTTGTCAATTTGATCGGCGACGACTCGCACCAGTTCGTCCTGCAAGCGGGAGTGGTACAAGATTTCTCCTGTATCCGCGAAACGCCGGCGAATCGCTTCACTCATGTCCGGGCAGTCGGCATAGCGATCGCGGTGCGCTAATAGGAAGGGGGCGCACTCGACGGCGCGACCCATCTCGTCAATCGCAACAGAAGGCCTTTCGCTCGCTTGCTCGACACAGGTCACGAGCGCCTCGGCGCAGTGGAACACCGCTTCGCCTGCGTCCATCGCGCGCATGCGACTTGCGCGAAATAGAATTTCGCGCGCGGAAACAGGACCGACTCCGGCTAGGCGCTCGACGACGAGCATCACATTCGCGCGACTCAACCAATGGGCCGCATCGACCGCCGCGAATGCGCCTTTCGTCAAGCTCTGGATGGCCTGTTTGGGTTGTGCAGGCGGCGGCACGTACGGGCATCCGGGCAACACCTCGCGATGGCGCGACATGGCCTCGGTAACGCGGACAATCGCGTCAATGACGCCTTTGGTTCCGTCGTCATGGTTGCGACAGAGAATGATGTTGCTGTGCCGTCCCATCATTTCGCAGACCAGCGAATAGACACGCACGTCGCCCAGTTCGTCGATGGATTCGACGTGCAATTCAATCACGCGATCCCATCCCTGTTGCGCGACGCCGACGATCCTGCCACCTTCCAGATGTTTGCGTAAAAGCATACAGAACATGGGAGGTTCCGGCGGATTGTCCGGTTTCTCATGAGCCAAAAAGTGCATACGTGCAAACTGCTTATGAGCCGAGATGAGCAACCGCCTCGATCCCATCCCCGGAGAGCGCAGGGAGATGACGAGATCGCGTTCGCCAGGCTGATGGATTTTTTCGATCTTCGCGCCGGTCAAGGCGCTGTTTAGTTCGTTGGCCAGACGCCGCATGGTTAGTCCATCCACGATCGATGCTCCTCTCCAAAAAGGAGTATACCGCAGAATCCCTTCGCCTGCGCACATGGATGGATATTTTGTCGCGTGACAAGGGACATGTTCCAGCTTGGCCGGGCATAGAGATTACGAGACAAGTTGGCGAAGGGGTGGCTCAGTTGGAACAGCACTGGCACGCGCTGAGTGATGCGGAGTGCTTGCAGGCGCTTGGTAGCTCCGCAAACGGTCTTTCTGCCGAAGATGTGGAGGCAAGAAGGCGGACACACGGTTTGAACCTGCTAAGCGAAGGCAGCAAGGTTTCGCTATTGACCGTGTTTTTAAACCAGTTTCGCGATTTTATGATCCTGGTCTTGCTCGCGGCGACGTTGATTTCTGGGTTGCTCGGCGAGTACACGGACGCGATCACGATTATCGCAATCATCGTGCTCAACGGTATTCTCGGCTTTGTCCAAGAAATTCGCGCAGAGCGATCGCTCGCGGCGCTCAAAGAACTGACGGCTCCCGTGGCACGCGTGCGGCGCGGCGGCAAGGTCATTGAGGTGCCAGCCAAGGAACTCGTGCCCGGGGACATCGTGTTGCTGGAAGACGGCGATCGCGTTCCTGCAGACGGGCGCATTCTTAAGGCCGTCGCATTCGATGTCGAGGAATCGGCGTTGACGGGTGAGTCGGTTCCGGCAAGCAAGGACCCGAAGGCTGTGATTGAAGCCAACAGCAACCTTGGGGATCGCAAGAACATGGTCTACATGGGCACCATGGTCACGCGCGGCAAGGCGGAAGTCGTGGTCACTGCAATTGGCATGGCCACTGAGATGGGAAGAATCGCAGATTTAATGCAACAGTCCGAAGAACAGTTGACACCCCTTCAGCAGCGGCTTGACCAACTAGGTAAAACATTGGTCTGGATTTCGCTTGGCATCACGGTGCTCGTCGTCATCGCTGGTGTCTTGCACGGTCACGCGCTCTACGAGATGTTTCTCGCCGGCGTCTCGCTTGCTGTCGCTGCCATTCCCGAAGGGCTCCCGGCCATTGTAACGATTGCCCTCGCCTTGGGCGTGCAGCGGATGATTAAGCGCAACGCCATCGTTCGCAAACTGCCATCGGTGGAGACGCTTGGCTGTGCGACGGTCATCTGCTCAGACAAGACGGGGACGCTGACGCAAAATCGGATGACGGTGCAGAAGTTGTTTGCCGATGGCACCTATGTGACCGTCACGGGCATTGGGTATCAACAGACCGGCGAATTTTTGATCGACAATCACAAAATTGACCCGAATAAGCGACCGGCCCTGAAGAGCCTCGTCGAGATTGCAGCGGCATGTAACAACGCCGCGATCGTCGAGAAGGAGGTCGAGGGCGGCGTCGACTACGCGATACAGGGCGATCCGACGGAAGGCGCTCTACTAGTTTTGGCACGCAAGGCTGGGTTCTCCGATGTCGCGGCCGTCTACGAGCGCGTCGGTGAACAGCCGTTTGATTCGGATCGCAAGCTCATGTCCGTATTGGTGAAGGCAGGCACGGACGTGTTTGCGTTCGTCAAAGGTGCGCCTGACGTATTGCTCGAGCGCTGTAGCCGCGTGCTCGCCGGTGGTCGCGAGGAATCGCTCGGCCAAAATACCCGCAAGCAAATTCAGGCTGCCAATCTTGAGATGGCCGAAGGGGCAATGCGCAATCTGGCATTTGCCTACCGGAAGTTTCCGAGCATCGAGGCGGCGCGGGAAGCAGAGTGGGAACGAGAATTGGTATTCGTCGGGCTGTGCGGCATGATCGATCCGCCGCGTGAAGAAGTGAAGGACGCGATCGCAACCGCGCGCAGTGCCGGTATCCGCACTGTGATGATCACGGGTGATCATCAGGTGACGGCAATGGCGATTGCAAAGGAACTCGACATTCTGCCGACCAATGGTCGAGTCATGACTGGTGTCGAGTTGGACGCGATGGACGACGGAAAGCTTGCCCAAGTGGTCAACGACGTCTACGTCTACGCCCGCGTGACACCGGAACACAAGCTCCGCATTGTCCGCGCGTTGCAGGCAAACGCACATGTGGTCGCGATGACTGGCGACGGCGTCAACGATGCGCCTGCCATTAAGCAGGCCGACATTGGGATTGCCATGGGCCAATCGGGCACCGACGTCGCTAAGGAAGCTTCGAGTCTCGTCCTTGCTGATGACAACTTTGCGACCATCGTCGCGGCGGTGGAAGAGGGCCGCGGCATCTACGACAACATCAAAAAGTTTATTCGTTACCTATTGGCGTCCAACGTTGGCGAGATTGTGACGATGTTCGCCGCGATGCTCGCCGGGTTACCGTTACCGCTCGCGCCGATACAGATCTTGTGGGTCAATTTGGTGACGGATGGTTTGCCCGCGATCGCGCTTGGTGTGGATTCGCCGGAAGGCGATATCATGAAACGCCGCCCGCGCGACGTCCATGAAGGGATTTTTGCCAAAGGCATGGCGACCAAGATTCTCTCGCGCGGCATTCTCATTGGTTTGGTGACGCTTGCGGTGTTCGTTTGGTCCTTGAAAACAGACAAGAATCTGGCACATGCGCAAACGATGGCCTATGCGACGTTGACCATGGCACAGTTGATTCTCGTCTTCGACTGCAGAAGTCTTGAAGGCGGTATTATGAAACGCAATCCGCTCGGGAACATCTGGCTCATCCTGGCCGTCATCTCGTCGGTTGTGTTGTTTGCCTTTACGATTTACGTGCCAAAAATCGCGAAGGCGTTCCACACGGTTCCGTTGGGTCTGACCGATTGGATCATTGTCCTTGTGCTCGCCGCCATCCCGACGTTCGCTCTGTCGATCCGCCGCCTTGGGCGCAACGCACTTCGCCCCAAAAGCGGAGCCAACGACGACAGAATGGCTGCCTGAAGCAAGCCGAATTGCCCACCGCCCCGGCGCATTGTAGAATGTTGGGGAACATGGGGACGGGGGTAGCGAAATGGCGTTTCGGAGCATGACCGGGTTTGGCCGTAGTCAAGGCAAGGTTGGGCCATATGACGTGACGTTGGAGGTCAAGTCGGTCAATCACCGTTTTTCAGAATTCACCATTCGTCTGCCGCGGGAATGGGCCCTGTTTGAAGATAACCTTCGCAGTCGCCTGCAAACCGCCGTATCGCGCGGCCGCGTCGACGTGTTCGTCAACGTGGCGGATTTCGCGGTGACCGCTGTCGATATCGATGTCAACTGGCCCTTGCTCGACGCCTTGTTAAAAGCCGAGCAAGGGCTTGTCGCGCGCCTGGGTGCATGCGCCGAACGACAAACGGCGCGCGAGTGGTTGATGTATCCGGGAGTCTTGATCCAGCGGAAAGCAGAGTTGGAAGAAGGGCAGATTGCCGAGGCTTTGTGCAGTCTGCTGGATACCGCGCTCGCGCAACTCGTCAAGGTGCGTTGCGACGAGGGGGCACGCCTCGCTGAAAATTGCCAAGGAAAATTGGCCATGCTGGAAACACACCTGTCTGCCGTACAGGCCAGAGGCCCCTTGGCCGTCGAGGAGAAACGGCAGACGCTTGCGCGGCGAATCGCCGAACTTGGTATCGAGATCGATCCGGCCCGCATGCTGCAGGAAGTCCTGCTGTTTGCGGAGCGCAGTGCAATCGACGAAGAACTCGTGCGGTTGCAAAGCCACATCGTCGCGTTTCGCGAGGCCATGGCAAAACAGGAGCCTGTGGGAAGGCGGTTGGATTTTTTGGTGCAAGAGATGCACCGCGAGACGAACACGATTGGCGCCAAGTCCGCCGATCCGGAAATCGCACAGCGCGTGGTCGAAATGAAAGTCATTGTCGAACAGTTGCGTGAGCAGGTGCAAAATATCGAATAACAATTCCCCACTTGGCTTTGCGCATAACTCGTTATACAATGATGGGTAGTTTTGAATTTGTCATACGAGCGTGTAGATAGGTAACAGGGGCAGGTTTACACAGGTCCTTGTCCGTTTGAGGTGAACGAACGATGATTTATCCGTCTATTGATCGTCTGTTGGAGGTCTGTGACAGCAAATATGCGCTGGTGGTATTGACCGCAAAGCGTGCTCGCAAGTTGCAGACGGAGACGATGAACCAACCGGGTTCGTCGACGACGCGCAACGTCAGCCGTGCACTGTGGGAGATCAGCGACGGTACCATTCGTTACAGCCGGGTTGAACCAGAATCGCATTAATCTTGTGTCAACGGGAGAGGCAGGGCAACCGCGCGTTGTTCTGCCTCTCTTCGTGATGGGTGATGACATGGTTAAAGGGGGGGCAGAGGATGGAACCTAAAACCATTCTTGTCGGTGTCGGTGGCGGCATTGCAGCATACAAATCGGCCGCGCTCTGTTCGTTGCTTGTCAAGCGCGGGTATGACGTGCAGGCGCTGATGACCGAGCATGCGACGCGTTTTATTCAGCCGTTGACGTTGCAAGCCTTGACGAAGCATCCCGTCATCTTTGACACGTTTGCGGAGCCGAATCCGTCCGAGATCGCACATATCGCAGTCGCGGATCGCGCCGCGCTGTACGTGATCGCTCCGGCCACCGCCAATTTGATTGGCAAGCTGGCACATGGCTTGGCGGACGATATGGTGACGACGACGGCGCTTGCAGCGACGTGTCCGACCGTGATCGCACCGGCGATGAATGTCCACATGTATGAGCATCCGGCGGTTCAGGCCAACTTGGCGACACTTCGGCAACGCGGCAATTTGGTACTCGATCCTGGCGAGGGCCCGCTCGCCTGCGGTTATACGGGTAAGGGCAGGATGCCGGAACCTGAGGATATCGCCGAGGTCATCGAGGCGTTGCTCCATCAGGAGCGCGATCTCGCCGGGTTACACATCGTGGTCACCGCCGGTCCCACTGTCGAGGATATCGATCCGGTGCGTTATCTGACCAACCGCTCGAGCGGCAAGATGGGCTATGCCATCGCGCAACAGGCCGTTGCTCGTGGTGCACAAGTGACACTCGTGAGCGGCCCGACACATTTGCAACCTGTACCGGGGGCCGAGATGCTCTACGTGCGCTCGACCGACGAAATGCTAGCAGGTGTAGAACGTGCCATGGAGCATGCCGACGTGCTCATCGCCGCAGCCGCGCCAGCCGATTTCCGTCCGGCGGTATTCTACGAACACAAATGGAAGAAATCACAAGGTTTGATGCATATTGATCTCGTTGAAACGCCAGACATCCTCGCTATCATGAGCCAGCGACGGCGGCGCGGACAAACGATTGTTGGCTTTGCGGCCGAGACGCGCAATCCGATTCAGTACGGCAGAAAAAAGCTTGAGGAGAAGGGTCTCGATCTGATTGTCATCAACGACGTCAGCAAGCCAGGGGCAGGGTTTGACGTCGATACGAATCAAGTGACATTGCTGACCAAATCAGGTGAAGTCAACGAACTTCCGGTGATGGCGAAGTACCGAGTGGCAGACCAAATTTTGTCGCGCATCAAGGATCTGCGCGCACAGTTGGGCGGCGAACAAGGCGCATGAGCCACTTTGTGGTAGAGGTTGTCATCGATGCGCCGGGTCTCTTTTTGGACAAGCGGTTCGACTATCTTTTACCACGTGCGCTCGCGTCGAACGCAAGACCTGGCGTGCGCGTGGTCGTGCCGTTTCGGTCCGCCTGGAAGGCAGGCGTAATTTGGCGCGTTCGTTGCGAAGCGGACGTCTCGTCGCGCGTGCGCACTGTCGCTTCCGTCGTCGATGAGGAGCCCGTGTTGACCGAGGAACAACTCCGGCTTGCCGAGTGGCTTTGCGAACGATATGCCGCTACCTTGCCGGAGGCCTTGTCGGCCATCCTGCCCGGGGCATTTCGTGTCACAGGAGGTTTGCAATTACAGCCGGCACGCGGAGTGGTCGTTCCTGACGACGTACGCGCGTCGTCGACCTGGCAATTCGTTGCGCAAAAGAAACCGGACGATCGCGCAGTGGCAAAACTTGATTCGGCCGCCAAGGAGCAAATTGAAGCATGGGTTGAACTGGGCTATTTAGAGCGCGTCTTGCATGTGTCAGAGCAGGTGCAGGCGCGCTTGCAGTCGTTTTTGTCCGCCACCAAGGAACCGGCTGAACTGCTGCAAGCGGCCGTAGCGCGCGAAACTCGTGCACCTCGGCAAGCGGCGTTGTTGCGCCAGTTGGCTGTGAGCGGGGAATTGGCTTGGGCGCGCAAAGAGTATGCGCGCACGACCGTTCAGCCGCTTGTCGAGGCCGGACTCGTGCGGGTCGACGAACGGCCCGTCTCGCGATTTACTTGGCCGGATCGCGAGGAACGTCCGGCGCCCGCGTTGACGGTTCACCAGGCTCGTGCAACCGCTCGTTTGGCGCAGTTGATCCAGGCACCTGGAGCGCACATGGCCGTTGTTCATGGCGTCACGGGTAGCGGTAAGACAGAGGTGTACATGCGCGCTATCGACGAAGTCGTGCGCCAGGGCAGGCAGGCGGTGTTGCTCGTGCCCGAGATCGCGTTGACGCCGCAAATGGTCGGTCGCTTTTACAGCAGATTTGGCGATCGTATCGCCGTTTTGCATTCGGCGCTCGCGCAGGGTGAGAGGCGCGACGAGTGGGCTCGCATTCTGCGCGGCGACGCAAGTATCGTCATTGGGGCCCGGTCTGCCGTGTTTGCGCCGGTTCGCAATTTGGGATTGGTCATCGTCGATGAAGAACACGAGCCTTCATATAAGCAGGAGGACGCTCCGCATTACGACGCTCGCGAAATTGCTGTAAGGCGTGCCGAAACGGCGGGTGCCTTGGTCGTGTTCGGGTCGGCAACGCCGTCACTGTGGGCCATTCGCCAGGTTGAGGACAGGCGGGCGACTTTGGTGTCATTGCCACAGAGGGCGAACGGCAAGCCTTTGCCGAAAGTAGAAATCGTCGATATGCGGGAAGAGCTGCGCGCGGGAAATAAGTCGCTGTTTAGCGAGCGACTGCAGCAAGAACTTGAGGCAACCGTGCGCTCTGGGCTACAGGCCATTTTGTTTCTTAATCGGCGGGGCTATGCGAGTTCTACTTTGTGTCGCGCGTGTGGTGAGGGCGTTCAGTGCCCACACTGTGACATCCATCTGACGGTGCATCGTGCGGATGGCGGGATGCGGCTGGTCTGCCATTATTGTGGCTACGAGCAATCGTACAGCGATTGCTGTCCGGCTTGCGGCGAGCGCGCCTTGCGAGCGTTTGGAATTGGTACGGAACAAATTGAATCCGCGATCGCCACGCTTTGGCCAGACTTTCGCGTATTGCGCATGGATGTCGATACCACCCGTAAGAAAGGTGCGTTGCAACAAATCGTCGCCGATTTCGAAGCCGGGCGCGCGGACGTTCTGATCGGCACTCAGATGATTGCCAAGGGTTTGGATTTCCCGCGCGTGCGCTTGGTTGGAGTCGTCGCCGCGGATACGATGTTGACGCTGCCTGATTACCGTGCGCATGAGCGGACGTTTCAATTGTTGACGCAAGTGGCGGGGCGTGCGGGCCGTGCGGAAACCGACGGAGTCACGCTCATCCAGACGTATCGCCCTGAGCATTTTGCCATCCAAGCTGCGGCTGCGCATGATTTTGTGACCTTTTATCGCGAAGAACGCAGTCAACGGGCGTTTTTCACGTATCCGCCATTTTGTGAACTGGCCGTATTTCTTGCTTCGCATCCGGCAGAACACGTCGCACGTGGCGCGGCCATGCGCTTTGAACGCGAGTTGCGCCGTTCGGGTGCTATAGATTACATGACCCTGTTGCCCGCGTCGCCGAGTGGAATTCGGCGTATCGACAACCTGTATCGGTATCAGGTTGTGCTAAAGTATGGTCGGTGGGAAGATGTAGGGCAGGACGTCACGCAAAGTTATCGTGTAGTCAAGGAACGGATGAATCGTCTGGGGGGGAGTTGCCGCCTCGACGTCAATGCACAGAGAATCGGCTAAGTGCCATGTATTCTATTTTAAAGGAGGCCGTATCATGGCCATTCGCATCATTCGCAAAGGGGAAGATCAGGCTTTGCGCCAAAAGGCCAAGCCGGTCACACAATTTGGACCTGCTATCCACAAGTTGCTCGACGACATGGCAGAGACGATGTACCACGCTGATGGCATTGGACTCGCCGCAAATCAGATCGGCATTTTAAAGCGACTGGTCGTCATCGACGTAGCGCCTAATGAGGACAGTTTTGCGAAACGCGCTTGGATCGAATTGGTGAATCCAGAGATCATCGCGCGCGAGGGTGAGCAACATGAGCGTGAGGCGTGCCTGTCTCTGCCAGGGCTCTCCGGTATCGTGGAGCGCGCGGCATATGTCAAGGTGCGAGCTCAGGATCGAAATGGGGAATTCTTTGAAATTGAGGGGCGCGATTTGTTGGCTCGCTGCTTGCAACATGAGATCGATCATCTCGATGGCATTCTGTTTATCGACTACCTGCGCCCGGATCAAATTGAGCGGGCAACGGTCGGGGAGCGTTCCTGATGTCTGTGCGCGCGCTCTTTATGGGCACACCAGATTTCGCTTTGCCAGCGCTTGAGGCCTTGGTGCGACTTTCCTGGGAAGTGTGCGTGGTCACACAGCCGGATCGCCCGGCTGGACGCAAGCGGCTTTTGACACCGCCGCCGGTGAAACGGCGCGCGCTCGAACTTGGCTTACGCGTGTTGCAACCAGAGAAAGTGGGCCACCCTGATAGTGTGCGTGCGCTTTCCGAGTGGGATGCGGACATTCTGGTCACAGCGGCGTATGGACAGTTGCTGCCCGACAGAGTGCTTAAACTCGCAAAGAGTGGCGCGGTCAACGTCCACGCTTCGCTGTTGCCGCGCTGGCGCGGTGCGGCACCGATTCAGCGCGCGATTCTCGCCGGCGATACCAAAACAGGCGTGACGCTGATGGAGATGGTGCGCGAACTCGATGCGGGGCCGATGATTGCGCAGCAGGAGTTGCCAATTGGACCCGACACCACGGCTGGCGAGTTACATGACAAGTTGGCCGCGCTTGGTGGCCAGATGTGTGCGGAGATCCTGCCCGCTTACGTGCGTGGTGAACTGCAGGCGATTCCGCAACCCGCGGTGGGCGTGACGTACGCAGAGAAACTCACGCGCAGCGACGAGTGGATCGATTGGCGGCTCGCTGCAGATGCGATTGCGCTACGGGTGCGAGCATTGGCCCCATGGCCAGGCGCCAGCGCGATCGCGCCGGATGGTCGGCAACTCAAAATCCTGCGCGGTCATGTCGGCGATGGCCACTTGTCAGGCGAACCTGGTTTGGCTCGCCGCTTGGGTGACACGGCGGTTGTCGCTTGTGGCAATGGCATCTACGTCGTAGAGCAAGTGCAACCTGCGGGCAAGCGACCGATGAGCGCTGGAGCCTGGCTCGCCGGCTTACGCTCCGATACTGTGGTTTTTGAAAGGATAGACACAAGTGATCTCTCCAGCTAGATGGACCGCATACCACGCACTCGTGCGCGTGGCAAAAGACCGGGCGTATGTCAACTTGGCCTTGCAACACGCACTCGCTAAGCGCGAATTGAGCGATCGCGACAAGGCTTTAGCGACGGAAATAGCTTACGGAACAGTCCGCCGCCAGTTGACCATCGATCACCTGCTCGCGCCGTACGTGCGGCGGGGTTTAGCAGCTGTGGAAGTCGAGATTTTGACCATCTTGCGCATGAGCCTCTATCAGCTCAGTTGGCTGTCGAGGCTCCCCGCTTACGCTGTGACCAGCGATGCCGTCGATATGGCCAAGCGAGTCAACCCGCGATCTGCCTCATTTGTCAACGCCGTCTTGCGTAGCTATTTGCGCGATGGGACAGATTGGGAGTCACGGATTCATGTGCGACCAACTGACCGTGACGACATCGTACAGCTATCGTTACTGCACAGCTATCCGCGCTGGATGGTTGCGCGGTTGGTCGCGGCATACGGCAGGGAGCGCGCCGAGGCTATACTGGCGGCGGGCAATCGCCCCGGCGCGACGGCGGTGCGCGTCAATCCCTTGCGAGCTTCTGTCGAGTCAGTCGCGTCGGCTCTTACCGCGCAAGGCGTCGGTGAAATCGAGCGGGGAGCGCTCTACGACGGGGCCTTGCGGATTACTGGCGCGATCGACGTCGAGCGATTGGACCTTTACCGCCACGGTTCGTTGACCGTACAGGATGAAGGCGCGATGTTAATCGCACCTTTGCTGCGGCCTGAACCTGGCATGCGCGTCCTCGATATGTGCGCTGCGCCGGGGGGTAAGACGACGCATATCGCCGAATTGATGCGCGACACAGGCGTGATCGACGCGTACGACGTATACATCTCGAAGATACAGACGATTGTGGAGGCCTGCTCGCGCCTGCATCTCACGAGTGTGCGCGCACGCCTTGGTGACGGGCGCGATATATCTGACAATCCGCCGTATGACGCGGTGCTCGTCGATGCTCCGTGCAGCGGGCTTGGCGTGATGCGGCGTCGCCCGGATATTCGGCAACGGCGGACAGAGGCAGACGTGGCAGCGTTGACGGCCTTACAGACGGATTTGTTGCGCCATGCCTGCCGGATCGTCAAGCCAGGCGGCTATGTGGTCTATGCGACGTGTACGCTGTTGCCCGAAGAAAATGAGCAGGTTGTCTTAGGCGTGGTCGATGAACTGCAAGGGGCGGTCTCCTTGGATGATATCGCGCATGACGTCCCGGCACCTTTGGCTGGTCAGGTTGCCGTCGGCTTGACATTGACGCCTGACATGTTTGCGACGGACGGATTTTACATGGCGAGATTGCGACGAAATTGAGGGGGTGAAATGCATGGTTCACTTGTATAACTTTACATTAGCCGAACTTAAGGACTGGCTCGCTCACGAATTCGGGGAAAAGCCGTATCGTGCGGTACAACTGTTTGAGTGGATGTATCAAAAGCGCGCGACTGGATTCGAAGAGATGACGAATCTGCCTAAGTCTTTGCGAGAAGCGCTGGCCGAACGGGCCTTTTTGCGCAGTGCTAAGGAAGTGGTGCGCCAGGATTCGAAGGTCGACCCGACCTCGAAGTTTCTACTTGAATGGCCGGATGGCGTGACCGTCGAAACTGTGCTCATGCGTCACAATTATGGCAACAGCGTGTGCGTATCCTCCCAGGTCGGTTGTAAAATGGGTTGCACGTTTTGCGCCTCGACGCTCGGTGGCATGATCCGCCAGATGCAGGCTGGAGAAATGGTCGAACAGTTGATGTACAGCCAATCGCTACTCGACGGCCAGGGCGGCCGCGTATCTTCCATCGTTTTGATGGGATCCGGTGAACCTATGGACAACTACGACAACGTCATGCGCTTTATCGATATTGTCAGCGATGCCCATGGACTCAATATCGGCCAGCGTCACATTACCATTTCGACCGTGGGCCTTGTACCTGGTATTCGCCGGCTGGCTGACGAAGGGCGGCCGATCACGCTCGCGGTGTCCCTGCACGCGCCAAACGATGAGCTACGGGGCAGAATGATGCCGGTCAACAAGGCATACCCGATTGCCAAGCTGATGGAAGCATGTCATTATTACTATCAAAAAACGGGGAAGCGTATTTCTTTTGAATACGCACTCGTGGCGGGACAAAATGATAGTCTTGCGTGTGCGCGAGAGTTAGCCGAGTTAATTCGCGACCTGCCTTGCCACGTCAACCTAATCCCGGTCAATTACGTACCGGAGCGCGAATATCGGCGTACAGAAAAGAAACAGATTTACGCATTTTGGAATGCATTGCAAGAAGCGGGCATCAACGCGACGATCCGACGCGAAATGGGACATGACATCGCGGCGGCGTGCGGCCAGTTGCGCGCTCAACATATGAATCGGCGAGCGTGATCGAGCGCTCGTTTGGTTTGAGTATTGAGGTGTTGGCATGTTGTATGCTGCGAAGTCGCACATTGGTCTCGTTCGAACCATGAACCAGGATGGCTTCTCTGTCCTGCCAGAGCTCGCTTCAGGAGAGCTATTCGTCGTCGCGGACGGGATGGGTGGTCCGCAGGCGGGGGACGTTGCCAGTCGGTTGGCCATCGAGCGCGTAGGGCTCTACGTGCGCGAGCATCTGCGCCCAGATAGCGATCCGGGCGAGATTCTACTCTCGGCACTCGCTACAGCCAATGCTGCGATTTATCAGCAGGCATGCGAAAACGTTAGTTACCGCGGAATGGGCACAACGATTGTCTGCGCGTTTGCAAAGCCTGGTACGCTATACATTGCCCACGTTGGCGATAGCCGGGCGTATATGCTATCCGGCTCCGAGTTCAGCCAGGTGACCGATGATCACAGCCTGGTTGCAGAGTTGGTGCGCCGCGGGCAACTGACACAGGAAGAGGCAAAACACCATCCTCAGCGAAACATCGTGACGAGATCGCTCGGCACAGAACCGCACAGCCATCCGGATTTAAATTTGTATCCCTGGCATTCTGACGATGTGGTGCTCTTATGTTCAGACGGTTTGACCAATCATGTTGCAGATGACGAAATTCGGTCGTTCATGGAAGACGCTCGCGCGGTCGCAACGGTTGTAGATTTGGAGCAAGTGGTCGGCGCGATGATTCAAGCGGCGCTGGCGCGCGGCGGTACGGACAACGTGACGGTTCTTGTCGCGGTGAACCGAGAGGAGGCTGGCAACAAATGACCTCGCGCATTCTTGGAGGCCGTTATCGACTAGAGGAGACGATTGGCGACGGCGGTATGGCAGTCGTCTATCGCGCGGTCGATACGCTCTTGGATCGCGTTGTGGCGGTTAAAATGCTGCGCAGCCAATTTGTCGAGGACGAAGAATTCGTCCGCCGCTTTCGGCAAGAGGCGCAAGCGGCAGGGCGGCTATCGCATCCAAATATCGTCAACGTGTACGACGTGGGAATCTCGGAAGGCGAGCAGTACATCGTCATGGAGTACGTCGATGGACCGACGCTGAAGGACGTGATTATCGAGCGGGCGCCATTGCCGGTGGACGAGGTCATCGATATCAGCAAGCAGATTTGCTCTGCATTGCAACATGCACACGATTTGCACGTCATCCACCGCGATATCAAGCCGCACAATATCCTGTTGAACCGCCACGGGCAGGTCAAGGTGGCCGATTTCGGTATTGCGCGTGCAGCGACTGGGCACACAATCGCGGACAGACAGGCGACGTCGGTCTTAGGGTCCGTGCATTACTTTTCCCCAGAACAGGCTCGTGGCGCGCCGACCACGGCAAAGAGCGATATTTATTCGCTGGGTATTGTGATGTATGAGATGTTGACGGGTAAACTTCCATTTGACGGGAATTCCCCGGTCAGCGTCGCTTTAAAACACCTGCGTGAGCCGTTTGTCGAACCGCGGGACTTGAATAAATCGATTCCACAGAGTGTGGAAAATATCATTCTTCGCTGTCTGGTAAAAGCTCCGGAAGGCCGATATGACAATATGGCTGCAGTCAAAGCCGATCTCGATACGGCTTTGGAACACCCAAACGTTCCTAAGTTTGAGCCAGCGCTTGACTGCGATGACAAGACCATCGTGATACCGGCAATGGGGGAGCATATGGGCGACAAGCTGGCGAACGCTGGGACACAGGAGTCAAAGCCCAAGATGCCGCGCTGGAAGCGGATCAGCATGGTGACCGGTATCGCGGTATTAGCTGTCGCTGCACTCGGCCTTGGCGGTTACGCCGCCATCGTCTTGGTTACAAACTTGATGACAGTGCCGAACGTAGAAGTGCCTTCTGTCGTGGGTAAACCCGCAGCAAAAGCGGTCTCTACGCTAGAAGCGGCGGGTTTTTCGCGAAATCAAATCGTTGAAAAGCTGGAGCCAAATTTGCACGAAGCGACCGGGATCGTCTATGAACAATCGCCGCCCGGACGGACACAGGTCAAAAAGACGCGGGATATTACCCTTTATGTAAGTCAAGGCGCGCCGAAAGTGGCCATGCCGGACGTGACCAATGAACCGTTCGATCAAGCAAAGCAATCGCTGATCAGTGCTGGATTTTCGGCGAACAACATCACGGAGCAGACGGAACAGAGCACGACGGTGCCATCGGGTCAAGTCATCTCAAGCAATCCGGCAGCCGGAACTTCGGTACCGTTAAATGCAAAAATCACCCTCACCGTGAGTGAGGAGAAATATGTCACGGTGCCGAAACTGGTTGGCTTGCCACTACAGCAGGCGGAAGCAGCGATTCAAGCCGCCGGGCTGACTGTAGGTAGCGTAACGCCAAGCAATCTGGTAAATCAGGATCCGCTGGTGTCGTATGTGTACCCGTATATTGAGGGTGATTCTGTACCTGCGGGATCGACCATCAATATGTACGTCGTCAGCAATCCATCTGTTGCACCGGACAATAGCACCTCGAACTCGAACAGCTCGGATCAGGGAGCGGGTGGGAACGCCACAGGAAACTCTGCAGGTACGAATGGCACCGGCAATGGTACAGAGCTTGGCAATGGTGTTGGAAATTCCGTAGGCAACGGCGTTGGCAATGCGACAACACCTCCCACCAACAACGCTGTGGCGAACGCTTTAGATGAGCAACCGCACAGTGTACAGGTGACCGTCGATCCGCCGAAAGGCCCGCCGACTGACGTGGAGATTATGATCGACGACGCGCGTGGAACTGGGCAAGTGGTTGTCAATCAGCGAATTCGTCGACACACCTCGTGGCAGGAAGTACTCTATCTGACACCAGGTGAAAAAGGCGACGTCAAAGTGTACGAAAACGGGCAACTGGTTCGCGACTACCCTGTACAGGGATAATGAGGAGGGCGCTGTGGCGGAAGGACGCGTGATTCGGGCTATCAGTGGTTTCTTCGATGTTCAAGACGGTGAAAAAGTTCGTCGCTGTCGCGCGCGCGGTGTGTTCAAAAAGCGTGGCACGACGGTACTTGTCGGCGACAGGGTCCTTTATGAACCGATCGGTAGCAACGAGGGCGTGATCGGCGAGGTCCTTCCGCGCACGACCGAGTTGGTGCGACCGCCCATCGCCAACGTCGACCACGTCGTCGTGGCTTGTTCCTTCGTCACGCCTGATTTAAACCTATACATGCTTGACAAGACGCTCGTCGCCGCCGCTCTAGCAGGCGTCGAGCCGACAGTTGTGTTGACGAAGTCCGATCTTGTTGTGTCCGAACGCGTCGAGGAAATTGTTAAACTTTATCGCGGCATCGGCTATGAAACGTACGCTATTGCGGCCAAATTTGGCTCCGGTGTCGCCCAGGTCCGCGCTCGCTTAAAAGGGCGCATAAGTGTCTTTGCGGGACCATCTGGAGCAGGCAAGTCAACCTTAGCGAACGCCTTGTTGCCCGGTTTACATTTGCAAACAGGTGAAGTCAGTGAGAAGATTGGCCGCGGCAAGCAGACGACGCGCCATCTTGAACTATTTCAAATGGACGCGGAGAGTTGGGTGGCGGATGCGCCGGGATTCAGTCAACTGCAGCTTGAACTTGCGTCGCGCGATTTGCGCGAGTATTTTTTGGATTTTGCCGAGCCGGCGCAAGCGTGTGGTTATCGTGGCTGTTTACACCTAGACGAAGAGGGATGCGGCGTCAAAGATGCAGTGGAGCGGTCGCAAATCGCTCTGTCGCGCTATGCGTCGTATCGCCAACTGTACCACGAGATTCGCGAACAGGAGCTGAACGAGTATTCATGAATGTCACCAAGATTGCGCCATCGATTCTGTCAGCGGATTTTGGATGTTTGGAGAAGGAAGTAGCGTCCGTCGTCGACGCGGGATGTGACTGGATACATATCGATGTGATGGATGGTCACTTTGTGCCGAACATCACCATGGGTCCTCTCGTCGTGTCCGCGTTGCGGCGCCGGTTTCGTTGTACCCTTGACGTACATCTTATGATCGAAAAGCCTGAGTCTATGATTCCATCTTTCGTGGAAGCTGGTGCAGACGTCATCACCATTCACCAAGAGGCGACTCATCACCCACATCGGGCTTTACAGATGATTCGCAGTTCTGGACTGCGGGCGGGATTGGCAATGAATCCTGGAACAGGACTCGACAGCCTCCCATACTTGGTGGGCGAGATGGACCTGTTGCTGATCATGACGGTGAATCCGGGGTTCGGCGGGCAGACTCTGATTCCTGCGACGGTCTCGAAAGTTGCTTCGGCCCGGCGACAATTGCTTGAATTGGGGCGTGGCGACGTTCTCATCGAAGTGGATGGGGGCATCAATGAGGAAACGATACGAGAGGTCTACGAAGCGGGAGCAAACGTGTTTGTTGCGGGATCGGCGGTATTTGACCATTCGGATCGTACAGACGCGGTTGCACGGCTCACAAAGGCCTTGACGATGTAAGTGAGCCGCTTCTTCGGTTTTTAGGCTCGTCCTGGCACATTTCGACAGAATGCGCATATACATAGCTAGCGACACAGGCCTATGCCCAGCGGCAGAGCGGGATTTGCGGCAGTCAGACTCGCTCGGATGATGTTGCGCTGGTTGCACGAGGGGGGAAGTGGTCTTGAAAGTTTACACGATCAAGCTGCCGCGGTTTCTAGGTGGGATCGTCAAAGCGGTTTTGGGTACCTTCACCAAGGATTCTTGAATTCTTTCTGTACATCAGTGGGTCATCAGCGCAATTTCATAGCATGAAAAAAGCACCTGTTCGCAGGTGCTTTTTTCTCATGTTCAGAGTTATACGGCGCGCGTAACTTTGCCCGCCTTCAGGCAACGCGTACAAACGCGGATGCGCTTGGTCGTTCCACCGACGTTCGCGCGTACCACTTGCAGATTTGGAAGCCAGCGACGCTTGGTCAAAATGTGCGAGTGGCTGACCTTGTTGCCAACTTGGGGTCCGCGTCCGCAAATTTCACACCGTCTTGCCATGCGAACACCTCCTTCACCAGGCCTGTATCCGTAATTCAAGCACATGCGTTGACATGCTTGGCGAAAATGACCCTGCCTAGCTTAGCATATCGTCCCGGATCCCGCAACCATCCTTCCGGGGACGAATCCGTTTATAGTACAATGAGGAAAATACGCGCCGAGAGCGGAGGGGTTCCATGCCAAAAACGTTTGATACCCAATACGGGACGATTGCGGTGTCTGAGGACGTAATCGCCACCACGGCAGGGCTCGCGGCCATCGAGTGCGATGGGCTTGCTGGTATGGCATCGCGTCGCCAGGTGGTAGATAGGCTCACTGAAGTGTTTGGGCGTGAGAATCCAGGACGCGGTGTGGAAGTGCGAATCGTAGGAAATGAAGACGTCCAGGTGGAGCTGTTTATCATTGTGCAGTATGGAGTCAACATTTATGAAACTGCACAGCGGGTTCGGCAGAAGGTCGAGTATGTATTGGCTGAAACCGCAGGAATTGAGACGCCAAATATTCAGATCTACGTGCAAGGTGTTAAATTTTAAGCTTTCGTTTTGGAGTGGCCAGGTTTGAATCTGAAACAGCAGAGCGTGCGTGGCTTGCCAGGGGTGGGACCCGCCAAGGAGCATGCCTTGGCGGCTCTTGGCATTCATTCAATTCACGACTTGTTGCACTATTTTCCATTCCGATACGAAGATCGGCAAATTCGACCGCTTGCCGAGTGGCAGGACGGTGCGCGAGTCACGGTAAGAGCTGTTGTCAGCGGCAACGCCATAGTGCGTTGGCGTGGCGCCAAGTCGATGTTGACCGCGCGTTTGCGCGTGGACGGTCAACATCTTGTCCTATGTACGTGGTTTTCACAACATTACCTTAAGTCGCGTCTTACGGATGGGCGCTTGCTTATCGTCACGGGCCGATGGGATGCGAAAACACAGCGCATCGTCGCTGCCGAAACATCGTTTGATGTCGCGGAGCCACGGGGCGGCGCCAACGGTTTGCTACCTGTCTATCGAGCCAATAAGGAAATCGGATCGCGCCAAATCCACCAGTTGATTGGTAAGGCCATAGATTTGCATGCCGACGAGTTACCGGATGTCCTACCGTATGCTTTGGCAAAGAAATATAGGCTATGGAATCATCGCGATGCGGTCGTCGCCATGCATCGTCCTCGTTCGGCCGAAGATTTGCGACAAGCTCGACGGTGCTTGGCATTTGAAGAGTTTCTATTGTTTCAAATTCAACTACACTGGTTTCGCATGCACCGGAAGGAATCCGCCGGCGTTGCACGACGCGTACCTGATGATGCTGTCGACCGCTTCGCCCGTTTCCTTCCTGCGCCACTCACAGATGCGCAAAGACGGGCGTGTATGGACATTCTTCACGATCTCCAGGCCGACCGTGCCATGGCGCGATTGGTACAAGGCGATGTCGGTTCGGGTAAAACATGGGTTGCGCTGTTCGCGTGTTACGCTGCCTACCTGGCTGGTTTTCAGGCTGCCCTGATGGCACCGACAGAAATTTTGGCGGAACAACATGCGCGAGAGGCTGAACGCGTGCTTACAAGCGCTGGTATCTCCATCCGATTGTTAACCGGATCTGTCGGAAGCAAGGCGCGACGAGAGATTCTTGAAGGTTTGGCGTGCGGTGCAATCCATCTGGTTGTTGGCACACACGCTTTACTTACAGAGGATGTCACGTTTTGCAATTTAGGTCTTATCGCGACCGACGAGCAACATAGGTTTGGCGTATCGCAACGCTCTGCCCTGCGCAGTAAAGGGGTGTCCCCGGACGTTTTGATGCTTTCGGCGACACCTATTCCACGTACATTGGCATTGGCTGTGTACGGTGACATGGACGTGTCATTGTTGGACGAGCTGCCGAAAGGCCGTCAGCCAATTGAGACAATCGCGCTTTCCAAGCATCAAGAAGCACAGGCTATTCGCTTCATCCGGCGGGAACTGGCTGCGGGCCGTCAGGCGTATATTGTAACGCCAGCTATCGAGCAGTCGGAGACCGTGGATTTTACCGCTTTGCTCGACGTATTCGACAAGCTAAGCGAGGAGCTGGTGGGGTTTCGACTGGGTCTTTTACATGGCAAAATGGCTGCCGATGAAAAGGATAGGATCATGCGGGCGTTTCGTGACGGAGAGATCGATGCACTTGTTGCAACCACAGTGATCGAGGTTGGCATCGATGTAAAAAACGCCACGGTCATGGCTATCTACAACGCGGAAAAGTTTGGCTTAGCACAGCTTCATCAGTTGCGTGGCCGCGTTGGACGTGGATCACATAAGAGCTATTGTATTCTGCTCAGCGAAGCAAACAACGAAACGGCGCATGCCCGAATTCAGACGATGCTGGATACACAGGACGGTTTTCGCATTGCGGAGCGCGATTTGGAATTGCGCGGGCCGGGTGAGTTTTTAGGCGTTCGCCAGAGTGGTTTACCACAGTTTGCTGTCGGCGATATCGTTCAGGACCAGCGGATGATGTCGGTGGCACGTGATGAGGCAGCACGGCTGCTAGCATCTGACTCGTTTTGGTACTCGCCCGCGACTGAAGCGCTGCGGGAAGCTGTTCAGGTGCCCGTTGAGGAAACGGTCTACCGCGATTAAGTTGTTGGGCGTAAGTGGCAATTATAAATCCTCCCTTGTCGAACATACTACGTGTACCACGCAAGAGGAGGTGAACACATCATGGCGAATCAAAGCGGCAGTAACGAAGTCTTGATCGCAAGCGCAAGCCGTGCACTCGACCAGATGAAGTACGAAATCGCTTCCGAATTCGGCGTGCAACTCGGTGCCGAAACGACCGCTCGTCAGAACGGTTCGGTCGGTGGTGAAATCACGAAGCGTTTGGTGGCATTCGCGGAGCAACAGCTCGCAGGCCGCTAACCGTTGAGCAACAAGAAGAAGGGCTAGCCCAATTGTCGGCTGGCTCTTTTTCTTTTGGGAGTGAAGTGTCTACAATAGGATTTGGCGACGACATGATGAAGGGTGATGGCGTATCCATATTGTGAAAGCGGCATTGTACGCATTTCCGAAGCGAACGTATACCGCATGCGTAAGGTGGTTTGTGCGAACCCGGTTAAGCCGTCGTGCCATCCCGTGGTTTGTTCGCCATTACAAGGTCGATCTCGACGATTTGTCATGTGCCTTGTCGGAGTTTGCCTGCTTGGGCGATTTTTTCGCCCGCTCGCTTAAGCCTGGCGCAAGACCGATTGAGGAAGGTGTCATTTCCCCTGTCGATGGCTGTGTTAGCGAGATTGGAAGGCTATCTGACAAGCAACTCCTGCAGGTGAAAGGCCGTCCCTACAGCCTGGTTGACTTACTGCAGGATGAAGAATCTGCCGCAAATTTTGTCGACGGCCAATACGCGACGATATATTTGAGCCCCAAAGATTATCATCGGGTACATGCACCGCTTGATTGCGTTCCGGAGTGCCTCGTGCATGTTCCTGGCACTCTTTTTCCTGTGAACGCATTATCGGTGGCACACATTGATCAATTATTCGTTAAAAACGAACGAACAATTACATATTTTCAATCGCCCATCGGCAGGTTTGCTCTGGTTATGGTAGGGGCGGCTGGAGTACGTACCATATGTCTGCACTATGCAGAAGCAGATGGACATAGGCGCGGTTCACTTCGTCTAGGCGCGACGACTCGTTTTCAACAGGGA
Source organism: Alicyclobacillus tolerans (assembly GCF_001447355.1). Classification (GTDB taxonomy): domain Bacteria; phylum Bacillota; class Bacilli; order Alicyclobacillales; family Alicyclobacillaceae; genus Alicyclobacillus; species Alicyclobacillus aegles. The sequence goes on along the minus strand of NZ_JXBW01000003.1, from coordinate 23,908 downwards.
GACGAACTCGGCTACTTTGCACTCGGATCCACGGTTATTGTGCTTTTTCCTGCGGATGCCCGCGTGGAGTGGACGGTACAATTCGGGGATTGTGTTCGGATGGGACAGACGATTGGGATATGCCAACGCTAAAAGCGACAAATCAACACTTGCGCCATTGGTTCGATTCCCCGTATACTTGCCGGGCATGCTGAAAACTTGTACATTGGTAGAGAAGTGATTTGCGTCTAACTGAATGTTGGGGTGAATGATCAACGTGAAAATTATGATTGCCGGCGGTGACGGATTCTGTGGATGGCCTACGGCCCTGCACTTTTCCGAGCGGGGGCACGAGGTTGCCATCGTGGACAACTGCGTTCGTCGCGAATGGGATAAAGAACTCGGGACACAGTCGTTAACGCCCATTGCTACGATGGAAGAGCGCCTGGCTGCATGGAAGCAGCTTTCCGGCAAAGACATCAAGTTCTACTTCGGTGACTTGCAGAACTACGAATTTGTCGAGCATGTTTTTCGAGATTTCCAACCTGAGGCATTTGTTCACTTCGCTGAACAGAGATCTGCCCCGTATTCGATGATTGATCGCGAACACGCCGTGTTCACCCAGGTCAACAATGTGGTCGGGACGCTGAATGTGCTGTTCGCAATGAAGGAGAATACACCTGATTGCCACCTGATTAAGCTGGGTACAATGGGTGAATACGGGACGCCGAACATCGACATCGAAGAAGGTTACATCCGCATCCAACACAAGGGCCGCGAGGACGTGCTTCCGTATCCGAAACAGCCGTTTTCGTTCTATCACTTGTCAAAGGTGCATGACAGCCACAACATCATGTTTACCTGCCGCTCGTGGGGCATTCGTGCAACCGACTTGAACCAAGGTGTTGTCTACGGATTGTGGACAGCCGAGACCAAACGGGACGAGCAGTTGTATAATCGTATCGATTACGATGGCGTGTTTGGCACCGCGTTGAACCGGTTTTGTATCCAAGCGGCCGTCGGTCACGATTTGACCGTTTATGGAAAAGGCGGTCAGACGCGTGCGTTTCTCGATATTCGCGACACTTTACAATGTATTGAACTCGCCGCGTTACATCCTGCGGATCGCGGTGAATTCCGCGTCTTTAACCAGTTTACCGAGCAGTTCTCGGTACTCGAATTAGCCGAACGCGTACAGCGTGTCGCCGGTGAGATGGGGCTTGACGCTAAGATTGCACACCTGCCGAATCCGCGCGTCGAGAAGGAAGAGCACTATTATCATGCTGTGCACACCAAATTGCTTGATCTCGGACTGCAACCACACCTGTTGTCTGATGAGCTGATTCGCGAGTTGATCGAGACCGCACAACGCTATCGCGAGCGCGTTGATTTCAATGTCATTCGTCCGAATGCGACCTGGAGGTAACCTATAGCCATGAGGATTGCGATGTTTACGGAGACGTTCCTGCCGTCGACCGACGGGATCGTCACGCGCCTATGCGCCACATTGCGTTATCTGGAGCGAGAAGGTCACGAGGTGCTGCTGTTCGCGCCGTCTGGATCGCCGCGGGAGTACGCCTCCGCAACCATCGTTGGCATTCCTGCGATGCCATTCATCCTCTATCCGGAAAAGCGGTACGCCTTGCCCATGCCGCGAATTGGGCGTAAGGTCAAGGCGTTTCGCCCGGATCTGATTCACGTCGTCAATCCCGCTTTTCTGGGGATAGGTGGGATTTACTACGCTTGGCGCTTCCATTTGCCCCTCATTGCTTCCTATCACACCAATGTGCCAGCATATGCTCATCACTATAAGCTCGATTTTCTGGAACCTGCACTTTGGTGGTACTTCCGAACCTTACATAATCGGGCACAGCTGAATCTGGCCACTTCGCGTGCTACGTTGCGCGAGCTTGAGAAGCACGGGTTCCAGAATCTCGAACTGTGGGAACGTGGTGTGGATGTCGACCTCTATCAGCGGGCGCAGCGCAGTGACGAAATGCGCAAACGCCTAGCTCCAAACGCTGGGCCCAGTGATCCAGTGCTTCTGTACGTTGGCCGTTTGGCTTCGGAAAAGAATATTGAGCGCATTCGGCCGTGTCTGGATGCCATTCCTAACTTGCATCTGGCGATTGTCGGGGATGGTCCGCACCGCCCTGAGTTGGAACGCATTTTTGCGGGGACGAAGGCTCATTTTACGGGATACATGCATGGCGAAGAGCTTGCGCAGGCCTATGCCTCGGCAGATGCGTTTCTCTTTCCATCGACTACCGAGACGCTCGGTTTGGTGTTATTTGAGGCGATGGCAACGGGGTTACCGATTCTCGCCGCGGATAGTCCACCGACGCGCGAGGTGTTGGAGGATGGACGAGCTGGGTTTATTTTTAATCCGAATTCGACAGACGAGATGATCGAAACTGTGAAGACGGTCATGTCCGACGAGGGCAAGCGTAGCGCTGTGCGCGAGCGCGGTCTTCAGATCGCCCGGTCGCTTGACTGGGAGGGACCAAGCAAGCAGTTGCTTGGCCATTATCACCGAGTTTGCGAGATGTACGGCGTGCTGGCGGGCGCCGTGCAATCGAGCACCCGCTGAGCCTATGCGAGAAAGATCATAACACGTTCTGCAGTGCAGTTTCGATGATATGGGCCATGTGGACGAGCTTTGCGTCTTGTCCGCGTGGCCCTATGATTTGCAAGCCCATAGGCAAACCATCCACGTTGCCGGCTGGTATTGAGATAGCAGGTAGCCCAGAAAGGTTCCACGGATTGGTGAAGCGAGTTAAAAGCGGCCGCACGGCTTCTGATTTACCTCGTACCGTCACGGTCTCTGCGCCGAGTGGGGGTGCGGGAACAGGAACAGTGGGCAGTAGCAAGCAGTCATATTGTTGGAGAAAATCATCCATAGTTGTACGGAAGGCTCGTTGGAATGTCAGGCTTGCGATATAGTCTGCGACCGACACGTCACGACCCGCCTGCAGTCTGGCTGCGACGTCAGAACCGTAATCGGCTGCATGGTTTGCCAGTGCTTGCGCATGCGTCGCATAGGCCTCGGCGCCCAGAATGTTACCTTGATGAATGGCGATTTCCTCGCCATCGACAGGCACAAAACCAGCTACAGCAACGACTCTTTCTCGGGAAAGTCGTGTGCAGATGGCGGTGAACCATTCGGAGACGTCTTCGGATGCGTAGGCGTCAACGAGGGATTGCACCAGTCCGGCCCGGATGGGGTGTGCCGTGTCAGCTTGTGCATCTACTTGGCTCCATGTTCCCGGGGCAAGGCCCGCCATGACTTCCGCCGTACGCGCTGCGTCGAGCACAGACGTGGCAAACGAGCCCACGTGGTCAAGCGAAGGTGCAAGCGGATAAACACCATCCGTGGGGATAGCTCCAAAGGTCGGTTTAAAACCGACGACGCCAGTCAGCGCTGCCGGAATGCGAACACTACCACCCGTGTCGGTGCCGACGCTGACGAGCGCCATGCCGGCTGCCACGGATGCCGCACTGCCGCCGCTCGATCCGCCGGTGATACGAGATGGATTGAACGGGTTGCGCGCAGCCCCGAAATGTGGATTCTCATTGGTTACGCCAAAGGCAAATTCATGGAGGTGGGCCTTGCCCATGATGATGGCGTGTGCACTCTGCAGCCTTTGCACACAGACTGCGGTCGCTTTTGGCACATGTCCTTGATATTTCGCTTGGCCGTACGTCGTTGGCGCAAACGTGGTATCAATCAGGTCTTTAATCGAAACTGGCACACCCGCAAGCGGTCCGAGGGCTTCCGGATAGCCGCTGGCCAGACCATCCAGGGCGATGGCGTGGCGTTCTGCCTGCTCGGTGCAAACGTGTAGATAGGCCCGCAAGGTTTCGTTTTGCTGTGCGATCCTCTGTAGGTATTCAGCAACGATTGCAGCGGCGGTCTGCGATTGGGTCGCGAGTGCGGTGCGCAACTGAACGACGCTATGGGGCGACTGCTCTTGGGTCATGAACACTGCTCCTTTTGCCATGAGGTTAGTCTAAGTGGCCTTTGGAGCATTATACTACGCCGTCCAGGCTGGTGGCTGGGATGGCGATGGTGTCCAGGAACAGAAAAACCTCACGCCCGGGTACGCGTGAGGTTTTCTGGTGTCAGGCCAGCTGACACGTTCTGGGAGAGGAGAAACCGGAGGAAGAGTGGATGGGGATTGCCTCTTCACACACGGTTGCCTACAACAGCTGTCGCCGTTGATGTTTCTATTCTCGACCACGCGATTGGAAGTTATACCAGAGGCGGTTTATCACTGCAGGATTTGGTGCCGACAAACGGATGTGGTACTTTGAACGTACAGATATGGTTGGAGAGCCGTCATTGCGGTGACAGGTGGTGCTCGACAAGTGCGCGTGATCGCAGGGAAATGGAGAAGTATGCCTTTAGTTGCGCCAAAAGGGGCGGCGACGAGGCCGACGACCGACAGGGTAAAGGAGTCGATGTTCAATTTAATTCCGCACAGCCTTTCGGGGGTTGTGGTCGATTTGTTTGCCGGCTCTGGTGCATTGGGGATTGAGGCTTTGAGCCGGGGGGCAGAGCGAGCCATCTTTGTCGATCGCGACGGCCGGGCCTTGCGGACGATTCGTGACAATCTCATGCGAGTGCAAGGTCTTGCACAAGCTGAACTATGGCAATCGCACTGGCGGCAAGCTATCGACCAGTTGTACAACATAGGCGACACCTTGGCGTATGTATTTGTCGATCCGCCATATGCAGATCGCCTATGGCAGTCGGTTTTAGAGGCTTTGCCGGCGGATCGCATCATCGGTGGCGTCGTCTGTGAACTCCCTAAGGAGATGGAACTGCCGGACGTAATCAACGATTTTGCCAAGGTGAAGTATAGGGTGTATGGCGACATTGCCATCGCTCTTTATGAACCTGTCCTTGGCAGCAGGGATAAAGGGGATGACCATGCGTAAGGCGGTGTACCCAGGTACCTTTGATCCGTTTACACGCGGCCACTTGGATGTGGTTGTGCAGGCCGCGACCTTGTTTGATGAATTGGTTGTCAGCGTGCTGCACAATCCGAACAAACGGCCATGGTTTGATGTGGCGACGCGTATGGATTTGATCCGCGACGCGGTTTCTTCAATAAAAAATGTTCGCGTGGATTCGTTTGAGGGTTTGCTCGTAGATTATTATCGGCGGGAATCGTTCGCATGTGTCGTCCGCGGTGTCCGCAATGAATTGGACTTCCAAGCGGAGCTGGCGATGGCACACGTCAATCGGTCGCTGGCTGAAGACCTGCGGGTCGTATTCATACCAACTTCTTCGGTCTATGGGTTTGTCAGTTCTTCGTTGGTTAAAGATGTCGCGATGCACGGCGGCGACATCTCGCAATTTGTCACGCCGCGCGTAGCCAAGGCGCTAATGGAACACGTGTCGCGCTGAGGGGGCGATACTTGTGGCGGATGTCCGCGTAGGCTTGGCCTTAGGGTCTGGCGGCGCAAAAGGTTTTGCACATATCGGAGTCATTGCGGCTTTGACCGACAGTTGGGTACCTATTCACGCAGTGACCGGATCCAGCATGGGCGCTTTGGTTGGAGGCGTCTATGCGATGGGCGTCGGCCCGAACATGTTGCGAGCCTTGGCAACTGGGCTGCGCCGGCGGCATTGGATCGACTTTACGGTGCCGAAGATGGGGTTGATTCAAGGGGACAAAGTGCACGAGGTGGTCTCGCTCATGACGCGCCAGGGCACCTTTGCCGACACTCAGATTCCCCTCGCCATCGTCGCCACGGACTTGGTTGCTCGCAAATTGGTTGTCTTTCGCACAGGGCTTATTGCCGACGCCATTCGCGCGAGCATTTCGATCCCGGGAGTGTTTGTGCCCGTCGTTCGCGAAGGAGCGGTTTATGTCGATGGCGGCGTCATCGAACGCGTGCCAGTCCAAGCGGCGTGGGATTTGGGGGTCGATGTCGTGATTGGCGTCGACGTATCGTACACGCCCGTCGGCACTGTGCCGACGTCCATGCTTGACGTGATCGTGCAAAGTTTAGGGCTGATGCAAGACGAGGTGTATGCACATCGTACGCAGCTAGCGACGGTCAATATTGTTCCTGATGTCGCTCATATTGGTACGTCGCAATTTGGACGCGCCAGCGAAGCCATTGACATCGGTTATCGGGCGACGATGGAGCAGATGGACGCGATTTGGCAGGCCATTCGCCAGGCGCAGGCGTTATTTTCATAAAAGTGATGAAGCTTTCGTCAATGGCGCGGTAGGAAGGGGATACGGTTACGATGAAAATCGACGTTCAGGAATTAAAGCGCGAGGGACAAATCGATGTGGCAGAAGTCGTCTCGCTGCCGCGCGTCGCAGAGTTGGTCGCCGATATTGAGGCGGTGGACGATGTCCATGTGAGCGTCCATGCAACCTATCGGCAGCCCTTGATCGAGGTGGACGGTGGTCTGCGCACTGTGGTTCATTACCGCTGCAGCCGATGCCTTGGCAGCTTTGCACGACCCTTGGAAACGCCGTTGCATGAAACTTACACGCTTTCTGCCGATTCAGTCGACGACGAGATTCGACAGGTTGCGGATGATGAAATCGATTTGACGCCAGAGCTCGAACAAGCGATGTTTTTGGCGATTGATGAGCGCCCCTTGTGCAGCGAAACGTGTCGAGGTTTGTGTCCGGTCTGTGGCTGTAATCGGAATGAGCGGGACTGTGGCTGTGATACCCGTACCATCGATCCGAGGCTGGAAGCGCTCAAGGGGTTGCTTTCCGACGGCCCTTCGGAGTAAGATAACTTGCGGTAGTCTGTAAAGGGGGTGTCCTGTGTGGCGGTTCAACAACATCGTTCTTCGAAAACCAGAAAACGGCTGCGTCGAACGCACTTCAAGCTTGAAAAACCAACGCTGGTCACTTGTCCGCAGTGTGGGGAGTACAAGCTTCCGCACCATGCGTGCAAAAACTGCGGTACGTATAAAGGGCGGACTGTTCTCGCGGTGAAATAAGTTTGAGCAGGAAAAAGGGCTGTCCTAGCGGGCGCAGGATCTCGACGCGCACAAAGGACAGCCCTTTTGTCTCTTGCCAAGTATGTCGAATCGTATATCAGTACATAGGTTTAGGGACATGGATCATAGACTGGTCCATAAAATCAATATATGATTAGGTGGTATTCTGTCTCTGCTTCAACAGAGACTTGAGCACGCGTTGAAAGAGGGTATTCATTCTGAAGAAATCCGAGCGCCGGTACGCGCTTGTCGCACTTCTCGAACAAAATCCGTTTGCAACCGACGAGCAGTTGGCGGAACAGTTCGGCGTCAGCGTCGCAACCATCCGGTTGGATCGCAGTGCGCTTCACATTCCCGAAGTTCGAGAGAGGATTCGCCGGATGGCGTCGGACCGACAGGATGATTTGCGGTCGCTTGACGAACAGGATTTGGTCGGGCGGCTAATTAAGCTTGAGTTGAACCGGTATGCCGAATCGGAGTTGACCATTCAACCCGCTCACGTATTCCGGAGAACCAATATTGTCCGTGGACATGTGTTGTTTTCACAAATTAACTCGCTGGCCATCGCCCTGATGGACGCTGATATCGCCGTGACTGCCAAGACCGAATTGCGTTTTGCTCGGCCTGTGCACCTTGGAGAGACGGTGCGTGCGCGCGTCGACGTGATCGGAGAGCATGGGGATATCGTCCGCTGCCGAGCGGTCAGTCACGTCCATGGGGAGGTTGCGGTACAAGGGGTAATCTGGGTGCACAAGGACCCGTCAAACCTAGGGGCGCAGTTCATGGATGAGGGGGATGCCGAGTGATCACGATTGTCGTGGATGCAATGGGTGGCGATTACGCTCCGGTTGCTCCCGTGGAAGGGATCTGCGAGGCGGCTGCCGCATTCTCCGACACGCGCTTTATTGTCGTTGGCGATGAACAAAGAATTGTTGAACTGGCGAAGGGACGCTTTCCTGCGAACGTGACAGTTAGGCACACCGACGTCGTCATCGCGGGAGAAGAGGAACCTGTTCGCGCTGTGCGCCGCAAGCCGAATTCGTCGTTGGTTATGGCAGCGCAAATGGTGGCAAACGGCGAGGCAGACGTCATGGTTTCCGCTGGCAACACGGGAGCCATCATGGCGGCAGGTATGCTCGTTATTGGTCGTTTGCCGGGCGTGGAGCGCCCTGCTTTGGCTCCAATTCTCCCCACATTTGACGGCAAAGGAGTCCTCCTGCTCGATGCGGGTGCGACGATGGATGCGTCAGCCGAAAATCTGTTGACCTATGCGTACATGGCAGACGCCTATGTAAAACACGTTCTCGACATCGAGAACCCGCGGATCGGGTTATTGAACGTAGGAACAGAGGATTCAAAGGGGAACGCGGTGGTCAAACAGACGTTCACTCTGCTTTCACAATCCCAACTTCATTTTATTGGTAACGTAGAAGCGCGGGAGATGATGGCAGGGTGTGCTGATGTCGTGGTTTGTGACGGCTTTGTCGGGAATGTCGTGCTCAAACTGGCGGAGGGCATCGGCATCGGTCTGTTCTCAGGCATTCGTGAAGCGCTGACGAGCAATTTGACGTCGCGTTTAGGCGCCATGCTGGTGGGTGGCAGGTTACGTTCTTTACGCAATCGTTACGATTGGGCTGAGCATGGCGGTGCGCCTTTTCTAGGAGTCAATGGCGGCTGCATCAAAGCGCATGGCAGCAGTAATCCACGTGCGTGGTTTATGGCTTTGTCGCAAGCCCGCAAGTTTATTGCAAATGACCTGCTGAGTAAGCTTTCCACCGCGATGGAGGAGCGCAACGCTCGTATTTCGGTGCCAGATCATCAGTATGGAGATGTTGAACGATGAACGTAGCGTATGTGTTTCCTGGCCAAGGTGCGCAGTACGTAGGTATGGGTCAGGCGCTTATCGATCATTATCCAGTTGCGCGAGCGGTCTTCGAGGAAGCTGACGACGTGCTGAATATGAACCTCACCAAGTTGATTTTGTCCGGACCCGATGACGAATTAAAGTTGACCTATAACACGCAACCGGCTTTGTTGACGATGAGTGTTGCGGTGTTGCGAGTGCTCGCCGAGCGCGTGGATATCCAGCCGGCGGCTGTTGCTGGGCACAGCCTCGGTGAATATAGCGCCCTGGTCGCGGCAGGCGCCATCTCGTTTCAGGATGCGGTACGTCTAGTCTATCAACGTGGACGAATGATGGATGAGGCCGTTCCCGCGGGTCACGGTGCGATGTCTGCCGTGCTTGGCCTTGACGAAGACTCACTTGCGGCTGCCTGTTCACAAGCGGCTGAGGAAACAGGGGGAGTCGTCGAGTTGGCCAATGTCAATTGTCCCGGACAAATTGTCATTTCCGGCACCAAGGCTGCAGTCGCCAGGGCCTCTGAACTTGCGAAGGCGAGCGGTGCCAAGCGAGTCTTGCCGTTGGCGGTGAGCGGGCCATTTCATTGCAGCTTGATGCGGCCTGCGGCGGACGCGTTAGGAGAACTTTTGGACAGTACCGAAATCCATGATGCAAAGGTACCCGTTGTCGCCAATGTCGATGGACATCCTCGTACAACGGCAGCCGACTTGCGCGAGGCTTTGAAACGACAGCTATACACGCCGGTGCGCTGGTGGGATGGCGTGCTGGCAATGCGCCGCCTTGGCGTCGACATCGTGATCGAATTGGGACCAGGAACGGTGCTGTCTGGGTTGGTGCGCAAAATAGACAAGTCGCTCGAGACCTTGCACGCGGAAGATCCCGCCACGCTCGACGCGGTTTGCACACGTATGACGAGCGGAGGCGGAGAAGCGTGAGCGAGCAAAAAGTTGCCATTGTCACAGGGGCGTCACGGGGCATCGGACGAGCCATTGCGATCGCGCTGGCAGACGCCGGGCACCATGTGGTCGTCAACTACTTGGGCAGCGCAGAAGCGGCTGCACAAGCGGCCGATCTCGTCGCAGAACGCGGTGTTCGGGCACTCGTGGTAAAGGCCGATGTGAGTCAAAGTGAAGAGGCGGCCAAATTGGTCGACACTGCGCTTGAAGAGTTTGGGCGAGTAGATATACTCATCAATAATGCTGGGATTACGCGCGATGGTTTGTTGATGCGGATGAAGGACGACGATTGGAATGACGTGCTCAATACCAACCTGCGCGGGGCATTTTATATGACTCGTCAGGTAGCGCGACCGATGATGAAACAACGCTCTGGAACCATTATCAACATCACCTCTGTCGTCGGTCTTATGGGCAACGCGGGGCAGGTCAATTATGCTTCCGCCAAGGCGGGGCTCGTCGGTTTAACCAAAGCCTCTGCGAAGGAACTAGCGCCCCGCAACATTACGGTGAACGCGATTGCGCCAGGATACATTGAAACGGACATGACGGCGGCGCTTGGCGCGGAGGCTCTGGATGCTTTGCTTCAACACATTCCGCTGGCGCGCAGAGGTACTCCCGAGGACGTTGCAAATGCCGTTGTGTTTTTGGCATCGGATAAGGCGCGTTATATAACGGGTCAAGTACTAGCTGTCGACGGCGGCATGGTCATGTAGTATACTGCAAAAGGAGGTGAGACGATGGCAAACGATGTGTTTGAGCGCGTAAAAAAGATTATTGTCGACCGACTCAGCGTCGATGAAGATAAGGTGACACTGGACGCTACCTTTAAAGACGACCTCGGTGCAGATTCTCTCGATATCGTCGAGCTGATTATGGAGTTGGAAGACGAGTTTGACTTGGAAATCTCTGATGAAGACGCTGAAAAAATCAGCACCGTGGGCGATGTAGTTACATACATCACGGAGCACCAGGGATAATCAAGCTGATGTTTGGCATAGTCCCGTGCGCGAGCCGGGGCTTTCTGCTATGTAAGGGGGTGAATGCATGACACGACGCGTGGTTGTGACAGGGCTAGGTGTGGTCTCTCCAGTCGGCAACGATGTCCCTACCTTCTGGGATAGCCTGCTGTCTGGCAAATCGGGTATTCGCGAGATCGATCGCTTTGATACATCCGACTATCCCTGTAAAATCGCCGGATTAGTGAACGATTTCGACCCCGAGCGATATATCGATAAAAAAGAACTTCGACACATGGACATGTTCACCCAGTATGCCTTGTACGCAGCGCACGAAGCGGTGGCGCACGCCGGGCTCGTCATTACCGATGAAAATCGGGATCGAATCGGCGTCTACATCGGATCGGGAATTGGCGGTATCGGGACGACGTTGAGCAATTATCGCATTTTACTAGAGCGTGGCCCGAAGCGTGTTAGCCCATTCTTGGTGCCCATGATGATTAGCGACATGGCGACTGGACAAGTCTCCATCGAATTCGGGGTCCGCGGTCCGAACAGCTCCCCTGTTTCCGCGTGTGCGACCGGTTCGAACGCAATCGGCGATGCGTTTAAGATCATTCAGCGCGGAGCGGCGGATGTAATGATCGCCGGCGGTGCCGAAGCTGCTGTGGTCGATATCGCACTGGCTGGGTTTAGCAATATGAAAGCTCTCTCGCTTCGCAACGACGAGCCGACGCGCGCGAGTCGACCGTTTGATAAAGACAGAGACGGTTTTGTCATGGGCGAAGGAGCAGGTATTCTCATTTTGGAATCCCTGGAGAGTGCACAAGCTCGAGGGGCACATATCCTTGCCGAAATCGTCGGTTATGGGATGTCTGGCGACGCATACCATGTCACAGCGCCGGATCCTAATGGCGATGGAGCGTACCGCGTGATGAAGGCTGCCCTTGAAGATGCCGGTCTACAGACGACGGATATTGATTATATCAATGCGCATGGAACGTCGACGGAGTTTAATGATCGGATTGAAACATTGGCTGTTAAGCGACTGTTTGGCGACCACGCCTACAAACTGGCGATGAGTTCGATTAAGTCAATGACAGGCCATCTGTTAGGGGCTGCTGGCGGCGTTGAGGCGGTAGCGTGCGTCAAAACGCTTCAAGAAGGAATGATTCCGCCAACGACGAATTATGAGACACCAGACCCAGAATGTGACTTGGATTATGTCCCGAATGTCGCCCGCAAGAGCGATGTGAAGGTCGTGATGTCCAACTCGTTTGGCTTCGGTGGCCACAATGCGTCCTTGATCTTCCGTAAATATGCGGCCCAATAAAGTCAATTGCAGTGAGACAAGCCCCTGGTCCTACCGGGGGCTTTTGTACCATGAGGGTTTTGAGGGACCGCCGCAGCCGCGTGCTCAACTTAGGGTGAGCGGTTTCGCGCGTTGAGGCTGCGCCTCAAAATCCCCGAAGGGGAGAGGAAGCTTTGCAAACGAAGTGGGATCAATTGCAAGACATTGTGGATTTTCGCTTCACAGACCTCAATTTGTTGAAACAGGCGTTCACCCATGCGTCCTACCGCAATGAACATCGCAAGGCGCATGTGGAAGACAACGAGCGTCTGGAGTTTCTCGGCGACGCCGTGTTGGAACTCATCATCAGCGACTTCTTGTATCATACGTATCCACGCTTGCCCGAGGGTGAATTGACGAGAATGCGGGCTGCGATTGTCTGTGAACCGTCCCTGGTCGTATTTGCTCGGCGACTGTCGTTTGAGCAATTTATTCGCTTAGGCCGAGGGGAAGAACGAAGTGGTGGTCGTTCGCGACCGGCGTTGCTGGCGGATGTGTTTGAGGCGTTTCTTGGTGCTTTATACATCGATCAAGGCATTGAGGCTGTCCGCAAATTCGTGCACACACATGTCATTCCACATCTTGCGGACGCGCGAGTCGGTGTCGACTATAAGACGGCGTTGCAGGAGCTTGTGCAGCAAAGGCTGTGCACGTCGTTGCGGTATACCATCGTTGAGGAGCGCGGCCCAGCGCATGCTAGGGAATTTGTTGTACAAGTGGAACTGGGTGACGAGGTTCGTGGTGTCGGGATCGGCAGATCGAAAAAAGAGGCTGAACAACAGGCGGCGGCCAAAGCATTGGCGGCCCTGGCCGAACTTAACTCCGGGGAGCAGATGACTGGTGTATCTCAAGCAGATTGATATTGTTGGTTTTAAATCGTTTGCAGATAAGAGCCAGATCGTATTGTCGCCAGGGGTTACCGCTGTCGTGGGACCAAACGGCAGTGGCAAGAGCAATATTGCGGACGCCATTCGCTGGGTGCTCGGCGAGCAGAGTGTGCGCAATCTGCGCGGCAGTAAGATGGAAGACGTGATTTTTGCCGGCAGCGAACTGCGTAAACCGACAAACCTTTGCGAGGTTTCCTTGACCTTGGACAATAGTGACCGCCATTTGCCGGTGGTATTCGACGAGGTCACCATTACACGCCGTGTCTTTCGCTCAGGCGAAAGCGAGTACTACATCAATCGCCAGCCCTGCCGCTTGAAGGACATTCATGAGTTGTTCATGGATACAGGGCTGGGGCGCGACGCGTATTCCATCATCGGGCAAGGCAAGATTGAAGAAATGTTGTCTACGCGACCAGAGGATCGGCGTGGGCCCTTCGAGGATGCGGCTGGGATTGTGAAGTTTAAGCACCGGCGCAAAGAAGCGGAACGAAAGCTGGAGGATACGGAAAACAATCTGATTCGCGTCGACGATATCCTGGCGGAGTTGACACAGCAATTGGCCCCCCTCGCCGAAGAACGGGCTCGGGCCGAGCAGTATCAGCAATTGAGCGATGCCTTGGAAGAAGCAGAAATTACGTTGTTGGTCGTCGAGATCGATCGGTTGCACGAGCGTTTTCAACAGGCGACTGCGGCAGTCTCTGGACAGCAGGCTGTGCGAGACGAGGCGCAAGCGGCGCTCTCGCAGGCGGAGGCCGCTTGGCGCGAGGCGCGGGCAAGCTTTGAGGAAACCGTGTCCCAGGTCGAGGCTTTGCAACAGCGCTATGTGCGATTGGTCGAAGAGCGCCAACGCTCACAGGGCGATCTCGCCTTGATCGATCAGCGCCTCGAGCATCTCGCTGCCGCGGCGGAAGCGCGGCAGACGCGGCGGATGGAGCAGGCGCGCGAACTGGAAGATATCGAGCGAGAGTTGTCACATGCGAACACAGCCTTGCATGAGGTCACCGAGAAACTCGGTGAACGCGCTGCACAGCTGAATGAGGTTGCGACCTCTGCCAGTGAAGAACAAAAAAACGTGCTCACGGCCGAGATCGAAGAGATGAGCGCGGAGTTGATCGAGGTCAACCATCGCGCTGCCTCGTTGCGCAACGAACTCAAAATGCTGGCAGAACAAGCCGCTTCAGATGCTGGCAAACGAGCTCGCTTCGAGCAGGATCAAGCCCGCTTTCAGGCGCAGATCGACGAGGTGGCGGCAGCGCACCGCAAGCTGGCCGAACAAGTGGTGACGCTTGAAGCTGATATGGAACGGGCGGCGGCACGCATAGAAGAGCACGACCGGGTTCGCGAAGAGGCGGCCGAGGCGGAAGCTACCACCGTGACCGAACTGCACCGTCTGCGTGCGGAAATGCAAGCGATGCAGGCGAGACTCGAACTTTTGCGCGACCTCGAACAGGGTTACGACGGTTATGCACTCGGTGTGCGAACCGTGTTACAGCAAGCTCATCGCGGAGCCCTAACAGGTATTCACGGTTCCCTCGCGGAGCTTGTGCATGTGGATAAAAAGTACGAGATTGCCATCGAAACGGCCCTTGGCGGCGCCTTGCAAAACGTCGTCGTCGATCGCGAGGCCGACGCTCGGGCCGCCATCCAATTGCTCAAGCAACGGCAGGCTGGACGCGCGACGTTTATGCCACTTGACGTCATCAAATCTCGCCGTTTGCGGGAGGGCGACTTGGACTCTGTACGCGGTCAAGATGGCTTTCTGGGCGTTGCGAGCGACTTGGTCGATGCCGATCCAGTCTACCGACAAGCCGTCGAGCACTTGCTTGGCAATGTCCTAATCGCCGCAAGCCTCGAGCGGGCCAATGCCCTGGCGCGGGACTTGCAATATCGCTACCGAATCGTTACGTTGCAGGGCGATGTCGTGTCACCGGGCGGTATGATGACGGGCGGACACGTCAACCGCAAAGGGCCCGGGTTGCTTGGCCGATCGCGCGAGAGGCAAGACGTAGAGCAAAAGCTTCGCGAGTTGCAGGAGTCGGAGCGGACTCTGATCGAACGCCAGCAGCTCTTGCGCGAGCAGGTGAGCCAGGCACAGCAAGCACGCTTCGACGCCCAGAAGCACCTTGAGGGTCTGGCAAATGAGCGGCAACAGTTGCAAGAGCAGATGCGCCAACTGGAATATCAGCAAAAATCGGCTGCGGAGCGCCTGGAGGCGTTGGCATGGGAGGCTGAGCAACTGCAATCCGGAAGTGACGCCATCGCCTTGCGCGAACAGACTGCCCAACAAGGCCTTGTTGACGCAGAGACTGCTTTGGCGTCCCTGACGGAAGCCCTTGCCGCTAAACGCAAAGAATTGACTGAATTGGAACAGCGTCTGGCTGAGGCGCAGGAGCAGGTCACAGGATTGCGCATCGAAGTGGCGACTTTGCGTCAAGAGCGCGAGGGATTGCGGGCTCGCGAGCAAGAACTCGCAAACCGAGCTGCGCGCTTGCGCGAGGCGATTGCGATACTCGATGTAGAAGCGCAGACAGCCGCAGCGGAGGAAAGGGATCTCAGACAGGAGGCCGCTTCCAAACGAAGCGGCGTGCAATCGTTGTTTGATGCGGTAGCTGAAGGCGAGCAACAATTGGAATTGGCTCGTCAAACGCGGTTGGAGCGAGAGGCTACGGCGCGCCAAGTGGAAGGGGTCGCACACGAGGCTCGGCAAGCTGTCGCCCGCGAAGACGAACTTTTGCATCGAGCGGTGGTCGCAGCGGAACGCGCCGATGCGGATCTGGCTCACGCGCTGCAAAAAATGGGTGACAATCACGGAATGACCTATGAGTGGGCAAAATCCCGCTATCCGCTTACGGGATCCGTGGATGATTTGGAGCGAGAGGTGCAGTCTTTACGCCGTCGGCGCGCCGCGTTGGGCGACGTCAACCTCGGTGCCATTGAGGAACACGAGCGTTTGTCCGAACGCGTGACTTTCCTTACAGAACAGCGCGACGATCTGGTTGAGGCGCAGCAACAACTGGAGCGGCTCATCGACGAGATCGATGCCGAAATGGCCAATCGGTTTATGGAAACCTTCCGGCAGATACAAGCCGAGTTTGCGCACGCGTTTCAAATTCTGTTTAATGGCGGCGAAGCGGATTTGTCGCTAACCAATCCGGAGGATCCACTCACAACCGGGATCGAAGTGGTCGCGAAGCCACCCGGGAAAAGGCTGCAAAACCTGAATCTGCTGTCGGGTGGTGAGCGTGCGCTGACCGCGATGGCCCTGTTATTCGCGATTCTACGCGTGCGGCCTGTGCCATTTTGCGTTCTGGACGAGGTCGAGGCCGCACTCGACGAGGCGAACGTTTCGCGCTTTGCGCAACAACTGAAGGTCTTCGCGGCAGAGACTCAATTTATCGTGATCACGCATCGACGTGGAACCATGGAGGAAGCCGATGCGCTGTACGGTGTCACGATGCCTGAGCGAGGCGTCTCCTCGCTTGTCAGCGTGCGCTTGGCGGACGAAATCGACTACGAGACGGCATAAGAAGCGCAAGAGGAGGAGGTAGTCGGTATGGGGTTGTTTGAACGGTTCCGCAAGGGGCTGCAGAAATCGAGAAATGCCTTGGCGGACAAGCTCGCAAGCATCTTTCGCGGGCGCAAATTGGACGAGTCGCTGTTTGAGGAGATGGAAGAGGCGTTTATTGCGGCCGATATGGGCGTGGAGACCGCGCTGGAACTGGTCGATCGCGTTCGCGTTGCCGCGCGTAAACGCCGGATCGAAAACGCGGATGACCTGCCCGATGTGATGGTCGACGTGATGCGGGACATGCTCGATATCGGATCGTCAGACATGAACTTGCAGTCGGAGGGTCCAACACTTGTTTTGGTCGTTGGCGTCAATGGTGCAGGGAAGACGACGACCATCGGCAAGTTGGCTCATTATTACCAAGCACAAGGTAAAAAGGTCTTGCTGGCGGCTGGCGATACGTTCCGCGCAGCGGCGATCGAACAACTGCTGGCCTGGGGGAACCGGGTTGGCGTCGATGTGGTGCGACACAGCCAGGGGGCGGATCCGGCAGCTGTCGTCTACGACGCCATCGCAGCCGGAAAGGCGCGCGGGATCGATATCATTATTTGTGACACGGCAGGTCGCCTACAAAACAAGTCGCATCTGATGGCGGAGTTGGCCAAGATTCGAAAGGTCGCCGCGAAAGAAATGCCTGGCTCGCCCCATGAAGTGCTCTTAGTGCTTGATGGAACAACAGGTCAAAACGGCCTTATGCAGGCGAAGGTTTTCAAAGAGGTTGTCGATGTGACTGGCATTGTCATCACCAAATTGGACGGGACAGCGAAAGGTGGAATTGTTCTGCCCATTGTGCACGAGCAAGGAATACCGGTGAAGTGGATTGGCCTTGGCGAAGGGGTCGAAGACCTGCAGCCGTTTGATGCGACCGCTTATGCGGAGGCGGTTTGCAGGCCATAACGGCCGATTTGTGGTGTAAAGGAGATTTGCTTGACAGTGACGCAGAACCCAGATAGTATGAGAGAGGTCACTCGCATAGGCGATCTCTATGCGTTCTACGAACCGCTGCTTACGGAGCGTCAGCGACAGATCGTCGAGTTGTACCATTTTGAAGACATGTCGCTCGCGGAAATTGGTTCTGTTCTGTCGATTAGTCGACAGGCGGTGCATGATCAACTGCGTCGCGTCGGCGAGCAGCTTGAAGTGTACGAAGCGGCACTTCATCTGCAGGAGATTGCGGCGAAACAGCGTACGGCTTGGGCGCTGCTCATCGACTGCTGGCAGGCGGTTCGGGCGCGCTTGTCGGAAGCGGATCGCACGCGTATGCAAAGGGCCATAGAGCAGATGGCTGCCACGCTGTCGAGCTTGACGGGAGGTGAGGCGGATGCTTGAGAGTTTGTCGAACAGTCTGCAGTCTGCACTCAATCGATTACGCGGAAAAGGACGTTTGACGGAGGCGGATGTGCAAGAGGCGATGCGTGAAATTCGGCTCGCATTACTTGCGGCAGACGTCAACGTCAAGGTTGTACGCGATTTTGTCAATCGCGTGCGGGAGCGGGCGGTTGGCCAGGATCTGCAGAAGAGTTTGACGCCAGGGCAACAGGTCGTAAAGATCGTCTACGAAGAGCTGACGGAGTTGATGGGCGGCGCGCAGGCACGCATTCAAATGGCGCCAAAGCCGCCGACTGTCGTCATGCTAGTGGGGTTGCAGGGCGCGGGTAAGACAACCGCGATCGCTAAACTGGGCCTTGCATTCCGTCAACACCAGCACCGGCCTTTGCTCGTCGCCGCCGACGTCTATCGACCTGCCGCCATTGACCAACTCAAGGTGCTCGGCAAGCAGATCGATATTCCGGTATTCGACCAAGGCGCGGATGCAAATCCAGTCGCTATCGCGAAGGCGAGTTTAGCAGAGGCTGAGAAGGCCGGGGCCGACATCGTTCTCATCGATACCGCAGGCCGCTTACACATCGATGACCAGTTGATGGAGGAACTCGAGGGGATGAAGGCGGCTGTGCAGCCGACCGAAATTCTTTTAGTGGTCGACGCGATGACGGGGCAGGATGCTGTCCATGTCGCCGAGACGTTTCATCAGCGGTTGGGTGTCACAGGTGTCATTCTGACCAAGCTGGACGGCGACGCTCGCGGCGGGGCGGCACTCACCGTACGCGCGGTGACGGGATGCCCCATTAAGTACGTCGGGCTTGGTGAGAAGATTGAGCCGCTGGAACCATTCCATCCGGATCGGCTTGCGTCTCGTATTCTCGGCATGGGCGATGTGCTGAGCTTGATTGAACGCGCTCAAGAGCGCATCGACTTGGAAAAGGCCAAAGAGATGGAAGTGCGGATGCGCACATCGAGCTTCACCTTAAATGACTTTCAAGAGATGTTTCGCCAAGTGCGCAACTTAGGGCCGCTCGATCAAGTTCTGAAGATGATTCCTGGCATGAATCGCATGAAAGGCCTCGAGAACATCGATTTGAATGATCGGCGGTTCTTGCGGATGGATGCCATCATCTCATCGATGACGCCTGCTGAGCGGGAAGACCCAAGCGTGATGAACGCGAGTCGCCGACGGCGGATTGCCAATGGCAGCGGGACGACAGTGCGTGAAGTGAACCAATTGTTAAACCAGTTTGAACAGACCCGCGAGATGATGAAACGGTTCACGGGTATGGGTAAGCGAATGAGCCGACGAAGTGCGATGAGTGCTTTGAAAGCGATGGGTGGGCTCGGGGGGATGCCTGGGCTTAAGGACATGCCGTCGTTGGCGGACATGCCGAGCAACTCAGTTGCGGGCAGTGGTGGCGAGCCTAGGCAGCGCCAGCATCGCAAGAAAAAGCGAAAATAACGATATGGAGGGCATTACAAAATGGCAGTGAAGATTCGTTTGAAGCGCATGGGTGCAAAGAAGCGTCCGTTCTATCGCGTTGTTGTTGCGGAGTCTCGTTCTCCGCGCGATGGTCGTTTTGTCGAGGAAATTGGCACGTACAATCCGTTGACTGAGCCTGCGCAAATCCAGATCGACGAGGAACGCGCTCTGTACTGGTTGGGCACGGGAGCACAACCTTCCGACAAAGTGCGCTATTTGTTCCACTTGGAAGGTATTATGAAGAAGTTCCATGAACAAAAATTTCAGAAGTGAACTGTGGGCGGCCTAATGGGCCGCCCTTCGGAGTGATCGCCAATGAAAGACTTGGTTCAATATATCGTTAGCTCTCTTGTGGATCATCCCGAAGCTGTTTCGGTCTCCCCAATCGAAGAGGGCGATACGGTCACATATCAGGTCAAGGTGCACCCGGACGACGTAGGGCGCGTGATCGGCCGACAGGGGCGGGTAGCCAAGGCCATCCGCAACGTGGTTAGTGCCGCAGCGTATCGTCAGAAAAAACGGGTGTTTGTCGACATTCAGTCATAAGAGGATGCGAGGAGATTTTAAGTGGTTATTCGGCAGCCTGTGGCAGTTAAGTTTATTTTGACGGAAGCCGCGAAGCAGCAAATCATTGCAGAACAACGCCGCCAGATCGAGCAGGTCATGAATGAATTGGAACAGATTGAGGAACAAGGCAAGCAAGCTATCGAAGAGGCCATGGCGCAAAGCGGTGAGTTGGCGCAGCAGGTGCGCCAGCAGGTAGAGAATGAAAAGCGTGTGCGTGAGCAAAGACGGGAAGAATTATTTCAGCAAATGCAGCAGTTTCAGCAAATGGAACTTGGTACAGAGATTCAGAATATGACAGTTGAAACCATGGTAGAGGTCAAGCCTGGAGACGATTGGACGAAGGTGTTGCTCGGTTCGGAAATTATTGTGCGCGACGGCATTGTCGTCGAGATTCGCCAAAACGGGCAGCGGATCGAAGGGTGACGACGTACTACACAGTCGGCGTGATGACAAAACCGCATGGACTACGCGGCGAAATGCGCGTATATCCGCGGACAGATTTCGCGGAGGAAAGGTTCGCGCCGGGGTCCAGGCTGTATGTTCGACCTGAAGGTGGAACACCGATTACGGAAGTTGAGGTTCGCAGCGGTCGCAAACATCAAAATATGTGGATCGTTGGTTTTAAGGGGCTAAACAGCATTCACGACGTGGAACATTGGCGTGGCCTTGAGCTCTGTGTTTCTGAGGAGCAATTGTTGCCTCTGCCTGAGGGGACGTACTACATTCATCAGCTTGTGGGTTTGGATGTATGGACGGACGCGGGGGAACGGCTTGGGCCATTGGTGGAGGTACTGACGCCGGGGGCGAATGACGTCTATGTGATCCGCCGCCCTCAAAGGCAACCCGACGTTCTCCTGCCAGCGATTCCAGACTGTATTTTGGCGGTCGATCTCGCTGCGAAAAAGATGACGGTTCATCTTTTGCCAGGCTTACTGGACGATGACAGCGAGTCGGAGGGCTGATGATGGCACTTGCGATTCACGTGCTCACACTCTTTCCGAATATGTTTTCGGGTGTGCTTGGTGAGAGTATGATGAAGCGTGCTGCAGAGATTGGCGCGGTGGATGTTGAACTGATCGATTTTCGGCAATATGCAAGGGACCGGCATCGCACTGTCGACGACACGCCTTACGGTGGTGGCGCAGGCATGTTGCTAAAGCCGGAGCCGTTGTTTGAAGCCATCGATGATCTTTGCAACCGCTTGAATACTAGATTGGAATCGCCACGCGCGCGCGTGGTACTGTTGTCTCCGTCCGGCCGCAGATTCACCCAGCAGGTAGCAGAGGAGTACGCCCAGTCCGAGCGGATTGTGCTAATATGTGGCCACTACGAAGGGTTTGACGATCGCGTTCGGCAAGCACTGGCAACCGAGGAACTATCGTTAGGCGATTTTGTGATGACGGGTGGCGAGATCGCGGCGATGGCAGTGATCGATGCAGTGACCAGATTGCTGCCGGGCGTCTTGGGCAATGCGGCGTCTCTCGAGGACGAATCGCACGTTCAGGGCTTACTTGAGTATCCTCAATTCACGCGTCCGGCTGTATATCGGGATCTGGCGGTGCCGGAGGTTTTGGTGTCGGGCAACCATCAACGGATCGCGGAATGGCGGGAGCGACACGCCTTGTATCGGACTTGGAAAGAACGGCCGGATCTTTTGCGGATTGAGCAGCTTACCCCGCGCCAGAGGGCGTGGCTAACTGCGTTTGAGCAAGGTGATTTGACGGGGATTGACGTTGAATAAGTGTTTTGAGCTTCAGCAGGCGCACAGTTTTGATGGCTGTATCCCGGGGAAGGAGCGCCTGCTGAAGCTTACTGTATCGTATGGAGCCTTTTCGTCGTAGGTTCGAGTAGCTTTGTTGAAGATGGCATAGGA
Organism: Alicyclobacillus tolerans; assembly: GCF_001447355.1. Lineage (GTDB taxonomy): Bacteria > Bacillota > Bacilli > Alicyclobacillales > Alicyclobacillaceae > Alicyclobacillus > Alicyclobacillus aegles. The sequence goes on along the minus strand of NZ_JXBW01000003.1, from coordinate 2,116 downwards.
ATCACATGCACACATCTGGGTGGGATTTGCTGCTCGTGTGACAAGGAACAGAAACGCTTGACACATGCGGCGAAAGGTGTTATTATGCTTTTCGCCGCTGTGATGGCGGCGCTCATCTTGCTAAGAGCCGATGCCAAAATTACTTTGGAGGACATCGGAGTAACGCGAAGTACGGTCCAATGGCCCGAAACTTGACTGGATCGGGGTGTTCTGGTCGCAGAAGATCGCACTGTAAGTTCCTGTTGGCAAAAATGGACGCAATAAAGCTGGGGATAGGACCCGCAGCCTCAGTTATTGTGGATAATTTTCATTGAGCCCGCTTCAGTCGACTTCGTGTCCACCCGCGGTTTACTGTTCCAGTTTGAGTGTAGGCGCAGTATGCCATCACATGCATACAGAGCATGCACTGGTCAACGTGAGCCTCTACCGCCTTACGTCCACGTTTGTGTACACGCCGTAAACTGTATCCATCTTTCAGCATCCCAATAATTCGCTCAATCCCTGTACGGGCATCATACAACGTATCGAATGTACGGCTGTGCTGTGGAAACTCAGGGTCTACCTGAGGTGTTGTCGCAAAATCAACCCGCAGCACCCGACCCTGGGTGGCACCGCTACAGCACTCAATGTGCTTGTGGAGCGGGCAGACAAGCCCTTCCTGTTTCGCCTGAGGATTGTGAACTGGACACGTGAATATGTACTGCTCCTTTTTGAGGTCGGATCCTTTTAGCTCCATCTTGTGTCCAGCAATGCAATGTGGCACCCCGTAGCGGTCAATCATATCAATTCCACGGACATCGCTCGGTTTGTCCTGGCGACCCCTGGGATTAATGGGAGCAACCAGTTTTGCCCCAAGTACATCCCTTGTTGCCTTCTGGTTTCTTGGACTCTGGTAAATCCCATCGGCAAGTACATATTGCACAGACTGTGCCAGTTCCTCAAACTCAGATTTGAATCGCTCAAGTGTAGGCAGCAAGGTGAAAGCATCGTATTCCTCTCCCTTGCGCACTTCTCGGGTGAGTGGAAGTTGTCCCTTGGCGCCACTGAGTAACGAAACTTTGTGGCCAATGTAGGACACGGCGTTACTCTTACGAACAATGCCTACGTTATCGTCCGTGGGGACGGCAGGGCAATCACAGTCTTCTTTGTGGCGACAGGTTTTCATCTGTTTTCCGTAGGTCGCCTCCGCTTCAATATGCGTTGTATCGGCGACCAAGGTATCCTCAACCTCTAACACACCCTGCTTCAGGTTGAACGCAACGACCAGCCGTCGAGCCTTATCCCATAATCCGAAGTTTGTCATGATTTCGTCGAAGCGGGCAAACGAGCGGTAACTGGGGAGTTTGCCTGTAAACCCGCAAGCTTCAGCAAACAACGGGTTGGAGCGAACCTGTAGGTAGACACTCTCAGCCATGCTCTCAACGTATAGCAATCGGGCCAACTCGAACGCCCGCATCATAGGCATAAAGTCGTGAGGCTTGCGGCCTGAACGACTTCGCGTGACTGTCGACGTATTATCCGCCTGTTCCGTTGGTGTGGGGAGTTCCAGCCCAAGAGCAGAGTTGGTGACGTTGCTGGTTCCGTCCGACCGATTTATCCGTTCCTCACGCAACGAGTCATATAGATGCCAGTAGTATTCCTGCTCAATGTTTCGAAAGATGTCCCAAGGGAAAGTCAGTGCGGGGATAACAAACGGAACATCCATATACTGTTCCCATTGACGGGGAATCAAGGGGAAAGGAACCAAACCAGATTGCGCGTGTTGTGATATACTGGATTTCGTCATGGAGCTTCTCCTTTGTTGTGAATGGGTTTTGGTCGACTTAATTCTACCAAAAGAGGGTTCCGTGGCGTATTTATATCTAGCACCAACTCGACGATTTTCATCCACCATGATTTACCTCGTATAAACATTCAAATACCATCGATAAACATACAATTCACATGACTTGGATAGACCTATGGACCCTCTGAAACGCCTGTAATAAAGTTCTCTGATCATTCCGTTTTTCTTTGGCGAAATAAAGTGAGTCGTATCTTACATTCAAGATACCTGTTGTAACGGCGATTATTTAATTTTGGCACTGGCTCTAAACTACGTTGTGAGACTCCTCAA
>NZ_JXBW01000029.1 GCF_001447355.1 Alicyclobacillus tolerans | reverse complement strand
CCACGAAATCTATCGTCAGCCAAACAACCGAACCTAACTATTTCATATACGGATTCAACACTAGGCAATTTCCATTTTAAACCCAATATCGTCTATGGCAGTATGAACCTACCCTCCAAATTGGACTTGGAGATTCCATCAATCTCAATTCGTTCCGCGGGCATTAGTAGCAGCAAAATGACGCGTCTTTCCGTGGTATACCAGCGTTCCGTCGACGAAAATAACCCCTTGAACCTCTTTGATACGAGTGACAATCAGAGCAACATTTTGTATGTTGGGCCGGAGCTGTTTCATAAACTCATTCGGATTTCGTATCACATCAGTTGGTCTGACTTTGTGACGAAGTATGATCATGGGCAATCGTTTGGAATCCAAGCACTTAAGGGTGTCTGTGTATACGTCGACCGCGTATCAGATGTCGAAAAGGTTGCATCCTTGCTTCAGCAATTGGGCTATAACGAGAATTATACATTTAAGTCCTTTCACAATATAACTGCATCTATTCATGACGCCGTCGTCTTTGCCATTGCTCTGCCAATTGTGTTTCTTTTGGCCACTATCGGGCACGTCCTTCTATCCTTCAATGCCTACCTCAAGGTGCAACAGAAGGATATGGGCATCTTACGACATTTCGGATACGATGAGTCGGATGTTTTTCGGATTTATGCCTATAGCATCAGTCGAATATTTGTGATGGTTGGTGTTGGGGTTTCCATTTATACTTTGATACTAGGAGCGCTATGCATTCCAATTTCCCACTTGTACTATACCTTTGAACTCGTCGCATTTCTTTGTATATTGACTCTTGTTACATATAGGGTCATTATTAGCTGGCTTCTTAGAGGATATGTAGGGAAAGGTGTCTTGGAACTTTTGAAATTTAGCAAGGAGTTTGAGTAGATTGAAAAGCGCTGTGTAGCCACTGACTCGTCATGGATTACATTGGAAAGACGAGTGAAGTGTATTTTGATGCCTGCACAAAATCTGGGTTGAATATCCTTAGAAACAGAAATCGCAAGAAACGTCCAAAGAAAAAGGAAGCCCTGCCAGGGTGGCGGGGCATTGCCTGTAAACGCGCGAAGCGACCGACACATCGCGCAATGAGTATGCGTATCCAACAGCGCGCTTATCTTGTGCTTGAATAACAATTTACCGTTGTGGCCGGGTTCCCGGCGGGGGCTGCAACAAACCTCGGCGCTTTGCACCGTTGTGCGCCATACGCACCAATTCCTGCACGCGCTCGTCGCGGGCGACGTCAAATGCGAGCGTCCCCAATTTGATGAACGTGCCAAGCTTCATCCGCGACACCTCCTGGCAAACCAGCCTTCACTCAAGCATATGGCTCGCCCCCACAGCACGTTCGATCCAAAAGCCTTCACTCAAGCATATGGCTCGCCCCGACAGCATGTTCGATCCAAAGGCATGTTTGCGGCCTATTTTGCTCGCCCGCTTATAACGCAAGCGTGAAGCGCTCGCCATGTGGGGTTGAGTTGACGCCCACCTTGTAACATAGTTTGTTGACGATTGTGTTCGCGGTATAATAGCGGCGGAAGGGGAGAGCGACGATGGAGCAGATCACGTCGAATGATCGTTACCGTGAAGTGACGCAAAATGGGCGAGTGATGGTAGAGTTCTACGCCAACTGGTGCCCGGATTGTCGCCGGATCGAACCCTATTTTGATGAGTGGGAAGCTAAGTACAAGGACTCGTTCTCCATGGTTCGCGTCAATCGCGATGAGCTGCCTGATTTGGGAGAAGAACTCCAAATCCTTGGGATCCCGACGTTTATCGCGTATGACAACGGTCAAGAAGTTAAGCGTCTCTTTAGTCGGGATGCAAAATCGAAGGAACAGGTCGAAGCGTTCCTTGACCAGGCGTACCAAGGGTGACGTAACCCACGGGGCCGCGGGCGTTTGTGAGCGCTGCGGCCCATTTTGTTCCCCACAGAGGAGGACGAGTACTGCATGACGTCGCTGCATCACTTCTTTCATCCGAAGGTCGTGGCAGTGGTCGGCGCGTCGCGAGGCGCGGATCGGCTAGGCCATGTTATTTTTCGTCACATTTTGAACAGCGATTTCCGGGGCACCGTGTATCCCGTGAATCCTTCTGCGCAGTCGGTGGCCGCCGTCAAAGCATACCCAAGCTTACGGGACGTGCCAGAGCAGGTCGATCTCGCCGTCATCGTCGTACCGGCGAGCCAGATACTCTCCGTCGCGGACGACGTAATCGCAGCAGGGATTAAGCACGTGATGATTGTGTCATCCGGTTTCTCAGATATGGATCCGCCCGGCCTCGAATTGGAGCGCGAATTGCTTGAAAAGTTGCGCAGCGCAGGCTGTCGTTTGATCGGACCCAATAGCCTTGGTCTTATTCAAATGGATGAGCAGACACAACTCAACGCCAGTTTTGCACCCCAGGTCCCGGAGTACGGAAGGGTTGCGATTGCATCTCATTCCGGGGCACTGGGTATTACGATTCTCGATTACGCGGCGTACATTGGCGTCGGTGTCGCCAGTTTTGTCAGTTTAGGCAACCGTGCAGACGTATCGGGCAATGATCTCCTTCAGTATTGGGGTGCCGATCCGTCGATCGACATGATCTTGCTTTACCTCGAATCGTTCGGAAATCCGCGCAATTTTTCGCGGATCGCACGCAGAATCACGCGGCAAAAGCCCATTTTGGCGGTGAAGAGCGCACGTACGCCAGTCGGCCACGACGTTGCGAATTCACGCACAGTCTCCGTCGCTGCCGAGGATGCGACCGTGGAGGCAATGTTTCAACAGGCAGGCGTCATTCGCGTTGATACCTTGCAGGAATTGTTTGACGTGGCAGTGCTGTTGCGTGCGGGTCCCATCCGCGCTGGGCGCCGGGTCGCAGTCGTGACCAATACTGCTGGCGGAGCCGTGATGACGGTGGATAGACTGGTGCGCGAGGGGCTCGAGTTTATCGGCCCGGTCATCAACATTGGCTTTGAGACACTAGCGGAAAGCTACCGGGTCGTATTGCCGCAGGTGTTGCGCGATCCGGCGATCGACGCCGTCATCGTCCTATTCACACCTGTCGGGCCGTCGAACGAAGAGGCCGTGCGCGTGGCCATCTCGGCGGCACTCTGCGAAGTCGCAAACGATCCGCCGACGCCTGGTGTGCGCCACCCTTATGAGAAACCTGTCGTCGCTAACTTTTTGACCACGGGCGATTATCGGGTACGGTGTCTGGAAGTCGATCCGGAGCGCGAAATTCCTATCTATCCATTCCCAGAACAGGCCGTACGAGCTTTGGCAAAGGTCATTGCCTATCACGAGTATCGGGACAAGGACCCGGGTGTTGTGCCGGAACTGGATCGAATTCAAACAGGCGATTCGCGTGCGGTCATTCTTGCCAGTGCACCGACAGAGATGGAAGAAGCGTCATCTTATAATCTCACGTGGACAGCTTTATGTGACGCTTTGTCCGCGATTGGTCTGGAGGCTGCTCCTGAGCCGGACGAGCGGGCGGAAGAGAATGCAGCGTTCAACATCACTATGGAAAGCGATCCGCTTTTTGGCCCGCTGCTCCGTTTACATTTGTCTTCTGAAGAGCGTGGCGTCGCAGTGTTGCGGCGGACGGCGACGCAGACCTTGCCCGCGGTGCGCCTGGTTCCACTCACGGATGCCGATGCGCGCGGAATTTGGAGTGAGGCTGAGGTCAACAGCGGATCGGCAAGCATGGAACCACATCGCGGCATCGTCCTTGATGCCGTCCTGCGCATGTCGCAGTGGGGCGAAGAAGTGCCCGAAATTGTGCGCGCGGATTTGTATTTTACAGTGGTAAACGACAAAGCTGTGTGCGTGGCTGGTCATGTGGAAGTCGCGCGTTTGAACGGGTAACATAGGATGACAGAAGTGGAGGGGTGGCTATATGGAACATCGAAAGCTGATCATTCTGGGTACAGGCCCAGCTGGTTATACTGCGGCCATTTATACGGCAAGGGCGAACTTGGAGCCACTCGTGTTTGAAGGCGAGGAGCCGGGTGGGCAACTGACGCTCACGACAGAAGTGGAAAACTTCCCAGGATTCGTGGATGGCGTTATGGGCCCTGAGTTGATGGAATCGATGAAGAAACAGGCGGAGAAGTTTGGTGCGGTATTTGCCCGCGGTAAGGCGACTTCCGTCGATTTGTCGAAACGGCCTTTCACCATCACGGTTGACAAGGATCGCGTCTATACGGCTGATGCGCTGATTATCGCCACGGGTGCTTCTGCAAAAATGTTGGGCATCGAAGGCGAAAGTGAGTTGATTGGCCGCGGTGTTTCGACTTGCGCGACGTGTGATGGGTTCTTTTTCCGCAATAAACGCGTGATCGTCGTGGGTGGCGGCGATTCGGCGATGGAAGAGGCCACGTTTCTGACGAAATTCGCTTCGGAAGTCACGATTGTGCACAGGCGCAACGAACTTCGGGCGTCGAAGGTCATGCAGGATCGCGCCCGGGCGAACGAAAAAATTCGTTTTGTGATGAATGCAACGTCGGAAAAGGTCCTCTCGGACGGCAGTAAAGTAACGGGCTTGCAGGTCGTCGACAACGAGACGGGCGAGCGCAAACAAATCGAAGCAGACGGCGTGTTTGTCGCGATTGGACATCGGCCGAATACCGAATTTCTCGGTGGTCAGCTGGAATTGGATTCGGTTGGCTACATTGTCACGAAGGGCAATACATCTGAAACGTCTGTGGCTGGAGTGTTTGCGTGTGGCGATGTGATGGATTCGCGTTATCGGCAGGCCATTACTGCGGCTGGTTCGGGCTGTAAAGCGGCGATGGATGCGGAAAAGTTTTTAGAGGGACATGCTGTGGAAGATTGGTCGGTCACACTGAACGCTTAAACCTACGGCATGCTTATACTTCAGCGTGGGGCTCGCTTCGCAGCGAGCCTTTTGCCGTTGCTTCTTTTTGACGCCTGCATGGCCACCTTGGCGCTCGCGCATACTTTACCCGAAGCACCCATTAACCAAAGAGGGAGTTGACGTTTGGCATGCACATGAACCAATCGTTTGGCGCAGGCCAGAGTAACGTTATGGGGCAAGGGTTCAACACACTGCGCCAATTTGGCACCCATCCGCAAGAAGTGCAAAGCCATATCCAGCAAGATTTGTATCCCGGGTATTCGTACGCGTCGTCACCGATGCATGCGGGTGCGACGAATCCGCAAATTGTCCAACAACATATTGCACAGGATCTTGGATACGCACAACCGTCCTATGGCTATGCTGGTCCACAAGTACCAACGGGCAGCACGCTCAGCCAATTTGGTAGCAACCCGCAAATGGTGCGCCAGCACATCCAGCAAGATCTGCATGGATACGGCTATGCTGCGACGAACCAGGCCCAAAATGTGGGTGTGACGCATCAAGTGATGCAAAGTGTCCCGGCACAAATTCATAGCCAGACGTTTGGTTACGGCTATGCTCAGCATCCGGCTTCGCACAGCACGCTGGGCCAATTTGGTTCGAACCCACAGATGGTTCAACAGCACATCCAACAGGATTTGCATAACCAGGTTGGTGCGATGTCCAGCCAGCAAGCAGGTGCATTCCACGGTGCAAACTATCCGTCTGCACAAGGGGCTGTCGGCACTTTTGGCCAATTCGGGACGAATCCGCAAGTCGTCCGCCAACACATTGCGCAGGATCTCGGATACTATCAATAATTGTTGCGAATGACCGCGAATCGAAGTTACAAGAGTGTGAAAACTGGCCGTTCCATCCGTCTAGATGGGGCGGCCAGTTTTTTTGCACAGTGGGGTTGTGGCACAATAACCCACAGAAGCGCTGATTGCCATGCCTCGGCACGGCTGACCCAGATGGAGGGTTATATATGGAACACGCATTGACATGGACCATTGTGGAACTCGCAAGTAAGTTGCGATCTCGTACTATATCGGCAGTGGAAACGGTCGCCGCGCATCTCGAGCAAATTGCCGCACATAACGTTGCTGGACAGGGCATTCATGCCGTGATCGAGGTGAATGCAGAGGCGTTACTTCTGGCCGAGGCGCTCGATCGCGAGGCTGCCAAGGGGTATTGGCGCGGCCCGCTCCATGGCATTCCCATTCTCGTCAAGGACAATCTGGACACGGCGGACACCATGCAAACCACAGCAGGCTCTATCGCGCTCGCGGGGCACCACGCCAAAGAGGATGCGACGGTTGTGCGCAGACTGCGTGAGCAGGGTGCCATCATCATCGGCAAGGCAAATTTGACAGAATGGGCAAATTTCCTAAGTGACCGGATGCCAAATGGATACTCCTCGCGCGGGGGGCAGACGAAAAATCCGTACGGACCAGGCGTGTTTGACGTCGGTGGATCGAGTGCGGGATCAGGCGCCGGCGTTGCGGCGGGGTTTGCGCCCGCAGCCATTGGTACGGAGACCAGCGGTTCCATTCTCAGTCCGGCAAGCAGTAACAGCCTCGTCGGCGTCAAGCCGACCGTCGGGTTGGTTAGCCGCCACGGGATCATCCCTATCGCGATGAGCCAAGACACGGCTGGACCGATGACACGTAGCGTCGCGGACGCGGCGCTGTTGCTCGCTGTCATGGCCGGGCCTGACCCGAAGGATGTCGCGACACAGGGTGTAGAGGTACCCTCGTTGGCTAAGTGGTCAAGTCTCAGCCAGGGTGGGCTCCGCGGCACGCGTATTGGCGTACCACGCGACTACGACAACGAGTTAGAGGACGAGGAGCGGATCGTCTATCGCAAGGCCTTGGCCGATCTCGAAAGCCTGGGTGCCGTCCTTGTCGAATGCACACTACCGACCTCGTTTACAGGCGGAATCGACGTGCTCATCGAGGAATTTCCGGTGGCTCTTAACGCCTACTTAGCTTCGGTCGAACCGTGGCTGGCCGTGCACTCGTTGGCCGATGTGATGGCCTTTAACGCCCGTAACGCGGACAAGGCCCTGCGATATGGTCAAGCTATCTTTGAAATGGCCGCCGCGCGCGCCGGGGACAACCTCGCTAGCGGTTCGTATATTCGAGCGCGACTGGCGGATTTGCATGAGGCACGCACAAACGGTATCGACAAGGCCTTGAACGAACATCGCCTCGACGCACTTGCGTTTGCCAATAACCTTGGTGCTGCCATTGCGGCGAAAGCAGGGTATCCGTCCATCACAGTGCCAGCAGGTTACACGAACGGCGGAAAACCCGTCGGCATCACGTTGACCTCAGGGGCATTCTCGGAATGGAAACTATTACAACTCGCGTACGATTACGAGCAGGCGACAGGCCATCGGCGACCGCCTGTGCTTGCGGAGTAAGGAGGCGTTGATTTTGGGTTTTGCAATTGCAGGAGCTGTGTTTGCGTTTCTGTCTGTCGCGATTGGGGCTTTTGGGGCGCATGTGATGGCGGATCGGATGTCCGCGGACATGTTGAACGTTTATCACACCGGAGATCAGTATCAGATGTATCATGCATTGGCTTTGCTGGCCGTGGGCATTCTTTTGCACCTTGGCATCGGCGGGCGGGCCATGCATTGGGCCGGCTGGTTGTTCGCCATCGGTATCGTCCTTTTTTCCGGCAGCCTGTATGTTTTAAGTATCAGCGGTGTCAAGGTTTTGGGGGCGATCACGCCGATTGGCGGGCTCTGCTTTCTGGCCGGATGGATCTGTATGATTGTCGGATTTGCGCGCTGATCGCCACAGGTGCCAGGCGACTCCTAGAAGGCAAATGGCGCCGCCAAGGCCAGTGCTCTGCGTGATAGGTTGACCAAGAAGACAGGCGGCGAGCAGCGTAGCCACAATGGGTTCGCCGACGACGGTCATGGCAATGGTTGTTGGCTGCACTCGGTTGAGTAGAAGGTTGAAAAGCCCGTGCCCTAGTACGGTTGAAACACATGCTAATAGCGCAAACATAAGCCAGTTGTGCAGTGTGTAGGGCGCAAAAGGAATGCTTGTCGTCACGTTGAACAAAGCCAGGACACCACCTGCAATCGCGAAGACGATGGCGTTATACAGCCAAGGCGTCAGCGTTTGCCGCACTCGCCCGCCGACGAGTACATACCCTGACACGGCCATGGTGCCAAGCAAGGATAGCCCGTCACCGGCAAGGCTGTCGCCTTGATGTCCAGCGTTCGCGAAGGCGACGAGGCCGGCCCCGATAATGGCAATTGCCATCGCCAACACGTCGGCTCCTTTGACTTTTGAGCGAAGGAACAACCATTCGCCGACCATGACAAACAGTGGCTCAAGGGCCAGAATGATCAGCGAGGATGCGACACTCGTCTCCTTGAGCGATTGGATCCAGAACAAAAAATGCAGCCCGAGGCAAATGCCGCTGATGCCAAGCCACGCCGTGTCCTTCCTCGAGATGTGCGCGAGCTGTGAGCGCTCGCGCCAGGCGAGTGGGAGGATGAGCGCCGTGGCCATGAGCAGGCGATACATGCCAATGACACTCGCCGGTGCGTTCGACCATTCGATGAAGATGGCAGAGAGGGAGATGGCGACGAGGCCGCAGGCGAGTACAGGTAAGGTCCAAACTTTCACGAATGACTCGATCCCCTTTAAGGAAGTTTGAAAATGTTGCGGATTGATGGAAACCGGCACGCATTGAAAGGTTTCCTTGACGTCAGTCCGTGCACTCTGTACATTTTGTCTATCGTTTGTTCTCGTTGGGCGAGAAGGGAGTGTTTCTATATTGAAGATTGAATCAAAGCTTGCGCAAATCGGCAATCGCAAGGATCCGGTTACAGGGGCAATTTCGCCACCCATTCACCAATCGACGACTTACGCGCATCCAGCGCTCGGTCAAAGCACTGGTTTTGACTATACACGCACGCTAAACCCAACGCGCAAAATCGTTGAGGACGCGATTGCCGAACTCGAGGGCGGTGTTCGAGGGTTTGCCTTTGCCTCTGGGATGGCGGCTGTTCATGCCGTGTTTTCACTGCTCTCACCGTCTGATCACGTCATCGTCTCAAGCGATTTGTACGGCGGCACGTATCGGGTGCTCGAGCAAATCCTCAAGCCTCTTGGTATTGAGGCGAGTTACGTGCACACGGGCGACATCGCTGCCGTCGAAGCGGCGGCAACACCGAATACGAAAGCGATATTCATTGAGACGCCGACGAATCCGACGATGCAAATCACGGATCTTGCGGCATGTAGCAACTTGGCAAAGGCCCGGGGTTGGCTGTGCATGGTAGATAACACATTCATGTCGCCATACTTTCAACGGCCGATTGAATGGGGCGCGGACATCGTGGTCCATTCGGCGACCAAGTTTCTGGGGGGACATAACGACGTTTTGGCCGGTCTTGTCGTGGCCAAGTCGGAAGACGTCGCAGAGCGGCTTTATTTCATCCAAAATTCGATTGGAGCGGTACTCTCCCCACATGATTCTTGGCTTCTTCTACGCGGCATGAAAACCTTGGCACTGCGTATGGAGCGATCCGCCATGAACGCAAACGCCATCGCGGCCTGGCTGGACGCGCGCGACGACGTCGCCAAAGTATATTTTCCGGGACTCGATCATCATCCAGGCAAGGCCATCTGTGCAAAGCAGGCAAGCGGCTTTGGCGGGATGGTTTCATTTGAAGTGGTCGATGCCCGCATGGTTCCGTATGTCTTAGAACATCTGAAGGTCATTACATTTGCCGAGAGCTTAGGCGGTGTAGAATCGCTCATGACTTACCCAGCGCGGCAGACGCATGCGGATATACCGGAAGACATCCGCAACGCGGTAGGCGTTACAGACAAACTGTTGCGGCTATCCGTGGGTATTGAGCATATCGGTGATCTGATTGATGATTTGTCTGGTGCGCTTGAGTGGGCAACAGAACAAGTATTCGCACGCGGCAGACGGGGATAATTCCGTCTGCTTTTTCATATCTCAATGGCGATGATAGAACTTTGCGCATACCTCTGTCTTGTCAAGCATGTATGAACAAGGGGCTGAGTTCACATGAGCACAAGGATGACGAGGAGCGGATCAGGGGGAGAACCGGAACCTAGGGCCGGGCAACCGATGTACAGAGATGGTGCTACGCCCCCAATCGATCTAGGCCAGACGCTGCTGGGGCCGTCGTTTCGTTATGATCTGCGTTCACCCGATATATCCAAATTGGATAGATTTATTGTCGAGAATCCCATTCGCGATTGGTCAGTGGTCAGATGGAAGGATGTCGGGCGCCCCTTTCGTGTAGAGAATTACGCGAGTGGGAAACGGGTATGGGAGGAGCAGAATGGGGACCGGATGCCGATTCAAACATCTTGGGAGATGTTTAACCGGTCTTTTCACGAGTGGTTTGTCAAAGATGTCCCTTATGAACAAAGGCGCATGATGGGTCAATTTGCCCGTGCAATCTTGGGTTTTCGCGGCGCAGAAATAGGAAGGCTTTGGCGTGAGTTGCAACAGGTTGCATTGTGGAATACGGCCCATCGCCTTACGGATACCATCTGGGACCCACGCGGCAAGCGTGCGCTATTTCGAGGACTGGACGTGAGTAAGCCGCGAATTTTGTTTTTAGGCGCTGCCGAAGGTTATGAGGCTATGCAGCTATCTGCCATGTATCCCGGCGGTGAAGCCGTGCTCGTCGACTACGATGGATTTTGTGAAACGCATCGCTTTGGTGAGTTTCCAGAGGATTATCCGTTCCTTGGAACTCATCCACAAACCGGAAGCCCGCGTGCTTGGTACAAAGGCGATATGAACCTGACCTATCTCGTGTCGGACATCCGCCAATTGTCGTTTGGCCATGAGTTTGACATCGTTATCAGCGTGGGTTTGCTTGAGCACTTCCCAGACGAGTACAAACCGGAATGCCTTGAATGGCACCGCAAATTTCTTAAACCTAATGGTTACGCTATTCTCACGACGCCGCGTCACAGCTGGAAGACTCGACTTTTTTATCACGTCATGGCAGAGGCCATGAATTATACGTATCGCGAGCTTATGTCCATCCAGCAGATGGGCCTGTACATTCATGAAAACGGATTCAATATCCTTCGTCACGGCTATATCAAAACGCATAACGGTGTTGTCGCGCGTGTGCGATAGATACGCATAACCGTTGACCCTAGACGTGCCCTCGCGGCTCAGACATAAAGGAGCGAAGCGGGCAGCCCATATTCGCCATGAGTTCGTCGAGTAGCCCTAAGGGCAACCCCACAACGTTATAATAGTCACCCGCGATCGCTTGTACCAACAGGCTGCCGTATCCTTGAATGGCGTATGATCCAGCCTTATCTAAAGGCTCTCCCGTTGCAACGTACCACCTAATCCAGTTTTCGTCGCGCGCTCGCATGGTGACGGTGGTATGTGCAAAATCGACGAGACAGCGCTCATTTGAACGCACACAGATGCCCGTGTATACGTCGTGCGTCTTGCCGACAAGGGAAAGAAGAGTCTGCAACGCTTCCTGTTCGGACGTCGGCTTGCCCACGATGCGACCGTCTACGACAACCACGGTGTCTGCCGCGATGACGATATCCTCGGAGGTCTGTCTGCGTGCCCATACGGCGTCCGCCTTGCGCCGGGCCAATTGTTTCACCGCATCCGGTGGGGCTGTTCCCGGTGCAATGGTTTCGTCGACGTGACTTGTTACCACTTCAAAAGGCACGCCAAGCATCGCGAGCAATTGACGGCGACGGGGCGATCCGGACGCAAGGATCAGCGTTTTGGCGGTGTCTGTCATCGATTGATGCCTCCGTTTCGAAAACCTTCCGTGTTTTGCGCCTGCGCGTTCGGGAAACCTGTTCATGAACGCGATCGACCCACAAAGGAGGCGTTGCGCATGCCATCTCGACGAAAGTCGATTGGACGCGGTGACGAAGCTTCAGGACCGGTGATGAGTGCACAAGCAAGCGCGGCCATGCGCCGTGGTGCGCGAGTGGACGAAGAACGCCGGTATGGCAACCCGGCTAATGGCAAGTATGCGCGCAAGCTCGGCGGTGAATATGGTGCATCGGTCCAGGATGAGCAACTTTAGTCGTTGTGACTCGTGAGAATTGACCCTTCGTGCCACGGGCTATGGGTCGGCGTTGACCTTTGTGGCGGCGCCGACCGCATCTGTTGGGCGGCAGACTTTCCCGCCAGCCGACCGGTTGAAAACGCCACTGTAATGTTGTAACCGCCTGTATGCGCGTGGACATCCATCACTTCGCCGGCAAAGAATAAACCGCGGCATAATTTCGACTGCATGGTTTTTGGGTCAATTTCTTTGACACTAACGCCACCGCCAGTGACCGTCGCCTTTTCTAACGGCAAGGTACCTGTCACGTGAATCGGGCAACGTTTAATAGTTTGTCCAAGTTCGTTCATCTGCACGCGCGTTAAGTGAGCTAACTGAAGATCCGCTGGCACGTTCACCACGTGTGCAATGTAGGCAGTCAACCGCTCTGGAAACGTCAGCTCAAGCTCCGTACGGACAGCCCGCCGCGGATGGTTGGCGCGATCGGCGAGTAAGCTGTGCAACCACTCGTCTTGTTTCATGCTGGGTACAAGGTCGATGGTCGCTCGTAAATCGATGTCGGGATCGCGCCTTTTGGCCGTTGAGACGTAGTGGCTACAACGAAGGGCTGCGGGGCCGCTTAGGCCGAAGTGAGTAAATAATAAGTCGCCGCTTTCGGTTGTCAAACGTTTACCTTTGCCTGTCCAAATGCTGATTTCGACGCCATATAGCGATAAACCCTGCAGTTTTCGCGAAATAATCCATGGCTCGTCGGAAACCAGTGGGACTTCTGTTGGGTAAGGGTCCACAATCTTGTGTCCGACGGACTTTGCCCATGCATAGGCATCGCCGGTACTTCCTGTTTGGGGCACGCTACAACCTCCGGTCGCGATTACGCCGGCAGACGCCGTGAGTGTTTGCCCGCGAGCTAGACGAATGCCTACGAATTGCCCTTCCTTGGTAAGTATGCGGGATACTGGCGTATCCAAGAGAACTTCTACCCCCAACGAATACATATGGTCCACAACCGCCTTGACAACCGTTTTTGCGTCATTCGATACAGGAAATACTCGGCCTCGATCTTCTTCTTTTAATTGAATCCCCAGTTGCTCAAAAAAGTGGATGATATCATGGTTGGAAAACTGACTCAATGCGGAATATAGGAACTTCGCGTTACCTGGGATGTTTTCCATCAACTCGGGCAATGGTTTGGCGTTGGTGACATTGCACCGGCCACCACCTGATATGGCGAGCTTGCGTCCGAGACGATTGCCTTTCTCGACCAACAGAACGCGCGCACCACATTCGCGCGCGGAAATGGCGGCCATGAGTCCAGCCGGGCCGCCGCCAATAACGATAACGTCGTACATACGGAAATCCTCCGGTCCATCATGAGTCATTCCAGTGTAGGGAATGCTGATGTCAACCGCAAGTCCAAGTGTGTCATCGTAAGGCTGATGCAGTAACTTGCTTCAACTCGTCACAAGCATCATGGCACTCAAGCCAATCAATAAGGCGGCGGCGCCACTCCACCAGGATAGACGTTCCAAGCGGGCGAGGAAGAGAGCGGAGAACAAAGCGACAAAGACAGGTTCCGACGCGGCTAGGATCGCAACGGTCGATACAGAGGCGTGATCGGCAGCAAAGAAGAACAAAAAGACACCTGCAGCTGAACACCAACCAGCGACGGCAAGCCAGAAGTTTAGGTGTTGGGCATACCACCGCAGAAGCGGCAACAAAGTGCCACGGAACAGCAGCCAAATGACGTAGGTCGACGTGGCTGCGCTGAGGTCGATGGCCGCCGCGGGCAGTGGCGAGAGGCCGGTTTGGACGCTCAATTGTCGAAAGACGTGACCAACCCCTTGGATACAGGCCGCTGTGATGCCAATGACAGCGGCGCTTTGGAACGCAAAGCGCGCTGCGCGGTGTTTGCGAAGTCGACTCTCGATCACAAGCAGTAGAATGGAACCGAGAACTCCGCAGAGTCCGATCCCGTCGTCGAACGAAGGATCTTCTCCTAACGCGAACGCCGCGACGGCCATGGTTGCCACAGGACTGACGCCCTTCAAGACCACGCCGCGTACAGCGCCAAGTTGATTAACCGCTCGATAGAGCAACATGCGTCCTAAAAAGGTACCAACGATTCCGGAGCAAGTTGCCCAAAGCACAGGCACAGGTAAATCGGCTCCAGGTTTGATCAGGCGGCCGCCAACCATGTATTCGATGATCGCGACACCCGAGAGCGAAATGGCACTCATGGCCAGAATGGGAAGCAGCCCATAGTCGGGTGGTGACGACTCAGCCTGACCCTTGCGCAAAAAACAGTAGGATAACGCATAGCAAATGGCGCTGCCCAGTGCAGCCAAAAAGCCCACGCGCACTCACCTCCGTCTGTGCGGACAAACCATGTGTATTCGAAGCTCTCCCGATGTAGAAGGCCAAGCACGTTTGGCGATTCGAAAGCTCCTTGTTACAATGTGAGAGCGGCTATCAAGTGTTTAGTGAAGCTGTAGTCCTGACTTGCGAAAGGGGTATACAAGTGGACGCATTTCGTTTCTACAATCCAACGACTTTGTACTACGGTAAGGGTCAAATAGAGAAGCACCTGGCTGAAGAAGTAACGAAAATCGGCAAGCGGGTGCTCTTGCTGTATGGCGGAGGGAGTATTAAGCGCAATGGCCTCTACGACAAAGTGGTGGGTATTCTGCAAAATGCGGGCGTAAGTTTGTTCGAGCTAGCGGGTGTCGAACCCAACCCCCGGTTGTCGACGGTACATAAGGGCATTGCCATTTGCCGTGAGAACCATATCGACTTGATTTTGGCCGTTGGCGGTGGGTCCGTTCTCGACTGTGGCAAAGCTATCGCAATGGGCGTTAAATACGATGGCGATGTGTGGGACATTTATCAGCGCAAGGGCAAAGCCACGGGGGCATTGCCGCTGGGCACCATCTTGACGCTCGCGGCGACGGGCTCAGAAATGAACTCTGGCGGCGTCATCACGAACTGGGAGACAAAAGAAAAACTCGGCGGCGGATCGCCCTATACGTTCCCTGTCTTCTCGTTCTGCGATCCGGAGAACACATACACAGTTCCGCGCGATCAGACGGTCTATGGCATCTGTGACATGTTGGCACACTGTTTTGAACATTATTTCCATCCAACGCGGCATACGCCTCTACAGCAACATCTGATTGAGGCCGTGATGCGTACCATCGTTGAACACGCGAAGACAGCCGTCGAAAATCCGAACGATTACGATGCTCGCGAAACGATGATGTATTGCAGCACGATGGCTTTGAACGGAATGATCTCCATGGGTATCACGGGGGACTGGGCTTGCCACGCGATTGAACATGAGATCAGTGCGATTTATGACATCCCGCATGGAGGCGGGCTGGCAATTGTCTTCCCGCATTGGATGGAGCACGTTAAAAATGTCAATCCGAGCCGCTTTGCGTCATTGGCAAAGAACGTATTTGGCGTCGATGGCAATGGCAAGACGGACGCGGAGCTTGCCGACATCGCGATCGCAAAGGTTCGTGAGTTCTACCAGTCGATTGGCGCACCACAGCGCTTGGCGGATTATCAAATCGGCGATGACCAGCTGGAGCGCATGGCCAGTCAAGCGGTTCGTTTTGGCGAGATCGGGCATTTCAAGAAGCTCGGCAAGGATGACGTGCACAAGATTTTGCAAGCCGCGTTATAAGCAGAAGTGTATACGTAGGCGCCTCGTGAATGAACGGGGCGCTTGTTTGCGTGTCTGGACGCCATAGGTCTTGTGTGTAGAGAAGTTGATTTTTATACTTGTGATCCGAAACGTTTTCGGTTACGATGGGGCTAATCGCGGACAGTGTCTGAAGCTCTGTATTGTCGCATATGTAACGAGACTTCTGAAAACGTTTCGGTGTCAGGAAAGGGGATTCCGCCATGACCGTCACCATTCGCGACGTGGCAAGGGCTGCCGGCGTTTCCATAACGACAGTTTCTCGCGCATTAAACGGTGGCGACGACGTGGGGGAGGAGACGCGTCAGCGCGTACTTGAAGTCGCAAAGAAATTGAACTATCGTCCGAGCCACGTCGCTCGAAGCCTTGTCTTGCAAAAAAGTCGAAATATTGGTCTCTTGGTCTCAGATTTTAATCGCGGCGGTCATCACTTCATGTATGACGTATTGGTGGGTGTGCATGACAAGCTCGCGGAATATGGGTATGACGTCACTTTGGTGAGCACCAATACAGCTCGGCAACAGCTCATTAGTTACGTCGATTTTTGCCGTGAGCGCAGTCTCGAAGGTGTCGTTGTCATGGGTATCCGTTTGGACGATCCATATGTTGAAGAAGTAGTGGAATCAACATTGCCAAGCGTTGTTATCGACTTACCTCTCTTAAGCAGACATTGTGGTTATGTGATGACAGACAACGTGAATGGAGTGCGATACGCGATTCGGCACTTGGTGAACACAGGACGTCAGCACATCGGCTTCATCAACGGATACTCCCATGCAGCAGTCAGCATCGAGAGGCTACGGGGGTTTGAAGCTGCCATGCGAGCATATGGCATGGCGTATAGTCGTGATTCTATTTTGCACGCCGATTTTACAATTGAGGGCGGTGCGAAGGCGCTTGCTGACCTACTGTCCCGCCATCCTGAAACTGATGCGGTGTTTTTTGCAAGTGACTTGATGGCTATAGGTGGCATCCAGCATTGCAAGGCCTGCGGAATTCGCATTCCTGACGACTTGGCCATTATCGGGTTTGACAATATCGAGTTGGGTCGATTTGTAACTCCATCGTTAACCACGGTTGCGCAGCCGCGATACGAGATGGGGAGTGATGCCGCTGAAATGCTGGTCCGTATGTTGCAGGAGGACGAACAGCCATCCGGTACATTGCTGCCTCCAGAGTTGATTGTTCGAGAAAGTGCATAGAAGTTGCAGATGGCTTTGAACTGGGAGTGTGGAGATAAAAGATGAATTTCCATGTCATTAAGGAAAACGACCTATTTTACCTATCGGACTTACAAGGAATGTGTAAGCATGGTTCCGAAAACGTTTCGGAAGGAGGCTTGTTTACGCGCGACACGCGAGTGTTGTCACGCTTAAATTGGTTGACAAGACCAGACTCGCTCGTGTTGCTTGAGAGCGAGTCCAAGGAAGGCTACCAATGCCATTACTTGTACACGAATCGACCTCCCGCGCAGGAAGGTGACATACCGAGAGAAAGCATCCTTGTGACCCGTTCACAATCCGTCGACGGGCATGTTCTAAAGGAAAGCGGTATCATACGGAATTATTCAGGGGACGTTGTGCAAATTGACGTCTTGTATGAAATTGATGCCGACTTCGCTGATATGTTCGAAGTTAGAGGATTCGCTAAATCATTTGACCGGGAAGTACAGGTTAGCGCGTCCGGAAACGTTTGTAGTTACCGTTACACTGCACGCGACGGTCGAAAGATGAAGACTACGGTGGAGTTCTCTACTGCGGATGGGCTACTTGCGTGGGTACCACTCGGCGATACAGCTATGCAGGGCAAATTTACACTGCATGTACCTGCCCACGGCCATGCCGCGTGGGAGCTTGTGGTCACGCCCTCCGTAGAAGATGAATGCAACATAGACGCCCCGCCGCATAGCTCCGGAAACGTTTGCGGAGATGCGGAATCTTATGCTATGAACGCAGATGTGCACCGTTCATATGAACGATGGTTTGCGCGGATGCCAAGGATCCAAGGTGACGACAGATTCGTTGCATGGTATACACAAGGGCTCAAGGACATCCGGATGCTCCTGACGGATTTTGGCTACGGACGCTTTCTAGTGGCTGGTGTGCCTTGGTATGCAGTCCCGTTCGGGCGTGACAGTTTGATTGCGGCTCGTCAGATGATGGCAGCAGCTCCGGATATAGCGCGAGGTACACTTGCCACGCTGGCTCACTTTCAAGGTAGTGAAGTTAACCCCAGACGCGATGAACAGCCTGGAAAGATCCTGCATGAATTGCGCGACGGAGAATTGAGTCGCTTGGATGTACTCCCTTTTCATCCTTATTTCGGGAGTATCGATTCGACACCGCTTTTTTTAGTGGTGCTGGCTGATTACTTCCTGTGGTCAGGGGATCGTGAATTTGTAGAGCAGATGCTTCCCTCCGTAAGGAATGCCTTCCGGTGGATCGAGCAGTATGGCGATCGCGATGGCGATGGATTCGTTGAGTATTGGTGCGAATCTGACGGGGGAATTGCCAATCAGGGCTGGAAAGACTCGGGCGACTCGATGATGCACGGAAATGGCCAACTTGCGACCGGGCCCATTGCACTCGTGGAGGTTCAAGCCTATGTTCACAAGGCTTATACCAACTGGGCACAGATTTTCGCCTTGTTTGGCGATGACGCGGAGTCGGTTCGGTGCCAAGAGCGCGCGAACAAACTGCAACAGGCTTTTGTCCAACACTTCTATGATGCGGAGCGGAATTTGCTTGCTCTTGCCTTGGACGGTGATAAGCGACCGTTACTCGTTGCGTCATCCAATATGGGACAGGTGCTGTGGAGTGATATCCTGCCTCCGGAAATAGGTGTCGCCGTTGCAAGGCGCATGTTGGATCCTGATTTGTTTAACGGTTTTGGGATAAGGACGCTGTCTGCCGAGGAAATCAGTTACAACCCACTCAGTTACCATAATGGTTCGGTCTGGCCGCACGACACGAGTCTCATTCTCTCGGGTGTACGAAGGTATGGTGGGTGGGATCTAGCCGAACCGATTGTCAATGGTCTTCTTCTCGCTCAGGATGGTTTTGCGCATGGTCGTCTGCCGGAGCTATTCTGTGGATTTTCCAGCGGAGAAGTTGAGAAGCCTGTGCCTTATCCCGTTTCGTGCTCGCCACAGGCCTGGGCCGCAGCGGTGCCAGTGTTTGTCTTGGAGCAATTGTTAGGGATGGAACCCTGTGCACCTTCTGGGCGTATGTCGCTCAATCCTCATTTGCCGACCGGGATGGATGATTTGGTCATCGAGGACATCTGTGCGGGACAAGGCAAATTCAGTGTCGCCTTGCATCGCACAGATGGGGAGTTACTCGTATCGATACTTGAAAATACGACAGGCCTTGTTATTGATGTATGCACTTCCATGAAGGGAGTGATGTCAAAGGCCTGAGTGGATGAGCATTCAAGAGACGAATGTCAACTTTTATGTCATTTCGAACACAGTAATGGATTGAATTGGTGGGGTCAAAACTAGGTTGAGGAGGAGTCGAGGTATGAAGAAAAGAGTAGCTGGCATTGCTTGCATCACACTCGTTGGCATTGGTGCAGTAAGTGGTTGCGGTGTGCAGTCGCAACCCAGCAATACTGGGAGTGCTTCTGTGGCACCTGTACATTTAACTCTGGGTATGTGGGCATCTAGTCCTGCAGAAAAGACGCTGGTACAAAACCAGGTCGCAGCATTTGAGAAACAGAACCCAAACATTAAAGTGAGTATTCAGGTGATTACCGGAAACTACCTTCAGGCATTGCAACCGATGCTTGCGGCACACAACGCGCCCGATATTTTCTACGTGGATTCTTCCTATGCACCAACGCTTGAAGCGTCGGGAGCCATTATGCCGTTAGACAATTATGTGAAGCAAGATCATGTGGACATGTCCGACTTTCGGTCTAACTTGTTAAATGCGTTTAAGTGGAAGGGGCACATTTACGGAATTCCGAGCCTTTTGCAGAATGGCCG